>CAZOAL010000141.1:0-2679 GCA_964577695.1 uncultured bacterium | reverse complement strand
CACGCACGGTTTGGAGGGGGGGAAAATTCCGCAAGGAATCTACCTATCCCTACAAGAGCCTGTCTCTTCACTGTGTTCAGGGCAAGCTCTGAGTGAAACGAAGGAATGGAAGAGGGGAAGAATGGAAGGAAGAAGTTCATTCCCCATTCTTCCATCCTTCCAACCTTCCATGCAAAATGTCAACACATTTTTTCGGAAATTTGAAACATGCCTTAGCACTACAATGTCACGTTCAATTGTAGCCCAAGATTCTATCTTGGTTTTGGACGCGGCTTTCCAACTTAGAAAGTTGGGCTACAAGCGTATTCTTCTCCTAACGTGACATTGTAGTATTAGGGCGTGTCATGCGATACCCAATTCAGGTTAGCTTAACAAACTTTGCGACTGAAGGAATCTTCTGGCTGTTGACAATGAACAGCATGTAGTACCCAGGCGGAGCGATGTTCGCGTCGTGTGGCGCAGTAACCGTTATTCGCTCCGTACCACGCGGCGAGTGAATCTTGAGCCCCACATAGCGCTGGTCCATGTCATTAGGGCGTGTTGACGAACTCGGGCAAATGCGCTCGTAGCCCAAGTTTCTAACTTGGCACCTCGTCCCCAACCAAGATAGAATCTTGGGCTACAGTTAGATTGCGAAACAGTTCGTCAACACGCCCTAGAGTGTGTCACCGAGGACGGACGGATAAGTACAATGGACTCGATATCTCCTGCCTCCGGCGTTACAATGTCAAACGCCTCCTCATACGAGACCGCTTTCGACATGGAGGTGATGGTAGGTCGCGGGCCTCTGGAGAGATAAGGAGGCGAAAATACCTGGATTCGGAACTCATCCGCGTCCACATCAGGATTGTATTGCCGGGTCGTTCCACCCACCAAAACTCGCGCATCAGGAAGCAGAATCGCGGTTGCGTGATAGAGCCGTTTCACCTTCATCTCTGCCATCCGGGTCCATTTTTCCTCCTCAATGTCAAACAATTCAGGTTCCAGAACCGCGTCGTGGGAATGATCAGCACTGCCCCTCGCGGCACCATTCACGACAAAAACGGTGCCGTCCGGAAGGAGGACTGCATCTGGCATGAGGCGACGATTGAACATTGGCGTGGTGGCTCGCCAGCCTGTAGGGGGAAGCGTGGGGGTGCTATCAGGATTGTAAGTGAAAATTTCAGCCGTATTTGTTGCCTGAACGTCCTCGTCTATATTTGTCTTCATCTCATCTCCGCCGCCCACGACGAGCAGGCGAACTCCATCCGGTTGGTCTGGAAGGAGGGGTAGCAAAACGCAGGCACCTTGGCCCGGATAGGTACGTGTGTTTCGAGATTCCGTTTGGTAAATGTCAGAACGCCACTTGCGGTTGCGAAGGTCGAACAACCGACTTTGATTCTTTGAATGGACAAAAAGATCGCCGGAGGGCAAAACATGCACAAACGGGTACATGCTAAGAAACCTGCCGGAGGCAAAACGCGCTTTGTACATTAAGCGGTTCTTTTGGGGGGCGAAAATCTCATAAGATGTATTGATTAAGATAATTCCGAATAGAAAACGGAACTTCGCCCCGGAAGCGATGAATGCAGTGCCATCGGGAAGCATGGTGCATGTTGGATAATACCTTCCCTTACGCATTGACTTGTGCACGCTCCATGATAGCGTCTCCGGGTCAAACGTATGGACGTTATAGTGAGGTCCCCAGTACCAATCGTTTCCGCCAACAACGAGCAGTCGGCCGTCCGGCAGAAAACAGTGCCCACTGCAAAAGAGATTCCGAGGTTTTGGGAACGCGGGAGGCCTGTCAACAGGTATCACTTCACTCGTTATCGGGTCCCATACCTTCGCGTTGACCTTGCTTGTTTGAGTTTCGTGCGCTTGATCGAACGAGAACATGAGAACCTTTCCCGTATGCAGTAGCACGGTGTGGGTTGCGACCACTCCAAGATCCTGGGGCTCGCCCCATTGACCTTCCCGTATTTCGACTGTCATAGTGAAGCCTCCTTTTTGTATTTGGCGCAACCTTGAAAAGGTTCAGAACCTTTTCAAGGTTTGAAAAAACAACCCCTCAATCCACCAGCGCGGCCTTCAATGCCTCTTCCCAGGAGCTTATTCAGAAATTTGGGCACCTTGTCCCATCTGGGTTAAAAACAGACGATTTGCGACATTCAATCCCATGCTGACCCACCCGGGGCAACTTTCAGAAATTCCTCACCCCCCCCAACGGCGAAACCCATTCCCCCTTCGGTTGACACGTTTTAACGGATGTCGCGAACGGGTTTGGGGAAGAGGGATAAGAATCCCGTTTGAATCCGTTCGCAACCCATTCCTTTTGAATTGACAATTGACAATTCCCCGATTCTCAATTCCTTCACGCGGTTTTCGACGAGCGAAAAACGTGTCAAGTCGTTTTTGGTGAATTTTGAGGCATGCCCCCCCTTCTCCGATGGGGCAAACCGAAACCCGCAGGAACGGTCTGGGGCACCACGCAAGGCGCGTCGTGACTTCCGAGAGGCGGATGGAAGAAGCGAATCAGCGTCATCCGTCCATGCCAGAGCTGTGGAGGGCACCCCCAGGCTGGCGAGAATCGTCGGCTTTTCACCGGGCAATGTACCGGTCGCCGGTACGTTTTATCTTTGTGTAGATCGCCTCGAAGATGGGCCGTATCAGAAACCATGCGAACACCGAGTCAAACCG
>CAZOAL010000140.1:0-2854 GCA_964577695.1 uncultured bacterium | reverse complement strand
GTTTTGGAAACCCTTCGGGTCTGGGAACCAATAGGAACTTTAATACTGAAAATTAGCTAATAAAGTAAACCAATTTTTTCAGGAATTTGAAACATGCCTGCTCATTTGCTCATTTAACATCTGGCGAGCCAACACCGCTGCTCCGATGACACCTGCATTGTCACCCAGTTTTGCCGTGACAATTTGTACACCATTCATCGTATTCGGCAAAGCATACTCTCCTGCGACACGGCGAATCTGGTCCACAAAGCTATCCCCCATCGCTTCAATGACTCCACCGCCAAGCACGATCATCTCAGGGTTCAGGAAATTGACAATCGAGGCAACACCGATGCCGAGGTATTTCCCGGCCCGCCGCATCACCTTTGTTGTCACTTTGTCGCCTCGCCTGACAGCCTCTGCTAATGCCTTACTCCGAATCAGATCGAGATTTCCGTCGTTCAGTTTTGGAAGGATGCTCTTTTTCTTCTTTTTAAGGATTGCCTTCTGGAGTTGCCTGGCGATCGCGGTGCGGCTCGCTACGGCTTCCAGACAGCCGAGATTGCCACAACCACACCGGGGGCCATCCGCCTTCACGATCATATGCCCCACTTCACCAGCCGTTTTGCTGGCTCCATGAAAGAGCTTTCCGTTTAGAATAATTCCACCGCCAACGCCGGTGCCAACGAAAATCCCGACGAGATTTTTCACGCCGCGTCCTGCTCCCAGGACATGCTCACCTAACGTGCCAACATTGACATCGTTATCAACAAAGGTAGGGATGCCCAGACGTGATTCAAGTTCTGCTTTGAGTGGAACGTTTGACCAATCGAGATTGGGGGCGAAGATAACGATGCCCCGCTCCGGGTCTAGCGGCCCGGGGGCACCGATGCCGATTGCATGAATTTGCGAGGCTTCGAGATGCGCCTGCTCGATGGCCTCGCCAATACATCGAGCAATTCGATCGATGATTTGATCCGTTTCTTTTTCCGCTCGTGTGGCTATTTTGGAGTGGGAGATGATTTTTCCCTCTGCATCCACAACAGCGGCAAGGATTTTGGTGCCTCCCATATCAACGCCAACAACGTAATCCTCCGTGGCGATTGCCATCTCTAGTGGCTGTGTCTGTGTGTTCGTCATGTTTTATGACTCCTTTGTGATTTGTCTTGGGTTCACTTTTCGTTGGGCTCATGTTAAGAATGCGTGCAAAAGAAACCGAGTTTCTTGGGGAAACTCGGTTTCTCTTCACGTCTTTGGACCTATTTTTGACATGAGCCGATGGTTTCAAGAAGTTGTCCTTTGAAATCTGTTTGCTCAAGTTCATCCCATTTCTGCAAAAAACTTTGATACGTTTCTTCGCGAATCTTGCGATAGCGTGAAATGAGGGTATTGATGCCAATGGCATCAATAGGCACCTCGCCACAAGCGGGATTGTATGCGGATTCGCTTTCACATAAAGAAGCATCTGACTTTCCCCGAAGGTTTTGTAGATAATCTGTCAAAGCTTGCAGCCTGACATCGCAATCGTGGATGTCACCGAGTAACTCCTGCAAACCCTCCACGATCTTCAGGAAAGCGTTGAACACTCCTCCATAGTTGACGGCGAAAAACTCCATTGAATAACGAAGTCGCTTCACCGAAATTCGCATGTCGTGAAGCGCTTCGATGTTATCCGGCTGGCGAATAGACGCAGCCCACGAGTAAACTTCATCAACTCTCACGGGGAGGATGACCTGCGCGTTCCAGCGATAGCTTTTCCGCGGTTGAATCCCTTTGACTTTCCACGCTTTTGCCATGTCTGTACCTGAAAGAATTTTAAGAACCTTTTCGCAAAATCACTGGCGTCGAGCCTTTCAAAGCGCTTCAACATCAGTTTTCGTTTTTCTGCCCGTTCCAGTTGCAGGTGTGCGATTAAGTTTTGAACGCCAATCTGCTCCGTTTCCGACATCATTTGCGCATCTTGTTGAAAGCGCTTAATGAGCACATCCAGGTCGCGAACTGCTCCCATTGTTTTTGTAATGTGCTTAACCCGCTTGAGATGCTTTTGAAATTGCTTTTTCTTTGGAAAGCAATCGGCAAAGGTCAGCATCGCTGTGCGTAACCGCCGAGACGACACACGCATATCGTGAACAAACTCAATGTTTTTCCCATCAATTGCTCCCCGCTTGAAGGACATCATTTCGTCGAATCGGGTCGTGATAATCCTTCGGGCGCACACTTCAAGGCTTATCTCCGGCGCAATGCCTTCGACCTCCCATGCTTTTGCCATCTGTTAGGTCTCCTTTTTTTCAATTCATTTTACCATTGTTGTCTGGACTTGTCAAAAGAATTTCGGCATGTTTCCAATTTCCGCAAATTTCCGCAAAAATGTGTGACACTTTGGATTCAGGATTCAGGATTCAACTGCATCCCCGCTTTGCGGGATTTCGCTTCGCTCAACTTGCATCTTGAATCCTGAATTTTGCATCTTGTCTCAGTGTCAATAGTTTTCTGAAACATGCCAATTTTGTGAAGTGCGAAAAGAATTTTGAAGCGATTGTAGGATATAAAGCAACAAAAAGAGCAAGGTTGGCCGCTCGTTGAAGAGCATGCTCAAGAGAAAGAGGATTGCTAGAACTTCACGGCGGAAATCCTGACCCCCCCTCTGTCCCCCCGTTCCCCCCTGTGGTCTTTCCCCCCCTATGGTCCCCCCGCGGACGGGGGGACAGGAGTGGACGGGGGACAGAAGGGGGAGGTTTTTTCTCCTCCCCGCCCAATATCCCCCGTCCACGGGGGATTATAGGGGGGTGGAGGCCGGGTGGGGGTCAAAACTTCCGCCGACGTGTACTAGGGCGTGTTGACGAACTCGGGCAAATGCGCTCGTAGCCCAAGTTTC
>CAZOAL010000139.1:0-3480 GCA_964577695.1 uncultured bacterium | reverse complement strand
CTCTGTGGTGACACCACTACATCTTGTGGCTACCACAGAAATTCCCAAAGAACCGCCCGCAATAAACTCTTTGCGATTGCCCAAGAAACTATAGTATCCACACAAGATGGTCGTACACTGTAAAATAAATCCTGACTATATAATGGGATTCGTTCCCACAATAGATGAAAGGGGGTGAAATGCTCATGGCGAAAGTCAAATATTCCACCATGGTAGAGAGCGCGAGTGGAGCCACCGGAGATGATGTGGTTTATTCCGAATGGAAAGGGATCAAATACGTCCGCTCTTATGCGCGTCCCGCCCAACCCCGCACCGAAAAACAGGTCGCACAACGCACGGCTTTTGCGGAAGTGGTCTCGGCGTGGCACCATTTGCCAGCGGTTGTCGAAATGGTATGGGATGTCGCAGCGGAAGGAAAGCCTTTGTCCGGTTATAACCTCTTCATGAAACGGAACATCGCGTTGCAGAAACAAGGGAAAGCATTGGTGGGAGTTCCTGATTTTTCTCCTCCAGTTCCTTCTGTCGGTGCCGTTCAAGCAACAAGCCCATCTACAGGAATATTGCCAGTGACATGGAAAGACCCATCCGGCGTCTCGGAAGGGAAAATCTATGTCTACTGGAAGAGGGAAGCAGATGCCAGATGGACGCAGGCACCAGAGAGCCCCGTCAATCTGGGAGTGCAAACCCTTTCAGTTCCTTCTCTCAGCGCTGGGACATACGATGTTGCGCTCTTTTTTGCTCAACCGACAGGAGAATGCAGTCCGTCTGTCAAACAAACTGGGGTAAGCGTCGTATAAACCCCATTGGGATTAACTTAGTACCTATCCGAAAACTTGTTTGGGAACACCCCGGCTGTCCGTAGGACGCCGGGTGTGTTCCTGCGACGCCGCAAACACCCGGTGTCCTCGCTTCGCTTGGACCACCGGGGTTTGCTAGAGTTTTCGGATAGGCTCTTAATACGAAAGAAGCCCTCGCCCCTCCTCCCCCCCGATAGATCGGGGTCTTCGCTTCGCTCGATCTGCTTGCGGGGGGGAAGGGGGGGTGGAGAGGATTTGGGTGAGGGGAAAGATTCGGGCGGTTTGCCTCTCCCCCTCACCCCGGCCCTCTCCCACGGCGGGGAGAGGGAGAAGTCTACGCGACTTTTGCTCCCTTGTACTGCTTAAGTCGATCCGTAGGGGGTAAGCAGATGCGCCCAAGCAGAGAAAAAAGCACCTAACGGCGCTGATACGACGTTGGTACGGCGTTGATACGGAGATGGTGAAGTGTCTGGGATGTTTCAGAAACCGCTTGACACTCTTGGTTGGGGGAAGAAGGGAAGGATGGGTAGTGAGGTTGGTTGTAAATTTGTCGGCACCTGGATGCCCCAACTTGTTGGGGGAATCGTTCTCGAAACAAGTTTCGACATCCAGTCAACTGTCGAGTTATTGGTGCCGTACAGCACTAGGTATTCTCCCGGTGCACCTGTTTGGATTGTGTGCTGACATGCGATCGGTTCTGGCGAGCACCCGCAAATATAACCGGGTGGTGGAAGATGCCGCCTGCGCCTTCGGCGCGTGGTATCATGGACAGCATGCAGGAACTTGTGGAAAGATGGGCTGTTTCAGTTTTCATCCGTGTAAATCCATCACGACTGGTGAGGAATGTCTATTATGTCGAATATCTCCAGAGCGAAATACCTGACTCGCTTTCCGTTGCGGGCTACAATCGACAGAAACTGACTGTCGAGGTCAAGCGGCTGCTCGCCCAAGCCCTCTTCCAGCGACATGTCCTTCACTCTACAGTATCATTCTGCGAGGTGAGTCAACAATGGAATTGGTTCTTGAACACAACGAAGAAAAGGAACTGGTTCGGGAGCTCTACGGAGGGGATGTGTACGAATACTACCCCCTGGGAGAGTACATTGTCGCTGCCCCTTTGGTCTGTGGTGGGCGGCCTACGTTCAAGTATACGCGCCTTGAGGCTGCCGGGGCGTTAAACCTGGTGGCCGCAGGCTACACCATCGAACAGATTGCGCAACGCTTTGAAGTGTCCCAAAAGGCTGTTGAAGAAGCGATAAGACTCGCTGGGGCACGGTTGAACCGTGTTAGGGTAGCCGCATGATTGTGCTCGACGAGCAATTGAAGAACTCTGGCGTGGCAGAGCAGATCTCTGGCTGGTATCGCGGTCGAATCGTCAACATCACGTCTTTGCGGCCTTTGACGGTCATCAAAGACGATGCCATCCCACTGTTGTTGCGTCAGGTGCGAGATTCAACGTTCGTTACCATCAATACCAGCGATTTCTGGCGGCGGATTACAGCCGAGAGACACTATTGCGTCGCGTGTTTCCCGCTCCCAGACGACCGGGTGGATGAAATTTCCAACCTGTTGCGACAGCTCTTTCGTTTGGTAGAGTTCAAAACCAAGCGGGCACGACGGGGCAAGGTCACTCTTGTAAGCCACGCCCAGGTGCAATACTATCAAGTCTACGATAGTCAAGTGCATTTACTGGCCTGGCCAGAGGAGTAACGCTGTTTCCATTAAGCAATTTCCAGAGTTGAGTTTTGAGTGGTGGTTGAGGCGATTTCTGATAAAGTCTATGGTGACGAGTCGTACCAAGGAGGAAAATCCAATGAGTCATGATAATCAAAAACAACAGCAATGGATACCAGAAATTTCTCTATCCCCGTCTATGGCGCGGTTTCTGCCCTACAAAGGACAATATGTTGCCGTTGTTGGAGACCACCTCATTGCACATCCCAGGCTCGCAGAGGTCCTGAGAGAGGCCCGAGCGTCAGATCAGCCATTTACCATTTATGCGATTCCAAGAGATTTCGGGAAACTACGGATTTTGCCAATTCGCGTCCGTTCGCTTGGATTTCACTCCTGGAATCCAATGTATCGCGTGGACTGGCAATGTCCCGATGAGAGCTGGCTGAATTCATCTGCTTTGGTGGATTCTGGTGCTGATGTGAGTGTCATCCCATTGGAATTTGGACAGGAACTCGGCTTGAGTCTCGCGCCGAAAGAATTGCGTCAACAGGCGATTGGCCTGGGAGGAACCATTGACATTGCCCTCCGGCAAGCGATGGTAAGGATCGACGAAGTTACAGCAACGATACCTGTTGCTTGGGTTCAAGAACCCACCTTTGCTGATGTCATCTTGGGGCGAGCTGTTGTCTTCGATTTATTTGACATCACGTTTAAGCAAGCAGAGGAAACCATCATCTTTGTGCCGCGAGATACGAATCAAGGAAAAAAAGAAATCAGTTGACACAGAGATGTATCAATGAAGTACGGATTCAAATATTCAGGCACACAGAATAAATCTCTGATGATCTGGTCGCTGTTGAGTTTTGAGTGGTGGTTGAGGAGGTTTCAATGATCGGTCAACAACCCATACAGATTGTGCTATTCAGTAGTACAACGTTCAGCTATAGATGCTTATGTCAACTACCCCGCCCTAAAGGGCGAGGCTTGTCACTACCCAGAACGGTGCGAC
>CAZOAL010000138.1:0-4159 GCA_964577695.1 uncultured bacterium | reverse complement strand
GCAAATATCTTGAAATTCTTGTGTTCGAGACCTTGCGGGAGCGTTCCCCCGATGTAAAGCAAAATATTAATGGGAGTGGAATTGAGAATCGTATCTTAGGTTTGCCTACATCTCCATCGTAGATACGGACGCGAAGGAATAACGCGAACCCCAGGCGTCTTGGTTTATCCATATCACGGCTGACCATATCCAACGAAAAACGGGTTCTCTTTTCGTGGTTGAACTCGGATGCAAGTATTTTCACACCGTCCCTCCAATCGACAGGGTTGATAGACTTACTCAATGCGGATCTGAACCTTTGTATTGCTGTCCTGCACCGTCACAAAGTCGAATTGCCCAATCTCTGCTAACTGATCAAATCCCTCCTCGACCATGTCACAAATGGTTGTGAGGATGGTATTCAGGTCAAGGTCTGTGTATTTCTCCTGAATCAATTTAGCGAACTCCGCCGATTTCTCGTTTTTGACCATCGCTAAATCGAGTGCCAACGGCATTAGCTTTGCGAATTGCGGCAGGAGTCTCCCCGCCCATCTTGCCAAACCGAGAGGGAAGGCAACGGAGACTTTGGGGTTTTCCAAATCGCCTTCAAACACGAGAACTTTCAGGACTTTGCCCTTGCCTGTGTTTCCTGTTCCGGTGTTTTGTTGTTGAGGTTGAGGGGGTTGAAGTGCTTCTGCTGGTGGTTGCAACGTATTGTTCAACATGGTCATTCCTCCTGATTTTAATGTGCGTTCCAAGTTACCAAGGGGTGAGCGTACAAGTTCACTTACCCCTGTGTTCTCCGTCCCGGTATTTTGTTGCTGGGGTTGGAGTCCTTCTTCCGACTGTGCGGTGTTGTTCAACATGGTCACTCCTCCTGAGAATTTATACCGAATTAGTTTTGCTTTTTCCCATTGTCTTGGGAGATTCTTCGCTTCGCTCAGAATGACACTGTTATGTCATCTTGAGCGAAGCGAAAGATCTCTGGTTCGTCGAATGGGAAACGACAAGCCTAAAGCGGTATTAGGTATGAAGCGCAAAGCATGGAGCGACGTTCTACATGCTCTAAACGCATTCGTCTATTTGTTTTCTTGACTGTTAATTTCGCAATCAATTTGCCACTCAACATTTTCCGCGTTGGTGCCCCCTCCAAGTCACTTAAGGTTGAGAGTACAACCTTCTCAAATCCATACGAGTTAAACTAAAATAAACCTGCTCCTTAGCATTTCGCAGCGCCGAGATGAGGGTACGAGCGTACAATCTCACGGCCAGTTTCATCGCCCCGTACAAAATCAGAAACAGGGCTTTTGGAAAGTCAATCCTTCCAGCGCATAGCATTTCAGATACGCTAAAGAGGTATTCTTGCTCCAGAGTGGAAGCCGGAATTGTTTCCATCTTTTCTATCTGCGCCATCACGCTATCAACTAGCTCTTCAGGGGCTTCGAGCAGTGGATAGCTTTCGACGCCTCGTGTGACAGCCCTCAAGCCCTCCACCTCGCGCAAACAATTGTCGCAAACCTCAAGATGACTCTCAACCCGAGAAGTGCTTGAAGCATCAAGTGTTTCATCCACATAGAGGTGTAATAATCTTTCAAAATCTCTGCATTCCATAGCTTTTTTACGCCTAGAAACCGAGTTTTTCTGAAAAACTCGGTTTCTTCTTCCCTTCCTTCCAGATGGAGACATTCGGGTGATGGGAAATCGCAAGTTCCGCAAAGCGGAATCCTCGCAAAGCGGGACCTCAATCGGTATGAGTTCACTCCTCTCCTTCCACAAAGTTTTTCAATTTCGATTTCAGGAGGGCCCTTGCTCGAAACAGATACGTTTTGACCGTCCCTATCGGAACGTCCATCGCTTGCGCGATCTCCGCGTACGACAGCTCGTTGAGATGATAGAGCGTAATCACGAGTCGATATGGATGGGGAAGCGCATCGATGGCACGATGTATCATGGATTGAACCTCTTTTCGTTCGATCTGTTCCAAAGGTGAGGGCGCAGAATCGGCAATCTGAACATGGGCGTCTTCCGCTTGCATTTCATCCAGTGAGAGGCATTCTTGATGCCGCATGCGGTTGAGGCATTCGTGCGTTGCGATTCGACACAGCCAGGTTTTAAGCCGGCTCTCATACCGAAATTCTTTCAGCGATCGATACGCTTTCAGGAATGTCTCCTGGGTCGCATCCTGTGCCTCCTCCCTCTGTGTCAGCATTCGATAGCAGAGGTTGTAGATGGTCTGCTGATGGCGTTCCACCAACGTCTTGAACGCGGCATTTTCGCCTGTCTGCGCGCGTTTGACCAGCTCGCAATCTTCAGAGGGCATTGGGTTCACCGTGTGAAACGGCGCTTCCTTGTTTTTCATCGGATGCGTTTGTAACATCGATTCTGGCTGATATGGGCTTGAAGGTGAACAGGAGGCTTGCTTTCAACAACTAATAGACACAGATTCGGAGAAAATGTTTCAAAAATTTGCAGATGCCTCTCTCATTCATTTTCACTATTCACGTTGCCTGTTGAATCGACTTGATGGGGGGAAGAATGGAAGAAGGGGAAGGAAGGGAAGGAATGCGTCTCTTCCATCCTTCCTTTTCTTCCTTTCCTTCCTGAAGTATTTTGAAAAGTTAATTGGCTTATTGGCTCATTTACAAATTTCTATACCGCTCAACTCTCACTTGACTTTCACCGGAGAGTTCGGTAAAATTATCGCATGGAATCAAATGAATAAACGAAAAATGGGTGAACAGAAATGGAAACTCCAGAATCAGTAATCTACATGGACCATCATGCGACGACGCCGCTCGACCCCCAGGTGCTGGAGGCGATGATGCCCTATCTGACTACGCATTTCGGCAACCCCTCCAGTCGCACGCATGCCTTCGGCTGGAAAGCGGCAGAGGCAGTGGAGCTCGGACGTCAACAGGTTGCCGCTCTCATTCACTGTTCACCGGAGGAAATCGTATTCACCAGTGGTGCCACAGAATCGAATAACCTTGCCATCAAAGGCGTTGCGCATCAATACAAACGCAGGGGGAATCATATCATTACCAGCGCGGTTGAACATCAGGCGGTTTTAGGTGCCTGCCAGGCGTTGGAAAAAGAGGGATTTGATGTGACTTATCTGCCTGTGGATAGGTATGGGATGGTGCATCCGCAGGGTGTCGAAAACGCTATCACCGATCAAACGCTCCTGATCAGTCTCATCTATGCCCACAATGAGGTCGGCACTATCAACCCTATCCCGGAAGTTGGAGAGATTGCGGAGAAACATGGCGTACTTTTTCATTCCGATGCTGTGCAGGGAATTGGCAAAATCGAATCCGATGTCCATAAACTGAAAGTGGATGTGATGTCGTTGACCGCTCACAAGATTTACGGTCCCAAGGGGATTGGTGCCCTCTATATCCGCAAGAAAAATCCACGCATTCGATTGTATCCGCTCATTCACGGCGGCGGTCACGAAAATCATATCCGGTCAGGGACATTAAATGTTCCCGGTATCGTTGGTTTCGGGAAGGCTTGTGAACTGTCCCAAACATTGATGCAAGCGGAATCCAGGCGAATCGCCTCTCTACGGGAGCGGCTTTATCACGGCTTATCCAGGCGAATCGATTTTATCCACCTCAACGGGCACCCTGAAAAACGCCTCCCCGGCAATCTGAACATCAGTTTTGAGTTCGTTGAAAGCGAGTCCTTATTGATGGGACTTAAAGGCATTGCGCTTTCATCAGGCTCTGCCTGCACCTCTACCTCAATCAAAACGTCTTATGTGTTGCGGGCAATGGGCGTTAAAGACGAGCTCGCCCACACCGCCATCCGCTTTGGATTGGGACGTTACAATACGGAAGCAGAGGTTGATCACGTCATTGATGTCATCGTGAAGCAGGTTGCGCGTTTGCGTGAATTGTCCCCCCTCTATGAAATGGCGCAACAAGGGAGTTATAAGATGGGAAAGTGAGAGAGTTCTTTTGTCCCAATATTTTGCGCTTCGCAAAGCCCGAAAACTCAAATGACACTGTAACAGTTTAGGATATTGGAGGAAAGAATAAGTCAACGACCCCGCCCTAAAGGACGAGGCTTGTAACTCGCTGCCACAGTTGTTACGCGGCTACATTAGGCTGGTTGACAGACAGCCTTTGCGGTTTCTTACCGCAGTGTGTTCTCGGTTGAACGTCGAATGTTTTAC
>CAZOAL010000137.1:0-4276 GCA_964577695.1 uncultured bacterium | reverse complement strand
AGAAACTTGGGCTACGAGCGCATTTGCCCGAGTTCGTCAACACGCCCTAGTCATCTAATCAAAAATATAGACCCTTTAGACGGCTCCTTCGCCTGCTAATTATTTTAATGAGAGTTACCGCTTCAGAGGAAATTCAGCGGAATCCACAGAAGACTTCAACAATTCTCTGAGATTATTCCTTAGATATTTAGACAACGCAGGTTCAAAAACCGTTCAAAATTTTTTATACTGGGGCTACTGCTTCAACATTAAAGTTTATTTTTGGTTCCGCCTGATAGGTGTGGTAAAGTGTTGCCAATGCACTGTTAGCCGGCGTAGGTCAACTCCAAACCCCACTTATTCAGCTTGCCGATGTCCTGCCCGGCCAGGTCAGTAATCCGCAAGACCCAATTGCCCTGGATGATCTGGCCGACGAGGGCAGCCAGAACCGGCGTTGAGGTGGAATCGTAGGTCGTTACCAGATTATCTTGACTGCCGCCGGCCTGGTTGTGAAGGATGGCCTGCTGACCGGAAGGGGCCACGAGTACCACGCGCAAATCTCCGATGTAGGTGTGAGTGATATCAACACTCGCTTTGATGTTCCGGGCAGTGCCCGATTGGGCGATGGCAATGGCGCTGCTCACGCCGGTGGGGTCGTTATCAGGAATCGTGAGGGCGGGCGTCGCTTCCCCGCGAACCACCTGGGGGGTGGATTCCAGTCCAATTTCGAGACTCCATCTGTTCAGCTTGCCGATGTCCTGCCCGGCCAGGTCAGTCACCCGCAAGATCCAATTGCCCTGGATGACCTGGCCGACGAGAGCGGCCAGAGCCGGCGTTGAGGTTGAATCGTAGGTCGTTATCAGATTATCCTGACTGCCGCCGGTCTGGTTGTGAAGGATGGCCTGCTGACCGGAGGGGGCCACCAATACCACCCGGAGATCACCGATGTAGGTGTGGGTGATATCAACACTCACTTTGATGTTCCGGGCGGTGCCCGATTGGGCGATGGCGATGGCGCTGCTCACGCCGGTGGGGTCGTTATCAGGAATCGTGAGGGCGGGCGTCGCTTCCCCGCGAACCACCTGGGGGGTGGATTCCAGTCCGATGTCGAGACTCCATTTTTTGAGTTTGCCGATGTCCTGTCCAGCCAGGTCGGCCACCTTGAGCGTCCAGCCGCCCTGGGCTTGTTCACCCGCCAGTGCGGCCAGAGCCGGGGTATCCTCACTCGTGTAGGATTTGACTAGGTTATCTGTGCTCCCCCCGGTCCGGTTATGCAAGATGACCGTGCTACCTTTGGGGGTCGCCAGGCTCACCTGAAGGTCACCAATGAAAGTATGCTCAATATCGATCGAGACGCTTAATCGTGTGACCCCGCCTGCCTGTGGGACCGTCAGGGTATGGGTCACGCCGGCCGGCTGGTTGTCCGGGATAGCCAGGTTCGGCGTCGCTTCGACCTGCACACTTGGCCGGGTCGTATCAGCCGGCGTGTTGAAGTCAGCGGCGATGCCCGATAAGGATGCACCGTTGGACCGTGCGCCGGGCCCCATACCGAACTTAGCAAAAGCGGTCCAGACGCCACTCCGAGCCGTGGCGTGCGCGCTAGAACTTAGTTGACCGGCAGCCAGCTTGTTATCGAGCACTGACAAAATGGAGTCGCGCATATCAAGGAAACTCGGGTTAGCGGGTGACAGCTTTAAGGCATCTACGACCAATTGCACACCGAGCGTTACCCCGATCTTTCGGTTCATTTCCATCAACGTCGCGCACCAGATCTCACCGATGTTGTGGACTTCGGTATAGCGGCCGGTTCCCAGATTCCCAAAATGGTCTGGAAAATTGCTATCGTAAGGGAAAACCCGGATACCACCGGCTTGATTCACAACCCATGCGCCAACCACTGTGGTGTTGTTGATGGCGCAGGCAATATAGTCCCCCCACCCCTCGCCCATGCCGCCACTCTGATCGGCGTCTAAGGCGTGGACGTTCATGGGCCCGCCGACGAGGCGATTGGTCACGCCGTGC
Organism: uncultured bacterium; assembly: GCA_964577695.1. GTDB lineage: Bacteria > Poribacteria > WGA-4E > WGA-4E > PCPOR2b > CAZOAL01. The sequence continues at coordinate 2,275 of CAZOAL010000137.1, read as the reverse complement.
GTGAACTCGTGAAAAACGACCGTGGAATCGAAGGCAGTATGCCGATTCGTGGAAGTCACCAATCCCATCTTCATGGTTGGGCTTGAACCATCAACCGGCGTTCCCATGCTGGCAGTTCCCCACACCGTCCCGCTGTAAGAGCGCGCATCGACTCGATCGCTCGGAGCTCCGCCTCGGCCGAGGTTATCTTGTTGAAAGTTTCCATCCGCCTCCCTGAAGCCAAGCAGGTAGAAATAGTTGTGCATGTAGCAGTTCAGGTAGAAAATGTTAAGGACCTTCTGATCATCACCGACCGGGTCGGCCGGGTTAAAGGTGAGTATATTGCTCTGGACCGTGCCCTGAATTGTCGGCCCGCTATCCCCTAAGTGAGCGTTCACACTGTTGCCGGCCGCGCTGTTCACCGAAACCCAATCATCCGGGAATCCGGACGGCAAACCGCTGGGAATCGGCAGTCCATAGTCTGCCAGCGGTCTTGGGAAATTCGTCATCTGGCGCGCGCTTGCGCCGTTGACACGATAGACATTTCCCCGCGCTGCCACAGATAGCACCAGTTGGCGGCAATACAGAATTTCACCGTTCGCAGCGTCTACCATTGCGCGATACTGGCCGTCGTAGCTTGGCATCGTCACAATCACTTCCCAAGCCAATCGCAACTCACTATCCATTGGAAACCAGATCAGGCTGGCTTTGATTTTGTCCCCAAAGGGGCCGGATTCGAGCACGGTTGGCTGGTCGGCCTTGTTTGGGAAAGTAGCGATGACCTTGGGGACGAACCCCGTCAAATCCACGGTCTTTAGCGGGAGCAGTTGACCAAACGAATCGGTGGCCCCCCGCTCGTCCGGATGGGGCACAGCCACATGTTGAGCGGCTTTCAGGACAGCATCCTGGACGGAAAGTTTAGGTGAGACTGTCACCTCTTGAGCAACAGTGACGCTACTGCCGGCGGTTTCCTTCAATGTCCCATCCGGTGAAAAGCGCACCGTCTCCGCCGCTTGAAAGATGGGAATGCCCTTGTACTGTTGTTGCAAGTGAACAGCCATCGCACCACTGCTGGTCTCTTGAACATGTGGGTCAGCGACAAACTCATCCGGTTGGGTTGCTGCGAATCCCAAAATCCCGCTAATACTTCGCAGATGGTCCAGGGCGCGCTGAATGTAGTTGCCCCTCTCCGCCGGCGCGGATTCCGAAGCCACCACCGCGGGATTGCCCGTAACGGCATCGAAACTCGCTATCCTGACCCGATGGGCTCCAGGGAGCGTCTCCGATACGCCCGACGCAAGCGAGTGCAGTTCAGTCTCTCGAACTAATGTGATTTTGTTAACGCTGAAATTTCGACGATCAACTTCTCGACTCACGATAATTTTCCTTTCCTTTGTTCAGATGAAGTTCAGTGGTCCTCTCCGTCGCGTGGCGAGTGAATTCTCTTCTCATGCGTTTTCCTGACGCTTGATTCAGCCAACGCCTGGTGAACTCCCTTTCCAATCCACAAAAGGGGCTCAAAATAGAAGCGGAAGGCAGATCCGATCATTGAATACGTGACAACGAGAAATCGATCATGAGTAAACATCATAGCCTCCTGAGAGTTCGCCATGCGGTTCGAGCAATGAAGATGAAAAATAAAATGAGATCTGCGATAAAAAGCGTGTATTCAGAAAACTTGAGACCATAAATGATGAAGATGCTGATGTTTTGAGTCGACAGCCAGTGTATGAGTCTGTCTAACATGACGGCGGGAGTGCCAATCAACACAAATATACCTGTCCCAACGGTGATGTGGAGCAAGAACTCCCAAAGTGGGAACCACCATTGAGAAGATATATTGTCTGCGTCTGCCACGTAAATCTCCCATGTGAATCCGCTTTCGGCAAAAGTTGAACGTTGGATTTCGTGCCTCAACCCAACCATACGAACTCTGAAAAGCATAGAACAGAACGCACCGTCTCCGCCTAACGACCAAGTTCAGGCGCGGCGGGGGGTTGCTGAAAAACGTCCGACACACCAAAACCCATCGCAACCCCAGAAACATTCATAAAACCGCAGCTCCCCGCTGTCAACTGCCGTGAAAGGTTTCTACTGTGACGTCGTCGTTCTCCAATACTTCCTGAAATAGTCTATCAAACTTAGCTGGTGTGACGGAAGTCTTAATATTGTCAACGAGATTCAAAGCCCTCATCAAAGCAATATCAACGGTATTCATGGTTTACTCCTTTTGCGGAAGTACGTAGGGATAGGTAGATTCCTCACGGAATTTTCCCCCCCTCCAAACTGTACGTGC
>CAZOAL010000136.1:0-4454 GCA_964577695.1 uncultured bacterium | reverse complement strand
AACAATTCATACCAACTTAGTTGGCACTTCTACTCACCGCTGATGCGGCGCACTGAAATTCATTATGTTCACGAAACACCTGGAAGGTTTAGAGGTCCCAGGCATTATCAAAGCCCTGCAATCCGTTGGCGTTGAAGGCGCGGATCTCTGTGTCCGCCCCGGTTATCCGGTCAATCCCGACAATGCGGAGAAACAATTACCGGCGGCTGCCAAACAATTCGCGGCTGAAGGACTGTCCATTCCGCTGGTGACAACGCCGGGTGACTTCCTCGATCCAAAACGGGCTGACATCCAGCGCGTATATGCCGCTTGTGGAGAAGCCGGCGTCGCGAACCTCAAGCTCGGTTACTGGCACTGGTCGAAGGAAAAGGGCGACTATTGGGCGGAAGTCGAGCACATCCGTAAGCAGCTTGACGGGTTTCAAGCCCTCTCAGAGAAGCATGGCGTCCGAACCTGTATCCACAATCACTCTGGAACTACGATGAGCCTCAATTCATCTGCTGTAATGAACCTTGTCAAGGGGTTCGATTCGCGCTATGTAGGCGTTTTCGCCGATACGGGACACCTCTCGATCGTCGGGGAACCGATCGATATGGCACTGGACATCGTTAAGGATTATGTGGCGGTGATGGCATTTAAGGATTTGATGCGTTCGCCAGGGAGTCGTGGCGGCAGGGTGGTCCGAATGGGTCACGGCTTCGTGGACTGGGAAACCACTTTGAGAACTTTGAAGGCGATGCACTTCACCGGCCCGGTCAGCTTTCACAGTGAATACAGTGGGGAGCCCGTAGAGACCGTCATCGACCTGGCGCGTATTGATGTCCGATTCATCAATGAGCTGCTGAAGAAGATGGGAGAATCGAAGTAGGTGTTATACCAATACGACCTTTTCGGTTATAAGCAAAAGTGAGACCCAGACTTCCGAAGTTTTTTAAGACGAGGTCACCCCAGACCATGCGAACCCTTGAAGGAACTGTCCTGCATCGGTTTGGTGTCAAACTTCGGAAGTCTAAGCGAAAAACTCGTATACCAAGCCCATTTTGAAACTTGGCATTCTGTCAGGATTCAGGATTCACTGACGTTGTACACGTTTTGATTACATAAGGAGAAAACAATGAGTCAATTCACACTATCATTGAACACGAGCACGATTCGCCCCGCGAGCTTAATGGATAAAATCCGTATTGCCCGTGAGACAGGCTACGAAGCGATTGAACTGTGGAATGACGATTTGACCGCTTACGAGCAGGGCGGTGGTTCGCTCGCTGATGTGAAACGGGCGCTGGATGACTATGGGCTTTCCGTGCCGACGGTCATCGCGCTGCACGGATGGCTGAATACCACCGGTGAAGCGCACCAGAACGCAATCGACGAGGCAAAGCGAAGAATGGCGCAAGCTGTCGCTGTGGGAGCGCCTTACATCGTCGCAAGCCCACCGCGCGAAGTCGCCGATTTGCAATTGGGCGGGCAGAACTACCGCGAGCTCCTCGAATTAGGGCGTGAATTTGGCATCAAGCCAGCGATGGAGTTCCTCGGATTTGTCGCTGGGGTCAACAAGGTCAAGCACGCCTGGGAAGTCATCACCGTCGCCGACCACCCGGATAGCACCATCGTGCTAGACCCATTCCACATTTACCGGGGCGGCGGTGAGATTGATGACATGCGTGGGATTCCCAGTGACAAGATCGCCGTTTTCCATTTTAACGACGCCCCCGCTTCCCCGCCGCGCGAAGCACAGACCGATGCCGATCGCGTGTACCCCGGCGATGGCATCCTCGACCTGCGAAAGATGCTCTCCATTCTGAAAGAGGCGGGTTATCACGGCGCGATTTCCTTAGAACTATTCAACCCAAATTATTGGAAAGAAGAACCGAAGGAGGTGGCACGGATGGGGTTGGAGAAGATGAAAGCCGTGATAGGTGGCTAGGGCGTGTTGACGAACTGTTTCGCAATCTAACTGTAGCCCAAGATTCTATCTTGGTTGGGGACGAGGTGCCAAGTTAGAAACTTGGGCTACGAGCGCATTTGCCCGAGTTCGTCAACACGCCCTAGTACTTCAAATACCCGAAGGGCTACAACTTTTGCGACATGAAGTTGCAGGCGCACAACAAGGCGTAAGCACAGGCTGGGTTACAATGCAGGAGGTAAAGAACTGGACCCTGAAGTAGAAAAACTCGCCAAGGCCATTGAGAGTCGCTACCCAGGTCATGTAGTCGGCGTCAACTTTGAACGGGGAGGTCTTGAGATAGACATTGAAACTCAAAACGCGATGATTGAGGTGAAAGCGGGTAGAGGCAAAGGACTTGGACGCCAGGTTACAGATAGGCTCTCCGGCCCAGCAAATCCGACGCAAAAACCAGTTATTGGTTACTCACCACAACTGGGGCCACATGCAGCGCGAGAGATTAACATGCGTGGTGGAATCGCTGCTGGAGGCGTCGCTTGTGACCTGAAAACATTGCTTGAAATTCTTCGTCCAGATTGATAAGCTGTAAGAGAGGTGCATGATGGAAGATATCTTTTATTTTTCCAAAACTTCGATAAGGCTTGAGGATATAGCAACGCTTGCCCAAGCGTGTGGGTATGTGTGCAAATACTACACCTATTCCGTTTGTTACTTGAACGTTTACTACGAAGACCAGGGGTTTTGGCAGTGGAGTGAGCTCAAAGCAAGTGACGGTGATTTCGATTCTTTCGACCCTCCCCAAAAAGAGAAGATTGCTCAATTTCAACTCCGTTCCGAGGGGCCGCAAGTTGAGCCCTTCACTACGCTCAAGGGTAAACGACGCGAAATCCCGCAAGGCGGCGACGGACCTGTATCCGCCTTTATGATATCCTATCAAGTGGCTTCATTGCCAAAACTCTTGTGGTTTTTGAAGTTGATATTGGGACGTTACGGCGGTTGGGTCGGGTGTGACGATGGCAACTTCAAAGTCACACTCGATTTTGAAAATATTGAGAAGCTTCGATGCCCTGATGACGACTTCTGAAGTTTGGGGATATTTCACGTGTCTGCAAAAATGTGTTTTTACACATCGACGTTCTGGACGGGTCAATTGTTTTCGGAAACATGCCCCTGCTCCTAAATAATGAGAGGAGATTCAAATGAAAGAAGCAAATCGTGTGCCGCGTACCAGTTGGCAGACTTACCTGGCTATCCTGGGCCCTGGCATCGCCGTTGCGGCGACAGGCGTCGGCGCTGGCGATATGGTCGCCGCATCTGTGTCGGGTGCCCGTTATGGGTTTGCGGTGGTGTGGGCAGCGGCTGTGGGTGCGCTGCTCAAGTTCATGCTCAACGAGGGCGTGGCACGATGGCAACTGGCAACCGGGACGACCCTCCTGGAGGGCTGGGTCCAACGGCTAGGGAAGTGGGTGCAATACTATTTTCTCATCTATCTCATCCTCTGGTCATTCGTGGTCAGCGGGGCATTGATCTCCGCGTGTGGGTTAGCCGCACACGCAATGGCACCGGGGCTCTCGGTCAAAGCCTGGGGCGTCATCCATTCGCTGGCGGCGGCAGCCATTGTGCTCATGGGTCGCTATGAATCCTTTGAACGCTTGATGAAGGTGTTCATCGGCGTGATGTTTATCACGCTGGTGGGGTGTGCCCTTTGGGTGTCGCCACCCGCGACGACCCTGGTGCAGAGTGTCAGTACAGCGGCTGTGCCCCCGGGCAGTTCCAGGTTTATCCTCAGCGTCATTGGGGGCGTGGGGGGCAGCCTGACATTGCTGTCTTATAGCTACTGGATGCGCGAACGACGGTGGGAAGGCCCCCAATGGACTGGCGCTGTGCGCTTCGACCTGACGGTGGCTTATGTTCTCACAGGGCTGTTTGGGGTCGCTGTCATCGTGCTGGCAGCCCAGGTGCTCCATGCGAAGGGGGTATCCATCAAGGGAGAGGAAGGGGTTCTGAAAATGGCGGCGATGTTAGGGGACGTCATTGGACCAGTCGGACACTGGGCTTTCCTCGTTGGCTTCTGGGGAGCGGTAACAACATCTGTGCTTGGTGTGTGGCAGGGCGTGCCCTACATGTTCTGCGACTTCGTCGGGATGATGAAACGGCTTCCTCCAGAGCAACAGGAAGCCATTATGAGTACCCGTTCGCGATGGTATCGGGGGTACTTGCTCGGGTTGGCAGTGCCACCGCTGGTTCTGTTGTTCTTTGAGCCCGTCGGACTGATTGTGGTCTATTCGATTATCGGTGCCTTATTCATGCCGTTCCTGGCGGGGACGCTTCTCTACATGAACTCCCGCCGTGATTGGGTGGGGGATAAACTCCGCAACGGCTGGTTGACTATCGTGTTGCTGGCGCTGTCGCTGGTGCTATTTGCCTATCTATGCGCTGACGAGGTCATCAGGGCCGTGCAGAAACTATTAATCTAGTGCGTGTTGACGAACTTGGGCAAATGCGCTCGTAGCCCAAGTTTCTAACTTGGCACCTCGTCCCCAACCAA
>CAZOAL010000135.1:0-4663 GCA_964577695.1 uncultured bacterium | reverse complement strand
ATAGAATCTTGGGCTACAGTTAGATTGCGAAACAGTTCGTCAACACGCCCTAGAACATATTTCGCGTCTGCCATTAGATATCCTCAGACTGGGCGAGTTGACGTTGACGTTCTTTCTCTGCTCGTATAAAATCATCAACCTCTTGCGCTAAAGGATTTGATGCAAGTGATCCGAAGAAATCCAAAAAATAATTTCCTGTCTTCTTCTCAACTCCGCTTGTGCCGTAGAATCTTTCGGATTCACCTGGCGTTTCATACTGCTGCAGCTTCTGCAAGAGACGGATAATCTCTTGCAGAAGGGCTTCCACGCCTCCTAGAGACGGTTCGTCAGCGGGCTTGGGAATGTTCTCCCCAGCAAGCCAGCGCTGTACAGCCACCGGAGAGAATCGCCAGTGGTTGCCAATCTTCCGTCCCGGAATCTCCCCTTTTGTCACCAGGCGACGGACAGTGCGGGGTGAAACTTTCAGAAATTGTGAAACTTCATCAAGGGTAAAAGTGGTTTCCATCATTGTATCCTCCCATACATGACCCCATCACGACAGCCAGTTTTCGACACGCAAGCCCTCAATGGCAGCAAAGTCATTTACATTTTGCGTCACGAGAATTGCGTTTTGAACCAGGGCAATCGCTGCAATGCGCAGATCATCTCGCCCAAGACGACGATGTTGTTGACGGAGTTCTTCACATTTCATCGCCGCCGCCATATCGTAAGGTAATACTTGTGACCGTCCATAGTAATCCAATAGCTGCAAGATCCGATTAAAAACTCGGACAAGTTGATCGGTCGGCTGTTGCTTATTCACTTGAGCGAACCAGCCCCGTAAGTTCTCAAACGCCGAAACAACATTGAGAAAGATGCGCTCTGCCGGAACAAGCGTAATCCGGCGATGCACACCTTGATGTCCACGCAAGATTGCCGAAACCGCATTACTATCAAGGACATATCTTTCATCTACCATTAGATCTCTTCAGACTGTGCCAGTTGACGTTGGTGTTCTTTCTCTGCCTGTATAAAATCCTCTACCTCTTGGGCAAGCGGGTCTGAAGCAAATACTCCGAAAAAATCCAGGTGAGGATTTCCTGTCTTTCTCTCAACTCCGCTTGTGCCGTAGAATCTTTCGGATTCACCTGGCGTTTCATACTGCTGCAGCTTCTGCAAGAGACGGATAATCTCTTGCAGAAGGGCTTCCACGCCTCCCGGAGATGGTTCGTCAGCGGGCTTGGGAATGTTCTCCCCAACAAGTCGAAGACTCTCGGAACGGAGCCAGCGCTGTACAGCCACCGGAGAGAATCGCCAGTGATTACCAACTTTCCGTCCGGGAATCTCCCCTTTGACCGCAAGGCGACGGACAGCATCCGGTGAAACTTTCAGGAGTATGGCAACTTCATCAAGAGTTAAAGCGGTTCCCATTATCGTTTCGAGAAATTGTTGTTTAAGTTCGGGAGAGATTTGAATTGTAATTGTTTCCTTTTCCATGTTTTCCTCCTAAATCGCCGATTGCGTCACAACGCCGCCACGGATGGTCATCACGGGCCACCCTTTCAGTTCCCAACCGTCGAAGGGGGTGTTCCGGCTTTTGGATGCAAACTGTGTGGCATCCACTTTCGCCACTCGGTTTGGATCGATGAGCGTCACATCGGCGACCGCGCCAATCGAGAGCGTGCCACGGTCGATGCGCAGGATTTTCGCAGGGACGCACGTCAGCTTCGCAATCGCCTCCGATAAGGTGAGCCGCCCGGTATGCACGAGTTGGGTAAACACAAGTGGCACACAGGTTTCCAAACCGACGATGCCGGGGGGAGCTTTGAGCATTCCCCACCCCTTCTCAAACGGGGCGTGGGGGGCGTGGTCGGTGGCAATGGCATCAATCGTGCCGTCACACAGCCCTTCGAGCACGGCGTCAACGTCAGCCTGTGTCCGCAACGGCGGGTGCATCTTGGCGTTTGAACTGTGCTTCTCGACTTCCGCTTCCGTGAGCGTGAAATGGTGCGGCGTCGCTTCGGCGGTCACGCGAACGCCTCGGCGTTTGCCCCAGCGGACCAGCTCGACGGCACCGGCGGTGCTGACATGGAGAACATGGAGGTGTCCTCCTGTCAACTCGGCAAGCAGGATGTCACGCGCAACGATAATGTCCTCCGCCGCGTTCGCGCTTCCCGGCAAATTCAGTTTACGTGAGGTTTGGCCGAGGTTCATGACCGTCCCCGCGTTCAGATTGTGCTCCTCACAGTGAACCATGACGGGAAAATCGAGCTCCGCGCTCAACGCCAAAACCTGTCGCATAAACGCCGCGTTCATGACGGTTTTGCCATCATCGCTCAACCCAACGGCACCGGCTTCTAGCAGCGCAGGCACATCGGTCAACTCCTCACCGGCGAGATTTTTCGTGATACTGCCGAGCGGAAACACATTCGCAGTCCCATATTTCCGCGCTTGTAATCGGATAAACTCAATGACGTCCGGCGAATCCGCAACCGGGTTCGTATTCGCCATGCAAGCCACAGATGTAAACCCGCCAGCCGCCGCCGCACGGGTGCCTGATGCGATTGTTTCTTTATACTCAAATCCAGGCTCGCGCAGATGAACGTGCATGTCAATCAATCCCGGTGTGACAATCAACCCCGTTGCGTCGATAGCCTCATCCGTTGGGGTTTCAATCCGCTCCGCAATCCGGTTGATTTCCGCCGGGTTGAGTGTAATCGAAACCACAGGCTCAATCCGGCGGATTTTCCCATCACAGATCAGGAGATCCTGAATCGCATCCATCTGATTCGCAGGGTCAACGAGGCGTCCGTTGCGGATGAGAAGGCGTCGGCTCATTTTCCATCCTCCTCGCAAATCACAGCTTGATCAATTCCATGCTCTTCAACCAATTGAACTCGAACAATCTCTTTTCGCGAAGTGGGAATATTTTTGCCGACATAATCCGCCGCAATCGGTAGTTCACGATGACCGCGATCTATCAGCACCGCCAGTTGAATCGCAGCGGGGCGTCCAAAATCCATGACCGCGTCCATTGCCGCTCGTGTGGTACGCCCTGTGTATATCACCTCGTCAACCAGAATGATGCGTTTGCCGGTGACATCGAAAGGAATGTCTGTGCGACTGACCTTGATTTCTTCATCGTGCAGATTCACATCGTCTCGATACAGACGCACATCGATCACGCCCACCGGGACCTTAATCCCTTCCGTTTTTGCCAAATTTTGGGCAATGCGGTGCGCCAGGTGGTCTCCTCGACTTTTAACCCCAACGAGTGCAAGGTCTACGATTTCTCTATGATTGCGTTCCAAAATCTCATGGGAGATCCGGATGAGCGCTCGTCGAATATCTTCAGCGGTCATAACTTGTGCTTTCTCGCGCATTTGATAACACCTCCCGTTCCCTTCTCTCAATAAGGACATTCATGATTTCCCTGACCAGTGGATAATCGTCGAAGCCTCGCTGATTCCATGCGTTTGTCCAGAATTTATCTAAGGAGCGATAGCCCACTTTTTCGTATTCAAACACCTGGAGCATCAATTCAAGTTTGTCAGCCGCTCGCACCAATTTCCCCTCCAGGGATGTCCCCTCCTCAAATTCCTCCCACAGTTCGATGTATATTTGGCGGAATGGGCCAAATTTTTCAAACATAGATTGCAGCGCGGCTCTTTCCCCTGCTGCTTTTACACTTTCAGGGATATACTCCAGGGCAGGAAACGGCACATCGCCAATCCTCGCCTCGGCGACTTCGTGCAACAATGCAATCCGCATGACCTTTTCAGCGTTGAGTGGTACACCCTGCTCCGTCAACACATCCGCTAAGAGCATTGACAACAGGGAGACCCGGTAGCAATGATCGGCAACACTCTCGGCATCTTTGATACCGCGAAACCGCCAACCGGTACGTGGGAGATTTTTAAGAACGCCGATCTCTTCAATAAAATTCAAAACAGCTTGTGCATCCATATCGACCTATTTTTGAGGGCATAAAAAAAGCCTCTCCTAAGAAGATTAGGGAGGCTAAACAGATGAGAAGTCAGAGCAGTCGTAGATTGTATTTGTCATTCCTTTTCTAACCTCGCTGGATCAGATTAAAAGGTCAATTCGTTCGTGCTTATAGTGTAGCACACTTGACTGCTTTCCGCAAGAAAAATATTAATCCAAGTGGCGACCTATCGTGAATGATGGAACGCTTGGCATCACATTGGACGGAAAGGAAGGTTGGAAGAGCGGAAGAAAAGGAAGAATGAACCAAGGGAACGAAGGGAAGAAAGGAAGGAATGGAAGTATTACGCCGCCTTTCCTTCTTCCTCTCCGTGCAGGTTTCCTGCTCTCAGAGTGGCAAAACGAAATCAGCAATTGTGAAACAAAAAAGGCTATCCGACAATTCATCGGATAGCCTTTAATTTTATAAAACTCCCCCGGACGGATTCGAACCGCCGACAAAGTGGTTAACAGCCACCTGCTCTACCGACTGAGCTACAGGGGAACATGAATGTACTTAGAAATGAAAGATGTTCATTCCTGAAAATCACCGAATTTAATTATACACAATTGATGGCAATATTGCAAGCAAAAAATTTGAAGGCTTGACTTTGAGTTGGAAATTTCTTATACGACTTGTGCTAGACGTGTTGACGAACTGTTTCGCAATCTAACTGTAGCCCAAGATTCTATCTTGGTT
>CAZOAL010000134.1:0-6721 GCA_964577695.1 uncultured bacterium | reverse complement strand
TAATATTACCGGCTTTTGGCTCTATTGTCAACTGTTCAGTCTTGCGTAAGTCCTAAGATAGTCTTTTCAGTGAGTCTTTGGACAATAATCATGTCAGATGCCCAAAAATACAGACCACCAGCGCATTCTCCAGTCTTTCTATACCGCTTCATCAAAGTATGAATACCCTGAAGCGTAAAGAATACGGCCGAGAAACTCTCACCATCCGGAAAGGTCACTTGAACGTCAACGTTATCGTTATCGGGTGCTAAGGGGGCAATTCCGTGATAAATCGTCACTTTGTAATCGTTGCGTTGAACGATGGTGTAAGGTTTGTCCATCTTTATTGACCTCCAAAATGCTGCAAGACTTCATTGATAACCGCTTGCTGGTTGTCCTTACCACCGCTATCTCCATCACTTTATCTTTGGGTGTAATTTTTAGCTCTTCGATATCTACGGATAAACACCCTTCAACCGCCTCATAGATATTTTCGAGAAGTTCATTCCAGGTTTCCCCTTGAGTGACACATCCCTCAATTGATGGAACTTCTGCCCAATACCCACCTTCTTCTGCTTCGTGAATGACTACTTTTAGTTTCATGTCGTTACCTCTAATCATGTTTCAGACTTCCGAAGTCTCAAAGACTTCGGAAGTCTGGATAGGGATATAGACAACTCCAACGCCAACTGTTGCGCCACCTAACAACCCAAGTTCAGTTGCCTGCCTGTGCGATGCACGCAGACAGGCGGCGGGGGGGTGCCAAACAACGTCCGACAAACTCAAAACCGCCGCAACCCGAAAACAGGATTAAAACCGCAGCTCTCTGCCGTCAACTGCAACACCAGGTTAGGTAGCCTTTTCAAAAGGCAGAAGACAGGCTCAACTCTATGTAGAACTTAGGGCCTTCAGGAGTTTAGCTGTATCGGACATGGCTTCTTGAACAGGCATCGCAGGTGCAGTCTTTGTCAGTTTAAAAAAGCCCGCACCTGCTGCTCGCCACATGTTGATGGCTTGAACGAAATCTGCGGCATTTTCAGCCTCGGCGATAAGGATGCCCCATCCATCGGGGGTTGCATCCCATCTGATGATGTTGACGTTCTGAGGTGGAAATAGCCCGGAACTGGTGAGTTTCTCAGCGACCTCTTGTCGTTGTTCTACAGACATGTTCTCGTTTAGTTCCCAGTAGGTTACGAATAGCATGATTAACACTTCCTTTCTCGTGATTGAGAGTGGCGATAAGCCACCTAACTCTTGATTAGACAGAAAAATGTCCGCCTAATCTTTTTAGGGCAAGAATTTTTTCTGCATAATCCTGTTGAACAAGTACCTAAAACCTGATACAATACACTAAATATATCACACCCCATCAACCGGGTCAAGCGCGAATTTGACTCATTGAACCTTTAAGTCACTCCTATGAAAAACGATCCAAAAGAAAACAGCCGAGATTTAATCCCCACAGACACCTCAATAACGGAGCGCATGTCTCAAGGGGATGCCATCCAGCGCGGCCAAGAACTTATGCAATCTTATCAAGCCGCGGCAGAACACCTAAATCGAGCGGTCGTTGCGCTTAACGCGAGAGATTATCAGAAGGCAATCGAAGAATTTCAGGGTGCGTTACAACACAATCGAGAATCTGCGGAAGGACATTTCTATCTCGGACTGACCTATTTCATGGTCGGGGATTATGAAAATGCAGCGGCATCGTACAAACGGGCAATCTTCTGCGAGCCGACCGATCCGATGGCGCACCTGAATTTAGGGATTGCTTATCAGTTGCTCAAGCGTTACGATGAGGCGATCCAATCTTACCAGCGAGCCATTGGGCTCTCGCCGAATAACCCCGAGGCATATTCTCGGCTTGGCTCCGCTTATGCCGCCCAAGGGCAACGCCAAGAGGCTGTGGCGGCTTACAAGGAAGCCATCCGTCTCAAGCTACTGTCAAATGATTGAGAAATGACAGGGCTCACGTAAAAGATAAGTGCAGAGGAGCGGGGAGAAACCGAGTTTCTCAGAGAAACTCGGTTTCTTTTGCACCTGTTTTTAACTTGACTTTGGTAAATTAGCAATCGAAGTGCTTGTAGCCTAAGATTCTATCTTGGTGAGAACGTGAAGGGACCAAGATAGAATCTTGGGCTACGCGGGCATCCGCTTTAAATTTACCCAAGTCATATTAACCTGAGACAGAATATTTTGTTGAGGAGATGAGTTGAACAAAATTGATTTTCTTGGATTGAATCCATTGAGGGAAACATCATGTCGTTAGTCAGATTAGAACACATCACAAAATCGTATGACCCGTACCTGATTCTGGACGATATCTCTTTATCGATCGAGCATCGGGAGCGAATCGGGCTGATCGGCAAAAACGGAAGTGGTAAAACCACGCTGATTGCCATTATTGCGGGCTTGATTACGAACTTTAAGGGCAGCCTGACTCGCGCGAAGGGGTTGCGCATTGGGTATCTCAGTCAGGATCAAGACCTCGAGCTTGACTGCTCGTTGCGCCAGGAGATGCTCAAGGTCTTTCAGACACAGCGCGATCTTGAGGATGAGATGCTCCTCCTCGGTGAGCAGATGGAGAGCGACGGCGATAACGAAGGCATTCTGGAAACATACGCACGCCTGCAGGAACAGCACGACGCGCTCGGCGGCTACAATTACGAGCATCAGATCAACAGAACGCTGGGCGGGTTAGGATTTCAAGAGGTCGATTTTCATTTGAAGATTGGTGTGCTCAGTGGCGGGCAAAAGAGCCGCGCCGCGCTTGCAAAATTGTTGCTGGAAAAACCGGACCTTCTGCTGCTTGATGAGCCCACGAACCATCTGGACATCAAAGCGATTGAGTGGCTGGAAAATTTCCTGAATACCGAATATCAGGGGGCAGCCGTCGTCATCTCCCATGATCGCTATTTCTTAGATCGCGTCGCACGGAAGATCGTCGAATTACAGAACCACACGCTCAAAGAGTATCGCGGCAACTACACGACCTATCTCGAAACCCAACGGATCGAGACGTTGACACAAGAGCGCGAGTATAAAAAGCAGCAACGGTTTATCGTTCACGAAGAGGACTTCATTCGACGCAACATGGCTGGGCAGCGCACCCGCGAGGCGCAAGGGCGGCAAAAACTGCTCGATCGCCTTGAACGGATTGAAAAACCCCAAACAGCGGAGCGGACTATCAAACTCCGGTTCACGCCGGATGTCCGGGGCGGAAACGATATTTTGCAATGCCGGAATTTGGGCAAACGGTATGGGGATAAGCAGGTCTTTGAAAATCTAAACTGTGAAATCTATCGCAAAGATGTCGTCGGTATCATCGGGCCCAATGGTGCGGGGAAAACGACGCTGTTCCGGCTTATCCTCGGTGATGAGCAGCCAACTGAGGGGGAATTGAAGGTGGGGCATAACCTCCACTTGGGATATTATGACCAGGAACTTGCGGGGCTCAATCGCGATAACACGGTTCTCAATGAGATTTGGGCGTTGCGTCCGGGGCAGACTTCCGGAGAGATTCGGAGTTTTCTCGGACGTTTCCTCTTCTCTGATGATGAGGTTTTTAAGACGATTGGCGACCTCAGTGGCGGCGAACAGAGCCGGGTCATGCTCGCCAAGTTGCTCTTAGAAAATGCGAATGTGCTCCTGCTTGATGAGCCGACCAACCATCTGGACATTCCCTCCAGTGAAGCACTTGAGGAGGCATTGGCAGAATATCCGGCAACGATTTTTATGATTTCGCACGATCGCTATTTTCTGAACAAACTCGCCACCAAATTGCTGGTCTTCGAGGATGACACGGCAAAGCTATTTATCGGGACTTATGCCGAATACGAAGCCCATATTCATGAGCAAAATCAACGATCGATGCAGGAAAAGGAGGAAGCGGGGAAGGCGAAAAAGTTAGAGGCGAGCGAAAAGCAGAAGGGTGAACGGTTACGAGTGGCTCCCGCGTCGAAGGGGTCAAAGAAGAAGCGGAAGACGAAGGCGCAACGGGTGGTTGAGGGGGCATAGTCTGAAGCTAAATGAGGGATGGTCATTATTCCCAGGGGAGACAGCCGTAGCCCAAGATTCTATCTTGGTCTTGGCGCAAGGGGCCAAGATAGAATCTTAGGCTACAACTCAATCCGTGAGTAATTATGACCAACCCTCAACTAAATGAAAGGAGGGATTGCAGATGCCAAATATTGAAACAGTTGTTGACAAGTTAGTCAAAGAACATTTCGCTATTGAAAAAGGTATCAAGTCGATTGTTTGGGTAAATCCCAACACTCAAGAGAAGGAGATCTTGCTGATTGAAGTGGACACGACAGCGATTCCAATCGGGCGGGTGGAGCCGTTCTACTTTCATCCGACCGAGGAGATTCCTTATCCCGTGCGCATTGCCAACATCACTCCTGACGAATGGAAGGCAGTGCAATCGTTTCATCTGGACATGCCTGAAGGTTGGACGTTAGACGGCACCGAACGTATATTCACTCGCACGAATCAGAAACGACCCGCGAGGAGAAAATCATGACCTGGCATGAAGCATACCTTTTGCAAGCCCGCTCCGATTGGCAGATTTTTCGCATGCTTCAACAACAGCCGGTTCCGGAATGTCATCCCCTACACTATCTGCAGATGGCGACTGAAAAACTGGGGAAGGCGTGTATTATAGCGGGCGGCAATGCGCCTGCCCAGGTTCGTACATCCCACAAGGCTTTTGTCCGATTTCTCCAGATTGCGGCATATAATCCTGATTTGCAGAAACAATTGCGCATGACCGGAGTGCAGTTACGAGCGCATATCAAAGCGTTGCTACCTGTAGCAGAGGAGATAGAAAAACTTGCGCCAGCTATTGCACACAGCGGACCAAACGCGGAGTACCCATGGGAAACGCCTGTGGGAACCGTACATGTCCCCGCAACTTACTCCTTCACCGTTAGCAGCCAATTGCGAACGCCTAAGGGGATTAAGCTACTGAACCTTATCCTTGTTATCCTTGAACATGCTTATAAATTCGTGCCTTAGAACTCAGATCAGGGAGAATCTCCTGAGTCATTTTCTCTGCAACCAACTTCCCAACAGGATGGGCCTGGAGCGCTTTGTAATGAACGTCAATCTCGATAAAGTATTCTACTTCTTTAACCTCCCCTGCCAGAAAGGCCCCGCCTAATTTCCGCGCTAAGTAGATATTCGCATTTTGCTGGGCGCGAAAATAGGTGGGGTGTCTCTTCGCCTCTAAAAAACGTGCGCGTTCCGTCAAGCCGCGCACGACGACAAAGCTTGTATAGTTCCGGGTTTCAGGACGCAGCAAAATCACCTCTACCTCACCAGGAGGCAACTGAATCTTGTCAAAGAGCAACAACCCTCCCTGTGCTGTCACCTGACCGAGAAGTTTGGTGGCTTGCATTTCCTTCCCTCTTGTTAAACGAATCAGCTAAAAATATACCCAATCCACTTATAAATCAGCTTGGCGATGATAAACTGCGGGTGGTGAAGCGGAGGCATCGGTGCCAATTCATTGACATCAAATCCGACGACGTTGCGATGCGCAGCCAGTTTGCGGAGGAAAGCGATGGTCTCATCCCAGCCAAACCCGCCCGGTTCAGGCGTCCCGAGCGATGGAATCAGCGACGGGTCCAAAAAGTCACAGTCGAAGGTCACATAGACATTCGCTTTTAACCGATCGATGACTGCATCATGCCACCCCCCCTCTTTCCCCCCCAATTGGGGGGGGAAAAAGGGGGGGGAATTGCGTTTGAGATGGAGGGCGTAAAACGTATTGACCTTGTTCTCCTTGATGAACTTTGCTTCCTCCCCACATTGACTTCGGATACCCACCTGCACAATATCGGGGTGAAATTCATAGATGCGTGCCATCGTTGAGGCGTGACTGTACCGATTGCCTTCATATTCATCACGCAAATCCGAATGGGCATCCAGTTGTAAAATGGAAAGTTCCGAGTAGCACTGGGTGTGCGCTTGCACTGTACCCACAGCGATGGTATGTTCCCCCCCGATGCTAACCACGCGTTTGCCATGCTGGATGAGTTGACGGACTTGCTCCCGAATGGCTTCGACTGCAGCAGCGTCACGACAATTGTCATCGAAACGCATGATCGGAAGCGTTGCGATTCCACCCGTCAGCCGAAAAATTTCGGCATCCAACTCCTCATCATACAGCTCGACCTGGCGCGAAGCCTCCAGAATCGCTTCGGGGGCACCACCTGCTCCCCTCCCATAGCTCGTTGTATGCTCGTAAGCGATTGGCAGAACGACCACCTGGGCTGGGTCAAACCGAGACCACTCCTCATCCAAACCGAGAAAGTTATCCTCGCGATTCAGGGTATTCATTCGGCATTCCAATTTTGATAAAGATTCAGGGATGGGGTGTTAATATTAGGTATCATGCACCTGCCGTGGCCTAACGGCTGCCATAACCGGCTTCAAAAAGCGGGGTGGCTGTAGTGTAGCGGAAGCCGCGCCGATTTTTGAAGTCCGAGTTCATGGACTTGTTATGTTTTTTTATATTTAACATCCTGTATTGGGAAGAAAGTTGTGCTGCAAGATGGGCAAATCTGTTCTAAGTCGCTTGTTGGTTCGATATTTTCAAAAATATACCCATCTTTTGGACAGACCCACAGTCCATAACTTCTTCTCCTCAACAACAATGTGTATGATGCGTAAAATGTTGACATCAGTAGATTACAATACTCAACAGATGTTAAGTCTTGCGAAACCAGGAAAAAGA
>CAZOAL010000133.1:0-7509 GCA_964577695.1 uncultured bacterium | reverse complement strand
GAATTTAACCCTATTACATGAGATTACTTCAAACCGCACTACCAAAGTCAAGTTAAAGCCTAACGGAATTTTTGGACTCATTTACCGTTTCACACACGACCATGAGCATGTTTCGTGAACATTACATCGGCGGATTGATCGCCTACAGCTCGTTTTTCGGCGTTTCGATTGGGGTGTCGCTGATCGGCACCCTCGCCATTGGCTGGCCGATTGATTGGAATCCGACGCTTCCTCTCAATCCGTGGAAAATCGGCGGGTGTTTCGTCATCGCTGTCCTCTCAGGGCTATGGCCGGATGTAGACATCAAAAGCAAAAGCCAACAGATCTACTACCGGCTTTTCCTTGTTTTCAACGTCGTCCTGATCGTTCGCGGACTGTATCTGGAATCGGCGTTTCTCGGCTTATTTGCGATGCTCCCCTTGATCGGCAAGCATCGCGGCTGGACGCATTCCAGATTCACCATGCTCTTGCTGCCCGCTGCTTTCCTGATTCTGCCGGTCTATTTCCATCGTGAGGGGTTTGATCGGCGGGCTCTCCTCTCATCCCAAAATCTCGCACTGATTAAAATTGGACTTCCCTTCTATGTGGCCAGCTTGATCGGATACGCGACACATTTGCATCTGGATGGCATCCTGTTGCAATCGCGTAAGGCACAAAGGCGTAAAGCAGCATCCCATTAAAGACGTTAGGGTGGTGTGGGGAGAAAAAGTCAAAACAAAAACTGGATGGGCCTCGCAGACAGAGATAGCAACGCCCCTCAATCGCTATACCCCTGCTATCTTTTGTTCACCGCCTGCGGGTATCTTGGCCAGTTGCATCACCAAGCGTAAGGCTTCATTGACTGCTTTCGGTGTCGGAAACGCCGCTGCAACATCGGGCTCAAGGAGCACCAAATTCGTCCGTTGCTTGTACCGTTCTGCATACTTGCCACGTACAGCTTTTTTAAGCAACTGCGACAGGTCATATTCAGGTCGCAATTCATCTTCCCGTTCAAATTTCTGCTTCTTCATATTGTTTTCTCTCAAACGGCGTCAACTTACGCGCACTAATGATCCGAATTTGGTCACCTTGCTCTGTATGAGACACCATTAATAACCTTTGGCGATTGGAAAGACCGATGATGATTAACCGATCTTCTTCGTCAGAATGGTCGGGATCGGGAAAGGTCGCACTCAAGGGGTCGCCAAACACGGTCACTGCTTCTTCAAAGGAAACCCTATGCCTCCGCAGATTTTTTGTAGCTTTTCTCGCATCCCATTCAAACGTTAAGCCCACGATTGACTTTCCTTACCCTCACCTGGTCTGTACACCAACAAATCACTTGAGTAATATTATAAACAAGGCAGATGATAGAGTCAAGAAAAACCTGTTAAATCAGGTTTGTGAGGGGAATCCGAGAGGGGCACCAACGGCAGTCAAAATTGCACAGCATATCCTGAGAAGGTGAAAAATAGCAATGGCGACAAAATCGAGTATCGAATGGACAGGGTCCACTTGGAACCCAGTGACGGGATGCACAAAAATCAGCCCTGGTTGTAAGCGTTGTTATGCCGAAAGGCTGGCCTTGCGGCTGCAAGCAATGGGGCAACAGAACTACGCTAATGGATTCAAACTCACCCTCCATGAGCAGATGCTAGAAAAACCGCTCTCCTGGAAGAAACCCCAACTGATTTTTGTTAATTCGATGAGCGATCTGTTCCATGAAGAAGTTCCGTTGGCGTTCATCCTGAAAGTCTTTGATGTGATGCAGCGTGCCTTTTGGCATCAGTTTCAGATTTTGACGAAGCGTTCTCAACGATTAGTTGAGTTGAGTTCCCAGATCGAGTGGCCGGATAATGTATGGATGGGCGTTAGCGTTGAAAATCAAGATTACACATTCCGCATTGACCATCTACGAGAAACAGGTGCTCGAATCAAGTTTCTCTCCCTTGAGCCGTTGCTTGGCCCACTGCCGAACTTGAACCTGAGTAGGATAGACTGGGTCATTGTTGGTGGAGAGTCAGGACCAGGTGCGAGACCGATGCAACAGGAATGGGTCATACCAATCCGAGACCAATGTGAGGCGGCTGGCGTGCCCTTTTTTTTCAAACAATGGGGGGGGAGAAATAAGAAACGTGCTGGGCGGCTTCTCCAGGGAGAGACTTATGATAACTTGCCCCCATTGGGAGCAAGTGGTTTTCTCGTTAAGTCAATATGGTAAATCGGAGATCTTTCGCTGGCGCTCAAGATGACAGTATTTGTCATTCTGAGCGATAGCGAAGAACTTCAGAAACTATAAAAATTGGGCGAGAGAACCACGCTTCACGCTAAAACTGTGGCAGTTCATGCGTCACTCGCCGCGTATTATATTCCAGCCGATAACGCAAATGCTCCGGAGCGTTTGGATAATTTTCCCCTTCGGGATACGGATAGCTGGACATGCCATGAAATGGCAGGGGCTCGACGGTCTGCGAAAAGAGCGTGTTGATGTCCCCATCTTTGACCCACCCATCGCTGAAGAGGACAAAGTCCCTCACCCACCCCTCCTGTAACGGTGGCAACTGAGCGGCGTCAAATTCGACAGTCATCTCGTCCCCCGCATTCATGATGACGTACATATCATCCGGCTTTTGCAGGAGCGGCGTCACATCTCCATATCGGGTATAGTCACCTGCTAGGTCACGCCATTGCTGTTCTTTCACCACTTTTTCGTAATCGAACAGGTGGGGCGCATGCGGGTTCGGACGGTACATCTCGGAGAAGCCTTGATAGTGGAGGTCGGCGCGATGAGGGCGCAACTCCGTCATCTGGATGGGTTCGGCAGGAGCCTCACCCTCCCCAATTGTGAAGAATGCCGAATCCCAGTAGACCTGCATATCCGTCGCAATCTTCACCTGCCGGTCTGCGGAGCGGAATTTGCCCGTCAAATCCACGGCAATTGTCTTGTTTTTCCCCGCAGGGATGCCAATCATGTCGATGACCGTTTGCCATTCGCCTTGCGTGTCTCGAACTTGGGCGTAAGGGAACGTCTGCCCTATCGACGGATTCTGGGAGAGCGAAACGTTGATGCTCGTATCCGTCGGGAAGACCCAACCGGTGAGGAAGAGCGTGAGCGGACGGTCATTTGGCACATCGCCGAGGTCGAGGACAATGAAGTGAGGTTCAACCACACCCTGAAATGCTCCGGCTTCGTGCTCAATGGCATAATGATAGTCGAACGCCTTGAGCGCATCGGACACATCGCGCCCGTGGTGGTCGAATGCGGCGCGCGGGCGGTGAATTTCCCGCGCCGTATAGATTTTGAATTCAGGGAACGGCGGCGGGATAAATTTCTCATCAACAAAGATTTGTGTCCCCGCGAGGTGGTCTACGGCAATTAACTTGACCTGATCAAAATAAGCGGTTTCCCAGAGCTCCTCCGTAATCTGGAGGGAATAGACCGCCCCCGAAATCCCCCCTGTGTCCTTCCTTTGAAAAGGGGGGAAGGGTTTCATCCGATCTCCGGGGATTTTGACGTAATCCTGCGCTGAGTCTGCAAACGCAGGCGTTCCCCTTGAGGTAATCATCCCAAGCGGGCTGCGCCACAGCAGGTCTGTTAAAAACTGATATTTTTCTCCATCATAGACGTAAAGAAATGGACAGGAGCCTTTCAGGACCTGCTTCTCAAGAAGGCGTTGATTCGCCTGGGGCAGAATCACATTTTGTGGAACACCGTTCGTCCAGACCACTCGCAACACATCCGCCCCTTTGACAGCCCCCACACCGAAATGGGTGATGGGTTCGGTGATATATTTAATCTGATAGAGGTCACCGACCTTGACTTCGACTTTAGAACCGATACCGTCGATGTTGTTCTTGTTGTTGCCTGCGTTGACGCCTTCCAGCCGCACTTGCAGCCAGCCGTTTTTATTCCCACCTTCGTTGCGGAGGACAACCACACGATCGTCAGCATCGATCAGGAACACATCCAGATCACCGTCGTTGTCGTAATCGCCGGCAGCACCGTTAAAGCCGGTGCGGATTGTGTCAGGCAGGAGATTCGAGGCATCGGTAAATCGTCCCGTTCCGTCATTTCGGAAGAGGAAGATTCCACGCCCTCCTCCCTCTCGTTTGCCGACCACCCACAGGTCTAAAAATCCGTCATTGTCATAATCGAGGAAATGTGCATCTAAGCCTTGCACTTCCTTTGTCGCCCCGGTGATGGCTTGCGAACGGGTATCAGGGACAAACGTGCCATCCCCACGATTGCGATAAAGCTGGTGAGACGTTTCCCCTTCCGTTGTGAGGAAGACGTCCAGAGCCCCGTCGTTGTCGTAATCACCGGCAGCAACGGCGATGAAGTGGCGGTCTTGCGGGATGCCCGTTTTATCCGTTATCGCTTGCATTTTCCCCTGACGCAAATTTGTGTAGAGTGTGCAGCCTCGTTCATTCACAACAAACAGGTCAATATCGCCATCGTCGTCAAAATCTCCGAAAGCGGCATCTATCGCGCTCGAACGGTCAGGAGGCAGGAAGGTCTGGTCTCCGACATTGCCGAAAGTGCCATCCCCATTGTTCCGATACATCTCCACCTTATCTGTTGTCGCAAAGATGTCCAGGTCGCCATCGTGGTCATAATCGATGAAAATAACCACTTTCCCGCCGCCGTCATTGTGGATGCCTGCCGCTTCCGCAAACTCCGTAAATTTGTTATTGCCATCGTTGCGGTAAAATTTAGCTTGCCCCGTTGGTTGCACAAACACATCCTGGTCACCGTCCTTGTCAAAATCAGCGAAGGTGGCGGCGTCTCCGTACCTCGAAATTTTTGCGGCTGGAACAAACTTCCCACCTTCATTCCGGAACAGATCATCAACCGGGTTCTCTGTACGACGAGAAGGCAGTGCATACACATCCACATCGCCGTCATTATCATAGTCCGTCAGGATGACCTGGACCCGCTTTTCCTCCAGGTTGCCAAGCCCAACTGCTTGAGTGGCATCGACAAAGCCCACCTCGATCGGTGGGCTCTGCTTCGCAATAATCCGCGCGCTAAAGCCGGGGCTGAATTTTTCAATCGGGTGCCCCATGATGTCGGTCACCAGCTCGCCGATCCCCTGTTGATAACGGGGGGTAATTCTCTGGACATTCTCAAAGATCCGGATCTGCCGGGCTGCACCTTTGGCATCCCCCTGGTTCATCAACCGTTGCCCATCCTTCAAAAACTTCAGGGCGTCTGCATCGGCATCCCACAGCAAAGCGCTCAACTCCATGCAGATTTGCTTCGCTTCTTCGATCTGGTCGCGCTCTAAAAGGGCTTGCGCCAGTTTGAGTCTCACCACCACGTTCGTTGGGGACTGCTGACGTAACGTTCGCAAGTGCGTGATTGCCTGCCCTATCGCCTCCGGGTTATTCCGCTGACCGAGGTAGTATCGCACCAGCAGATAGCGAGCTTCCCTATCCTCAGGGGCGAGTTTCACCGCCTCTTGAATCTGGGCAACCCCCTCCTCCATCTTCCCCTGCCATTGGTAGACCTCCGCGAGGATGAGATGTAACTTGCTATTCATCGGATTTACTTCAATCCCGTCCCGGGCCCACCTTTCGGCGTCCTCACCTTTCTTGAGACGCAGATTGGCCACGGCGAGATTGCCGTAGCCAATCGGCTCATCCGGAACCAGGTTCACAAGGGCATGAAATTCCTCAACTGCCTTACTCGGCTGAGATTCCTCAAGATAGGCTAATCCGAGGTTTTGGTGGCGTATCGCTTCCGCGATAATTTGGGCAGCGTTGCGCTGTTGAGCGGTGGCAAATGGGAGGTGAACCATGAGCATCGGAAGCAGGAGTAGAAAGACGTGAAACGTGAAGCGTGAAACGTGAAACGCGAAATCTTTGTGTTTCTTGTCGAAAATTTCCATTTGGCTTCATCCTTTGATGGTTTGTTCTTGCTCAAAATACGACCTTTTCGGTTATGAGCAAAAGTGAGACCCAGACTTCCGAAGTTTTTAAAGACGAGGTGAGCCGATAAAATGCGATACCTTGAAGGAACTGTCCCGCACAAACTTGGTGTCAAACTTCGGAAGTCTAAGCGAAAAACTCGTATCAAAATATGTTTTTCCTTCTAACAGTTTGCGTTACGGGTTTCGACACGAGATACTGTAGCGCAATCTGTTAGATTGCGTCGAGGTGTTCTTCAGACCCACCTGAACGGTTACCGTTTTACGTTTTACTTCAGCACCATCAGCCTTCGCGTTTCGGTGAACGCCCCCGCGGTGAAGGTGTAGAAATACACGCCGCTGGCAACCGGTTCGCCGCGCCCATTCCGACCATCCCAGTAGGCGGCGCGTTCGCGTGTGAGGTAGGAACCGGCGGGGCGTTGTCCCAAAGCGAGGGTGCGAATCCGTTGCCCTTTGGCGTCGTAGATCTCGATAGTGACATCGGCAACCGCCGCCAACTCAAAAGGTATCCACGTCTCCGGGTTGAAGGGGTTGGGATAGTTCGGTAGCAGTTTCGTTTCGGTGACAATCGGCGCAATATCAGCCAACCACGCCCGGAGCATTTGCCGCGCGATTTCCGCGCCGCGTGAGGGGTGGGTAATCTTTTCCAACTCGACGAGGGCACGACGGATTGGCTCAACGTTAGGCACCGGTAGACTCATATTCCGCTCGACATGGAGAGACGGCGTAGCGGCAACCGCCCTTTCACCAAAATGCGAGGCGACAGTCACCAGATCTAACACATTTACCACCCCATCGCCGTTGGCATCACCCGTGAGCGAATCGCCGCTGTGACCGAATTGGGAGGCAACAATCACCAGATCTAACACATTGACAACGCCATCTTTATTGACATCCCACGGGGTGAGATTTCGACCCGGCGTAATCTTGGATCCCACCATCTTTTCCGGCGCTTTCTTGTTCGCCTGGGCGTCAAATAAACTGACCTGCTTGAATTCTAAAAGGAGAGGCCTGCTTACAGTTTTTTGGACCTCAAATTCGACGTGCGCCAGTACCCCATTGCCGTCCACGCCAGAGCCGCCGAGCCGACTGACTCCCATGCGAATCGTGCCTGTGCCGCCGTCCTTCGGCTTCTCGCCGAAAACGATGGGCGACACGGCAAAGGTCTGCCCGGCAGTTTGCAAGAAATCCCCCTCCGTTGCGCCGACGAATTTCAGGAATTCAGGGTTGTACTTGAGATCAAACTCAAAGCCAAATAACCCTTTCGCGCCTTCAACCCGAATCTTCAGGGTGAATGTCTGACCCACCTCTGGCGATTTTATCTCCGGTGGGTCGATCAAGACAGTTTCTGCGAAAACAACGGATGGGACAGTGAAGCATAATGCAATCAAATGTGTGATAACAATCGTTTTTCTCATGACTTCCTCCTATGGTAAAATGTCCATTGTCGTAGCCCACGTTTCTAACTTGGATTTGTTACCCGTAGCCCAAGATTCTATCTTGGTCCCGTAGTCCAAGAACCAAGATAGAATCTTGGGCTACAGTGGTCGCTCTGTCGTAGCCTAAGTTTCTAACTTGGCTTTGGATTGTCCGGGTCTCA
>CAZOAL010000132.1:0-8072 GCA_964577695.1 uncultured bacterium | reverse complement strand
CTCACCACTCACCCATCGCCAACGGCTTTGTTGTAAATGACAAAGTAGTGCTAATACTACAATGTCACATGAGAAATGAGATCCAATCGTAGCCCAACTTTCTAAGTTGGCCTATCGAGGACCTCCTCTGCGGGAACCAAGATAGAATCTTGGGCTACAATCGAGCGTGACATTGTAGTGCTAAGAAGTCGTGCCAGAGCGCCGCAGGACACGTCCCGGCAACTCCCCCGTCGGATTCCCTTTTTCAATCACCGGCACACCGTTGACCAGTACCCACTCAACGCCAATCGCCCCCTGCACCGGCTCCTGCCAGGTTGACCGATCAGCAACGGTAGCCGGGTCGAAGACGACCACATCCGCCGCCAAACCTTCAGCCATCCGTCCCCGGTCTTTCAGTCCCAATCGTTGGGCTGGAAATCCACTCATTTTATAGATGGCACCCTGCAAAGAAAGTAGCCGCCGTTCCCGCACAAAACGCCTGAGAACCTGCACAAAGCAACCGTAACTCCGGGGGTGCGGATGCGGGATATTGTAGATGCTGTCGCTGGCGATCATCATCCGAGGATGGACAGCCGTTTGGTCAAGCGTCACTTCGTTCTCTTCGGGAGGGGTTTGCCATGGAAAAATGAGCGTCTCTATCCCCTCTTCCTCAATGGCCAGGTCGTAGGCAAATTCCTCGCACGACTTCCCTTCGCGCCCCGCCGCGGTAAAGGTTGACAGGGATACGCCCCGGGAAGATGCTCAGATACGCCTCAACCGTGGGCCAATCAAGGGAGAGGTTGGCGTCCCCGTAGGCGAATCGCGTATAATCCCACATCTGCTTCGCCTGTTCCAGTGGGAGAGGCGCCCAACCGAACCCATCCGGAGCCGTGAGATGGGTGGTCACTCCCTGACGGACGCTTGCCATCTGGTCTCTGCCACCCAACAGCGCAATCTCCGAGTGAACATGCACATCAATGAAGCCCGGGCTGACCACCTGACGGTGAGCGTCAATCACCCGGTTTGCCTGGGTGCTGTCCAAGTTGCCGATGGCGGCAATCCGAGCCCCAGCAATTCCGACATCCGCCTGGAAGGGGGCCCGGCTGCCCGTGCCGTCGATAACGGTTCCCCCCTGAATGATATAATCAAATTGCATTGAGTTGTCCTCCATTCCCCTCTGAATCTCAGGTTTTCTGTTGACAGCAGTCAGCGAATCAGGTATGATAACAGGCATTCACGTATGAAATTATAGAGGAGACTTATGAATGAGCAATAGATATTGTATGCTGTGTTTTTTCTTCGCACTCCTTCTGAGTGGTCTCATTATCGTTGGGTGTGATGAGTCACCGTCGGGTGGGAGCGCATCTAGTAGCCCGCTCAAGAATGAGCCTGCGATTTTAGACGCTGTCCTCGCAATTAACGTCAACGATGATCGCCCCGATGGAATTACAAATACCTTCTTCTCCAATGTGAGTGACCGCATCTACTTATGGATGTATTGGGCGCACGTTCCGGGACGGCATACGGTTGAAGTGCGTTGGTTTTCGCCGGAGCAAGGCTTGGATGAGCCCCCCTTCCGAAAAGACCAGGAGACCTTTTCCTCCCCAACGGGAGAGCAGATTACATGGTTTTTTGTTGACCGACCCTCAAGTGGATTCCCCAAAGGCGAATGGTTTGTCGAAGTCTTCTTAGATACACTTTTTGAGCGAAGCCTTGTGTTTGAGGTCAAGTGAGTTTGAAACCAGGCGAAGGTTTGGAACCTTCGCAAGCATCTGCTCATCCCCAAGCGCAATTTCTGGCGGTGGAAAATATACATTGATGCAGGATTCAATCGTTGAAGATCTCGTCGGCACGCTGGAGTTCAGTATAGACATCGGATAAAAGCTGGGAACCCCCTAAGTCATCCATGACAGGGATGAGATGGCCAATCACTTCAATAGCGGTTTCGCGTGTAGACTGGGAGACGGTTTGGAGGGCTTTCTGGAGGAAGCGAAGGGCTTGGCTGCTGTCTCCCATTTTCGCTGAAGCTTGGGCGATGGCGGCGCAGGCATTCGCTTGGTTACTGGATAAAGTAATCTGATTCGCCAGTTGTATCGCCTCATCAAGTGTTTCCTTTGCTTTCGCCTGATTACCCCTTTCGGCAAAACCGCTGGCAATGTGGGCCAAAAGGGTGGCCTTGTGAAGCGTATCTTTCACTTGCGGCGTGAGTTCCAAAGCGTTCTCCAAATCTCCTGCTTGAGCGAAGGTGATTGCCAACTGGGCAATCGCTTGCGTTTTGAGTGCCGGGGCTTGAATCGTTTGTTGAACCAGTTCCAAAGCTTTATCCGGCGGGTATGTTTTTGCCCAGACGCCAGCGACCAGAGAGAGGGCATCTGAGGGAAGACGTATTGCCCTTTCAACTTCAGTCAAGACTGGCTTGACGAGCGTTTCCGCTTCAGCAAGATATTGACTCGCTTTTTGCCCATCACCGCTTTGGGTATGAAATTCGGCAAACTCAAGGAGGGCAGCCATCTTCTCTATGGGAGTTGTGAGCTCCGGCAAAAGATTTTGAGCCCCTACAATCCATTGGGAAGGTGAGGCTCCCGCCGAACCGCTTTCCTGCTCCCCAATCATCCAATCCATCAGGGCAATTTGGACCAACGCCTTTAAGCGGTCTGCGTGACCGGGAAGCTGTTGAACCCTCTCAATGAGGGGCTCTCGTTTTTGCCTAGCCGAATCCACCTCGCCTTTTTCAGCAAGAGCTCGTATCAATCGCAACAGCAAAACGACCCGGCTTGCCTCAGAAACAGCGCTACGTTGGGCAAGCCTTAAAGCCGCCTGAATATCGTGGTTTTGGATGAACTTCATGGCGACTCGATACAAAATCTCTGTTCGACCTTGAATACTTTTCGCTTTTTCTGCCAGCCGAATGGCCCGCTCCAAAAATGCTTTCGCCTGCTCTTGACGATTGTTCATGTGGTATGCAAAGGCGATGCTCAACGACGCGGAAGCGGCAAGCATCGGGTCCGAAATCTGATGGACTAACCCCTCTTCTAAGCCAATCTCGCTATCATTTTGTTTGACATCCCCTATAATACGAGAGAACGCGAGGGATTGTTTGGCCTGATCTGAAATGGAGTTGGCAATGTCAATGGTGCGCAAAAGCACCGCATGGGCTTGAACAGGATTGTCAAGATGTTTATAGTAGTGCCTGATTCCCTCCAGAAGTGCTTCCACCTGATGGAAGGGGTCTGTCATCTGTTCGATGAACTGTGTCGCCTGGTTGATTAAAGTTTCTGCTTTCGTAGTGTTTCGCTGCCCCATCCATTTCAGACCCAAACGAGCATATCGAACCGAACATCGAGACAAGTGGATATTGAAAGACCTAGAATCGGTGAGTCTTTCTTTCCCAAGCACGGCTGCCCGGTTCAGGGTTCGCTCGGCTCGATTCAAATCACCCATTTCAACCTCTAATTCCGACACCTGCCGATAAAATCTCACGACCTGTTCCTGAACGGCAGAATCCGGGTTCAACAAGCCGGTGGCTTCTGCCAGCATCTGGTCCGCCTGGCTGATGTCCCCACAATGCGCATAAAATCGAGCAATTGAAAGCAGGGCTTTCATCCTTTCAAAAAGGTCATCCTGCCGGTAGACGGCGGCTAAGGCTTCCTCGACGATGGAAAGGGCAGATGCGGTTTGGCCCCTCTCTAACAACCGCTCCATGACCGATTCATAAGCGTTCAGCTTATCGTTGAGAAGTGGGTCTGGTATCAACCTTGCATAATCTAAGGCGAGTTGGATATCCTTCTGAGCGAGATGGAGAACGATTTCCGGAACTAACATTGCGCCCGTGGTGCAGAGGGTGGCTCGTGTTAGGCAGTGCTTGATGAGTTGGGGGATATTGCCGATTCCGCCGATCATCGCCGTTTCGATGAAGGCGTCAAAACCTTTGACAACCGCCGGATAGAGGACAGACTCAAATCGGTTCAAATGAGCCTGCTGTTCTCCGATGCGGTTGATCAGCCAATCCTGGTCGGATTGAGTTAAAGGGAGCGAATGAACCAATGTGGGAACAGACTGAAAGAGGGGAGCCTCCTGTTGTACAGAGGTTAGATTATCTTTTACAATCGTGTGGTCCTTGAGCGTTGCGCCCGGTTGCAATTGGGATTGAATCTGGGCGTACGCGTGGAAATAAAGCCCTAAAATTTCCATTCCAGATTGCCAGGAGAGACCGCACGGATTTTGAGGATAGTGTCCCGAAATGACTTGATTCAGAAGGAAGCGATACGGATAGGTCAACATCGGCATGAGATAGGTCGGGGGCTGATTTTTCCCAATAAAAGAAATTTCCTCTTGCTCAAAGTCAATTCGCAAAGTTGGTGTGTCAGCGGATTCCCCTTCAAGCTGAAGATATTGCTCAACTTCGTGGTTTCCGCTTTCGCCGATCTGAATGGACACATCGGCTCTGGTTTTTAAGTAAGTTGTCAAGCTCAAAAGAATTTCTACCTTTGTATTCTCCCGACCCACCGCTGGGGGAACATTGACGCTTTGGACCTCTACGCTGTTGAGGTCACCCACCAGGGCTAACAAGCAAAAGGCGTGAAGAAGCGAATCCTCCCATCCATCTGAGGAGAAAAAGACAATGTCGGCATGCTTGATTTTCCCCCCAATTCTTTCCAAAAGACAGTCAGCGTTCTGATAAAAAGGATAGGCGCGCATCCAGTAGGGATTCACCAATTGAACCAGGGCAGATGAAGGTTGTTTTCGCCCCTTGAAATAATCGAATCCTGCTAACCCTTTGGAGGCTGTGAGCTCCAGGAAGATAGGTCGCTCCTGAGACACCCAGTCGGTGAAAATATCTGTTTCAGTGAAATCCGGTAAAGAACAGATGACGGTGTCTACTAAAAGATTTTTGATGATTCTTCTGTCCTTCCTAGAGGACCGATTCAGGTAAACCACTCGGTTTTCAAAGCCCTCAACGGCTGATGGAGGCTGTTGTTGTTTATCAATCAGCCATAGATGAATTCTCTCCGTTTCGGCCCAAGGCTTCAAAGCAGGCCAGTAATCGGTTAAGAACTTCTGATGATGAACCCCTTCGACAGCGATCTCCTCTTTTGGAGAGAAATCTCCGGCAAGGCGATTCCCGACGGTTTCTCTGATGTTGAATTTCGTTGGTTGAGAGGTGTCTGGATTCGGATAAGGCACACCTTCTCCCGTGAGCAACCAATGAAGATTGACGGCAGTGCATCTGGCAACTTGGAGCAACACATTGGAGGGAACCTGCCGGTGTCCTCTCTCATAATTGAGGAGTCCCCCCGGGGTGATTCCAAGTTGTTTGGCAAACTTAGACATGCCACGCTTGCCATATTTTTCTTCTCTAAGCCATTTTAAGCGATCAGAAACGGTAGACATCTGTTCTTCATTCCATTCTTTCTATATTTGTAAAAACAGACAAAAAAAGATCTTGGCAATAATAACACATTTTGATAAAATAAGTCACATAAATTTTACCATCCCGACACCTGTAAATGCACGTTTTTTCAAACTGCGCCTCGTGATGGTGATGGCCCCTGTAAAGCTGTCTGAGCTCCAATAACGAACCTACCGAGAAATTCGTCCAGCTCAACGAAAATCGCTGATAAATACGACTTTTTCGGTTAGCACCTCATGTT
Source organism: uncultured bacterium (assembly GCA_964577695.1). GTDB lineage: Bacteria > Poribacteria > WGA-4E > WGA-4E > PCPOR2b > CAZOAL01. The sequence goes on along the minus strand of CAZOAL010000132.1, from coordinate 2,442 downwards.
GCAACAGAAGGAGACCCTCACCCGTGACTATCACTGTGGACGGCATGGAGAACACCCTGCGAACCGTGACAGACTCACTCGGCAACTTCCGCTTGGAACCGGCACCCGCCGGCCGATTTTTCGTCCATATTGACGGCCGAACGGCGACTAATCAAGTACCGGCGGGGGCTTACTATCCGTTCGTAGGCAAATCGTGGCAATCGGTGCCCGGCCAGGAGACTAAATTTTGACCGCGTGATTCGGCAGGTTTGGGGAGGCGATACGATTGACATCGTTTACGTTCCCCTGTTGCCTTCCAAGGCGAATGGCAATTCGGTAATGAAGACCATCATCAATGACCGAGTCGGAAACGTGAAGGAGTATGTCTTTGACAGTAGAAACCGCGTGGTCCGCAAGCGAGAATATACCGGTCGCGCCAATCCCGCTCTGCCGACGACTGACCTCACCAACCGTCTCACCGGAAAATTGCGCCCCACTGACCCCGATTTCTTTGAAACGCGATATGAGTGGAATGAGGATTCGTTACAAACGCGTGTCATTCACCCCAACGGAAACATCATTGAAAATGTCTATGAGTCAGCGCTCAAGCCGGACGCGCCACCACGGACCCGCGGCAACCTTCGCATCGTCCGTCACCTACCGGGGACGCATACCCCGGCTGGCGATCAGGCGGTCATTGAGGAGTTGTACGAATACGACACCAACTTTGGGAGCGCGTGCTGCGGATTTAACTTTGTCACCCGGCATGTTGACAGCCGTGGAAACGAAACCCTCAACGATTATGATGAGCGCGGCAATCTCATCTATACCCGGCATCGAATCCCTTCCATCATTGAAGACTTTGAATACAATGAATTCGGGCAGATGACCGTTCACGTTTTGCCAGATAATGGCAGTGGGAACCGCCGGCGGGATGAATACACTTACTACAGCAGTGGTTCCCAGCGCGGCTATCTCCGGCAGGAGATAATTGACGCACCTCACTTCGCTTTGACCACGACCTACGAATACGCCCTGGTGGGCAATGTGATTCGCATGACCGATCCGCGCGGTCACGACACGCAGTACATCGTCAACGCCCTTGATCAGGTGGTGCGGGTGATTTCCCGCGAGGTGACGACGGGTTCGGGGGTTCGCTACCAGCGTGACCGATTTTATGATGCCAACAATAACATGATTCGGATTGACATCCAGAACGTTGACGCGCAGGGCGTGCTGCAACCCAACACCCATTTCACGACCACTTATGAATACGAGATTCTGAACTATCCCATTCGCATGACTGAGGAGGTTGACCCTGGTCACACCATCGTCACCGAGTATGGATACGATGGAAACCGAAACCGCACACTGACCCAATATGGCGAAGCCACCAACGGGGTTCAACCCACCAACGTCTTACGCACGCTTTACGACGAGCGAGACCTGGCCTTCGAGAATATTCGCGCCGACGGGGATCTGGGCCGGGCCACGACACAGTACGATTACGACAACAATGAGAACCTGATAACAAGGCAGGAGGGGCTCGAGGATACGCCGCGTGTCCACCGCTATGTCTACGATGGCTATGACCGCCTCATCAGCGAAACGGACCCGATGGGCAACGTGATGACCTATCATTATGACGCCAACAGCAACCGTGCCTCTGAGCGGATTGACGGTGAGCTCAACGATGTTGCGGGGGGAGGAGGCAACGTCCGCCTATCGGAGACTACCTTCGTTTACGATGCGATGGACCGCCGGATTCGCACAGAGGGAGCGTTCTTTGATACTGAAACGCAGGCGCTGATCAGCGATGGGAAATCAATCACGCAGACCTTCTACAGCGACAACTCACAGATCATTCGCGCTGTTGATGATAACAACCACCAGACGCTCACCACTTATGATACCGCCAATCGGGTGAGCGTCGTCACTGATGCCAAGGGCAACGCCACCGCCTACACCTACGACCCCAACAGTAACGTCGTTTCCAGTGCCGAGCTGGAGAAATCTGACCTCGGCAATCCTGACGAAATCTTTGTCACCAACAACACTTACGACAACCTTGACCGACTCATCCGGACGGTTGACAACGTCGGCAACATCAACCGGTATGCTTACGACTCTCGGGGCAATCGAACCCTCCACACCGATGCCAAAGGGAACGTGACCCGTTTCGTCTATGATGGGCTGAACTGTTTGACAGAGACGATTCGAGAATTGACGGACACGGGGGATGGAAGCGGCGGAGTCATTGACACCATTACCACGGCACAAACGTGGGATGACACCTCGCGCCTCGTTGCACAAACGGACGACAACGGCAACGCGACGACCTACACCTACGACCCCCTGAATCGAAAGACAGCGACCCGCTATGCTGATGGCACGATTCACCGCACAACCTAAGTAACTTTAAGAAAATATGGATCACTTTCTCGGAATGTGTTAGGATGTGGC
>CAZOAL010000131.1:0-8405 GCA_964577695.1 uncultured bacterium | reverse complement strand
GTTTTCCACCTTATTTCGCTCCGAAAATTGTCTTGAAATTGGGGAGTACTATAAATTGAATCTCCACATTCGGGAAAATACATTCATCTCTGTTCGTTTTAACGCTGAAAATGATCGCCAAGATTTCGCACTCATTCGTAACAACGCCAGAATATTCGGTTATGATAACTTGAAACAGTGGCACTATCATCCTTTAGACCATCCGTCACAACATATTCCGTGTGCTCAACCTTCTCTTCGTCAAGTTTTTGAGGAAATGAAAGCGATTATCGAAACTCTCGAAGAAGAACCTGAGACTTCTCAAGGCGCGAGGTAAAAGTGCATGCAGATAGCCTTTCGATTGATAATTCTGTTGCTCTTGTTCGTTCCTGTCATTTCAAGCCGAGCCGAGCTGATTCAAACCCTTTCTCTGCAATTTGAGCGGGAGCTACTAGAGGGGGAAGCTAAAGAGATTACCCACGGAACTATCTATTACGACGCCTCGCCCCAAAAGGTGGTTGTTGAAGTAACAGACCCTATCTCGCAGATTATGGTGGTCAAGGATAAGGTTCTAGAGATTTACTACCCAATTGAGGGTAAAGCATTTCGATTCAAGTCCAAAGGAATGATACCGCTTCCGTTTATTGAGACGATCCGGCGGGTCACGAAGACAGATGGTGGCTTAACGGATGTCGGCTATTCCCTCCTGAGGCATGAGCAGAAAGAGGATACACTTTACACCTATTGGGGGGCACCATCAAAAATGAAAAAAGTGCTCGGTATTGCTATCTTGGGGAGTATTGAAGATCGGATTGTCTCTTTTGAGATGCAAACTCCTGATGGTGATATTGCAGCGAAATCCCTTTATCAAAAGCATATCAAGCTGGCGAATCGATATATCCCCATGGAAATTTCATCAGAGATTTACGATCAATCAGGGGTTATGCAACATGAGCATGTGAGTTACAGCAATGCTCAGTTGAACATGGAACTGCCAGATTGGGTGGTAAAATTTAGGATTCCCATGTCTGTAAAAGTCAAGGAGGTTGGATGGTGATTCGTTCACTTGGATGTCCTGTTTATTCTGCTTTTGCCTTTGCCGAATATCTTAGCCGAGGAAACGGACGATCTTGCGTTCATCTTGAAATCCAATCCGATCGAAATTTCCCAGCAACGTGAGGTCATCCAATGAGGTGACCTGATTCAACCAGTAGCCGTCCCCATTGAGCATCGCATTGTTCAACGCGTTATCATAAGCAGAGAGTGGAAATCCTAAAGTTTTTACCCCAAGTGGCCGAGGAGATAAACAGTGTCAAAATTGAATTACAATCCGTGCTATCATACTTCCCCCCAGTTGAAAATAATCCCTAACATCTCCTCACGTCTATCCCGCAGCATCTCATAGATGCTTGGTGCTTCCGCGATGGGGGCGCGATGCAAAACTAGCGGCTCAATCTGAATCATCCCCCGTTGCAGGAAATGGAGCACAACCTGTAGGTCATCCAAGCTGAAATGACAGGAGACTTCAATCGAGGCTTCTCGCCCATGTAACATACTCCACGGGAAAACCGTTTCGCCGCGTACCGCAATCGCTCCAATCACGCCGCGGTAAGCCAGCAGGTTATGTTTGTGAATGTCTGTGAACAGCGGCGGATAACCAGAGGCGTCGATAATCCGGTCATAAGGGCCACCTTCCTTGAGTGATTCGTAGGCGTTTGCCGCCGAGGCGTTGAGGGTTCGGTGCGCCCCCACTTCCGCCGCAATTTCCAGCCGCCTGTCGATGGTATCTGTGATCGTGACGTTGGCACCAAAGGCTCTCGCTGCTTGCGCCGCAAACTGACCGATGAGCCCCGCCCCGACAACCCACACGCGATGCCCGTTCGCAACGCGGCAGCGTCTGACAGCACGCATGGCAACGCCCGCCACACCCAACAGTGCACAAAACTCTGGATTGATATCGTCCGGCAAGGGCAAACAGAGATGGGAGGTGTAAGACTTCGCATCCGCGCCCCCGACCGCCTGTACATGCCAGCCACGGTGTCCGACATAGCCGCCGAAAAAGAGTCGCCCCCCTTCCTGAAATCTGCTCACCTCAGACCCCGCTTTCTCAACAATGCCAACGTGTTGATAGCCATGTCGTCCGGGGAAATTTTGCCAGTCGAAATCTCCCATCATGGCGTGGCGCTCGGTGCCGTTGGTCACTCCCGAATATTGCGTCCGAATCAGAATCTCCGTTGGTCCGGGATTCGGCGGCGGGCCAATGTCAAATAATCGAGCGACCCCACGCTCCGGAAACTCAATACCCACGTTTTGCATAAGATTTTCTCCTTCATTTGTGATAACAGGTAGAAACCGAGTTTTTCATAAAAACTCGGTTTCTAGCCCCCACGCACGAGTTCAACGCTCACCCTGATGGCAATCTCCTGGAGTTTTGCTTGCAGAGCGGGTGGCGTTCGAGGATTGTTGTTCTGCACCTCCGTCGTAATCTGTGGAATCATCGGCATGAACTCGCGCCAGATACGGCGGAAATACTCTGCTTGCTCACCGGTGTAACCAAGCGGCTTGCTCGGACGGACGGGATTTGCCCCAATCGCCGCCCACGCTTCGACGATTGCCTCCGCCCATGCGACGTTGACCTGCTGAATCTCTTGAGGGAGTTCATTCTGAACCAGCGGGAGCAAGATCATGCAGTTATGGGGACTGCGTTCAAACTCTGTTTGATGAATATCTAACCAACGCCCATAACCGTAGCGCTCACCGACGCGCTGGATGAGCCGGAAATAGGAAGAACTCAAGTCACGGTTCGGCTCGACATACTCATGCGCGTTAATCTGTTCGTAGACGATGCCGATCGTTTCGGGTGTTTCCTCCTGAAGGCTCCATCGTCCAAGCCGTTTCCACATCTTCTTCGTCTCAGGGTCACGTCCGCGCATGAACGTCCAGAATTCCTCGTTCGTATATTGGGAACCATCCCAATAATCAACAGGTGCCCGAGAACGTCCGTCGGGGTTAGCGTCAGGGATAAAACTGAGCACGCAACTTGCCAGGGTACGCTCCCGATCCAAGTCCGATAGCGTTCCATCGAAGTGCTTGCCCGTCAGCAGTTGATTCAGATACTCCATGCAACCGACCGTGCCCGCCGGCTCGTGCGCGTGGGGGACTGCGAAAATCAACTTCGATTTCTGATCGGCGGGCGTGCTTTTGTCTGTCACGGTAATCGAGTAGGCTTTCAATCCAACATATTGCGCCACCGAATCCAGCTCGACCAGACCCGGATACTCGCGCCCCCATAAGAGAAACTGTTGTTCGGTCTGATGCGGTTTTGCCAGCCAAAATTTCAATGTGCACCTCCTTGTAATAACCCAATTCTGTTAAAACCAAACATAATTCTGCATCTTGAATCCTGCATCCTGCATCTTGAATCCTGTATCCCTTGAATCCTGAATTTTGGGCTGTCATGCGTCTTTCAGCCCTTGCCCAATATCCCGCGTACCTTTCGGCTTAAACTGCCCTCTGCGAGCCACTTCCCTGAGACCCGCCAGACGATGCTCGAAAATGTGGGATAGACATGAATCACTGAACCTAACTTGCGTAACGGGATGCCTGCTTTCATCGCCAGGACAAACTCGTGGATGACCTCCCCCGCGTTCTCGCCAACGAGATGCACACCCAGGATTTTGCCCGTCCATTTCGTCGCGACGACCTTGATAAACCCTTTCGTCTCCCCCTCCACAATCGCTCGCTCCACATCGTGAAAATCGACCACGAAGACATCAACATCTCCATGTTTACGCCGCGCTTCCTCTTCAGTCAGCCCACAGCGCGCAACCTCTGGATGGCAGAATGTCGTCCAGGGAACAACGGAATAATCGATCGCGCCGGAACCCGGGAAAAAGATATTGCGAACGATCAGTTGCGCCTGAAATGCAGCGACATGCGTAAACAGGTAATGCCCAATCACATCGCCGGCGGCGTAGATATTTTTGACGGCGGTTTGCAACTTGCGGTTGACTTCAATCCCTTGTTTCCCGACCTTGACACCGAGCGCCTCAAGCCCTAACCCCTCAATGTTCGGCTTCCGCCCCACCGCAATCAGGATGTGATCGACGGACAACTCCCGCTCCTCACCACCAACTTTGATTCTGACGTGGTAATCCCCCGATGAAGGGGCTTGATGCCCCCCACCTAACCCCCCGGCCCCCTTCCCTGAATGGAAGGGGGAGTCTACTCCCCTCTCCGCCAGGAGAGGGGACGGGGGAGAGGTAGGGGACGGAGTGACTTCAAGCACATCCGTGTTGAGGCAAATCTCAATCCCTTCTTCCCGGAGGTAACCCGCCATCCGCTCCGAAACATCGACCTCCTCCTTCGTCAAGATACGTCCACTCCGTTGCGCGATTGTCACTTGCGTTCCTAAGCGATGAAAGGCTTGACCCAATTCAATCCCGATCGGCCCTGCGCCTATCACGAAGAGCTTTGAGGGAAGTTGCTCCAGCTCCCAAACATTCTCGCTGTCTAGATACCGGATGGATTCGAGTCCGGGAATCGGAGGCGCAACCGGGCGAGAGCCGGTAGAAATCACGAATTTTTTGCTCTTGAGTATCGTGGTTTGGCCCTTTTCGACATCTTCAACCACAAACGTCGTCGGGGATTCAAAATGCCCATTGCCGAAAATCACATCCACGCCCATCTCACGGAATCGCTCCGGGTTATCATGTTCGCTCTCGATTGTGTGCTGGGCACCTCGGACATGCTGCATGACCCGCTGGAAATCCACCTGAAAGTCCTTCACCATGATGCCATACTTTTCTGCATCTTTCATATAATGGGCAATTTTCGCAGACTTGAGGATTGCCTTTGAGGGGACGCACCCCGTCCACAGGCAATCCCCTCCCAATCGATGCTTTTCGACGAGGGCGGTCTTTTTACCCAACTTTGCCCCTGCCACAGCCAAAACTAGCCCCGCGCTTCCACCGCCGATGATGGTCAGATCATATAGGTTCATTCGACTCACCTCCCTTCATCTCATGTAGAGCGGGCAGCTTGCCCGCTTCTTCAGTGGGCAAGCTGCCCACTTTACGAGAAATCCTCCATCACTGCGTAAGTCCTAAACTATCATTTTTGGGTAATTCTGATAGCCAACCACTGCCAAGCGTTCCGCTTTCTTTTCCACACCCTCACTGAGTTGGGCTTTGTAGGCTTCAAGCTGCGGTGTGAGTTCAGGGAACTTGAGAGAGAGCATCTGCACCGCGAGGATGCCGGCGTTTTGTGCGCCACCGGATCCAATCGCCATCGTTGCAACAGGGATGCCCGGCGGCATCTGCACTGTTGCGTAGAGCGCGTCCACACCGTTGAGGGGGCCCCCATCCAGCGGAACACCGATGACCGGGAGGGTGGTATGTGCGGCAATCACACCGGCGAGGTGTGCTGCGCGTCCCGCGCCGGCGATAATCACATGAACACCTCGCTCCCTGGCGTTTTTGGCATATTGCATCGTGCGTTCAGGGGCTCTATGCGCTGATGAAATCGTAATCTCAAAAGGGACCCCAAATTCTTCCAGGATTTTAGCGGCTTCAGCCATTTTCTCAAGGTCTGAATCACTGCCCATAACAATGCTAACCAAAGGGGGTTGAGAGGATATATTTTTTCGTTCCATTCTTTGGGTTTCTCCTGTTTTTGTTCGTTCGAGTGTAACTCGCCAATGTCACATTTCCTCCGATAGAGCGGGGCAGGCTCTGTAGCCCAAGATTCTATCTTGGTTCCCGCGGATGATGTCCTCGGTTGGCCAACTTAGAAAGTTGGGCTACGACTGGATCTCATTTCTAATGTGACATTGGCGAATAAAAGTACGATTGTTGATCAAAAGCTCCCCTTTAGTGCGTCTTGATGTAGATGTATGGGCGCTGCTCCCAGGGCATCGGGCGTCCGCGGGCAATCACCAGCAACTCGTACCAGTCATCTCTTGCCAGTTTGACACCCACCGCCTTCGTCGCCTCCGCAATGTGAGCGGCGTTCGCCGTCCCCACCAGGGGGATAACGCCGCCGGGAAGCTGCATCAACCAAGCTAGAGCAATCTGCCCCAGTGTCAAACCATATTCCTGGGCAAATTTGGCGACCTGCACGACCATCCCCTGCTCCCGTTGCTGCTGCCAGTCAGCGTGTGCGAGGGATTTGGTCCCCGTCAGGATACCTTGGTGGAGGGGACTCCAACAGAGGATGTTCATCTGGTTTTCTAAGCAGACGGACGCCAAACCACTTTCGAGGGGTTCAATGTGCAACAGGCTAAACTGTGTCTGGAGGGATTCGACACGGATGTAGCCCGAAATGGCGCGGAGCTCATCGGGGGTATAGTTACTCACCCCTACATGCCGAATCTTGCCTTCGGTTTTCAGCGCATCAAGCGCCCGCCCAGTTTCTTCGGGGTGCGTGAGGTAGTCGATCCGGTGGGGTTGGTAGAGATCGATATAGTCTGTGCCGAGACGTTTGAGGGAGGCTTCGCAACTCGCTTTGAGATAGGCCGGAGACAGGTCGTAAGCCTTGTAAGTATACGCATCGACCATGCCCTGAAAGACAATGCCGCACTTGGAAGCAATGACAACCTGCTCCCGAGCTATCTTTCCTTCTCGAAGGGCTTCACCGAGGATTTCCTCCGATTGTCCCTGCCCATATATATCGGCGGTGTCGAACAGGGTTATGCCGAGTTCAAACGCACGGGTGACGGCGACTTTTCCCCGGTCCGCCGTCTCGCGGTTCAGGCTCATGCACCCCAATCCAACCGCGGAGACTTCCTGACCGGTGGTGCCGAGTTCAACGTATTCCATAAAACTTCCTCTTGAGTCTGTAGACGGTAGACAGTAAGCAGTAGACAGTGGACCGTCTATTGTCTACTGTCTACTTGCATCTGGTATGTGTCAATGCTTGATGAGCTATCAGAAGTGGTATTACGTCATTTCTTCATGAGCGCAACTGACGTAGGTGCCGGCCTCATCTTCGATGGCAAGGAAATAGGCGGTGACGTGTTCAGGCAGTTCTGCCGACACCACCTGTTCGTTAAGGTTGGCAGAAACTTGATGCCACTTTCGCGCTTGCCATGCCCCCTTGTCCTGGGTATAGAGCAGGTAGCCGGCCCCAACGTACTGCTCACTACAGAACGGTGCCCAGACGGCTGTGCCACGGCGCGTCATCGGGCCAATTTGCGGGAATGCAGGGGTTGGGCGAAAGAGGGAATCCGTAAAGCGGTGAATTTCCTTCGGTGCCCAGCCCGCTTCATGTCCATGTGGCATCTCAAGTCGCACACACAGCGTCACAGGCCCTTTAACGACGGAATAACTTTTTTTCAAGCTATCCAGCGGATAGGCAAAGTCGTTGGTCCCGGTGACAAACAGCATCGGCATACGACTGTGGGGCAAATAAACAGCGGGGTCACAGAGATTATGCCACTGCGTACGCTCTTCAGCCGTCATGCGATCAAAGGTTTGCATCCACTCAGTGGCGCTGTTATTTTGCAGATAACCGCACCCATAGACAGGGATGGCACAGGCAAAACGTGGGTCAACGCCCGCCGCAATACAGGTTAGATACCCGCCCCAACTGATACCTGTCACCCCGATTCGTTGCGGGTCGACTGAAGGTTGCGCTCGAAGCAGGCTATGGGAGCGAATGACAGCGGCAATGGCATGGTAGGTCCAGAGATTTTTCCAGCTCACCGTCAGGTTGAACTTGGCGTTGTGGTCCTGCTCGGGGCCTCCGTGGGGGAGACGTTGCCCATCCGGGCCGCGTCCACTTAAATCCATGGAAATTGCGGCGTATCCACGGTCGTTCCACAGTTGAACCCATTCTTTGAAGGCTCTGCCGCCTCCGCCGTGAACACAGACCATGCCGGGAACGGACGCTTGAGTTGTCTTTGGAATCCCCATATAGGCAAAAACCTGGGTGGGTTGATCAAAATAGGGTTCGTTGTCAAAGGTAATCGCCTCAATCGAATCTGTGGAGGCGATTACCTCGTAGTTGGGGGGTGCCTGTAATGCTTCAATATGCCAGTTCATTTTGTCACCTACTATGTCAATCAGCCCCGGCCCCCCAATTTCGGGGGGAGCATCCATTGCCCCGCCAGAATTGTGGGAGAGGGCTAGAGCCCCGATGGATCGGGGCAGGCTCTGCCTTGAGCGAAGTCGAAGGGGTGAGGGGGGAATTGGGTGGTTGGGTGGTTGGGTTGTGAGGTGGTTTGTTCCCAACCACCCAACCATCGAACCCCCCAACCACCTCATGTCCCCTCACCCCGACCCTCTCCCACGGCGGGGAGAGGGAGAAAGCCGCATCCGGTGCGGGGTTGCAGAATTGTGGATAATGATTAGGAATTGGGGGCCGGGGGCGGATTTACCAAAGTCAAGTGCGCTTTAACAAATTCTTGTACAATGTTGGTTAAATTC
>CAZOAL010000130.1:0-8927 GCA_964577695.1 uncultured bacterium | reverse complement strand
TTTTGAGCGGAGAGGCCAACGTTGTCTTAGGTTTCTAAAAGACAACAACTTAGAAGGTTGGGCTATAAGAGCCTATCCGAAAAGTCCAGCAAACCCCGGTTGTCTGAGGAACGAAGACCCCGGGTGTTTGCGGCTAGCGGGAACACACCCGGCGTCCTTCGGACAGCCGGGGTGTTCCCAGATTAGTTTTCGGATAGGCTCTAAGTGGTTTATTCCACAAGTCCGTATAGGGTTTTGTGTAGAGACGTTGCATGCAACGTCTCTACATGAGACCCTAGTCGAATTTATGAAATGAACCACTAAGCCTCATTCGTGCGCATGTATCTGCCAAAGATATATGTGCTCAATTGCTTGATTGCTCATTTGCCCATTTTCTACTCCGCCATCAAATCCCGGATGGCCTGGGCAATGGTTTGGGGGTTTGGCACCACAGCCGCCTCCAGGGGCGGACTGTAGGGCGTCGGCGTATGTGCCCCGTTCAGTCGTCGGATGGGGGCGTCCAGATCGTCGAATCCCAGGTCGATGATCTGCGCGGCAATCTCAGCGCCGATGCTGCATGGGCCAAAGGCTTCGTCAACGATCAAGATCCGGCCAGTTTTGTGGACGGACTCAAGGATAGTATCCATATCAAGCGGGGCTAAGGTTCGCGGGTCGATGACCTCAACAGAGATACCCTCTTTTTCAAGTGCCTCGCACGCTTCCAGCGTCCTTTTCACCATGAGCGCAATCGCGACAACAGTGACATCTTTGCCCTCACGGGGAATTGTTGCCTTTCCGAATGGAAGGTAATATTCTTCTTCGGGTACTGGTCCCTTCATACTGAGCAAGGACTTATGCTCCAGAAAGAGGACCGGGTCATCGCTACGAATCGCTGTCTTAAACAACCCCTTCGCATCGTAAGGCGTCGTCGGAACAACGACGCGGAAACCGGGGAGGTAGACGAACATCGGATAATAGCTGCCGGAGTGATGGGTCGCCGACGAATGCCCGATGCCAATGCAGCCGCGAAGCACGATCGGCATTTTCAGACGACCGCTGCTCATATACTGGATTTTCGAGATCTGATTCGCCAGTTCGCCCATAGAATCCAGAATAAAGTCAATGAACATGAAATCCACAATCGGACGCCCACCGACCAGGGCAGCGCCCGTGCACATCCCCACAAACCCCCGTTCGCAGATGGGGGTGTCCCGCAGTCGCTCCGGGCCGTAGAGGTCATAGAGCCCCGTGGTCGTATTGAAGTTGCCCCCCCGTTTGCCAATCCCTTCGCCCACGACGAAGATCGACGGGTCTTTTGCCATTTCTTCAGCGAGCCCTTCGCGGGTCGCATCCATAAACGTAATCTCTCGCATTGCTCCTCCATTTGTAACGCAAACTGTCAGTTTGCGCTACGACTTCTTCACTCTGCACTAAATATATGGTCTGTGGCAGTTGCAGGGTCCGGCCACGGACTGTTCCTTGCAAAGGTCAGGGCGTCTTCGATGCGCGCACCAACTTCCCCTTCAATCGACTCAAAATCCTGCTCACTCGCCGCGCCCTTATCCAGAACCCGTTCCCTGAAACACTTGATTGGGTCCCGCGTTTTCCATTCGTCAACCTCTTCCTGCGTTCGATAGCCCGCGTCGCGCATCCCTTCGGAGTGCGCCCGGGTACGGTAGGTTTTGCATTCCAGCAATGTGGGCCCGCCGCCGGAGCGCGCCCGATGTACCGCCTCACGGGCTGCCTCATAGACGCTCAACACATCATTCCCGTCAACGGCGATGCCCGGTAGGCCGTAGCACACCCCGCGCACGGCAACCTCCGGATTTCCGGCGGCAGCAGCAAACGGGACTTCGGTCGCATAGAGGTTGTTCTCGCAGACAAAGAGCACGGGCAACCTCCAGATCGCCGCCATGTTAAGCCCCTCATGAAACGCCCCGTTGTTGACCGCGCCATCGCCGAAGAATGCCACGCTGACCCGGTCGGTCTTGAGCAACTTAAACGTATAGCCCGCCCCGGCCGCTTGTAGGATGCAGGGACCGACAATCCCGCTGGTCCCCATCAAGCCGACCTCCGGTGCAAACAGGTGCATGCTGCCTCCCCGACCGCGAGAGCAGCCGGTCACACGCCCGAATAACTCGGCGATCACCTCTTGGGGCGGAACCCCTTTGGCGAGGGCGTGACCATGACCGCGATGCGTACTGAAGACGACATCATCCTTCCGCAAGTGGGCGCACACCCCCACAGCAACCGCCTCCTGGCCGATGTATGTATGGCAGGCACCGTGGATAAGACCACTCTGATATGATTTCGCCAGTTGCTCCTCGCAACGCCTGATGACGAGCATCTGACGATACAACGAGAGCAACCCATCCTTATTTGGCGTTGCCTCCGGCACACTTGTCATTTCGTTCGTTGTTCCCTTTGCCACATTATTCCTCCATTTTTCTCGATATTCTGTTAAGGCTTTTGTAGAAAATAAAATCGTCCCTCTGCTTGCTCTGGATTGCCAAATCCAGAGCCGTCGGATTTGGCAATCCGACGGGAGCGGTTGGGATAGTTATTTTTTGCCAACTCCCTAACGCTCGCGCCAGTCTCGACGGCGCTCTTCCATCTGAGCGATGAGCACCTGCACTCCCGAAAAGTAGGCTTCTTGTTCTCGAATCAACGCTTCCAGTTCGCAGTTCTGCGCCTGGACTTGTTGAACCTGTGTCTTCAAGCGGGCATTTTCTTGCTCGGTTCGCCGGGTTGCCTCCTCTATCGCCGCCTCCTCATAGCGGCAGCGTTCCTCTATCAACGCGGCTAATTCGGGGCGTTCTGCCTCCATCAACGTGCCTTGCACATCCGTCTCGTGGAGCTGATTTAATCGTGTTTGTTTGGATTCATTCCACATAGCCAATCCCCTCCGTTGTTCATTGTAACTGGTCGGCTTGTCACATCGTTTTTTAGGCATGTTTCAGCAACCTCTTTACACGCTTTGGGGTTGGAAGATTGGAAGGATGGAAGGATGGGCAGCATTCTTCCATTCTTCCATCCTTCCATCCTTCCATGTAAAGCGTAAACTCATTTTTTTTTAGGAATTTGAAACATGCTGATTTACCACTCTTCTTTTGGCTTCTTTCAGCCGCTTTGATTCGCAGTTTTCTTTATGCCCCCGTCCCTTTATCTGCTGGTACAAGAACACGCAATCCCCGTTCGATAATTTCAATCGTTACTGGGGTGTAACAGATTCGCTCCCCGTCCGCACAAAGGAGGATGGGGGGCTGCGTGTGGATAGTCAATGATTTCGTGCGATGGATTTCTACGGCAGGGTGAGAGGTGTGGCCTCCCCAGAATAGCATGACGAGCATACGTAACACCGTCCGACGCGGGATGGGTTTGATAATACAGACATCAAGGAGTCCATCATCCATAACCGCGTCCGGGAGTATTTTCATTCCCCCGCCATAGCTGGACGTGATGCCCGTCGCGGTGAGAAGGATATTCCCTTCGTAAACGCCGAAGTCACCTTCCAGACGAACTACTGGTGATTTATAGCGAAAAAGCATGGTGATTGCCGCGTAGACATAAGCGGCTGTCCCTGAAAAAGGCACTCCCCCCTCCGTCACACGTCGGCTCACTTCCGCGTCATACCCGCATGTCACGATGGTGTCAAAATAGTGTTCCCCGATCTTTCCGAGGTCTATCTGACGAGGAGTCCCATTCAACAAAACTTCGATGGCATCAGCGGGATTTTTCGGAATCTTCAACGCCCCCGCAAGGTCATTTCCCTTACCGCATGGAAGCAGACCCAGTACCACGTCAGGCTTTTGTGCGATCGCGTTGACAACCTCGTGAATGGTTCCATCGCCACCGCACACAATAATCCGGTGCAATCCGTTTTCAACAGCTTCCCTCGCAAAGCGGTTGGCATCCCCGCTTTGGGTTGTCAACTCAAGCCTGCCCTTCCCTCCGTTAGCCGTGAGTTGCTGGTAGGCGTTCTCAGCAATGGCAGTCGCCTTCCCCTTCCCTGAAATCGGGTTCGCAATGAGCACAAAGTCTTGTCGGGTGGATTCGATGTTGGTTTGCATAGCGATTGAAATTCCTGGTGAACGTGTCAGAATACGACTTTTTCAGTTATGGGCAAAAGTGACGCGCAGACTTCCGAAGTTTCAACATCTGAGTTAAGCTGAGACGATGTGAAACCATGAAAAACAGATTCAGCAAAAATCTGATCTCAAACTTCGGAAGTCTAAGTGAAAAACTCGTGTCAGAATGCCATGGACGCTCTTGCCACCACAAATCCCTTAATTGCCTCCGCTAAATCTTCGGCTGTATGAGATGCCATCACAGAGATTCGCAGTCGGCTGGTCCCTTCCGGCACAGTGGGCGGACGGATGGCGGGGGCATAGACACCGTGAGCCAGGAGTGCTTGGGCAAACCGCGATGCCACTTCTGCCGGGCCAAGGATGAGCGGAAGAATTTGAGTTTCGCGTGGCAACAATTGGAATCCCTGTTCAGACAGAGCGGTGTGGAGCAGTCGCGCATTGGAGAACAAACGCTCGCGCAATTCAGGTGCTGAACGCATCACATCAATCGCAGCCGAGGCACCCGCCAAGGTCGCCGACGGAAGTCCCGTCGAGAAGATGAAGCCCCGTGCCTGATTCATCAGGAAATCGATCAGCGCTCGGCTGCCAGCGACATATCCCCCTAATCCACCGATCGCCTTGCTCAACGTCCCCATCTGAATCACCCCACGATTCTCCAACCCGAAATGCTCAACCGTTCCCCCGCCAGATTTGCCTAAAACCCCAAAGGCGTGGGCGTCATCGACCATCACCATCGCCTCGTACTTATCCGCGAGCGCACAGATTTCAGGGAGGGGGGCGATGTCGCCATCCATGCTGAAAACGCCATCGGTGACGATCAGCCGTCGTCTGAACTTCGCCGAACCCGCTAACAGTGATTCCAGATGCTCAAGGTCGCAGTGCCGATAGACCTGCTTTGTCGCTTGACTCAGACGGCACCCGTCGATAATGCTCGCATGATTGAGGGCGTCGCTGAGGATGAGAGCACCCTCGTTCGCCAATGCAGGGATTGTGCCGATATTTGCAAGGTAACCGGAACTAAAGACTAAGGCGGCTTCAGTCCCCTTTGCCGCGGCGATCTTCGCCTCGAGCTCGGTGTAAAGCCAGCAATTGCCTGTCGTCAAGCGTGAACCGCTTGCGCCCGTCCCGTATTCCCGCACAGCATCAACCGCTGCCTCGATGACTTTCGGGTGTGTGCTCAAGCCGAGGTAGTTATTCGAGCCGAGCAAGATGACCTCGCGCCCATCAAGGGTGACGCGCCCTACCGGGGCTGTCATGACGGACCGCAGGGAGCGCCAGAGCCCGGCACGATTGAGCTGATCTAATTCTGTTTGGATCCAATTATCCTTTTGCATTTTCTGATGGAACCTAACCGATGGAGACGTCGCGTCGGGGCGTTTTGACCGCTACAGATTGTAGCAGATTTGAGACAGAAGAACAATATAAAAAAGCGGATTCAATTTCAGATTCCTGGAATCACATCATCTCCAAGTTCAACCCTGGTTCCTGAATTTCCAGTCAGACGCTCATTTTTCGCTAACACAATGGATTTGGACATTTCCGAAAGTACCTAAAACTGTAAGATGATTGCATCATGATTGACGGAAGCATCCGTTCGATTCGATTCACAAAATCCAACCAATTCATCCAGAATGGCATATCCTTCTTCAAGTCGATTTGGCTCAAGAACTTCAACCTCGAGCAGAATTTTATCTTGCACGATTTTCGCAAACGTTTCATTGAATGGGATTAGGAAGCCGTTTTCGACTTTTATCGCTTCAACTTTCATTGTGAACCTCCATTTTGCCCGAATTCATCATCAGGCACCGCTTGCCCAGCCTTGCCTGCTTCATCTCCCAGATCACGCACCACCCATTGCAGCAGTTGTGCCTTCTCTGCCCGCGTCATGACTGACATCAGTTTCTTTGCTTCTTGAAATGCTCTCATCGCTAACCCTCCCTCCAAGATCATGCTTCCAGCCCACGGCACTTCAACTCCTGGCGTGCGAGTTGCCTCACTTGCGAACAATCGACTTTCTCCTCATACCAGTAAAGCCCATACTCACTCCCGGTGTCTTTGTACTGAATTTGGAAAACTTTCTTGAGACGAGCAACCACACGAAGATCTTCTGGCGGCATGTCGTCGGCGGAGACTTCGAGTATTTGCTTGAGTGCATTGACCGCTACCGTTGCGATCTTTCCTTCGGCTGCCTTTGTCGTTGCGACAGTCATTATTATAGAGCCCTCTCCTCTCTAGCCTGGCGCAAAGTCATAGATCGGTGCGCGAAGGATGACGCTCAACACACTCCAAAACGCGCCAACGCAGTATTCACCCAGGATGACCCCAAAGAAAACATAAGTCGCTTTCCGATACATTGAAGCGCCACCGTATTTCAAAACAATCCATTTGATGAGCGTGCTAATCACCAAACAGGTCCAGAAATACTCCACGCCGAAAGTCATTGAGATAGCATAGCCTGCGGGATGCAGGGGCCACCAGATAAACCGCATCCGCATGACCATCAAAAGGAAAGTAAAAATCATCCCGCCTGTCATGAAACTGATTGCGGGGACGTCTGGACCACGAGGATATGCAAAAAGCCCGGCAAGCCAGTTGAATTGGCCGATATGCCCGACTGATGGACCAATGCCCCCGCCCGCGCCGGTCACCGCTCCCCCCAAACGGTAGAGTTCGCTCACAGTTGCCCAAAAGGAGGCAAGCGACCCGGCAAGAACGGCGATGATCATTGCCAGCACGAGTCGCTTTGTATTCATCCGAGCTCGCTCTGCCATTTTGAATGCCTCCAGTTGATGGGGCATGATATGCTCCCGATACCCACGTCCACTGAAGAACCAAAAATAGGGAAAGACCGCCAGGTTATTCGGCCCGATGGGGCGCGTTCCCAAAATATTGAGCAGAAACTGTTGCCCATTGACCATGCCTGCCATTTCATGGGCAGGGGGGCCCACCTCTGCACGGACTCTCGTAATGGCGATAGAAATCGCAAAGAAGAACCCGAAGAAGGGCAATATGATCGGGATGGTCATGCCGGCTTTGAGGCAAAACCATAAGATGAATAGACTCGAGAGAATTATCAAGACGAAAGCTGTTCGATAGCGAATTGGCTCCTGAGAATCATCAATCCCATTTGAGCGACCCAAAATGGTACGCGCCACATTGGCGAGGTGCCTGCGTGTCACAGTCAATGCCATAACAAAGATTGCCATCCATGCGCCAATGGATTGTTCACTGAGATAAGGGAAAGGAGATGGAATGCCAGCGGCGCTACCAAAAACACGCTGGAGTCTATTGACGACAAAGAAAAACCAGATTGAGAAAGAGAGATCCATCGGCAGCAAAAATCCAAGCCCAATCACAAAAGGATAAAGTGGCACAGGAACACCACCGATAGCGTTCCAAGGTCTCTCCGTAAAGAAACGCCCCCAATTCCGTGCATCATGCCGAACATTGAAATCAGGGAGGAGCGGGTAGAAATGCGCCAATCCATGCCAGATATCGAGCGCGGCGGCAATCATGAAGCCGTACCACAACAAGCGATTTTGGAAAAAGCTGGATGTCCCTCCCCGCTCAGTAATCGCCATCGGAAGCTGAATGATGGGGTACGCCAGTTTTTCATGCTCCGTCCACTGCTTACGCACAATCACGTTGAGACAGATCATGATCGTTCCGAGCGCGAGGATAAAAGCGGTCCACCACAACGTCGGGCCAATCCACGCCCCGAGAATCTTTTTCGTGTAAAACGGCGTGTCGCCTTCATAGAAACCGCGGATAATGTCCTTGTCCGAGACAACGAGGTGTTGGGGGATATGAGCGTGAAACAGATCCGCCCAATCGTTTTCGGGCGTGGCGAACCAGAAGGCATGCGGCAGGGCGGGAATGGTCAGTGCCAGGGTGTCATGACCAGCCAGGCCAGAGGCGATTGACAGCATCGCGTAAATCGTAATCAGTTCACCCTGGGTTAAGGCGGCACGCGGCGCAACCCGCTTGATGAAAAGGTTGATGAGGATGAGGGCGAATAAGTTGAGAACAACGTTCCAGAAAAGGGAGATCGTGGTCGGGTGCCCGGAGTGCCACACGCACTCGACTTCAATCACCCAAAACACGTTCGGGGGGATAAGCAGGAGAGAAATCAGAATCGCACGCCAGGTGACGCCTGATTCCCGATGGGCTTCTTGTTTTAGCATTCACATCACCTCAGATGCAGGATGGCTACCATTATAGCACGGAGTGCACACGACTGCAAGCGGAAAAATGTGAGACGTGCCGTATAAATGGCGGTTAGTCCATTGGGCTGACCTCCGTCTGACGATTTTGCGATTGATTCTCTGGAGGTGGTGTGGTAGAATACTGACAAAGGTAGCAGACAATTGGTTTTCTATGGTAGCCTGTTTAGACGGCAAAAAGGCAGGAATAGAGGATTAGACTGCATTTTTGCCGTCTAATCAGAGTTCGGTGAAAGAAGATGAAAGCAGGACAAACACCCCAAGAAGCAGGTAGGTCAGGCTGTGCCTGACACCATATAGTCAGGCACAGCCTGACCTACTTAAATTTTACGAACGATTCTAACCAGCCGTTGCAGTTGACAGCGGGGATCGGCGGTTTTAATACTGTTTTTGGGGTTGTGGCGGGTTTGGGTTTGTCGGACGTTCGGCAAAACACTCGCCGCGCTCGTCCGAGAATCGGACAACTGAACTTGGGTCGTTAGGCAGTTGAAGATGTGGAGAGACTCAACTTTTTATCTGATTGCTAGATTATACAAACGACGAGTGGACGAGTGGACGAGTGGACGAGTGGACGAGTGGGGTTTTGGTTGGGACGAATCTCCCCCAATGCCAACCTCTTACACTCGCCTACACGCCT
>CAZOAL010000129.1:0-8985 GCA_964577695.1 uncultured bacterium | reverse complement strand
CCAACACCCAGTTTTTTCGCATATTGACTGAGTTTCATGGTGCAGTATTATACCATGAGATTCCATGAATTTCCAGAAAATCAATGAACTTTTATCATACCAATTTGCAATTGGAAAAGTAACGTAGCCCAAGATTCTATCTTGGTTCCAGTCGTTCCAACTTAGAAAGTTGGGCTACAAATGTTACCAAATAGAATGCAAATTGGTATAATTCAATCTCAATTTCTTTGCTATTTTTTTAGCCAAAGCGTAAAATATCTGACAGCAAACGATCTGCTTGGGGAACCCGCCGCGTTGGCAATGCGAATCTAACCCCCTTATTCTTTTTATATCCCTACGGTCAAGATAACGTTTCCCAGCCGAATTAACAATGCAAAGGAGGCTTTATGACATTTCAAGAGGCACTTTATGCCCTCGGCGTTCGAGAAGATACCCTCTCCGAGGAGGAGAAGTTCACGTTAGATAGAGACGGTTTTCTGCCCTTGCCGAATCTGGTCCCTGCCGAACAGGTCATTCGGATGCGCAAGGCGATGGAGGAGTTGTTCATCCTCGAAAAGACAGGCGAGCCGGACCGGCCGACGGAATGTACAAATATGCAAAACAAATCCGCCGACTTTAATATTTGCTTCACGCACCCACGCCTGCTCGCCGGAATCGCCCACGTCTTGAAGGAGGATTTCCGATCTTTAGGTATCCATTCGCGGCCCAATCGCCCGGGGCGCGGTCACCAGCCGCTTCACGTTGACTATGGCGGAACACCTGCCAAACCCGGAGAGTATTTTGCCTGTAACTCAATGTGGATGCTAACGGATTTCACCAAAGAGAATGGACCGACGCGCGTGGTGCCCGGTACGCACCGGTGTGGCAAACACCCTCCAGAGGTGATGAAAGACCCGAAAGAACCGCACCCGGAGGAGATTAAATTAATCGGGACTGCTGGCACCGTCGCCATCTTCAATAGTCACCTGTGGCACGGTGCCACCTTGAATCGCAGTTCAGCCGACCGACCAAACGTCACCAGCTTTTGGTGTCGCCGCGAAGGGCCTCACGCGAACAGATCATCGGACTGGGGCGTTCTCAGTCCCGAAGCCTTCGCTCGCCTCAACGAAGCGGCTCGCTGCCTGTTCATCGCCCCATCCGGATAATGGTTTGAGGGCTAGTGTCGCACAGCAGAGGCCCGTAGGCCGTCGGTCAATTTTCCACAATCAATATCGCTCTGGGTTGGCACTGCCGGAGAGGGGTATGAGTTGATATAACAAGCGGACGCAAAAGTGGGAGAGTTTCAATCTCAACGATGGCTTGGCGGATGTACAACTTTTGTGTTAAGTCGGTATGGATAAGGTGATGGTCGGATGTTCAGCGATTTCGTCCGGCAGGGGGTCACTCGCGGTAATCGGAGCCACTCGCCGGGCGTCCGGGCTGCTGAACGTTGGATCAAACAGTTGTACCCCTCTCGCATGGTATGAATGCCGTTGCTGAAAGGCGCGACAGAAGTTCGCCGCAATCTGGCGGAGCCACGCGCCAAATTTTGACGGGTCTTTCAACTGGTTGAGATTCTTGTAAGTGCTGAGAAAGGCGTCTTGCGCCAAATCCTCGGCATCTGCCCGATTTCCGACGAGATGGTAAGCAAGCCCGCAAACGAGCCCCTGGTATCGCTTGACCAATTCGCCAAAGGCGTCTCCATCCCCCGCCAACGTTTGACGGACCAATTCCGCGTCATCGTGTCTCATGCGTCTAAGCCTCCCGAAAAGATTTCTTGCACGTTCGCCTAATAAGATATCAGAACAGTGAAAGGTTACTCAAATTTTATCACTGACAAAGAGAGAGTGAAAGAAATTTTCTTATTGACAGGAAAGGATTGGTCTTGTACAATACCTGATTACACAATACGCAATACGCAATACGCAACACGGTTCATAGAACAATACAAATGTTATTGACCCATAGTTCCTCAGAAAGTCTGGATTCATATCTTCAGAGACAGCAACAACTCAGCAACTCCCTCACGCGCCTGGCGACGGATGCAGAGAACCGATATGGCGCGCAGGCAACTTCAAGGGAGATTTTGCAGCAACCCTGGACATGGCGTCATACCGCGGAGCTTATGCGCGATCAGGCGGAAGGTTTGAGGGGCTGGATTGACATCTCGGCGAGACCAAGCCTGATACTCGCTGGCGCAGGCACGAGCGATTATGTCGGCAGATCTGCCCAGGATTTCTTGAGGGCGGCTCTCAAGCTGCATGTCGATGCGCGTCCGACCACCGACATCGTCGCGCGGCCAAACGAGGTCTTTGCTGCGGATGAGGATAGCGTGCTCATCTCCTTTGCGCGGTCAGGGAATAGCCCTGAAAGCCTTGAGGCAATGCGAATCGGGCTGGAATGCTATCCGCGTATGAAGCACCTGGTGATGACCTGCAATCCGGATGGGCAATTGGCGCAACTTGCCCGCTCCCGGCCAGATCGCGCCTACTTGATTACCCTGCATGAAGCGACGAACGACCAGGGGTTGGCAATGACGAGCTCCTATTCAAGCATGGTTGTCGCCGCGCTCGGTCTGGGGCATCTGTGGCAAAACCCAACTCTTGAGTCGTATGTCAATATCATCGAACGGCTTGCGAAGGCAGGTGAAAGTCTGCTGGCTAACAACTCAGATTTTTTGCAGCAGCTCGCCGCCCAGAAATTCGATCGCGTCTTTTATCTCGGCAACGGCACGCTCGAAGGGGCAGCCATCGAATCCGCCCTCAAAATACAGGAGCTGACGGTTGGAAAGACCATCGCGCAAGGGGGAACTTTCCTCGCATTTCGGCATGGTCCCATCTCCGCCATCACGGACCGGAGCCTCATCGTTTACTATCTCTCCTCTGACCCCCACCGTCGGCGGTACGAGATGGATGTCATTTGCCAATTGCGCGGCTCGGCTACGACTTTGCTGGTCTGCGCCCCCCCGTCCACGGGGGGGACCTCAAGACTCACCCCTGGCCCCCCCGCGGGCGGGGGGGTATGTCCCGAAAGCCTCCGCGATTGTGTGGATGGCGTCATCGAATGTGATTCACAGGGGCAGCACACCATCCCGGATTCCCACAAAGCCCCGTTGTATGTCATGGTCGGTCAACTGTTGGGGCTTTTCAGTTCTCTCGCTTTCGGGTTGAAGCCGGATAATCCCCCCGGAGCGTCGGGGGCTTATAGCCGCGTTGTGCAAGGGGTGACTATCTACGAGTACCGCGGATCGTAATGCGTAATGCGTGAAACGTAAAACGTGAGGAAGAAAATGGGGATTTGCTTGATTGCAAATTTCTACCTCAAAGTCAATATTCATACGAGTTTTTCAGTTAGCACCGGAGGCCTATCAGACCTAACCCCCCGGCCCCCTTCCCCCCCACCCCTCCCCTCCCTTCTGTCCCCCGTCCACTCCTGTCCCCCCGTCCGCGGGGGGACCATAGGGGGGGAAAGACCACAGGGGGGAACGGGGAGGGAGTGGAGGGAAGGGGGAGTTTCTCCCCTCTCCGCTTCGGGGAGGGGCCGGGGGAGGGGTTTTCGGATCGGCTTTAAGTGAAAAGCTCGTCTATTCAAACAAATTCAGGAGGCAATCATGATTATTGCAACGTTAGATTTGGAGAAACCGGATGCCCTGCAACAGGTCAAGGCACAGTGGCGTTACGCCGATGGGTTAGTCCCCGGAGAGCCAAACGGTGGATTGGTGGACCAACTCCCGGAATCTCCCGCGCGGCTGGCGGAGTATGATGATTCCGGCTGGGCTGTCTGTGAGAATATTCAAAAAGGCGTATCAAAAGGCCTTTGCTTTGGCTGGTATCGCGTCGCGGTCACGCTGCCAGAGCGGGTCGGCGATGTGGACATCAGTGGGGCGCATGTGTGGTTTGCGACCTGCATCGATGATTACGGTGAGGTCTGGGTTGACAGTAAGTGTGACCTTGCGTTTGGTAAGTCGGGATGTGGGGCAGTATCAGGGTTTAACGCGCCACAGCGCGTGCTGGTCTCAGAGCAGGCGCAGCCGGGCGCGCGGCATGTCATCGCCTGTCTTGCAGTCAACGGTCCACTGGCGCGCCCGGGCGGGGGTATCTTCATACGCTACGCGCGGTTGGAGTTTGAGAAGGGAGAATAAGCCTATACCTCGTTGAGACGACGCGGAGCGTCACAGACAGCATCCCCACGCAGAGCGTGGGAACAAGATAAAAAGCCATGGCTCATAAATATGAAGATTGCTACTACTGTGGCGGCCAAGTCACAGAACAAGGTATCACAGTGGATTTCCGCTGGAAGGGACAACTGTATTGTTTTGAAAATGTCCCCGTTGGCGTTTGTGAACAGTGCGGAGAAAAGTATTTTACAGCGGAAGTCAGCGAAAATTGGGATCGACTGGTTCAATCGCCCGTGGTTCACCGTACCGTAACGGTGCCCGTGAAAAATTATGCGTTATTCGTTCCCGAGTTCGCATAAACGGGATTTCCAGAAAAAGGTGTTGACAGCAAGATGTGTCATATAATCACTCAACCGTTTCACCGGAGGAGAAAAAATGCCCACGTTTAATCCGTTTTTATCTTCCATAAAATCCACTTAAACCCATACCACAACTGGGTTTGAGGTATGCAGGAGGGGAGCAACCACCAACCTGGATAGGGGATTTTTTTGCTCCGGTTTCATTGAGGGGTTCAAGCCGCCATACTTTTTACGTGTTCACAAGGCGTCTTCAAAGCGGGAGTTTGCCGTTTGGGGACGCCTTTTTTGAGAGGAGAACAAAATTCACAGCAGAAATCGATCCGTTCAAGTCGAGTGAGTGAAAATTTCACTTGACAGGGGCATCAGTCTGGTCTACACTGACAATCGCTGAATTTCAAGGAGGGAAAACAACGGAAGAACATCTCATCCTTTTACCTGTGCGAGAATTTCCAGATCGCGGCACCAAATGGCTTGTGAGTGAAAATTTCACTTGACAGGGGCATCAGTCTGGTCTACACTGACAATCGCTGAATTTCAAGGAGGGAAAACAATGGAAGAACATCTCATCCTTTTATCTGTGCGAGAATTTCCAGACAGAGGCACCAAATGGCTGCTGGAATCGCCGGAGCATGTCGCGGGGCTCTTACAGCTTCTGGCCCCGGAACTGGCGAGCCGTTTGGATTTCTCTCAGTTACAGGACCAAAAAACCAGTTTTGTGTTGGAGAGTCTGCGCAAACAAGAGTCCGATTTACTCTTTCTGGTTCCCTTTAAGGGCATTGCCGGTGAAACAGAACGAGAGATTCTCATTTACATCTTAATCGAACATCAGTCAACCCCCGTCCTGTCGATGGGATTCCGCATCCTGTTTTATATGACGCTGATCTGGGACCGGCAACGGCAGGAGTGGCAACGCGCCAGCCTCCCTGAGAGCGAATGGCGTTTTCGTCCGATTGTACCCATTCTCTTTTACACCGGTGACCGAGACTGGGATACGCCGTTGAGTGTTACAGCGTTGATGGACTTGCCACAGGAGTTAGAACGCTTCGTTCCCTCCCACGACACCCTGTTCCTGAATCTACCAGCCACTGCATCCGAAGACCTGACGGCACAGGAACACCCCTTTGGGTGGATTGCCCGGGTTCTACAGAAGGAGAAAGCTCCAGATGAAGCGTTTATGAATGAACTCAGGCAGGCGGTGGCAAGAATCGACCAATTGACAACCGAGAACAGAGTGGAATGGCAAAAAGCCATCCACTACCTGTTGCTCCTCATCTTTCATCGCCGCGAGCCCGAAGAACATGAGCCACTAACCCACATTATTTCCCAATCCGTCCAAGACCGAAGAAGGAAGGAGGAGGTGAGTCACATGGGACGAACGATTGCACAAGCCTTCATTGAGGAAGGTGAACAAAGAGGCCGACAGAGCGGGCAAATCGAGATTGCCCAATCCAGCACGCTTGATGTCTTGAACGTGCGATTTTCTGTACCCCCCTCGACCGTAGCAGAATTAACGGCGCGGCTTCAGCGAATCAAAGAATTGTCGGTTTTGCGAAATCTCCTAACCGACGCTGTCAAGGCGGAGAGCCTGGACAGTTTTATCGAACGGTTGAGCCAATTACAGGGCTAACGTGAGCCAGAGGAACACCCTCACTGAACCCAAATCGTTTCTCAATCCGTCCAAACTCGACAAAGACAACAGGAGGTGAGTCACATGGGACAAACGATTGCACAAGCCCTTATTGAGGAAGGTAAACTAGCATATGCCCAATCCAGCACCCTTGATGTGTTAAATGCTCGGTTTACAGTGCCAAACTCGACATTGGCCGAATTGAATGCACGTCTCCAGCGGATCCAAGACCTGTCGGTTTTGCGAAATCTCCTAACCGACGCTGTCAAGGTGGAAAGTTTGGACAGTTTTATCCAACGGTTGAGCCAGTTACAGGGCTAAATCGCTCAAGAAGAACACGGAGCTATAGGATGACACGGGTGGGCCTAAACCCCACCCGAGATCCAATCCGCGAAATCCTATCAATCCGTGTTCTCAGGAGGACACCATGCGCAACAGAAATCTATCGGTTCAAATTGTGTTCATGTTATGTGGGGCCATTCTCCTGTTTGGGGGTTTGGCGGAGAGGGCTTTTGCCGAGTGGCCCTCTGACCCGATGGTTAATGTCCCGATTTGATGGATCAAGGCTAAATGAGATCTACTATTAAGTGAATCGGTGGGGAAATCCTGATTGGATGAAGGATGGAGCGGGAACCCAAACCATCTTGATTTTGGTCCAATCTTGTGGTAAACTCGATAGGGAATAATTCGTACAATTTCATCCGAAATTAGCTTGACTTCTTTCAAGAGGAGGCCCCGATTATGTTAGCAGTCAAAGGCATTTACGATGGGAAGCAGATTCAGCTAAATCGACCCATTATTGTTAAAGGACCGGTTGACGTGATTGTTACCTTCCTGGGCTGGGCAACAGCCGAGGAGGACGAGTTGACATCTCAAACAATGGCGAAAGTCGCGATGGATGGTGGGAGTTTCGATTGGCTTAACCATCCAGACGAAGATGGTATCTACACGGACGAAGACGGGGAGCCTGTCTAATGCAAACAATGATTCCCTTAAAACAGTGGGATGTCGTCATTGCCATTTTTCCATTCACGGATTTAAGGAGTGCGAAACGCCGTCCTGCGCTGATTGTCGGTGCAGACGCCAATGGCCCGGATCTGTTACTCGCCTTTATCTCATCCAGAATTCATCCGGCCCCCACTGCCGCCGATCTGCTGATTTTGCCGACAGCTTCTGATTTCTCAACGACGGGTTTGAAAGTGGCTTCAATGATTCGGCTGGATAAGCTCGTCACTCTCAACCGCTCACTGATTCGGCGACGAATCGGACATCTCAACCCAACGCTTCAAAAACAGGTTAAAGAGAAGCTGATCGCCGTCTTTGGAATTGACCCTCGTGAATTTCAGCCATGAGAGGAGGACACCATGCGCAACAGAAATCTATCGGTTCAAATCGTGTTCATGTTATGTGGGGCCATTCTCCTTTTTGGGGGTTTGGCGGGGATGGCTTTTGCCGAGTGTCCTTCTGATCTAACAGTTAATACCGATTTCGGTTTTTAATTTCCCATTTCGATCTCAGAATCACCTAACAACTGGAGAACTGCCAATGGAAGAACATCTCATCCTTTTACCCGTGCGCGAGTTTCCAGACCGCGGCACCAAATGGCTGCTGGAATCGCCGGAGCATGTCGCGGGGCTCTTACAGATTCTGGCCCCGGAACTGGCGAGCCGTCTGGATTTCTCCCGGCTAGAGGAGCAAAAAACCAGTTTTGTGCTGGAAAGCCTCCGCACCCAAGAGTCCGATTTACTGTTTCTGGTCCCTTTTAAGGGTGTCACCGGTGACGGGGAACGCGAACTTCTCATCTACATCTTAATCGAACATCAGTCAACCCCCATCATGTCGATGGGGTTCCGCATCCTGTTTTATATGACGTTGATCTGGGACCGGCAACGGCAGGAGTGGCAACGCGCCGGCCTCCCTGAGAGCGAATGGCGTTTTCGCCCGATTTTACCCCTTCTCTTTTACACCGGTGACAAAGAATGGGACACACCGTTAAGTGTGACGGCGTTGATGGATGTGCCAGCGGAGTTGGAACGCTTTATCCCCCATCACGACACCCTGTTTCTGAACCTGAACGCCACAGCACCAGAGAAGTTGACGGAGAAGGAGCACCCTTTCGGGTGGATTCTCCGAATCCTTCAGAAGGAGAAAGCTCCCCTGGAAGCCCTCGAAAGTGAACTGAGGCAGGCCATTGGAAATCTTGACCGGCTGACCACTCATCAGCAGATGCAATGGTTGCAAGCCATCCATTACATCCTGCTTCTCATCTATCACCGACGCGCTCCAGAGGAGCACCATCAATTAACCCAGATTGTTTCTCAATCCGTCCAAACTCGACAAAGACAACAGGAGGTGAGTCACATGGAACGTACCATCGCACAAGCCTTCATTGAGGAAGGTGAACAAAGAGGAATAGAGAGAGGGATAGAGAGAGGACAGGTAGAAACCACACAGGCAAATACGCTCGATGTCCTGAGTGCGCGATTTACTGTACCCCCCTCAACCGTCGCAGAATTAACGGCGCGGCTTCAGCAAATCAAGGAATTACCCGTTTTGCGGCAGTTACATCTGGACGCTGTCAAGGTCGAAAGTTTGGATAGTTTTATCCAACGGTTGAGCCAGTTACAGGGCTAAATCGCTCAAGCGTGCGAAAAACAATCTTGCCCTTGCACAGATCATGACCCTTAATCAGTCAAACAGGAGAAACCGACGTTGAAAATCAGATACCTTGACTGGGATAGGAAAAACATCATTCCATTCGCATCAAGTTAGTGCGGAGCGTCCAAACCTGCATTCCCACGCGGGAGCGTGGGAACAAGACACCCCCAATAAAGAAAAATGAATCTATATGACGGTAGTTTCGCTCATTTTTAATCAGGGGCCGGCCAATAGCGGTCCGGCCG
>CAZOAL010000128.1:0-9053 GCA_964577695.1 uncultured bacterium | reverse complement strand
GCCACATCCTAACACATTCCGAGAAAGTGATCCATATTTTCTTAAAGTTACTTATGATTGGTTCCGTGTTTTTCCTCGAAAAGTCCGATGTTTCCACATCAGGAAAGATAATCGAGTACTGGAAGGTTTTTCCTTCTTGTATGAGGGAGGCGGGAATGTTCGTTTTGCGGTAGTGCACCGCGCCGGTGTACCGGTCAAAGGCCCCGTCGGAGCCGGTGTACCCATGCAGATGAAAATATCGAAAGTCAAGCGGGGTAAGGAAGACATGGGTGACTCCACGGCTTCTAAAGTAGGAAAGCGCTTCTTCTTTGGTTCGAGCGCAGTATCCATATCGGGAGTTCAAGTAAATCCAGTACGGGATAAAGTGATCCTCATCAACCACGGTTCTTCCTTTTAAGACAGTATTGATGCGTGAACCGAGGTCCCATCTAGCGCTGACTACGGCGTTGGGGGGGGTGATATTTTTCAGATTACGAAGCACCAGGGAAACGGAGTCTTCCGAAGCCGACTTCATGCTCACGCGGTTGGTTTCTATTGCTTCTCTTATGCCGCGGTTTGCGTTGGCTATATCCGGTTTCATGCCGATTACCGGTGCGGCGATAAGCGTGATACAAAGCGATGGCGCAAGAAGCGCGGTGATTTGTATCACGATTTGTTGCCCCGAAGAAGCAAGGCAGAGCGCTCCCGGTTTACCCAAGAGGATCCACAGAACTACGAAGGCGAGGAGCGCGGCACACGGGATCCACCATGGAGCTTGGATGACAAAGATTACCACGACACCCATCGCGGTGAGCGTTCCCGCGGCCCAGAAAGGAAGCGGCGTTTTCAAGAACTGGTGGAGCGCATGCAGAACGGTACCAAACGTTACGGCAACGAAGGGAGTAAAGAAAAATCCATATCGCATTGATCCCTTTGACAGGAAGAGTATCGCATAGCCGTAGAGTACGACGAGCATGACGCTATAGTGGCTCGCACATTTTCTTCCGAGGACGCAGGTCCAGCAGATCATGCACGCGAGAGCGACACTGACCAGCGCTTTCAGTCTGCTTGTGCCAAGCGTGGAGTGGAGATTCGCTCCAAGTTTTGTCCAGATGTAGCTGTCTACCGGCAACCAGATTATGGAGCACGCAGCAGCAGTAATGATGCCGCTTACTGCAAGAGCGAGAGGCGGGGCACAGATAGAAACCGCTCGATGGGATCGGAGAATGCTGAAGCGTTTTCGCAGTGCCGGGAGGATCAAGAAGAGAGTGGTTGTTATGATCGGTCCCCAATAGAGGAGTTCTATCGGCGTTGAGTGGTTCGCCTTTCCTTTATATGCATCGGTAAGAAGTGTGCCCACGAGTATGAGGGGAGCGATATAAACGAGGCATCGCCTTGCCGCACTGCCGAGTGTCATTTCTTCATGCATCATTTCGTTTATGAGCATAAAGGCGATAAGTCCGCTGAAGAGTCCGCTTGCTTCCCAGCTTAGGCCGAGTAACGCCATGCTTACGCTTGATGCAAGAAGCCAGAGCAGGTTTTTCGGTTGGGAGTTCGGGAATCTTCCAGTTGAGTGGTGGTAGAAGAACACTCCCATGAGGATGAGTAGCATGCACCACGGATCCCGGTCGGGGCACCCTACTGATGAGCGGAACAGTTCTACCGGAACCACAAAGAATACAAGTGCGGCAAGGAATGCGGCAGATGTGGATGTAAGTTCCTTTGCAAGAAGAAAAAGGAACGCGCCGGCTACCGCATAGCAGACCACGGGAAGAAGCGCTGTTGTCCAGTAGAGAGAGGTCTCGGGAACAACGAGAGAGATGGCGCGATAGGTGTAGGCGATTACGTAGGACCAGAGATTGAGCGATGTGCGCAGATCTCTTCCTTCCGGGAGCCATCTATTCATGTCTTTCTCCGGCAGGCCGTTTTTTTGAAGAATAATCTCTGCCTGATTGTAGAATCGGTAGGGGTCACTACCCAAGAAGTTCGGTTCTTTCAGATATTCAGACCCGAGTATTCTGATCCAGCTTCCCATCACAACGATTGTGAGGAGAAGGATAAGCGCAAGAAAGTTTTTGCAAGACACAGTGTTACCTCCATGATTTAGATTGTTAAGGATCAAGGAAAGATGCGCTTAAATCTTCAACCGTCCAAAACGCATCTGAGGCGAACGTGATGCCAATCAAAGCCAACGTCCCTACTGAAGCCGAATCTCAGTTTTACGCCTCACGTTCCAACTTTGCCCAAATCCCCGTCCACTCTTCTTGCTCTCGGACCTCAAGGCAACGGAACCCATTTGTCTCCAACGCTCTTTCGACCTGCTCCGCTTCTTTGGCCATGATTCCTGATAAGATGACTCCACCACCAGACTTAAGCAGCGGAGGACATTGGGGAATCATTGGTAGAATCACTTTCGTCAAGATGTTGGCGACGATGAGATCGTATTTTCCTTCAATGGCCTTCAGCCCATCTCCGTGGTGAAGATGAACGATGGATTCGACACGATTCAGTTGAAAATTTTTCTGGGCAATCGGAATGGCTGTCGCATCTAGTTCGACGGCATCCACTCGCGCGGCACCGAGCTTGGCGGCGGTGATGGCTAGAATGCCGGAGCCTGTGCCAACGTCAGCGACCACCTCGTTTCCTTTGATGGCCGCTTCTAACAATTCCATAGAGAGTTGCGTTGTTGGATGATGTCCGGTCCCAAACGCCATGCCCGGGTCCAATCGAATCAGAACATCCGAGGCGTCGGGCGTGATTTCATGCCAAGTCGGGGCAATCAGGATGCGTTTCCCAATCTTCTGAGGTGGGAACGCATCCTTCCACGTTTCGGACCAATTTTCGTCTTCAACGCATCTCAGTTCAACTGTCGCGGGGTGCGCATCCACTCCGAAAAGCGGAAGTTGGGCGAGAAATCGGCGTAACTTCTGGACGCGCTCGCCGACGCAGTCATCCATGGGAAAGTAGGCGATGAGCGTGGTAAAGGGAGGAGATAGAGAAGAAGGGTCTTTCATCTCTAAGCCGATTGCATCGCACTCAAAGAGGTAATTCGCAACGGCATCCGATGCCTCTTGGGAAGTTATCACTGTGACCTGAGCCCATTTCATTTTAACCAAATCCCTTTCTCATGCTAGACTTCCGAAGTCTCAGAGACTTCGGAAGTCTGATTATGGATTTAATTTTGTCCAGGTACTTAACTTGACTTTGTTAAATTAAACTGGCAATCCAGTCGTAGAGCATGCGGCTCGCTTGTTCCACTCCCTGGTGAACCAGCCAGTCCGATTCTCGGACGAGCACGGCAGGCTCTACGAGACGATCGTTCCCCGAATTTAACAAAGTCAAATTAATTATACCATAAGACGAGGTTGCGCTCTACAAGTTAATTTTCCGATGGATAGTCTCTGAGGATTCTGTTACAATATACGAGTTTTTCACTTAGACTTCCTAAGTTTGGTGCAACGTCCGTGCAGTTTCATTCTCCTCACGGTTTCGCATCGTCTCAGCTCAGTTCGCGTATTGAAACCCCGATCACGCCCCGATTTAGGAGGGGCATGATCGGGGTCTGGGACTCGCTTTTGCTCATAACCGAAAAAGTCGTAACAATATACGTGAAACGTGAATCCCTTAAGCTCACAAAGGAGTAGGACATCCGTATGCCATTCCGATTTGCCTTTCTCTGTTGTGCTTTATTGTTGTGCTGTATCATCGGCGTTCAAAGCGATAAACCGCAACCGGCCGCGACATTACCGACAACGTTGGTCAGCCGAGACGGTGTGGAGATGGTACGCATCCCCGCCACGGAATTTCTGATGGGAACCCAAGCGTCAGAGTTGGATGGGATTGTCGCAGACCTTCGCCGGTACAGTCCGGGTCGTCCAATTCAGCGGGGCTGGTTTGAGGACGAAACCCCACAACATCGCGTTTTTCTGGACGCTTACGCCATCGATAAATATGAAGTGACCAACGCCCAGTATCAAAAGTTCATGGAATCGACAGGATACCCGGAACCGGCATATTGGCGGGATGCGAACTTTAATCAGCCACCACAGCCGGTGGTTGGTGTCTCGTGGGATGATGCAATGGCTTATGCACAGTGGGCAGGAAAGACGTTGCCAACGGAGGCGCAGTGGGAGAATGCGGCGCGGGGGGGATTGGTGGGCAAAAGGTATCCGTGGGGAGACGCCTGGCCGCCGCCTTCATACGCCGGAAACTTCTTTGACCGGTACATTGAAGGCTACTCTGATGGTTATGCTTATACCGCCCCTGTGGATAGCTTTCAGCCCAACGGATACGGCATTTATAACCTTGAGGGAAACGTCGCGGAGTGGTGCCTTGACGCTTATTCCGAGACATTTTACCACACCAGCCCGGAACGGAATCCCGTGAATAATCCGCAGATAGGTGTTCGCGTTCTACGTGTCGTGCGAGGTGGCGGGTGGAGTGGCACGGCGATCCAACTGCGTTGCGCCTATCGTGGACGGGATATTCCCTCTAGCAAGTACAACCTGCTCGGTTTCCGTTGCGCCCTACCGGCGACCCCACCGCAATCCGGAAAACGAGAAAGCCGGAAAGCCGGAAAGCCGGAAAACCAGAGAATGGGACAAGGGGAGGGGGAGAGAGGGAGAAAGGGGGAGGAGGAGAAAGGGGAAACGAAGCGAAGGGACGGGGAATCCTCACGCACAGGTTCGGCGGGAGCCTCACCCTCCCCCTCACCACCCGCAAGACGCAATACGCAATACGCAACAACATTTACCGATGTGACCGAGGCGGTGGGGATTCATTTTCGTCATGTCGCTGGATTGAGTCCGCAAAAGCATCTCATCGAAACGATGGGGTCCGGCGCGGTTCTCTTCGATTATGATAACGATGGGGACCTTGACCTCTATGTTGTGAACAGTGGGTATGTCCCCGGCACAGGACATGACCCCGTTGCAGGCAGAAATACGCTGTATCGAAACAACGGTGATGGAACATTTACCGATGTGACGAAAATTTCTGGAACCGGTGATACCGGTTACGGCATGGGAGCAACCGCTGCGGATTACGATAATGATGGCGACCAGGACCTTTACGTGGCCAACTTTGGGCCGAATGTCCTCTATCGCAATAACGGGGATGGTACATTTACAGATGCGACAAAAAAAGCGGGAGTTGGCGACTCTTCATGGAGTGTCAGTTGCGCCTTTGTGGATATCGATCGAGATGGCGATTTAGACCTGTATGTTGTCAACTATGTGGAGTACGACCTCTCAATGAAGCCTTGTCTCAATAATGACAAAGGCATCCTGGAGTATTGTCACCCCCGTTTTTTCGATGGCAAATCCGACGTTTTATATCGCAACAACGGCGATGGCACATTCAGCGATATCACGCAGAAAGCTGGCGTGTATAACGTCATAGAGGGGAAGGGCCTCGGCGTGACCGTCGGTGATTATGATAACGATGGCTGGCCCGATATTTATGTCGCCAATGACACAACGCGAAATTTTCTGTATCATAACCGCGGGGATGGCACGTTCACGGATGTGGGCTTACCTTCAGGGACGGGATACAATCGAAATGGGCTGCCGGAAGGTTCGATGGGCGTTGATTTCGGGGACTATAATAACGACGGCTGGCTGGATATCTTTGTCACCAACTCTTCGCTGGAGACGAACACACTTTATAAAAATAACGGCGATGGCACCTTCACCGACGCCACAGAAATAGCGAGGCTTGCCCAACCGAGCTATCTGATGCTGGCTTTTGGAACGAAGTTTTTCGACTTTGACAACGACGGGAATTTAGATCTCTTTGTTGCCAACGGTCATCTCCAGCCCGATATTGAGCGCCTTGATGACTACAACACCTACGCTCAAAATGACCAACTTTACCAAAATAACGGGGATGGCACGTACACTGAGATTGGGGCTGCGCTTGGCGGCTATTTTTCGGAAAGATACGTTGGCCGCGGCGCTGCATTCGGGGATTACGATAACGATGGGGATATGGATGTCTTTATTGTCAACTCGAATCAACGGGCGGTGCTGTTGCGGAACGACGGTGGGAATCGGAATCATTGGATCCGGATTGAGGTTGTCGGGACGAAGAGCAATCGGGATGGAATCGGGGCGCGCGTTGAGGTGCAGTACGATGGACGCCGGCAGATGCAGGAGGTACACAGCGGTTCAAGCTACGCGTCAGAGAGTGATCGGCGTCTGCTATTCGGGCTCGGCAAAGCGAAAAAGATTCAACGTATTGAAGTCAAGTGGCCCAGCGGGAGC
The DNA here is from genome assembly GCA_964577695.1 of uncultured bacterium. Classification (GTDB taxonomy): domain Bacteria; phylum Poribacteria; class WGA-4E; order WGA-4E; family PCPOR2b; genus CAZOAL01. Next base: position 2,811 of record CAZOAL010000128.1, on the reverse strand, counting down.
GTTCAAAGGTTGGTCGATATCGATGTCGATCGATCGATTAAGATCGTAGAGGGGAAATAGAAATTTACATGAAAAGCCTTATTGACGAAACTTTGGATCTGTGGTAAAATCGAAGCGCATCTGAAGTGTTATTTTTTTATGAAGGCGCTTCAATGGACAAATGTTCGGATAAACCGATACGCAAATTACTTGGATTTTGAACTCGCAGGAGGAATTCACCATGTCAAAGACTTTCACTCATGGTTCGACGCTCGCTTTTGTTATGGTGCTTGTGCTAATAGCACCGATGATATCCGAAGCTGGCTTAGGTCAACTACCCTGCCCTAAAGGGCGAGGCTTGTTGAAAGCGTCGCCGATCTAAGGTCTTGTTGTCTTTTAGAAACCTAAGACAACGTTACGGGCTTCTCGGTTCTTTCTCTCTGTCGAGAGTCTTTCGGGGCTGTTTTGGTTTCGACAAGCTCAACCACCGACCAGGGGCTGTCCCCGAAGGGTCGAAGCAACCCGATACCTAACATTGTAGCATAGAACCCAATTTCCTTGGATTGAGTTTATCGAAATCTGTCAACACCCAAATGGAGGCGCGGTGTGCAGGTTTCCTGCTCTCTCTCCGCCATCAATGGCGAAGTTTCCGCCGCGAGTTTTTTTATGAAACGCTTTTTGTTTGTCTTATGTATTATTTCGCTACTGGTCGGAAACCCCGTCTGGGGGTGGTGGGCGGGAGGACACGGTATCCTGACGCGGGCAGCGGTGAAGGCCCTGCCTGAAGAGATGCCGACGTTTTTCCGTTCGGGGGAACGGATGATTGCACACTGTTCGTTTGATCCTGACGTATCAAAAAATCAGGGGACGCCCTACCTCCGAGGGGCTGAACAGCCAGAGCACTATCTCGATCTGGAACTTTTGCAAGGGCGAACGTTGCCCAAGGACCGATATACCTTTACCCAGTTGTGCGTTGAACTCGGTATTGGCCCCGAAAAGGTGGGGCTTTTGCCTTATGCTGTGGCAGAGTGGACGGAGCGTCTGGCTGTGGCCTTTGCCGAACACCGAAAGTGGCCCGACAGCCCTTTTATTCAAAACAAGTGTTTGGTTTATGCGGGATTTCTTGGTCACTATGCGCAGGATATGTGCCAACCCCTGCACCTGACAATTCATTTCGATGGGCGGGCCAAACCGGATGGGTCATCCCCCCAGACAGGCATCCATGAGAAGGTGGACGCGCTCATTGAATATCTGGCACTTGCTCCGGATGAACTGGCTCGAGATCAAGAAATAAAACCGCTTGATGACTTGATGGAGGGTATTTCGAGGGAGATTGAAGCGGGCCGCTCCCTTATCGAGCGCGTCTATGCACTGGAGGAGCGCTTGCCGTCTACCCGCGGCGAGGACTGGACGCCTGTGCCGGAAGTGGTCGATTTTGCAATTGAGCGTGCCCGCGAAGCCACACGCTTGACGGCTGCTCTTTACCTGACAGCCTGGAAGCTGTCCGAACAGATTCGGCTGCCGGGCTGGCTAGACCGCACACAGTCCGACGGCGGCGTGCCTGAATAAGGCCGACTCAAAGGCTTTTCCAACAAGCTAGGGATTCTAATACCAATTTGCAATCCCTACAAAAAGTAGAGATCCACTTGATAACAAAGCCCGGTACAGTTCATACCGGGCTTGAGGAATCGTTAGATGAAGTTTTGAGATTTTCCTTTGGTGTAAATCCTTTAGGTAACTGGCAACCATTGTTATAAAATGGGCAAGAAAAACAGTCCGTTTTTCCATTTGGAAATTTCCCTACGCCTGCGATCTGAGGGGCTTTGAACACAAGGGCCAACCCACTCGCCGATTTCCATTGAAACCAGTGGCAGACTTTAGGTTGGACTATCAAAAAATCTCCGGGATTTCCATGGAACAGTCTCCATCTTACTTGCCAATGATACTTTGCTAGGAGATCTGCCTGGCCCTCTTGTATTACATACACTTCCGTTTGGGCTGAATGCCAGTGCGGTACTTCTTTTTTTGAAAAAGGTGTTGTGGCCCCAATGTACAGATTCAGATTGGTAATTTGATAAGGCTCGTATGGATCTGGGACGAAGATCCCTTTTGAACCTAAACGTTCTATCGCTTTCTTGAAAAGTTCTCCTTCGATCTCCAGGACCGGATCAAGCCGGCGGGGTATAAGTTGATAAAGATAATCTACTGGGTTCTCCAGGGGCATCTGTTGATTGTTCATATTAAAAACCTCCTTCATTCCGAATTCTATTAACCAAATTCCGAATTCTTGTCCAAACAAATCGTTATAGATATGATCTGGCATAATTACTGCGTAGGCCCTCTCTACTCAGATTAATCTATCCATAGGAATCAAGTAGCGGTCTGGGGTGAATGCCTCGGCCAATCGCTTTCGTGCTCTGAACCCCCACGTTTTTGCTCTCACCGCTACGACCTCATCCCGATTGATAGGGTAATGGTTGGTAAAGCGTTGGAGCAGTTGCATTTTCTGCTCAAAAGTGGATTCAATGTCAACGAAGAGCTGTGGATTAAAGTTCCGTGCTGAGTAAGACTCATAGAAAATGACCGTTGGAACACGCCTCGTCAGTGCAAGCCCAAGACGTGCAGCGTTTGTATGATCGGGATTCGTATCGTATTCCCAAGGTAGATAGGCGACGTCAACTTTCAACACCATAGGATATTGTGCTTCAATTTCACTAACGCAGGTACCGTTTGACGGAATTTCCCCGTCTCTAAAGTGCCACCAGATTAAATTTGCACCTAAATAATTCACAGGAGGTAGTTTTCACTTTACAGATTTGATAAGAGATGGTA
>CAZOAL010000127.1:0-10263 GCA_964577695.1 uncultured bacterium | reverse complement strand
ACCGGCCCCTGCTATTGCGTCAACTGGCTGCCAAAATGAGCGAAACTACCGTAAGAAGGCTTGTTGGTGAATTAAAGGAAGAGTTAAGGAGGAATCAGTCATGAAAAAAAGATATGAAGATATGAGTGTTGGAGAAGGGATAATTACTGCTTTGGAACAAGCTATTGATTATGAGAAAGGTAAAAAGATAAAGGGAGTTAAAGTCAGAAAAGCTTCAATAGCTCCTTTACCCAGTTATAAAGGGGAAAAAATAAAGAAAATTCGTGATAAATTAGGGCTTTCTCAAAAAACTTTTGCTTATATTATGGGTGTATCGGTAAAAACGGTGGAGGCTTGGGAATCAGGACAGAATGAACCACAAGGGCCAGCTCAAAGAGTTTTAATGCTATTAGAAAAAGATGATAATTTTTTAGAGAGGTATGAGTTGATTCAGAGTGCATAGTGTTTTATTTTTGTTTCGCTATCTGTGGCTCAACAGAAAAGATTGTAATCGCCGCTTCGCCTAGAGGAGAGATTTATCAATGAAGAAATCTCGGGATGGTTCACAATTCGGTGAACCATTTGGGGCACCAGAAACCGAGTTTTTGGCAAAAACTCGGTTTCTGCCGCACGTTTCCGATTTTTGGACAGATCTGAATCCAAACTATCAACTCATTTTGGGGGAAATTTGAAACATGCCGCTAGCGCCACTCACCCTTAATCTGTCCCCAGGTAGTTGTCAGCCGATCTCTCGGATCGACGGGAAAGATGTCGGTGATCGTTAAATTATCGAAGAACACGCCACTTTGGGCATAGAGGGTAAAGCCAATCTTGCCTGCATTGGGGTGAAGGTTATCATTTCCTTGAAGTGACTTCTTTCCATCGACCTCGACTGTAAACTCATTTCCTTTCACTTGAATCTTCCAATGCGTGAGAATCCCTTGCTGATAGGATTGCCCTTTTTCAATATGAAGCGTTTTGTAAAACGGCAATTTCTCGCCTGCACCCTTTCCCAGACGTGATTCAAGCTTACGCCAGGGACCCCGCTCGCCATTCGGGGGATTCCCAGTATCGATCATTGTAAAGAATCGGTAGTGGTTGGCAAGGTCTTTGAAACGCCAGACCACCCCCATGCCATCATTATCATTCGCAAACGCGTCCACTTCCAGAATGAAATCGGTCCACTCCGCCTTACTATAGACAATCACCGTACCAATCGGAACCGTGTCTGTTGCATCACCCCAAATATTCGAGCTTTGCGTCAAGGCTTTGCCTTTGATTTGTCCCGCTCCAACGCTCCAATTCGATGGGCCTTTATCCCCCAGGTCTTTTTCGTCAAAAACCTCCCAATCCTTAATGTCAGCACTCTCAAAGTCCGTTTTGAAGTCGGCTGCAAATGCAGTTGTTAGCCATGTTAGTGCCATCATCAAACCGACGATGATATGAAAGATGAAAAAACGTTTTGTGTTCATAATTCTCTCCCATTTCTAAAAAATAACCCCCGACGCAAGGCATCGGGGGCGAAAACCAACGTTTCTTTAATTCCGAGAATTTTTGACCGCGCCCCACAGCGTTGCGAGTTTACCTTGGGGGGCCACGGCTGTTGATACGGTGAGCATCGCGTCATAGAGCTCTTTGATTTGCGCCTCGCTCAAGGCATCCTTGAAATAGGCGAAATCATCGATTGCTCCGTAGAACCAGTCATCCCGCTGTTGCCAGGTGCCCAGAGACAGATTATAGTTTTTTCCCTTACCGGCGGGTGGCGTCGCAGGTGTGTCCGCTGTGGGACCAATCCCACCAGCGTAGTCCTTGCTCAAGACCTGCTTTCCATTGACGAAACCTTTGAGAACCGCGCCATCGTATGTCCAGGCGAGTTGATACCACACCTCGTTCTCGATGGAGACGTTGACGTTATCGCGGACTTGGCCGGAGCCGCCATCACCCGGGGCATTCGGGTCATAGATCCGGTAGACAACGGCGTTTCCTTTCCACTCGGCAGGCTTCGCCTCTGTCTCAATATACCAGAAGTTATCCCGTTCCGAAATTGCCTGCCAGTGGTCGCCGCTACGTGGGGAGAGTTTCACCCAAATAATCGCGGTCGCCTTCGGTGTGTCAAGGGCCGCCCCGATGGGGGCGGGAATATCAACGAAACTGCCAACAAACTTGGCGGAATCAATGGTCACGGCTTTTCCTTTGTTGACCCCCTCCGTCCATCCAAATGCGGCAGGGTCGCCCATCGCTACCCCATCATTTCCTTTGCCCGAGGCATCCTTATAGTCACCTTCGAGAGCCCAATGCCCAATCAGGCTGGGAACTTTCTTCACGGCCGCGGAGAGAGCCGCCTGGTCTGCCAGCGCGGCGCTCGAAATCGCCAGGCTGAGCCCAAGCGCTAAAGCCATCTTGAAAAAACAAAGTTTCATTATCTTGACGTTCTCCTTTTGATGTTGAGTTATGAATTCTTACTGCGATTTCCAAAACATCGAAATCTTAACACACTCGCATCAGATTCGTCAACTCAAAATCCCGATAGTTCTGCTCAAGTGAAACAGAGATATTCTTTGATTTTTCTCTTGATATTTTAACATCTGTTATGGTATAATTAACAACATAGTTGCAAGATTGGGATGGTGTACTATCACTAAACGCGTGAGAAAATGGGTGAAAGCTCCCGCTTACGCGCAAAAAGGGTGTTATATTGCGTATTTCGTATTGCGTAAAGGCACCCAAAGGAACGCAATACGCAATACGCAATACGTTGAATTTCAGTCACGGTGCGAGTTCTCAAAGATTTAGTGATAGCACACCATCCCGTGCACCCTCACCCAAAAGGAGAAAGTAACATGGCTATACGAAGTTACACATCACCGGTATATCCAACCATTGATGAGGACGAACTGGTCGAGCGATTTCAGAACGGGGAAAAGGAGGTATTCAATCAATTGGTGCTCACATATCAAAGAAAAATCTACAGTTTGGTTTACAAGTATGTCCGTAACGCTGAAACCGCCAAAGATCTTTCCCAGGAGGTCTTCATCAAGGCGTTTCAAGCCATGCCTACTTTCAGGCGGCAATCCACATTTTATAGTTGGATTTATCGGATTGCGGTTCACCGGTGTATTGACTTCATTCGCCAACAAGATCGGCTTAAAACCCTATCTTTGGAAGAATTATCGACAGGAACTGGTGAGGAGTGGGCATTCAACGATTCGAGTCCATTACCGCCCGACCTGGCTGAAACCAACGAGCTTGGACAGATCATCGGCGAAGCCATCCGCCAACTCCCTCCGAAACAACAATGCGTTTTTAAGCTTCGCCATCATGAGGGACTCCAATTGAAAGAGATTGCGGCGCGATTGGACAGATCCGAAGGCACCATCAAAACGCATCTCCACCATGCCCGGCAACGCCTTCAAACCCTCCTCCTCCCCTATTTGAATGACGAACCACTGGGATGGGTCGTGAATTCTTATACCGTTTCTGAATAAAGAATAGCATTACGGAAAAGATTCAGGATTCACGATTCATCTGCATCTTGAATTTTGAATCCTGCATCTTGAATCTTGAATCCTGAAATGAGTTTACCCCTCTATCTTCCTTCCCTCCTTCCCTTCTTCCTTTTCTTCCATCCTTCCAAAAGTTAAGTTATTGAATCGAATTAAATTTGTCCAGACCAGACTTAATACGCCTCCTTTTTCCTTCCCTCCTTCCTTTTCTTCCCTCCTCCCAAGTTATACCATTTCACCTCCCATGCGTCCATTTGCGAATTTGATTATTTAATGCTTGACATTTTTCTGTATTCTGTGCTAATTTGAAGGGCGTTACAGACAAAGGGAATGGAAGGTTGGAAGGAAAAAAGGGTGGATGAACAACCGCTTAAAATCCGAAATTTGAAATCCGAAATCCGAACCGGCTGGCGAGCGATTTTCATCGGGCTGCTACTGATTCCAGCGAACGCCTATTGGATCGCTTCGGGAGAGGCAACCTCAACGACGGTATCCCTGTTTTTCAACGTCATTTTTATCCTGTTTGTCATTCTCCTGATCAATCTGGCGATGAAGAGAATTTTGCCCAACGCCGCGCTGAATCAGGGGGAACTGCTGATCATCTACATGATGCTTTCGGTCTCTTCCGGGATTGCGGGGCTCGACATGATGCGGGTGCTGATGGCGGTCCTGGCTGGACCGATTTGGTACGCGAGCCCGGAAAACGAATGGGCGGAACTCTTTTGGCGATTTATCCCACCGTGGCTCACTGTCCGAGACCGAAACGTCTTGCAAGGGTTCGCAGAAGGGGAATCCAGCCTCTACATGAAGGGGTTCATGAAAGCATGGCTGACGCCGATGTTCGTCTGGTCAGGGTTTATTTTCCTGCTAGTTTTCGTGATGGTCTGCATCAACGTGCTCGTGCGCAAGCAATGGACGGAGGCAGAAAAGTTGAGCTACCCGATCATTCAACTTCCGCTTTACCTGACAGATAATTCGGGCGCACTTCTGAAGCATCGCATGATGTGGATAGGGTTCGCTGCCGGTGCGGGAATCGACATCCTTAACGGGCTACACACCCTTTTTCCCGTTGTTCCCGGCTTCGGTGGTCGGTTGTATGACCTCCATCCACTTTTCATGAATAAACCGTGGGACGCAATTGGATGGACGCCTCTCGCCGTTTTTCCTTATGCGGTCGGACTGGCATTTTTTATCCCGCTAGACCTCTCGTTTTCCTGCTGGTTCTTCTACCTGTTTTGGAAAGCGGAAAGTATTTTTGCCAGCACACTTGGCTTGCACAATCTCCCCGAATTTCCGTATATCGAACAACAGACGACCGGGGCCTATCTGGGGCTATTCCTGATCGCCCTGTGGGTCACGAGACATCACCTGCGTCACGTCATTGCGGCGGGTATTAAGGGCCTATCCGAAAACCCCTCCCCCGGCCCCTCCCCGAAACGGAGAGGGGAGAATACCCCCCCTTCCCTCGTAGGGAAGGGGGGCGGGGGGTTAGGTTTCCGGATAGGTTCTATGGGGCATCAAGAAGCAGATGATGAACCAATGAGCTATCGTGCAGCGTTAATCGGAGGGATTCTCGCCCTTGGGCTCATCCTCTTCTTCTGCCACCGGGCGGGGATGGCGCTCTGGAGCGCTCTCCTCTTTTTCTTGGTCTATTATGCCCTCTCAACGGCGATCACGCGGATGCGGGCGGAGTTGGGGTCCCCCGTTCACGACCTGCATTTTTCCGGTCCAGACACCACGCTTGTGAAGGCGTTAGGCACGCGCGTCATCAGCCCGAACGATCTGACGATGTACGGCTTCTTCCACTTTTTCAACCGTGCGTACCGGGGACACGTTATGCCGCACCAACTGGAGGGGTTCAAACTTGCGGAGCGCGCTCGAGCGAGTAACCGTCGCATGGTGTGGGGGATGATACTGGCGATTGCCCTCACAGGGCCGGCGGCATTCTGGGCATACCTCGCCGATGGCTACCGATACAGTGGGGCAATCGGCTATGCGTGGCGACCATTCAATCTGCTGCAATCGTGGCTCTACTATCCATCTTCGCCAGACTACGGCGCAATCGGCGGGCTCATCGTCGGCGGAGTTTCCACCCTGTTTCTCATGGCAATGCGGATGCGATTCATCTGGTGGGTGTTTCATCCTGCCGGATTCGCGGTCTCCAGCAGTTGGTCGATGAACGTGTTCTGGTGCTCGATCTTCGTGAGTTGGTTGCTCAAGTTGATCATTCTCAAGGTGGGGGGCATCAAAGCGCATCGGGGGGCAATTCCACTGTTCCTCGGGATGATTCTGGGCGAGTTTGTGACCGGTGGATTTTGGTCTCTGTATGGGGCAATCTGGAATGTGCCGACATACAAATTTCTGTTCTGAAATAGCTTGACTTTGTTAGATTGACTCGTAGCCCAAGATTCTATCTTGGTTTTTGAGCGGAGAGGCCAACTTAGAAAGTTGGGCTACAAGCACATCCATTTCTAATTTAACAAAGTCAAGGTAGGGGCAGGTTTGAAACCTCCCTCATTCGCATTAAGTTAAGCTCCCCAACGCCTGCGAATCAATTCGCAGGCTCAAAGCTGAAGTCGTCTGAAGACGACTGAAACGGGTGATAGTCCACTTCAGTGGACTTGAGCTATTAGCCTGAACTTCAGTTCAAGGCGTATGAGAAGCCACATGGGGGCAATTGAAGAACCTTATGACGAATCAAAACCAACCTAACCCTATCGAAAATAGAGCACTCTTTTCGGACTACTATCTGCAATCGCTCATCATGGAGCAGCCGCAGTGGACGGATACGCCCGATATGGAATCGGTCTGCGCGCAGATTACAGCCCTTTACAACGCTGTCAAAGCGAACGCTGAAAAGTGGAACGAGGCGCAAACGGAGCGTGAATTTATCCAGCCTGTGCTGGAGCTATTGGGACATGCCTTTGAGGTGCAGCCCTCACTCCAGACTTCGCTAGGGACGAAGCGCCCCGATTACGCCTTCTTTGGGTCCAACGACGCCCTCAACGACGCCCAGGCCCACCTCAACACGAATCAGCTCTTCAAAACGGCGTTCGCCATCGGTGACGCCAAGGCGTGGTCGCGTGACCTCGACCGGAAGGCCAAGGGGAAAGGCGACCCCTTCGACAACGCGAACCCCTCCTACCAGATCGACTTCTATCTTCGTCAGACCGATAAGCTGTGGGGCATCCTCACCAACGGCAGGCAGTGGCGGCTCTACCACCGACAAACCAGTTATCGGCTCGACAGCTTCTATCAGGTCGATCTCTCTGTCATTTTGAGCGAAGCCCCTGTCATTCTGAGCGAAGCGAAGAATCTGAGCCAACCCGCTGTCATTCTGAGCGAAGCGAAGGATCTCGACGCTTTCCGCTATTTCTACTGCCTCTTCCGCCGGAACGCCTTTCTGCCGGATGCGACGGGGCAATGCTTTCTCGATGCGGTATTGGCTGGGAGTCAGCAACACACCGTCGGCGTGTCCGCCGACCTGAAGGAGCGCGTCTATGAGGCGTTGCGGCTGTTGATCGGCGGCTTCCTCGACTATCAACGCAACGGATTCGACAGGGAAAACCCGCCCCTGGATGCGATTCACACCAACTGCCTGATTCTGCTCTACCGAATCCTGTTTATCCTCTACGCCGAAAGTCGTGGACTGCTGCCGGTTGAAAATCCCGGTTACGCCGCGCACTACAGCCTCGCGTCTCTGGCGACGGAGATTCATGAGCGGTTGGATGGGGGCGGGCTGATCATTTCGGCGATGAGCGATTACTGGGCGCGCTTGCGTGGGTTGTTTGGGCTGATTAACGACGGTTGGCGTGACCTCATCCCGCAATATAACGGCGGGCTTTTCCAGCCGGCGCGTCACCCGTTCCTTGAAAAATACGACCTCGGCAACGATGTGCTGGCGCGGGCGGTGGAACTCTTAACGCGGACGGAGAAGGGCGAGCGGATCGTCTATCGCGACCTGGAGGTGCGGCATCTCGGCAGCATCTACGAGGGCTTGCTCGAATACAAGCCCAAACTGGCAACGGAGGATATGGTCATCGTCTCGCGGAAGCAGGGGGAAACCGTCGAGCCGAAAGCGAAGGGCACCAACCGTGCCCCCGATTATCCCGCCGGAGCGGTCTACTTGCTGACCGACAAGGGTGAGCGAAAGGCGACCGGCAGCTACTACACGCCGGATTACATCGTCCGCTACATCGTCGAGAACACGCTCGCGCCGCTGTGCAAAGGAAAAAGCGTGGACGAGATTCTCGCCCTCAAGATTCTCGACCCGGCGACCGGCAGCGGGCACTTCCTCGTCGGGGTCGTCGATTACCTCGCCGAGGAACTTGTGACGCACCCGGAGGCCCCGACTCTCGCGGACGACAGTGACAGGGAGATTGCCCACTGGCGACGCCGCGTCGTGGAGTCGTGCGTCTACGGGGTGGATGTGAACATGATGGCAGTGGAGCTGGCGAAACTCTCGCTCTGGCTGCACACCGTCGCAAGGGGGGAACCGCTCTCGTTCCTTGACCATCACATCCGCTGCGGCAATTCGCTGATCGGCGGGGAGATTCGTGACCTGGCGCACTTGCCGCAACCGACAAAAAGCCGACGTCAGGAGGAAGCAGCGCAGATGGAGATTCCGATGGAGTTTCCCTTTACGACCACTGTCGCCAGAGCCATCGGACACTACCAGTTGATTGAGGCAATGGGAAGCCGAACTGCGGATGACATCCACGCGAAGGAGCATGAGCTAGACATCGCCCAGCAGATGCTCCGCTACCACAAGGGCGTGGCGAACCTCTGGACGAGCGTCTATTTCGGCAACGACGTCTCTCGCGCCGAATACCACGCCGCCCTCGACACCCTGCGGTCAAATACCCCCGCTGCCATTGAGGCGATGCCGTGCTATCAGCGGGCGCAGGGGAGCGCCGCTCAGAAGCGGTTCTTCCACTGGGAGATTGAGTTCCCCGAAGTCTTCCGCGATAAGTACGGGCGGGAGCTGGAGAATCCGGGGTTTGACGCGGTGATTGGGAATCCGCCGTATGGAGCGTATCTTGATGAATTGGATAAAAGATTTATCAAAATGAACCTGCCAACGATGGATAATGTATCAGATTCATTTGTCGCATTTATTGAGAGAGGGATTCTAAACCTAGCAAAACGGAGTCGGATTGGCCTAATTATCCCAAGCGGTTGGTTAACAGCAAGAATGTATCGTAGTCTACGTGAGTGGCTGTTTTCTGTATGCACGATTGAATATATAGTTCACTTACCCTATGACGTATTTCCTGAAGCTTACATTGATACGATTATCTTTATCTCTCAAAAATCAAGTTTCGGATTGGGCCAAGTTCGGATTAAGCGATATGGAATTCGAGAATCAGCGGAAGAGTTGGCATCTAAAGCTCAAGATTATGATGAGGTTGATCCTTCTATATGGCGAGACGATCCGCACTATCGTTTCCTCACATTACTTTCTCCATCAATTATCTCCATACAAAACAAAGTCAGGGAGTTCGGAATAAAGGCTGAGAGTTTTTTGGAAGTTGCTCGCGGTATGACACCATTTACCCAAGCTAGAGAAGGTTGTAAAGAGTTCAGAACGGGATTTTGGGGAACCGTTGGTCGATATGAACTTTTACCTGAGAAGATAGAACGGGTCGCCACAGGTAGCTTAAAGGAATGTCCACCAGAATTTTTCTTTACCGAAAAACGGCTCATTATTCGCCGAATCATTAGCCGACAGCATCGCATTCATGCGACTTATGTTGATACCCATTTTGCTATTAACAAATCTTATCTGCTTGCAACCGGTAAAAGTTCATCAATTTCTTTGTTCTATTTACTGACTCTTATAAACTCAAAGTTATTTTCACAGATATTCATTTGGTCCTCAGAAGTTGCAAAGCGGGATGATTTTCCTCAACTTGATATAGCGACAGTTCGAGAACTCCCCATCCGCCGGATCAACTTCACCACCCCCACTGACGAACGCGAGCGCCTCCGCGAGAAGGGGATAACGCTCTACGACCACTGCCTGAGCAAGGGGGACACCAACTGCGTCCTCGGCTTTGTGAAGGGCCATCTCAACGCCGAGCCGGAGCGTTCCGATGTTGTCCACGACCTGCTGGCGTTCCTCGCTGAAAAAATAATCAAGATGCACAAAGCCAAGGGGGAGGAGATTCGCGGCTTCCTGCGGTGGTTGGAAAGGGAGATTGACGCCGAAATCGAGTCGCTCAAGAACAAGACCGCCCTTCAAAAATACTACGATTTGACATTGAACGAGGTGATCGGCGTCCTGAAGCAGAACCATCGCGCCCTCGGCGTTGACCCATCGGGGCGGGGGTTTCAGGAGCGGCTGGAGCGCGAGTTTAGCGCGAGCGTGGTGAAGATTCACCCCTTGCTTTCGCGCATCCAGAGGACCGACGCCCTCATCGATCTGGTGGTCTACCAGTTTTACGGGTTGACGGCGGAAGAGATCGCGGTTGTGGAAGGTCGGGCATAAGAGCGCAGCCGAAGGCATAAGCGAGGGTTGGTCATAATTCCCAGGGGAGGCAATCGTAGCCCAAGTTTCTAACTTGGCCTTTGTGCAAGGGGCCAAGATAGAATCTTAGGCTATAACTCAACCACCGGCGAATTATGACCATCCCTCGCTTAAGCCTGCGAATTAATTCGCAGGCTCATAGCCTAAGTCCACTTTTTATATTTCAATTTAAAAATCGACATTCTCTTGCGAAAGTGGACTAGGGCGTGTTGACGAACTGTTTCGCAATCCAACTGTAGCCCAAGATTCTAT
>CAZOAL010000126.1:0-10880 GCA_964577695.1 uncultured bacterium | reverse complement strand
GACTTCGGAAGTTTGGTGACTCTCTTATTACTTTTTGAAACGCAAATTGGTATAATTCCATACAGAAAGAAGGGAAGAAATGGAAGGATGGAAGAAAGGTCGAAGACTCACGGGACGGAGGAAGGATTCGTTTCACGCTTCACGCTTCACGTTTCACGTTTTATTGACTTGCTATTTCGGAGCAATCGCATCCAATATGGAGGCAAATATGAACCAATCACGCTATGCCATTAATCAAATCGAGGTTGATGGCGTTCAAGTTTACGTTCTGCGGGATGACGCGACAAAAGCGGAGGCAAAGATCGCGCCGAGCCTTGGGAATAACTGCTACAGTTTTGGGCTGCCCTTCAAGGGGGAATGGGTGAATCTGTTGGACGCGCCTCCCGATTTGGGGACGCTGAAACAACGCCCAACCGCCTATGGCAATCCCATCCTGTTCCCTTTTCCGAACCGTATCCGTGGGGGGAAGTTCACCTTTGAAGGCAAAACCTACACATTCGACAAGCCACCTCAATCCCCAAACTCCATTCATGGGTTGTTACTGAATCAACCGTATCAGGTTGAAAGCGCAAACGCAGATGCCGTGAATGGTGCTTCGCTTGTCTGTCGTCTGGATTCGCGCGAATTTCCAGAGATTATGCGTCAATACCCGTTTCCGTTTGAAATTCAGGTGATATACACGCTCAAAGAATCCATCCTGACGATGGGCGTCCAGATTAAAAACCTTGGCGACGGAAATATGCCGATGGGATTTGGCATCCACCCGTATTTTCGCGCCCCGCTGTCAGCGAAATCTTCGGCGGAGCAGTGCTTAATCACCGTTCCAGCGTCAAAGTATTGGGAGCTCGATCAATTTTTGCCGACGGGCAAAATCTTCGATGTGGAAGGGCGTTTGGATCTCCGGCGTGGGAAACCGTTTGCGGGGATGCGGTTTGACGACGTTTTTACGGGAGTCATCCTTTCAGACAGCGTCAGTCGTTGCATCATCAACGACCCGGAGGCGGGGATTCGGATGGTTCTGGAATCCGATGCCCAGTTTCGGGAGCTGGTGGTTTACACGCCGCCGAATCGCCCCTCCATCTGCTTTGAGCCGTACACCTGCCCGACCGATGCCATCAATCTCGCCGCACATGGGATTGATGCGGGGGTGATTATCCTCAAGCCAGGCGCGGCATTTTCGGGAACCATTCGTATCATCCCTGAAACGTGATGCGTGATGCGTGATACGTGATGCGTCGATTCGTTAATCATCCGCAATTTGAAAGGAAGGAAAGGAAGGATGGAAGGAAAGGAAGGATGGAAGGGTGGAATGTTTCCCACAATCTTCCAATCTTCCAATCTTCCAATCTTCCAATCTTCCATTCCCTTTCACGTTTCACGTTTCACGTTTTACGCATCAACATCCAACAAATTTCATCTTGTGATAGAGGGGAGAAAAAATCATATCATGTCAGAAACAATCTACGATGTCGCTGTCATCGGGGCTGGGCCGGCAGGCGCACAAGCTGCTGTCTCCGCAAGCCACCAGATGCGGCATGTGCTTGTCACCCATGCGGGAGAAATCAGCCGCAGGCGCGGGCGGGCGTATTGGTCAAAATCTGTCAGAATCGAGGATGCTCCTGTATTCCCTGGCGGAATTACGGGTCCCGATTTTGCAAAAGCGCTGCACGCATGGATGGAGAGTCGTCCCGTTGTCACGGCAACGATTCAGGGTGAGACACGAAAAACAGGTATTGAGATTCGTGACGGCGTTGTTACGAAACTCACAAGAGCGGGCGATATTTTCGTTCTGGAAACCTCCATTGCCCGGTTACAGGATGGGAAGCCGTTATCGATGGAGCACTTCAAATCCCGCGCCGTCGTCATTGCTTCTGGATTTGAGGATGTCTGGCCGGACATTGAGTTGAAGCCAGAAGCGGAGCGAATCTATCAGCGTTATCCCACGCTCTTCCGCTATGCTGGCAATCGCAAAGGGTGGCACGTATGCATCCGATGCGACGGACACTTGCATATCGACCAACACCTCGCTATCGTCGGCGTCGGAGAATATATATACAGCGTCACAATCGGCGCACAGGATTTTACCGATCAGATGACCATCCTGACTCATGGCCGTCCGCACGGCATGTCGCCAGAAGTGCTGGAACAGGTTCACCACCGCGGAATCAATATCATTGAGACGAAAATTAAAGCGCATATCGGTGAGAAGACAGACCTGCTGGGGTTTGAAATGGAAGATGGAAGCAAGTTGTATTTCGACGGGTTCTTCGTTGACGAAGGGCTTCAAGCAAACACGGCGTTTCTGGCCGGTTGGAATTACCAGAAGGATGACGAAGGGTTAATTATCATCAACGAAGATGCCCAACTGTTAGATGCCAACGGTGTTCCAATCCCCGGCCTATTTGCAGCGGGGGATATTGTTTCCGGGACACGTAACTTGATTGCAACAGCTTTCGCGTTAGGGCAGAATGCGGGATTGTCGGCATCAGACACGTTGCGCAAATGGCACTCACCGAAAAAATAAACCACAGCTTTTCAGACTTCCGAAGTCTCAAAGACTTCGGAAGTCTGCGAAGCCCAAAAGTTGAAAAATTAATTGAAACTTGCTTGAATCCATTTCCTACATCTGATACAATAGAAAACGGCAAAGTTTTTGCTCATCAAAAGCGGACGTTGAAGTGCGTTTCACTTTCTCAACGAAGGAGTTTTGAACCATGACCCGAAAGCCAGTTTTCCTTGCTTATGTGTTGTTACTTTTTATTCCTGCGCTTTACATCGCATCCCCGCTGAGCTCTTATGGGCAGTTATCCAATTTCGGATTGCCCAGGCAACGGAGTGAACCTGCGGAAATCGTCACGGCGCACGGGGTATTGTCGGTGGACAAGGTGCAACCCAGTAGCGCTTTCAAAATTGCCCTCGTGATGCAGATTGCGGAAGGGTGGCACGCGAACGCGAATCCCGCCGGAGAGGGCTTGATACCGACGCAGATTATCCTTCCAAACGTGCCGGATGTGACGTTCGGAGAAATTGTGTATCCCAAGGGGGAAGTCCTGGAAATCGCTTCGATTGGGAAAGCCCCTGTCTATCATGGCACGGCCATTATCGGTATCCAAGCTACATTGAGTGACACCGCGAAACCGCGCCAGATGATGTTGCCGCTCCAATTGACGTACCAGGTGTGCAGTGACGAAACGTGCTTGTTGCCGAAAACCATTGACGTGAATGTTCCAATTGAGGTCGTTGGAACCAATCAATCCATCCAACCGATCAACGATGCCATCTTTACTGGTATCCAATTCGGTTCCGCGCCTGATTCCAAGCCTGTCACGAGCGAAAGTGGGAAGTTTTCCCGGGCATTATCTAAGGGCTATTTCTGGGCATTCCTCTTTGTTTTTCTGGGGGGAATTGCAACGAGCCTCACGCCGTGTGTTTATCCACTGATTCCAATTACCGTCGGAATCTTCGGGGCCAATTCGGCGACACGCCGTGTGAAATCCTTCCTCCTATCTTTGACGTATGTCTTTGGCATTGCGCTGATGTACTCAGTCTTAGGGATCGCCGTTGCATCGACAGGGGCGGTATTTGGGCAAGTGATGGCAAACCCGTTCGCGATCGGTTTTGTCAGTGCCGTTCTGATTGCGCTTGGGCTTTCGATGCTCGGCGTATTTGAGCTCCGGTTGCCTTATGCCGTGCAGAACAAACTCAACAGGGTCGGCGGCGCTGGGTTTGGCGGCGCATTCGCGATGGGAACTGTTGCGGGAATCATCGCCGCCCCGTGCACGGGACCGGCGTTAGGGGCTGTCCTCTCTTATGTCGCCACAACGGGTAGCGTCTTTCTCGGATTCTGGCTGCTGTTGACTTACGCGCTTGGCATGGGGCTGCTGTTCATCCTGCTCGGCACGTTCTCAGGCTTAATCGCATCGCTGCCGCGGTCGGGTGGGTGGATGTATGTCTTAGAGAATATATTTGGCGTCGCCATCATCGCCATGGCGTTGTATTTCTTGAAAGAGGTCATTGAGCCATTAAGGGCTTTCCTCAGAAATTCCGCTGGATTTTTTGCCCTCGCTGGCGTTTTATTGCTGGTCGGCGTTCTACTTGGCAAATTGACACAACGGTTCAAGGACCTGCCCCGTTCAGGGCAGTTTCGCAAAGCCTTTGGCATTTTATTGGCGGTCGTTGGGCTATATATGCTGATTGGCGGATTCATGACGGTGGAGAGTCAGATGGACTGGATGCATGATGAAGTGCAAGGCTTGCAACTTGCCCGAAAGGAGGGCAAACCTGCTATGCTCGATTTCTACGCGACGTGGTGCGGCGCTTGCAACGAACTTGACAAATACACCTATTCCCATCCAGCCGTGACATCAAAGCTATCCAAGTTCGTCAACATCAAGCTTGACTTTAGCAAGAACTCAGACGAAGTTGAGCGGCTGAAGCAAAAATACGGTATCGTTGGTTTGCCCGTTATCATCTTCTTCGATTCCCATGGCAATGAGTTACCGGAAAAGCGGATCGAAAAATTCGTCGAGCCGAAGGAATTTCTGGCGCACCTGGAGGGGATTGAGTGAGGCAGGTGGGTAGATGGGTAAAGTTCATTGATTCAGAGATACAAGATGCAGGATTCAGGATTCAGGATACATTGAATTCTGAATCTTGAATCCTGAATTCTGTATCTTGTTCTACATCATATCACTAATGAGAGGAAATGGAACATGAGGAAATGGCTACCTTATTTTGAAGCCGCCCTTTTGCTGTTATTCATCGTGCTGGTTTTCTGGCATACAACAGGCGGTAAGACACAAGCTCCGCCTCCACCATTGTCACAGGCACAAGCGTTTATCAAGGGTGGGGATGAATACTTTGCCAAACAAGACCTCGGGAAGGCAATCATCGAATACTGGCGAGCCATCCAGGCCATTGAAGCCGCGAAAGTAGAGCAGGCGTCTCGCCCGTTTTCGGAGTCACCCGGTGCAACCAGTGGACTCAATGAAAGTTTACTCCATGCACACCTGCGTGTATCAGAAATCTACTTTCACAGCAACTGGGGTGAAGATGCAAGAAGTCATTTGGAACGGGCGGCTCAAATTGACCCGGATTATCCGGGGGTTCATCTTCTACGTGGAAAGCTGCTGCGCGATGATGGTGAAACAGCATTGGCAGTGCAAGAACTCCTCACCGTGCTGAAAAAAGAACCATCCAATGCGGAGGCGCATTACTACCTGGGGGTATTGTATCAAGGAGCAAAGCAGTATAAAGAAGCGATTGCACAGTATGAGAAAGCGGTTGAAAACGACCCCGAATTAGAAAAGTTGCCATTTGAATCTGCGCCGATAGGTTTGCAAGCCCGCCTCCAGTTGTCACGAACCTATCGGCGTCTCATTCAGGATTACCAATTTACGGACCGGAGTCTAACTGCCGCGGAACAAGCTGAGGTTGGTAAAATGGAGGATAAAGGGATTGCGGTTCTCGAGGAAGCAGTCAGGAAGGATGCAAATTACGCCGAAGCGAAACAGGAACTGATTGGTTTGCTCTATGGACGTGCCGCGGCGCTTGGGCGTGAAGGGGGAAAGCAACGCGCTTATGACGAGGCGCTCAAGGTTTATGAGCATATCGTTGCACTCGATCCGACCGAAGTGGATGCGTGGCAGTGGATGGGGCAGATTAACAACTCCTTCATGCAAGACCCGGAGGCGGCGCTTGAAGCCTATAAAAAAGCATATCAGTTGCATTCCGATCCGAGTATCCTGGCAGAGATCAAGAGTATTGAGCAAGACTTGAAAAGCGCGACGAGTCAATAGACGTGATGCGTGAAACGTGAGGCGTGAAAGGAAGGATGGAAGATTGGAAGAGGGTTTCCTTTCTTCTTTCTTCCGCTTACCTCCTCGTTCCTTTCTATCTTTCCCACCTGTTAATTTAGCTGAAGAGTGGTCATAATTCGGCCAAAACCCTTCTGTAGCCCAAGTTTCTAACTTGGCCCTTGTGCCGGAAGGCCAAGATAGAATCTTGGGCTACAATTGCCTCCCCTGGGAATTATGACCAACCCTCATTTAGCTATCCTCCGTCTCATACCAATTATGAATCACATAAACCGGATGCGATCCTTTCGCCAGACGAATGGACGCCCAATCCGCCCCTGCAAGGAACTCATTCCGCAACGTATTGGGGAGACCAGCATCCATGTCTGGATCGATGCGCAGTCCAGCCAATCCCCATCGCAGGTTCACGCTACTTTCTACCGTGACATTCGAGTGTTCTGCAACGAGCGATACTCGCTGTAAACCCTCATTTTTTCGCTCCAAGCGCAACCCTGACAGGACAAAATGAATCGTTTGCAAGGCGTCCCGCATCTCCGCACTGTAGAGCAAGCTGCCAGCTTGTTCGACTTTTGACAAGCTAGCAGCTTGCCCTACTTGTGTCAAGCTGGCAGCTTGCCCTCCTTTCGATGGCGCATGCTTCTGCGAAAACACCCGAACCCCGAAGCGCATCAGCTTTAAGTTCCCCAGAAAATGATCCGTTTCGTAACCGTTCGGACGAGGTAGCCCACCGTAGATGATGGTCTGTTGACAGCCGTGTTCCTCTATCGCGTGCGCAACGGCCAACTGACCATCTGTATAATCCTTGTCAACCCGCCCCATCCACTCACGAACGATGTGCGTACCAGATTCCCGTAATCGTTCAAGTGCTTCAGTTGTGGAGGAATTGGCAGGAATGTCCTCGAAGGAATCAAGGTCGCCAATCAGGACGTTGGGGGAAAATTGTGCCCCATAAGTCTGATTGAGGCCGCGGAAGCACTGAATCCCACCGTCAGCGCAGATTAGCGGGTAATTGTTTTCCAATCCCCACTCAATCTCCCGTTTGTAAAATTCAGGATGACGCAGGTCATAATAGCCATTGAGAAAGATTAAAGCGGATTTCATGATGTGTGAAACATGAAGCGTGGTATAAGAAACCGAGTTTTTCAGTTAGTCAGGACTTACACATTTCAGTGGGCAAAATTGTCTACGAACGCCCCTTGCATCTTGAATCCTGAATCGCATTCCAGATTCAAGATGCAGGCGAGACGCTCATTTCGTTTGGTCCCTGCGTAAGTCCTATTAGTATCAGTAAGCGTTGATCGACTTACACTGGCTCGACAAGCAAGCCCTCGACATGCTGGCGCAGTCCCTGTTCAATCGGCGTTTGGGGGACCTTAACGTTGCCGGAGCGCAACTTATTCAGGTCGTAGATTCGATGGCAGAGGAATGGTGCCGCTTCAGGGTGCGCCGCCAAATGATGGCTAACCGAAATTTCCTCGACTTTGAGTTGGACACCGAGGATATCGGCGATGATTCGGTAGTAGTCACGGGATTCGATGATGTCGGGGCCGGCCACACAGAAGATTTGGCCGAAGGCCTTTTCATTCCCACCGATGCTCAAGATGAGGTCAGCCAGGTCCCCGGCGAGGATGGGCTGCTGCAAAAAGTGCCCGCCCCCGACCAGTTGGAGCGTTTCGCCAGCCCTGAGTTTTGAAATAAGCTGTGGGTCGCGGCCGTGCAGGGGCAGACAGCCCAGTTGTGAACCAGGGCCATAGATGTGACACGGGCGGACGATTGTCCACTGCATGTCGCCTGTATCGCCGTTAATCAGTTCTAACTCACATAGCCTCTTGTTGCCCCCATATCCGGTTGAGAGGTAATGGTCGGTCTCCTCACCTTGTGGGAACCGGCGATGGCCCGGGTCAAAGACGAAATCGGTCGATACAAACACCAGTTGACGCGCCAGGTTGCGGAAGACATCGATATCCTGTTTCGCGTCGGCTGGGGCATAGCCGATGCAGTCGATGACGAGGTCCCACCGCGTTCCTGCGCCGGTAACAGCCCCTTCAAACGCCGCCGGGTCATGTCGATCAGCATTCAGGCCGATGACCCCATCGGGGAGTGAACGTTGACCGCGCGTGAGCGTCCACACCCGGTGCCCATCGACGACCGCAGTCCGCGCGATCGTACCACTGAGGAATCCGCTGCCGCCAATGATGAGGACATTGGAGGGCGGGAATCGGTTTAACATTGGAAACTTCTCCTTTTAAACTCGCCAGCCATTAGGCTAGCAGCCGATGATATACTTCAATATAGACTCAAGTCTGCGGGCCCTCCACCCATTCAAATTCCACCTGGTCCCGCTTGGCGCAGACCGTCAACGCAAACTCGTTGATTACATCGCGCCCCAAAATGTCTTCGTTAATGTCGTCCCGACAGTCGGCGGTGACGAGGGTCGCCTGCCCTGCAATGTGTACGAACGCATTGTAGAGTTGACGCATCTCCGGCGCACCACCAATGCCGGCCACATAAAGTTGTCCCGCCATGTCATTCCACAGATTGACTTCGTTGGCGACTTCCTGACGCAGCACAGTCAAGTCCGCACCCGTATCTACAACCCAATTGACATCAGTCGTTGTGGTCGTCCGCAGGTCGCTAACCGATGCTATGACCATCGGCATCGGCGGTGTGTATGTCGGGTCATAGTGCCCGGAAGCCACCTGGCGAATACGCAGTACAATGTCTTCCCTACCAACCAGGTTGACATACATCAGTCCGCTGCCAGTCTTGCGGAACGCTGCAGCTGCTACCTTGTTCATTTGCTCACCGGCCGCCACAACTTGCCCACCCACAACCGCAACCCACTTGCCCCGATACTGCTTCAGCAACTCATCCCGATGCTGCCAGTAAGCCCGCTCCTCTTGGTCAAACCGTTGTTTCGTCTCCGCGCTCACAGGCATGGTGTTCACCTTCTCCCGCCGGGGTAACACGCTCGCCCGTTCTCTTCTCCACTGTCCACCTAACCGTTCCAACAACCACTTCAGGATTTCCACTGTTCCTTCTCCTTTCAAACAATTCCTTCACCTGCTCCAAACTCACCATGACTGCCATCAGGATTCACCTCCATCGCCAAAGCATCGCGTTCATGCAAATGGCTTACATTCTACTTGAAATAGCGATGATTGTCAAGTGCATGACAAAAAAAATTGACAACAACTTGATTTTCGGTTATATTTAGGGCTTACGCAGGGGGTGCCTTTCCTGTATCCTGAATCCTGAATCCTGAATCCGATTCAAGATGCAGAGCCTGCTCCGATCCATCGGAGATTCAAGATGCAGCGGACGTCAGGCGTAAGTCCTGATATTTAATCGCCCCACTCAACCTCGTAACTGCTACGGCAAACTGGAAAACTCTGCTTTGGAGGAATATGTTCATGTCGAAGTTTTGGATCGCATGTTTCGCCGGAATGCGCATCCTATGGGTTCTG
Source organism: uncultured bacterium (assembly GCA_964577695.1). Lineage (GTDB taxonomy): Bacteria > Poribacteria > WGA-4E > WGA-4E > PCPOR2b > CAZOAL01. Next base: position 1,597 of record CAZOAL010000126.1, on the reverse strand, counting down.
ACTTTTAGTATGCAAGCCCAGGCGCAAGTGTCCGATACCATCAAGAAAAACCTCCCCGCTATGAAAACGAACCCGCCTCCCACCATTGATGGACGCATTGACGACCCGTGTTGGGGGAATGCCCCTCAAGCAACGGGCTTCACGGATGGGCTTCTCGGAACCCCCCCGGAAGGCCGGACGGTCGTGTGGGTTCTCTACGATGACCGAGCCATCTATGTCGCGTGTCACGCCTTTGATTCGCAACCGGATAAGATTGTGGCACGCCAAACGAAGGACCAAACCCAGTTATTCACCGACGATACCTTTGCCGTGGCGATTGACCCGTTTCACGCCCATCAATGGATGGACCAAAACATCTTCCGCGTCAACCCGTTAGGAACGAAATGGACTCAGATTTCGGGCGGACGCGCCGAGAAGCCGGAATGGTTGGGGCTCTGGAAGGCAGCAGCGCAAATCGGGCCCGATGGCTGGACAGCGGAGATGGAGATTCCCTGGCAAATGCTTACCTATCCCGATACGAAGGGGCCGGTTACTATGGGAATCAACTTCGATCGGCACCAACAGCGAACCGGGGCTCAATCGTATTGGTCGAATGTGACTTCCAACGATTTTCTGGAAAACGCCGGGCATTGGGTGGGAGTGCTTCCTCCTCCCAAAGCCGCCGATCTCAAAATCCTTCCCTACGTTTATGCAGGTCGTCGTCCTGCATCCGAGCATGAACTGACAGCGCGTGCGGGACTCGATGCGCGCTATGCGGTGACGCCCCAGATGTCGCTTGTTGCCACCTTGAACCCTGATTTCGAGAATGTCGAGCAAGCGGTCGAAGGGATTGATTTCTCCTATGGACAGCGTTTTGTTCCGGATCGAAGGCCCTTCTTTCAGGAAGGTCGGAGCATCTTCCTCCCCGGCTTTCGGAATGGGGAATTTTACCACTCACGGCAAATTAGCGAGATGGATGCCGGAGTCAACCTGTTCGGAAAATTAAGCAACCGCATGTTAGCAGGGGCATTGGGGACGTTTCATCAGGATGGGAATCTCAATGGCATCGTTCGTCTGCGCCAATCGGTGGGGACCAACGGCCGCATCGCGCCTGCCTATATTGTACACAGAGATGATGCCGGCGCGAACCATGTTGGGCAGATCGAGGCAGGCACACGGCACGGCCCCTTCGGCATCGGTGCTGACTACGCCCAGAGTTGGAACGAGTCGGAGATGGGGCGGGTGTTTCAGGTGTTCGCGTCCTTCCAAAACGCCGGGTATTCCCTGCTCTTAAAACCGTTCTTCATTGAGCCAGAGTTCGTGAACAAACTCGGTTTTCATCCGTTCACCGGCATTCGCGGGGGAAAAACTCAAGTCGAAGTCGAGCGAGAGTGGCGCGCCGGGCCCGCCCGGAGGCTGGAGCTTTTTGGAGAAATTGAGGGGAGTGACCGTTATGAAGGTGATGTTTTTCGGCGGGCGGCGCAAGCGCAAGCGCGGGTACACACCCGCAACGATTACGCCCTGTTCGCTGGATGGGAAGGCGGTCAGTATGAGACGTTTCATGATCGCGTGTTTATCGTGGGGTTCCAGGGGCGAGTGACAGACCAGTTCACGAATT
>CAZOAL010000125.1:0-11217 GCA_964577695.1 uncultured bacterium | reverse complement strand
TTTTTCCTTGACAACCGCTCAATCACCTTAACTTGTGACCAATGACTTTAGCCCTCTGCAAACCCCGTGTATTTCCGTTTGTAGGGCGTATGGAAAGCCAACACGATGTCCTCTTTCGGCACGCCCAATTCCACTAACGCATTGGCCATGCCGATTTCCGTTCCATCATGCTGAATCCAGATTTTTCCACCTTTTATATCAATATGTAATACACAGCCATGGGTTCGGCGATTGTTATGCCAGCCAGTGTTGAATAACAAATAGTGGTCACGCTCTCGATCAAAAGCGAGTTGTACTTCGATGTTCCCATGCGATGGCTTATAGTCTCCAAATTCTGTTAACACCTTTTCAACGCAGGTTCGATATTCTTCTACGCATCCCATTTGACGATCTCCTCTCGATCAACGTTGTAGACCATGTTCTTGAGTTGGTAACGTTGGATCACAGTTCGGGTGAAATAAAGGGAATGTCGTTTTTCCTCCCGAAAAAGGCGATTTGATACGAGTTTTTTACTTAGACTTCCGAAGTTTGAAACCAGATGCTTGCTGAATCTGTTTTTCATGGTTTCGCATCGTCTTGGCTCAACTCACCTATTGAAACTTCGGAAGTCTGGGCCTCACTTTTACCCATAACTGAAAAAGGCGATTTGATGTTATTATTGCATGAAAGACTGGGAAAGTCAATACCTAAAATTCAGTCTGTAGTTTAGCCCCTTGTGGGCGTCCAAAGAAAGGAGACCGTGAAATGACCACTTTCACATGCCCCCTGCCGCTCTCCGATTATAAAGCCGTCATCCTGGCACACGGAAGCGGCGGGGGCTTAACACATGACCTCATTAATAAATTGTTTTTTCCGCGCTTTCAAAACCCGATGTTGGCGGCTGGACACGATGGCTCGGTGTTTCAAATCGGGGGTGCTAAACTCGCTTTCACGACGGATTCGTTTGTGGTGACGCCGATCTTCTTCCCCGGCGGTGACATCGGGGTGCTCGCCGTCAACGGCACGGTGAATGACCTCGCGATGTGCGGCGCGAAGCCGTTGTATCTTTCGTGCGGGTTTATTCTCGAAGAGGGGTTGCCAATGGCAGACCTCTGGCGAATCGTGCTGTCGATGGAAGAAGCCGCGAAGGGGGCGGGTGTCCAGCTTATCACGGGCGATACGAAAGTGGTGGAGCGCGGCAAAGCGGATAAACTCTTTATCAACACATCGGGAATAGGCATCGTGGAAACCGACCGGGTGATTGCCCCGGCGCAGGTGCGTGAAGGAGACTGCATCCTCATCAGCGGGCCAATCGGCGACCACGGCATTGCCATTATGTCTGTCCGGGAAGGGTTGACGTTTGAAACGGAGATTCAAAGCGACACGGCCGCGTTGAACTCGCTTGTGTCAGCGATGCTGGACACAGGCGGGGAGATTCACTGCCTGCGCGATCCGACGCGGGGCGGGCTTGCGAGCGCACTCAATGAGATTGCCAGAACCGCAAAACTTGGGGTGTTGATCGAAGAGGAGAAGATTCTGATTCGGGAGGCGGTTTATGGGGCATGTGAGATTTTAGGGCTTGACCCGTTGTACGTTGCGAATGAGGGGGTTCTGATTGCCTTTGTGCCACCGACCGACGCCGGGGCCGTTTTGGAAGCCATGCAAGGGCACCCCCTCGGCAAAAGCGCGGCGATGATTGGGAGAGTTGTCGCAGACCATCCGGGAACGGTCTTGCTCAAGAGTCGGATCGGCGGCACACGCGTGGTTGATATGCTCCCCGGTGAACAGTTGCCGCGGATTTGTTAGCGGCTCAAGTGCCCCCATATTTTCGACGCCCAGCGCCAGCGACATCTGTCAGCGTCCAACGGCGCTAGTACGCTGTTACATTTGTAGTGACGACTTCAGTCGTTCAAGAAGCGACTGAAGTCGCTACTACGAATGTGTCAACTGATCAGAATCAATGTGACAGTGTACTAGAGTAGATCGCGTTAAACAACAGCTTAAACGTCCCGTGCGACTGTCCCCGATGCTGCGGCTTGAAGCCGAATAAGATGACGTGCCCCTTACCCAGATTGACATCCCAGAGTGCGCCGCGCCGACGAATGCGCTCCTCCCCTTCAATCCAACCGCTCATGAGCGGATTGAAATCGGGATAAAAAGCGACGCCCTTCCCGCCTCTCACTTCAAACGCCGGCCCCGAATCGAAAAAGGCTGCCATTTCGTGCTCGAGTCCGTAGCCGATTGGGTGGGTCGTCTCAACGAAAATGCGGAGCAGTGACCCAGGGCAGAAGAACGCTTCCTTGGATGCATTCGGGTTCGACTGGCTTGAGGCATCCAGGACGTTGGTAATCTCCAGCCCGAAGTATTGGGTTGGGAGCTCCGACGCCCGGTTCAAACAGATGAGCGTTCCACCCGCTTCAACAAACGTGCGGAGGTTCGCCGCTCCCTCGGAGGCAACTCCACCAACGTACTCCGGCGGCAGACTCCCTTCAGCGTGGCCGTTGATCATTGTTGATGCGTTCATATCCGGCAGGATGATCGCATCGTACCGCTCCGCTAAGTTCCCGGCGCGAATCTCAGCGTCCGTCAGATTTCGGTAGGGGAACTCGTGCTGCTCTAACACCCACCGAGTCCACCCTTCATCGACGTTTGCCACCCACGGTTTGTAAAGTCCCACGCGCGGTTGACTTAATCGCGCAGATAGGTCTTTGAACGGCACCTCATCCAGGGCGTAGATTTCGACGCCGAGGGATTCTGCAAGCGCTTGCAGATTCGCGGACGCATGGATGGGAATTGTTAATGTCGTAATCAAGACGGAGCCGCGCGGGAACTTTTGACCTTTGACGGAAATTTCCATCGGCGACCAATAGAGGGTGTAGTCCTTTTCTCTCAGTAATCGATTGAGTGCAATGGTCTCCGCGTTCGTCTGATTTTTGAACAGGTATGCAACCGGTTCAGAAACCATCAACAGTTTGCCTTGAACCTTCGGAATCTCCTTGATGAGCGTCAGATCGGCTTCAAATTCGTTGACCACCGTGATGGTCTTGACGCCCATCTGCAATGGCAACGTCCAGCCTGCGATGTCATACGGGCGTTCAGGCTGTCCGCCCGGCCCCGCACGGCGTTCGGGATAGGTCTGCACTTCAAGGAGGTCTTTGGCGTGTGCGCGAAAGGGCTGTGCCATTGAGATGACATAAGTGCCTTGAGGATACTCGACACCATCTGCCGTAAAACTCGCGTTTGCCTGATGGATTTCCACACCGCCCCGTTGCAAGATTTCCAGCATCTTGAGAGCCGTATTGAGGTCGCGTTGCTGCGCAGGCACGAGAAAAGCACGAGGAGGTTCATTTTTACCCTTTTCGAGCTCGCTGAGTCCCATCTTGTAAAAATTCGACAGGAACATCTCCTTCTGCCTCGCGACGAACGAGAGAATCGAGTAGGCTGCCGCTTCTTCGTAGTTGATGATGTCGCGCAAACGCCACCAACCGCCCGGCCATGGCTCAGGAAAGTTGGTCTGCTGGGCATAGTCCCCCAAACCGCGACGGTGCCCCTTCAAACTGGAGAGCGGTTGAAAGATCGGTGAGGCAATGTTGACGTTCGCGGCTTCTGTCAGGATGCCGACCATGTTGTGGCGGTACGGAACGGTGCGGTATCCGCCATGCCACCATGTGTCGTAGACGGCGTTGGAGAGCACGCCCGTGAACCCCTGCGAAGTCAGGTCGAGGGCAAGTTGTGCGCCAATCAGGGATAGCTCACGCTGCAAGAGCGGGTGAATATTCGGATTGACCGGGTCAAAATAGGGTGGGATAACGAACCGCGCTCCCGAATTCTCCATCTGGTGAATATCGTAGACAACTTGGGGGAACCATTCCTCGTAGAGGATGCGGGTCGCAAGCTGCGTTTCAATCTGCGTGAGCATAAACCAGTCACGGTTGTTATCGTGTCCTGTGTATTTGTGGTAGAGCCAGGGCATCGGCGAGCCCTCATACGGCGTCCCCACCGTGCGATTGTACCAATCAACAACCATGTTCAGCCCGTCAGGATTTGCGGAAGGGATGAGCAGAATGATGACGTTTTCTAAAATTTCCTGGACTTGCGGTGTCTTTTCGGTTGCCAGTCGATAGACAAGTTCCATCGCCATCTGCGCCGACGCGACCTCTGTTGAATGCAGGTTGCAGTTAATCAGGATGACCGCTTTTCCCTCCCGGCAAAGCCGATCTAATTCTGCGATCTCCTGCCCGCCCGGATGGGCGAGCTTCCGTTGTATCGCTTTGTAGCGCTCACGATTCGCCAAATTTTCTGGGGAAGAAATCAACACCAGCACGAAATCGTGACCCTCGGTGGTTTTGCCCCGCTCTTCCAGCAGCACTCGATCCGAACCCTCCGCCAATCGCCGCAGATAATCGGTAATCGTCTCCCAGCGCGCTAACTTGTAATCCGCGCCGACGGGAAATCTGAGCGCCTCCTCCGGGCTGATTATCTGCGCGTAGGTAGACGCAACCGTGAAAAATAGACCGATGATTCCAATGAAAAGAGAGAAAAATTTTGGGCGCAAAATGGTCTCCTTACGACTTTTTCAGTTATGAAGCATAAGTGAGGGTTGGTCATAATTCGGATGAGATCTTCATGTAGCCCAAGTTTCTAACTTGGTTCTCATGCCAGGGACCAAGATAGAATCTTAGACTACAACTGCATCCTCAAGTAATTATGGCCATGCCTCGCCTAAGTGAAAAACTCGTATTCTTATGATGATGCGCGCCCTGCTTTGCGGCGATGCCTCATGACCATCCCTGAAACCCCCAACAAACCGAGAGCCACAAGGAGCAGGCTCGACGGTTCAGGGATTGGAACTCCTGATGCGGGCGTGAAGCTCAAATCATCGACGATGTAAAAGTTTGGAGAGCCGATGAACTTGACGCTTTTAATGTCAGCCGCGGAGATGGAGATGGGGTCGCTTGTGCCAAAGAACGCGCCGTCCGTGTTTGCTATCTCTGAAACGCTGCCGATGAGCGCACCTAACGCATCGTAGGCTTCCAAAGTGAAGTCCGTCAAGCTGGTGTAGAACGCGCTGACATCCAGCACGGGTGTGCCAAAGATGACCTCAATCTCGCCGGATGGGTCATCGGTGAAGATGACGTTGTTTCCTGAATGTGGCGGATAAGCGAAAGGGTCGAGGTCAATACCACTCACAAGCCCCATCACATCGGGACCGAACGTCAGCCCGGCGTAAAAGGTGCCGATGTTCTGGTCCCCGCCTGAGAAGAGATGGGCGTCGGGCAAGTCCTCAAAGTCCAGAAGGGTTGCTGTGGAGATCTGGGGGGTGATTAACGCGAAAAGAAGCGTTAGGGTGAGAGTGATTGGTGTTAAGTGTGTGTTTTTCATGTTGTATTCCTTTCGAGTCGGTTGAGCAGTGGTCATAATTATCCGGCGGTTGAATTGTAGCCCAAGATTCTATCTTGGCCCCTTGCGCCAGGGCCAAGATAGAATCTTGGGCTACTGCCTCCCCTGGGAATTATGACCACCCCTTATCTATTTCAGTAGTATTTCTTCTCCTGCCCAAGGTAATAGATACCCTGAGTAAAATCCACCACCAAGGGTTGCTTCGACTTCGAGTAAAATTTGCGCTTTTTCCTCCTGAGAGAGTTGCTCCCAAGTTCCGCCTGGTCCAAATGCGCTTGCTGCATCATCAATGCGGAGTGCTTTCTCTCCGCCATTTGCATAAATTCTGTTAAGCCTTTCTATCCTTGTCTCATCTTGCGTGGCTTTATCGAAAAAATCGGAGGCTTTCTTCAATGTCAAAGCACCTTTGATGCCTTCTACGACACGTCCTCCTCCCTTTGTAACCCACTCAGCACCTGCTTTGAGGGTCTCCCACACAGCATGGTTAGCAATAGCCTTATTCACTTCTTTGTCTAAATTAGGAACTTTAGAAATATTAGAAACCCTTGAAGTGGATGCACCAAGCACTCGACCTCGACTTTCAATAGGGCTTAAACCGCTTGGATCAATCAATTTTACTGGATTATTGGCCACGTAAGTATATCTGTTCAGGGTTAAGGGCTGACTAAGAAGACCTGGAAACGCATCCCTACTAACAAACCTCCCCATCGTCGCATCATAATACCTCGCCCGCAGATAATAGAACCCCGTATTGGGGTCCATCGCCTCGCCCGTGTACTTGAACTTATTTTTCGTCCCGAGCGGGTCCGTTGCTGTCGTCTGCTGGCCCCACGGGTTGTAGGCATACGTGGCTTTGACCGCGCCCGAAGCGTCGGAGAGGTTAATCACGCTGCCTAACCCATCGTAATGGTAGAAGTATTGGAACGCTGGACTGGTTTCGGAGATCAGCCCCAGACCGTAGAGATAGTCGATCGCCCCGTCGGGACCGTTTTCACTCAAGACCACGGGCAGCGCCATCGCTACATCGTTCAGGTAGGTATAGGCGTTTCCGTTCACGGTCTGGCGGATACGGTTGCCGTCGCCGTCGTAGGCATAGCTGGAGGTTTTGCCCATGCCGGAATAGCCGATGAGCCGATTAGCGGCGTTGTATGTGTAATTGAGGATGGTCGTCCCGGCGGTTTTCCGAATCAGGTTGCCGTTGTTGTCATACGTGTAGGTGTACCTGCCATCGCTTAACAACCGCTCCCCGGCATCGTAGGTGTAGACGAGGCTCGACAGAGGGGTTGTCCCACGCACCACGTCCAGACGCAGGCGGTTGCCCACCGCGTCGTAGGTCACGTTGTTGCGGTAGCCATTCGGATAGGCGGCCGATGTCAACTGGTACAACGTATCGTAGGTGTAGGAGGTGGTCTGATTGCTGGCATCCACCATCGTCAACCGGTTTCCAACGGCGTCCAGCGTGTAGGTAAACCGTGAGATGACCCCCGAAGGGCGGGTGTTCTGGATTTGCAACAGTCGATTGGCGTTGTCATAAGTGAAGGTCGCAGCGGTGTTGTTGGGATAGGCGCTGCCGATCAGGTTATTGGCAGCGTCGTAGGTGTAGCCGGTGACTTTGCCATTCCAATCCTTCACTGTCTGTAACCGATTGATGGCATTGTATGTATACGTGACCACCTTTCCACTCGGAAGGGTGAGGCGGGTACGGTTTCCGAGGGCATCGTAGGCATAGCTCACCGCGCTCCCGTCTGGATTCGTCACACCGACCAGTCTGTCGAGGGCATCATACGTGTATGTTGTTGTCCCTCGATCATCGGTCATGGCATTTCGATTGCCGTTGGCGTCATAAGTATAGCCGACGCTCGCCCCACCCGCATAGCTGATGGCTGTGAGTCGATGGAGGGCGTCGTAGGCAAAACCGTTGGTACTTCCGTTGGCATCGGTGGCGCTGATGACGTTGCCAGCGGCGTTGTATTTATAGCCCGTGGTATGTGACAGCGGGTCAGTCATCTGAATCAGCCTCCCCGCGGCATCGTAAGCATAAGTCGTGACATGCCCGTTGGCATCGGTCATCCCCGTCCGATTCTGGTTCACATCATAACTGTAAGCGGTGACATGCCCCAGAGCGTCCGTCACGCGAGTGAGATTGCCGGTGGCATCATAAGCGTACTGCGTGCGGTTGCCCCAAGCATCGGTCAGTTGGATGAGATTTCCGACCGCATTGTATGCAAAGGTCGTCTCATTCCCTAACGGGTCAGTGGTCTTGATGAGCCTGCCAACCGCATCATACGTCGAACTGACGGTGTGCCCGTTGGCATCGGTGAGACTGAGCAGCCTGCCGATGGCATCGTAGGTGAGGCTCGACGCTAATGGCGTTCCCCAAAGGATCGGTAATCTGCGTGACGTTCCCCACGCCGTCATAACTGAACAGCGTCGTATTGCCGTTCTTATCCGTGACGCCGGTGCGGTTGTTGTTCGCGTTGTATGTGTAGCTGACGGAATTGCCGAGAGCGTCGGTCTCCTGAATGATGCGGATGAGGCTATCGTAGGTATGGATGGTCGCATTGCCCAGGGGAGCGGTGACGGTGGTTTGCCTCGCGCCGGGGGTGTCATACGCGAATTGCGTCACATCGCCGCGCCCATTCTCCTGCGTGCTCACCTGCCCTGCCGCGTTGTATGTGTTTCTCAGGAGGACATCCCCGTTGGGCAGGACAACCTCCGTCACCCGATGGTCGGCGTTGTATGTGTAGGTCGTCACCTGGCCGCCCGGGTCGGTGACTGTCGCTAAATCGCCGGTTGCGTTGTACGTGTATTGCGTTGTCCTTCCAAGCGGGTCCGTGATTTGAATGATGCGGTTATCCCCATTGTATGTAAAGAGGACAGCTCGCCCCACGGTATCAATGACGACAGCCAGGTTCCCCAAACCATCATAACTCAAATTCACCGCATGACCGTTTTTGTCAACGATAGCGGTCAGGTCGCCGGTTGGTGCAAACCGATACTGCGTGAGCTCTTTTTGGGTGATGGTGAAGGTGCCGTCTGGATTTTTGACCAGCGTATCAAACACGCCGGCATCCCGTGGGGTATAATTCCCGCCGCCGGCGTCATGGTACAAAATTTCGTGACCATCGCCCCACTTCACGGTCACGGAATTATCCGGGTTTACGGTGAGGAAAATGTTGTAAGAATGTGTCCAGCCGTGCCCTAAAGGCCCAGCATAGGTCTCTTGACTGTTGTAGGTTCGCTGGAAGGCGAAGGGGATGCCGCGTCCGGGCATGATGAGATCGAGATGTTGATAGGCGTAGTTGCCGGTGCCGGTGTTGACGGGGTCTGATGCGAATGCGGTGGGATAGGTAGCTCCGGGCGGGCCAAACAAGCGTGAGGGAGGTGGTGGAGGCCCTCCAAAAGTCAGATTGTCTATAAAATAATCATCACCAGTCCCACTTGTAAACACTACCCGATGAATGCCAACCGGATCACTCCACCCCAGAAACATCTTTACTGAATCAGGGAATGCAGTGACGCTGCCTAATAAGTTATTATTCAGATCATAAAATGATGCTACGACATCGTTAGTTGGACCATCAGCAACAAAAACTCCAATTGATGTAACGGTTGTAGGGGTATTCGTTCCGGGAACTACGACATCAATGGTGATAGGACCATCATAGGGATAAACATTGTTCCCAACAACCGTAGTCGGTGTAATCCACCCAAATCCCGGCTGCCCACCCATGAATGTGTCATTTGCTCCAAATTCTATTCCCGATGAATTATAGGTTGACCCGACAAGACCCAAATTGAAGAAATTACCTGTATCAGGTGGTGACCATGGCCCTTCAAAGTCAATTATGGTAGTTGTGCCAGTTCCAAAATAAGGTGAGAGCAGTGGATCTTCGATATAATTTGGCCAAGTAGTAATATCAGATAATCTCACTGCAATCCGCCCAGCATCGGCGAAAGCAATTTCCACCGCAATGTTAAAAAGGAAAATTGACCAACTGACCACCAACACCACTTGAACCCATAAATTTCTGTTACGCATTTTGCCCTCCTGTTATGTTTGATAGCGTCTATGACTTGAAACCATGTTTCGCCTGACATCTGCCAACAGCAGAAGTTTTATCCCTCGTTTTTCATTCCGTTCAGATTTCATGTTGATATCGAGCATCCCCCCGATTTGTTATTATATAGTCGCTCGACTTGTCCAAATTTGTAATCCAATTGTACCACGAATGAAAAAAAATTCGTCTCGTTCCCACGCTCTGCGTGGGAATGCTGCTGTGACGCTCCGCGTCAGAACCGCTGTCTATTTTTGACTCAAAGCAACGTCCCACCGGACATCTTCCAACGGGACGAAAGTGAGGTACTTACACTTAATTGAGGCTTGGTCATAATTATCCGACGGTTGAATTGTAGCCCAAGATTCTATCTTGGCTCTCTTGTGCAAGGGCCAAGATAGAATCTTAGGCTACGACTGCCTTCCCTGGGACCAGCCCTCACTTAACTGACGATTCTCAATAGGATACACGATGAACCCCATTTTGTCACGGGACAAGATGGGACTTCTCGTAAAGGAGTGAATCTGTTTCAAGAAATTACGGGGTCTCCGGTGCCTCACAAAACCGAAGGAGCTGGGTCCGCTCCGTTTCATCCAGCAACCAGACCAGATTGGCCCGAAAATCACACAGCAACGTAAAAAAGTTCAGGACATCCCTGCCGAGTATAGGCAAATTCGCCGATTCTTCCTGTATGAAGACCCCAATCTCCAGATCGAAAGTCCTCCGCCCGCCATGACTCCCGAATTTAATTTGAGTCATAAACGGGACGTATTCGACTCTTTGTCCCCCAACACCCGTGACATTATCTTCTCTCTTCGCTTCATCAAGTTGGAGACCGAGTTTTTTCTCGTATTTACTGGGCAAATAGGTACCATCAGCTCCCAGGTCTATCAGAAAAAACACATCAATCCACTGATCATCCGACGCACGAATCCTCGCCTTGATAAATGGAGCCAGTGGATTATCCCAATTAGTTTGCGAGTAACGTCCCTTAAAGATCATATTCTTTTACCTCGTTTGGAAGGGATATAGTGGACGATGAAACGTCGATTCGGATACGTTGCCATTGCTTTTTCTTCAGCTACTTCATAAGTATCTCCTAAGAAAGCTTCTTTATTAACGATCGCAATGTGTTTGCCACGATTTTCCTCCACAAAAAATTGTGCTGAATTTTCCGTCCACCATACTAAATCCTCATCAATTAGTTGGTCTTCACGGATTTCCTCCTCCGATATCTTTTCTGTTTTTACACTAAACACCGCCATGTCAAACACCTCCTTTCTGTTGCGCTCCTGCGGACGGGTCTCATCCGTCAGGCGTTGGATCGAGTTTACCACACCATGGGGTCAACGTCAAGAGCAAACTGAAATGTGTCAATCCAAATGTGCAACGGATCCGGTCTCGCCTCCTGATCCTGTTTCAGATGGTTGTCGCACGGAGCGAAACCGCCGTGCTGAACACATTCAACCCCCCTGAAGGGGGCTATCATCACATAAAATGGATAGCCCCATTGATGGGCCTGCGAATCAATTCGCAGGCTCAAAGCCGAAGTCGTCTGAAGACGACTGAAACGGGTGATAGTCCACTTGAGTGGACTTGAGCTATTAGCCCCCCGATGAATCGGGACAGGCTGATCTTCAGATCGGGGCTGTGCAGGGATTTCGCTGGGCTCAACCGGATCACAAGGGTCAACGATTGAGTTCCCCATCCATCCTGTCATGAGATTAAGTAACTTTAAGAAAATATGGATCACTTTCTCGGAATGTGTTAGGATGTGGCA
>CAZOAL010000124.1:0-11541 GCA_964577695.1 uncultured bacterium | reverse complement strand
CCCCCCGAGGGATCGGGGCAGGCCGATCTATCGGGGGAAATCTAACAAAGTCAAGGTAGGTACACCCTATGAATCTCAAACACATGACCTTTTTTCTCATACCTTTTCTATTTTTATCGACCACGGTTTCTGCACAGCAGGCAACCAAAGCGGATATCCAGGTGCTAGAGGCGAAGATAGCCAGCCTTGATACCAAAATAACCGAAATGGATAAACGTCTCACGGACCGTATTGATAATTTGGACAAACGCCTGACTGTCCAGATTCAAGCTGTTCAAACCAATATGGTAGAGATGGACAACCGTCTCACTTCTCGAATTGATACCCTGTTTTGGGCAGTTGGGGCGTTAATTGGGATAATTTTAACCGTGGTTGCCTTGCCCCAACTGTTGGGGTATTTTCAAGAAAAGCGGGCGCGTGCCGAGTTTGAAAAGAAAATGGAGGCTGATTTCCAAACGCAGAAGGTCAACTTCCAACAACAGATTGAAGCACTCAAACAACGCCTTGAACAACAGCAACAGGAGATTGAGGAACTCAAATCCCGCAGGATTTTAACGGGCTCTTGAGATGGAGGTGCCCTGTGCCAACAAACGATGTCCTACATTTAGAAGTGACCGATTTCACCGACGCCGACCACTGGCGTTGGGTGCTGAAAGAACCAAACGGGGTATTCCTGGCCGACCATCAGGTGACTTTGGAGCGGGCGGATTCGGAGTACGAAGCCTTCGTCGGTCTCTACGATTACGTCGAGCGACACGTTGCCCCGGACCGATGGATGGAAGACGGAGGGCGGATGGTCGAAGCGGTGGGAGCGTGGATAGGGGAGAAGGTGCTGGGACCGGTGGGAGAAAAGATCACCGCGTATGGCACACCCGTCACGGTGCGCGTCATCCTGCCGACGGAGGCTTCTGGACTGCTCTACCGCCCCCTCGAACTTGCCCACGTTCACGGGGTGCCGCTTGCGAAGCAGGATGTGAGCCTCGTCCTTGAGATTGCCGGGGAATCCCCATCCGTGCGGCGAAAGCCTGTCGGGGAACGATTGCGGATGCTGGCGGTTTTCAGCCTTCCGACCGATGCCTCTGCGCTTTCCCTCCGCCGCGAACGCTACGCCCTCAAGCGGCTCATCAGCCGGGTTGCGCAGACGCACCGCAAAGCAATCGAGTTGCGCGTTATACAATACGGCGTGACCCGCGATGCCCTCCGCGAAGTCCTGGAGGAGGGCGAGGGGTGGGATGTGATGCACTTCTCCGGTCACGGCGTGACGGCAAGCCTGGCCCTGGAGAAGCCCGATGGCACAATAGACCTTATTACCTCCGATGAACTGGAACAACTGCTCCGTCCGGCTCGCGGCAGGCTCAAGTTGGTGACGCTCTCCGCCTGTCTCTCAGCGGCGGCGACGGCGGCGGAGACCCTGAGTTGGCTCGGCGTCCAACTCCCGGAACCCCGGCGGACGCGAGAAGCCGCATCCGAGGTCACAGCCGAGGTGCCCATCCCCGCTGTCGCACACGCCCTCGTGCGTGAGCTGGACTGCGCGGCTTTGGCGATGCGCTATCCGGTGGGCGACGACTTCGCCATCGACCTCGCCGCAGAACTCTACGAAGGGATGCTCGGCAAAGGGCAACCGCTGCCCCGCGCCCTGCAACTGGCGATCTCCGAGGCGCTCCGGGACGGATACCACCCCGGCGCGCCGCCGCTCTCTGTGGCGACGCCCGCCCTCTTTGGCCAGCGGGCGGTCGATCTGGCGTTGGGTCCGCCGCTGTCCCCCGTGACCGACTTCTCCATACCCGCCACCGGGCTCGCCTACTTCCCGCCGGAGCCGGAACGCTTCGTGGGGCGCGTCGGTCCGATGTCGCGGGTGAGCACCGCCATGGCACCTGAGAGCGGGGTGACGGGCGTCCTCTTTCACGGCATGGCTGGGGCGGGCAAGACCGCCTGCGCCCTGGAACTCGCCTATCGCTACGAGGCGGGGGGACGCTTCAGTGCCTTTGTCTGGCACAAAGCCCCTGACGAAGGGAGCGACATCGAAACCGCCCTGGTCAACCTGGCGCTGGACATGGAAAAGCAGCTCCCCGGCTTGCAGATGGTTCACCTCGTCGATCGGGCGGACGAGTTCACGGCATGGCTGCCTCGTCTGACAGAACTGCTGGAACAGCACAGCATCCTCATCGTCCTGGACAACCTGGAGTCACTGCTGACGCCGGCTGGCGGTTGGCGCGACGAGCGGTGGGGGATGCTGGTGGACGCCCTGCTGGCGCACAACGGGCTGTCGCGCCTCGTGCTGACCTCCCGCCGATGCCCAGCAGGGTTTCAAGGGCGAACACAAGGGTCGCCCCTACACATCGAGCCCATCCACGCCCTGTCGCGGGACGAAGCCGCACTCCTGGCGCGGGAGTTGCCCAACCTGGGGCGGCTATTGCGCGGCAAGGCGGGAATCGGGTTGGCGGAGGGAAGGGGGCTGGTGCTGCGGACGCTGGCTGTGGTGCAGGGGCACCCCAAGCTGATCGAACTGGCGGAGGGACAGGCGAACGACCCCGTCGCGCTTGCCGCCCACCTTGAGCGAGCGGAAAAAGCGTGGTCTGGCGACGAAGGTGTAAAGACGCAAGATTTTGCGTCTACGGAGACGCGCCACGGTGCGTCTCTACAGTCGCGTCTCTCTACCTTCTTCAGCGAAGGGGAATCCCGCGTTAGTGCAGAGGAATTTCTGACGGCACTGACGGCTTGGACGCGGGGCATCTCCGCGACTCTGCCCGCTCCGGCGCGGACACTGTTCCACTTTCTGTGCGCTCTGGAAGAGGGTGATCGGCAGAGTTGGATTGTGGAGGCGAATTGGGGAGACCTCTGGAAACGGCTGGAGCGCCCCGGCCAGCCGCCCAACCTTTCGGAGATGTTTCAGCCGTTGACCGCGATGGGACTGGTCGAAGCGCACCCCCGTCCGCAATCCGTGCTCGTCCGATCCGATCGGACAATCCCCCATCCGCAATCGGTTTACACCCTCCACCCGGCGTGGCGGATGCTGGAAAGACGAAAGCAGGCGAGGAGTTCCAAGCCGCCGTGGACGCGAAGTTGGCGGTTTTCTGGGTGACTGGTTTCCAGCACGGCATCAGGGAGGAAATGCGCGGCGGGGGAGCTCTGGTGGTGCAGGCGGGGCGATTGCGGCGCTCTGCCTCGAAAACAGTCTGGGACGCGGAGCGTCAGAACGGCATTCCCACGCAGCGCGTGGGAACAAGTCAAAGATAATGAGACAAAATCATAAACGGCCAGGGCCACCGAATCCTTATGGTAAAAGAGGGGGACCTGAACACCATGCGAAAATTGAAGAGGTGATGAAGGATATTGAACGCAGAGGGTATGACTTTGAAGAAGAATACCGAGTAAAGATTGGAGACGGTCAAAAGAAAAATAGATATGTGGATATTGTTGCGATCGATAAAGCAACGGGGGAGGTTGTGGAATATCACCAGATCGGCAAGAGGAATGAGAAATTAGCTCCACAGGGCAATATCGTTCCCGTAAAAAGAGAGCGAGATGCCATCAGCGACATACAGCAAACGACGGGGAAGCGCGTTCAATTTCATTCCTACAACTGATGATTCAGTGGAGGTGTTTTCAATGAATTCAAAGCAAATCAATTTTTACCTGTTCCCAAGCGACCTGACAAAAGTCGATCTCCTGTTTGAGGAATTTGGGAACGTCCGCATTTTAGGCTTACCGATGCCTAAGAAAAAGTTGCGCATCCTGAAACGAATCGGCGTGGCTGACTTTAACGAGAAGAATTGGGTGAAAACATATCTGGTCATGGACAGTCAGCTAGATCAGGTCATTTTGAATGATGTCGAAGCGCAAGACTATGACCTGATAGACAGTCTGCGATCACCTGTGATTGAGTTGATTCGCCCCTATTTTGACGTTGAGAAAAACATCCTGCGAAGGGGACGGCTCTACTTCAAAGACGGCTACTGGAATGAGAATCGAGAATGGGTGCAGAAAAATGATGCGTTTTTGGACTGGGCGAATCTGCTATTTAAACGTTTCAGGAAGGTATTCCAGAGAGCTCAGTTGGAAGGCTTCAGAAGTGACTTGATAAGCCCCGATGTAGAGAATTGGGTGTTGAAAGAAAATGGCAGGCTTGTCTATTGAGAGAGGGGGCAAGTTTGTACAGGATTTTGACAAGGCAACAACGCATGAATCATTGGGCTACTGATTCGCCCGTTAAAGGAGAAACTTATGGCAGTTGAAATTGTGGTGCCCCGGTTCGGTTGGACGATGGAGGAGGGTACCTTTGTCGAGTGGCTGAAGCAAGATGGCGAAACGGTTCAGCCCGGAGACATCCTTTTCACAATCGAAAGTGATAAAGCCCTCAATGAAGTTGAGTCATTCGACAGCGGCATCCTTCGGATTCCGCCGGACGCGCCACCGCCGGGGGAAACGGTGTCCGTCGGCACCCGATTAGCGTATCTGGTTCAACCCGGCGAGCCTGCCCCGTTTGAAGCCGGGGAAGCGACTGAAGTAGATATGAAGCAAGAAGCCAAAGCACCCTTAATCGCCGGGCCTCACACCACGGGCTCACAACTCCCAAGCGTGAGGCCGAGGAAAGCCGGTCCAACGATTAGCCCCCGGGCGCTCCGCGTCGCTGTTGAACTTGGCGTGGATTGGAGCGTACTGAGAGGCAGCGGCCGTACCGGACGCATCGTCGAACGCGACATCAGGACCACAGCGGCGCAAAAGCCGGTTCGCATAAGGCGTGAGGATATAGCACCCGCGAGGGTTCGTCCGACAATCGTTGCGCCACCTCTTCCGGTCTCATCGACGGGTGAAACGATTCCGATAACTCAGATTCGGCGTCTCATTGCGCAACGCATGGTCGAAAGTGCACACACCACGGCACCCGTCACCCTCACCACCGAGGCAGATGCCACGGAGCTGGTCGCGTTGCGCGAACAACTCAAAGCCACTTTCACGCCGCGGGGTATCATCGTACCGACCTACAGCGACCTGCTCATCAAGCTCACCGCTGTGGCGCTGCGGGAACACCCGATGCTGAATGCTTGCTGGAAAGACGATGAGATTATCCTCCTGAAGGAGATACACATAGGGATAGCCGTTGACACGGAAGCGGGCGTGCTGGTTCCGGTCATCCGTGACGTGCAGACCAAGGGCCTCCGACAGATTGCGGAAGATTCCCATTCGCTGGCTGAGAAGGCTCAGTCTCGCCAATTGCGCCCGGAGGACATGCAGGGCGGCACTTTTACCATCACCAACCTGGGCATGTACGGGGTTGACGCCTTCACGCCGATTATCAACCTGCCGCAGTGCGCTATCCTGGGTGTGGGGCGCATCGTCAGCAAACCGGCCGTTTACAACGACCAGATTGTTCCGCGCCAGATGATGGCACTCAGCCTGACGTTCGACCATCGTGTTGTGGACGGCGCACCAGCCGCACGTTTTCTTGAGGCACTTCGCCAGTACATCGAAGATGCGGGGCTATGGCTCTTGGCGTGATGAAACCGGAAGGAAAATCTCAAAGTATGTCCCTTGACGCTTCAAAACGACGAATGGGTGCCACATGGCGTGCAGTGCTGATCGGTCTTCTGCTAATTCCGCTCAATTCTTTTTGGATTATGCAGATGGAGGCGGTCTACTACTCGGCACATTCGACGGTGTACGGGCTCTTTTTCAACACCATCTGCAATCTGCTGGTCTTGATTGGGCTCAACGCGCCGCTGAAGAAGTTTTCTCCCGGTTTGGCTCTCAGTCAGGGCGAATTGCTCACGGTCTATATCATGCTGAATCTGTCATCTGCCCTGGTTGGGCACAGCACGATGCAGCTTTTGCCGCCGACAATGGCTGCGCCGTTTGGACTCGCAACGCCGGAGAACGAATGGGGTGAACTCTTTGGGCGATACATCCCCAGATGGCTTGCCATCAGTGATGAGCGGGCGTTGGATGGATACATTACGGGCTTTAAAAGTGAATCAACGTTGTATACCGCTCGGTACATAAGGGCCTGGCTTGGGCCGGTTCTCATCTGGTCCCTCTTCATCTGTGTGCTGATGTTTGTCATGTTCTGCATCAACATCATTCTCCGAAAGCAGTGGACGGACAGAGAGCGACTGACATTTCCCATCGCGCAACTGCCTTATGAAATGACAAACCCCGTATCTGGCGTCTTCAAATACAAGCTGTTTTGGGTAAGCTTTATCATTGTCGGTGGGGTAAACATCATCAATGGATTCCACTTCTTTTTCCCTTACATTCCCTATCTGCGCGTCAGACCGTATAACCTGGGTGCCTTCTTTACAACGAAGCCGTGGGACGCATTGGGATATGCCCCCCTGACATTCCGTCCGTTCCTGATCGGGCTCATCTTCCTCATCCCGCTGGACATGATCTTTTCATGCTGGTTCTTCTTCTTTTTCTGGAAGGCACAGCTCATCTTGGGAAGCGCCCTGGGCCTTCGCCAGCGTCCAGAATTTCCAGAGCAGAGCGCGGGGGCGTACATCGCCCTCTGCGTCATCGCGCTGTGGATGGGCAAAGGTCATCTGGGGCGTATCGTCAAATCAGTATTCCATCTTGCCATAACCCCCCCGTCCACGGGGGGGCCCAAGGATTATCGCTTGGGGCCCCCCCCTGGAGGGGGGGGCGGTGAGAATAGAGATGATGGCGATACCGAACCGCTACAATACAGAGTCGCCGTGTTGGGGCTTATCTGTGGCTTTGCTTTCATTCTGGTCTTCTGCTGGAAAGCGGGGATGTCGCTGTGGGCGGCGGGCATCTTTTTTGCGCTCTACCTGATGACCGAGGTGGGTGTGACGCGGGTACGCGCCGAGGTGGGGTCTCCCATCCATGACCTGCACTTTGCGGGCCCAGAATATTTGATGGTTGATGCAGTGGGGACACGGAATCTCGGTCCGAGCAATTTATCGATTCTCTCTTTCTTCTGGTTTCTGACCCGCGCCCATTACAGTGATGTGATGCCCCACCAACTGGAAGGATTTAAGCTGGCAGACCGGGCACGGGCGGGGGGGCGCGGTATCCTTGTTGCCATGCTCATCGCCACCGTCTTTGGCACAATCGTCGCCTTTTGGGCGATTTTAGATTCAGCGTATCGGCACAGCGGCGTCGTCATGTCATGGGCTGGCATTGAGCCGTTCAGGCGTTTGGGTGGGTGGTTATCCTATCCCACATCGACGGATATGATGGGCATGGGATTCTTTGCGTATGGACTGCTGTTCGGTATCTTCCTGATGGCCATGCGGTTGCGATTTATGTGGTGGCCGTTTCATCCGGCAGGCTATGCGGTGTCCAGCACCTATGGCATGCGAGATTACTGGTCGATGTTCCTTTTGGTGTGGCTGGTCAAATGGCTGATTTTGAGGCACGGTGGCTTAAAGGTACACCGACAGGCCATGCCCCTTTTCTTCGGCATGATTCTCGGCGAATTTGCAATCGGCGGCTTCTGGGCACTGGTTGGGGTTGTGTTCAAAACGCAGACGTACAACTTCACCGCGTGGTGGTAGGACTGTTGACTGCCTTTTACGACATCGGCGTACAGATTGTTACTAGGGCGTGTTGACGAACTCGGGCAAATGCGCTCGTAGCCCAAGTTTCTAACTTGGCACCTCGTCCCCAACCAAGATAGAATCTTGGGCTACAGTTAGATTGCGAAACAGTTCGTCAACACGCCCTAAGATGCAACGGAGGTTGCCAGGTTTTCTTCGGTATAAGGTCTGATGGTCTTCAGGTGATCGGCTTCTTCCTTGCCGGCGTGATAGAGGTCCCATCGGAGTTGGAGATTCATCCCAAAACTGGCTGAAATCCCAAAAAAATTCGCCAGACGGAGTGCCATGCGAGGCGTCATGGCTCGATGTTGGTTCACAAGTTCGTTAACGCTCTGGTATGGCATACGAATTGCTTTCGCTAGTTCCCGCTGACTGATACCCATCGGATACAGGAATTCCTCCAGAAGCATTTCACCCGGATGGGTCGGGGGACGGTTGGTTGGTATTCGGTTCATCTTTAGTTCTCCTCTGTGCCGATTTAGTGATAGTCCACGATTTCGACTTCAGCCGGTTCCGTGTCAGTCCATTTTATTTGATTGCTTGGTTTACGGACTTGTGAAATACTGAACTAACGAAGGAGACAACAATGTTTGATTTGAAATCGAAGGCACGCGAAGTCTGGGAACGCGGCTACTGTGTGCTCGAATCGGTCTACGATGACCGAGAATGTGAACAGATGCGCACCATTTTCAAGGGGTTGTGTGACAAAAAAGGCGGCTTTTCGGCTGAACGTCCGACCATCAGCTTTCACCCCCTCCTGGAGTGGGGGCCTGAGATGGCGCCCTTCTTTGCAAAGCCCATTCTCGTGAGAGCGATGGCGGAGGCATTTCAAGACGATGTTCGGCTGGCACACAGCGGCGCGGCTGTTTTTAACAATGCCCTCGTTCAACCCATCCTGACCCGTTGGCATGTCCACTACGCCTGGCAGATTCCCCTCACCGGGTTGCAGCGCAACGGGCCGGAGCGGGTTCTCTGCAATGTCTATGTAGACGGGTCCGGTCCTGAAGTTGGGCCGCTAATCGTTTTTCCACGCGCACTGAACAATTCGGTTGAGGCGAAGGGTGAGGTAGAAGCAACATGGGACGGTCAGGTGGAGGTCGTGATTCCGCCGGGGTCGGGGGTCATCTTTGACACCGCTGTATGGCATTGCTCCAAGCGCGGTCGTTCCGGGGGGCTACGCCATCTTTGGGGCGGGCATTATCAGGGCTGGAGCAACCCAACGCCGCACCCGGAAGATAACACCGCTGATAATCCAACCGTTGCCACATATAAGGAGGAACTGCCCGTGCTGCGGGGGCTATTGGATGGTCCCAGGTAATATCAGTTCCAATCCTTGATTGGTCTTTCTATAAACCTAGCTTACTGATGATGTAGTCTGCAACAGCACGAATATCAGCAGCGTTAAGGGTCTCCGCTTCATCTTCAGTCATCTCAATGTCAAGGTCATCTTCTATGTCTATAAATAGATGAGCCCCGATCAGGTCAGAGTCCTGCCCACTTTCAAGTTGATCGAAGGTCGTATCCAGGTCGATGGGATGACGGTAGCCCATGTAGATATCATGCAACTTATCCATGACGTACTTCTCAACTTCCTGGCAATTGCAAAGTGGTCGTGTCATAATCTAATCCTCCAGACATCAAGTACAGCAATCAGCTAAAGGGCCGGCCAATTCCCGCCGGATGAGATTTTTAATCCGGTGCGCTTGATGGTGTCCGCCGTGGCCGCGACGCTTCCAGCCGGGGCGTAAGCTACGGACCCACTCTTTCAATATTCGACTGATGCCATCCTTCGCCAGCTTGCAACACTGGGGTTTTCGGTCAAGGCAATCTAACAGTGCCGCGTCCACAGCCTGGCGAGCGATCCGCTTAAAAGTCTCGTACATACCTGCTCTGAATCCGTCGATGACGCTACGGATGGTTTGGACACTGTCATATATCGTCCATATTGCAATGCCGATGCTGATGAGAAGACCCATGATGTCTCCGATCGGCAATGGCCCGTCCGCCACAGCACCGCCGACCAGTACGGCTAACGCCACCGCGGCGCGCCGACCGATCAATCTTAACAGGCGATTAATCAGTAATCGCTTAAGATACTCGAATGCGGCTTCTTCTATCGCGTCGGTCAGATCACAGCGTGGCATAACTTCTTTCCTCGATTATCGCCACCTAACGAACGAAGTTCAGTTGCGGCGGCAGTTTGCGAAAAATGGGCGACAAACCGAAACCCACCGCAAACCCGAAAACATTATTAAAACCACAGCTCCCCGCCGTCAACTGCAACGGCTGGTTAGGCAAAAGTTTGTTGGGGTTCGTTCCTCAATCCAACCGACTTCATCAAGAATCAAGGGTTATGGATCAATGCCCGCTCCCCTCGCGAACTCAGTCACGTCATTGATGCAAAGAGGAAGGTTGGGGAGGTCGGCGTCGCTATCCATCCACCTTCCAATTTCCAACGGAGATCCAGACATCCCCTTGGCTTATGGCTCTCGGAGCAACACCTCGGGACCCACTTTTGCCATCCATTTCCGAGTCCATTCCACAGCGTCCAGTTCCTGGTCACAGACATTACTGCCCAGAAAAATCATTCCCTCAAGGCGCCCTTCTTTCAGCCATTGGAGCCCAAGCTCACACTGAAGTCGCATGTGCTCCACCGACATTGGCTGATTCCGTCCATAGTCAAAGAGGTAACAGCCCAGAAGAATCGGCTTCGGCTTAACCAGACTCTCAAGGTGCTCGAAGTTCTCCTCAAGGTCTTTCAAATCGTCGGCTATCCATGTCCACATCGCCACTTTATCAACGTGAGCGATGTGGGGCATAATTCGCGGCGAGATCTGATTGGTATAAACCACACAGATCAGCGGCAGCCCTCCCGTCCGTAGGTGGATCTCGTCGCGCAATTCCTTGAGTTCAGCGGGGGTCATGACTGCTGAGACCGGGTCGCTGCTATTGTCCGGTTGCACCTGCGGTAGGGTGCTGACAAAGACGTTTTGGGCTCGATACGCGTCGGAATAAGTGGATGAGGCTTCTACCGTCCAGCCTTGCGTGGGTACATCGACTTCTCCATCCAAAAGGCGAATCTCACGGAGACCACAGCTCATTGCCTGTCCGAGATCATGTGTATTTTTGATTTGAACGGATAATTTCTGAACCGCCACCCGCGGGAAACCCACTATCACGATCGCACCACCTTCATTTGGGAGCGAACCATTCACAACGTGCCTCTTCAGACCTGCGTCGAAGATCTCCACGACGAAATCCTTCGATCGATAGTCCTGGGTTCTCCAATCGCTCTGCATGAGTTGAATCCTGTCACAAGACACGGGTTTTGGGGCAACCAGATTGAGGGTAACCGGGAAGGGGGCGTGATTCGCCGCGAGCCAATGAGGCGCTCGTGGAGTCGCTACCGACCACTTAATGAAATCATCAAGAACGAATCCGGCGGTATTCGGAAATTGCATGGCGAGATCTAGCACTCGATTCCGCAGGTCTACCGACGTTTCGCCACCCATTCCAGTCAGTGACCAAACGACACGCTTCAGTGGCCGAAACGCGATTCCGTACTTCCGATACTCAGATATCGTTGGCTTGCCGCTAAAGTTTACGAAGTAAAGGTTAGGGACCCCGAGGTACATGGCTCCCTCGACCGGAGTCATGCGGGAGTTCACCAACTGTCCATTGCCTAGGTCGTAATGGTTATGAGATCCGGCCGGGTGGGTCCAGATGTAGAATCTGTCTCGGACCAATTCTCCTTCGGATTCTGCCGTGCTGTTCCGAATGGAGGCGCAAGAGATCACGATAATTCCGCTCCCAACAAGTAACAGGAACAGAGCGAACGATCTGGCGGGTTGAATTGTATTTTTCATTGGAATCCCTCCTGTTTCTGATGCTGAATTACCTTCTTCGCCATGAACTGAGAAGAGCCATTCGTAGGGATAGGTAGATTCCTTGCGGAATTTTCCCCCCCTCCAAACCGTGCATG
>CAZOAL010000123.1:0-11855 GCA_964577695.1 uncultured bacterium | reverse complement strand
CCAAAATTACATTACTATCTGTCAAAGCGCACCCGAGAATCGGACCCGTTCTACTTCCTTCCTTTTCTTCCAACTTTGGAACGGGCAGGCTGCCCGCTCTACTTTCTTCCTTTTCTTCCGGTTTCTGAACGGGCGAGCCGCCCGTTCTACTTCTCCAGCTTTGGAACGGGCGAGCCGTGCTTGAACGGGCGAGCCGCCCGTTCTACTTCCTATTCTTCCAAGCGTAACACACTCGCACCCGCGACAGGCGTACAGACCTCAATGAACGGCTCAAGTCCGTGTGGGATATAGTAACGGCTGTGCAGGGTTTGAATCAGCTTCGCAACAGCATCTGTCTGGACAAGCATTGAAATGCACCCACCCAATCCAGCGCCGATGAGTCCCGCCCCATACACGCCACGGACGCGACGCACAAGATCGACCAGTTCATCAAGCTCCCTGCAACTTGTCGCATAAGCCCCCGGCTGCCGATAGAGCGCGGCTTTTTCGCGCTCGTCGGGGTCACTATGCCCCGCAAGGCGAATCAGCGTATCGAGATATGCTTCACTCATGTCAGGTTCAAAGGGCATTCCGCCGTTGACGGACACGCGATCCCCTTCGTGCGAAAGGTCGATGAGCTGGCCGAACCGGTGAATCTCCCGCTGACGGAGGAAATCCAACGCTTTGCGGCTGCGTTCACATTCTGCTATCCCATACAGGCAGACGCCGCGCAACCGATAGCCTCCCGGTTCCGCATGATGGCTTTGATATAAGGCTTCCAGGGTTTCACGGTGCTCAGGCAGCCAACCCGCAATCTCAGCGCGAGTTGCCCGTATCGGGAGGGTTTTGAGCATTTCATACAACTGTGCCGTGGAGATGCCGAGATATTCCGGATAGAGGTCACGAAAGTGCCCCACGCGGTTGACGATCTGTGGATACTTCCGCTTGAGCATCAGCAGCCCAATCGCATAGCCAGCGACGCGCTCGTTGTAAATGTTCTTTGCGCCCGCTGATTTTTTCGCCTCAACGCCACAGTGACACACGACAATGCGATAGTCCGCAGGAAAGGGGGCGTATTCGACATGGATGGGTGAAAGTTGAATGTGGGAAAGTTGCCTGCAACGCCCGAGAATAATAACGGCATGGTCACCCATGCCCCCGCGCACGCCGACGTACCATTCCGCCTCACCGAGCAATTCGATTAATATTTTAGGCGCGTCATGGGAGGGCGAGGCTCCCGCCGAGCTCAACCTATTGCAAGCGATGACCGCATAAGCGGAGGCAACGACCAGCGCGGATGATGAGGACAACCCCGCGGCGGTGGGCAGATTGCTGTCAACAAGCAAGTTCATCCCGCACAGTTTCTGCACATACCCTCCGTCTGTCCCCCGTTCACGTTCCTGTAGAGCGATGATCGCCGCCTTGACATAATCCGACCAATCGACTGAAACACCGGCCGCTTGGCGTTGCGCACTTAGCTCCCGCGTCCAACTGGACCAATCAACGCTGTGCCTGGGGGTAATCTCCGAAACGCGAAATCGCCGCGATTCAAACTGCCTGTCGCTGTTTGCGAGGACAATCAGATCGTCGGACCGGGGCTGCGCGACCACTCGTGTCTCCTTAATGGCAATCGGGTTGACGGCCCCCCCTTGATGGTCGATGTGCATCCCAACCAGATTCACCCGCCCCGGCGCACGCGCGATGACGATTGATTCCGCATCGCCGTAAATCTGCCCAAATTGAGCGAGCAGTTGGGCATAGCGCGTCCGTTGTTGCGCGCAGAGAACCGCGTCATCCCCATAGCTCCCCCGCAGTTGGTGAACTAACGATGCGTTGGAGGCATCTGCAAAATATCGCTCCCATTTCTGAAGTGGCTGCATCTGAGTAAGTTGGAGGTTTGGAATTTTGGGATTCATCTGTTTGCGATTTTAAGTACTTGGACAGGTTTTTGTCGGTTCCCAGACCCGGAAGGTTTATGAAACCCTTCGGGTCTGTGGGCTCGGATTGGTTCAAATGGGAATCAGAAACCGAGTTTTTCCGAAAAAACTCGGTTTCTTGACCGCATTAGATGTCAACTATCCCTTGGAGGTTGACGTGTTTTTGTATCAATTGTCCCAATAAGGCTATCTTTTCGGCACTGGCTTTCGTCAGTAACGGTTCCATGCTGTCGATCTGCTTGGCAACCTGGTAAGTGTCAGCGGACACAAGCAGCAATGGAATATTGCGGTCCGCGGCTTTGGACATAATATTTGATGGCGGCAGAATCTCGTTCGTGAGAATAATGCCGACCGCGTGACTCTCCAAAGCCGCAAGTATCATATCACTCCGATCGCCGCTGGTAATGATGAGCTTGTTTTCCTTTTGAAAGAGCGGGTTTCGGAGTGCGGCATCAGCGGACATCGCCCCAACAAAGATGTTCTTAACCCAACGGTTCAACCCGCCTTCGCCAGCGATGACTTTTGCGAATAAGCGTTCAGCCAGGTAATCTACCGAAAAGTGCGTCAGGTCTGTCTGATATGGGATAGCACCGATCACCTGGATGCCCATTTCAGCAATCGTTCCCAGGTAGGTATTTTTGAAGTCCTCTATGTCGCTGCATATCTCACCGCTTCATCAAGGTTGTGGGCGATATAACTCTTCGGAATTGGGATACCAGTCGCTTTCATGAGCGCTTGCGCTTCATGCGCAAGTAAGAAGAATCGATTATCCTGTATTGTATTTTCTACAATGCTCTCTAGCGCACCGATATCTATATCCGCATCCGCGACCGCATCGGTCTGATTTGCCAGATAATGATAATAAGCATACATCGCCCATAAGGAAGAGACTGCCTCGTAAACATCGGAAAAGACAGACACGCCCTGTTTCCTGAGAGCGGCAATACAATTCTCCGTGCGTTCACCGCCCAAAACAGAGAAGATGATTGGCTTTTTCGCTGATTTATATTTGATGGCATTCTCGGAAATCATCGCGGCGAGATTCTCGGCGTCAAAAAGGGCGGTTTCGCAGTACAGCGCAATCACCGTGTGGATATTATCACTGTTGAGCGCTGCCGCAAGGGCGGCGTTGTAATCCGATGATGTGGCCTGGCCTGTTAAATCTACCGGATTCTTGGTAGAGCCAAAATCAGGGGTGGACTCTGAAAAAGTCTCTTTTAAGGTGTGCGCGTCGTCATAGAGCTTTACACCGTACTTCTCACACGCATCCGTCGCCATGACGCCTATCCCGCCGCCGTTGGTGATGATGACTGTGTTTTCACCGGCGGGGGGGGCAGAATTCGCAAGAAATTTGCACCAATCAAAGGCGTCCTCAAGGCTTTCCGCCCTGAGAACACCGCACTGCCTCATAATGTCATCAAAGATTTCATCGGCACCTGCCAGCGAACCGGTGTGAGAGGCGGCGGCGATGGCACCCTTTTTTGATCGCCCGGATTTGATGACAATCACCGGCTTCTTCTGGGTCGCACACTTGAGGGATTCGACCAACCTTTCCCCCTCTTTGATACCTTCAATATACATCATCGTAACTTTCGTATCATCGCCCTGTATCAGGTATTCCAAGAGGTCTGCTTCGTCAATGTCAGACTTGTTCCCTACCGAAACGATGGCAGAGAGTCCGATGTTTTCAATAGCGGTTTTGCCAATCATCGCGATTCCCAACGCGCCGCTTTGGGTGATAATCGCAACATTTCCCTTTTGTATTCCCCCAGGGCCGAATGTCGCATTTAATGAAGCACGAGCGGAATATATCCCAAAGATGTTCGGGCCTAGCACGCGCATCCCATGCTCACGGGCATACGATACAATTTTTCTCTCACCCTCAATGTTACCAATTTCTGAAAACCCCGATGAGATGATGGGGATAAATTTGACCCCTTTCTCGGCGCAAGACTTCACTGCATCGAATACAAATTCGGCGGGGATAGCGATACATGCGACGTCAATTTCATCATCAATTTCGTCGATACGCTTGTACAGTGAATAATGCCGCTGTTGATGATGTATGCGGCACCACCAAAACTGATGGCTAATAGCGTGATGATCGTCCGGCGCTTGTTGCGGAAGACGTTGCGGAATGCCAATTTTAGGTCTCCTCCCAAGAGATTCCGCCGTTGACTGTCCCGTCAGGTCCACCTCCAGCGCACTATTGATTGCCGTCATGTTGTCATGTTGAGCGATAACCAGCGGATCGTTGGTATAGTCAACCGCTCTGAATTCGATAGCAGGATTATCGTGAATATACTGATATGTTTCTTTTTGACCCATACAGAAGGTGGCGACGGTTTTTCCACGATTGACATTTTTTTTCGTGTTGTCGATAACCCCTCTCTTCATCAACGCAACGATGCCGTCGGACAGCAATTCGGTATGAACGCCCAGATGTTTTTTATCATAGAGATTCGCCAAAATCGCGTTGGGTATGCTCCCGTATCCCACCTGAATCGTATCGCCATCCTGAATGAGACGCGAGACATACTTTCCAATCCGTTGCGCAACATCATCGTCCGCATCCGCACGATATTCCAGTATCGGCTCATCATGCGGGAGGATAAAATCCACCCCTTCAATGTGAATAAAACCATCCCCATGCACACGCGGCATCTCCGCATTCACCTGTGCGATAACCAGCGCGGCATTCTCCACCGCCGCTTTGGTGATATCAACGCTGACGCCCAAACTCATATACCCATGCGCATCCGGGGGCGATGTCTGTATCAGCGCCACATCGACAGGGACGCGCCTGCCAGAAAATAACTCAGGAACCTGCGATAGAAATATCGGTGTATAATCGGCAAGCCCCTGATTGACAGCATCTCTGGTATTGTTTCCAATGAAGAAAGAATTATGCCGAAAATTACGCTTGAATTTTTCATCCGTATAGGGCGCAACGCCAAGCGTCCAGACATGGAAGACTTCCGCATCAAAGAAAGCGGTGGGATGGGAGGTGACATAATTGATGAGGGCCTCAACGAGATATTGCGGCTCGCCACACCCGGTGCCGATAAAGATTCTATCACCGCGATGGATATGGCTAAATATCACCGCCTCCGAGGCGAACTTTTCTGGATAGATTGGCTTCAGGTCGTCCAGTTTTTTGCAGTTCTGCTCTACGCTCATGGATAACACTCCCCTAGGAATTTCAGATTGCGGGTTGAAGAAACCACGTCAGTTCTTAATCTTTCCGCGTCCGAAATGTATAGCAGGTAGGTCAGGCTGTGTCTGACTATATGGTGTCAGGCACAGCCTGACTTACTTCCGACCCGCGCCCCGCAAGCGGCGAGAATCGGGGCGGTTGAATAAGGAGGTCGTGTATTTCACGTTGATGTGGGTTTGAGGAACTTCTGTCCAAGCTTTACCAACGATGCAACATCATCCTTGAGATGCGCAAACGCCCCTTCGTGAATAGCTTGACGGATGCCTCTCATCAGGCTCAAGTAGAAATGCAAGTTGTGCAGAGTATGCAATCGATGTCCCAAGATTTCGTTTTCCAGATGGAGATGCCGCAGGTAGGCGCGGGTAAAGTGCTGGCAGGTATAACAGACGCAGTGTGGGTCTAATGGCGTAAAATCAGCCTTGTATTGCGCATTCCGAATCTTAATTGTGCCAGCCGTTGTAAAGAGAGAACCATTTCGCGCATTGCGCGTCGGCATCACACAATCGAACATATCCACACCACAACTGACGCCGTAGACCAAATCTTCTGGCGTGCCGACCCCCATCAGGTAGCGGGGCTTATCTCTCGGCAACAGGGGGGCGGTGTAAGCTAACGTTTCATACATCAGCGCTTTCTCCTCCCCGACACTCAACCCGCCGATGGCATAGCCGGGGAAGCCAATTGCTACTGTACCCTCAACACTGGCCCTCCGAAGGTCTTTTACCATTCCGCCCTGCACAATGCCGAACAACAGTTGATTGGGATTGCGATGAGCGTTTTTGCAACGTTCCGCCCAACGCAATGTCATCTCCATCGATTTCTTAATATATTCGTAGTCACTGGGATGGGGCGGGCATTCATCAAAAGCCATGATGATATCTGCTCCGAGCGCGTTCTGAATTTCGATGGAACGCTCTGGGCTGATAAAATGCGTCGAGCCGTCAATCTCGGAGCGAAACTCGACCCCTTCCTCCGTAATCGTGCGAAGCGGCCCCAAGCTGAATACCTGAAATCCACCGCTATCGGTGAGGATTGGTTTTTTCCACGCCATGAATTTGTGCAATCCGCTTGCTTGTTGAATAATCTGGTGCCCCGGACGCAGATAGAGGTGATAGGTATTCCCCAGGACGATCTCTGCACCGACCTCAACAAGATCGCGCGGGGTACAGGTTTTGACAGTGGCGCGCGTGCCAACGGGCATGAAAACCGGCGTGTTGACGATGCCGTGCGCGGTACGCAGTTTCCCGATTCTCGCCTGTGTCTGACTATCTTCGTAAATCAGTGTAAATTTGTTTTCAGCCATCTTCTTATTGAAAATTCGTGCAACACATTTCACATTTTACTCACACCTTATACCAATTTGCATTCAGTGAAGTAATCTGACTTTGGTAAATTCAACTCAAGATCTAGTCGTAGAACATGCGGCTCGCTTGTTCCGACCCCTTTGAACGAGCGAGCCGCACGTTCTACAGGTTGATCGTCTACCTAATTTAACAAAGTCAAGGTAACTTGTAGCCGAATTCGCAAGAATTCGGGCATGAAGTCTGGCGACTTCAGCTACGATTTTTTCAAACGCAAATTTGTATTATTCTACATTCCAGACTCTTGATTGTAAAGAAGAAAGTGTAACTCATTTTTCTGTTGACAATTCCCGATCCAATAAGGTATCTTAAAAGGCACTGTCAAGTTAGACCCCTTGACAGGTCACTAATCAGCCATGTATCGGGGACAGCAGACTTGTCGATTGAAAAACTGAGGTTCGTCCTTCTGTCCGATTTCTACGGCAATCTCTTGACGGAAAAGCAGCGGGAGTTTCTCAAGCTGCATTATGAGGAAGATCTGTCATTTGGGGAGATTGCTGAACGCTTTGGTGTCACTCGTCAGGCGGTCTACGATTCGATTAAAGCGGCAGAAATCGCCCTTGAGTGCTATGAGAGCGTGCTTGGCTTGTTATCGGATTTTCAACAACAGCGAGCGGTATTGTCGGATATTCTGGAACATCTGCAAATCTTAGAAACACAGCCCAATGGTCCAGAGAAGGGGCTGACAATCCAACACATCAGAGCGTGCATTCAGGTCTTGATGGATTGATCCAAACCGTAGCAAGCAAAACAAACATTCAAAATGAGGGAATACGATGTTTGAAAGTTTGACCGACAAATTGCAAGGTGTTTTTAAGAAGTTAAGTGGTCAGGGGAAATTAACAGAAAAAAATATATCTGATGCACTACGGGAGATTCGTTTTGCATTGCTCGAAGCGGACGTTAATTTCAAAATCGTCCGCGATTTTATCGATAGCGTCAAAGCGCGATCGATCGGTCAAGAGGTGCTTGGTAGCTTAACCCCGGAGCTTCAGATTGCGAAGATTATCGGCGATGAACTGACGAAACTGATGGGGACTGAAGCCGCGAAAATCAGGATCGCCCCCAGTGGGCCGACAATCATTATGTTGGTCGGTTTGCAAGGTTCTGGGAAAACGACGGCTGCTGCGAAACTCGCATTGGGATTTCGCACAGAAGGACGGAACCCGCTTTTAGTCGCAGCGGATATTTATCGTCCTGCTGCCATTAAGCAACTGCAGGTTCTCGGTGAACAGATTAACGTGCCCGTTTTTTCGATGGGGACCGAGGTTTCGCCTGTCGCAATCACTCAAGCCGCGGTCAAGAATGCTTTGAACCAGGGGCATAATTTCGTCATCATCGACACGGCAGGACGTTTACATATTAACGAAGAGTTAATGGAAGAACTGCGTGCGATTAAATCCGCTGTCAACCCAACCGAGATTTTGCTGGTTGTTGATTCAATGACGGGTCAAGACGCGGTCAATGTCGCCGAGCATTTCAATAGCAATTTGAACATTGATGGCGTTATTCTGACCAAATTGGATGGTGATGCCCGTGGTGGGGCGGCTCTCTCCATCCGTGCGGTTATCCAGAAGCCAATCAAGTTCGTCAGTGTTGGCGAGAAAATTAGCACGACGACGTTGGAGCCATTCCATCCGGAGCGGATGGCGTCTCGCATACTGGGACAAGGGGACTTCACGACCCTGATGGAACGGGCTGAAGCCGTTTTTAGTGAAGACCAAGTGAAAGCCCTCGAACGCAAATTAATCGAGAAGCACGGTTTGGATTTCGAGGATTTTTTAATGCAGCTCGAACAGATCAAGAAGATGGGGCCACTAGATCAATTGATTGATATGATCCCGGGCCTCAATAAACTTCCCATTAAAGGGTTGCAAGCGGACGAGTCACAGTTGAAATACGCCAAAGCGATTATCCAGTCTATGACACCCCAGGAACGCCGAAATCCTCGTATCCTCGATCGGGGCCGTCGGATTCGGATTGCCAACGGCAGTGGAACAACGGTCCGTCACGTCAACCAATTAGTGGACCAACTGAAGTTTATGAACCGCATGGTTAAACACAACACAATGGAAATACCGCAACTCACAAAGCCGATTGGCAAAAAACACAAAGGTGCGAAGAAAAAAAGGAGACGCTAAAGCATCACAGCCAATCGGCAGTTCGTCAATCGACATGAGTCAATCATACCCCTCACGGGCATAAATGACGATTCTTGCATCTTGAATCCTGCATCTTGCATCTTAAATTCTACATCCACTTCAGAATTCAGAATACGAGTGTGTCATTTGCAACCGTCGGAGGTATAACAATCAGGAGGTAATATTTGGCAGTAAGAATTAGACTTCAACGGCATGGAAGAAAGAAACGTCCTTTTTATCGGCTGGTAGCGGCTGATTCACGGAGCCAAAGGGATGGACGTTTTATTGAACGGCTTGGATATTATAATCCATTAACAGAGCCGGCAGAGATCGTCATCAACGAAGAAAAGGCTTTGCAATGGCTCAGAAACGGGGCACAGCCTTCGGACACCGCCAAGAGTTTGTTGTCAAAAGTCGGGATTTGGGGGAAATTCGTTGATGAAAAACAGGGACGGTCCTCCCCAAGTCCAGAAGCAGAACATTCTGCTTTAGAAACAGTGTCTGCTCGTTCTGAGGATGAATCTGTTTCAACGACTGAAGCAGAAGCCCAGGAAAACATAGCACCAGAAACCACTTAGGAAGAAACTATACTGCGAAAGGGCATAAATGCTGCTTTCATTTATGAATCCTGAATCTTGCATCTGGCATGGATACAGAGCCCCGCTATGCGGGATGTAAACACCTGCACTGAGCGTAGCGAAGTGATTCAAGATGCAAGATGCAAAGCCATCGTGGTGTCAGTGATGACCTATCACGGTATAACGATATTGAGGCGTCGTTAGAGGGGTCTGATGTTCAAAGATTTGATCGAATACATCGCAAAATCTCTGGTTGACCATCCAGAGCAGGTAAGCGTTCAGGAAGTGGAAGGGGAAACGGTGACGATTCTCGAATTGAGCGCCGCAGGGGAGGATTTGGGGAAGGTGATTGGCAAGCATGGGCGTACAGTGAAAGCCATGCGCTCGCTATTAGTTGCAGCCGGGATTAAAGCCAACAAAAAAACAATGCTTGAAATTATTGAACGCACTTAACCGCTCCCCCGGCCTCCGGAGCTTCAGATCGGGACGAAGGGAGACTTTGAGAGCCTGCCCCGATCTGTGATCGGGGGCGTTTCCTCACCCGAACAATTATAGAGAACAAAAGATGGCTGTTATTGTAAAACGACCTGTTATTTTGAAAAATATTGTCACAACCATTTTCAAATCGCAGCTTATGGCAGAGCTTGAGCATGCGATTCGCCAGATTGAAATGTGGCTTGAACAAGAGGAATTTCAGAGCCGACGTGTGATCGCAGAAACGCAAAAGCGGGATGTGCGTCGAGCCAATCAGTTACGCGAAGAAGTCAAGCGCGAACGGGAAAAACAAGAACAGGTTCAAAACAATCTCAAGCAAAGATTAGAGCAGGTAAAGCAGCTCGAACTAGATAGTTTCTTTATCAGCGGTACGTATGATGCGCCTGTCAAAATTGAGGTGGGCGATAACATTCGGGACAAGCTTTCTCAGATAGAGATTATCGTTAAAGATGGTGTTGTGGTCCAAATTATTGAATGAAAATCGATGTCATTACCATTTTCCCTGAAATCATACGTCCCGCCCTGCAATTTGGCATCTTAAAGCGTGCGCAAGATGCCAAGTTGTTGACAATCAACGTTCATAATCTCCGGGATTTTTCAACAGACCGACACCAATCTGTTGATGATTACCCTTACGGTGGCGGCGCGGGGATGGTCTTAAAACCGGAACCGCTTTTTGCTGCCGTTAGCGCCTTGAATGCCTCGTCAACCGCCCGCGCGATCTTCCTCACGCCCCAGGGGACTCCCTTCCGTCAGTCACTTGCCGAAGCCTTTTCTCTTGAATCTCACCTCATCCTGATCTGCGGACGTTACAAAGGGATTGATGAACGGGCCCGCGTACGGCTCGTCACCGATGAGATTTCTATTGGCGATTATGTCCTCAGTGGCGGAGAGATTCCAGCGCTTGTGCTCATTGATGCAATTACGCGAGTTTTGCCCGGTGCGTTGGGGGATTATGAATCGGCTCAAGGGGATTCCTTTAGCCAGGATTTACTCGACCACCCCCATTACACACGTCCTGCGGAGTTTGAAGGGATGAAAGTTCCTGAAGTGCTGTTGAGTGGGCATCATGAAAAAATCGGGCGTTGGCGACATGAACAATCGCTCAAACGCACCGCCGAACGACGGCCAGACTTATTTCAGAAAGTAGAGCTCACAGAGGAAGATATTGCTTACCTGAACGCATTGAAAATGGAGCAATCGGACGATGGGTTGATCGGATAAGAAGATGGAATGGGGGAGAAGAAGAATGGAAGGAACGGAAGGAAGAATGGAAGGAAGGAACCCGTCTCTCCTTCCATTTCTTCCATCCTTCCTTTCTTCCATTTTCCCAGCTCAGGCAGTCTGAATCAAAAGATAAACCTTAAAATTGAAAGCAGTTAAGTTCCAAAAAATATTTTCCACTTTTCAGACTTCCGAAGTCTTGGAGACTTCGGAAGTCTGCGAATCCAAAAATGTAAAGAATTATAAAGGAGGGATTAACAATGAATCTAATTGAATCTGTTGAAAGTGAATACATGAAAAATAAATTTGCTGATTTTGGGCCAGGCGATCTCGTGAGAGTGAACACCCGTATCCGTGAGGGCAAAAAGGAGCGCATTCAGGCTTATGAAGGGACAGTCATTCGACGCTCTCACGGTGGACTGAGCGAAACTTTTACGGTCCGCCGAGTGGCTTATGGGGAAGGAAGCGAAAGGACTTTTCCCCTGCAATCTCCAAACGTTGAGAGCATTCAGGTACTTCGATATGGTGCGGTCCGCCGCGCAAAATTGTACTACTTGCGGGAGCGGACTGGAAAAGCAACGCGAATCCGTGAGAAAAGACGCGCTGTCAGTCAATAGTTGTGAAGTTGAGAAACCGAGTTTTTCAGAAAAACTCGGTTTCTTCTTCCCGGTTTAATCAATCTGTGACGACTCCCCACGAATAAATTCGGGGGCTTCTAGGCAATAGCCAAGCATTGTCGTCCCAATGCCATGCAGATATTATACCTGATGTAAGCAATATCCGCAAGTACCTAAAGCAGCAGCGCCATTCATCCCCACGAATCAATTCGGGGGATTTCTTGCGATGGTTTCGTAAAAATTATGTTAGGTACTTAAGTAAGTTCCAATTAATTGTTTAAACTTTTGGGTTCGCTATGCCGCAAG
>CAZOAL010000122.1:0-11874 GCA_964577695.1 uncultured bacterium | reverse complement strand
TCGGGGGGGGACATACGGTACTCCGAGCAATCGGAATCGCGGTGTCTACCCTATCAGACCCAGGGGGCACATTGTCGGCGAACGTCATTGGGATGTTCAACTCTCCCCAACGGGTCAACAACAACTGGGATGGGCTTCAAGGTCAGGAAGTCACATCAATGTATCAGAAGATGGGCGTATTCTTCATTAGGGGGTTATAGATGACAACGAAATTCAAGTACGATGATATAGTTCGCATTCAAACGAACCATCCCGAAAAGAGCCAATTTAATGGTAGAGAGGGATGTGTGCTTGGTATCAGCGAACCGATAGGGGGCGGAGAGCCAGGTTATGCGCTTTATCTGGAAAGTGAAAAATACGGATGGAATTTCATGGAATCTGAACTGGAAGCGACCGGCAAAAAACGTGAAAAACCCTTCCATCGGATGACGGAAGCGGCGAACTCTTCGCTGAATATGAAATCAAAAAGTCGTTACGATGAACCACTTTTGTTCACTCAGAAGCAGATTCTACATTCAATTCATACTGGGCTTTCTGATGCTGACATTGCGCTGAATGAAGTCGATTTTGAAAAACTGTTTCGAGTTTTAGCAGTGGCTTTTGAAATTGACCCAAACTATATCAATATGTTTGTCAAATCGAAAATGAAAAAACCAAAGAAGCGGTAAGGGGCTCTTTATGCCTCACGCTTCATTCAACACTCCCTTCAGCGTTTCCGTATCCACATTCGCGCCGCTCATGACCATCACAACCTTCTGCCCTGCGAGTTCCGCTTTCAGTTTCCGGGCGGCAGCAATCGGCGCAACCGCAGCCCCTTCCGCCAGATTGTGGGTATACCGCAACGCCATCCGAATCCCCTCTCGAATCTCTGCCTCGCTCACCAGAACAATCTGGCTGATTCCACCTTTGAGGATGGAAAACGGGAGGTCGAAGGGCACCCGCGTCGCCAAGCCATCCGCAACGGTATTGCACGAATCCGTCTCGACCATCCGTCCCGCCTTCCAGGAGAGATAAATCGCCGGCGCGTTCTCCGCCTGAACCCCAATCACTTTGACGTTGGGGTTAATCGCCTGTGCAACCGTGATTGCTCCGCAAGAACCGCTCCCGCCCCCGATTGGCACAATAATCGCCTCTACGTCCGGCAGTTCTTCAAAGAGCTCAAGGGAATAGGTGCCGACGCCGTGAAACAGGGCGGGTTCGGTACACGGGTGGACATAGTAAAGCCCGCGTTCAACTTGTAGTTTTTCGCACAACTCCCGCGCTTCGTCAAAATCGACGCCGTGCTCAATCAACTCCGCACCGAAGGCGCGCATCGCGCTGTTCTTCTCCGGATTATTCCCGTGTGGCACAACAATCGTTGCGCGCACACCGAACTGTTTGGCGGCGTAAGCGATCGACGCCCCGTGATTCCCCCGTGTGGCTGTTATCACCCCACAACTTTTCTGTTCGTCCGGGAGCTGGCTCATAAAATTCAAGCCTCCTCGAACCTTAAAGCTCCCGGTGGGTTGATGGTTCTCGTGTTTGATATACGCATTGCAGCCGAGCATCTCCGACAGCTCCGGGTAGTGGATGAGCGGTGTCGGTTTGAGAAAGCGGTAAACGACGCGGCGCGCGGCGACAATTCCATGAAAAGTGACAGGTTCCACAGTATTCCTCCTCTGATTGACTGACAAAACGGTGTGAAAACCAGGTCTGACCTGTCTTTGAGGAGCTGATATATAACAGCGAATCGGATGGATTTATCGAAACAATTCGGTTCATCCTTCTTATTCGTTGTTATATTGAATGGATTCCCTTAAACGCCTGACTCATTGTAGATTCACTCGACTTTTGTCAGTCAACCACGTATTCCTCCTCCGATAGGCTAGTGGTCTGCTTCGTAAGTCCGTATCGGGTTTGTAGTCACGACTTCAGTCGTTTCTGAGCGACTGAAGTCGCCACTACGAACCCTCGTCGAATTTGAAAAGCAAACCACTAATGTTACCTATAAGAATAACAGAAAGGCAGGTATAAATCGAGGAAAAAGTGAGAAATTTGCCAATTCCTTATTTCCGCATTTCCTTCCATTTCCTTTTTTTACGTTTTACGTTTTACGTTTCACGTTTCACGCCTTCTCAATGCGCACCACACAAAACTTCAGTTCAGGTTGCTTGGAGAGCGGGTCGAAAGCGGGATTGGTGACGTAATTGACGTTGGTTTCAGGGTGGAAGAGGTCACCCCAGTGGAAGGGCATAAAGAGTAAGCCGGTGCGGATGTTCGTTGTGACACGAGCGCGAGCGTAACACCTACCGCGTCGCCCAACGAGATAAACCCATTCCCCATCCTGGACATCATAGTGTGCCGCATCTTCTGGATGGATTTCAACGAAGGGTTCTGGTTCCTGGCGCACCAGTTCGGGGACCTTTCCAGAACGGGTACGGGTGTGCCATTGGCTACTGATGCGTCCCGTCGTCAAACCGAGCGGAAACTTTGCATTGGTATATTCATCGGGTGGCTGATAGAAAGGCGTTTGAAACCGCGCCTTGCCGGATGCTGTGAGAAATCGCCCCCTGGTATATCGGCGCGTCGTGCCGGGGTGCTTGGGGTGGGGACACGGCCATCGCAACGGGCCTTGAGCCAAACGCTCATTGGTCATCCCTGCTTGATCACAGGGGGTCCCCGCTGTCAACCACCGGTACTCATCCCAAACCGCTTCCGCGCTGGAAAAATCAAAACCGTTAAACCGCATCGCCCGCGCAACCTGCGAAACAATCCACCAATCCGGTTGCGCTTCGCCGGGCGGTTCGAGGAACTTCTCGCTTCGGACGACAAGCCGTTCACTGTTCGTCATCGTTCCAACCTTTTCTCCCCATTGCGCGACGGGCAGGAGAATGTCCGCATAAGCTGTCGTTTCGGTCGGGTAATAGCAATCCTGGACGATGACCAATTCCGCACGACGTAAGCCCGCTTGTGCAATTTTTGTGTCGGGCATGCTAACGGCGGGATTGGTTCCGGCAATCCAGAGGGCATGGGTTCTCCCTTGTGACGCAGCTTCAAACATCGGCACAGCCGTCAATCCCGGTTGCGGCGCAATGCACCGCGACGGAATACCCCACGCTCTTTCAAGCGCTGAACGATGGGAGATGTTGGTAACAAAGCGATAGCCGGGCAATTGGTGTGAAAGGTAGCCCACTTCGCGCCCGCCCATGGCGTTCGGCTGTCCTGTCAACGAGAAGGGGCCTGCCCCTTTCTTACCGACTTCGCCTAATTGGAGATGGAGGTTGATGAGTGCAACGTTCTTATCCACCCCATGGGCGCTCTGATTCGCCCCCTGACAGTAGAAACTGAGGAGACGAACAGGTTCTGAAAGGAACTCGACAACCTCATCAACGCGGGCAGTGTGGACATCGCACGCAACGAGGAGAACTTTTTCATCAAGTGCTTCTAACATTGCCCGATATGCGCCGAATCCCTCCGTGCGCCGTTTGACAAAGCGTTCATCAATGCGCCCCATGGTGAGCAGGCGTTTGGCGACGAGTTGTAGGAAAGCGACATCGCTCCCGGGCGCGAGGGGAACATACACATCGGCAAACTCGGCAGTCTTGGTACGGCGCGGGTCGAGAACAATGATACGCGTATTCGGCGCTTTGGCTTGACGCTTGCGCATCATCTGAAAAAGCACCGGGTGATTTGCCGCCATGTTCGCCCCAACAATGAGGAAGACGTCCGCATGGTGAATATCATCATAACAGGTCGGAGGACCGTCCGAACCGAACGACTGAATATAGCCCACCACCGCGCTTGACATGCAGAGACGGCTGTTCGTGTCCATATTGTTCGTCCGCAGAAAACCTTTGAACAATTTGGTGAAGAGATACGACGCCTCTGTGTCAAGTTGTCCCGACCCGTAAAAGGCAATCGCGTCGTCCCCGTGTTGTCGTCGAATTTCCGTCAGACGCGCAGCCGCGAAGGCAAGCGCCTCTTCCCATGAGACCCGATGCAGTGCCTCGCCTCGATTTGAGCGAATCATCGGATAGGCAAGCCTGCCGGATTCATCAAAGACTTTCTTGAGGTACACCCCTTTTTGGCAGAGCATCCCGAAATTCGGTGCCACATCGTCGTCCGCCGAAATTTTGGTAATCTGATTATCCAAAACAGTTACAGTAATAACACACCCGACACCACAATAGGGACAGACCGCTTTTCCGGTTTTAGGGCGTTGCATTGATATAGCTCCTTGATGACGATTGACGATTGACAATTGACGATTGACAATTGACGATTGACGATTGACAATTGACAATTGAATCTCTGTGTGAGTCTCACAAAAGAATCGTCGCATTTGGAAGTCCAAATGGTATTAGGCTACGGCTTCCTGATTTACGATTTCGGCTTGTTCCCTTTCAGCGAGTGCGGCTTCAAACGCCCGCTTTTCGGATTCTTGAACTTCGGGCGAGAATCGCACCAACAGACTGAAAACTGAGGCGATAGAGACCATGATACCCAAATACAGCAACGCACTTTGCGTCGTCAGGCTCTCAGATCGGAAGAGGAAGCCAGCGGCAACCGCACCAGCGTTTCCGCCCGCGCCGACGATGCCAGCCACGGCACCCAGCGCCTTCTTGTTAATAAACGGCACGATGCCGTAAGTCGCCCCTGCGGACATCTTCACAAAGAGACTGAAGATAATCATCGTGCCGACTGCGACAACCAGAACCCCCATTTGGGAGAAGAGCATCAGTGCCAGTCCTTCTGCAAGCAACACGACGGTTAAAAATAGCACTCGACCTTTGAGCCCTGCCTTCTTCGCAAAAAAGTCTGAAAACATGCCGCCGAGGGTACGGGCGAAAATATTCATCAAGCCGAACAGCCCAGCGATTAAACCAGCCGTTTTCACATCTAAGTTGAACTGGTCGTGATAGTAGAGCGCGGCAACATTGTTAATGGTCAGCTCAATGCCGAAGCAAGCCGCGTACACGATGAACAGCGCCCAGACGCGATAATCTTTGATGGCGAGTATAAACGAACTCACCCCTTTGCCCTTGCCTGATTCCAGTTCACCCCTTGCGCGGAGTGCTTTATAGTTTCCATCAGGAGCGTCCTGCGTAAAGAAGTAATAAACGATTCCAGTGAGGAATAACGCCACTCCCGGCACAATCATTACCAGCCGCCATCCCAGGAATTTGTCTACACCGAAGCTCAAGATTGCCATAAAGATAAGCGGCATCACCATCTGCGTGACACCGCCGCCCAGGTTTCCCCAACCTGCGGTCGTTGCGTTCGCGGTCCCCACGCAGTTGGGCGCAAACATCACAGAGGTATGATATTGCGTAATCACAAAGGAAGCCCCGATTGCGCCAATCGTCAATCGAAACAGCAAGAACGTCTCATAGCTCTGAGCCAAACCGATTCCCATCACAGGGATAGACCCCAGAATCAGCAACCAGGTATACGTCACACGCGCACCGAGGCGATCACAAAGTGGACCGATGAACAGGCGAACCAGAACGGTAATCGCCACGGACGCAATCATCGTGTTGCCGATTTGCGCTTTGGTGAGCATCAAGTCCTCTCGAACAATTGTCATGAGTGGCGCGATGCCGAACCAACCGAAGAACGCCAGAAAGAACGCAAACCAGGTGATATGAAAGGCTCGCATCTGCGGCGTTTTCAGACTCAACAATTCAATCCGTGTTGCTTTGTTTTTAACTTCCATTATCTTGACTCCTTGTCTGGTTTAATTTGAATGAAGGCAGAGATTTGAAACGTGTCTGAATGAAAAATAAAAAGGCGTTCATTCGCACGGAAAATTTCCCGTGCAAATGGACGCCTTTGTCCGTATCGAAGTCACCGTTGGCTTCTCGCTTCTGATTGCTCCCCTTTTTCTACGATTTGCGTGAGAGATAAGGAACCAGTCGTTCAAGGACTTGCGGGAGTTCGTCACAAGGGACATTCTCTAGCAACTTGACGGGGGGCTTTGCATCCGGTCCCGCTTTCCCTCCAACAAAGACATCGACAGCATCGACAACCGCACCGTCGATTTTAATTCTCTTTCCCAACAGACCGATGTCCGCAGTGGAATGGTTGCCACACCCATTTGGACAGCCTGACCAGTGAACCGTGAGTGGCCGGGTGTTTCCCAGCTTCTTTTCCAGATGACGGATGGCCTCCATTGCCCGTTCTTTGGTCTCAATGAGCGAAAAGTGGCAGTAGTCGATGCCGGTGCAACTGACCATCCCCCGCATAATCTCTGAGGGGTCGTAGCGAAGCTCCCGAAGGAGCGGTTCAGCGGTCATATCCGCAATCTTTTGATCCGGCACATTGGGGATGATCAGGTTTTGACCTGTGGTGAGCCGTATCTCCCCGTTGCCGTATACATCAGCCAGGCGAGCCACTTCAAAGAGCTTTTCTGTGGTGATGCGTCCAACAGGGACGACGAGCCCCACGTAGTTGAGCCCCGCCTGCTTTTGGCGGAAGATGCCGATGTGGTCTGTCTCCTTTTTTTCCCTCACCTCTTTCCCCGCTGTCAGGAGAGGGTAGCTCCGCGAAGCGGAGTCCGATGGTATCGCCCTTAGAGCCGATACCATCGGACTTGCCCTGCACTCCAGCTCCCGACGAAACCGCTCCATCCCCCAATCTTCAATGAGAAACGCCAGGCGTGCCCTGTTGCGCGCGTCCCGAGAGCCGTGGTCGCGGAAAATCAAGGCAATGTGGCTGCAAATGGCTGCCCCCTCTTCAGGGCGCACAAAAACATCCAGCGGCGAGGCGATCCGGTAGCCCCCCGAGCCCATCTTTCCACCGACAGCGAGGTTAAAGCCCTTGATCGCTTCTCCGTCAATCTCTTTAACGGCAGGGGTCATGGCAATGTCCTGCGACTCGGCATCGGTGCAATTCTCCGTGCAACCGGTGATACAGACGTTAAATTTGCGAGGAATATTGGTGTATTCTTTATTCCCTGCAAACATCTCCGTGAATTGTCGACCGACAGGAGAGGCATCAAATAACTCATTGGGAGTGAGCCCCGCCACCGGGCAGCCGGTGACGCCGCGAATGTTGTCAAATCCGGTCTGATAGGAGTTCAGCCCAACCGCCGCGAGACGATTCCAGATTTTTCGTACATTCTCGATTGTAAAACCGCGCAGTTGGATCTGCTGGCGCGTGGTGAGATCGACAAAGCCCATCCCCAACGCATCGCTGATTTCCGCAATCGTGCGGAACTGGTCGGCATTGCTGAAGCCGCACGTCATGCGGAGGCGCATCATAAAAGCGCCCGGTGTTTGCCGACGATAAAAGACACCCACATACTTGAGCCGGTCCCGTTCTTCCGGCGGAATCGATTCCCAGCCATCACGAATGTAGTGAGGAATATCCTCAAGAACATCAAGCCCATTTTTTTTCATCTTGAGCTCTTCAGCCGCGTTCAGTTTTTTCTCCGATGCTCCTTCCGTGGTCTGCGCTGTTCCTTTTAATCTTTTCTTTTTGGCTTGTTCCATGGCTTGGCTCCTATCTATCTGAGGCTTGTAAACTTCCGAAGTCTTTGAGACTTCGGAAGTTTATCAGAGTTTCACAAGGGGCGATTGGTGTCTCCCAAGGATTCTTGAAAACTTCCTAAGTCTTGGAAATGCACTGCAAAAAAAAGGCGTCCACCTGCGAGCGCAATGCGCTAACAAATGGACGCCTTTGTCCACCTCCAAGCCGTCGTTGGCTTGGCACTCCTGATTCTATACCAATTCAGGTTTGAATTTGCCCAGCACTTACCCT
Organism: uncultured bacterium; assembly: GCA_964577695.1. Classification (GTDB taxonomy): domain Bacteria; phylum Poribacteria; class WGA-4E; order WGA-4E; family PCPOR2b; genus CAZOAL01. The sequence continues at coordinate 4,134 of CAZOAL010000122.1, read as the reverse complement.
TTTTTCAATACCTCCGCAACCGAAAGCACATCCTGGGCAATTTCCACCAAACGTTTCTTGCGATCCATTGCCATTTTCTGCAACACCCGATACGCTTCCGCTTCCGTACAGCCGCGCTGCTTCATAATGATGCCCTTGGCGCGTTCGACGAACTTGCGTTCGGCGAGGCTCGTCTTCGTCTTTTCCAACTCCTGACGCAATGCCTGGAACTCACGAAAACGGGCGACGGCCGCCTCAATGATAGGCCGGACACGCTCACTGTTGAGACCGTTGACGACATAAGCAGAAACCCCTGCCCGGGTGGCAGCCTGAATGATTTCCGGGCGTCCGTCGTGGGTAAACATGACGATTGGCAGTGGGCGATTCTGGCTAATCGAGGCGACCTGATTGAGTGTATCCTGACCAGGGGAGTCCAATCCGATGAGAATGACGTCCGGATTCACCCTTTCCACCTGTCTAATCAAGCCCTCTTGCGATGGGGTATGAGCGGCGACTGTATATCCACTCGCTTCCAAAGCCTGAATCAACATGTTCGTCCGTTCTGTATCACTATCAACGATTAAGATGTGCAACGTCGATCCGACTCCATTCATTATCAAAGCCTTACGCCAATCCTGTTTGTTGTTACGAGTTTTTCACTGAGACTTCCGAAGTTTGATACGAGACTTTTGCTGACTCTGTTTTTCACGGTTTCGCATCGTCTCAGTGCTACTCGCATATTGAAACTTCGGAAGTCTGGGTCTCACTTGTGCTTCATAACTGAAAAAGTCGTGTATCGAATCTTTACGCCCAAAAGTATAAGCAAAAGCAATGCCAAAAATCGTTCATCCCCAATTCGCCCATCAACTTGGCGTCGGAACAACGTTTGCATCGGTAGGAGGCCCACTGAACGCGCATCCCTTTTAGAGACATATTGCCTGTTTTTTAAGCAGGGCGGTTGCCATTTTTTAGGCAACATCGATGGGAAGGTGCTTATCGATCAGCATCGCCCAGTATCGCGCGTGTGCTCAATGAGGTACTGTCCAAGCCTCGGTATGCGTGAGAGCAACGCCACTGCGCTTGACGCAAGAATCGGGTGAAAGAGGACAAATTGTAACAGCTTGCCCCATCGAATACGCCCTTGAAATTCACCCTTCCAACATTTGAGGTATTTCTCCTTTAACTGCGAGACGGAAATCACGCCACGCAGGTAATCCGCGACGAGGGGCACGCAACGCTCGGCAGCGCCCATCGCCATTGCCATCCCATCCCCGCAGAGCGGCGTAATCATTCCCGCCGAATCACCGATCATGAGCAGGTCTGATTCCCAGCATGTCTTCCGGGCAAAGGCAATCTGACCGATGCTGAGGAATTTCGGGCTGACGCGATGTATCGTCTCCAGGCGGGTTCGCAGGGCAGGGTTGGTACAGAGCACTTCATCAAACAGCCGTTGGCGATTGGACCCCACCGAACGAAAAACCGACTCTTTAACGATGAGACAGAGGTTGATCTGTCTGGTTCCGCCCCCTCTCCCAACCCCTCCCCGAAACGGAGAGGGGAGTTCTTCCCGTTCCCGCGTAGGGAAGGGGGCTGGGGGGTTAGGTTTGGATAGATCGGGGAGAGCCTGCATAGGAACGTTTGCCTCAATGTGACAGAGCCCACAGTACCCACCCCGAAAGCTGTGGAGTTCCACCCACCGTTGAAGGTCGATTCCCTCAAAGTGCGCCTTGAAAGCGATGTAGCCGTGATGGCGCTTCCAAAACCGTCGATTTAGCGTCCGCTCCAGACTGGAGCGCTTGCCAAATGCACCGATAACCAATCTGGCGTGGAAGGTGCCGGGCGATTGTTCTTTGTAACCCCCCGAAACCCTGAATCCCTCCTCCCAACGACCGGTGACCTGTTGCACCTTGAAGCCTTGAATCGCCGCTACACCAACCGATTCACAATGTGCCCATAATGTCCAATCCAACTGATACCGGCTCAAACCGATACCGCCCCCCGGCATCTCGCCGCGATAGCAGTTTCCTGCCTGAGTCGTGATTAATACCTGTTCAATGATCGCCGGCTGTAACGCTTCAATCTTTTCCCATACGCCCATCCCCTTCAAGCTCAATATAGCTTCCGGCGAAAGAAACTCGCCGCACAACTTATCACAAGGATATACTTTCTGCTCCGCCAACAGGACGCGAAATCCAAGCTGATGCAAGTGATAAGCCGCCGTGCAACCTGCCAGGCCGCCACCGATGATGATAATGTCGAATTGTGTCTGATTGATACGATTTGGCATGATGCGTGAAATGTGAAACGTGAAGCGTGAAACGTGAATAGCCCTTACTATTTAATCAGTATCTGATTTTCATCTGACGAATCGGTGAGGGAAAAGTTGAATGATTGTAACCACTCAGGTCTGGTTCTCGCTGAACTGGAGATAACAACGAATTCAAAGGATGGAACGAATTCAGCGTTACGGGACCGATTCGTTGCATCCTGAAATTTGTTTTCATCTCCGGAGATGGCTGAATAGTTACGAATGATTTTATGCAACAGCCCGTCGGAGGCGGTAATACTTCATTACTATTTACTTGACAGCCATATAGGAAGTCTTTAACCACCACAGAAAAAAAAGGCTTTCAATTTTTTCTCAGATGTGCGAAAATAAAGGTATCGAATCGGTTATACGACTTTTTCGGTTAGCACCTCATGTTGCAATACAAGGAGAAACATCCTCTCCCCACCGTGGGAGAGGGCCGGGGTGAGGGAAATTTGAAAGCCCGTTACTTTGCACCTTTTATATAGGAAAGGAAGTGAATGATATGACATCTCAGAAAGATTATGCTGTCCTGATTACTGCACAAGAACAGGCGGAACTACAACCTATTGAACGTGAATCTAAACCGCTTGAACCGGACGAACTCGCCGGACGCACCATCGTGACGCTGATAAGTGCCGGCACCGAGTTAGCGAGCGGCTATAAAGCGCAAAGTGGTTTCCCACGAGGCCTCGGCTATGCCGCTGTTTTTGAAGTGGAAGCCATCGGAAGCAAAATAGATGACATCAAGGTCGGCGATCGCGTCTTCTGCATGGGGGGGCACAAATCCTATCAGCGCGCCAGGCGCAATGGGGTTGTCCCTGTGCCAGAAGGTCTCGCGCCCGAAACGGCTGTCTTTGCGCGTCTGATGGGGGTGAGCATGACGACATTGACCACCACCACGGCAAGACCTCCTGAGAAGGTCGTGGTGACAGGTCTGGGAATCGTGGGAAATCTCGCCGCCCAAAACTTTGCAAACTGCGGCTACGAGGTGATTGCTTGTGAGCCGGATGACCAACGCCGACAGATCGCTATCGAATGTGGACTCAAGACGGTGTTGTCGGCGGTCCCGGTGAATGCCCCCGACCTGGCTGGTAAAGTGGGTCTGGTCGTTGATTGTTCTGGGCACGAACAGGCGGTTTTGGACGGATGCAATATCGTCCGAAACCGCGGGGAAGTGGTGCTAATCGCCGCTCCATGGCAACGTTATACGGAGATTTATGCGCACACCCTCCTGCACACGATTTTCCACAAATACGTTGTGCTGCGAAGTGGCTGGGAGTGGGAATTGCCGATACATACGACCGATTTTCGCACTAACAGCATCTATGGGAATCTTGCTGCCGCCTTGCAGTGGCTGGCAGAGGGGCGGATTCAAGTGGACAGGCTCGCAACGAAAACCTCACCTCGCGAGTCCCAGCGTGCCTATCAAAATCTGCTGTACAAACGGAGTGAGCGGCTGACCTACCTCTTCGATTGGACGGATTGTCCATAATTACACCCGGAGTACCTGATTGACTGACAAATCTCGGGGATGTCCTCTCGGAGCTCGGGCCTCGGGAGGGGCTCTGGAGTGTTAGGGGCATTGGGGTGTTAGGGGTTTCTTTCTCCCGACACTCCCATGCTCCTAACACTCCTACCACTCCTCACACTCCCATGCTCCTTAAACTCCCACCCTCTTGCGTCTAAATCATCAGATCGCCCCCATTGATATCGATCGAGGCACCCGTAATATATGACGCATCAGTCGCCAGAAAGAGTATCAGTTGTGCCACTTCTTCAGGTGTTCCTATCGGCGTTGACACGCTCCGCCGTGCCGCAGGGGGCAGGTGCTTCTGTTGCGCGAG
>CAZOAL010000121.1:0-12201 GCA_964577695.1 uncultured bacterium | reverse complement strand
CACTCACCACTCACCACTCACGAATGGCCAACCGCTAATTGACAAAGTAGTACTACTTGAGGATGACCATCCGTTTCGTCCGCTGGAAGGTGGGCGTGATGAAACGCTTCTCTAAATCAGGCGGATTCGTGCTAAACATCCAAGCGTGGAACCACAGCCGATCTTGTTCATCCCTCTTGAGACGATGGAAGTGGAGAGAGCGGACAACATAGTGGAAGGTGAAGGTCACGCCTGTAAAAAGTCTCCCCGCGATACTCGCCACCCGATCTGGCAGTCCGTAGAGCGCGAGCTTTGAGACCTCATAGATGCCGTAATTGCCAAGCAGCACCATGAAATCAAATTCCCGATGACAAGATGGGCACGGCAATCGAGCAGGAGAGAATCCACACGTCTCACAGTTCTTGAAGAAACTACCGTGGGCGTTGAAATGCTCGCAGCACTGGCACTTCCAATCCCAATCCCCCGGGTTGATTGGGTGCCGACAGAAGATACACGGCACTGTCGGTGATGTCTGTGAATCTATGTTTTCCATAATTTTTTCCTTGTTTAACGAAGCAATGATAATGACACAGAAGTTCTGTGTCATTATCAAACCAAAAACCTTATTCACCAGCATTCGTTTTGAGTATGTTAATCCAATAGCTTTTCCCAAAATTCCTGACTCCACCTTGCTGGCGAACCAAGTTGATAAAACCTTGCTGGGGTGTCCCTAACTGGCTGAATTCGCTGGCAGTCATTGTATCCGCCTTATCTACCAAATGCTCGTGGCAAAGATATAGGGTATAATCAGAGCCAAAAAGGGGGTACTGAAATGGCAACGATAGAAAAAAGAGTGGATCGGCTTGAAATCGTCATGATGGAACTTGCCGAAGCGCAAATGCGGACGCAGGTCTCCCTGAAAATGCTTTCGGATGAAATGAAAGCGGATCGAAAACGGATGAATGAGCAGTGGGGAGAGTTAGTCAATAAATGGGGAACCCTTGTTGAGGACATGGTTGCCCCCAATATTCCTCGTATCGCCAGAGAGAATTTCGGTTTCAGTGACATTGAGTTTTTCGCAGTGCGGATTAAGGTGAGAAATAAGAAAGATAGATCGAAGCGACGAGAGTTTGATGTCATCGCGGTTGGGGATAATCAGGTGATTATCAATGAGGCCAAATCCTCGCCGCGAATTGATTACATCAACGAGTTCATTGCGGTTTTATCTCAGATCGAGGACTACTTCCCAGAGTACGCGGGCAAAACCATCATTCCCATCTTCGCCTCACTGCATATCGGTGAGGATGTGGTCACTTATCTCACGAGACAACGGAACTATGCGATGGCGATGGGGGATGAGACGATGGAGCTCAAAAACTTCCAACGGGTGGCCGAAAGCCGGTCCACCGAACAGCCCCGATCTCAAGAAATGTCATTCTGAGTTTCGCGAAGGAGCAGGCTTATATGTCCACTCTTTTGGGAAGCAGTCTCCCTCATTACGTTTCAGCGTCGCAACTGGCGCTCAACCGTCCGAATCACGTCCCCCACCTCGATTTCCTTCATGCAGCCCTCACCGCCAAATTTGCAGGAAGTTCCCATACACGGTGGGCAATCCGGCTTCCGCCGAATGGCCCAGCAATGCGCCCCAACAGGCCCGAAGCGTTCTGGAGCACTGGGGCCATACAACCCGATGGTTCGCGTACCTACAGCGGCGGCGAGGTGCATCGGTCCGCTGTCATTTCCAATAAACAGCGCACACCGTTTCAGGATGGCGGCGAACTGCGATAGGCCGGTTTCGCCGGCGATGTTGAAAGATTTTCCACGCATCTGTTTCCGAATCGCTGCAATCATCGGCAATTCTGAGCTCACCCCGACAAAGAGAATCTGTGCCATTTTGTTTGCGATGAGCCAGTCCGCAACGGCAGCGTAACGTTCCGCGCGCCACCGCTTGAGCGCAATCGGGGAGCCAGGGTGGATAGCAATCAGTAGGCGTTCTGTGACAACCCCTAAGTCCGTGAGAAAATCATCAGCCCACCTTTGGTCGTCAAACGTTATGTGAAACGTTGGCGTGTTGAAAGGTGTCGGAATGCCTGCGGAGCGGAGGACATCCAGGTTACGCTCGACTTCATGGGAATCAGTGAACTTGAAATATCTGAGCTTATGGGCAATTTGCAGGGATGCCCGCTCCAGACGGTAAGGTGCCACTTTGAGCAACGCGAAAATCGTCGTCAGCCAATCCCCGCGCAGGTCGATGAGCAGGTCGTATTTTTGCCATCGGAGTTTGCGGAACAACTGAAGCACTTCACGCAGGGGCGTGGGACGCCCGGAACGGCAGAAAAAGCGGGCATTGTATTGAATGATCTCATCCACACCGGGGTGGTTGCGGATGACAGCCGCTCCCCAACTTCCAACGAGCGCGTGAATCTGTGTCTCTGGATAAGCGTGACGCAAGTTTGAGAACACCGGTGTCGCGAGTAAGACATCGCCCAGGTGGTCTAACTTCATCACAAGAATCCGACGCGGCTTAAACTGGAGCGGTAACAGTCTGCGATAGAGCGTGCATTGGATGAGGAAAGAGGCGGCTATCGTTGCAGATTCGATCGCGGTTCTGAGCATGTTGTATCGTGAAACGTGAAACGTGATGCGTGTAAAAAGGCCGACTAAAGTTTGGGAAATTCCGTCTGTCCGCGGTTAGGCACGGGTGAGGATTCAAAAAGTGTCATCTGTTCAGAAAAGTGTTGATCGTGTGATGCAAATTCCTCGTTCTGGTCATCTGCATCCCAAATGGCTTTTAAGTCAGGGGTACAGGCATAGTCTTTGAAAAACCGTGAAAGGCTATCGGCTTCTCGCCGTTCAACCAGTCGTCTGTGAATCAACTCCACATTGAATTTATTAATCTCAATTCCGATGGATTTTCGATGCAACTGTTCTGCGACGACCAGCGTGGTTCCGGTTCCGGCAAACGCATCCAAGACGAGGTCATCTGGATTCGTCGAGGACAGAAGGATGCGCAGCAAGAGTTGAATCGGAGCCTGCTGTTTGTGGGCGCGGTTTCCCGTTGGATCGCGCAAGGCTTCATTACCAGCGAAATAACCGGATGTCAGTTCGCGAATGTCGTCCCACACATCGGTGACGAACATGCCGTTTTCGCGCTCAAACTTGTAGCCCGGCGGCAGCGGCGGATTAATCCGCAAGCGGTGAAATACGCGCGGGCGCGTTCCTTTTGTGGCAAACGCAATGATTTGATAGCCCTTGCCGTAGCGCGTCATTCCAGGAACAGCAGACGTTTTCTTCTTCCAGATGATTAAATTTTGAAGCGTCCAGCCCGATTCACGCAAACACCGCAGGACAAATTCGGTGTTCTTCTCGCGTTGCATAAAATAGACCGTCCCTCCGTCAGAAGTAAGAGCATAAATCTTCACGCAAACCTCGCGCATCCACTGCCAATATTCCGCTTGCGGCAAATTATCCTCCCATTCATTATATGCTTTACCCTGGTTGAAGGGAGGGTCTAAGAAGGTCAGGTCAACTTGAGATAAAACACCGCCTTGTTCAAAGGCATGTTTTTCTAACAGTGCAGAACAGTTCCCATGCAGAACAATTGCTTTCATATCATATTCCGTGAATAGGTATGTGGTGTTAGGTGTTGAAAGAAACCGAGTTTCTTAAAGAAACTCGGTTTCTCCTCCCGCTTTCTAAAACCACTTTCGATTCAGAACCACATCGCGCGAATTCGCAGGCATGACATCGTAATGCGAAAACTCCATCGTAAATGTACCGCGCCCTTGGGTCATCGAACGCAGATCTGTGGTGTACTGAAACATCTGTGCTAGTGGGACATAAGCAGTGACAACTTCCAAGGCGGCTCGGTTTTCCGTTGAGCTAATCTGGGCGCGACGTGAGTTGAGGTCGCCAATCACTTTTCCAATATGCTCGCTCGGGGCGATGACCTGGACTTCCATAATCGGTTCTAATAAAAGTGGATTTGCTTTCCGCACTACATTCTCAAATGCAACAACGGCGGCGGCTTCAAATGCAATCTCCGATGAATCCGTTTCATGGTATGACCCTCCGATGAGAACAACTTTGATGTCTTGCATCGGAAAGCCTGTTAAAACCCCGTTATTCAGCGCGCCCCGCAGTGCCCTTTCAATGGCGGGAATATAGTGACGCGGTATTTGTGTCTCAATGCTCTCGTCGAGAAATTGAAATCCTGTCTCTCTCGGTAACGGCTCCACCCGCAACACCACATCGCCGTAGATGCCTTCATCCTCTGTTTTGTGGATATATTTTCCTTGCGCTTCTGCAACTTTGCCAATCGTTTCACGATAGGCGACCTGCAATTTACTGATACGCGCGTTGACCCCAAACTCACGAATCATCCGATCGGTCAAGATTTCTAGGTGCAGTTCTCCCATGCCGGATATCACCCTTTGTCCGGTATCTTTGTCGATGATGACAGTGAAAGTCGGATCCTCTTCCATCAACAGTTGAAGTGTCGCTTCTAGCTTATCCTTATCCTTTTCAGACCGCGGCTCAATCGCGACGGAAATCACCGGCTGCGGGAATTTCATGGATTCGAGCAGAATGGGATGCATCGGGACTGTCAAGGTATCGCCCGTCGTGGTCTTTTTCAATCCGACAAGAGCGACAATGTCCCCTGCATAAGCTTCATCGCGGACCTCTCGCTTGTTGGCGTGCATCTGCAAAATTCGAGTCACTCGCTCTTTCGTATCTTTCGTGACGTTGTAGAGGACCTCCCCGCGCTTGAGTGTCCCTGAATAAATTCGACAGTAAACGATTTTATCCACATTGGGATCGCTGGCAACCTTAAACGCCAAAGCTGCGAATGGCGCGTCATCCTTCGACTCACGGGTCTCCTTTTTGTCCTTCTTGGGGACGATTCCCTCAACGGGCGGAACATCAAGGGGCGAAGGTAAGAAATCGATAATCGCGTCAAGCAACGGCTGTATGCCTTGATTCCTTAACGATGCCCCGCATAACACCGGGAGGAAAGCATTTTTTAACGTTCCCTGACGGATGCCCTTCAGGAGCTCGGCTTCCGTAATCGCCTCACCTTCAAGGTATTTTTCCAGAAGGGTATCATCTTCACTCACAACAACTTCAATCAGTTCCTCGCGGGCCGCCACCGCCTTCGCTTTTAAGGCGGATGGAATGTCTACCAGCTCAAATGTCTGCCCTTGGTCTTCGGTGTGCCACTGAATGGCTTTCATGCGGATGAGATCGATGACCCCTGAGAATCGGCTCTCTGAACCAATCGGCAATTGGAGGAGCAACGGATTGGCGGCTAATCGTTCCCGCATCATCTCAATCGCTCGCGGAAAATTTGCCCCTGTCCGATCCATCTTATTGATAAAAGCGATTACTGGAACATGATACCGCTCCGCCTGATGCCAAACCGTTTCGGACTGCGGTTCGACGCCGCCCACCGCACAAAATAGGGCAACGGCACCGTCAAGCACGCGCAGGGAACGCTCGACCTCGACGGTGAAATCGACATGCCCCGGCGTGTCGATGAGGTGAATGGCATGCTGACGCCAAAAACAGGTCGTCGCCGCAGCCGTAATGGTGATACCGTGCTCGCGTTCCTGAATCATCCAATCCATTTCAGCCGTGCCGTCATCTACTTCACCGATCTTGTGTTTTTTGCCGGTGTAGAATAAAATTCGCTCTGTTGTCGTTGTTTTGCCAGCATCAATATGCGCCATGATACCGATGTTTCGTATTTGTTCAATCGGGGATTCCCGTGCCATACAGCTCTCCAGATTCAATCAAGGGTTGAATGTTGACAAGATGCAGGATGCAGGATACAAGATACAAGATGCAAGATGCAAGATGCAAGATTCAGGATTTCGGATTCATGCGCATCTAGCAAAAAGTGTGAAAATATAGTATATCACGAGAAGCCCTGAAACACAATTGCAAAAATCATGTTAGCGCTACGAGTTTTTCACTTAGACTTCCGAAGTTTGATGAAAGACCGTTGATGTTTCGGTGCCCTCAAGAGTTCGCATCGTTTTCGTTCCGTTCGCGTGTTGAAACTTCGGAAGTCTGGGTCTCGCTTTTATTCATCACTGAAAAAGTCGTATTAGCGCTTGCATCATTTTGTTGATTGGGTGTATAATGTAGAACGTGCCATCGGAGGGAGGAGTAAGTACAATGAACCATAAGGTGAAAGCAAAAGCGACAACGACAGTCACTGACTGGGCAGCCTTGCGCCCGCACGTCACGGAAGCTCTGTTGGCGGACATTACTCGGCGCGTTGTGGAGAAGTTTCAGCCTCACAAGGTGGTGCTGTTCGGCTCTTACGCCTACGGTGCGCCTCATGCTGACAGTGATGTAGACCTGTTTGTCGTGATGGATTCCGATGAGCTGATGGCGCAACGCATCCGGCGTGTTTCGGAGGTAGCAAAAGTGTATTTTCTGCCGATGGACATCTTAGTGTACACCCCCGCCGAGATAGAGAAGCGGTTAGCGATGGGCGATTTCTTTATCGCCGAGATTCTGACGAAAGGCAAGGTGCTTTATCAACATGACTCTAGTTGATGAATGGGTGGAAAAAGCAGAGGTGGACTATCAAGCAGCAGCCGCTCTAAATCGTCGTCGCAAAACGCCACTGCCCGACGCTGTCTGCTACCACTGTCAGCAGTGTGCTGAGAAATATCTCAAAGCTTATCTTATCGCGCAGGGCATTATACCTTCACGCACCCACGATTTGGAGCAATTGCTTAAAACGTGCGCGCCGCACGATGCCACCCTTGCCACGCAACTACCGTTGGTACGAGCCCTCAATCCTTATGGAGTACAGATTCGTTACCCCGGAACGTCCGCCACTGTTGCTGAAGCAAAAAATGCCGTGAAAACGATGCGCCGACTGCGTACGGTCCTGCGGCGCAAACTGGGGTTGTGAGAAAATCAGACCATAAAAGAGGAGAGAAGAATGTCCATGTGCCACTTCAGTCCTAGGAGATAGCTATGATTCGTCTCACTCGGGTGGATCGGTACTCCATCCACTTTCAGTTTGATTATGATGGGGCACGAAGCCTCTTGGAAGCGTTCAGGCAGGCTTTGGAAAATGAAAAGCTGCCCGTTGGGGTTGAGGTGGAGTTGTCCGTTTTTACGCGGAAGCGGTCGTCTCGCGTCGAGAAGGCTCTCTTTTATATCCGTGAAAGCGATCAACCCTCTCACATGGAAAGGTATACAAACGAGATCTATCTTTTTCTGGAGAGGGAGGAGCTTGAGGATGCAACCGACCGATTTCGGGCATGCATACAGGACAGGTACTTCTTTCCGGCGGAGTTATGCGAAGTTTACACAGGAAAGATGAAGGCGCGGGATTACGTCTATTGTGAGTTGATTGGATAATCGCAGGTGAGGCTCCCCGGATAGAAAGATCGGGGGCGGATTGGAATACTGTGACCAACGAACGTCATTCTTACCGCCAAAGGAGGCAAAGATGAAAGAAATACCAGTTTTTGACACCATCGAAAAAGAATCAGATTGGTGGGATGAACAAGATTTAACAGCGTTTTTTGAAGAAGATGAAATTTCCTTAGAGCTATCTGACGCGGTATCCAGGGTTGTTCCCATCAATCTGTCACCAGAAGCGGCAATTCAGATTCGTCGGCTTGCCCAACAGCGAGGTATCGGATCTTACAGATTGATGCAAAGTTGGATTATCGAACGGCTTGAACAGGAAACTGCGTCGTAGAAACAAATTTTTGGGCAGCTACGAGAATGATTGAGAAGCCCAACAGAATGTCGGGACTTCATTTAAGGATGTGAAAGATGAGAAATCAAAAACCATTCAAATCTGGCTATGTCAGCATCATCGGCGAGCCAAACGTCGGTAAATCAACGTTGTTGAACGCGATGATGGGGGAAAAGTTAGCGATCGTCACACCCAAGCCCCAGACGACGCGCAACCGCATCACAGGGATCATCACAACGGACAGGTATCAAATTATTTTCTTAGATACCCCCGGTGTGTTTGAACCCAAATACCGCCTGCACGACCAGATGGTGAAAGCGGCATACAGCGCTATCAAAGATGCGGACGTTGTCCTCTACATAATTGATGCCAGCCAGCCAACCCACCCGGTTGAGGAAAAAATTCTTGACGAAATCAAAAAAACGGGGCAAAAAGCGATTCTCGTAATCAACAAGATTGATCTGGTTTCAAAACCCGCCCTTTTGCCACGCATGGCGGCGTATAGTGAAAAATTCCCGTTCGTCGAAATCGTGCCAATCTCGGCGACATCAGGTGACGGCGTGGCACAACTTCGGGACATCATCATCCAATACTTGCCAGAGGGGCCGCCCTATTTCCCCGCGGACCAACTGAGTGATCTGCCGCAACGTTTCTTCGTCGCTGAGACGATACGCGAACAGATTTTCCTCAACACGCAACAGGAGATTCCTTACGCATCCAGCGTCGTTGTTGAGGAATTCAAAGAACGTCCAAACGGGAAAATCTATATTCGTGCGATGATTTATGTCGAACGGCAGTCACAGAAGGGAATTTTGGTTGGGGGGGGTGGAAGAACCATCAAGTTAATCGGTCAACGTGCCCGCGCCGACATTGAACGGTTTTTGGATGCCCCTGTATTTCTTGATTTGTATGTGTCAGTCAAAGAAGATTGGCGAAGTGATGAACGGAAACTGAAGGATATGGGATATTAATACGAGTTTTTCGCTTAGACTTCCGAAGTTTGAGACCAAGTCTGTGCGGAACAATTCCTTCAAGGCTTCGCATGGCCTTGGCTCACCGCGTCTGTTGAAACTTCGGAAGTCTAGGTCTCACTTTTGCTTGTAACCGAAAAAGTCGTATATTAAAACAGAACCCCATCCAAAATCGCCAGCGCCGCCCCCTTATCGGGCTGGAGCCAACCCGTCATCAGCGTATGCGCGGGGCGGACACAGGAGGGGCAGCCATCTTCACAATCGCATTCAGAGATGAGCTTGAACGTATGGAGCATGATTTCATCGAGCAGCTCATAGCCTTTATCGGCATACCCCAGGCCGCCGGGGTAAGCATCATAGAGAAAGATGGCATCTTCGCCCCTCTCAGTGATATGCACCTTGCCACGGCTGCTCTGCCGCTCTGCCATGACGTGCAGGGGCAGGGTAGATTCAAGCACGTTTTTAATCCCTTCCAGCCCACCGTGATAGTTTAAGCCATGCCTTTGCTTGATTGTATCAATCACGCTCGCAGGCGGCACAAGCCAGAGCGCAACGGTTTCTAACTGTTGTTCGGGAAGTTCCAGGGGGTGCGTCCCCAAATTCTCTAACGTGTAAAATTGGATGCGAGCGAATCCCACCATCTGGCGTTTCACCTGCACCTTCCCCATCCGGACAGCGCAGTTCCGCCAAACCTTCTCCACACCCCTTTCCGTGATAATGATCTCCTCCGTGAACCACGGTTGCGTATAGTAGTTCACGCTGACCCGTTCGACATAAGCGACCCTTTTCTCCATGTCCAACTGCCTCACCCAGTACGTTTCAGCTTGTTGCATATAGATGGCGTCAGGATAGACCATCGCAAGCCCGTTGACCGAATCCACGCTGCCAAGCGTGCGATTTCCGGGAACCTCCTGGATGCGGTAAGGTTCACTCGGAATCGCCCGGAGATCAACCGCACTCGCCGGATATTTTGCTCTCGCCCAATAGTAGCACTCACCGATCCGCGTCACATCCCCGCCTTCACACAGCGCATTGAGGCGCGGGATGGTGTTCTCGCCGAAAAACGCCGCGTCGGCTGCCTCCATCGGTAACTCGTGGGTGGCGCAACGGAGATGCTCTGCAAGGATATACGGATTCTCCGGCGCGATGATGGCATGTTCGGGGGATTGATTGAACAGATACTGCGGGTGACGCATCAGATACTGTTCGATGGGGTCGTTATGGGCGATAAGCACCACCATCGACGCCGCCGATCTTCGCCCGGCGCGCCCTGCCTGCTGCCATAAGCTGGCGATCGCGCCGGGGAAGCCGACGATTAAGCACGCATCCAATCCCCCTACATCGATTCCAAGTTCCAACGCGGTAGTCGCTGTCACACCAAGTAACTTCCCCGAAAACAGCAACGCCTCGATCTGGCGGCGATCTTCGGGCAAATAGCCGCCACGATACGCGCGCACGGAATCGACATAAGCGGGGGCGATTTCGCGTAACAGGTCGCAGACATAGCGGTAAATCAACTCCGCCGTGACCCGCGCGCGGGTGAAAGTAATCGTTTGGAGTCGCGCCAGGATGAGCTGGGTCATCAGTTCTTGTGCCTCGATATTCGGGCTGCGGCGGAGGCGATTTGCCCTATCCGTGTAAGGCGGATTCCAGAGCACGAAATATTTTTCCCCGCGCGGTGAGCCATCGCTACGAATCACCTCTACCGTCTGGTTAATCAGGCGGGCGGCTAAGTCCGGTGGATTGGCTATCGTCGCCGAACAACAGATAAACTGGGGCCCCGCGCCGTAATAGCGGCAGATACGGGTCAGCCGACGGATGACGTTTGCGACATGCGATCCGAATGCCCCACGATAAATGTGTATCTCGTCAATCACGACAAAGCGGAGATTGGCGAAAAACCGACTCCACCGCGAGTGGTGGGGCAAGATGGCGAGGTGGAGCATATCGGGATTTGTGACGAGCAGATTGGCCTTTTCTCGGATGTGGCGGCGTTGGTATTGCGGGGTATCGCCATCGTAGGCGTAGACATTCAGGGCAGAACGCAGGGAGGGGTGCCCGTCCGCAAGTTCTGTCACAGCGCGAATCTGGTCCTGGGCAAGGGCTTTGGTGGGGAATATGTACAGGGCACAGGCAAAGGAGCCTTTTAAGAGCGTCTCAAGGACAGGTAGGTTGTAACACAGGGTCTTTCCGCTTGCTGTCCCCGTTTCGATTACGATACTTTTTCCCTCACGCACCCGTTCGATTGATTCCGCTTGGTGCGTGTAAAGGCGATTCACGCCGCTCCGCTCAAGCGCAACTTGCAGCGCGGGCGGAAGCGGTTCAGCCACATCCGCGTATTGTGCCTCACGTTTCTCGATCTTTTGAACGTGGACAATCTGCTCCTGATATGTCGGTGAATCGCGGATTGATTGGAGAAAAGCGGAAACGTCCATGATGTGTTATGCGTGAAAGTGAAAACAAGGACATTTTATGAACAAGCGTTTTCCGGGTAAGGAGGGATTGTTTGCTTGGAAAGGTGACTTACTCTCCCCCTGGGGGAATTTAATTCTCGGAAATCATCTCAAATCATAGGTCGGGTATGGCAAAGCCTACCCGAGATTTACACCAATTACTCGCAAAAAAGATTACTCCAACCGATACCACTAAATCCCTCTGCGTGTTTCAGTATCCAACAGATATGAATTTTCCTATCATTTTGCACGTAATCGATTACCCAATCCTCTGGAGGCTTTTGACTCAATACCAAACAGAGATTTGCAAAATGCAGATTATGAATATAACGATACTCATACAATTGTGAGATACCTTTTCGTATTTGAGAAAGCCAATTTTTTGATGTTATGGATTTGATTTCAAAAATAATCATATCGTTCTCTCTTTGGCAAAAGAGGTCTATAAACTGATTGTATTGGGGTATGTATCCTCTCCTTCTTAATTCACAAGATAGAGTATCCAATATTGATGAATGGACTTTATTAGCTCTTTCAAGTTTCTGCCGACTAGCAACAGATAGTATGTACGATTCTTTATGCGTCTCGTTTTCCGATAGAGAAGTTTGGCCTACACTGCGAGAACTATCTTGGAGAACGGATAAACCTTTGTCTGGTTTTGTAGATACGGAAGACTCAATCTCACCTCGTGCTTTACGACTCATCTGATCGACATTACGCGAGTTTAATTCATTTAGTGCCTCCAGAATCTGATGAGATGAGTCCTTTTTTATATGCTTTTGAAGCTGAATGATGAGTCGATAAATATCTCTTGCTGTGTTCCAATCAGTAAGTCCAAACGACTGATATACAGTGTACCAGTCGGATTGGTCTGTCTTAACACATCTTCCAAACAGACCTCTAAATTCACTTAAATTAGCCGGTTCTGCAAGCCTAACTTGCCCTTGCTTAGCACTCTCTAACATTGATATACAATCATCTAATGCCCTTAAATAACGAGGACGCATTTTGTATAGTACTCCCCAATTTCAAGACAATTTTCGGAGCGAAATAAGGTGGAAAACCT
>CAZOAL010000120.1:0-12377 GCA_964577695.1 uncultured bacterium | reverse complement strand
ATTCGCTCATTTGGAATTAAACCAAAATTACATAACTATCTGCCAAAGCGCACATAATACAGAGACTTCGTTTCCACATAAACGTGATAATTCCGTCCTTTTGTCCATGTTTTTGCATAATCTGCTCCTATCTCACTGAGAACAGCCCTTTCTCCGCATATAAACCGGCGGAAATTTTCAATACTATCCTATAAATTATATCCACTTTTCTGCATTTGTCAACCTAAAATAAAATTCTTTAGAAATTGATTGCAAGTTTCTAAAATTTTGGTTCACCATCCTGAAGATGGAAGAAAAAAAGGTTGCTAATATTCACTAACATGAGTATAATATAGAAGATTAAATTTTCTTTAATCTGTAGTATACGAATAATACTCTCTTCTCATGATATTCCTTCCCCCTCTCCAGTGCTTCCCCAGAAAACGTAGAACCCACGAACTGTGTCCATAGAAACGTGTTAGAGTCTGTGCTGGCAGGGATGAATTATGCACTATGAAGAATATTGTAAAGCACGATATGTGCATCAAAGTTCCCCTCTTGTGGACCGCGATTTTTATCAAGATTTGAACAAGATTTCGATGAGACGGCACACAGTGCTCACCGACCTAGAATGCCTACTGTTCAAGGAGTTATCGGGATTCGGTGCGGCTGCAGAAAGGTGTCTGGACATTCTTCTTAGCATTTCAGGCCTCCTCGTTTGCGCAATCCCCTTCCTTGTCATTGCCATTGCCATCAAAATTGACTCGCCGGGGCCTGTTTTCTATCGCCAAGCACGGGTTGGAAAAAGAGGGAAGATTTTTTACATCATCAAATTCCGAACGATGAACGTCAATGCCGAACGAAAGACCGGTCCGGTTTGGGCAGCGGCGGGGGACCCACGCCTGACACGCGTGGGGGCTTTCTTGAGAAAGATGAGGTTCGATGAATTGCCAAACTTTTTCAATATTCTGAAAGGCGATATGCGATTGATTGGTCCTCGTCCTGAACGCCCCGAATTCGTTTACTGGTTTGTCCGGTATATGCACGCATTCGATCGCAGACATGATGTGAAACCAGGGATTGCGGGTCTCGCGCAACTGAGGAATGGCTATGACACATCCGCAATGAGTGTTTACAGGAAAGTGCGCTGGGATATCGAGTATATCAAGCGAAAAAACCTGTGGATGGATGTCTGGATTATCTTTCATACGTTAGTCGCTGTACTGCGGGGAAGGATATGAGTTTCCATTTCAGGCAAAAAGAACCGCACAGTATTATCGAAAAATATAACCCGGAATCGGCTGGGGTGGTTGAAATTCAACGTTTATTCAATACCCTCTATCATAAAGGGGGCTCTAAGCGGATTAAAAGCCTCATGGTGACAAGCGCGATGCCGCAGGAGGGGAAATCCACGTTGGTTGGATATCTCGGGCTGGTTGCGGCTTATGCGAACCTGCGCACCGTCATCCTGGATGCAGATATGAGGCGCCCCTTTCAACATCACCTTTTGCAGATGCCTCGATTTCCCGGTTTGACCGATTACCTCCAGAAAGAGGCGGAGTTGGATCAGGTTATCCACAGTACGAAACTGGAAAATCTAAAGCTCATCCCTGGGGGTAACACGGTCTCCTCACCGACTGAACTCCTGCAGATTGGTATTTCTGATGTTAAAGTGTTGTTAGATCAGTGTTACATACATTTTGACGTTGTCCTGGTGGATGTGCCCCCGGTGGTACCTGTGCATGATGCGGAATCGCTCGGACCACTGGTCGATGGCGTCGCACTGATTGTCATGTCAGGGAAGACCTATCGAGAAATTATTGAGAGAGCGGTGGAGCTGCTTCAGAAGTCAGACTGCCATCTACTCGGGTTAATCCTGAATAACATGACAAGTGCACTACCATATTACTATGAGCCTAAATCTTATCGTTACCCGTACACAGAGGAAAAATGAGCAAATCTGCAAATTCCCCCTTCCCCCCTTTGAAAAGGGGGGATTGAGGGGGGATTTGCGTATGTGCGCATTTGCTTATTTTCTCATTTTCTCATTTGCATATTTTGCGAGCTCAAGCGCTGCTGAACGCTCCGCGAACCATGGTAGCATTCATTACCTCATCGAAGGGGTTTATTATCTGATAGACCAGAACCAACCTGAACGTGCTGTGCCATATTTTGAAAGGGCGATAGAGTCAGATCCAAGCCAGCCAGATGCTTATTATTTTTTGGGGGTGTCTTACTATCGGCTCGGGCAGCCTATCGGTCATGCCCTATTTTATTTGCAAGAAGCCGAGAAAAGAGGCGTTCAATATGATCGATTCCGGCCGAACCTGCTGTCGGAAATTCAGGGGCAGTCCCCTGATGTTCAGCCCGCTCAACCCCGCCCCGTATTGGGCGAAGTGAAAGATGCACGAATTGTTGTAGAAAGCGCGGAGGAGAAGGGGGGAACCATATCCATCCAAACCCAGGATGGGCGCATCCAGGAATTCAAACTTGGAGAACCGATTCCCCTTGCAGGCGGAAAGCGTTACCAGATGCGCTTTGTACCGAAACCTAAGCATCGTTTTTTTAAGCGATTAGCTCTGGTTGCATCTGTCATCGGGATATGGCTGCTACGATGACGTGAAACGTGAAAATATTACACGTCACATTTCAATGACCAAGGAGGGAGCGACAGCACTCAGACTTTCGCTGTCGTGTGAATTCAGTGATTTTGATGCCATTGACCCTGATATTATTTTTATTACGCGGTGTCCCTGCCGGGGAATTCCAATTCTACCTGGATGGGGGCTCTACCGCCTTGCACGGGCGTCCGTTGGCGCTTCCTATTTTGAAAAAAGAGGAAGCGAAGCAGAGTGGCGAGGGCGTTGGTTCTCCAAAGCTCCAGGAACCGGCGCGAGAAGCCCAACCGTTGAGTCCTCAAGATGCAACCGTGCTTTATCAACTGAGTGTTGCCGCTTTTAATTCAGGGAATACAGCGGAGGCAAAGTTGCGATTGAGGCAGGCCCATGCCCTACTCCAGTTCAGAGAGGAGGGTACCGAGAAAACGAGTGCTGCTGAATTGCAGGTGATTGGAGCGTACCACTTCATTCCTGTGTGGAAGGATAGGTGGCACCTTCGTGCGAAGTCGGAGCAGATGCGTGTATATCACCTTGATGTGGGTTCTCTCTATCAGATGGAGCTTGAACATGAGAAACCATCGCGTTCAAAATCCCTGGCTTCAATACCAATTGGATTATTTTTGGCTTGGACGTTTGCCCGTTAAAAAACGAATGGACGAATCAGCGAATTAGGAAATTGGGAAGTGAGCAAAACGCAAAACGCAATACACAATACGCCTCATACCTCACGTATCACACATCGAGTTGCCCGTTTCATTCTCAGCTTTGCGCTGTTGATGCTCGTGCCTGAAGGGTATTCGCAGACGGCACCGATTCCAAAGAGCTTAAGCATTGAGAAGGGAGCAGGAATCACATCCAATCAAACGGTTGCCCTCTCGATTGTGGCGGAGAACGCGGAGCAGATGTTTCTCTCCGGGAATCTCGTGGATGATGATAAAACACTTGAATGGATTTCCTATTCTCCCTCCATTCAGGTGAAATTGACCGAACCGGATGGAACCAAGCAGGTCAGTGTCCGGTTCAGAAACGGAGCGCAGATTGAGAGCTTATCGCTGACCCAGTCGATTATTTTAGATCGCCAGGGCCCTGTGATTCAACGCGTGGGGGTTTCCGATGCTTCAGACCCCCAGGATGTCGATGGGATTTTTCATGCGGGCGAAAGACTACAAATAGCTGTGACGGAAGCGGGGAGCAAAAATTATTTCGATGGAAGCGTACAAATCGTCTCCGCCGCTTCAGGATACGATTCCGGCTTGAACCAACTGACATCTGCCGGGGGGGTCTACCGGTTTTTGTGGATTACCGATGGGTTTAATGAAGGCGAGTACCGGATTTCAGTCCATCTTGAAGACCAATTGGGTCGGTCCGCCAGCACCGACGCCTTTGTGGTTCTGGATAACACCCCCCCAATCGCAGGCACACTACGTATCAACAATAATGCCGCCTACACGAATTCGCGGCTGGCTACGCTGGATGTCTCCTTCCCTTCGGGTGCAGTGAGCCTGTTTGTCGACGGGGATGTAATTGATGGCCCCCTGACGCGTCAGTGGATATCCGTCCGTAACCGAATCGGCGTCACCCTCACCGAATCCAACGGGGTGAAAGAAATTCGTGTTCGTTTGCGTGATGCCGCCGACAATGAGGGCGCAACCACTTCAAGCCGCATTACGCTCAATCAGCGTGTTCTGGAAATTCTCCGTCTCGCCTCGTTTGATAACGACCAGCCGACCGATGCGGATGGCATCTACCATTCGGGGCAACAGATAGCCATCGAAGTCCAGGTCGCTGACGCCCTCGAAGGGCTGAAGAGTCAACTCCGCTTCACTTCTGCCAAGGTGGGGTATGACTCCGGGCTACAAGCCTTGACGGACGAGGGAGGGGGTAGGTATCGGTACATCTGGAATACCCAACCAGGGGGTTCTCCCCTTCGAGAGTCGGATGACTATCAAGTGACGTTACGCCTCTCGGATGGGGTCGGTCATGCAAGGGATGATCGCTCCCTGGTGCTCACGCTGGATAACACGCCGCCTCAGAATCTGCGCTTGAGTGTGGTGAGCGGCGAGCGCACGGCATCGCCCCGAATCGTGTTGAATACCCCGGCGGACGGTGCGTCCGAGATGCGCATCGCGGGGGATGTTGTCGACGATGCGAACACTTTTGATTGGGTGGCATACCAAAATCCGGTCTCTCTAGTTTTGTTGCCTGGGGATGGAGACAAACTGATTGAAGTTCAGTTGCGGGATAGGGCGGACAACGTGAGCATTCCCCAGCGGGTGAGTGTGTTTCTGGATACTCTCCCCCCTCAACAGCTTCAGGTCACCCCAGGGGTCCGGTTGACCAACCAACGGAAACTTCGGTTGAGTTTGTCGGCTGAAGGGGCGGAACAGATGTTTGTCGGTGGGGATATTCAGCCATCGGATGGGACGTTCCGGTTCATCCCGTTCCCGAGGTCACTTGAGGTGGAACTGACGCCGTCAGACGGGCGGAAAACCGTTGTCGCCCGCTTCCGCGATACGGTGGGCAATGAGAGCGAGACCTCTACGGAGGTGACCCTCGACCAGACGCCCCCGACGATTCGCTCGGTCGTGTCACGGAATCGGGCGACCCCCTCAGATGCCGATGGTCAGTATCGTCCCGGCACCGTGATTGAACTGGTGGTGACGAGTCCGGAAGCCGGTCTGGTGGGCAGTGTGACGATTGCTTCAGACGCGCGGGGGTATAGCAGCGGCGTTCAACCGCTCTCGGACAGCGGCGGGGGGACTTATACGTTCGTATGGGAGACTGTAGAAAAGGGGATTACCCCCGATGAACCGGGGCCGGCTCTATCCGCTGGGGTATATCAGGTATCCGTCGAATTGGTGGATGCGGTTGGGAATATCACCACGGATAGTAAAACCCGCATCGTTCTGGATAACACGCCTCCCATCACTGGTACGTTGCAGATTAACGAGGGTTTGCTTTATACGGCTTCCCGGGTCGTTCAGCTTTCTCTCTCCTTCCCCGCTGACGCCGTGAGCGTGTTTATCGACGGGGACTTAATCGATGGCCTGCTGATTCGGCAGTGGGTCTCCGTTCGGGAGCAGCTATCGGTGCCCCTGACCCCTTCCAATGGGAAGAAAGAGGTGCGCGCCCGTTTTCGGGATGCCGCCGAGAACGAGAGTCCAACGACTTCAAGCCGTATCACCCTCAATCGGCGGGTTCCCGAAATCCTCCGGCTGACCTCTTTTGATAGCGACCAGCCGACCGATGCGGATGGCATCTACCACTCGGGGCAGCAGATAGCCATCGAAGTCCAGGTCGCTGATGTGCTCGAAGGGCTGGAGAGTCAGCTCCGCTTCACCTCTGCCAAAGTGGGGTATGACTCCGGGCTGCAAACCTTGACGGACGAAGGGGGGGGCAGGTATCGATATGTCTGGAATACCCAACCCCAGGGGGATGCCCTTCCAGAATCCGATGACTATCAAGTGACGTTACACCTCTCGGATGGGGTCGGCAATATGAAGGAAGATAACGCTCTGGTGCTCACGCTCGATAACACACCGCCTCAGAATTTGCGCTTGAGTGTTACAGGAGGGACACGTACCGCATCAGGGCGTGTGTTGTTAAATCTTCCTGCAGAAGGTGCCTCCGAGATGCGCATCACGGGGGACATTGTCGACGATGCGAATACGTTTGATTGGGTGACATACACGAGCACTGTTTCTCTGTACCTCCTCCCCGGCGATGGGGAGAAACGCATTGAGGTCACGTTGCGAGACCGCGCTGGAAACGAGAGCGCTCCTGCGCAGGTGAGCGTATTTCTGGATACGGCACCGCCGCTTCGGCCAAAGCTTACGCCGGAAACGGCATTGACGAATTCGACGAAACTGAAGGTGAGCCTCGCTGCCGAGGAAGCAGAGCAGATATTTGTGCATGGGGATGTGCAACCATCCGATGTGACCTTCCAGTGGATTCCCTTCGCAGGCTCCCCTCTCCCTCCGGGAGAGGGGCCGGGGGTGAGGGTTGAGGTCGAGTTGAAGCCGGGGGATGGGCGTAAAACAATTATCGCACGCTTCCGGGACACCGTGAAGAATGAGAGTGAAGCGCAAACGGAAGTTACGCTAGACCAAACACTGCCGGAGGTCCGCTCGGTGCGGTCAAGGGATGTGGCTAACCCGGCGGATACTGATGGCCGTTATCGTCCCGGTCGTGTGATTGAAATCATCATTACGAGCTCCGAAGCCGGTCTGGTGGGAAATCTGACAGTGACTTCGGATGAGACGGGGTATAACACAGGGACTCAAACGCTGTTAGATGCCGGGGGAGGCACATATACTTATGTTTGGGAATCCCCACCACTAGCGGTGGTAGAGAAAGGAGGGGTCGTGTATCAAGTGTCTGTCGAATTGACAGATACCGCAGGAAATCGCGTGCAAGACGACAGCTACACCGTGACGCTGACGGAAGATACCATTCTGAATGAAGCGACCCTCAACGATGGGGCCCTGTTTACTGACGCGCGGCAGGTATCCCTGAAGGTGGTGGCACCCGGCGCATCGGAAATGTTCATCACCGGCGATGTTGAAAGCACAGATAAAACGGGAAAATGGATCCCTTTTACCTCACCCATTGAGTTATTGTTGAGCAGAGGCGATGGACGTAAATCGGTGCGAGTCCAACTTCGAGATAACGTGGTCAATAACCTGGGCACGGTCTCTGCCACCATCACCCTAGACCAAACTCCCCCGGTGATTACGAATGTAGAGGCGCGGCTTGTTTCGCCCCAAGTCACTCCACCCGCCGCACGCGCTCGCTATCATGCAGGTGAACAGATTTCGCTGGTCTTATCGGCTGTCGAAACCGGTTTGAATGCGGTTTTCCGCATGCGCTCCAATTTGACCGCGTACGATTCAGGTGAACAGGGCGCCCGGGACAGTGGGAATGGCACCTACACGTTTCTCTGGGATACGGTGGGACTTCAGGAGGCGGATGACTACTCCGTTCACGCGATGGTGACGGATGGCATCGGTCATACCGCTTCAAATGACCGCCTCGTGCTCCAAATTGATAATACACCCCCGCAGGATGCCCGTATTGAAGCGCGAGCCCTGACTCCTTCCGCTGAGATACGCATCCCTACCCCGTCAACGGCGGAGGGAGAGGGGGAACTGCGCGTCAAAACACGCTCTATTCAAATTACCTATTCGGCGGAAGATGCAACCGAGGCGTTTATTGATGGGGATATCGTGGCCGACTCAAAGGCGCGTGTGTGGCTTCCGATTGACAAAAGCCCCGATCGTTTAATCGCGGAACCATCGTCAACTATCATTGTCAATTTAACGCCGGGGGATGGTCCCAAGTCAATCCGGGTCCGATTTCGCGATGTGGCACTCAATGAGACTAGCTTCGTGTCTAGGACCGTGGTGCTTGACGAACAGCCGTCGGTGATTGTATCGCTCATCCTCCGCGATAACGTAGACGGGTCAATTGCAGCGCCTCAGAATGATGTCTTTTTCTTCCGTGCCGGTCAAGAGATTCAAGCCGAAGTTCAGACTGAAGCAGAGGCAACGGTGCTGATGCGCATCCGTTCCGATAGTCAAGCATACGACACCGGCGAACAGCCTGCCCTTCCTGTTGAAGGGAGGGGTGGAATCTTCCAGTATCTTTGGAAAACGCAGGGGTTGAAGGATAGTGAAGACTATACAATCACCGCGATCGTGCGAGACGTTTTCGGGAGGCAAACCGAGAGGAATTTGAAGGTCGTCCTGGATACCGTCGCTCCTGAAGGGGCAACGATACAACTCAACGGTGGACAACCGGTTACCGGGAGCAATGATGTGTCGCTTAATCTGTCCGCCGTGAAGGCGACGGAGATGTTTCTCAGTGGGGATGTGGTGGCTGATAACCGCACCTTTCAGTGGATACCGTTTCGAGAAAGGATGCAGGTGACGCTTACCTCCGGCGATGGTGAGAAAGCCATCTTTGTTCTCTACAGAGATGAAGCGCGGAATGAAACGCTCCCTGTATCCGCTTCTATTACCCTGGATACGATTGGCCCAGGTTCAATTTCTATTCAAGTTCAGGGAGGGGGGACTGTGACCCAATCGCGTGACATTACCCTAACCCTGGAGGCAAAAGGAGCGGTTGAAATGTTCCTTGACGGAAACATCGTCCGCGATACCAACGTAAATCGGTGGATTCCGTTTGCTCCAGAATTTCCGGTGAAGTTGACCGACCAAGATGGCGAGAAGCGAATCGGCGTTCGATTCCGTTCGGCCGAGGGGAATCAGACACCGAGGATTGAAACCAGCATTGTGCTAGACCGCCAACCTCCCGTGATTGGGGAGACCCGCTCTTCAGACACAATTGACAGTTCGGATAACGATGGCATTTATCGCCCCGGACAGCAAATCCGGGTCTCCGCCCAATCGGAAGCAGGAGCAACCTGCACCCTTCGCATGACAGGCGCGGGATATGATTCCGGTGCACAAGATATTAGTGACGCGAGAGGGGGCGTCTATCAGTTTGTCTGGAATACGCAGAATCTCAAACCGGGCGGTTATTCTGCGCACTGGGAATGCGCCGATGTCGCTGGAAATCTCGCTTCACAGGATGCTGAGATAAGGTTGGATGATACCGCCCCGACGGATGGAAGGGTGGAGATTGTCGATACGGTAGGTGTTTCGCTCCCCCAACCCCCCTCACCCCCGACCCCTCTCCCAGAGGGAGAGGGGAGTATAGGTGTGGTTGATTCTCCATCTGTCCGGTTGCGTCTGCATGCGACCGGTGCCACAGAGATGTTCGTGTCCGGTGATGTCGTCGATGATAATAATACGTTTCAGTGGATTTTATACCGAGAGGAGTTACTGGTCAATTTGGCGGGGCGAGATGGTGAGAAGCGGATAACAGCGCGCTTCCGTTCTGCGGCTCGGGTCGAGAGTCAGGAGGTCGAGGTGCGCGTTACCATTGATACCGCTCGCCCACGCCTGCTGGCCC
Source organism: uncultured bacterium (assembly GCA_964577695.1). Classification (GTDB taxonomy): domain Bacteria; phylum Poribacteria; class WGA-4E; order WGA-4E; family PCPOR2b; genus CAZOAL01. Next base: position 2,805 of record CAZOAL010000120.1, on the reverse strand, counting down.
CCGTCAATCTCTTTGAGTCAGCGCCACCTGGAACGTCGCAGACGGGGCGAGAGGCAGGGGTCGTCATCCTCAACTTTGATGAAGATATCCGTGAACTGAACCGCAAGAAGTTTCATCTGAGTTTTACCAATCCGTTCCGACCGGGTCATGAAGTCCGTCTGGATGCAGTGAATGTCAAGTCGGAAGTTAACCTGGGTAAGCTGGTGTTGACCCTATCGCCGGAGCAAGTGGCTTCTATCTTGGCGCTTCAGGAGGCCGACCCCACGCGCAGTGTCATTCAGTGCAGCCTGGCAGAGGATAGCGTTCTGGATGAAGTGCTCAAGGGCAACTTTCCTGCGGATGCCATACGGCTGGCCATTGCGCGGTTAACGGATTTGCCGGATGCTGTGGTGGAGAATAGGGCATTCAGCCCCAATGGAGATGGCGTCCAGGATACAGTACGTCTGACTTACACCCTACCGGCAAACGGCCAGGTTTCCATCGGCGTTCGTGATATAGATGGGATTCTCAGCATCCCCTTGCGGAACGAATTTCAATCTGCTGGTGTCACCAATAATCTCTCCTGGGATGGTCGGGATGAGAAAGGGAAAACCCTGCCTGATGGTGGGTATCAGTTGAGTCTTTCCATTTTTGATACAGGTATCGGATTGCCGATTGGCTTGAAGAGCTGGAATGTCATTTTGGATAATCGTCCACCCGATATAGTTGCGGTTGAGCCAAAGGATGGGCAAGCGATCGTCGGCGTGTTTCGGGTCAATGTGACGGCTCGGGATGGGGGAGTGGCCCCGAGCGGCATTGCGGAGGTGTTTCTTTCGGGAGGGACACCTGCCCAACGAATACCGTTGCTTCCCCCCTCACCCCCCGATAGATCGGGGCAGGCTCTGCCCTCTTCCGAAGCTTTGGGAGAGGGGGAGAGGTATGAACTGCCGTCGGGCGTCACACTTTCTTTGCCACTCGGGGAGAATCGCCTGACGATAGGTGCCCGCGACCAGGCAGGAAACGAAACACAGGTTGAGGCAACCTATTTCGTATCCGGTGCCGCATTCTCCCTCATCAACTATCCAAATCCTGTGAAGTCTGGTGCCGGGATGCGTCTGAGATATGTACTGGACCGGGATGCGGGTGAGGGAACGATACGGGTGTTTGATGCCGCTGGCGAGTTGGTGTATTTCAACAAGCTAGAGAGAAGCCAGTTAAATGCAGGACAGGAACACAAAATCGAGTGGGATGGACAAGATATTTACGGGAAGCCGCTGCCCCGCGGTGTCTATTTCGCCCTCCTGCAGGTGGAAGAGCCCAGCGGTACGAGAAAGGTCAAACATAAAATCGCAGTCCGATAACGTTAGAGGGTGTGTGAAAAGTTAAGGACTGGCGGAAAGAATTTGAGTTGGATTAGGTATTGGGTAAAGGAGATATCTGCTGTGGAACGGATGATAGGCTACTCTGAATATAAACGGTTGCTAGATCTTTTTGTCCGTCATGTACAAGCCGTATTGAAGGAAAATGTCGTTTCGATTGTGCTCTACGGTTCCGTGGCACGAGGTGAGGCAAGACCCGAAAGTGATGTGGATTTGCTGCTCATCTTAGAAGAAACGTCCCCTGTCTACTGGGAACGGCTTCAGCCGCTCCTTTCTATTTTGCGCCAATTGAGAAGGCACTCCTGCTGGAAAGTCCTCGAAGACCAGGGAATTTTCCCATCGTTGAGCGTGTTGATTCTCTCCCGGGCGGAAGCGAATCAGAACCGGTATCTCTACCTGGATATGATTGAAGATGCCCGGATACTCGTGGATCGGGACGGTTTCTTTCAAAGCCGGTTAAAGGTCTTGCAGAAACGTTTGCAGGCACTCGGAGCGAGAAAGATAGATAGGGATGAAGGTTGGTATTGGGATTTGAAGCCAGACCTCCGTCCAGGGCAGGAGGTGATTTTATGAATCAGAGCATAGGTGAAGCGGGGAAAAAACTCCTTCGTGAAAGTGAAAGCATCCTTCGGCGCGACGTGCCGAGTGCGTTAGATGAAAAGGATTTTAACCTTGTGGTGCGGCGAGCGCAAGAAGTGGTGGAACTGGCTCTGAAAGGGGGGTTGAAAATCCTGGGAGTCGATTTTCCCAAAGTGCATGATGTAGGGCCAGTGTTTTCCGAGCAAGTGCGACAGAAGCAAGGGGGAGTGGATGCCGCAGTTTTGGAACGAATTGAGGACATTTCCCTTTGGCTCAGTCAGGCCCGAGCACCGGCCTTCTATCTGGAACGAGACTACAGTGAAGAAGATGCACGTCATGCCTTTCAAGATGCAACATTTGTTCTCACTCAGGTGAAAGCACTTGGGGGAATTACAGAGTCGTCGCCATAAGTGCTCGCTCACCTGCCTGATACCTAATACCTAACACCTGTAAGGATTAAACATCATGTTTCCAAACCGAGATAGTTCCTAAATCTATGGAAAAATCTTTCAAAGACATGGAACTAACAGCGGGCAATGACAGGAAATTTGTCATCGCAGCCGTTAGACAGGTCATCACACCGACAGATGTTGTTCCAGTCGGTCGCTCTGTGGCTTCGTATTAAGGGTAACCGAAAGGCGAAGGTGTACGAAGCTTAAAAAGCCTGTTTAACAACCGCGAGGAGCATTTCACTCTCACATTCAGGAGGTCATAAGGATAAAATGAATGTTTATGTCAGAAACCAAAATGGAAAACCTTTAATGCCATGCAAACCCGCCAAAGCGAGAAAATTACTCAAAGACGGGAAAGCAAAATAGGACTTACGCAAGACTGAACAGTTGACAATAGAGCCAAAAGCCGGTAATAT
>CAZOAL010000119.1:0-14034 GCA_964577695.1 uncultured bacterium | reverse complement strand
GACGTACTCCGTCAGTAAAAAGTTCGGAAAGGCGACTATTACGTTCACAACAGCGGGAGGCGCTGAAACAAAAGTTGAACTGACCATTGACGATGACTTGCCTCCTATTGTTGTGGCAACTGCCAATCCACCCGCTGTTGAGGTCAACGTTCCTGTGACCTTCGATGGGAGTGCCTCCACTGACAATGTGGCGATTGCTTCCTTCAGTTGGGATTTTGGAGATGGCAACACCGCGACTACGGCGAAGGCTGAACATCGTTACGATACCGTGGGCGTATTCTCAGCAACGTTGACGGTAAAGGATACCGCAGGCAACGAGACCGCGCAGACTATCCAAATTACCGTTGGTCCCTTGAGGCTGGGTGGGCTTTCGCTCAATACAAAGCACTATCGTGATTTTGTGGATCGAACGATTGCTCGCGCGATTGCAGAGACGGACGTAGGACGACTGCTGGGCGGCGAACAACTGATGACGTTTATCCGAGACAACCCTAGCACACAAGCTGATCTGTTGAAGCTGATCAATAGCTTTATTCCAGCCGGTCTCTTCCCCGCACAACTCACAATACGGCCAGATTTACCGTTGATTTTCGATCAATCCCAAAACATGGATCTGGAGAATTTTGGCAACGGTATCATGCCCTCCCCGCTTGCGGATCTTTTGCCTGCTTTGAATCAGCGAGAGGGTGGCTTGCCACGGATGTTGGTTGGGGATAAATTAGACCTCTACCTAGTTGTACCTCGGCCAGGGGCGGAACGTGTGACGTTCTCCCTGTCTGGCCCTCAGGGGCGGACTGTTGATGCGCAACGAATTAGTGGACCTCTATCGCATACCTTCCAATTGGAAGAGGAACAAGCGATTCTCTTTCTGCCATCGTGGGTGCCCGGCTTAAATGATAAGGTTTTCTCATCAGTTACCCTGATGTACGCCACGAACGATTTGCCTCAACCCGGTGAGTTTACCCCCGCTGCACCGACAGATCGCCTGGTGTTCAGTCAGACCTCACTGCAACCGCGTTCAGTCGGCAATAAATTCGTCTGGGAAACAACGATAGACCTTGAGCCAGGCAAAATCTATTACTACTGCTATGAGGTTGAACTGGCTCATCCGGTCACGGTCAATGTGCCGGGAGTCGTATCGGATTATACATTTAGTAAGTGGGCGATACCGGACCCACGGAACCTGCAACTTGAGGATCGCGGTATCATTGCACGCTTGCTCACAAAAGAATTCCAGTTAGCAATTAAGCCTGTTTTGGACCCAGTTGTTCTAGCGATCTCCCAGGGTAAACCCATTCCTGCTATTAACCTGACCGCCCAAAAACAGCAAGAACTTCTGGACATCATTACGGTTGAAGCCCAGAAAATTGCGCAAGACATTGTCAGCACGATGGATCCGATGGTGACTTCCTTGTTCACGGTTCCCGCGTTGAGTGACTCACAATCTCTCTGGGCTGCCACATTTGATTTCAATGCAAATGCTGATGGGGCCTATCAGTTGGATGTGCAGGCGTTGGCTGCCGATGGAAAAATAATCGACGAGATTAAAGGTAAAAAGTTCACGGTTGATCGAACGGCCCCCGAAGCGGACGTCACAATAGCCACTGGGACAAACTCAGCGATTTATCGTCGTGAATCTGATGGTGCCTACGTTGCAACAGTGCTTCCCTCCAAACCGGGTTCACCGGCGGATATTCCTCAAGCCACATTGCGCATTACCGCAACGCCTCGAGGCAATCAGGCTGACCTGCTCGGTTATTTGCACCAGATGATTAAGTATGAAGCAGACCCCACCAAACAAGCGTTGAACATCTGGCTGCCCTTGCTGGTTGCGAATTCAGGTGAAGGGCTCGGAACGGGAGTGGCAAATCAACTTTCGGGTCTTCTGCCTCCGGATCAAATCAAAATATTAACGGATCTGTTGAATGTTGCCCCGGTTACGTTTGCCCCACCGCATCAACTCGATATGTTACTCCGTGGGAAGGATAATAAGCCCGCGCTTATTGTCGGGGAGTACGGAATTCGTGCTGTCGGTGTCGATAACATACTAAATATTGGATCTAACACACCTCCTGTACGTTTGGCTGTTGTGCCACCAGACGCCGATACAGCGAAGGTAACGTTTGTGGTGCTCGGCGATTATAATGGAGACGGTGATACCACTGACCCCTTTGAAAGTGGTCCTGCGAACGAGGAGACAACAATCTTCTCAAACACAACAAATGTGAAATTGACCGTCGAGATGACCAATCGTACCGTCCACCCATTGGTGTCAATTGTGGTGCAGTTTAAGTCTGCTGCCGCTGATGCACAGTGGCAGGATATTACCACGCTCGGCGCAGATAAACTCACAGATGCGAAGGCCGGTTCAAAGTTTGAAGTGGATTGGAAAATCGCAGACTTTGACGCCCTTACGAAGGCCGGCGATCGCGTGATGGTTCGCGCGGTTGCAACCAATAAGCTAACGATTTCCGATCCCACGCCTTCTATTGGCACGTTAAAACTCGACAAGGGAGTTATCCCTGTTGAACCTTCCGTTGTTGCGCTTGAGCTCATTACCAGTGACTCGAACTCTGATAGCGGTGCTCCGCTCGGCAATATTACGGTTAACGCCTTTACGCAGACCAGAACTGCACCGGAGACAAAAGCGGTACGGTTTGAAGTTCGCCGTCGCAAGGACACCGGTGTCTGGAAGTCAATCGGGGAAGCCACTCAATCCAGCGCTGTTGAAGGCCCTCAACTCGCTATTGTTGAGGATATCATCAAGACGATCGTTGGCGGTGCTTCGAGCGCACCGATTGCCCAATCTTACCGGAAGTGGTCTCTCACTTATGATACCACTAAACTGGATGACACGATTACGAAGGATAGCCCCGCTGCACGCGACGTAACGAAAGATGATAATCCGTGGGTTGTTCGTGCGGTAGCTATTGATGTGAATAATAAGACTTACGAACCAGCCGCTGCTATCAAAAAAGAGTTCTCGTTAGACAATGTGGATGATGTTCTGCCTCTAACAGGCACGAAGATTATCACAGTTGCCGATACAGCAGGCGAAATTCAGGCTGTGAATGGTATCTTTAATACTGGTGGCGTTGTTGCTGAAGGAGTAGATAATACGTTGACCGTGACCGCACAACCCGCCGCTAAACCGACGACATTTGCACAGATTAATCTGTTGATTAATGTCCGGAATGCCGATGGCAGCCTCGGCGACCCGGTAGACATCAGTGAGATTAGCTTTAAGGCTTCGGGAGATACCTACACCGCAACGGTAGATATCACCAAACTGAAGAACGGAAAATACCTCTTCCAGGCGCTGGCGATTGACAAAGCCGGCAACCGCGAAGTAAGGGATGTTTCTTTAGCAAAGGCTGTTGATGTCGAGAATTTCATCCTGCCACCCGATCTTGCAACGAATGCAAACGTTGTCAGCATTGACGGTAAGAGTGTTGATGATATCATCGCTGCCTTCCCCGGCGGATTCCCAGTGACAAAGACGTTTACCTTTACGTTTAACGCTGTAGGGGTAAGCGCGCCGGAAATTGATGTCCTTGTCAATGGTGCATCTGCTCGCAAATTGGGCACGCTCACCGTTGTTGGGGAAGCCCCGCTCTTCACTGTAACCGTTGATACCTCGACCACCCCCGACGGTGTTTACACCCTCCAAGGTGTGGTCACCAAGCGAAATGGTTCTGCCAAATTCAAACTGCCGTCGATTAAAGTGGATAACACCCCACCCAAAATCACGATTGTGTCGCCATTGGCTGGTTCTGAAGTGAGTGCATTACCGACGATTCATGCCACTTATGACGATGGGACAGGTGTTGGTATTCAGCCATCGGACTCATCAGTGGTATTAGCGTTGTTCCGCTTGGTACCTCCTAATGAAACATCGGTTCAAGTGAATCAAAGTCAAGTTCAAAAAAATGAAACGACGCTTGTCTATACGCGCGGTGAACTCCTTCTTGGTGGCGCGTATCGTGTGACCGTCACCGTGAAAGACACGCTCGGTAACACCAGCACGAAATCAACAGAGTTCACTGTAGTTGGTACGCTGCCTGCTGTCTCAATCCTATCACCGCTGTCCGGGCAAATTCTTGATAATGCGCAGCCCTTGATTAGCGCGATTTTCACCGGTGCTGGTCTGGTCAACGTGACAGCGTTCAGCATTGATGGTACAGCTATCAGTGTGACGCCGCAGATGATAGAGGGAAATCGCCTGTCGTATACACCGGACCCGCTACTAGCGGATGGGCCGCATACTGTTTCCATACAAGTTATAGATGGAGCAGGCAAATCCGCACAGGCAAGTGTGACCTTCACAGTCAAAACAAAGGATACAACACCGCCTGTGATTACCCAGGTCAGCCCGCAAGGTATTGTCAGATCCTCGACAGCGACGGTTTTGGTTATTGCCTTTGATGAGCAATCTGGAGTTGCGAGTGTGACTATTTCCGTTGATGGCAAACCGGTAGGTGCAACGGGTGAGGTGACAGGACTCGCCGCCGGTCGCCACGATGCTGTTGCAGTGGTGACAAATGGGGCTGGCTTGAAAACAGAGCTCAAGTGGTCATTCACAGTTGAGATTGAGGTTGACCAAACGCCTCCTGTGATTTCCGCTGTAGCTCCACAGGGCGTGATTAAATCGTCTTCTGCAACACTTTCCGCTGTTGTGACGGATGAACAATCTACGCTTACGGGTGTTACTATCGCGCTTGATGGTGGCACCGCCCAGGCTGTCCCGTTGGCGGACATCCAAAGTGGGAAAGTGAGCCGAAATGTGACCGGGTTGACATCTGGGACCCATACCGTTACCATTGTGGCAACGAGTGCTGGCGGTTCAACAACCCATACATGGACCTTTACGGTTGAGTTGGACACGACACCTCCTGTGATTTCCTCAGCACTCCCACAGGGAATTATCAAGGTGGCTGACACGACGGTTTCCGCTGTTGTGACGGATGATGAGTCTAATATTACAAGTGTCACCATTGCTATTGATGGTGGGACAGCCACACCTGTCACGTTAGCGAACCCTCGAAACAGTCAGGTGAGCCGAAATGCGCCAGGGTTGCCGTCTGGCCCCCACACCGTTACCATCGTGGCAACGAGTGGTGGAGGCTCCTCAACCTATACATGGACCTTTACGGTTGAACTGGACAAGACGCCCCCTGTGATTTCCGAAGTTGCTCCGCAGGGAGTTATCAGAACAGCTTCTGCAACGCTCTCCGCTGTTGTAACGGATGAACAGTCCGCTCTTACAGGTGTTACTATTGCGCTTGATACAGCGGCAGCCACGCCTGTCCTACTCGCGGACATCCAGGGCGGACGAGTCAGGCGGAATGTAACCTTGACGTCTGGCACCCATACCGTTACCATCGTGGCAACGAGCGCTGGCGGTTCAACAACCCATACGTGGACATTCACAGTGGAATTGGATGAGACACCTCCGGCCATTACAACAACCGCGCCTCATGGGATTGTCCGGGTTGAAAAACCGACAATCTCCGCTTCGGCGAGCGATGATCTCTCCGGTGTCGATACGATCCAAATCACTGTCAGAGACAGCAAAAATGCGAATGTTGCTGGTCGAACGACAGCAAGTTCAGATGGAACCGCTGCTGACTTTGTACCGACAAGTGCATTGAAAGCAGGGGCTTATACCGCTAACGCTGCTGTGACAGATAAAAGCGGAAATTCGGCATCCGCGAAATGGATTTTCACCGTTGAGTTCGATACCGTTCCACCCAGTGTCACCGTTGTTTCCCCACAGGCTGAAGCACGCGTGATAGAACGTAAACCGATGATTTCGGCAATTTACACTGATAGTTTGTCAGGCGTTGATGAAACGTCAGTTAAGTTCTGGCTTGATGGAACACCTGTTGTCAATCCAAAAGTTTCCGCAACACAGGTGAGTTTCACGCCGCAGACTGAGCTTGCGTATGGTCTGCACACCGTTAAGCTAGAGGTCTCTGACCTGGCGACGCCGAAGGTCAACACGGCGGTGCAGGAGTGGACCTTTAGGGTTGAGGACCCACGGGTGAAGATACTCGACGCCAGAAATTTCCCCAACCCGTTCCTGGATAAAACCACGATTGTCTTCACGCTGACACGGCAAGCGAAGGTTACTATTAAAATCTACGATATGACGATGAGGCTTGTCAGAACATTGGTTCAAGATGAGTTCAGGGAAGCTGAAGAAAACGTGAAATATCCATGGGATGGAAAAACAGACACGGGTGAGGGTTTGGCTCGTGGCGTCTACTTCTGTCAGATTATTATCCATAGCGAACTCAATCCGGAATCCGCTGTCTTGAAGCTGGCATTGACGCGCTAAGACAGTTTGCGATGCAGACTTCCGAAGTCTTAAAGACTTCGGAAGTCTGATGTCTCAGCTTGTGGGGAGGCGTTATAATGAGCACCGAATTCAGTTGGACAATTGCCGGATTTATTGTTACGAGCCTTGGCCTTATTGTGTCACTGGTTTTGGGGTCTGTGGCTTTGATTACCAGTTCAAAACGTAACAAGGAAATCACCCACAGCCTTGGACGGTTAGATCAGCACGATCAGGAAATCACCCAAGACCTGAAGGAAATTACTCAAAGCCTTGAACGTTTGGATCAGCGCGATCAGGAAATCACTCAAGACCTTCAGGAAATCGCTCAAAGCCTTGGACGTTTGGATCAGCACGATCAGGAAATTACCCAAAGCCTTGAACGGTTGGATCAGCAAATCACTCAGAACTTTGAGCGGTTAGATCAGCGCGATCAGGAAATCACCCAAGACCTTCAGGAAGTCGCTCAAAGCCTTCAGGAAATCACCCAAAGCCTTGGACGGTTAGATCGGCACGATCAGGAAATTACCCAAAGCCTTGAACGCTTAAATCAGCGTGATGAAGAAACAGCTCTCAGGTTACAAGACTTGAGGCAGTCCACGAGCATCCTGCTGAGGATGGCAGAAACTACCAGATTGCTGGCTAGTTTGAAAGATGAGGAATGGGACCCATACTTAGAGCAAATCCAAAGTGAGGCCCTGAATTCTGGTTATTTGCACCCCGGAATGGAGAAGCTTGCTCAATCCGGCGAAAAACTGCTAGAAGATAGTGATCTCATCAGAAAGATGCAAAGGCTATACGAAGCTTCACCGCCATCTCGGGCAAATGTTATTATCCGTCAACTCGGCGCTAATTATTTGTTCGACAAAGCGACAGAGAAGGGTGTTACCTTAGACATCATGATAGCTGTCGTGCACAGTTACTTTCAGGAAGTGTTTCAAAAAAAGCAATTCGCTTGACAATGTTATTAACTGTCATCTTGAGCGAAGTGAAGGATCTGCGGCGTGAGATTCTTCGCTTCGTTCAGAATGACGAAGGTTCGTTAAGGAGAATATTATGTTTCAGACAAAGCAAAAAATGCTGTTTAGCCTAATTAGTTTTTGGGCTTTCTCGCTCACAGCAGCCCCTCTATGTCTTGCCGCAGGAGTGGATGCCGCCCCATATTTGCGTCTTGGTGCCGGTGCCAGATCACTTGGCATGGGGGGTGCATTTACCGCCGTCGCTGACGATGCCACGGCGACTATCTGGAACCCAGCAGGCTTACCAGCAATTAAAGATGTGGCGTTCACTGTTTTTACAACAAGGCTGCCTGCAGAATTTGACAGCAAACACAATTTTGTTGGAGTTGTCAAAGGATTCAACAATCAGAAGAGTTCATTAGGGTTTGCATTGATAAACGTCGGAGTGGATGATATAATTGGCTATGATGCCACAGGCAAAAAAACAGGCGGCTTTGGCTACAGTTCAAATGCCTTCTCGCTATCTTTTGGTCATGTGATTCAGAAAGTCAACGTTGGTGCAACCGCTCGTATTCTGACAGATGGCTTCGACTTAAAGGGGGTTGATAACAAAACCGGCTTTGGTGGGGTTGACGTTGGTATCTTAGGCCGCGTTTACTCTGGTACGGTGAGTTACGGCCTTGCGGTTAGAAATTTAGGAGGTAAAATCGCCGATAGCAATATTCCTATCCTTTTGGATGGCGGTCTTGCCTTTAGGTTGCTAAGAAAACATGCGGCGACTTTCGCTTTTGATGTCGAACATGAGTTTGTTGATCTAGCGGAAAACACAACCAGCGTTCGAGTTGGCGCTGAATACCTGATCGCAAACGTATTTGCAATTCGAGGCGGTGCCAGAGCCACTCGCGATCGCCGGAGTTGGTTCGGCGGATTTGGCGTCACCGTCGCCGGGCTTCAGGTGGATTACGCTTTGAAATTGAGCGACGATACAACTCACAGTCTCGGTGATGGAAACACCCATTTTATTTCGTTATCTTATAATTATTGAGGATTCCACGGACTCAAATTAGAGAAGGAGAATATACCATGAAAACGATGAAACCTGTCTTTCGCTTGACACTTGTTCTTTATCTTTGTATGTTTTTAACTGGTGCTCCATTTGTGCTATCTGCCTCTGCGAAGATTACCCCCAAAAAAGTTAATGCAGACATGAGTTTTTACGAGATTCGGAAGGGGGATACCCTTTGGGACCTTGCCAAAAAGTATCGGGGGAATGGTGATTTATGGAGAGAATTTGAGAAATATAATTCCTTTACGAATCCCAATCGAATTTATCCTCGTGAAAAACTCCAGGTGCTTTCAGGGTGGGGATTTCCGGGAACTCAGATGAAGCCGCCGGGAACTCAGATGAAGCCGGTTGCGGTGAAAGAAACGCCTAAACCACCAATGGCAGATACACGGTTCGACGAGTTCAGAGCCAGTTTGGATAAAACATCGGGGGCAGTGGGCAAGCTTGCGTCTCAAGTTGATGAACTTCACAAAGGCCTCGCTGACATCCAAAAGGTAACAAAAGCCAATGCCCAAGGTATTGAGCAACTCAATAAAGCCTTCATGTCGCAAGCAGACGCAAGCAAGATGGAGATTGCGGAGATTCACGGCGAGGTTGAAGAACTTGCTGAAAAAACTGATAAGTTGCAGCAGAACCAAGCTGAAGGGTTTGAGGTGCTCAATGGTAAGGTGCGATCTCTGAGCGAAGGTATGGAGAAGATGCACGGAGGAATGATGGGGCAGATGCAATCGCGAACACCCTCTCAAACTGCACCAGAAGCCTCTTCAGGCAAGAAGGGCCTGTTGACATTCCTAGTCGCCCTGGCTGGTGGAGCAACCTGGTTTGCTGTGAATACTATGGACAGTTCAAAATAAACTGTCAAACCCACAATACGCTTAGAAGGGGTGTGAGAAGTCCGATGGAACCTTCGGAAGGTTTATGTCAGGAAGGGTGGAACATGTAACTTTTTCATACCTCAAATTACTGTAATCGGCTTTGTAACCTCGATCTGTGATCGGGGTTACAAAGGACAATTGACAAGCAGGGACGGTGCTTGCCAGGAATTTCCCCAAGCATTATCTCTGCTTTTTTTATGTTTTCAGAAATAAGACTTCCGAAGTCTTTGAGACTTCGGAAGTCTAGTCCTCATCGAATTATGGCACATTCTGAGTTATTCCTACAGATAATAGACCGTTTTATAGAACTTTACGGGGATCGAACCGGAGGGCGTGGGCACGCAATACGCGGCGGGCTTGCATGGATACAGGATACCAAGGTTATCTTGTTGGCGGAGGGGAGCAAGCTACAACACCCATCAAGCTGGCGTCGTCTATCTCGATTACTCAGTCTCGCCCAACAACTCAGACGCCCTGTGCTTTTGTGGCATTTGCCATTTCAAATAGCAACAACTGCCTCGCAAGGGGCCTCCTTGGTGATTCGCAATACCATTCAAAACAGCAAATTACAATTGTTACAACTTCCCTTACCAATTGTCAGTGTCTTCGATGAGTCATCCCGGGTCCCACTCGAATACGAATTAGCGATGGTCGACGGTGCTGTGCTCGTGCAAAGCCAACCCCAAGCTAATTCAATGGGTGACAATCTGCCATTCATATTAAAAATATCGAGTTGTCCTTCCACTCTTAAATCGAAGATTTTGGAACTACTCAATCAGATTTCAGCTATCCCGGTTGAGACCTTGGTACATCATCGAATGAATCGAGTTCGCAAAATTGTAGACCTACTGATTGATTGATTTCCCGCTGGGTTTATGCTATACCAGGCGTTGAAATTTGCTACCAGATAAAGGACCAGAGAACCATCCTATGTTTGAAACGAAATTTCGGACTAAAATCAGTGGGATGCTGTCGCCCCTTGCGACGACGATCGCATCGCTCGGTATCACGGCGAATACGGTTACATTACTCGGTTTGTTCGTTAATCTGATAGCCGCTTTCTGTCTGGCAACGGGGCGGCTCGTGTTAGCGGGTATGCTCATTCTTTTCGGCGGAAGTTTCGATATGATGGATGGGGCCGTTGCTCGTGCCAAGGCAACCGAAAACTTGTCAGGTGCCTTATTGGATTCAGTCATTGATCGATATGCAGAGGCAGTTGTATTTTTCGGAGCGCTGATCTATTTTTATCATTTACCCAATCTCGCTGGTGTGCTCCTGGTTTTCGCATCAGTGATTGGATCGATACTTGTTAGCTATGTGCGTGCTCGGGCAGAAGGGCTACAAATCGAATGCAAGGTTGGGTTGATGCAGCGTCCTGAAAGGATTGTTTTACTCGCATTGGGTATATTGGCCCAGGGTTTGCTCCCCGCTCGATTTGAGTCCTTGCGATCAGATGGCCTCATCCTCGTTAGCGTTTTTGGAATTCTCGCTGTCACCTCTCATATCACGGCCATCCATCGACTCATCTTCTCTTTCTACGAATTGAGTGATCATCGTTGAGTATTGGTATTACTACGCTGGCTTTCAGGATAAACCTTGATATCAGCAAATGAACGCGAAATCCTGGAAACGTCCCCAACCCCTTGGTTGAGCAATGTCCGTAGATGGCACCCCCCCTGGCTTGAGGAATGACTCTCACCGTAGCCTAAGGGCTTATCCCCATCGCTCAAACGCCCACAACGTCGCTCAAACGCCCACACGCCTGCCCCCCGATCTATCGGGGGCGAAGGGAATGGCTATCGGCTGCCTGTCACTGCGCGTCCATGAACCGCCAAAATCGGTGGAACGCATGTAAAAGATGTTTTCGTAAATCGCTCCCGATGAATTCCACCCTGAGAACATCAGGTGCATGACACCGTCTCGGATGACCACACCGGGGTAGATGAGCGCACCTGTCCCCAGCAATACCCTTTCCGACCCGACGCCCTCCGCTGTTCGGCGAATGAAGCCCAGCCCGCCGGAATAAAGCCCTGCGCCTAAGTAAAAGAGGGAATTGTCACGCGAGTCAAAAGCGATTGACGAATAATTCCGAGAAAGTTGGAGTATTAGGGCGTGTTGACGAACTGTTTCGCAATCTAACTGTAGCCCAAGATTCTATCTTGGTTGGGGACGAGGTGCCAAGTTAGAAACTTGGGCTACGAGCGCATTTGCCCGAGTTCGTCAACACGCCCTAAACATATTTTGTGAATGGAGGGCACTATGAAACGAGAACGATCTCGTCATGTCCCGCTGATAGGCACCATTACGGTTTGCATCTTCCTCTGGTGCGCCACGGTGCTCTTTGCCCATGTCGCGCCGGTATCGGAGATTGGGCATCACATTCAACTGCGCGTGGGCCCAGAGCGCGTTATCGTTGACTATGCCATTGTGCTTTCGGATATCTCTCTCGCAAAGGCGTTGATCGACATGGAAACGGATGGGGTGTCGGGCATATCGGAGGCGGAGAGAAAGACGTATGATGATCGCCAACGGGAGCGGCTGCGGCACAATATAGAGTTTACGGTTGACAACCAGCCGGTTCCGCTGACAGACTACTTTGAAGCGGTTCAAGATACGCCGGAGCAGGTTTTTGTCTACAAATTTAGCGCGCTTGTTACAGTCTCGGAGGGGGTGGAACACAAGCTCGCGCTTTACAACAATCTTGAACTGGGACGAGATGAATGGCTGGTTTACTATGTCGCATCCGGTGCCGGTATCACGCTTGTGGACGGGAGACGGTGGCAGAAAGCGACGGACAAAAGGCAGATGACCGACAAACAGGGAGAACGCGGAATTGAACTGACCTATAAACTTGGGACGGGTGTGCCGACGCAATCGCTGGATGACGTTTTGGGAAAGGTCGGAAAAAGGGATGCCGGCGCGAAGACCGAAAAACTGAAAGAGTTCATCCGCCGTCCACTCAGTCTCAAACTGGTGATTGTCGCTCTGGTTGTCTCTGCGGTGTTGGGTGGCTTGCACGCCCTGACGCCCGGACACGGCAAAGCGGTTGTAGCGGCGTATCTGGTCGGTTCTAAAGGGCGTGTCCGTGAGGCGATTTTTCTCGGCCTGGTTGTCACCTTGACGCACACCTTCAGCGTGATTGCGCTGGGTTTGGTGACGCTGTTTGCCTCACAATACGTCCTGCCGCAGGACATCGCCCCCTGGTTAAGTGTTGCCTCCGGCTTTCTCATCGCTGTTCTCGGCACATGGCTGCTTGGACGTAACCTCAATCAATACTATCATCGAAAAAATGCCCATAGCCATGACCACGCGAATCATTCACACAGCCATGACCATGAACATCCCCCGCACGACCACGGCCATGAACACCATGACCATGACCATCATCCCCTCGACCATGAACAGGAACACGACCATCACAGTCACGACCATGAACATCATCACGGACACAGCCACACCCATTCACGCGTTCCGGAGCGCCCCGGGCTGTGGGGGTTGCTATCGCTCGGCGTATCCGGGGGAATTGTTCCGTGCGTCGATGCGCTCGTCGGACTGCTGTTTGCCATCTCCATGAATCGGATTGTGTGGGGGTTGGTGATTATATGTGCGTTCTCGATCGGGTTAGCGTCCGTGCTGGTCGCAATTGGCGTGATGATGGTATTGGCAAAGCCGTTGATAGAACGGTTCACCGGCGAAGGGGTCTGGTTGCAACGCCTCCCCATCCTGAGCTCGGTTGTCGTGATTATCCTCGGCACGGTCCTGATGTTCAAGGCATTAAATGATATGGGGATTATTACGATTCGCTTGTAACCGCTCTCCTATTGCGTATTCCGTATTGCGTAGGAAAGCTGGAAAATTTTAATAGAGCACAATTCATGATGAACGCTTACTCTTGCCCCTGCTCGCCGCCCACGACACTTCAGATGGCGAGTGAACGTTCTCACTACCGGACGAGCCGTCGGAATGGTTCCTTCTTGCGGACTATTCCGTGAATAAAGGCTGCCGCGGTCGATTTGCTCCTTGACGGCGTTATCGACTACATCATCGGCATGGCCAAGGATAATCGCGCTGACAGCGCTTACCCAATCGATGTATTCATTCCCATCGACATCAATAAAGCGGGAGCCTTTGGCCCGTTGGGCATAGATGGGGCTGATGCCATTGGCAAATTGGCTGGCTCGGCGGCTGATGAGTTGGGTCCAGCCAGGGATGAGTTTGCCAGCACGTTTGTAGATTTCTAAGGAACAGGTTACGTTACTGGTAAGTTCAGACATGCGTGACTCCTTATGGTTGTGGTGTTGGGATACGGTGTCCACGCCACTTGAGAAGAACAGCAGCATGGGCCTTGCGTAGCATAACGCTGTCAGCTTCACTTTGCAGCCCATCCAATTTTTTGCGCTCATGTTCTGTCAGGGTTCCAGCTTGATTTTTGGCCAAAAGCCGGTGTAATTTCCGTTGTGTTGCTGGAGAAACTTTGCTCTTGAGAACTTCCCAAAGGGCACCATCATCTAGTGCCTCCAACGCTTTCAAATCTGCCTCAAATTCCGCTGGCGCGTCAAGAGGAGGCAACCCGAACTCAATGAGATACACCAATGCTTTCTCAACAGGTTGCTTCATTGCCGCCGCTGTGCGCTCGACCCGTTCGTGAATCGTGTCAGGCAATTCCAATGTCAATGTTTGTGCCATCTGTTTAACCCCCTCCATTGGGCATATTTCAGAAAATGGTTTACATTTCAGGGACCGGGGTGCGCTTTAACAAATTCTGATGCAATGTTGGTTAAATTCCAACTTTAACAA
>CAZOAL010000118.1:0-15410 GCA_964577695.1 uncultured bacterium | reverse complement strand
CGGGGGACAGAAGGGAGGGTCGGGGTGGGGGGGAAGGGGGCCGGGGGGTTAGGTCTTCGGATAGGCTCTAAGCAATTCATCGATTTCGCAAAGTAGAGGGCCACGGTTTCTTTTCCGACATTTGCGACCCCGACGAATAGATATGCCCCTGCAACGCGATTCGATTGAATCGAATGCCGCAACTGTTCAATGATCTGTTGATGTCCGATAATAGGCTGTTCCATAATGTGATGCGCGATTCGTAGATTCGCTGATACGTCGATCCCCTTTTCCACCTTCGGCAGAAAATCTATCGGATTCGCTTGACGATAGATAGATATTCGGTTACAATATCAGCACGATTCGCAGAAAATTCCTCACTAGGTGAAATTCAGATGAAAACTAAAAAAGTGAAAAATCGAGAAAAATGTCATCAACAACCTGAACCGGTTGAAATCTCTCCCTACCTTAAAGCAGTCATGAAAGGTGCCCCACCGCGTTATCTGGACGACGAGATTGAAGCCATCAAGCTTGCAAATCAGCTCGGTTGGGAACCTAAACCGGAGGATTGGTCACCGGCGATAAAACCGGGGAGCCGTATGGAATATTTATGGAACCATCCAGAGGAAGGACAGCGGTTATTACGGGAACACGGCGTTGATCCGGCCGAATTTGAAAAAATTCTGTGGAGTGGGAAAGGAGTCTTACCTGGCTTTGGTAAAAAGAACAATTAGCGTTTCAAAACGTAGACATGAAGCAAGGCGGTATGCCCGTGAACTGACACAGAAAATCTATGATTATTCCTCCTACATTGCTTCTGTCAATGTCCCAACAATTCGCATTGCGGAAGATGGTTCAGGGACGTTTCTCCTGCCAGACCGGGCCAGCTTTGAACAATTACGCCCCCATTCTCCGACGTCAGGAATTGTATTCCAGGATGGTTCGTTTTTGACCGTCAAAGAAGTTTTCCGTTACGGTTACATCAACGAAACGGACGCGGAACCTCAAATCGCCCGGTTGGAGTTTAGCTATCATTACCAGAATCCATACCGTCAATTCTTCTTCCGGTATGACCACCATCCCCAGATTGGCGACCCCGCAACTCATCCGCGCTACCATTTGCATGTTGGCTGTTGGCATCCCAGCGATATGAAGCTCCCCAGTACGCCCCGTTTTCGTGTGCCAGAGGTAACGTTGGAAGAGGTGCTGGAATTGATTGTCCGCGACTTCCTAACTCCTGAAATCGAGGCGGAATGAATGAGAGTCCCCCTTTTCTATTCAGCTCTTGTAAAAAGTGCACACCCAGTTCCATTTCCTATCTCTGAATAGCCGATCAACCTCTGCCTTAATCGGCTCATACGCCTGATTTATGTCCGCTTGGGCATCAATAATCTTGACGCGATGCGGCTCCTGGCTTGCAATCGTGAGATAGCCCTCTCGGACGCGTCGGTGAAATTCGAGGCGTTCAAGCTCCAAGCGATCTAGCGCCCCCCGGTTTTGCACGGCGCGTTGCAATCCGATTTCTACCGGCAGGTCCAACACAAAGGTCAAATCCGGAGATAAGCCCTTCGTCGCAATCTGGTTCAGGTGCCGAATCATGCCCAGGTCTAATCCGCGCCCATACCCTTGATAGGCAATCGTTGAATCTGAAAATCGATCAGAGATAACGAGCTTCCCGGCTTCCAACGCCGGCGCAATTACCTCGGATACATGCTGGGCGCGAGCGGCAGCAAACAGCAATAATTCCGTCTCCCATGCCATTTCACGACGATTCGGATTCAATAAAATCTCACGAATCTGCTGTGAGATCTGCGTCCCCCCCGGCTCGCGTGTAACGAGTACCACATAGCCAACTTGGGTAAGCGCTGCGGATAAACGTTGGATCTGTGTCGTTTTCCCTGAACCCTCTGTGCCTTCAAATGTGATAAAAAGTCCTCGCTGTGTCAACGTTCCACCTTGATTTTTTTAATCTATATGATAGCGTGGTGATTATATCCTGTCAAGAGGTTTCTCTCTTAGTGGTTTACTTCTTAAATTCGACGAGAGTTTAACCGTTCAGACTTCCGAAGTCTTTTTTAAAATAAAAAACAAATAAGACTTCGGAAGTCTATGAAAAACCCGATACGGACTTATGAAATGAACCACTTAGTAGCCCGTTGAGTCAACTCCGATACTGAAACAAAGCATTGTCACAACTCAGTAAGCATGCTATAATCAAACGTCTTATACGAATTTGCATTCTATAAAGTATAACGTGATAAACTTCCGAAGTCTTTGAGGTTTCGACAAGCTCAACCCGACGGACTTAGGAAGTTTGGTGACTCTCTTACTTTTTGAAACGCAAATTGGTATTATACCGACGATGTTATGTCAACACCTCAAGGGAGTACAAAGAAAATGAGAATCACTGGTCTGGAAACGTTCCTCACGAATGCCGGATTGCGGAATTACCTGTTCATTCGGTTGACCACCGACACCGGATTGACCGGCATCGGAGAGGCTTCGCTGGAATGGCAGGAGAAAACCGTGCAGACCGTCATCCACGAATGGGTGGAGGGGCGCATCTTAGGCACGGATGCGTTTGACATCGAAGCCGTGATCGGGGGCATGATACGGGACCAGTATCAGGGCGGCTCGACCGTGATGACTGCCATCAGCGGCGTCGAGATTGCTCTTTGGGATATCGTGGGAAAGGCTTGTAACCAGCCTGTGTACCGGTTGCTGGGGGGTCGTTGTCATGAGCGGTTGCCGGCTTACGCCAACGGCTGGTACGGCGGCGCAAGAACGCCGGGGGAGTACGCGGAAAAAGGGCGTGAGGCGGTTGCGCGGGGTTATAAAGCGCTCAAATTTGACCCGTTTGGCACGGCGTGGAAGGAGATGAACCGTGAGGAGATGGACGAAGCCGAGGCGCTGGTTGCCGCGGTCCGCGAAGCGGTTGGGGATGAAATCGGACTGATGATCGAGGTACATGGCCGCCTGTCGGTGGGGTGCGCTATTGAAATGGGGCGTCGCTTGGAGAAATATCGCCCCGCCTGGTACGAGGAACCGGTCACACCGAACAGCTTGGAGTTGCTGAAGGAGGTCAAAATGGCCTTGCCCTTCCCTATCGCGGCTGGGGAGCGGCTTTACACCTTGCAGGACTTTTACCGCCTCATCGCCATGCGGGCGGCGGATGTGGTCCAGATGGACCCGGCGCATTGCGGTGGATTGCGCATCGCGAAGAAGATAGCCGCCATGGCTGAAGCGCAGGATATCGTGGTTTCGCCGCACTGTTCCATCGGCCCGGTGGCGCTGTGTGCCGCGCTCCATCTGGACTGGTCGACGCCTAACGTGACCATCCAGGAGAACTTCGCCGATTATGACGTGCCCTGGCGTCATGATCTGGTTTTCGGTTGGAACCCTGTCAAGGAGGGGGAATTTACGTTGCCGGAAAAGCCCGGACTCGGCATCGAGCTCAATACGGCGGTGTGTGCGGAGCACCCGTACCGGCAAAACAGTTTCCCTTCCCTTTGGGATAAACAGTGGCTGAAGGACTTTACGCAACGGAATTAACTTGCCAATGTCACATTTCACTGTAGCCCAAGATTCTATCTTGGTTTTGTGAAGTGAAACGGCTCAACGGCCAACTTAGAAAGTTAGGCTACGAATGGATCTCATTTCTAATGTGACATTGGCGAACTATAAAAAGTGAGGAAAATAATGTCTACTCGATTAGAAATCGCAACGCTCGGTGCCGGCTGTTTCTGGTGCGTCGAAGCCATTTTTCAGGGTGTCAAAGGCGTGCATCAGGTGGTTTCCGGCTATGCCGGTGGGACCGTTGAAAATCCGACCTACCGACAGGTTTGCAGTGGAACCACCGGTCATGCGGAGGTGGCGCAGATTACCTTTGAACCCGAAGTCATTTCATTTGAGGACTTGCTATATATCTTCTGGCGCACCCACGACCCAACGACCCTGAACCGGCAGGGTGGCGATGTCGGAACCCAATACCGCTCCGCAATTTTTTATCACAATGAAGAACAGAAAACCATAGCAGAAAAATCGAAGCAGGAAACAGAGGCTTCTGGATTATGGCCGAATCCGATCGTCACGGAAATTGTCCCGTTTCGCAAGTTTTACAAGGCAGAGGTCTATCACCAGAATTATTATCGGCTGAATCCCAATCAGCCATATTGCACGTTCGTGATTGACCCTAAGCTCCGGAAGTTCAAAAAGGAGTTTCGGGAGCAGCTAAAAGATTAAGTAAGTTCCAAAAAATATTTTCCACTTTTCAGACTTCCGAAGTCTTGGAGACTTCGGAAGTCTGCGAAGCCCAAAAGTTGAAAAACTTAATTGGGTACTTAAGTTCATAAACCATAATATTTTCCCACTTTCCCTTCGATCTATGGGTAGCGACCCGTTCCTTAAATCGGTTCGCAACGGTGAATCCAGCATTTTCGATCAGCGTTTCCAGATGGGCGATAGCTTTTGGACCGGAGGCATCTGCATATCCAAGGAGCATACGTCCCCCTTCTTTGAGGTGCCCGGGGGCATCTCGGAAAAACCTGTGGAGGGTCTCCTGATTCTCGTCATGGATGGCGATTTCAGCCCGATTCCGCGCCCGTGAGACGACCCAAGGGGCGTTAAAAATAATGAGATCAAAGCAGGGCGAGGACACAGGCTGGAACAGATCTCCGGCGGGCATTACGGTGATGCGTGAATAGAAAGGGCAGGAATCGGCGGCGCGTTGGATATTCAAGCGCGTTGTTGCAACGGCTTCGGGCAGGAGGTCTGTGGCGTAGATTCTGACGCCCTCCGCCCCCAATTCCTGAGCGGCAAGGAGGGCAAGACAGCCCGACCCGCAGCCCATGTCGAGTATTGCGGCCTCGGAAGGCAAGTGTTTTTTGACGCTTTGTAACCCACGCTGAAAGAGTTGAATGGTTTCCTGCGAGCGCGGCGCTAACACGTTTTCAGAAGCAAGCAGTGACATACCGAGCGCATGAATGGGATAGGTTGCTGCGAGGGCATCCTGCACCCTCTGAAGCGTGAGGACAGGGATTAAAAATGGGCACCCTTTGTTCGCCCCCGGATTTTCCCCGATGAACTCAAGGAGATATGGCACCTCTGGCGGGGGCTCTACCTGTAAGATACCGGCTCCATCCGCCCAACACATCAGTCGTGCCATCGCGGCGGTCACATCTCGCAACTGCATTCGTTTCGCGTTCGATTGAGCCCTCCTTGACCTCTCCCCCGGCCCCTCCCCCTCAGGGGAGGGGAGAAGCCTCCCCCTTCCCTTCAGGGAAGGGGGCCGGGGGGTTAGGTCTTCAGGTGACGGAGGTCGAATCAACTCCTTCTGCTTCCGCTCAATGTAGGTCATCAACCGCGTTATCTGCTTCCACTCACCCGACAAAATCGCAACGCCGCCGCGGCGAATATAATCGAAGATTCGGTTCAGTTGCCTAAGTTCATTGTGCGTGAATCGCTTCAACGGCGCGTCATCAGAGGCGATTTCTCTGAACTGCGCTGGCACATAAATATCACCGATGCCGTTGACTCGGTAGAAGGGGTGCATGGAGGCTATCCTTCTCATGGAGGCATAGAAACTGAGTTTTTTAGAAAAACTCGGTTTCTGGTTCTCGTTAGGATTCACTCATCTGCTGATACTGAATCGCCTCTAATTGTGACTTCATTCGCTCGGTTTGATAGCGCAACACCAGCAGGAACACATAGAGAACGGAAAGCGCAAGCCATGAGATGAGCCATGCTTTGATCATTGTGGGGTGAAGATTCATTTTGGTATTCGTGCTCGGGTGCAAATTGCCTTTCCAGAGATTGACTGAAAAGTAAACGATTGGGACATCAAGGTAGGCAATGATTCCCAACACCGCCGAGTAAACCCTTTTCGTTTCTTCCGATAGGGCTGATCGCAGAATAAAATAGCCAACATACATCAGCCAGAGGATGAGCGTGCTCGTCAATCTGGCTTCCCAGTTCCACCATGTATTCCAGGCGTATCTCGCCCAGATGGGGCCCGTCAACAGCACGATGGTGCAGAAAACGATGCCTAGCTCCGCCGATGCGGTGGCGATCATGTCGTATGTGTCTTTGCGCTTTATCAGGTAGAGAATACTGAACAAGCAGGTCACGCCGAAAGCGACAAATACGGTGAACGCCGAAGAGACGTGGAAGTAGAAGATCTTCTGAACTTCCAGCATAGTCGCTTCGACCCTGGCATAGCTGAAAACGAAATAGAGGGCGATAAACAGACATACCGCTGCCAAAATTCCGATGAATTGGGTACGGGTCATAGGTGAGTTTCCTCCGATGTGTATCAGGTTATTAGGTGTTAGGTACTAGGTAACCCAAGTTGCTACCTATTGCAGGCAAGCGCGCCGGTCAAGTCTCGAAGCGGTCGGTGGTTGAGTAGGTGCGCAGCACCGTATCGAAACCAAGAGACCCAGCCGATCGGTGCTCACTGGGTTTCGATTCGCTTCGCTACTCAACCGGCGTTCGCTAGGTGGCAACTTGGGTTAAAACGCTCTATTCTGTTCAAATTCCTGTTTGAAGAAGGTGTTTTTGTCCATTTGCTTCTTTATGTCTTAGGTGGATTGTCTATAACTTCTTGATCTTCGCTGTAATAAAACGGGGGATTTGGATTATCGAATTCTCCTTCATCGAACATTTCCTCAATATCCTTCGGTAAAATATCTCTCAGAATCGAGTAGTAGCACTCATGGACTTCTCGATAGATGCCCCGCTCCCGATTCCCAATCCAGTTCGTCATGCTTTTCAAAGTTGGGTAATGAAGGGGTTGATGTAAAAATCGAACCAACTCACCTAAGGTTTGATAAACATACAGCATGTCTTTGAGATTGACCGTAATCTGCCTCTCTTCGTCAATATCTTCTAATCCATAAGTAACTTGCTCGTGAATATCTGTGTACCTTTTCATGGCAGCAATTCCTCCTGTTTTCGCCTCGCGAATCTGTTATCTTTTGAAAAAGGATGGGTTTCTCTCTGTTAGCTCTACATCGCCTCTGAACCGAAACTCTCTGGCTCCAGTGCTCGGGTTAGTTATAATCTCAAACTCGTCTGAAGATGCGTTAAATTCGACGTAATTCCGTCCTCTACCCGGTAGAAGCCCTAGGGCGTGTTGACGAACTGTTTCGCAATCCAACTGTAGCCCAAGATTCTATCTTGGTTGGGGACGAGGCACCAAGTTAGAAACTTGGGCTACGAGCGCATTTGCCCGAGTTCGTCAACACGCCCTAGTGCCCTTTCAACCTCTCTTGGACTGCCGGGTTTTCCTCTTGCTGGAACCGCGAACACCCGTCCTTTGTCACCAGTCCGAATAACGCCGCTTTGTTGTATGCCCCTGAATCCACTCATGTTGGTGAAGTGTCTCACGCGCACCATCTTGCCTACACCCCCGACTACCGATGCAATGCCCAGCCCTGTAATTGCTACTTCGCTGCTCGAAAGCGTCTCACTGTTCCCCAAATCCAGTCGCTTCTTCACCGCTTCCTAACGCCCCAAGTTCAGTTGTCCGATTCTCGGACAACCCCAAAAACATCAATAAAACCGTTGCAACGACTTGTTAGGAGATGTGCTAACCTGAAATTAACGCAAAAGCGTCAGGGGAAGGATACCTGCCAAGTGCCTCCAATTCCTGACGCTCAATCAAACGGTCTACATGATTGAAATCCAAAATACGGGCAGTCACTTCGCCGATTTCCGTAAGTGTATCAATTCTGACTCCATTCAAAGCAAAATGGTCCGCCCAACGGTCAATACGAGGATTGAAAAAACGGCAGAATTGCCCCGTTCGCCACACGATAGACCCAATATCACTGCCTTTGTTGCGATTGCAGAACGAACACGCATAGGCGAGATTATCTGCTTCAGTCGGTCCGCCGTGCTTCTCGCTGATGATATGATCAACCTGACATCCGAAATAGGTATCATCTTCGTGAATCAGGCAATATTCGCACAGTCCATTGGCGCGTGTTATAACCAATTGTCGTAAAGCGGCATTGATGTAGGTTTTACTCATTTTTCAAATGGTGACGTGCGCGGGCTTTCGCCAGACGCATCAGATGCTCTAGCTGTAGATAATGATTGAGTTCAGCCGTTTCTTCAGCGGTAAGCTCCGTTGCTTTTTCACGGTGAATCAAATCTGCAACTCGTTCTTTGGCAGCTTGTGATGGGTGAAAAGCCACCAAATCTTGAGGCGTCGTCCCTGCTGCGATAAAATCGACGATTTCCCTGTACGCGGGTGATACACTCATCGGATGGTCCTCCTTTCTTCTGGCTAACGACAAAGTTCAGTTGTCCGATTCTCGGACGAGCACGGCGGAGGTTTGCCGAAACACATCCGACAAACCAAACCCACCACAACTCCAAAAACATTCATAAAACCACAGCTCCCCGTGCTCGTCCGATCTATCGGACCATCACCCCGATAAATCGGGACTAAGAAGACTGCAACGGCTGGTTAGGCTTGTCACTGGATTTTGCCAGACTATATTCAGGCACAGCCTGACCTACCTGCTGCCGGAAGCCAGAGCGTAAGCGTAGGCTGTAGGCAGTTAGCTGCAAGCCATTGTTAGGCAGTTCAAGGCTTTAGGAGAAGCCAGGAAACATCGTAAATACGCCCCAAAATATATTGCACCTTCTCTATAGGTTTTTTCAGTCGAGCAACAACTTCATAGTGAGGATTCATTTGTTCTGGAGCACTTCCTTTCGCTGAAAAGGTAAACTCGGTCAACTTCTCCGCTAGTGAATGCACTTCATGTAAGGCTCTTTCTGAATACCTTTCAATGAAAGCGTCTTCTCTTCGCCGAACCGGCCAATTTCTTGGGTCATTGTAGTCAGCGAGTTTGATTATTTCCACCTGATTCGCTTCTGAGTGTACATTTGCCAAGCTACCGTCTACACTGTAGGTAATATTATGTCTTCCACTCTTGACCGGGTTCATGCTTCGCAGTGGGATCCAAACAGAGTTAGTGTAGATAGTGCTTTGCATTGCATATTCAGTCAGCTCGTTTCTAGTGTAAAACATTGGAGCGCAGTAATACACTTTCTCATTTTGCTGGGCAAGAATATGCAGAATATTGTGTTGATGATCGCTCAACGGAAAGCGATAGTATGCCCCGCTGTGAGAACCGTAGAACCGCGCGTTTTTTCCCTTCCTATTTTGAACAAAGTGCGCAACTTTGTACTGCAAAAATACGGACGTGGTATAGCCTTCCTGCCTGATCTGGAACTCGACATCGTAGCCGAGATCGCGCTCCATCCTTTGACTGGGAATGAGCGGATGTGTTGCTAGCAAAGCATTGAATCTTTGACAGAATTCAGTATTGAAGCAAAATTCGTATATTCTCTCGTGTATGCCTGGTTTCATAGAAGATTTGTAAGTTCTCCGGTTATGTGCCTAACGCCCCGCTTCACCGGGCGCGTAGCGCTCCGGTGCAAGCGGGGCGTTAGACGGTCAGTCAGTGACCCTCCAAAAGTTTCTTCTTCTGTGCCTGAAATTCCTCCTCTGTCAGGACGCCGGAGTCGCGGAGTTCTTGAAGCTTCTTCAACTCCGCATACAGGTCTGGCTTGCTCTTGACCTCCGTCTTCGTCTCTTGATGCACAGTGGAGTCGCTCTTGATTTCAACTGTAGGGTCCTTGGTGCTGTCGAAATCTCCAAGCCTGCCGAATGACTCAACGCGGCCGCCAACGATGCGTACGTAGTACGGCGTTGTAACACCGTAAAAAGCATCGTTGGCGGTTTCCGAAAGACGATAATTCAGGTACTCGACGTCCTGCTGAGCGCTGACCGATACGGGTTTCCCGAGCGCAGCAATTACCTGTTCCTTACCCATGCCGACGCTGAGCTTGTTTATTTTTGTTGCCGTGGCACACGCGCACAGGAACAGCGCGCCAAGAACCGCGGTTGCATTCCTCCATATTGTCATGTCTCCTCCGTTGGTCAAAATGGCCGTCTAACTATAATTAGACAGAATTTTTCCGTCTAATCCTCTAATGTTGCGTATTACACGGAAACTTTTCTGTCTAATCCCCCATTTGGGCAGATTAGACAGAAATTCATCCCTATAATCCTCCGCTGCGTGGTATTAGACAGAAAATTTCCATATAATGACCCCCTATAGGAGTTTATGCAGAAAAATTTCTCCAATCCCTTAAACCCAGCGGACTCCTAATTGATCTAAAATCGTATCATGAAAATTTCCTACCTGTCAAGCGGTAAATCACTGATGAACAGACAACCTAAGAAACTTCTCGACCAAGTTCGTGAGGTCATCCAACGGTGTTAGTGTTAGCCCGAATACCTGACACCTCACACCTTATTCTTCAATGACGAACTCAAAGAGGAGATAAGAGCTCGCCAAAAACACGAGGCTGTAGACAACTAAAATTGAAATCCAAAGATTCCCTTCGAGTGAGCCGGTTGTCAAAAGGGAAACGGTGCATTTCGCTCCCGCCATGATGACGGGAAAGATCATCGGTAACAGGACCACGGTGAGCAGGCTTTCCTTTCCGTGGGTGCTGCTGGAAATGCCTGATGCGACCACACCCACCGCACAGAAGCCAAGTGTTCCAATTGCAAGGACGCCGATGAGTTTCAGCAAGGTCTGGAGCAGTTTTTGTTGCACGCCTACCGGTAAGGCATCGAGCACCTCTAGGAATTGAAGCGCGATGGGTGTGACAACCACTTCTAGCATCAAGAGAAAAACTAAGGTACTGAATACCTTGGAAAGGTAAACGTTACTCGGATCAACCCCCGTAAGTCTCAATCCCTGCAAAGCACTGTTAGCACGTTCAAGTTCAAAGGATCGATTTAGCGTGATGATGCCCGCAAAGGCGAAGGCTGCCCATAGCACGCTGGCAGCGAGCTTCCCGCGTTCTTCAGGCTCTTGCGGAAAAATCGGTCCAAAAGCCAGACTGAAAATGAGCACCATCAGCACGCTGAATACGAAGATTAAAATCAGCGTGTCCTTCGTGCGAAATTGTAGCGCAAGGTCTTTGCGAATCAGCCAACCGATCTGACGTAATCCGTTCATGGGTGTTTTGAACGGGCGAGCCGCCCGTTCTACTTCCTTCCCTTCCTTCCAGTCCCCCGTTCATTTCTTTAGTCTTTCCTCATACTGACGACACAATTCCTCCAATTCGATTGTCCCCTTCTCTGCAACCGTTTCCATCCGCCCATTGAGTAGAAAGAGAAAGCGCGAGCCTGCATGATAGCCCAATTCCGTCTCGTGCGTCGTGAGAATAATTCCCTTGCCGCGTTCACGCGCTTGATTGATCAGTCTCAACACAAACTGCTTCGCCGCCACATCGAGTCCCGAAAATGGTTCATCAAAGAGGAGAAGGAGCGGGTCATGGAGCAGGGCTTTGGCAATCATGAATCGTTGGGTCATGCCGCGCGAGAAGATTTTTACGGGCTCATGGGCAAACGGAGTCAGCCCAACGTCGGCAAGGACTTCCGCAATCCGCTCCTCTAACGAATCAACGCCGTAAAGCCGTCCGAAGAATTTAAGATTTTCATAGGGACTCAGTTCAAGATAAGCGAGCGCTTCGTGAACCACCAGACCTAATGATGGACGGACACGGAGGGGATGGGCGAAGGCATCTACACCTTTGATCTGAAGGCTACCGGATGTCGGTTTGACTAAGGTTGAAAGGATCTTAATGAGCGTCGTTTTGCCAGCCCCATTCGGGCCAAAAATCGCAACAGCTTCACCGGGCTGCACATCAACATCTACACCTTTCAAAATCATCCGATGACCGTAGCGCTTTGTAATTTGAGTGGCTTGGAGGAGCATAATAGGAGAAATGTAATTAACTAATTTTCAAAAAGAAATTTTACATTTCGGAGGAAGGAAGGGAAGGAAAGGAAGAATGGAAGAAACGGATTCCTTCCATTCCTTGGGTTGAGCCTGTCGAAACCTTCCAATCTTCCAATCTTCCAATCAATCGGGTGACTTCAAAAGATAAACTTTAATACTGAAAGTATAGTTACAGGCTTGCTAACCTTTCACGTCAGATTCGGAAACTTCATCGACAAACCGGATTAAATCTAAAAGCGCTGCCTCCGACTCCTTCAGATGGGCTTGGATGTGATTAAATTCTAGCTTCAGGTCAATCAAGGAATCCAATTTTTGATCGAGTTTTTCTGATTCAAAGAAGGCTGGAAGCAATTGCTCATAAATCTTCCAACAACTTTCGTAAAGGTCACCGATGGCGCAACCGACGCTAGAAACTTGGTGTGACATGGGGTATTTCAGTTGGGATAATTTTTCATAAAATTGGTCGCTTAACGCTCTGGCTTTCTTATGGCTCCTAAGCACACTCAACTCAGTCTCATATTTTCCTTTCACCCTCCATTTGTCAAACAATAAGCCCATGACGGCCCCTATAAAAATCAGAGTCAGGGCTAAAAGCAATCCTGAAAACCTAAATTTGAACAGAAAAAGCCCTACCAATGCAAGGGTGACAACAACAGCAGAAAATATGAGGAGCCGTTCCATATATATCTTTAGCATCTTCCCTATCGGGTATTCCAGAGGGAGCTTTTCACCGGTATCATTTATCATCGTTATTACCCTCTTTCTGCTCCTGAATTTGCTTTCGTGCTCTGTGATAATGAGTTATTCTCATCAATTCTCAATGATGAGCCATTCGTGGTACAGAATAGCGATAAAGAAATCTTCGCCAGGGACTTTATCGCAAATGGCGACAAACCCCGCCCGAAACATAATCTCCCAATCCGGGGTGTCATCATCGACGTATGTTGTATCTTTTAAGAACAGGGTTAAAGCCTGTCCATTGTCTCCAACGATGCAACGAAGAATCGTGATATTGGAATGCTGTTCTCGAGCCACAGGCAACAGGACATGATACCCGTTGACCTCCATAAACTCCGGATTGTAAAATTCGAGGACGGCATCCCAATCTTCTGGGCCTTCATGTTTTTCAATGATACGGTCCCACTGGTATGATTTAATCTTTTCAATGGTTTGGGGGGATAGGTCTGATAACTTCATCTTGCTTCCCATTTCACAAAGGTGAGCAAACTTCCACAGGAATCTGCGAACATGCCCTACGGCTTCATCCGCTCAAGGACTGCCGCAAGTCGATCCGCCTGCTCTTTCCGCAACCGATGATGAACCCGCTCGGAGATCTCCTTCTTCTCGTACATGTCGTCCAGACGAGAAATCAGCTCGAGCCGTGCAATTTTCGTTCGCTCAAGGTCGCCGGCGTCGAGCTTGCGCAGCCAACTCGCATCTGGGGGGGGCTGAACGGTCTGAGGCTCGGAATTCTGCGAAGCTGGAGAACGGATCTTGAGAATCGCCGCAACCAGAAAGCCACCTGCACAAGCTGCTACGATGGCAATCAAGGCAAGCATTGCAGGATTTTGTGTGCCTCCACCTGTGCCGGTGGGTGCTGCTCCACCGGCAGCAACCTTGAAGCGCAGTTCTGCAGTTTGCCCGGCGGGTAATGGATTGGCAGGATTGGCCGCATAAATGGTGTATAACATATCATGGATGCGCTCCTGGCGACCTGCTCCCAGCATACGGGATTGGGGGGAGAGTGGCATCCCTTCCGCGACGAGCACGTTAAGCTGGTCGGTATCAAACGTCAGCGTCCGCGAAAGATCTAGCCCCGAACCAATGTGCATTACATAAGAATACCCGACGCTTGATGCACCCGGTGCCAATGGCTGATTGGAAATCAATCGATCCGCATCCGCCACGAGAGTCCCCTTTAAAATCGCATCCAGTTGAACTTCTTCACTCCCTTTTGGAAGGTTCAGGTACAGCCCCGCCGGCTGACCATCAAGCGAGGTTTGAAACGCTGAATCGCTCGTATTCTCGATCTGAAAGATCTCCATCACCGAAACAGCCTGATCGGAATCATGGTTCGCCGGAGGCGGGGTAATGACAATGCTATGCTGTCGAATCTTCACCTTCGATGGGTCATCCGTGAACGCGCCGATCTCAATGTTCACCGTGATTTCAGGCACCCAATCTGACACCACCAAGTCTTTCTCAACGTACTCTTTGCCTTCGTAGGTCGTCAGAACCATGTAGTAGACACCCGGAGCCGTTGAAAGCTTATCGAAGACATACGCGCCGCTCTGATCTGTCACCGCTTCCCGTTGTTGCATCTGTTCACCCTGGTGAATGTGCAGGATGACCTTCTGTCCCGCAAGCGGCAGATTTTTCTTCTTGTCAATGATTTGCCCTTTAATCTTACCGGTTTGTCCAAACGCAGGCGAAAGACAGATGAAAGCAAGGAACGCGAAACAGCAGCAAGCGTGAAACGTGAAACGTGATGCGTGATGTGTAAAACGTACCTGCGCTTTCGCTGTCCCGTTTTCTAGTTTTTGGGTTTTCTGGTTGTTGCGCATATTTAACTCCGTGATTGTTTTGCCCGTTTGTATCTTCCAATTTCGTCTTCGACAGATGCCATCCCGGACGTTTCGATCTGTGCTACCACCGCTGCCGTTTCTTGCAGGAGTTGCCCCCGCAAGGATAGATAATCCGCTTGGGATAGCTTACCAACTTCGTAATCTTCCTCGAGGTCCACGAGCGCGGCGTAGCTCCGCTCGCGTTCCTGAAAGAGGGTTCGCATGCGTAACTCGACCGGATCGATTTCCGGGGATGTACGGGAGCGCGACCATAACGGGAGGCCAAGATAGACCAAAAGCGGCAGTCCGAGTAATAAAATCCATAGGAATACAAAAAACATGATGGTAAACTCCTTATCCGTAATGCGTAATACGTAATGCGTAAGAGAAACAGGATCCCATTACGTATTACGCATTACGCATTACGTCCTGATACCTACCGTTGCTGTTTGTAACGTTCCAGCTCTGTCTCAATCTGCTTGTAGAGGTCATTCGGAGCAGATGGTTTCTTTTCTATAGGGACAGGTTGCTGTGTCAGTTGAGATGCTCTCTTCGACTTGAGCACGAGAAAAACGATGACCCCGAGCAAGGCGATAATAACAACGGGCATCACATAAGCGACAATGTTGAACCCCTTCGCAGGCATCACGGCGGAATATTGCGTTCCGTACTGTGCAATATATTCATTACGGAGCTGCTCAACGGTTGCACCCGCCGCAATTTCCTCCCGAAATTCTTTTTTAAGCCGTTGCGAATTTCCACAAACACAGTGTTGAATCGTTTCTCGTGTGCAACCACAGAAACAGTACAAAGTTGTTGTCAGTTGCTCCACTTTTGAATCGAGCGACGGATCGGCGTTGCGACTCACCTCGCTGGCGTGCGCGGTGATCGCTGCTAGACTGACGATTGATATGACTGAGAGCAAAACAAAAGAAGTGTGTAAAGTTTTCAATAGAATCCCTCCTTACGCAATACGCATTACGCATTACGTTTTACGTTTCACGTTTCATTTGACTCTTCTCAAGCAGCGCGA
>CAZOAL010000117.1:0-16397 GCA_964577695.1 uncultured bacterium | reverse complement strand
AGCCGTGTGCGGTGAAAGTCGCACGCACGGTTCGGGGGGGGACATACGGTACTCCGAGCAATCGGAATCGCGGTGTCTACCCTATCGATTCCCGAGAGGCTATTGCAACTGCTTCATGAGGCACACCTGGGAACGGAGTGGGAAACATCACAGGGTACGATGCCGAGCGGTGAACTGCCTTTTCTCACTCCGGAGGCTGTGGCAGAGAGTTGCAGGTTGGCGGGGTTTGAGGCGGAAGCCATTCCGTACCTGAAATCAGCGGCAAGGTGGATTGCCGCGGACGCAGATCTGGTGCGCCTGGCATGGCATTGTCACCATCTGTTGTGCCACAGTCCATCTTATTCGCGTGGCGACGCGCGGCATTGGACACCGCTGGCAGGTGTACTAGGGGAGTGGGCGGGGGCATTCTACCTGCTCATCGCTTTATCTGGTGTTCCGCAGGTGCGGGTGCTCCATCAGTCTCGCGGTATCCCGGATGGTGTGGCGCGAGATACCTACGGCGATACCTCCCTCTGGGCGCGGGAGTATCAGGCGAAGCACGGCGTGTGGGGATTAGAGCCGTATATCCTCCCCTGGCTATTCAACCACCTTTCGGGGGAGTTGTATCGGCTGGGACGCTTGCAATTTATCCAGCGGCCCCTCCGGCAAAAACTGCTTGCATTTCGCAACCGCGTGACCCGCGACGTTCAGGTGCTCGCCGAGGCAGGAGTTCGGTATCGCGTCGACGGTCAGCTCGAGGGGACCGGCGGCGTCTCCGACCCGGAAACTGGCTGGACTTCACGACTCCTGATGGATTCAACACAGGTCGTTGGAACGCCGATTCATCCAACGGGAGTTGTGCTACGGGAGGAGGTCTGTTTGCCCCTGGATACCTGGGAACGCATTCTGGCACCGGGCGATCCAATTCTGGAGATTCATATTCCGGCGGGGAGTCGCATGGACTTTGATGCCTGCGGCGATTCGTTGCACCAAGCGGCTGATTTCTTCCCGCGCTATTTCCCCGATCGACCGTTTCAGGGGTTCTGCTGTGCTTCGTGGCTACTGAACACACAGTTTCAGGAGTGGCTTTCGTCCGATTCCAATATGGTGCGCTTCCAACGCGAATTTTATCTTTTCCCGATCTTCTCCGGCGGTAGAAGCGGGTTTGACCGAATCTTCGGGCGCGATATTCAAGACCTCTCAACGGCACCGCGTGACACCCGCCTTCGACGCGCCGTGTTAGATCATCTCCAATCTGGGGGCTACCTGCGAGGTGGCGGCGCGCTGTTGTTTGTGGAAGATTTAGCATGGGGAACTCAGGTTTATCTGAGCCGCCACTATGAGCGTTCCCAAAGGTCGGAAACCGATTTTTTTTAGAAAAACTCGGTTTCCAGGGTAGAGGTGGGAGGTGAGGCCCCATGCGCGTCAAGCTAACGGGTTCTCTTGCCCCGTAGGGGAAATATGTTTATAGGACCGATGTTTTTCCGATAACATCAGCCCCATCGGGGCGGCATGTCGCTCCTACGGAGCTTGGTCCTTGACCGGTTGCCGGCTCTATAAATATACCGTCCCTACGGGACTCTGACGCGAATCTCAGTTAGCTTGACGCATAAGGGGTGAGGCCCTCCCAGAATTGGTCAAAACTATTTTCTGTGAATTATTTGAGGGTTGGTCTCAGGGGAGGCAATCGTAGACTGATCTTCAGATCGGGGCTTAAGTTAATCCATATAGGAACACATGAAACAATACCCCATACGCATTAAGTTAAGGGTAGCAAGCCGGTAATCGTGCGATTTTTGTGGTGCATCAACACACGAAGGAGTTCGTGAGCAATCAAGCCAATGGGCACATGGCCAATATTCCCCTTGTCTCCTTGTCTCTTGGTCTCCTTGTCTTATGGCGAGTTTAGGTGCCCCGCCTGCAACCAAAGCCTTAACTTCATGCGTATGGGAACACATGAAACAATACCCCAACCGATATAAACAAGCAGGAACGCGACATATCGCGTCTCTGCCTAAAAAAATGCCCACTCCGTCACAAATCGATAATGAGATAAGTATTCTCGCTCATTTTTGACCAACATAATCTGTGAAGGTATTGTGGGTGGAAAATTTTGAGAAATCAATCCAACCAGAAACTCATCGATCGGTTGGTTCGCTCTCCGAGCCGCCGCCTGGAGTTGATTATAGATCGATGTGGGGATTTTGAGGGGTAGTTCGATCATCATGTCTCTCTCCTTTCGTATGTCGTATGAAAAACAATCAAATCACTGTGCCCGATGGAATCACGGCGTTTTTCGGCACCACAATGATCCGATCGCGGATGCAGTAGTTTTCGGCATCGGCACGCTCAAGTCGATGCTTATTGACCAGCATCACCTCATCGCCAATCCGCGCATTTTTGTCAATGATGGCCTGGCGAATGGTACATCTTTTTCCAATGCCGATAGGGGGAATCCCTCGTTGAGCGTTCTGAGCAATCTGCTCGGCGCTTTCATAATAGTCCGCTCCCATCACGATGGAAGCTTCGATTTTCGTTCCAGCGCGCACAAGACTTCTCAGCCCGATGATCGAGCGGATAATTTCGGAACGATCTATAATCGAACCATCCGATAACATCGACGCAAAGATGTTGCTTTGATTCACTTTCGTGCTCGGCAGATGGTATCGATGGGTATAGATTGGCATGGATTCATCGTAAAAATTAAATTGAGGGACCATCTCTAAAAGCCCCAGATTTGCCTCATAAAATGATTTGATGCTCCCAATATCCTCCCAATATCCATCGAAGGGATAGGCATAGACCGCGTTTTGATGGATGCTTTTTGGCAGGATGTCTCTCCCAAAATCGACGTTGCTTTCATCAGCCATTTTTTCAATCAACACGGCTTTGTTGAAGACATAGATTCCCATTGACGCAAGGAAAGGCTTGACTTTGGCATCTGCGAGATGTTGAGTCAAAGTGGAAGCCTCCATAGAGACAGCCGTTAGCTCCGCGTCCGTTTTCGGTTTCTCAACAAAATGCGTGATGCGTCCATCTTTTTCGGCTTTGAGGATGCCAAATCGGCTCGTTTGGTCTCTGGAAACGGGGATGGTGCCGACCGTAATCTCTGCCCCGGTCATCAGATGGTAGCCGATCATGTGCCGGTAATCCATGCGGTACAAATGATCGCCCGCTAAAATCAGTATCAATTCAGGCTCTTTTGGGGATTTTTCAGAATGGATGAGATAGGGGAGATTTTGGCGCACCGCATCGGCCGTTCCCTGATACCAATCGGAATTGGTGGGAGTTTGTTGCGCCGCCAGGATGCGCACGGATCTATTAGACATACTGTCAAAGTGGTAGGTTTGTGCGATGTGACGATTCAGCGATGCGGAGTTGAACTGGGTGAGAATAAAAATCTCTTCTAACTCCGAATGGATGCAGTTGCTCATCGGAATATCAATGAGGCGGAATTTCCCGGCGATTGGCACGTTGGGTTTGGCACGATCTTTGGTCAGGGGATACAGACGTTCGCCTCGGCCACCCCCCAAGATGATGGCGATAACGTTCTGCATGGAGCGCCTCCACTTCTAAATTTTTAATTGAGTCAGTATATCAACTGCGTTTGAAAAGGGGACCGTTCCACCGGCTATTGGGATATTTAGCTTCTCATTCCACGCGGCATCAAACCACGCGGCATCAAACGTTGCCATTAACTGTTGAGCAATATCAACACCGCTTCGATACTCTTGATTAATCTGATAAGCGATTGGCTCTACAGTGCGACGACGCGCATCGTTTAATCCATTCTTAAAGCCTTGGTCATCTCGCTTCAATAGCATTTCACGCCAGGTAAACATATTCATCTCCGTGAGTCTAATCTCATGACCTGTTTTTCCCCGGATGCCTGCCATCTTTGATCGGGGCTACGGGGAGTTTTCCTGAATCAAACAGGGCTAAGATATGAGAACTTTTATTTTTAAACGTTTAGATGATTTCAAAAGATTACTGACGATCAGTAACTTTCCCTTAATAACATCTGTAATAGGCAATAATCGTGCCATAAAAGACGAGAAACCACTTTTCATCTCCTCTTTCTTTGCTTACCTTCCTTCTCTGCTTGCTTTGAACCGCATCTTCAGCCCTGAAATCCCGGAGCGCATAAGAAAAACAGGGGGCTTTTAAAAGGTCAGAAACTGACAGGTTGTCAAAAACAGCAAGATTTCCCTCTCTTCGCCTGATATCTTGTCAAAATGCTGACTGTTACCCTCAATTTATCCGATATTTTGTCACAGTGGGTATCGGAATGAATTTTCAAATTCTAAAACACCATCTTTGCGATTGACGAAAGATCGACTCTCTGTTATACTGAAACTGATAGTGCGCTTTGACAGATAATCATGTAATTTTGGTTTAATTCCAAATGGGCGAATCACCCCGCTCAAGTCTTACCTTAACTGCGTCACCCGAAAGGGTGGGGTGGAGAGCAAAGGGAAATGGCGCATGACTCGGCTTTATGTGTATGAGCTAAGTTGTCACGTCCGACTACGATGATATGGTTAAAGGGAAACTTGAAGTATCGCTGGAAGCCTCGTAAGCGGTAACACAGGAAAACACATGATACCTGTGGTTATTCCTAACTGAATCATTTATCGGTTGATTCAGGGTAAATACGATAATTGCTAATTTTATCGTATGGTCAGAGGATTTTTGACGTTTCACGTTTTAGTAGTCCGCCAAGTTTAAATTGAGGGATAGACTTCCGAAGTTTCGGAAACTTCGGAAGTCTGCGAGTCCATCATTTTAAATTTGGTTGGCCCCTAACTTCGGAGGTTATGAACAATGAACACAACTACCCAAACATTGCCAACAGTTCCGCTCGGCCCTTATCAAGTGAGCCGATTGATTATCGGTGACAACCCGATTTACGGCTACTCCCATTTCAACCAACTGCTTTCGCAGCACCAGCGCGGGTTCCACACCCCGGAGCAGGTTATAGCGACGTTGAGGCGCGCCGAAGCGGCCGACATCAACACATGGCAGAACACCATCACGGAGCGTTCCCTTTCGGATCTGTTACGGTATCGGGAAGAGGGGGGGGCGATCCAATGGTTATGCCTGAGCACGGGGCAGTGGTATGACGAACCGCATCGCGTGGAGGAGGCGGCGCGTCACAACCCGATTGGCATCGCGCCCCATGGCGGAGGAATTGGTGACCGATGCCTGCGGGAAAATAAACTTCATATACTGAAAGACCTCCTCAAGCGGATTCGGGATTCGGGTGTCCTGGTCGGATTATCGGTCCATGACCCCACACTTCTCAGGATAGTCGAAGACGAAGGGTGGGACATCGATTACTATATGACCGCCCTGTACAATCTTCGCGGTGGAAGGGAGGAATTCGAGCGCAAATTGGGTCATGCCCCCTTGGGAGAGATTTACCTTCGTGAGCACCGCCCCAAGATGTGCGAAGTCATCCAGAAGACCAATAAGCCGTGCATCGCCTTCAAGGTGTTAGCCGCCGGTAGAGCTATCGCCTCCAAAGAACAGATCCGAGGGGAGTTTGCGTTCGCTTTGCAAAACATCAAACCGATAGATTCGCTCCTGATCGGCATGTACCAGCAGTTCAATGATCAGATTGGTGAGAACGCCGCGATGGTTGCTGAACTCTGTCAGGAATTGGGAAAGTAGGGGAGAAGCATGACCTACTTAACATCGTCTTGGAACCTCGTCATCGATCGAAAAGGACAAAAAGAACTCGGAAAAAAGAGGATTTATAACTCCGCTTTCAAGGAAAGGGGTTGTGCGGATGTTGTGAAGTGGGATGTTTTTCCCATTCGAGATGGGGAGCGAATTAAAGTCGCATTTGAGTCGGCTTCGTCGGCCTGGCGGCAAGGAGTGTGGCTGAAAACAGACAAGGGGATTCTTGTCAATGGATTGCGCTGCCAAAGCGTGGAATTATGGAAAGACAAAGCCCCCGCTGAAGTCATCTGCGAATGTTTGACTTCGGATGGCTTCTTGAGCATCTACAATATATGGGACCGTGGAAATGGTCGGGAGTCCCAGGCGTGGTCTTCAGGAATGTTGATAGAATCGTGTCAAAGGGGTAGGCGGTACTGCTGCAATGATATTGGATTTGACACCCACTTTGACAAGATGGTGTTCCGCATTGAGCGTGTCAGCAAATGAGGAGGTAACGATACAGTGAAAAAGTTCAGAATTGCTCAAATCGGCACGGGCAACAGGGGGCAGGCGACGCTCGCCGCTTTCAGCAAACACCCGGAACGGGTCGAAATTGTCGCAGCTTGTGACATCACCCCCGAAAACGCGCAACGTGCGGCAAGCCAGTTTAACGTTCCTGCCTGCTACCAAAGCGTTGAGGAGCTCATCCAGGGAGCAGATTTTGAAGTCGCATCGGTGACGACGGCTACGCCTGTCCGCCGTGCCGTGATTCAGCCCCTTCTCGAGGCGAGTGTGGATGTGCTGACCGACAAGCCGTTCGCGGAAACGCTGGACGAAGCGAAGGCAATCGTGGCTTGTGCTGAAGCAAACGGCAGGAAGATTGCCGTTGGGCAGAATTTCCGCTATCTACACGGCTTCGATTCCGCGCGACGATACCTCGCCGATCAGCCGTTGGGAACACCACGTCATTTGACGCATACCCTTCTTGGCACCCGTCAGGACCGCGGTTGGCGCACGGAGCGGGAGCGCCGCGTCATGGCAATTATGACCATTCACTGGTTCGATGGCTATCGCTGGATGCTGAATGACCGCCTCGAGTCAATCTACTGTCAGACCTCGAAATCCCGCCTCATCCAGGGGCGGGGCGAAACCCATACCAGCCTGATTATCCGTTTTCAGAGCGGTTGTGTGGCTTCGCTCACCGAGAGCTTCGGCAGCCCTCGTCGCGCCTCTATCCCGCCCATTTTGGACTGCGATGCGGGGTGCCTGGAGGTCACCGGCGCAGAATTGCGCGTTTATGAAGCCGGCAAGTCTGAGCCCGTTCGCATCATACCGGCAACCCATGCCTCAATGGAAGTGGCGACATATATGTGTCTGGCAGACCTCTTAGACGCAATCGAGGCAGACAGGGAGCCGCCCAACAGCGGTCGGGATAATCTCAAAACTATGGCGATGATCGAAGGGGCCTATAGTTCAGCAGCAGAGAATCGCGTCGTTCATTGGGAGGAGTTGGGGGTCTCCGCCGACTAAACTTTGGCTATGCGTTATTTCCTTGGTTCAGGGAATGGGGGAATGGAAGGCTGGAAGGATGGGGACCCAATCTTCCAGCCTTCCAATCTTCCCTCCTTCCTTTTCTTTCTTTCACGTTTCACGTATCAATCTTCAAAATGTCGATCGAACTCATAAGGAGTTAAAATCATGTATAAATGTGCCTTTTTAGGTTGTGGTGGGCGGGCGCGCGGACATGCGCACGCTTACCAATATGTCAAAGGCGGCGAACTCGTCGCTATCTGCGATATGAATGAACAGCTTCTCCACGCTTTCGGAAACGATTTTGGCATTAAGACACGCTACACGGACATCCACGAGATGTTGGATAAGGAAAAGCCGGATCTGCTGCACATTGTCACAGCACCCACCTTGCGTGGAACGAACCATCTCATCCGTCATTCGCTGATGAACATTGCATCAGAACACAGTGTGCCTGCCGCGATTGTCGAAAAACCGATCGCGGTGATGGGAGAGGATTGGCGGCAGCTTTCGGAATTGTGCCAAAATACTAAGACCAAATTCGTGGTGAACACGCAACTGAATTTCCACCCGCGCAATTTGGAATTAAAGCGGGATGTCGCCGCCGGACGGCTCGGGGACATCAAGTTTATTGATGCCAGCGCCCGTTCGACGCTGCTCGACCAGGGGCCGCATGTGCTTCAACTCGTGTCCTCATACATCGACAACTCCCGGCCGGCCAAGGTCTTCGGTCAAGTATCGGGGGGAGAGAGTCTGGATTCCCTTCAGCCCTCTCCGAGACACGCCACAGCATCGGTCACATATCAAAATGGCGTGCGTGCGCTGGTAACGTTTGGCACCGAAGGGGCACCGAAAATCAGCGATAATGAGGGTGCGCATCGTCACAAACGGGTCGCTGTTTTTGGAACTCGTGGGTTCGTTCACTGGAATATGGATGGTTGGGAGCGTAGCACGCCGGCGGGCGGCTATGAGAGCGGGTCGCACAGTTACGGAGAACAGGATGTCTTAGGGCAGGCGGGGCTCACCCAAGCGGTGTTTGATTGGCTTGATGATGAGAATAAGGTGCATTCCACCCATTTGGCGCAGTCGCTTGCAGAGTTCAACCTGCTGTTGGGAATTTATCAGAGCGCGCTGACGCATGCGCCTGTCCAGCTTCCCTTTAATCCGCCGGATGGATTGATGGCGTCTCTCAAAACGATACTTTGAAAATTAATTCAGGGGTTCAGAGATTCAGGATTCAGGATACAGGATTCAAGATTCACTTGCATCTTGTATCTTGCATCTTGCATCTTGCATTATATTTGGGGATGGAGGTGTTATATGGCAGTTAAAACCTGTTTGATGATTGGTGGGAGCGGCATGGCGGGGGGGTGGATTCAGAACTTCGTCAAAAACTTCAGCGATCGCGTGAAGATTATCGGACTGGTGGATATTAAGCAGGAGGTGCTCGATCGACAGGGGGAAGCGCTGGGGCTGAACCCAAGTCAACTATTCACCGATTTTCATGAGGCGTGTGCAACGGTCAAAGCGGACTTCTGCGGCATTGCAACGCCGCCGCCATTTCATAGCCCCGCCGCTATTGCCGCGATGGAGAATGGGATGCCGGTGATCTGTGAGAAACCCATCGCTGATACATTGGATGCCGCGAAAGCGATGACGCGCGCCTCACAAAAGGCTGGCGTTCCTTGCACAATCATTCAAAACTATCGTTATGCCCCCAACAAGCAGGAGTTGGTACACATCAGGACGGAAGGGCGTTTGGGACGTTTGCAGCATATCGTGGGACGCTACGCCTGCGATTATCGACGCTACAACTCATGGGGCGCGTCGTGGCGACACGATATGGATTTCGGTCTGCTCTTTGAAGGCTCGGTTCATCATCTTGACATGCTCCGCTTCCTTTCCGGGGGTGACTGCGAAACGTTGATTGGATTCGGTTGGAACCCCGAATGGTCAAGTTTTAAGCATTACTCCAGTGGAGTCTACCTGATGCGGATGGACAACAGCGTCCACACCTGTTACGAGGGAAATAGTTCCGCGGCGGGTATCACCAACTGCTGGCATCAGGAATATTATCGCGCTGAGTTTGAGGAGGGTTGTGTAGAGATCGCCGGTGGCAACCAGATAACCATCCATCGCGTCGGACGCGAAACGGAGAAATATGAAGCGCCTGCTATCTCTCGCTTAGGTCACGAATATCTTTTCGATGAATTTCTCAACTGGCTTGATGGCGGTACGCCTTCTGCCACGCGGATTGAGGACAACATTAAGAGCTTTGCGTTAGTCATCGCCGCAATGGAAACGACACTTGATAGACAACCCAAGCGGATCGCTGATTACTTGAGCGATTTGAATCTGTGACACGGGTTTAGGCTTGTCTTTTTGAGTGAGTGAAAAGGAGTTGGAATCCGGTGAAAATTAAAGAGATTGAAACCATTGCCTTGGTCGATCCGGGTAAGGCTCAAGAAACCCTGGTGCGGGTCCATACCGATGCAGGCATCACCGGTATCGGGCAAGCAGAATCCCCGTCGCTGGTCATTGATGCCATCATCCGTACCGACGGCGGCTTACAGGACATCCTGCACGGCGAAGACCCGCTACAGGTGGAGCGACTCTGGCAAAAGATGTATGCCGCTACCGGCTTATTCGGACGGCGAGGCGTCACCATCGCTGCCATCGGCGCGGTGGAGACTGCCCTCTGGGATATTGCGGGCAAAGCGCTCGGAGTGCCGGTCTGCCAGTTAATCTGGCAGAGCTGTTGCACCGTGCGCGAAACAGGTGAGATCAAGAAAAAGGTGAGGCCTTATGCGACTGTCTACCCGCCGGGGGAGAACGTGGCGGGGATGCGCGAACGTTTTACGTTGGCTCAAGAACGCGGCTTCCAAGCCATGAAACTGGAGGAGTGGCCCGGTGGGTTCGCGCATGTCAGCATCCGGCGCGATGCGGAGATAGTGCATGCCGTGCGCGAGACGATTGGCGAAGACAGAGACCTCCTGATTGATGTACAGAATCGCTGGTACGAGGTAGGACAGGCTCTGGCCTCGATTCGTGCAATCGAGCCGTACCGCCCGTTTTTCATTGAAGCTCCCCTGCCGGCGGACAATCTCGCCGGTTATGCCCGGCTGGCGGATGCGGTGGATACGCGGATTGCCGTGGGGGACTGGGGCTTCACCACACGCTTTGAGTTCGAGGAGATCATGGAGAAGGGCCGGGTGGATGTGGTACAGCCCAGCTCAGTCCGCTCGGGCGGAATCAGCGAAATCGCTCGCATCGCCGAGGCCGCCTATCGGCGGGGCCTGATCTGTGTTCCGCATGCTTGGTGCCACATGATCGGTGTGGCGGCGGAGATCCACTTGGCTGCGGTACTGCCGAATATGCCGTATTTCGAGATGCCCCTGGCATTCCCAGATTCACCTATCATTTCCGAGTTGCTGACACCGCCGGTAGAGGTCGATTCGGATGGGTTTATCGAAGTGCCCAACCGTCCGGGACTGGGATTTGAATTGAATGCGGATGTAATCAAGCGATTCCGAGTCACGCCCCATTAGAGCCTATCCTTTTGGGCAACGACGATGGACGAAAAACTGGTGATACGTCGCACGCTCCGGTCCCTTCTCAAGGCCGTAGGAATTAAGGTGTAATCTTGGGCTAAAGGAAACGGTGACATTGGACCTCTCACCCACGCGCTAAGAGATGCAGGCATAAAAAAAACCATATAGCGTCGTTTGTCTATATGGCTGATTTTGGGGGGTTGAATTGATGCCGGAGGTCGGAATCGAACCGACATGAGCGTAATGCTCGCTGGATTTTGAGTCCAGTGCGTCTACCAGTTTCACCACTCCGGCAAAAGCAGCAGCATTATAGCATATTCAAGCAAAAATTACAAGTGGAAAATCAGCTATGATTTTTCTTGTATTAAAAAGCAGTTTGTGCTAAAATATGCAATAATTCTGAGAAACTATGAGATGTCTATACCCCATCTCCATCAACGTCACTATATGAAAATCTTTTTTAGGAGGAAACCATGAAAAATGTAGCAAGGTTGGCGATCGTTAGCCTTTTTGCTTTTAGCATCGTCTTCAGCGGATGCGGCAAGTTAAGCAAAAAAGAGTTTGAAACGAGTATGAACGATTACAACACAAAAAACGCAGCAGAACACTCAACGTTGAAAAACAGCGTTTCTACGCTTGACAGCAAAGTGGATATGCAAAAAACGTCCTTGACGGAATCAATTGATCGGTCAAAAAACGATGTCACCGCAGGATACGAACAAGGCGATGCAGATACGATTAAAGGGTCTCAACAGTTTGCTAAAACTGAAGATGTGAAAGTCCGCGAAGAACTAACGAAAACAGCCAACATGGCGGGTGAGAAAGCTCAAGAGTTTGCGAAATCTGAAGACAAGAAATTAATGGCCCAGATTGAAAAGCTTGGTGATACAACAAAAATGCAGGGCCAAACCTTGACCCAAATACAGGCTTCTCTCGCAGATAACGAAAAGGGGATAGCTGCGGCGAAAGCGGAAGCCGCGATTAGGCCAACGTTGGTTGCTACCGCTCGGTTCGGCAGCGGAAGTGTTGGCTTGACGAGAGCGGCACAACAAGAATTAGACAAAGCGGTCACAGCAATCAAAGCACAACCCAACGCGACGGTGATGGTTACCGGTCATGCGGATGGGAACCCGGTGCTGGAAGGAGACTATC
This sequence comes from uncultured bacterium, assembly GCA_964577695.1. Lineage (GTDB taxonomy): Bacteria > Poribacteria > WGA-4E > WGA-4E > PCPOR2b > CAZOAL01. Next base: position 4,521 of record CAZOAL010000117.1, on the reverse strand, counting down.
GAAGCAACTGGGATCTTTCTCAAGCGCGCGCGGATGCGGTTGTAAAATACCTCAAAGCGCAAGGGGTGAGGAACAAAATCCAGTCAGCCGGACGTGCGCACACTGAGCCGATTGCCCCGGTGAATACAGACGCAGGAAAAGCGATGAACCGACGGGCGGAAGTGATTATCTACCCCCCCGGTACCATGATGTAGCTTTTCGCTTTGCACCCGTTAAAGGGAAATTGGGAAGATGACTTGTTGCCCAATTTCCCTTTTTTTATTCATGATACGACTTTTTCACTGAGAGCCTGTTCTTGAATCTCTCCCCCGGCCCATCGCCTAAGCGGAGAGAGGAGAAGACTCCCCCTTCCCTCCAGGGAAGGGGGCCAGGGAGTTAGGTTAAAATATGAACAACGACTTGTCACTGTTTCTCCCGCAGATTTGTGAGCAATTAGTCCAAGCCGATCCGGACATCCTTGCCATCGTCCAGTTTGGCTCCTCAATTTACGCGCCGGAGTCTGCGCGCGATTTGGATCTGTTGATTTTCACCCGTGACCGCAAGGCGTATGGCGTCTACGACGATGCCACCCTTGATTTCCCTTTGCCCATTGATCCGGTGCCCCATTCGATTGAACGCCCGCTCGGTGGCAACCTCGCTGCCAGCGTGGTTGCATGGGGACGTTTGTTATATGGGGATTCAAAAACTGTCGAAAGGATGGTAAAAGAGATGCCTATACCAACTTATCAGGAAGCCCGGGATTTGCTCTCGAATGCAGACAGGGCTTTACAACTTGCTCCGACGGAAACGAATCCGACCTTACAAGAAGGTTGGATTCGTACCGCATTTAACGCCCTATTTGACTGTGCCCGCTTGGCAGCGATGGCGTACCTGAATACCGATCAAACCCGGTGGGGGGAATTACGCCGTCAACTCCCAGAGCCATATCGGGAGCAGTTTCGTCAAATCATCAACCACTTGCACATTGATTTCTTTTATGACCGTGCTTTACCCACGCCAGTTGAGGCAGAATACCAGAAATGGCGTGATGTTGTGTTTCAGTTTATTGATAATCTTGAGAAATTAGCAACACAAGCAACCGATTCATAGAAATTTGCAAATGAGAAAATCAACTGACGGAAGCCCTTTGAATTATGCGAATTTCTAAATCTTGGAGGAAACATCGCATGGCAAACGAAAAGCAATTCAAAGTCAGAACAAAATTCATCGGCACTCGCGGCGTCGAAGAGTACCGCGCAACCATCCCCGTCTGGGTCAATGCACGCGATGTGGTGCTAGAAATTGGCTGTGAGTGGGGGACAACGACTTCCCTTATCGCACCGCATTGCCAAAAAGTCATCGGCACTGACATTAGTCTGAAGTGTATTGAACGAGCCAGAGCGATGCATCCCCATTTGCGTTTTGAGGTCATGGATGGATTCGATGTCAAGGCGGCGCTCGATCTCGGCGAATCTTTCAGCAAGGTCTATATCGATATGTCCGGCATATCTGGCTACAGGTCACTGCTTGATACGATTTCCTTGCTCATGATGTACGCCACTGTGCTACGCCCTGAAGCAATCATCGTCAAGAGCGGTGCACTCAAACACTTTGCGGCACACTGTATCGCCTGGCGCCCTGACTCAGCCCAGCAGTACGCACAAGACACCCAGGACATCTGAAAAATGGTGTTGACAGTCGGCATGAAAGGGAAGGAGGGGAAGAAAAGGAAGGAAAGGAAGAAAGAGGTGGTGAGATGGTTGGGTGGTGAGGTGGTTGGTAAAGATACGAACCACCCAACCACCCTTCGGCAAGCTCAGGGCAGGCTCTAACAACCCAACCACCCATTCCCCTTCCCCTCCTTTCATTCCTTCCATTCCCCAGGAAATTGTTAAGGCACAAGTGAGAGACGGAAATTTGAAAACTTTAGGCCTTGGACAAGCATGGAAGCGGTTTAAGGAATTCTTTAGAAAAAGTCCTCGCCCTGAAACCGCAAAGAAGAGTAGAATTCCTCGAATTACAGAGAAAGGATTGGCTCGCGTCGAGCAACATCTCAACGATATTCTTATAAATCAAGGATTGCCAGAGGAATTTCAGTCCGGTGAACGTGGAATGCTTGAGCGGTTGCGGGCCGGCAACAGAACTCTACAAGATATTGAGTTTTATCTTCACGAATTGAAAGAATCAGCAGTCTTCCGTCGAACTGGAGACCTTTTAGGAGCACACCTGGAGGCACTCCAATGGAGGGGTGTGACGGAGAAAAGCTTGTTCCATCCTGAAGTGATTCAACAGAATCCTCAACTTTTTAACGAGTCATGGAGAGAGCTATGAGTTACTGTCATGTCAGACTTAAACGGATTAGCGATGATACCTCTATCGTTACCTATTCAGTAGAATCACCTGATTTTGAAACCAACGGACAATGGTCTGAAATTGGTCAAATACGAATCAGCAAGCAGGAAAACCGATATGACTTTCAGCCATCAAAGTTGCTACGAAATCATAAAATGATTCCCCCTTGGGTTTATGGGTTAGATGAGAAGAAAAAGGAAGCGGCTCTGAGGAACGAATATAAAAACTTTGCTTGGGGAGCCTGGTCGATGGCCATAAACCACTATGCGACTTCGTTTTTAGAAAAAGGGGTCTTCCCTGAAAATCATCCACCGGTCTATTTTCCTCAAACGAAAAAGGAAAAGGAAAAGGAGCGTTTGATGCCGTAAAGGAGATTCTTCATGGTTAACACCTTTTTCGCTAAACAGCGTTTCCAGGAATTCCGGCGGAACCCATCCGCCCAACTGATTGCTTTCATGGGACTCCTGCACCTCATCCCGATTTGGGGGTTCACGTTTATCCCAACGCAGGATGGGTTGAGCCACGTTTACAACGCCTACATTTTGAAGGAGTGGAAAAATCCTGAATTTACCAAATTCCATGAAGTTTACAATCTGAACCTGACGCTGTTCCCTAACTGGACCAATTTCGCCTTTTTCATACCGGCGCTCTATATCTTTCCGCCGCTCATCGCTGAAAAGATTTACGTCACGCTCTGTGTGCTGCTATTTCCGTTCAGTTTCTACTACCTGCTGAATGCAATCGATAAACGCCTCCGAATCTTCGGCCTGCTCGGCTTTCTCTATAGCTACAACTATCTATTGCAGATGGGGTTTTATAACTTCACCTTGAGTGTGCCGCTCTGCCTGATCGCGATCGGGTATTGGTGGAAGCACAAGGCAGGCCTCCAGATCTCTCATGCGGCTGTACTGAATCTCCTGCTGGTTGCGACCTACTTTTCCCATTTCGCCTCCTACGCCCTGTTGGTTTTCGCGCTGTCCTTCCTTGCGGGTATCGATTTCCTGAAGCATCTGACGCAGTGGCGAGAGCATCTGAAGCGTGTGTTGCAGTTTGTTGGCTATCTCATTCCCACTTATTTCATCCTGCTGAATACGCTGTTATCCAACACCGAAAGCCGTGAATCGCAGCATAAAACGTTGGATTACTTGTGGGATTATTTCATCAACGCAAAATCCCTCGTTTACTTCAACGACAGCTACATCCCTGTTTCCTGGATATTGCTGGGGTTTATGGGTTTCTGCATCATCTGGACACTGATTCAACGGGTGCGTGAAAGACGGCTCTTTGAAGCGCGGGATGGGTTCCTGCTCTTAGCCATCATCTTGACCGTTCTCTACTTCCGATTGCCTTGGGCTTATGGGCCGCCCGCATGGATCAACGACCGCGTCCACCTGTTTATCTTCCCCATCCTGATCGGCTGGTTCGTCGTTCCGCAACAGGTATGGCTGAAACGTGGACTGATCGCTATCATGCTTTTGATGTCGATCTGGCATCTCGGCTTGACCATCCGCGATTATCGTCTGCTCGATCAAGATATGCGCGAATTTACGTCCGGTGCTTCTCGCATCGCGCCCAATTCAACGGTGTCAATTCTTGAGCAGGGCACAGATTGGCAGGGCGCAGAACATCATGGCCCCATCCAGTACCTTTCGCCATTTTATCACGGCACCGTGTACTACTGTATCGGGAATGGGAGCCACTATGTCGCCAATTACGAGCCAAAGTATAGCTACTTCCCGCTCCGGTATAAGGAGGGAAATTGGAAGTTCAAGTATTCGGGCGGGCCTATTGATTATATGCTGGCTTGGCGCGTGGACTCGCAACAAAAGGAAGTGCAAGCGTTGGCACAGGATTATGAACTGATTCATGAGACGAAAAATTTGAAACTCTTTCGACACCGCTCAAAATGAGCAAATCTGAAAACCCAGGTTATTGTTGTTGGGGTTGTGGTTTCTGTGTTACAATATTCATTTGACTTTGGTAAATTAACCCCAAAACTAAGTGGAGAACAGACTTCCGAAGTTTCAGTGACACAAAAATCGGTGGCGCATCCTCAGAAGAATCCATTACCGTCGATGTCTGCTTTTTTTGCAAACTTCGGAAGTCTCCAATTGGCTTCTATTTACCAAAGTCAAGTGCGCTTTAACAAATTCTTGTGTAATGTTGGTTAAATTCCAACTCTAATAACTT
>CAZOAL010000116.1:0-17045 GCA_964577695.1 uncultured bacterium | reverse complement strand
AGGATACCATCCTATCCCAAAAAAGTGCAAGGAATTTTTTGGAACTTACTTAAAAGATTGGCCAATAGATGGAAAAGTACAGCAGATATCAACAGCTTGACCTCGTTTTACAACAGCAGGGCTACCACCGAATCGCCGGGGTTGACGAAGCCGGCCGGGGGGCATTGGCAGGCCCAGTTGTGGCATCGGCAGTGATTCTCCCAATCGCCTGTCGCATCCCGGGGTTGACGGATTCAAAACAGTTGACTCCCAGGCAACGAGATCGGCTGTTTGATGAGATTAAACGTACCGCAATCGCTATCGGCGTGGGTTGTATAGATAACAAGGAGATTGATCGGCTGAACATCCTCCGAGCGACAATGCAGGCAATGCGTCAAGCCATTGAGCAGATTAATCCGCCGCCCGATTATGTTCTTGTTGATGGCTTACAACTTCCCCCCATCTCCCCGCCCGCCCAGGCAATTCCGAAAGGAGACGCTCTCATCCAATCCATCTCCGCCGCTTCCGTCATGGCAAAAGTCACTCGCGATCGCCTCATGATTGAGCTGGACGGGGTTTATCCGCACTACGGTTTCCAACGCCACAAAGGATATGGCACACGCCAGCATCGTCAGGCAATCGTTCAAGTGGGACCTTGCCCCATTCACCGGCTGAGTTTTAGGCTTCAAGAGTAATACCATTTTGAGTTTGGTGCGACTCTTTTTCGTCGTGGCGACAGGGACTTTTTCAACACACTCTTAGACGGACCTGTCGGGTAGGAAACCAGGAAATTCGGAAATTCACTCATCACGTTTCACGTTTCACGCACCCATGAGCCATTCAAGAATCCAGATTGGAAGGATCGGCGAAGAACTTGCTTTGGAGCATATCAAAAAACAGGGCTATGCCATCCGTGAACAGAATTATCGCTCCCGTTTCGGCGAGATTGACCTGATCGCGCAACAGGGGAAGCGGATTGTATTCATTGAAGTGAAAACGCGGCGAAGCCTCAAGTTTGGTATACCCCAGGCGGCTGTGACTCCCACCAAGCAGCAACAGATCTCTAAGGTCGCTTTGGACTACCTGCAGACACATGGTCTGTTAGATGTCCCCTGCCGATTCGATGTCATTGCCATCTTTCTCTCGTCGAGATGTGAGTTAATCAAGCTTCACCAAATTGAGAATGCGTTTGAATTTCGTGCGGATTAACATCTCATTTTCCGAAAGGTCAACCACTGATGCAAGCGATTATTTTATGCGGTGGGCTTTCGACACGGCTCGGAGATATTACCCAAACTGTACCGAAGATCTTGTTAGACATCCGGGGGCGGACAGTCCTTGATTGGCAGCTTGATGTTTTGAAGGGTGCCGGGGTTGATGAGGTCATTTTGGCATCAGGACACCTGCACGATACGCTCTATGAAGCCGCCGGGGAAAGCTATGGCGGCGTGCGGATGCGCTACGCCAAAGAGGAGAAAAGGCTGGACACCGGCGGCGCGATTCAAAATGCGATGCAGTATGTTTCCACCTCCCCATTTTTCGTGCTGAATGGTGATATATTGCTGAAGAATTTCTCACTGTGCAGGATGGTGGAGCGCTTCCGGTTAGAGATGGATGGGTTGCTCCTCGGCGTGTGGGTCGGGGACATCAGTCCTTATGGCGAGATTATTTCAGACCATCGGGAGCGAATCACAGCGTTCCGCGAAAAGCAACCCGTCCACCGTTCAGGCTATGCGAATGGCGCGATATATCTCTTCAATCAATCGATTGCCAATTACTTTCCGGAGCGAGCAGTGTTCTCTATCGAACGGGATGTCTTTCCGTCTGTGCAAAATCTGTATGTGTTCAAAGCGGAGATCGATTGGATTGATATTGGCGTGCCGGAGCGTCTAGCGTATGCGCGCCAACACTTCGGTCAATGGTAACTGTGCAGTCGTCTGAACGTTTACCCTTTCTCCACCCTTCGCAACGTCTTGGGGTCTATCCTCAGAAACTTTGCCAATTCGGTCTGGTTCAGAGAGTTGATTTTTGGCTTCAGTGATGATTTGCCTTTCCGCTTCTAAGGCGACCTGCTCTTTGACCTGTTTCAAATCGATCGGGTGTGTGAGATCCAAACTGAAGTTCAATTCTAACTTTACCTGCCCGTGACTCTCGGCTTTTGAAAACAATCTGTCTCGTTGAAGATTGGGAGGGAGTTCTTTGGAAAGCACGATTCCCTCTGCGGAAAGAGCGATCGCGCCTATCGTCTGCTCCAGTTCTCTCACGTTGCCGGGCCAGTGATGGGAAAGTAATATCTCCATTACTTCGTCCGAAATTTCCAAAGGCGGACGCGCATCTCTTTTGCGATACTTTCCCATGAAATGCCGAACCAGCAGTTCAATATCCCCTTTCCGTTTCCGCAACGGTGGCAGTTCGATGTAGACCCCCGCAATCCGGTAATACAGGTCTTCTCGAAACCACATCAACCTTTAATTTACAATCCACTCGCACTTGACTTGAATCTGCTCCCCTTCAACAACAACTTCATAAGATTTGACGCGGAGCCTTGGGTCTGTCTGGCAATCACCAGTTTTGACATCATAAGCGTAACCGTGAACCGGGCAGACAACCAGTCCATTTTTAACGCGGCCCCTGCCAAGTGGGCCTAGCGCGTGGGCACATGCGTTGTCAAGCGCATAAATTTTTTCGCCATCGTTGAAGATAGCGATTCGTTTGCCCTTGACGGTGAAGGTTTTACCTCGTCCTTTGGGAATATCTGATATTTTCGCGATGGTTACATAAGATGACATAGGGTCTCCTCTTTCCTTGAATACAAGATTTGTCCTTTTGCCTACAGGGGCACTATGACCTCACCAATTTAATTGAGAGCTGGTCATAATTCCCAGGGGAGGCAATCGTAGCCCAAGATTCTATCTTGGCCTTCCGGCAAAAGAGCCAAGTTAGAAACTTGGGCTACAGAAGGGTTTTGGCCGAATTATGACCACTCCTCAATTAATTCGGGTGGGTTACTCGTAGTAACAACTTCAGTCGTTTGTGCCCCTATTTGATATTATAACCCAATTCTGATTTTGAATGTGCATTAAATCAACGCTGTTCATAGAAATCAGAACCCAATTGCAGGCAAAAGGTGATAAAGGAGAGTTGGGGTTGAACGAGCGGAATTAGCGCAGCACAGACGAATTCACCTGAGTCAGCACGTCCCGAAACATGGACAGCGTGATGGGCTTGCTCACGATGAAGTCCAGGTTCGCTGACTTCTCTCCGGATTCATTCATCAAGTCACCGAAACCTGTTAGCAGGATGATTGGCTTGGTCGGCGCAATTCGTTTGATGACACCGGCCAGTTGATCTCCACTCATTCCAGGCATTGCCTGGTCTGTTATCACGAGATCGAACCACCCCTTCTGGAATTTTTCCAAAGCATCCCATCCGTCGGTTGCAGTCTCGACGGTATGCCCATCGCCAGTGAGATACTCCGCGATGATTTCGCTGACCAGCGGTTCGTCGTCCACGACGAGAACGTGTAACGGTCCCAACAAGGTTCCTGCCATCCGCCGGATGTCTATTGCCCTGTGTCCCTTCGGGAGCGGCAGGCGGATGCGGACCGTGGTCCCCACCCCGAGCTCGCTCTCAATGGCAATCGTCCCACTGTGCCGCTGGATAATCCCATAAGCCATTGCTAACCCGAGTCCTGTCCCTCCCTCTCCCTTGGTGGAGAAAAACGGTTCCAGGCAACGCTGTCGAACTTCCTCCGTCATGCCCATACCGGTGTCGATCACTTCAAGGGTGACGTGCACCCCATCAGTACAGGTGCGAAGGGTAATCGTCCCCCCGTCGGGCATCGAGTCCACCGAATTGAAAATCAGGTTGGTCAGCACTTCCCGCAATTCGGCTTCGACCCCAGCGATGAGCGGAATGTGCTGTAAGTCCTTTTTCAGGCAGATGGCGATGCCTTTCGCCTGGGCCTGGTTTTTCCACTTGGGCTGCGTGAGCGAGATGGTACCCCCAACCAGTTGGTTGAGGTCGACGGGCTGGAAGTTTTCGTTCGCTTCACGAGGGCGGTAGAACTCGCGCAAATGGCGGACGACGTTTGCGGCGTCTCGGGCGGCGATGTTCACCGTTGTCAAATAGTGCATCACTCGCTCTTTGTCATCCAGCATTTCCGGGTGATTTAACAGCATTTCACTGAAGCCCATAATTGGCGACAGCGCATTGTTGAAATCGTGGGCAACACCGCTGGCCATGGTGCCGAGAGCGTGCAGGCGTTCCTGCTGGATGATGTGCTGTTGCGTTGCCTTCAGTTCCGCAAGCACCTCCTCCAGACAGCGATTGCTTTCCTGGAGCGCCTCATCTGCTCGCACCCGCTTCGTGATGTCACGGGCGATGCCCAAAACACCGACCACTTGTTGTCCGTTTTTTGGGAGTGGGATGGCTGTCGCCTCTATAAAGACGTAATTGCCCGACTTCTGCAAGATACGAACGGCCGTGGGTGGAACCCTTTCGTTCAGCAGGATTCGTTGGAAAAGTTCTATCATACCGGGCAGGTCATCGCGGTGAACGATGGACATGAAGGGCTTGCCAAGCCCCTCCTCTCGCGGCCAACCGGTAATGGTCTCGAATGCCGCATTCAACGATGCAATGGCTCCGTCTGGGGTGAGGGTGAAAATAATATCCGGCGCGCTTTCGACGAGGCTGCGATACAGTTCTTCACTCTCTCGCAGTGCCTCCTTCGCCCACTTGCCATCGGTGATGTCCTGCTTGATACCGATGAAGTGGGTGATTTCTCCGTTCTCATCTTGAACGGGGGTGATTGTTTGCTCCTCGGTATAAAGAAGACCATCTTTGCGCCGATTGATGATTTCACCATGCCAGGCCTGACCGGAAAGAACGGTCTTCCAGAAATTTTGATAGAAGGGTAGGTCATGCTTGCCAGACTTGAGAAAACGAGGATTTTGGCCGATGGCCTCCTCGGTGGTGTAGCCGGTCAGACGGGTGAAAGCCGGATTGACCCAGGTGATGGCGCCCTCGCGGTCGGTAATGACAATGGCGTTGGCAGCGGATTCAAGCGCGGCGGCCTGCAAGTGGAGTTGTTGCTCCGCCTGCCGCTTTTCCAAGCGCAGTTTTCGTTCCAGTAGCGCGCGCACCACTGCGGGTCCCAAGCGAGCGAGACGGTCTTTTATCAGGTAGTCCGCCGCCCCACCTTTTATAGCGGATACGGCGAGCTCTTCGCCGATGGCCCCTGACACGATAATGAATGGAATTTCCAATTCACGCGCCTGCAACAGATGGAGTGCACGCAGCCCGTCGAATTGGGGCAGATTGTAATCCGCAAGAATGAGGTCGAGCCCCGAGCTCAGATGGGCGAGGTAGTCCGGCTCGGTCTCGACGCGCTTCCAGTCAGGTTCAAATCCTGCCCGGCACAGTTCGTACACCATCAGTTCGGCGTCAGCCGGATTGTCTTCGAGAATCAAAACATGGATGGGAATAGACACAATTCGTTACTCCTCTCTCGGCGGCACCGGGGGCTGGTTGAGCAACAACCAATAAAGCCCCAATTGCCGCACGGCTTCGGTGAACTGGTCAAAATCCACCGGCTTGGTGATGTAACTGTTAACGCCCAATCGGTAACTCTCCACGATGTCACGCTCCTCGCGGGACGAAGTGAGCACCACCACCGGAATCAAACGTGTGCGTGGGTCAGCTTTGATGCGCCTCAACACTTCCAGCCCATCCACTTTGGGCAGTTTCAGGTCGAGCAGAATCACTTGGGGAATGTTATTGATGCTACGGTCGGCATACGCCCCGGTGCAGAAGGTGAATTCCAGCGCTTCAGCGCCGTCGCGCACCACATGGATGTGATTCATCAGGTTGTGCGTTTTGAAAGCATGGAGCGTCAATTCCACGTCATTGGGGTTGTCTTCCACCAGCAAAATCTCTACGGGATGATTCTCAATCATTGGGGGTTCCTCCTTCAAGAGAAAAGTAAAATGTCGCACCCTTGTCCATTTCTGCCTCCGCCCAGACGCGCCCGCCGTGATGGTGGATGATGCGCTGCACAATCGCCAAGCCGACGCCGGTGCCTTCGTACTCTTCGGCGCGGTGCAGCCGCTGGAACACACCGAAGAGTTTGTCGGCGTACTGCATATCAAAGCCTACACCGTTGTCTTTGACAAAATAGACGTACTCTTCCTCTCTCCCTCCCCCTCCAGGGGGAGGGCTGGGGTGGGGGTGAGGGAGGCAACCAATTTCAATGACAGCGCCCTCTCGTTGGCGGGTGAACTTGAGGGCGTTAGATAACAGGTTGACGAAGACCTGCTTGAGCAGTACCGGGTCCGCCTGGCAGGAGGGCAGCTCAAAGATCGCGATCTCCACCTGTCTTCCCGCCAGTTCGTCGCGCAGGTCTTCGAGCACACCCCGCACGAGGTCAGCGGGCGCAACGGCTTGCTTCTTCATCGGCTGGCGGCTCAAACGCGAGAATGCCAGCAGGTCATCAATGAGATGTCCCATCTGTTGGGTATTGTTCCGCACGAGTTGCAGGTAGCGTCGCGCCTCATTCGACAGTTGCAGGGCGTGTTCTTCGAGCAGGATGTGGGAGAAGCCATCCACCGCCCGCAACGGCGCACGCAGGTCGTGTGAGACAGAGTACGAAAACGCTTCCAGTTCTTTGTTGGCGGCTTCGAGTTGTGTGGTACGTTCGACGACCCGTTGCTCCAGTTCTTCGTTCAGTTTGCGGATTTCTTCCTCCGCTCGTTTGCGCTCGGTGATGTCGCGGATGGCGCTCAACACAATGATACCCGCATTTGTTTTCAAAGGGCCGAGGGTGATGTCCACAGGAAACTCGCTTCCATCCTTGCGCCTACCATACAGTTCCAAGCCGGTGCCCATTGGTCGGAGGCGGGGTTCGGAAACATAGCCCGTGCGGTGTTCTGCGTGCCGTTCCTTGAAACGTTCAGGCATCAAAATCTCAACAGGTCTGTCACGCAACTCATCCCGACTGTAGCCGAACATCATCTCTACTTGTGTGTTGACACGCATGATACGCCCCTCGGAGTCAACGATCACGAGGGCATAGGGTGCAAATTCAAAAAGCTCCTGAAACATCGCCTCGCTTTCCCGCAGTGCCTCCTCCGCCTGCTTGCGCTCGGCATCTAAGTGGTCAGACATAATTATTTTGGTACTCCTTCTTTCGCCCCAGCGAGATGGGTGTGAAAATATGGAATTAAATTTGTCGGGGTACTTATTCGATTCAATGACCTGGCGTTCCACCCAATCAGGACTACTAAAATCAAGATGACTCCCACCCTATTGAGCATCGAACCCAAATGAGCATTGTAGAGCCCCGCTTCTTGGGGCATGATAAATGTACCAGGCAGGGATGAAAAAGCCAATCAGGGAATCCCTGATTGTGAGGTTCAAAAAACCCGAAGCGTAAAACGTAATGCGTAATGCGTAAGAAGAGGAGATACCGCGCTAGGTCATCACTGACACCACGATGGCTTTGCATCTTGCATCCTGTATCCATGCCAGATACAAGATTCAGCGCCTGCTCCGCTCCCTCGGGGATTCATCAATGAAAGCGTCATTTATGCCCTTTCGCGGTCTATTTACTTACGCATTACGTTTTACGCATTACGCAGGTTAGCTGTCGAGCATCGTTAATCCTTCGCGGATGGCATATTTGGTAAGCTCGGCGATGCTGTGAGTCCCCAACTTATCCATGATTTTCTGTCGGTGGGTCTCAATCGTTTTCACACTTACGCCGAGATGAAAGGCAATTTCCTTTGTGGTCTTGCCTTCGGCGAACAGTTGGAGCACCTCGCGTTGCCTGGGCGTCAGGATAGATGCCGCCGAGGCGTCAGGAGTCGACGGCGGACTGACGTACCCTTCGACCACAATGCCTGCAATCTTGGGACTCAAGTAGGTTCGATTCGCGTATACAGCGCGGATGGATTGGGCGAGCTCCTCAAAGGCACAGTCCTTCAACAAATAGCCTGACGCCCCAGCGCCGAGCATGCCCTTCACAAACCGTTTGTCGGAGTGCATCGACAAGGCGATGACTTTGACGCGCCGGGATATGGCAACAATCTGGCGGGTGGCTTCGATGCCATTCAAATCAGGCATACCGATATCCATAATGACCACATCGGGCAACAATGTCCGCACGAACTGAACCGTCGTTCTTCCATTTTCTGCTTCGCCAACCACTTTCATATCGCGCTCCTTCTCAAGTAAAGCACGGAGTCCGTCACGGATGATCTTGTGGTCGTCAGCCAAGAGGATGCTGATGCTCATGTCAGTTTCTCCTTGTATCCCCGTTCCACGGATTCACGATGTATCTGCATCTTGCATCTTGAATCTCCGATAGATCGGAGCAGGCTCTGAATGGCACAAGATTCAAGATGCAGAATTCAGGCGTTGTTCAATCTCAACTGCGTAATTCCTAAATCGTTGACTTATTGGATTTTATCTGTCAATGCAGCAATGCCGGGGAGCTCCTTCCCTTCCAGAAACTCCAACGATGCCCCGCCGCCTGTCGAAATGTGCGTGATGCGGTCCGCGACACCCGCCTTATGCACCGCAGCGACGCAATCCCCGCCGCCGATGACGCTGACAGCCTCCGATTGGGCAAGCCGTTTGGCAATCGCAATGGTGCCTTGTGCGAATCGCTCAAACTCATAGACGCCCAACGGCCCGTTCCAGAACACCGTTTTCGCGCCATCAATCATCTGTCCAAATTGTGACACCGTTTCCGGCCCGATGTCGAACCCACCCCACCCTTCAGGGATGCCGCCGCGGGGAACCACTTGAGATTCCGTGTCTGCCAGGAACGATTTGCCAACGACATGGTCTTGCGGAAGATAGAGGATCAGGTGCCGTTCTGACGCTTTTTTCAGCAACTTATTCGCCAAATCGAGCTTGTCGAGCTCCACAACGGAGTCGCCAATCTGCATCCCCATGGCTTTGAGGAAGGTATACGCCATGCCGCCGCCGATGAGCAACGCATCCACTTGATCAATCAGGTTTTCAATAACGCCAATTTTGTCAGAGATCTTTACCCCGCCCAGAATCGTGACAAATGGCCGCTCCGGAGATCGAAGCACCTTGCTGAGATACTTGATTTCTCTTTCCATCAACAAGCCTGCGGCGCACTGATCGAAATAGCGGGTCACGCCTTCCGTCGAGGCGTGGGCGCGTTGGGCTGCGCCAAAGGCGTCGTTGACATAGACATCGGCAAGCGACGCCAGCTTCCGTGCAAATTCTGGGGCATTCTCCGTCTCTTCCTCGTAAAAGCGCACGTTTTCGAGCATCAGCACATCGCCTTCCTTGAGTTCAGAGATAACCGCTTCAACTTCTGTGCCGATGCAATCAACGACATGTTTGACGCGCTGTCCTATCAGACTGCTCAGATGTTCGGCGAGCGGTAATGTAGAAAATTTTACATCGAATCCTTTGGGACGCCCAAAGTGCGTCACCAGGATGATTTTCGCGCCGCCAGAAATCAGGTGCAAAATGGTTGGAAGCGCGGCGCGGATGCGCGTGTTATCAGTGATCTTTTTGCCCTCCATCGGGACATTGAAATCAACGCGCACCAACACCCGTTTGCCATCTACCTCTAAATCGTGTAATCCAAGTTTTTCTGCCATGACTTATCCTCCTCAAGATGAGTTGTATGAAACGTGAAACGTGAAACGTGAAACGTGAAAAGAAGGAAAGGAAGGATGGAAGGAAAGGAAGGATGGAAGATTGAAAGATAGCTTCCTTCCATCCTTCCATCCTTCCCTTCTTCCCTTCTCGCCTTTCGCTTGTTAGGGCCTCTGTCAAATTGTGGTCGCCCATAACTGTAAACGAAATGCAATCGGTTAAGCCCCAATCTTTATCTGGCCGATTTCGATAAAACTCAACTGCACGAACGATTAAATCTCGACTTAAAGGCACAACATGCGTGTTAGCCGTGTTGTAGGAGCGATCGATGAAACCAACGGCAATTTCGCGCCTATTCTTGTTTGATAGTTCATCAGCCACCTCGATTAAAATTCCATCATGAAGCCAAATTTCCCTCGCAACACGCACGCGCGGCAGTAGATTGGTAGCAGAATTGTGAAAAGCATCTTTTTGACTCACCCGAGCAATGACGAATGAGGTATCCATAAAGAATCGATCACCATTCATGATGTTTCCTTCTCACTGCGTTTTGGGGTGCCGAGTCTATAGTGGTCATGTTCAACCGACCAATCCTCGGGGCCATCCGTGATGATACCACCTACTTCCTCAAGAAAGTCCCACAGCGTAGACTGAGGGGGTTGATTTATCTCAGGTGTTGATGATGTTTGAGAGACTTTTTCACCAATCGTAATTTCATAGCAGGTATTGGGTTCCAAATCCACCCTTTCCTCTGGGATAAATATTTTTCCATCAAACACAGCATGAATTATCATGATTATCCTCCAATTCTATTGTGTGAAATGTGAAGCCTATTGCGTATTTCGTATTGCGTAGAAAATCTTACGGAGTACGCAATACGAAATATGCAATACGTCTCATGAACCAATGAACTCACCTACCCATTCCCCCTGCCGCTGCCGCAGAGACTGCTTTTTGTGCCGCCTCTGCAAGCCCATCAGCGGTAATCAGGTTCAGACCTGAATCGGCAAGAAGCTGCTTTCCCAGCTCGACATTGGTCCCCTCTAACCGCACAACGAGCGGTACTTTGAGATCGACCTGTTTGACCGCCTCAACAATCCCGTTGGCGATGATGTCGCATTTCATGATGCCGCCAAAAATATTGACGAGCACCGCCTTCACCTTCTCGTCCGCAAGAATCAGGCGGAAGGCATGCGTGACGGATTCCGTCGTGGCACTCCCACCGACATCAAGGAAATTCGCGGGTTCGCCACCGTGCAACTTAATCACATCCATCGTTGCCATCGCCAGCCCCGCACCGTTGACCATGCATCCGATATTTCCATCAAGGCTGATGTAGCTTAAACCCGATTGTCCTGCTTCCAACTCGCGGGGATTTTCTTCGTGTGGGTCGCGCATCGCTTCGATGTCTTTATGCCGCGAAAGGGCGTTGTCATCGAAATTGAGTTTGGCATCAATTGCCACGATATCCGGTCCGTCGCTCGCCTTCGTGATTGCGAGCGGATTGATTTCTGCAAGCGAACAATCGCAATCAACAAATGCCTGATACAAGCCGGTCATCAACTCAGTTGCCTTGGGGATAAGCTCCCGGGGAATCTGCAATCCGTAAGCCATTCGCCGGGCCTGGAAGGGGGCCAACCCAATCGCCGGATCGATCGTCTCTTTGAGGATTTTTTCAGGGTGCGTCGCAGCAACCGCTTCAATATCCACCCCGCCCTCCTCGCTGCCCATCATGACAATTCGTGAGCTGGCTCGCTCCACCACCATACCGAGGTAAAGTTCCTTCTCAATTTCATTGGCTTCAGCGACCAGGACCTTGCGAACGAGCTTCCCTTCGGGGCCCGTCTGATGGGTGACAAGCGACATGCCGAGGATAGATTCGGCGTGTACTCTGACCTCCTCTGGGGTTTTCGCCAGCTTGATTCCACCCCCTTTTCCGCGCCCGCCCGCGTGGATCTGCGCTTTCACCACATAAGCGGAACAACCGAGTTTGCGGGCGATTGCCTCGGCTTCATCAGGGGTTGACGCCACCTCTCCGTGTGGAACATTGACGCCGTGCGCTCTCAGAATTTCTTTCGCTTGATACTCATGAACGTTCATTGATTTCCTCATTCAATTGAAAATTAGTTAGGTGTTAGGTGTTATCGTCAGGTCGGGGGAGAAATTTACACATTTGCTGGTTTGCACCTTTCTCAGGTCGGGGATGCAAAAAACGTAGGCATCTTCACCATTATCGGTATAATATCTTTTACGAATCGAAGCGATCTTAAAGCCAAACTTCCGATAGAGGTTCTGCGCGGGGATATTGCTCACCCGCACCTCCAGAAAGATCTTTCTGCCGCCCCGTTCCCGGATATACTCCAGAGATTTTACGAGCAGATATTTGCCAACGCCTTGACGCCGACATGCAGGGGAGACAGCGAAGTTGGCGATATGGACCTCATCTTCAACAATCCAGAAGACAATAAATGCAACCGGCGCTTGATTGTGGCGGGCGACGAGAACGTGGGAACACGGATTATCCCAATTCATCTCTTGGCGAAAGGCGGCTTCGCTCCAAGGACAAGAGAAGGATTGACGTTCAATCTCCATCACAACTCGGAGATCGCTTTCCTGCATGAAATCAATTTCAATGTCCGTGAGAGGGGGAGTGAACTTCATCTTTCTATCCTTGTTCCATCCGCTGACATTTGTTATAATACCCAAAAGCCAATTACAGGAGGTAAACATGTCCACTTTTGAACCATTAAAGACGGTGATTGTTGGGTGCGGTATGATTGCGAGAAACGGCTATCAGCCACGCTGTCAAGCCTATCCACACAAAATCGCACTGGTCGGCTATTATGACCAAGACGTCTCCAGGGCAGAGGCACTCGCCAACGTTGGCGGCGGTAAAGTGTATCGTTCCCTCGAGGCAGTTTTAAGCGCCCCAACTGTCGAGGCGATTATTAACCTGACCATCCATACCGGACACTACCCGGTATCGTTAGCGGCTCTCAAGGCAGGCAAGCACGTTTATTCCGAAAAACCGGTTGCCCTTCGTACTGCTGAAGCGGATGAACTTGTCGAAACCGCAGAATCAATGGGCGTCAAATTCGCCTGTGCGCCGGTGGCAATGCTCGGCTATGTGCAGCAGAATGTCTGGAAGCGCATCCGCGATGGAGAAATCGGTGAAGTGGTCTCTGCCGTTGGCAATTTCGGCGGCCCACTAGAGTATTGGCACCCGAATGCGGATGCGTTTATGATGAAAGGCGTTGGTCCTTTCAAGGATGTCGCCCCCTATCCGTTGACTGCCATGACAACGATGGTCGGCCCTGTGAAGCGCGTCTATGGGCTGGCTCGAATCACGATTCCAGAACGCATGTTACATCAGGGCCCGCGTGCAGAGACCAAATATCAGGTCACAGAAAAGGACCACGGCTTCGGTTTGCTTGAATTTGAGAGCGGCGCTTACGGCTTGCTCTATCACAGTTGGACCGCCCGCTCAGAGATTCCCGCTTACGAAATCCACGGCACGAAAGGCGTCTTCTCGCTCCAAGCACATGATGATGGACGCGGTATCCGAAAATGCACGCCCACGGAAGGGTGGAAAGCCGAAGATTCCCCTGAGGGCGCTTATGCAGGATTAGATTGGGGAAAAGGCCCCGTTGACTTTGCCGACGCCATCCGAAATAATCGACCGGTTCGTTGTTCGGGCAAACATGCCCGGCATGTGTTAGAAATCTGCGAGCGAATCTTTGAATCCGCCGATAAGGGCGTGCCCGTCGATGTAGTGAGTCGATTCCCCGCTCCCGCTCCCGTGGGGGATACGCCGCCTTGGCGTTGAAACAATGCCTTCCTACCGCATCAAATTGCGCTTTTGGGTACATCTGTTAGCTTGCGCGAAGCGAAAAATCTCCTTCGCTGAGATTCTTCGCTTCGCTCAGAATGACCCTCGAAAAGCATCGTTTATGACCGTTTCAATGATTCATTGTAGCACTTAGAATTCATCATGTCAATCCTGAAATGAATGAAATGAGCAAATGGGCAAATATGCAAATGAGCCGGTGGAGGGCGAATTAAGGAATTTCTGCCCAAGCGATAATTCCGCTTGCAACAAACCACTGCCAGGGATATAATGTGTGGGAAATTGGGCATGTTTCAATGAACCCATTTCCTCTATTTTCTTCCCTCTTTACCAACCTGCACGAAATCAAGGATAAGGTCTATGAAATACCTCTACGCTGAAATGATCTGGTACGAAATTAAGGCGGCTGCCGAACAGAATCGCGTCGCCGTGCTTCCTGTCGCAACTTATGAGGACCACGGACCACATCTCCCTGTTGATACGGATGTCGTCCTCTGCACCGAGATTTGTCAACGCGCTGTGGCCCGCATCCCCTCTGAAGCGGTCCTGGTACCGCCGGTGACGCACGGTTATAGCCCACACCACATGGATTTCCATGGCACCATCACGATCGGGTGGGACACCTTTATCAAGTACGTTAAAGATGTCTGTTGTAGCCTTGCGTATCACGGTTTCAAACGGATTCTCATCGTCAACGGCCACGGGAGCAATACCTCCCCGCTCGACCTCGCAGCGAGATTATCGATTATCGAATATGCAGGGAAGATCTTTTGTGCATCGGTCAACCATTGGGACCTCCGCAAGGCGAAAACAGTGGGCAATGCGCTCAGGGAATCCGATTATGGCGGAACGTCGCACGCGGGAGAGTATGAAACGTCCCTTTATCTTGCATTAAAACCCGATCTTGTCGATATGAGTCAGGCGGTTGATGAAAGAACGCCGCTGCCACCGAGCTTCAGGACCGACCTGCTTGCCGGCACCCATCCCCAAGGTTCGGCTGCGCGTTTAATCCCTTACTGGAGTTCACAGACGGCAAGTGGCGTGATGGGGGATGCAACCAAAGCGACGAAAGAAAAAGGGGAGAAGTTTCTGGAAGCGGCGATTGAGGGGCTGATTGAATTGATACGCGAATTGCGGGCGACAGAGATTCTACCCCGCCGTGACCAACATGCGTAGAAATTTTGGACGTATACTCAACACACACATAAATACCAGATGCAAGATTCAGAGCCTGCCCCGATCCCTCGGGGTCGAAGAGTCTCGCCTAGCGGACATTCAAGATTCAGGATTCAGAGCCTGCCTCGATCCCTCGGGGATTCATCATGCCGCAGCTGCTTCTTGAAGTCTCAAGTGCGTAACTCCTATTGGTTTTGAATCAGAATGGGTATGATAACACCTGACATTTCACGCAATACACATCACACACATCATGAGAGGTCGAAATGCAGCAATTTCTTTGGGATGGCGATAAAAAGGCAGCGATTAGCCTGACATTCGATGATGGGATGGGGTCGCATCTCGACACGGCGATACCGATGTTAGAAAAATATGGTTTGCGCGGAACGTTTTACATCACCGCAAGCGGCGAAGATGATGGGCAAAAAGCGTTAGCGCGTTTTCGGCCCGCTTTTGAATCCGGTCACGAAATCGGCAACCATTCCATCCATCATTGGTGCAGTTGTGCCGGTGTCATGGCCCCTGAACCGCGCGGGCTTGAGTATCGGCGGCTCGACGAGGTGGAAACGGAATTGGTTGAGGCGGACAAACGTTTCAGAACTGTATTCCCGGAGGTTGAGCGCTGGAGTTTCTGTTATCCATGCTACAATACATTTGTCGGCAGAGGACTGAATCGCCAGAGCTATGTCCCGATTGTGGCGAGGCGGTTCTTCGCGGCGAGGGCAGGGGGTGAGATGTCCAACTCGATCAATTCCCCCTATCACGCGGACCTGCACTGCCTCAACTCGTGGAAGTGCGAACGGCGCAGTGCGGCGGAGTTGATTGGGCTGGTCGAGCGAACAACAACTCAAGGCGGCTGGAGCATCCTCACCTTTCACGGAATCGGCGAAGGGCACCTGCCGGTCGCAAGTTCGGATTTTCAGGAGTTGCTCGCTCACCTTGATGCCGCTCGGGAGCGAATCTGGACGGCCCCCCTCATCAAGGTTGCGGAATATCTCCACGACATGCGGACTCAGATGGCTTAATTTCAATCTCGGAAGGAACCTTATACCATTTGTAGTTTGAAATGCGACGATGGGTCAATCCATTGCGGATTGCCAATTGCCAATTGTCAATTGTCGATTGTCAATTGTCGATTGTCAATTGTCAATTGTCGATTGCCCAAGAATCGTCGCATCTGGAAATCCAAATGGTATTAGAACGTCACCGGGGAAGAAATTAAAGCCGCCCCCCAATTATGGGTTGTAGGATTGGAGGAGTTGTAAAACATGAAGTCAAATCAATTTACGAACCAAAAACATCACATTTCCATTGAAATCATTAGGAAACACGCCCCCTCACCCCGGCCCTCTCCCACGGCGGGGAGAGGGAGCAGATGTCTCTCCCTGTTTTGCCCAATGGAGCGCTCACCGAAAAACTCGATGGAAACCGAAATCAAAATACTTGCCCATCGTGGCGGAATGGCGCGAGCCCCCGAAAATACAATCGCGGCTTTCAGACAGGCGTTCGAGGATGGGGCAGATGCCTTTGAGTGTGACGTTCAACTGACCAGGGAGCAAGAGCCGATTGTGATTCATACGGACTTTGATCAGGACGACATTCAAGCGGTAACGGGTTGCACATCGCCGCTTCACGAATTAAATTGGGCGGATGTTCAAAAACTCAAAGTCCTCGATTCTGATGAACCCGTTGTGCATCTGGATGATGTCCTCGCGTTTGTTCGGGAAACGGGGTTGCTGTGTTTCATTGAGCCCAAATCGCGCGCAAAGGCACTTATCCCGCTGGTCGTGAATCGGATTCGGCAATTCGATCTGCTCCATAAGGTCGGCATTCTGACCTTTTATTCGCGCAAGGAATTGCTGATTCGTGCCAAACAAATCGAGCCTGAGATTCAGACGAGTGCCATTATCATCAATCCGATGGCGAATTTCCTCAAGGTAGCGGAGTCCATCAGGGCAAATCGCATCATCATCGGCTGGGATGGAATCAATCATTTTCGCCTATACAACGCCGTCCCACGTTCGTTGGTTCGGAAGGTCAGGCAACTCAAAGCGAAAGGCATCGTCGTCGAAGGCGGACATGTGCGTACGCGGCGAGATGTCGAGTGGCTGATGCAGCATGGGATCGGTGGGCTGTGGACGGATGATGTCCCGAAAATCAAGGGATTCGTGGCAGAAAATCTCCGGCGTGCAGAACATTCGTGAAAGAAAGAGAAGCAATAGCCTTTCTTCCATGCTTCCCTCCTTCGATTCTTCCTTTCCTTCCTTTCCTCCACGCTGATGAACGGGCGAGCCGTGCTCGTCCGAGAATCGGACCCGCTCTACTTCCTTCCCTTCCTCCACGCTCATGAACGGGCGAGCCGTGCTCGTCCGAGAATCGGACCCGCTCTACTTCCTTCCCT
>CAZOAL010000115.1:0-17161 GCA_964577695.1 uncultured bacterium | reverse complement strand
AGTTAGAAACTTGGGCTACGAGCGCATTTGCCCGAGTTCGTCAACACGCCCTAAAACACTACGATTTGGAGACCGCAAAGCAAAAAAATCGGCCTTTCCATTATCTTTTCCAAAAGCGTCGCTTCTTTGGAGAACAAACCTGATGTTTCCGATAAGAGATACCATTCCGTCGCGGAGTCTGCCTGTCGTCAACTGGCTCATCATTGCTTGCAATGTTGTCGTATTCTTCTTTGAGGCATTGCTCCCTCCGGAGCAACTGGACCGCCTCATTCACATCTTGGGTATGATACCGCGGCACCTGGTGCGAAATCCCATACCGGAGGCTTTGACGATTTTGACATCCATGTTCCTGCACGGTGGCTGGTTTCACCTCATCAGCAATATGTGGGCGCTCTATATCTTCGGTGACAATGTTGAAGACCGGATCGGACATTTTCGTTACCTTGGATTTTATCTGCTGTGTGGCGTGATAGCAGCGGGGGCTCAGGTGCTGGCAGCCACGAACTCGCCGTTTCCCATGGTTGGAGCCAGTGGGGCTATCGCGGGGATATTGGGTGCCTATGTCATTTCCTTTCCTCGCGCGCGGGTGCTCACGTTAATTCCCATTTTCTTTTTCCCATGGTTTATTGAAATCCCCGCCCTGTTTTACCTTGGATTGTGGTTCCTGTTACAACTGCGACAAGGCCTGTTTGCACTGACGATGGTTGATTCGATTGGTGCTTACGGTGGGGTGGCCTGGTGGGCGCACATTGGGGGCTTTGTCGCCGGCTTGATTCTGGTCAAACGCTTTGAGCGGCGGCGCATTGATTATCATTGGTAACCTAACCCAAGGTGCTACCTCTCGTGAATGATGGAACGTTTGGCCCTACATTGGAAGGAAAGGAAGGAAAGGAAGAAGGGAAGGAGGCGTTAGACTTCCATTCCTTCCTTTCTTCCCTTCCCTCCCTTGGTTCATTCTTTTCCAGACTGGCAAAAAAAGTTGGAATGAGTGGCAACCTAAAGCGTCACCCCTAAACACACTACGGAGAAGTTGATATGTTATCAAATTTGCTTCAATTTCGCAAAGTTCACGCTATCTTCAACTGCATCTTATTCCTTTTGCGTATGGGAATCATTGTCAGTGGTTTGCACTGTATTGTTCCGGCACCGTCTGCTCACGCCGCAACGACGCAAGACGCTGACCATGCACTCAAAAATCCGGATGGGACATGGAAATGGACGAACCGCTTAATCCATGAGACCAGTCCCCATCTGCTGATGCACGCCCACACCCCGGTCGAATGGTATACATGGGGACCCGAAGCCTTAGAACGCGCAAAGGCAGAGGATAAATTGATTTTCCTGTCGGTGGGTTACTCGACCTGCTATTGGTGCCACCTGATGGAAAGGGAGGTATTCTCTAACCCGGAGATTGCCCAACTGATGAACGAATGGTTCATCAACATCAAGGTAGACCGTGAGGAGCGCCCCGACCTTGATGAGATTTACATGATAGCCGCCCGAGTGATGACGGGGTCCGGCGGGTGGCCGAACTCGGTCTTTTTGACGCCAGACCTGCTGCCTTTTTATGCGGGCACCTACTTCCCGCCGACAGATGCCCCGGGGCGCCCTGGCTTCCCAAGCGTATTACAAGGCGTCCATGATGCGTGGCTGGAGCAACGGGATGAGATTCTTGAGCAAGCCAGGCAGATTACGGAAGTTATCAGACAGACGACAACTGGGAATCTGAACGCTGTCAGTGAAACACCCCTGGATGAGAAACTCATCACGGCAGGGGTGAAATATCTTCAGTCAAATTACGACGCGACCCGCGGCGGATTCGGCAGTTCGCCCAAGTTTCCAAGCCCCACCAGCCTGGGGTTTCTCCTGGATGAATATCAACAGCGCGCTTCTGAACAGGTTCTCCAGATGATTACCCACACCCTCGACATGATGGCCTATGGAGGAATATACGATCAGATCGATGGCGGATTTCACCGCTACTCGACCGATGCGCTCTGGTTAGTGCCGCGCTTTGAAAAGATGCTTTACGACAACGCCCAACTGGCGAAGGTCTATCTACAAGCCTATCAGTTGACGCAAGACCCCCTCTATCGGCGGGTTGCCGAAGAGATCTTTGCGTTCGTTTCCCGAGAGATGACCTCAGCGGATGGGGGGTTCTACACTGCGATTGGCGCGGAAGTGGATGGGGTGGAGGGCAAATACTACGTCTGGACCAAAGCGGAGATCCAGCAGATTCTCGGAAAGAAAGATGCGAAGCTGTTTATGAAGGTCTACGGCGTTGACAAGGGCCCCAACTTTGAGAACGCAACCAATGTTCTGTATCTCCCATCCCTGATTGCGAGTGTGGCGAAAAAGGAAAAAAAATCTGAGACAGAGATTCTCGACATACTGGAACCGCTCAAAGCCCAGTTGTTAGCCGCGCGCGAAAAACGGAAGCGTCCCCTGCTTGACCCCAAAATCATCACCAGTTGGAACGGCTTAATGATTGATGCGTTCGCCTACGGCTACGAGGTGTTGGGTGAGCCCCGTTATCGGGAGGTCGCCCAAAAAGGGGCGGAATTTATCTTAAAGCATCTGAGACGAGAAGATGGCCAATTGATGCGGGCGTACACGGAGGGGGGCGTTAAATATGATGGCTACCTGGATGACTACGCCTTCCTGGTTCGCGGTTTATTGGGATTATATCAGGCGACAGGTGAGGAACGCTGGTTGAATGAGGCGCGTTCCCTGGCCGATACCATGATGCAACTGTTCTGGGATGACAAAGATGGCGGATTCTACTTCACCCGTGCCGTCCAGGAATACCTGATCGTTCGCACCAAGAATCCTTATGACGTCGCGCTTCCGTCGGGGAACGCGGTGGCAGTCAACAATCTACTCACGCTTGCTCGGCTGACCGGCGAGAAAGATTACCTCGACAAAGCCCAGAGCACCCTCCAGGGCTTCACTAGCATGATGGCAAAATCCCCCAACGGTTCTATGCAGATGCTTCTCGCCACGAATCGTTATCTGGCGACAGACTGGGCCAAAATCGCAGCATCGCAACCAGCGGGCAGGAATGCCCCTCCTGCCCTCTCGCTGTCTCCTCAATTCGGCGAGGAGGGAGGGAACGTAGAACATGACAAAATCCCCGCTCCCCCGCCCCCCACTCCGCCAATTTTGGGGGAGAAGAAGGGAGCAGAAGTGAATGGTATTAACCTCTTTGCCCTGCCTGAAGCCCTCAATAGAGCGGGGCAGGCGCTGAATGGGGTTTCAACCGTTCTACCTTCGGGAGAGGACGTAGTGAAATTCTCAGCTTCAATCTCGTCAAAAGGAAAGGTTGTTTCTAAAAGTCCCTTTCATGTGGAGGTCCGGTTGGAGATCGCTGAAGGGTGGCATATTAACGCGAACCGCCCATCACTGGATATGCTGATTCCAACGACCGTATCGGTCAGTCCAGACTTACCCGTTGAGGTCCTATCAGTGAGATATCCCAAAGGTAAGTCGTTACGCTTTGATTTTAGCGAACGGCCAATCTCAGTTTACGAAGGGGACACGACGATTCAGATGAAACTCAAATTGAAGTCCGGCACCTCTCCTAAAGAGGTGTTTCCCTTGAGTTTAGAGCTCCATTATCAGGCGTGCGACGATAAGCGATGTTTGCTTCCATCAACGAAGACTATCCAGCTCGCGCTGGATGCGTCCCCATAATACCAGGCTGCATTCAAAGAAGAAGTGGGAAGAAGAAACCGAGTTTTTTTGAAAAACTCGGTTTCTAAGACTCTTCTCCTCGTTCCTACGCTCTGCGTGGGAATGCGGTTTTGACGCTCTGCGTCGCCTTAACTTGATACAAATAGGTGGTTTGTTTTTCAGGTATTTAGAAAGGAACAATTGTGCGAAAAAATCCAGTTCAAGAAAAAATTAAGCGTGGTGAGGTCGCCATCGGACATCTGGTCATGGAATTTGCGACGCCGGGCATTGCCCAGATTCTGACCAATTCGGGATTTGATTTTGTGCTTTACGATACCGAGCACACCAATTTTTCAATGGAAACGGTCGGATGGCTCATCCGGTGTTCACGGGCCGCGAACCTCCCTGCTTTCGTTCGTATTCCCAATGGTCAGTATGACCTCATGTCCCGGACGTTGGACGCGGGCGCGGATGGGCTGATGATTCCGTGTGTCCAGAGCCGCGAGGAAGCCCAACGGATTGTCCGAGCGACGAAGTATGCGCCGCTCGGGATGCGTGGAACGGCATTCGGCGTTGCTCACGATGATTTCCTCGTGGGCAACATCCTCGAAACCATGAAAGCCGCTAACGAGCAGAGCACAATCATTGCCCAGATTGAGAGCGTCGCAGGGGTGGAAAATGTGGAGGAGATTCTCTCTGTGGAAGGAATTGATGTTGCCTGGATCGGTCACTTTGACTTGACCCAATCAATGGGAATCCCCGGTCAATTCGATCACCCCGATTACCTCCGCGCCGTAGAGCGAGTGAGTCGGGCGTGCGCGAAGTATCACAAGGCTGGGGGATTTATGGCCTCTACGCCGGCCTCGGCGTTACAGATGATTGCGAGCGGCTTTCGCTGCATCGCCTATCACTCGGATATTCGGTTGTATGCGCAAGCGTGCCAGGAAGGCGTCTCGGAGATTCGGCGGGGACTGGCGTAAATTGACGATTGCGGATTGTGCCGTCTTCAAATCCGCAATCCACAATCCGCACTCTGCAATCACATGCCCCGCTGTCACCCCGATAAATCGGGACTAAGAAGACTGCAACGGCGGGTTAGGATCTCGATGGAATGACAATAGACTTTTATCCAACTGCAACGACGTATTCGGTTAGCGAAGATCGACGTTCTTTTGCACGTTTGGCTGTCTCAATGAGTTCTCGCACTGTGACAATGAGTTCGTCTACCGTCTCTGGTGTAAATGAGGCTTCTCCATCTTCTGGACAGACCCAAGCGTATACGTCCCGCACACGGACTGATATGCCTTCCTCACTGTACTCGAATACGGTTGGACGCCATTCTTTTGGCTTTTTGTGTTGACCACAAATTGGAATCGGTTTGGTTGTCATGGACTATCTCCTGCTGCGTTTGCGACGTATAAAGTTGGGACGTTCCCATCCATCCTCATCAGGAATGTAAGCCGTTACGAATTCAACATAAACTGGAGCTGTATATTCACAGACGACATGTAGATAAATCTCGGTATTTTCCAGAGAGGTTATACGACCGCAGATCAATGCTCGCTGATCGGCTGGATACTCTTCAATGATGGCACCATTAAGAACAGCCTCAACCATCTGCTTGCGTTCAAAGCCTTCCTTCAAAGCATGCTGAATCGCATGACTTTTAGCAAGATAGTTTCCTGCTCGAACCCTTTCACGAATGAGTTCTATATCCATCCGATGGACTCCCGTTTATAATTTATCACAAGCTGCCGCTATTCCGATTGCATCAGGCTGAATGAGTCGGAATGTGCCGTTTTCGTAGATGGCGTCAATTAAGTGCTTCATGTGAGTCACCTCCAGTAGCTGGCGGAAATCTCCACCTAACGAACAGAGTTCAGTTGTCCGATTCTCGAGCCTGCACTGAGCTTGCGAAGTGACGACCACGGCGGGGGTTTGCTGATTGCGGATTTTGGATTGACGATTGCGGATTGTGCCGTCTTCAAATCCGCAATCCGCACTCTGCAATCACATGACCCGCCGTCAACTGCAACGGCGAGTTAGGCGCAATTGATCCGTTTATTTCAGCAAACGAATGAAGCCTGCTTGCTCAAAGTGATGATCACTGGTCAAGGCTTCCAAAATACCGCGTTGTGTCATCACCACAAAACTCGCACAATCTGCAAGACTCCATTCCTTATCTTGACGATTTCTCAGTAACTGCCAAGCCTGTTCATCAAGTTGCTCGTCGATATGCACAATTTCGACATATGGAGAGATTTTCAAACTTTCAATGAATGCCACCGTTGCTGACCGAGGAATGCGTAGCGG
Source organism: uncultured bacterium (assembly GCA_964577695.1). Classification (GTDB taxonomy): domain Bacteria; phylum Poribacteria; class WGA-4E; order WGA-4E; family PCPOR2b; genus CAZOAL01. The sequence continues at coordinate 11,176 of CAZOAL010000115.1, read as the reverse complement.
ACTGGTCATTAGCGTCACCAGTTCAGCACTGATGTAATTGGTGGTGATGACTTGCCGACCGCGTTGACGAGCTGTGCGATAGATGTTCGCCGCCAACAAATGATAAGGCTGAATCGGATCAACCAAATTCCCCCATCCCGATGTGTCTGCAAACAGGTCAGGCATGTCAATTTCCTTCGTTTTCTTTGCTTTGCATTTGTTTCGTCAGAGTTTGACCAATGTATTTGTCATGTTGATCGGCCCAATCTGGAATGTTGCTTTTGAACGCCCCAATAAAGTTCTCTACGGGGTCTTCGATAGCTATGCGACTGGCAGTCGCTAACCAATCCAGAACCAGTTCTTCAGGAGTACGTCCTGTTTGTTCAGCCGTTTTCACTAACGGTTCGTAGATATTCTTTGGTATTTCTAACGTTAACGTGTATCCCATCGGATTATCTCCCTTTTTGTGATATTCTCACGGTTCACACAAGTCACCCATACGACAGACACGCCTAACGACAAAGTTCAGTTGTCCCGATTCTCGGACGAGCACGGTGGGGGGTTGCGGAAAACGTGAGACAAGCCAAAGGGCGTCGGATGCACCCGGCTTGTTGGACAGGTGTTAGCTTTGCTTTCCTTCTATTGCACACAGCAGGATTGCACCCGCAATTCCGAGTCTTCTGTCAAGCAAACTTTTCTGGTCCATCGAAAAATCAAGATTTATCTTCATTACAAAAGGATTGAAATTCTGTTTGAACAGGCAGATTTGTTCTCCCTTCACCTCTCCGTAGTATTTTTGAGGAATCAAATTTGTCAACAAACGACGGATGAGTGCAAGCGTCATGCTGTCCTCTTTGATAAAATCGATTTCTCTGTCTTCTGCATCCATGATGATCCACTCGTCTTTCACAAGGGATTTCATCCCCTTTCTTTTCAAAGCTCCCACTTTCATGTTGATACTGGAATCAATCACATCATACGCGGCTGAAAAATCTATAATCTGTCGGGCTTGAATAGACAAGACCTCTGTCCGCATATCTTCGCCGGTGTAGAGTCTTATGTCCTCTTTCAGTTTGAATGCTTTCTGTTTTGAGTAGAACGCAACTCTGCCGCTGGGCTCATAAATGTGGAATGCAGCACCAAACAGTTTGAATACCTTCCTGCGCACCAGATAACTCTCATGGCGAAAGACACTCGGGATGCTGGATTGCTCATATTGCGCTTTGTTGTTAGGCATTATCCTCTCCTTTGTTTGATGTCCGACGATCAAGTTCAGTGTTGTCCTCGAAAAGTGACCTCAGTTTGTGTGGTAGATTCTCATCAAGCAGCACGCGCATCAACGGCCTCCAATGCCATCCCCAAATAGGCCACGGCCTGCTCACGAGACACTGTTGGAAAGTCATCAAGGAACTTATCGAGCGAATCTCCTGCAACCAGATGCTGAATCAGGATTTCAACAGGAACCCGAGTTCCAGCGAAAACCAAAGAACCATTCATCACTCTTGGGTGACGGGAAACGATTTTTTCCTTCTTCATGGGTCAAACCTCCTTAAATCAGACATGAGCCTTCCTCGATGCCGTCCGTTTCTCTCCATCTTCCTAACTTTTTTTTCCAACGTAATAGCCTATCACTATTCCAGCTATTGCGCCGATAATTGCACCAATCAAAGTGATGTTAAAGCCCTGTTTGGCAAGTGGCACAAACATTTCATCTATTCCCTTCAGATTTGTACCTCTCGAAATAACTTGTCCAAAGGAAAGCATACCTGCGGACGGATAGTTCTTAACAAAAAATCAAAGGGTTGGGTCGCCCATTCCTGTTCTCTTAAATCACGTGCCTTCTCGGTCGGCTTCGAGTAAATATTTGTCTCAAGACATTTCACCAGCATCGCTTCAGCTATTATCCATTCAATAACTCGGCGAGTATTACTTATTTCATTGCGCCTTGTTTTACCGGGCGATAAAGGTTTATCTCGCCGTTCCTGTTTATAAACTTTTAGCCATTCCGTTTTTTGAAAACCATACTCCGGTTGCCAAAAACTCCAAAAAGAGCGTTCTAGCTCAGTAGCCGGATTGAAACCGACGATAAAGATTTTACATTCCAGAGGCGAACCTTCACAAACAAACGGTCGCAGGTCGGTTGGTTTTCCGATAAGTTTTTCTAAATCACTTTGAAATTGCTGAAGCATAGTAGTTTGAAGATTAGCCAGCGGCATAACGGCCCCCGAGTTGAGCGGAATTTCACAGGAGGTGAAATGTCCGCTCCAACGAGTGGTTATTTTGAGTGAAGCGCAGCAGAGCGAGACAGGAGGTCTCGCGCCGCGCAGCGGAACGGTCACAGGCGCACCAACACCCCATCCTGACCGCCCCACTCGCCTGCGCCTGTGACAAAATAACTTGTAATTAGGCAGAAAAATTTCTGTCTAACACTATATGATATGGTATTAGGCAGAATTTTTTCTGTCTAATTCGAGTTGTAGCTTAACTCATAAATCTGATACAATAAAGGGACATCTACGGATTTGTCTTTCTCAAACCCGTAAAAACAAAGGGTATCATACCACAGCCGGGGAAGTCAAGTCAAGAAGATAATCCGTTATTATGAGGTAAAGCGATGGAGCAACGTCCCAAGAAACTCCTCGACCCGGTTCGTGAAGCCATCCAACTCAAGCATGATTCCATTCGCCCTAACGCAGAACCAGGCCTTCAGTGCCCTTCATCTGAAACACACACCCGCAAGTTATCAATCAGGCGTGTCCCACCCATGAAGGCGGCGAGGGCAATCAAGCTCCCCCCGCGAATCTGATTCTTAGGCTCAAATTTCTTCGCATCAACGACCTCAATGTAGTCAATCTGTGCAGGCTTCTCCTGCCCAATTAAGTTCCGCATTGCGGCGATGATTCTTGCGGCATCACGCTCTCCCTCCTCAATGAACTCCTTTGCCAATTGCAAAGACCGATACAGAGCAGTCGCCGAGCGGCGTTCCTCCGGGGTGAGATAACGGTTCCGAGAACTCATCGCCAGCCCATCGGGTTCACGGACAATTGGCATTGGGACAATCTCGATATCAAAATTGAGGTCTGCGACCATTCGCTGAATGACTGCAAGCTGTTGGGCGTCCTTCTGACCAAAATAGGCGCGATGGGGCAAGATGATGTTGAATAGCTTAGAGACAACCGTCGTAACCCCACGAAAATGACCGGGACGCGACGCGCCGCAGAGCCCTTTTGTGAGATTTCCTTCCACCTCAACAAAGGTCAGGCTGCCGGACGGATACATCTCCTTGACGGTCGGGGCAAAGATGAGGTCTACTCCCTCCGCTTCTAGTAACTGCCTATCTCGATCAAAATCACGCGGGTAGTTGGCAAGGTCTTCGTTGGGGCCAAACTGTATCGGATTGACGAAGATGCTGACAACCACCCAATCGTTATCGGCACGCGCCTGTCGCACAAGGCTGAGGTGGCCTTCGTGAAGGTAGCCCATCGTCGGTACGAGGCCAATTGATTTCCCTTCAGCGCGGCGAGCCCGGCAGTCAGCCTGAGTGGCTGATGGAGAAGTGATGATTTGCATGATTGACACTCCTCGTAAACGTGAAACGTGAATTTAAGTAACATAGTGATCCTATCAATGCAAGGATTATACCGCAAACTACATTGCCGCCCAACGAAAAAAGTTCAGTTGTCCGATTCTCGGACGAGCACGGCGGGGAGGTGCCGAAAACCGTCCAACCAACCAAAACCCGCCGCCCCCCAAAAACATTGATAAAACCACAGCTCCCCGCTGTCAACTGCAACGGGTGGTTAGGTGCTCCAGTTGATTGCTGATGTCACGTACAACGACTCCTCGCTATGCTTCAAGCCTGATGACAGGAACAGACATGCGGGGAGCTATAGCAATCCGTTCAGCGTTTTCTAGGACCGCCGCTATATGACGTCCTACTTCAGCCTTGACAACCTTTGTACCACATTGGGGGCAAACCCCTGCCAGCACATTGTCTATGACAACAAGCTGCCCTCTTACCCAAAAGTCTTGTTTGATGTACTGTTCTTGCATGGGAGTGTCACACAGTTCACATTCCCCATAATCATACGGATACGTTTGCGTCTTTGACATATCTACTCCAAGGCATACGTTGTAATCAAGAGTCACTTGCCTGTACTTTTGATTCTACAGATAACGGCAATTTCTCTCCCATCTGTTGCGGGACCAACGATTTCGTAGCGCGTTCCACGCGCATCCCTGGTAAATCTGCGGCGTATGTACCCATGCGCAATAGCCATCTCGATATCTGGAAGAATCAGATTATCGCCAGCCATTTCCTCAAAAAAGTGTGGGATGGCAAACTCAGATGCCCCATTCACCATCTTTCTTCTAATCGTATGTATGATGGCCAACCTGCAACCCCTTGATAAGCGAGAGTCAGTATTGTTTTTGATCTCCGGGGCTATACGGCACTTTAACGCAACAACCACCTAACGACCCAAGTGTCAGTGTCAGGCACAGCCTGACCTATCTGCTGTGCTATATGGTGTTAGGCACAGCCTGACCTACCTACTGCGATGAATTATTGTCTTTGGTGGATATGTTTTTCTGCTTTACTTCATCAAACAAGGTGAAGTCCGTAATACGGAACGGTGGCAATGAAGCTACTTTAGATTGCTCATTGACAAAATCTCCCATGCGGTCAGTTCCATTCGACAAACGATGCAAAATTGTCTTAATGGCTTCATCGCTTCGATCAACTCCTATCCATTTTCGACCTAACTCTGCCGCTGTCACCAATGTAGTGCCCGATCCCGCGTAACAGTCCATCACAAGGTCGCCTGGGTTTGATGACGCCTTGATGATCCGAGCCAGAAGCGCCGGGTTCTTTTCAGTCGGATAGCCGGTTATGTGAATGTTCTGGTTGTGTGCATCTCGCATATCCATCCAGATGTCTTGTACCGGAATCCCAGCGCTATTCTCCAGATAAATTTTCCGGCGCGGGTTGCCGGTTGGTGACCAGTAGATTTCCCCGCGAGCGTCCATTTCATCCAGTGTGGCTGGTATGTACTGCCAATGTTTGCCCGGTGGCGGCATCTTGCCGCGCCACTCTTTCCCCGTCTCTCCATTGCGAACTCCTGGCGCATGAACGGGCACCTTTTTGTAGCGGCGGCCATCCTCATCAACGTACTGATATTCCTTCATAGCCTTGACTTCATCCCACGGCTCGACGGGGCGATTCCAGACATAGGTGTCGCCCTTTGTGTAGAACAGGATGTAGTCAGCTACATTACCGTAGGTCTTGCGGGTGTAATTCTTGGGATTGCACTTTTTCCTTGTGATGCAGTTGCGAAAATTCTTTTCACCAAAAATCTCATCGAGTACGACACGGAAATGAAAAATCATCCGCTCATCAAGATGCAGGTATAGCGAGCCATCATCAGCCAGCAGACGATGAATCAGAATTAAGCGCTCGCGTAGTGATTCCACAAAAGCAGGGCCGACAAGGTGATCGTCATAGGCGTGCTTCTGCTTGCGGGATTCAAAGGCCGCAGCAGTGGCGAAAGGCGGGTCGATGTAAACCAGTTTGACCGTGCCTAACACTTCTTTATCCAGTGCAAGCGCAGCTAGAACAGCCAAATTGTCAGCGTGATACAACCGGTTTTCGCCGCCGACATACGCCGCGTTAGGCACATATCGCCCGGCTGGCGTGGCCAAAATAGTCTCTTCTGACTTCTTGCCGGGATACTCTAGGCGGAATTCTTGTGTATCAGAATGATTCTTCACGCCATTGGTACGATTGGCCTTACCGGGAATAGGAACTGCCATATCAAGACCTCAACCATTCGGCAGTGATGCGATCAGGCACCATCCGCAAGGTGACGACTTTCACTCTGCCCGGCCATTGATCTTCGATGTAGGAATAGTCATTCCACATTGAGCCAAGTAACAGGCCCGGCCCATCGTTCACATAGATTACCTTGATGTGTGACATACCGTGGCTGTCGGCATACCCAATGATTTCTTGGGCGACTTCTCTGTATTGGCCGGTACGGTCATCTTCCTATGCGCCGCCTCGGTCGGAGTCGTAGCGTGCCAAGCCGATGGCAAGCACCTTCTTGTCGTCGTAGATCGCGAAATCGACGGGACGATCCGGCTTCGGATAGTCCTTGAATACCTTGCCCATGAGCACGTCTTTCCCCGCACGCTCCGGTCCTGTGACTACCAGCCCGACATGCTGACTGCGCAGCACGTCGAACAAGCGCTCGGTCAAGTCGTAACCCTTCTTGCCACGATCCTTGTATTCCCACAGTACGGCGCAAAGGGCCTCATCAGGCATCGGGCGGGAATCAAACTTTCGCTGTACTTCCACAATGTTGCGGAATGCATCCCCGAACTGGGCGCAAATTTTTGCCGCATCGGTCTTGCGCTTGAGCATTTCGACTGGCGTCTGTGGGCTTACGTATTTCTTGAACACTCGGCATAGCTGTGTACGCATCCACTGGTTCCTCGTCTCCATTATGGAAGTAAAGAAGTTAGTCGAGGAATGCGACGCTTTCAGCAGCAGGCCGAACTCAACAAGCACTGGCTCATATAGTCGGCAGGCATCCGGCAGTACATCAGGGTAATACTCACCCGAGGCAAGGGTGATCCATGCTTCGGCCTCAGGCTTGTAATCGGCGAATTTACGTTCTTTCTTCATTAATCAGGGACACCTTCGTATGGGGTTCTAATTATTAATTACCCAAATTTTCCGTCTAATCCTTCATTCTGGTGTATTATACGGAAACTTTTCCATCTAATCCTCCACTGAGTTGTATTATACAGAATTTTTCCGCCTAATTACCCTCTCTATAGGGTTTTATGCGGGGAAATTTCTCCCAGCATTTAAACCCAGTGGACTGCTATTTTGTCTAATGCTACATCACAATTTCTTACCTGTCAAGAGAAAAATCAACCGATGAACACACAACCCAAAAAACTTCTCGACTCGGTTCGGGAAGCCATCCAACTCAAGCATGATTCCATTCGCACTGAAGAGGCCTACGTTGCCTGGATTAAGCGTTACATTTTGTTTCATCACCAGTTGAGCGAAGCGAAATCCCGATCTATCGGGGCGACACCCCATCGAGATGGGAAGCCGTGAAATTGAAGCGTTTCTCACTCACTAAGCTGTGGATGGACAGGTTGTCGCGTCAACCCAGAATCAGGCATTAATTGGAAGTCGCAGTCGTATGAGTCGTAGGGTGTGCACCGACCATTACTTCCGTTTGCGAGCAGATTTTGGCAATGCCCACCCTACAAATTTGGCATAAAAAAGGAGAACGAGAATGGCGATTTTAGAAGGCGGTCAAGTCCTTGCAAAAGCACTGAAGGGAGAAGATGTCGAATATCTCTTTACGCTCTGCGGAGGGACGATTGAATCAATTTATGAGGGATGCCTCAACGAAAATATCAAAATTATCGATACCCGCTTAGACCAATCCGCGACGATGATGGCTGATGCTTATGCGCGAGTGACAGGAAAAGTGGGCGTCAGCGCGGTCACACGGGGCCCTGGGCACGCCAACATGCTCTACGGATTGGCGACTGCCTATATGATGGGGAGTCCCGTATTCGCACTCAGCGGTAGCAGCGACGCGGCTGAACTCGATATGGGCGGGTCTCAGGAGTACAACCAGGTTGGGATGGTGAAGCCGATTACCAAATGGGCCCGATTGGTCACGCAGACGGAACGCCTGCCGGAATATGTCGCGACCGGCTTCCGCAAAGCATTGGGGGGACGCCCGGGCCCGGTTCACTTGAGCGTGCCTTACGACGTTTTATACGACAAGATCGATGATGCCGGGCTCGCTTATCCCTCGCCTGTGAACTATCGCGCGCAAGCAAAGGTCCACGGCGACCCGGAACGCATTGATCAGGCATTAGGGTTGCTGGCAGAAGCCACTCACCCCGTCATTATCGCTGGTGGAGCGGTTCACTGGCATAATGCTGCCGATGCGCTCGTGGCGTTTGTCGAAGCGTCAGGGATACCCTTGTTTACCAGGGATAGCGATGTCAACGCGATCACTCGCCCCCATCCGCTCTACTACGGCACAGCGACGATGCGCTTCGCCAGCGCGGCGAAAGAACTTCGCAACGCCGATGTGGTTCTCGCGTTGGGGGTGAAATTTGACAAACTCATCAGTTACGGAAATCCTCCCCTCTTTCACAGGGATGCCAAATTTATTAGCGTAGACGTTGACCCGGAGGAGATGGGAAAGAATCGTGCATTTGAGGTTGGCATTATCGGCGATCTGAAATCCGTGTTGACTGAGATGACGAACGGTATCTCTAAACACGATTTCCACGAGAGAAGGGATTGGATCGATGACCTGAATCGCGCCCGTCTGCAATTTACGCAACGGGTTGCTGAAGCAGAAAACTCCGATAGTGTTCCTGTCCATCCCTTACGAATCTGCAAGGAAGTCCGCGAGCTCTTCGGAGATGATGCCACAATTGCCATCGATGGGGGGGACACTGCGCTCTTTTCTCATATCGCGTTTAATCACTATCATCCCCCCTACTTTCTGTTTACCGGGCCCATCGGCGGCATTGGGCAAGGGGTCCCATTCGCCCTTGCAGGAAAGCTCGCACGACCCGATCAGCCGAGTGTGCTGATTAGCGGTGATGGTGCCTTCGGCTACGGGGTGATCGAGTACGACATCGCCCTCAAGCATAATTTGCCGATTATCTCCATCATTTCGTGCGATCAGGCGTGGGGGATTGTGAGGCACCCGCAGATCAAACGCTACGGTCTGGACCGCGCCGTGGCAACAGACCTCCGATATGTGGGGTATGAGCGGCTCGCCCAGGCTCTCGATTGCTATGGGGAGCTCGTTACAAAGCCGGGTGAGATTCGGCCCGCACTGCAACGCGCTGCCGATGCCGGTGTGCCGGCAGTGATTAACGTCCCGACGATTTTCACCAGCGCGGCGGCGTTTTGCCCGCAGGTCTTCCCTTAATGCTTGGCATGTTTCAAATTTCCTCAAAATAACCTGACATTTTGGAAGAATGGAAGATTCGATTCGATTTTCTTATACGTGATGAGCACCGCGCCAGGCCGGTCGGGCATGTTGATGACCACTCCCCCTTCCATCAGTTCATCGCCGGTCATCTCGTTTGAGCGATGCGTGTCCACATCCTTCACCGTGTAACGCGCATCGGCATCAAGACACCTCAAGTTGAGCACGGCGGATTCGTATATGCTCTTTTCACGCCGAAAGGCCTGCACCATGCCCTCACCGCTCTCCGGGCAATCAAACTGCCAGGCCATCCACACCTCCGGGGACACGCTACACGGCGTGAGGGGATAAAAGTCCCCCTTAAAAAGGTGTCGGATCGACCGGTACTCGTTGAGCAATTTTATCGCCGCTTCCCAAATCGAAGGGTCACGATAATAATCATAAGCACCGGAAAAGTTGGTTCCCATCCCACTCCGAAAGGCATAAGGATGAAGTGAAATAGAACCCACGCCGTGCAGTGGCACCCAGAGGGACAGCCCGTAGGTCATGCACTGTTCGGCAATCGGTTCCCAGCACAAGTCACTTCGCCAAAGGGCAAGGGAGCGGCGCAGCATTTCAAAGTCAATCCTCCGACCGCCGCTGGCGCAGTTGTCGATGAGCAGATTGGGATGGTCGCGCAAAAGTGCATCGAAATAGTCATATAACCCCATGATATACCGGATCTCATTCATCCCTTGCCTATCCGGTGCTTCTCCGTTGCGCCAATAGTGCAGGGGATAGATGTTGCAGTCATGACGATATATATCGATGCCAACGTCACCGATCACCCTGGAGAAATGGGTCTTCGCCCAGTCCAGCGCATCCGGGTTTCCGAGGTCTAGCAGATGGAAGCTATCCCTCGCCTGGTATTGCAGTTCCGGTGGAAGGTCCGCCGGCGTGAGCAGCCAGTCCGGGTGATTCTGATAAAGCCATGTGTCAGGCATAACCCGCTCTGGCTCGAACCAGAGCAGGAACTTCAACCCCTTCTCGTGCGCAGCAGCCGCCACCGGTCTCATCCCATTGGGATAGCGGTCAGGGTCGGCATCCCAGTTGCCAACGCCTGCCGCCCAATGGGGGTTGCCGGTCCTGGGATGGGGAAGGCACGAGTACCAACCGGCGTCAATCCACCATGTATCCACCGGCAAATGGTGTGAGGCGATGTGAGTTATCCCCTGAATCATATTGGCTTCCGTGGTAGATTCAAAACCGATAGCGCTGTGTGGCGAAGCACCAATCGGGGGGTCAACCGGAGCACCCCCCGGGGTGGGGGAATAGTGATTGAGCAAGAGCCGCCGTAATTGATTCTGGCCGCGCATCCGATCACCGCGCCAGAACAGAAGCAGGATAGCTGGTGTCCGAATTTTCTCGCCGGGGTATAACTTCAAGTGGGTCTGTTCCATGCCCGCTTGAAAATTGATATTGGCATCATCGTTCGGCGTGAATGACGCCGCCCACTGCCCAGTCCAACCAACAGCGATGAGCACCCCACTTCCATCCGGCTTTTTCAGATTAAAAAAGGGCAAGACCCCATCCGACGACCTGCCTCCATAAGGGACGAAGCATTTTGCCAACCCCGGCGTGAGTTCTATCTCGTGGGGCTGAAAGTCGGTGAGCACAGCGTGGCTGCCATCGGCGTGATAGAGGACAAAGCGGCCTGGCACCTGACTGGTCAGCGTAAAATTCCCCGCCTGAACCGCTTCAAGGATTGGGGTTTCCTGGCTGCCTTTGTTCTCGAAGAACAATACCCATTCAACAGCCGGATAATCTTTGTATTCAGTCGCTATGCAGCGAACTTCAAGCCCCGTCTTTGAATCCGTAAATGTCAGCGTCTGTTGCATGCGAAATTCGTCTAGCTCCTGAGAATCCCGCTCCATCTGCCACGCCTTGAGCAGGGTTGCTGAAGCGTGACCGCCATAAACAAAGGAGAAAGGTGGTACGGATACTTCAGGGCCAAAATTCGCCCTTATCCATACTTCTGACGCCGCAACCTCTTCGGGCGTTGGCTTAATTCCATCAGAACACATGACTGCCTCCTAAACAATAGTAACCTTCGGCTCTACAATTCAAAACAGAGGAATCCTTACTCGCCATCATTGATAAGTTCATCAATGTAACCGCTCTAGGGCGTGTTGACGAACTGTTTCGCAATCTAACTGTAGCCCAAGATTCTA
>CAZOAL010000114.1:0-17223 GCA_964577695.1 uncultured bacterium | reverse complement strand
GAATTTAACCCTATTACATGAGATTACTTCAAACCGCACTACCAAAGTCAAGTTAGGTACTTAAATTCCGGGAAATCCGCCTGTTCCAGGATTTCCTTTACGTCCTGAATGAACTGGGCGGCTTCAAACCCATCCACGATGCGATGATCCAAGCTGATGGACAGATTCATGATTTTCCTTGGTTGCACCTGGTCGTCCACATAACGCGGCAGGGTGCGAATCGCGTGCACGCCAATGATAGCCGATGCCGGGTAGTTGATGATGGGCGTGGCCATCACCCCGCCCAGTTTCCCAAGGGACGTCATGGTAATCGTACTCCCTTGCAATTCTGAGAGATTGAGTTTCTTTTTACGGGCGCGATCAGAGAGGTCGCGGATGGCTGCGGCGAGTTCTGCTACATCCCGCTCCGTAGCATTCCGGATGACTGGAGCCACCAGGCCCGCTTCCGTTGCGACGGCAATTCCCAGATGAATCTTACCTTTATAAATGATTTCCTGTGTCTGCTCGTCCATGCAGGCGTTCATTTGAGGGTAGTGTGGCAGTACGCGCACAATGGCGTGAGTGATGAATGCCAGGGGCGAAATCGTCTCCCCTCCGGTGGTTTCCGAAAGGGCCGTGCGCTTCTCTTCAACCAGCGTCATGTCGATCTCTTCGACATAAGTATAGTGCGGGATGAGGGTTTTTGACCGCACCATCTGCTCGGCGATCCGGCGGCGCACGCGACGCAACGGCTGACGGGTCCAGTCTGGTTCGTCCGCGATCGGTTGGGGTTCTCCTGGGGAAACGGGTTGGACTGCGGGTGCCGGTTCGCCCGTTTTCATCCTCTCATAAAACACTTCCACATCGCGGCGCATGACCCGCCCTTCCGGCCCCGTTCCGTGAACCTGCTCAATATCGACGCCCAACTGCTTTGCCAGTTCACGTACGGCCGGCACGGCATCTACCGGCTTCCGGCGCTCTGGGTACGCGGAGGCTGGATGGGCGTGGGGACGTGGCGGCAAGTGCGGCGGATGCTTCTCTTCTTTGAGAGCCTTTGGGGTTGCGGAGGGTTCTCGTGCAGGTGGGGCGGGAACCGTCGATACCTTCACTTCAGCGACTGGGGCATACGATTCGGGCTCGATTTCCACCGTATCCTCTCCAGTCCGAGGTGCGCCAGGCACTGCCGAAAAAACCTCGCTATCCTCTATCTCTATCAGCACCTGCCCCACAGGTATGGTGTTCCCCTCTTTGACGCAAAGCCGGTGAACGCGCCCCGCCCTGGGCGACGGGATTTCCATCACGGCTTTGTCGGTCATGATTTCCGCGATGAGCTGATCAGCGGCAATGACGTCGCCCTCCTTAACAAGCCACGCCGCCACTTCAGCCTCCGCAATCCCTTCTCCTAAATCCGGCAGTCTAAACTGGTACATTCGGTCATCCTCCATGCAAATGAGCAAATATGCAAATATGCAAATGAGCAAATGAACCACCGCGTTCTTTTGCAGATTATTTGAGGCATGGTCATAATTCGCCGGCGTTCCTAAGCATCGTGAACGTTCACGATGCTTAGGAACGGTTGAGTTGTAGCCCAAGATTCTATCTTGGCTCCTTGCATCAGGACCAAGATAGAATCTTGGACTACGATTGCCTCCTCTGAGAATTATGACCAAGCCTCAATTATTTAGAACTCAATGGTCTTTATTAGGGTGTCCAGTACGCGCTCTACCCTCGGCAGGTAATGGTCCTCCAGTGTGTAAGGGAACGGCGTATCAAAACCGGTGACCCGACCTAGCGGTGCCAACAGCCGGGTAAATGCTCGCTCCTGCACTTCGGCGATGAGCTCTCCGGCAAATCCGCATGTCCGGGGTGCCTCCTGTATGACAACCAGTCGTCCCGTCTTTTCGACGGAAGACAGCACTGTCTTGAGGTCATACGGAAAAATACTCAATAAATCAATGAGTTCGACATCGTAGCCTTCGCCTTCGGCCAGCAGGGCAACTTCGCGGGCGACCTCCATCATCGCGCCGTAGGCAACCAGCGTGGCGTCCCGCCCCTCACGAACGACCGTGGCTTTCTCCAGGGGAATGGTATAATAGGCGTCCGGTACGTAAGCCTTAATCGACCGGTATATTTTTTTGGGCTCCAGAAAAATAACCGGATCGGGGCACTCCAGGGCAGCCAGCAATAGACCTTTCGCTGAGTATGGGTCGGAGGGAATCACCACACGCAGCCCAGGGGTATGCGCAAAATAGGCCTCCGGGCTCTGGGAATGGTAATGCCCGCCGCGGATGCCGCCGCCATAAGGCATACGGATGACCATCTTGAGCCAATACTGTCCGCCGCTACGATAACGATACTTGGCGACTTCATTGACAATTTGATCAAACGCCGGGAACACGAAATCGGCGAACTGGATCTCCACAATCGGCTGCAGACCGCCAAGTGCCATCCCGATCGCCGTTCCCACGATACCGGACTCGGCCAAGGGCGTATCAAACACCCTTTCCACGCCATACCTTTGTTGCAGCCCCTCGGTGACGCGAAAGACCCCACCGAACGCGCCCACGTCTTCGCCCATGATGATGGCGTTCGGCTCCCGCTGCATATAGATATCCAGGGCGTTGTTCAGGGCTTGGATCATGTTCATTTGTACCAATTCAGCCGATAAACCCATTGACTCATTTACCCCCACCGACCCATTTACTGATTTTGCAAGATACAGGATGCAAGATACAAGATGCAGGATTCAAGATGCAGTGAAATGTTCACTCACCTACCCATTTGCTTATGCTTTTCTCGCAAGAAACCGCAAATATTCTTCCTTCTGCCTGCGCAACCCCTCCGGCATCCGTTCGTAGACATCATCGAACAGGCTTTCCACAGGAGGCGGCGGCCAGCGTTCGCAATCCGAAATCATCTGCGTGACGGCCTTTTCCGCATCAGCCCACGCCTCCGCCTCCACCGCATCCGTCCAGATGCCGCGCCATTTCGCGTGGAGTTGTGAGCGTGCCAGGGCATCGACCTTCTCCCACTGCTCCATTTCCTCTTCCGGGCGGTAGCGTGTTGGATCGTCGGACGACGAATGTGCGCCCATACGGTAGGTCAGGGCTTCTATGAGCGTGGGACCGCCGCCGCTACGGGCGCGCTCTGTTGCCTCCCTCACCGCCTGCACCACCATCAGCAGGTCGTTCCCGTCAATCCGCACCCCCGCGATTCCGTATCCCTCGGCACGAATCGCCAGACTGCGCGCCCGGGTCTGAAGCGACTCCGGCGTGGAGATGGCGTAACCGTTGTTCCGAATCATAAAGATGGTCTGGGCGTTGAGCACCCCGCTGAAATTCAGGGCCGTATGGAAATCCCCCTGCGAAGCGGTGCCCTCTCCCAGGAAAGCCAGCGCCACCTGGTCCGTCTTGAGGATTCTTGCCGCATAACCGAATCCGCACGCATGGGGCAATTGCGTGCCGACCGGGCTGCTGACGGAGGGGATATGATACTCCCGGTAACAGTAATGGACGGGCATCTGCCGCCCTTTGGTAATATCCTGCGCATTGCCGATGAGCTGGTTCATAATGGCATTGAGCGGCACCTTCCGCCACAGGAGTGCGCCCAATTCCCGGTATGTCAGGAAAATGGGATCGGTTTCCCGCAGGGCGTAAGCGGATGCGATAGTGACCACCTCCTCGCCAGTGCTTGCCAGGTAAAACCCCAGGCGGCCCTGCCGTTGTAGCATCATCAACCGGCGGTCGATGACGCGGTTGAGCACAATGGTTTGGAGGATGGCCAAAAGGTCGTCGTCCGGGATGAGCCCCCGGTATTCTTCCGCGCAACTGCCATCCGCATTGAGAATAGAACGCAATTCCTGGTTCATAAGACTTTCTGAGTCGGGAGCAACGCTGTTCATCATGTGGTTTAATCGGACATCGTATTCATCTGAGGCTTCAAATGCTTTGACGGATTTTGTTATTTTGGCGTTTAGCTTCTATGTCAACGCCCAGGGAAGCAATCTGCTTACCATTCTTTTTCGGTAGGGCGGGAGGAGGGACGGGATAGCAACCGTCCACGATGCCCTCGAAAAAAGCAGGAAATTTTCTTGACCCAATCCATGTATATATGCTATACTTTATTCAGCACGAAGGTGCGCCCGAATACCGTCACTTTTTGCGGGTCTCCACGATTCACATCGTGGATAGGGTCTCCCGCCATTAAGGCGGGCTTTTTTTATGTCTACAGTTTGGTGATGATGCGCCGGCTCAAGAAACGACGATACAGTTCTTGAACGTAGGGTTTTCCGTCCTCATAGTCTCTGATAAATCCAGCCATTGTATCAGCCAATCGCAGTAAGGCACTGCTCTCATCTCTGACACTTCGCAATTTTCGTTTTCTAATCCCTCTCTGGCTCAAACGCTTTGAAATCCGGCTTCTCTCCTTTTCATTTAACCCGTCTACCATGATATGAGCCCGATAGTCTTCGCTGGTTTTCTTCAAAATAGCAGAAGCAAGGGTAAGGGTTGTGAGTTCAGTGTAATCCTTCGTATTGTAAAAGGACATGTAAAAAATAGCCCGTTCCAATTGTGGGATTTGCAGGATTTCCGTGAGGTAAGAAGTTTTCTCTTTGAATCGAGTCCCTGTCCATTTCCGCTTTTGCTTTCCCGTCTCTTTCTCTATCTTTTCAAGCCTTTCTTCAAGTTCACTCACCGACTGGTGGTCAGAGATGACGACGACGACGATAAAATACGCTCCTTCGGTGTCCTGTCCCGATTCATCAACATAGAAAGTTGATTCATGTCTTACATCATAGCATGTTACGACGCCCTGATGCAATAGTAAAAAACCCCAGTGCGATAAACACTGGGGTTTTGTGATGTACTGAAAGTCGGTTGTCGCACATTGGGGCAGAAGGTGACATCTATAAAGGTTTTGAGCTAAGGGGGGCTACAGAAAGACGGAAGCCTAACCCACGCAGAATCGCTCCGACGGTCTCCAGTTTGGGGTTGCCTTTTGCTGAGAGTGTCTTGTAAAGGTTCTGTCTGTTGAGTTTGGTGCGCTCTGCGAGCTTCAAGAGACCTCCTTGAGCTTCGGCGACATCTCGCAAGGCGAGGAGGAACGCCTCCGTGTCTCCGTCTTTTTCGTATTCTTCAAGGGCGACATCAAGGAATACCCTCGCGTATTTAGGGTCACGGAGTCTTTCGATAAGGGTGTCTTCAAATCTTCTCATTTTTTTCGTTGGTTGATTCATGTTCCTTTCTCGCTGAAACGCGCCAGATTATACCACATAAAGCACGTTGGTATCAACTGTTGTCGCATTTTGATTGATGGGGTTCACCTCCAAACAGGAATTCGTGTGTATAACCTAAAAATCTGTGTTCTACCTTGAAGAAATGGTATAATACATCGTTATACGGATTTGGCCCCAAAATGCAAGAATGAAGTTCATGAAAACCAAAGGTTAGTCGCCTATGCCCCTGTAATAGGCAACCTCATCATTTCAACCGCCAGATCTCAGCTATGAAACCTGTACCGAATTCAATCATCAAACTGGTGAGGCGTGAGAAAATTGCGTTTTCCCAAAAAGCGCAACGGGTCTTATTCTCTGGAGAGTTGACCTTGGACGATCTCATCTGTTCAATTCTCAATGGATGCGTCTTGAAAAAGGAAAGAGATGAAACCCGCAAATCTCGATTCAAATATACAATCATCGGGCCCACATTAAGCGGTAAATCCGCCTATTCGTGCGGCAAAATTGTCACCTATGGAAAAGAAACAGAGTATTTCATCATTACCCTCCACGAAGCGAGGTGATACAACAATGGATCAAAAACTCTGCCCTTCCTGCTCAGAAGGCATATTAATTCCGAAATATAAACAGGTAGTGTTTACCTATCAAGGGGGGCAATACCAGATTCCCGATGTGGTCGTGCAAGTCTGTAATACCTGTGGTGAAGAAGTTATAAATGCGACGGAAATCAGGAGAATGGAGAAGATTGCTAAACAGACTCGAAGGGGGAACATTACCACCCCACCGCATACCCATCCCGCCGTGGGTCAGAACCGCCGATGAGGGCGTTCGATTCGGGGTCAATCAGGATTGCCTGCGCACTGCCTGGGCCTCCCCAATCGCCCAAGATTTCGAGCGCATGACCTTTTCGGGCAAGCCCACCTCGGACCTCCTCTGGAAAGCGCCCTTCCAACTGAAGCGCATCCGAACAGGTGTGCGGAATGGTCGATTCCATCGGATTCTGGAGGCTGCGCCAGCGCGGGGCTTCAACGGCTTCCTGCGGGTTCATCCCGAAATCAATGACATGCGTGATTAACTGAAGATTGGTTTGCACCTGCGTATCCGCCCCGGGTGTACCGCAGGCCAGGAAGGGTTTGTTATCTCTGGTCACGATGACGGGGTTCATCGTGTGACGCACGCGCTTACCGGGCATCAGACAATTGGGGTGGTCGGCGTCAAGGTGCCAGTAGGTCATGCGGTTGTTGAGCAAAATCCCCGTATCTCCTGCGATGAGGCTTGAACCGAATCCAGATTGAATGCTCTGCAACATGCACACCGCATTCCCCCACCGATCGGCGACGCAGAAGCAGGTGGTATCCTCAAAAGATTCGGGCACCCCCGCCGGAATATCCGTCATCGCCTGATCTGGCTGGATGCGTTTGGCGCGTTCGGCGGCATACGCTTTGGACAACATGCCTTTCAACGGAATATCGACCCAGTCCGGGTCTGCCATATATTTTTCTCGGTCTGCAAATGAGAGCCTTTTCGCCTCGACCATCAGGTGAACACTCTCCGCTGTATTGTTGCCCATCGAACGCAGGTCGAAGCGCTCAACGATGTTCAACTCCTGCAATAAGACATGCCCGCTCGAATTGGGAGGCATTTCATAGACCTCGTAGCCGCGATAGTTTGTGTGGATGGGCTCAACCCAACGGGCGTGATGGTTGGCGAGGTCTTTTGCCGTCAGCAATCCATCGTAAGCGTTGCTAAATTCGACGATGGCGTTGGCAAGCTCCCCCTCATAGAGCGTATCGCGTCCATCGGCTGCGATTTTTCGCAATGTCCCGCCGAGGTCTTTCTGGTGAAGCATTTCGCCCGCCCTGAACGGTTTGCCATCGTTGGTAAACACTGCCCGCGTGTATGGGTCAGCGGCGAAGCGCGGAAACTCCCCCTTGAGCGCACCAGCGAGTTGATAACTCACGGGAAACCCATCTTCGCACAACGAAATGGCGGGCGCGAATACCTGTTCGAGTTTGAGCTCGCCGTAACGCGCATGGGCGATGAGCCAGCCATCAACCAACCCCGGAACTGAAACGCTACGGATGCCTTTCATCGGAATGCCGCCATTTTGGAGATACACGTCACGAGTTGCGGCGTAAGGGGCTGCGCCGGTCGCGTTCACCCCCGTTACTGTGCCGGTCTCCGCCCAATAAATCAGGATGAACCCATCCCCGCCGACGCCGGACATGGCTGGCTCAACGACCTCCAACGCCGCCGCTGTCGCGATAGCGGCATCGACGGCGTTGCCGCCCGCCATCATGGCCTGGATGCCCGCCTGTGACGCGAGCGAGTGTCCTGATGTCACCATACCGTTCCTTCCCATCACAGCCGGCCGAAACGCTGAAAATTTAACGCCATGTGGTGATTGCATGTTTTGTCCTCCATGATTCGTCATTCTTGTTTTACGAAATAACAGGAAAATTGAAAATTCGCCCTTTATCCCCTAGTGCTTTGTCAATTTTGTTTTGATGGATGGCCAGACTTCCGAAGTTTTGGAAACTTCGGAAGTCTATTCATCATTTTGACAGACCACTAAATAAAACCTAATTCTTAACGTTTGTATGGAGTCTGAACGTAAACAAATATTCGATTTCTTTGCCTGCATCAAGCATTGGAATAAGAAGGCTAAATGATTTACCATTATGAGATTCAACCTCATCTTTGAATGCTTGCAGCTGACCTGTCATCCATTTTTCAGCTTCTTTGCTAATGAATTCTTGAGTTTCTTCTGAGACGTATTGTGTTTTTGGGTTTTCTTGAAGTTGTTGGTTTTCCTGAAGATGAATGCTAAATGGAATATGGAATAAATAGCGTTTAGTCCCATGAGCAATGACCTGCTCTATTTTCTGACGAGGTTCCTCATTAGGCTTTGCCTGAAGGGGGATGAGTTCGTTACTAGCGAACGAACGAAAGCGCATGTGGATAGAACCCAGGAGTGAAACCTCATCATCGCCTCCGCTAAAGCCTACAAGAGCAGTTGCCCCTTCAGGAATTCTCCGAGGAGTAACAGTTTTTCTCACATCATAGACGATCTGATTCACATCTGAGACAACAACCTCATCCCAAAGCACCTTTAGGGCATCCAGCTTACCTGTGTTTCTAAGCGTAAGAAATAGACCTTTAGGATTCAGATCCCAACGGATGAAAATCCTGTCGTCTTCGTATTGATCTGTCTCTTGAATTTCTATTACTTGGCGTGGTGGAGCAGTTCTGACACGGATAAGCTTTGCGTCAGCATCAGAACTCATTGATATTATAAGCGGCTCTTTCTTTTGCGCAGCACAACCTAGTAAACCAATGACACCGAGCAAAAATGCTAAAGATAGCCATTGCATGTCACAAGCAACTTCCATTATTTTGTTTTTTCTAACCATCAACAAATTCCTCCTTAATCCCGATTTGCATTAGGGCGTGTTGACGAATTTACCAAAGTCAAATTAATATCTGAAAAATACAGGTAACCGTTCAGGTGGTTTATAGAGAGAAGTCATGAAGATTGATGGACTGCTGCGCCATGGGGGGGCAAGGCTCCCGCCGCGCCCTTGGGGTTCGTCAGGAGCCTCACCCTCCCACCTGAACGGTTACAAATACAGTTGTCTCGTTCCCACGCTCCCGCGTGGGAATGCAGGTTTGGACGCTCCGCTCACTTAACTTGATGCGAATGGGTGTCGCCATATCTTCAGCCACGTTTTCTGCCTATAACCTAAAAATCCCAATACCACGTTGGGCTCTGCTTGGCGAGTCCAACATTTTCCAACCCGCCGAATTTCCGATGCGCAAACCACGGCAGGGCGTTTGCTGCGACAGCGTTGGCGTTCTTGAAGTTTGCCGTCGCTTCCCCTTCGAGGAATTTGACCATCGCCTCAGTATCCGGGTAGCAGTCAACGGCATCCTTCCAGATGGCGCGTCCACAGAGGAATCCGCTGGCACCTGCCGCTGTTGTCAGCTTGACGTTTTCGATGAACTCCTCAATGTCTACGCCTGCGCTCAAGATGACCCACGGCAGGGCGGAGGCTTCGTTCAACTGCTTGCAGACGTCGCGCACTTCGGTCAGATTATAAGCGGACGCTCCCGCATAAAAACTGCGATTCCGGTACTCGTCAGTATACTTCAGATCGGCGGGGAATTCTAACTTGAGAATATCGATCTTGTACTCCGGTTTGGAAAATTCCTTCACACTTCGGGTGACCAGGTCTGGTTTTTTCTTGGCGAAGGCAATGCTTTTCGTCGAACCTTCCGTAATCGCGTAGGCGACTAACTCGACGAGGAAGGGCAGGTCGTTTTCCTCACACGCTTTGCCGACAGAACGCACAAAATCCTGCTGATGCTTGCATGCGGCTTCGGAGGCGTCCGGATGGTAATAGACCAGCAGTTTAATCGCGTCTGCACCTGCCCGCCGCGCCTTCTCAACGCTCCAACTCTCAATCGGCACCGAAGCTCTCTCTTTCTCACCCACCCCCTCCTTGACATAGCCTGACTTCTCGAACGCCAAAAGCAGGGCGACATCGCGAGGTAATTCCATAACAGAGTATGGATACCCATACTCCGGGTCAGTCAGAACCGCCGTTGCGTTGGGCGCTAACACGCGCGTGATGAGGGTTTTGACCTCTGCGACCTCTGCATACGTCACATCGGCTTCGGGTTTATTCAAGGTTTTCGCAAGGGCAGATACCATCGATCCACGTTGATCGATCGCCATCATCTTAAATCGCCCATTGGCATCGGCGAGTTTGGTGATTCCTCTCAGTTTTCCGGCTGAAATTTCAATCTTTGCCATGTTTTTAATCCTCCATTAAAAATCGACGATTTTCAATCGTCAATTTAATACTCCCGTTCAATCACAAAATGAATCAATTGTAAAAAAAGGTCCCTGGCTCTGGTATCCGGTAGTTCTGCAAATTCCTGGTTGAACCTGGCATAAGCCTTTCGTGCGAGCGCCTTGGAGCGTTCTTGAGCATACGCGATTGACTTGTATTTCTCCATTAAGCGCAAGACCTCTTGAATCTCATCCGCCCGCTTATTGGCTCTCGGTTTATCCATGATTTCAATCACTCGCAACGCTTCCACCTTCGTGCAGGAGTTGAACAGGTGGATGAGAACGAGCGTGCGCTTCCCTTCGCTGATGTCCCCGGCGATCTCCTTGCCATACTGCCCAACCTCACCGATGAGATTGAGGACATCATCCTGGAGTTGGAAGGCGACGCCAAGATTCATACCAATCTCAAGGAATTCATCCACCGCCTCTTTCGTCGCCCCGGCAATCATCGCCCCCAATCGGCACGGGGTAATACAGGTGTACCAGGCGGTTTTCTGCACACACATGGTCCAGTAATCTTCTTCGGTCAAGTTCCAGCGATTATTGCTGACCCAGCTCAACTCAATGTGTTGTCCTTCGACGACCTGATTGCTGAGTCGCGTAAATTCCGATAAAATCTGAAATGCCAGTTCGTAGCCGAGCCGTTCCGCGTTCCGATGGAGCAATTCCCACATTTTGCAGTGGAGGGCATCGCCGACGTTAATTGCCATCGGGATGCCATATTTTTGATGGAGACACGGTTGCCCGCGGCGCAGGTCTGACCCATCTTCAATGTCGTCATGGATGAGGAGCCAGTTTTGCAAAAGTTCGAGTGCAGCGGCGGTATTGAAGGCATCCTCTGGATTTCCACCGAACGCCTCGCAAATGAGCAAACAGAGGGCGGGACGCAACCGTTTGCCGGAGCGCATGGGATAATCCCCCATCATTTCATAGAGCCGACGCACTTCAACCCGCTCATGCGCTCGGGGGAGAAAATCGAAGATATACGCATCAATTTTATCTTTTGTTTCTTTGAGGAATTCATCAAGGGAATCAACTTTTAGCATTCAGCGAAATGTTACCTTTCCATCACGGAGACAGGATTCAGGATTCAGGATTCAAGATGCAAGGGGCGTTCGGAGACGATTTTGCCCACTGAAGTGCGTAAGTCCTAAGTCGATTGGTTTAGAATTACCGTAACCCCAATTTATTTCACTAATTGTTGGCAGAGAAGAGTCAACGTGTCACTGTTGCCGCGGATGACATCCTCCGCCAATAATTTCAAAACCCGGACGTTCGCGGGATTCGCGTTATCCAGGTCTTCACTCCCTTTATCAAGCTTGGCTTGAAAGCGATAATAACGTTTGGTGCCATCCGGAGCCGGCGGGAGCAAGGCTTTCATCTGATAATCGACGACGTCGCTTACCCCGTCAAAAACCACATTCAGAATGGGTTGCGCCCATTGGGCGAGCCCCCACCCTTTCACCTCGTCATAGAGGAATCGACGGGTCATTTCTCCAGTCCCCAACGAGACCACAAGAAAGTCATCTGCCTCCGGATGGGTGCTTTTCACCTCGGCAAAACCACACAAGGTCGGATTGTTCGCAAAGACGCCACCATCGATCAACGCCACGTAATCTGATACGTCTATTTCGATCTTGAAGGGTTCAAAATAGGTCGGAGCGGCAGTCGTCGCACGAGCTACCTCTTTCATCTTGAAATCGTGGCTTTGGTTCAGCTTCGCGTTTCTGCTTTGAAAGAAAAAAGGGGCACGCCGCTCAATGTCATAGCTGGGGATAAAAACTTCTGTCAGTGCATCTTTGAGACGGGCATCTTCAAAATAGTGGTCTAACACTTTTTCGATACCATCTGAGGGATACTTTTTGCCAACGAAATTTGCGCCCGACTGAATTCTGTGCCAAATGGAGCGAGAAAAGATCTGTTCCCCATCCATTTCATATAGCCCTATCAAATCCTTCGCTGTATATTGGGGTTTCCCTTGCCCATTCGGTTTCGTGAGCGCCAAAGCCAGGATACCTCCGGTTGAGGTGCCAACGACCAGATCGAACAACTCTGAAATCGGCTTTTGTGTGCGTCTTTCAATCTCGGCGAGAATCATCGCTGGGATTATCCCTCGAATCCCTCCCCCATCAATGCACAACACTTTGATTGTTTTTGAACCATCCCCACTTCCCCCCTTTGAAGGGAGGTGAGGGGGGAGGGTTGTTGGAATCGAGGTATTCGACGGAACGGTTCCCCCACAACCTGTTGAAAAGAAAAGGGACATGCAGAAAAGAGACATGAAGGTGATGCGTATAACGCTTTTGCACAACATTGTATCGCCCCCTATATTTTTCTGGCTCATGTTAAGAAATGGTGCATCAGAAACCGAGTTTCTTGGAGAAACTCGGTTTCTCTTCACTTGTCAATTTCAACTTGCGCGCCATTGGAGTCACGAATCGCTTCATAAAGGCGCATCGTTTGATACGCGCTTTCAATGCTCGATTCGGGTTGTCGCCCCTCGCGGATGGCGTTGACAAACTCACCGATCTCGCCCGCGAAACCCGTTTCGACCAGGGAATCGGCACCAGCCGTCGAAAAGCTCGGTGAGTGAACCTCTTTGATTTTTCCCTTCTCATAATACCTCATTTCGATTGAATTTTCAACCGTAATGAAGCTACCGTCTCCTGTGAGTTCTACCTTTTCTGTCGAAACGCCCCATGCCCGCCGATCCGTGAGGGCAAGGACGCCCAACGCCCCACTCACATAGCGAAGGTTGACGGCATAAGTACAGGGAGTTTGCGCTGTTACGGCGGAGCGATGCGTCAAATGGTGAGCAACGACACTCTCGACCTCGCCAAAAAGGAAGCGACAGAGATCGATGATGTGGATGGTAAAATCCAAGAGAAACTGCTGGCGTAGGTTATCCGGCGAGTTTGCATAGCCGCCGGAGGCATAATCGATACTCAACAGATACGGGTCGCCGAAGCCTTCGCTGTTGATGAGCACTTTCGCTTTTTGGTAGGCGGGGGCAAAACGTTTTTTGAAAGCGGTCATACAGATTTTTTTCGTCTGTTGGCTGACATCCCGCATGATTGTGGCGTCTGCCGCGCAGGTGGCAGGAGGCTTTTCTGTGTAGACATGGAATCCCGCTCTCATAACTTCGACGCTGAGTTTGGCGTGGGCTTGGGGCCCGACACAGATGATGACTCCGTCCAGAGCGGTCTCCGCCAACATTTGACGGTAATCGGTGTAAACCGTTTCGCCTCCAAAGAGCCTGGCATTCCGCTTCGCTTTTGATTCATCCAAATCGCAGACCGCCACAAGTTCGATTGGAAAAAAACGGAAACAGGGATAGATGCGCTGTGACGACAGGTTTCCACAACCAATCGTGCCAATTTTGACGGGGGACACTGTTTATCTCCTCGGCCACTTGGGTTAACATTTAGTGATAGTTCGCCAATGTCACATTAGAAATGAGATCCAATCGTAGCCTAACTTTCTAAGTTGGCCCACACACAAGGAGGTTCGCCCAAACCAATAGGACTTACGCAATTATAGGCGAAGGGCATGTACAGTGGGCAGCTTGCCCACTCAGGAGCGGGCAGGCTGCCCGCTCTACGAGAGCGCTCCTTTTCTCAACTGCGTAAGTCCTAACCAAGATAGAATCTTGGGCTCAACTGATTTGTGACTACCTTCGATTACATCATCAGACCTTGCGAGCTTGGATCGTGTCCGAACCGGCCTTACGCGAGTTGCAACTCCTTGTCAAAGCCTGGCAAAAGGCCGAGTATCTCGCGGTCGAAGTCTATCAGATGACCGAATCGTTTCCACCGCATCAGCGCGACGGTCTGACCAACCAGATGCAACGCGCGTCGGTTTCTGTTGCCGCCAACTGAGCCTTCGGAAGTGGGAGGCGAACGGTCAACGATTATCTTCGCTTTTTGTTCATGGCCAACGGATCCTTTTAAGAACTTAGGACTTACGCAGTGAATCAATGAGACGCTCTCGTAGAGCGGGCAGCTTGCCCGCTTGAAACGGGCTGGCAGCCCGTTCTACTTCTAAATTGCGTAAGTCCTAAACTAAATAATTCCCCGAAAGTTCCTTTCACTTTCAACGGGAGAGGTAGCGATACAAGGCGCGTATGCTGTCCCTTTCTGTGAAAACAGAGGCAACAACTGAATGAAGCTATCGGTAGCAAGTCGTCTGTTTCCCCTTGTCTCCTGGTCTCCTCCGTTCCGTGAGTCTTTGACCTGTCCCCTTGTCTTATGGGCAAAGTGCAAAAAACAACTGTGGAATTATTTAGAAACTATCTCAAAATACCTGCGAATCAATTCGCAGGCTCAAAGCTAAAGTCGTCTCAAGACGACTGAGACAGGGTTTCAGTCCACTTGAGTGGACTTGAGTTTTTAGCCTGAACTTCAGTTCAAGGCGTTTTGAGATAGACTCTTAGTGCTCGCGTCTCGTGGCTGGTGTCTCGTGTCCTGAGCTAAATAATTTTTATATGGACATAGTGAGTCTACGACCACATCCCCTGGGAATTATGACCAATCCTCGGTTAAATCGGATCCAAGCCCCAGAAGTCGGTTCGGTAGGTACCTCATCCTTCCGAAACCTTACCAATACCCCCACTGAAGTGTTGCCAATACATAAACTCCCAGCACCAGGTTGGTGATGGCATGCGCCAGGATGCACGCGAATATGTTCTTGGTGCGGTAGAGCAACAGGTTATAGATGATTCCAGCGAAAAGCCCTACGAGCCACTGATGATGTTCCACGCCAAATAGAAAAACCGTTGCGCCGAAAGATAGCCAACTGAAGGCACCGATGGGAATACCCTTGAAATCCGGCTGGATGAGATAGCGTAACAGAAAGGAGCGCCAAAAGAGCTCCTCCATCACCGGCACGACGACCACTGCCCCGAATAGGCGAAAGCCAATCCATACCATTGTCCAAGCTTTCGACGGGAGTTCAACATAAGGGTTAAATTCGCTCGGCTGGCCAAGGAGCGGGAGGGGAGGGTAATCCCACTTCATCAGGCCCGGCAGAATCCAAATCCCAAAGACGCCAAGCCCGGTGATGAACGCGAGCAGGAGTGGACCTTGCGTTTGCCCCCCTTTCAGTTGAATCTCCGGATAACTGCGCCGGAATTGGAGCAACAGCACCGCCACCAGAATCGCCTTGAGCGGATACATCCATACGAGCCATGTAGGTGCGCGCGAGGTGAGCTCCGTCAGTACGAGAAATATTCCAAATGGAAGAACATAGGGCAAAGGTCGGAACCGTTCTAAAGAAAGAGGTTTCATAAGGAGACCGTTTGTGATTGGATGGTGTGCGCTCAATAGGTGACTGGAAAGAGAGCAAATCAGAAGGGCAGAATTCAGGATTCAGGATTCAGGTAAGTTCCGCCTGTGGCGGGACACTGCATCTTGTATCTTGAATCTTGTATCTCGTGAATAACGCAACCGATACAAGTTTTTCACTTAGACTTCCGAAGTTTGGTGCAACAGCCGTGCGGTTTCATTCTCCTCACGGTTTCGCATCGTCTCAGCTCAATTCGCGTATTGAAACTTCGGAAGTCTGGGCCTCGCTTGTGTTTCATAACTGAAAAAGTCGTACAACCGACCAGATTTTCTCAAAAATTCAGTGTTAGTACACAGAAAATGAACCATCCCCTTTCAATGTATGATAAACATTCGATATGGTCGTGAACGTGAAATTGTCCAACAATCGTTTCAATCTGGATTCGGTTTTATTGAGGTTGATATAGTGCCGGATGCGGTTTTTCAACTCTGGCTTGAATCTCGGTTGATCCGGGTCTAACTCCCACGGGTGCAGGTAAACCATTGCCGGTAATCCTTTTCGGTTGAGGGCACGGATGCACGCCTTTGTCAGGGAATAGGGAAAGAAACGGAGATAGCCACCACCTGCCATCGGAATATTTCGACCCAGCAACCTGTAGGTGCATGGAGGAAATTCCCATAATACCTCTCGTCCCTTGTCTCGCACAACGTGAGGGAATCTTTGCGCGTTGGGGACCCCATAGCGGTCATGCTGGATGGGGTAGATGCTGGAGTCATATCGAAACCCCTCTTGAAGGAGGATATCCAGCGCCCACGGGGTCGTTTGAACAATCGAAAAGCTCGGGGCGCGATAGCCGAAGATCGGTTCTCCGATGACTTCCTCCAGAATCCTTTTAGAACGCAAAACATCCTGGCGAAATTGAACTTCCGTCTGCTTGTATACCAGTTCATGACCATATCCATGGGAAGCGATTTCGTGCCCTGCCTCGTGGATGGCCTCGACCAGTTCCGGCTGCTGTTCTGCGACGATAGCCAAGATGAAGAAGGTCGCTTTCACCTGATAGGCGTCGAGAATGCGCAGAATCTTCCGTGTGTTTTCGACGACGCGTCGAGGATAGCTCTCCCAATCCTCCCTTCGGATGACAGATTTCATCCCGGAGACGTGGTAGTAATCTTCGACATCAATGGTGAGTGTGTTTTCCATACCGTGGGACTGTTAAGGTTTTCTTAAAACACTCAACAGCCATCCTCTAAGATATCTTAATGACCTAAACTTAGTTATCAGTTTTTCATATCCTGTCGCTATGAGGAACAAAACGGGATTGAAATTACAATAAGCTGGGTATTGTCCCAAATACTTAAAATCAACCAATTCAAAGTTACTTTCTTTAGCTAAACGATTGATTGCTTTATAGGTATTTGATTTGTAATAAGTTGGGAAGGTATCCTGTTCCTTTCTTCCTTCCGTCCTCACAACAACCCAGGGATGAAGTTTGTTTGGAATCAGCTTTGAAATAAGTACGGCATAATCACCTAAGTTAGGAGTTAGAAAAATAAAATATCCACCAGGCTTTAAAATTCTATGAATTTCTGAATAAACTGGTAGTGGTTCCCTCACGTGTTCCATCACACTCCGTGAAATCACCAGATCAACAGATTCGTTCTCCAATTCTATACTTGCCAAATCGTTTTTCAACAATTCAATACCCATATCTATAGCTCTCGGATCAAAATCGATAAGATCGATACCTATCAATCTTTTAGCCTTACCTTTGAATGTTGCGAGCACATCCACTGATCTGCCACAACCTGCATCTACTGATTGACGCATAAGTTACTAATAATAGCCAACTTGCTGGAAGCAGGCTTTA
>CAZOAL010000113.1:0-17804 GCA_964577695.1 uncultured bacterium | reverse complement strand
GTGCAAATTACCCTTTTTCTAATGTCTAATTATGTACAAGAAAAAAGGAACAGTAAAGTGTGAAACATAATATGCGATCAAGGACAAGATGCAAGATGCAAGATGCAAGATACCATTGAAGTCTGAATTCTGAATCTTGAATCCTGTCTCCTGAATCTTGAATGTCCGCTAGGCGAGACTCTTCGACCTGTATCTTGAATCCTGAATTCTGAATCTTGAATCCTGTATGCTGCCTCTCTAAAGTGATGAACCTATGACCCATTCACCTATTCGCTTCTTCGCAACAGCCGCCAAAGGCATCGAGCCCATCCTCGTCAAAGAATTGGAAGCGCTCAATGCGCAGAAAATTCAGCCGACGACCGGGGGTGTCCATTTTGAAGGGACTCTGGAAACCCTCTATCGAGTGAACCTCTGGCTGCGAACCGCTAACCGCGTCTTGATGCCAATCGCGGAATTTCCCTGTCCGACGCCGCAAGCGCTCTATGAAAACGTCCGCCACATCCGCTGGAGCGATTGGATGGCCCTTGAGCAAACATTCGCTGTTGATTGTAACTGCCGCGATTCACAGATTACCCACTCCCACTACGCCGCGCTGAAGATCAAAGATGCGATTGTTGATCAGTTCCGGGATGAAACAGGGGCACGCCCAAACGTCGCCCCGCGGCACCCTGAACTCCGGATTAACGCCCATATTGTAAAAGACCACTGTGGGTTGAGCCTTGACACCTCTGGCGAACGGTTGCATCTCAGGGGCTACCGCAGTCAGGCAACGGAAGCGCCGTTGCGAGAGACCTTAGCGGCAGCCATCGTCGAGCTCGTGGGGTGGGATAGCGAAGGACTGTTCATTGACCCGATGTGCGGTTCAGGGACGCTCCTGATCGAAGCGGCGTTGAAAGCGATGAATTGTGCCCCCGGACTTTTGCGATGTGGCGATGTCGCTTCCGGGAAACCGGGGTTTGGTTTCCAGCGCTGGCTTGGATTTGATCGAAAATTGTGGGGGCGTTTAATCGATGAAGCGAAAAGTCAGATTCTTAACGAATTTCCCGGGCGGGTCCTTGGATATGACATTTCACGAGAAGCGGTCAAGATCGCATCACAGAATGCAGAGAGAGCGGGGCTGGAAAAACACATCCGTTTTGCAAGAGGTGACGCCTTGAACCTGAATCCACCTGGGAACAGAGGCGTGATTGTCTGCAACCCACCTTATGGTGAACGGCTCGGTCAACTCGATGAACTCAAATTGCTGTACAAGCGTTTTGGCGATGTGCTCAAACAGCAATGCACAGGCTACACCGCTTATCTCTTCACCGGCAGCCTGAAACTGGCGAAATGTATTGGTTTGCGTACCACCAAGCGGTTCACCCTGTATAACGGTCCAATTGAGTGCCGTTTACTAAAATATGAGTTGTTCTAATTGGTGTAGGACTTATGTAGGGGGTGACAGATAGATTCTCTGTATCCCCGATGGATCGGGATCTTCGCTTCGCTCGACTTGCATCTTGCATCTTGCATTCCAGATTCAGGATTCAGGTCGAAGAGTCTCGCCTAGCGGACATTCCAGATTCAGGATTCATCGGCTAACGGCGAAACTAGCATAACCCCCTAATAGGTGATAGAACAGGCTTTGGGTACGATAATCAGAAACGCCAGCGGCGGGCGATTTCAGGCATTTGCCATATTAAAATCAGCGTCACAATCAGTAAGATGAGATACCATATCACCCGTTTCCATGAACCCGGTTTGATACGTTTTGCTCGGCGGCGATCTGAAAGTCTCATGGGGAACTACCTCTTGGGTATTACCTGATGGGTAATGTGTGATAAGTAAAGGTGCACGAATATAGCACAGCGTGAAAATTGCTTTCAATCAAAAACCAGCCTCAAGAAGAAACCGGGTTTGTCAGAAAAACTCAGTTTCTTGCTCTCAATATACCCTATTTAGCTGCTCTCTGCTCAGAATCCGAGTGTAAAAGAGACGCGGTGCGTTTCTCCCAAATCACCATAAGGGACAAAGGCATAGTCAATCTGGTAGGTGTCTGTCGCATAGCCGATACCGCCACTTAAACGCGAAAGGAAGTCCAGATCGTTTCCGCCGCGATACCCGAATCGAAATGCCAAACCGTTGCTAAAAAGGTATTCGACGCCTGTGTGCAGATTGGCGGGGTGCTCCGATTGAAAAATAAAATCCCATGCCAAAATCAAGCGGTTCTGAGCGGCTAACTGTTTGGGGGTCGGGGCCTTCTCACCTTGAGGGGCTCGGATTGCAGGCTGAATCGCGATGGTATAGGCACCGCCAATCCGAAGGATTTTCGGAAGCGGAGAGGGTTGATCAAAAAACGCCTCGATATCGCTGCCAATGTTCTGTAAACTTGCCCCCAGACGTAGATTTTGAATCCGTTGCGGTTGATAGATGACGCCAAGATGGAGGCTGTTTCCACGCACCTGCTTCTTGAGAACCGGTTGCTTTGTGCTGCTGAAATCAACTGCCTGTTGGGAAATCTGAAATGCCGCCCCAACGCGGATGCCTTTGTACACACCACTTCCGGCGGCGAGGCGGATGATGAGATTGTTATAGTTGAAAGTTCCATCCCGCTCAAATCCACCTGCGCTTGACGCGATGGTGTGGGGGATATCCTCCGTATGAACGAGCGCAGCGTCCGCACCGATTGCGACCCATCGTCCCAACGATTGCGCAAAGCCAAGCCATTCATATCGAATATCTGCCAACCACTCCGCGTGCATCGCTGAAAATTGGGGGCGTTCCAGCAACCCAAGCCCCGATGGATTCCAGTAGATTGTATTCACATCGTCTGCGACAGCGACGAAGGTATCGCCCATTGCCGTCGCGCGTGCGCCAACCCCAATCTTTAAGGCAGCGTTGCCGGTGGTTCCGACATCTGTATTATCAGCGTATCCTACTGATATAGATGCCACAAATAAAATCTGCAAGAGAATCAGTTTTATACGATTCATATTGTCGGGTGTCAATTGCCGGTGGACACCCACGGCTCCATCTCCTGTTGTGTTGAGACTTTATGATATATCACGGCGCGGTAAATTTTCCCGATTAACTCTACGGTAGGCGTTCGCGAAGGGCACGAAGGCATTCACTGGAAGAGAACACTCTGGTTCAGACACAGATCCTTTAGAAATCCTGATTCAGCGACGATCACGACTTTCATATGCAAGGTCCCCCTCTGGTGTGACTCCAGCTTCCTCTAAGATCTCCCTCACGAGATCTGGTCCGAGAATCGCAATAATCTGCTTTTTCAATTCAATTAACCGTTTTAGGCTAGGTGAGGTTGGCTCCCAGCCTTCAGGGATAATAAAATCTTCTTTCCTTAAAACTCTCTCTTCTTGGGGTTGATTTGGGGTACACATTTTCAGATCTCCTTGTCAAGTTTTCGGATAGGATAACACATTGTTGGAAGGGTGTCAACGAAGATTATCGATAGGAATTCGATAATAGCCCCCTACTCCACCCGTCCAGAAGCCATCTCGTACCTCCCCTGAATCCCTTTAACCACCGTCGCGCCACCCCGCCGACGGAAGTAATTCCCAAATTGCGATGTCAAGCGGATGGCCTCCTCGGAACTTCGATCAATCAGATTCACCTGCTCGCGTGGGTCATTCATCAGGTGATAGAGTTCATCCGGCTCACCGGCGGGGCGTTGGATGTAGCTCCATGTCGAATCCCGAATGCAGCGATCTACCCCCTCATGATAGCCGGTGACCATGACCTCGCGATGGGAATCGCTGTCGCCTCTGAGGACGCTGATGAAGCTGCCGCCGTTCATTGATGAAATATTGTTTCCCAATCCGAGCGCATCAAGCAGCGTTGGCAAAACATCGTGGAATTGCACGATTGCAGGGGTTCGGCGTGCCCCCCCGCCCCTAGGCAGGCGCACCATAAAGGGAACCTTGAGGAGTTCGTTATACATCCGATCCGCGCCTTTCAGGAACTTGCCATGGTCTCCGAGCGGATGTCCGTGGTCAGCGAGGAGCAGGATGAGCGAGTCATCATAGTACCCGAGGTCTTTCAGTCGGTCAAACAGCCTGCCGAGGCAGCCATCCACAAAGGCAGCCTCGCCGGCATAGAGTCCCTGAATGTGTTTAATTTCCGCCTCATTTGCCCAACTGCTTGCCAAGCCCCCCATCGGCATAATCAATCGTGGCCCATTGTACGCCGCATCCGTGTAAGTATCGAAGCCTTGAGGCGGGTCCCACGGCTCGTGCGGGTCAAAGGAATCAATCCAGAGGAAGAGCCGCTCATGAACGCGATTATCCTCCAGCCACTCAACCGCCTCATCGACGACTTTGTAAGGGAACCAGTCCTCTGGCTCCGTAAAACCATCGGTGTTTGCCAAAAATTGCCCAATTCGTTTGCGCCAACCTTCTGGATAGTTTTCGTTGACGTAATCGTTGATGTCCCGTTTGGAAGGGGCGGACACATACGGGTCGTACTCCTGCCCACGTATCCAACGGTAGCAATCGAAGAACCGATGATAGTTCATCCCCGGCGCACGATAGTGGTAAGTATCTGAAATCAATCCGCAAACATACCCTTCCTGACTCAAGATCTGTGCGATTGGCACATCATGCGGAGCTAATGGCTGCCATGGTCGGTAAGGGAGCGTTCGCTGGCCCGTCATCAGTTGGCAACGAATCGGGATGGTCGGTAAGGCTTCCGGGTAAGCATTCTCGAAAACCACACACTCTTGAGCAAACGC
Source organism: uncultured bacterium (assembly GCA_964577695.1). GTDB lineage: Bacteria > Poribacteria > WGA-4E > WGA-4E > PCPOR2b > CAZOAL01. The sequence continues at coordinate 13,075 of CAZOAL010000113.1, read as the reverse complement.
ATCGATATTGGGGGTTTGACACGGTTGAATCCCGTCAAACGCCGCTGTGCCGTTGTGATAGGCGCTGACGTGGTCTTGGCGAAAACTGTCTAAAACAATGACGATAAGATTCATTGGATGTCCTCCTTGTATAAGTGTAAGTGTAAAAGAAACCGAGTTTCTCTAAGAAACTCGGTTTCTCTTTCCTACGATGCTAAAATCTCCTGCAATTTCTCATACTCACTCGGCATCGGTTGAGCGAACAGCCATTCGACATCCAGCCAGAAGCCTTCCAGCGCCTGGGAGCGAAAAATCCGACCTTCCTCCAGGGGAACCAGTTGATATGTGCCTCCTATCAGCCGGTAAAATTCGACGTTCATTCCCTGTGGGTCGATAATCCAGTATTCAGATGCCCTGGCCTGTTGATAAATCTGCTTCTTCAGGACATAATCCCGTCCTTCGCTGTCATCGGAAACAATTTCCACAGTGATGTCTGGCGCGCCGTTCATTCCTGTCGCATGAACCAGATGCAGCCGTTCGTTGCGCACAAATGCTACATCAGGCTCTGGAACACGCCGTTCAGTGAGTTTATAGGCGAAGCGACTTCCAGAGACGCGACCGAGGCCTTTGACGCTTGCATATCCTCTCATTAAGAAATATAAAAATCCACCAATATCATCGTTTTCTGTAGATTCTGGCGATGCCATATAAATGACTCCATCGATAAGGTCCGCCTTTTGCCAATCAGGGATAAGGCGGTAGAACTCCTTGATTGTAATCTGTTGGCGAGCGGTGGGAACTGCATGTAGCTTTGACATGTTTACCTCCCTTGCCCTTTCATTTTTTGGTGCAAAATTAGTTCGCCAATGTCACATTAGAAAAGAGATCCAGTCGTATCCCAACTTTCTAAGTTGGCCGTTGAGCCGATTCACTTAACGAAACCAAGATAGAATCTTGGGCTACAGTGAAATGTGACATTGGCAAGTTAGAGCTCTAAAATGAGTCCTGTTACTGCGACAGAAATAAAGTTTCTCCACCCCAAATCAGGATGCTAAAATCTCCTGCAACTTCGCATAAGCGCCGGGCAGTGGTAGCGCGAACAACCATTCGACATCGAGCCAGAACCCTTCCAGCACCTGGGAGCGAAAAATCCGACCCTCTTCTAATGGAACGAGCTCATACTTGCGGCCCACCAATCGATAAAACTCGACATTCATGCCCCCCGGGTCGATAATCCAGTATTCAGTGACTCCCGCCGCTTCATAGAGCTGCTTCTTTTTAACATAATCCCGCTCCTCGCTTTCATCGGCGACGATTTCCACAGCAATATCGGGAGCACCATTCATCCCCGTGGCGTGAACCAGATGCAGCCGTTCGCCACGCACAAACGCGACATCAGGCTCCGGGACACGCCGTTCCGCCAATCGAAAGGCAAAACGCGAGATGAATATCCAACCGAGATTTTTAATCTCAGCATACCCTGTCATCAAGAAACTTAGAAAATTATTAATTTGGTTATTTTCGGTAGAATCCGGCGATGCCATATAAATGACTCCATCAATGAGGTCTGCCTTCTGCCCATCGGGGACTAAGCGGTAAAAGTCCTTGATTGTGATGGGTTGGCGAGCCGTTGAAACCGCACGTAACTTGGGCATGTGTGTCCTCCTTCGTGTCATTTGCAATTGTTGGCAGTATATCATACCTAACCGAATCCGGCAAGGGTTTTTCAACCATGTACCTTCGGGGCATCGGGCCAGCGAAAGCGGGGGCGGTCAGGAAATTGGGCTGCATCTTCCGCCACCCGTTCAACTGTGGCAACCCAGGCGTCAGCGTTCGGCATTTCCAACTCTGGGTGGGCGCGACTGAGGGCGACAAAGCCGGGAACATACCAGCGTCCCGTGGGCTGATTCATTGCCTGATAGCGCAAGTCCATACTCCAACGGACGGTATCCGTGCGATTGACCAGTGAACCGTGCGGGGTCATGCTGCTGAACATGACCATGCTGCCGGCCCTTGTGGGGAGTGGCACGCGCTCTGCCTGCGGAACATCTTCCAGAGAGAGATTGAGTCCTCCCTCTCCCTGGACATGACGAAAAACGCTCTCCTTATGCCGGCGCGGCGCAACCCACAAACACCCATTCTCAAGCGTCGTATCAACGAGCGGTATCAGGCATGCCATAATCAGGGTCTCATCCCCATCGGGTAGATAATATCCGGCGTCCTGGTGGGGACTGGTATAGCCGCCGGGTAGACGCGGGTGGATATTATAGGAAGGGTGGCAGAGAATATCAGGGCCCACCAGGGATTCCACACGGTCTAAAATTTGGGGGTGCTTCATGAACTGGAACAGCGCCTCCCCTTTATGCGCTCGTGTTTGTAATGCCGCCGCCGCTTCGGGCGCTTCCGCCGCAATCTTTGCCAGGCGGCGTTCAAATGGCTCATCTTCGTATAATGCGCGGATACGTCCGGCCTGATAGAGTGTCCGCGCCTGATGTTCCACCACCGCACTGAACTCCTCTTTCACCGGGCGCAAGTCCTCTTGGGTAAAGAGGGCTTCGATCAACAGATAGCCTTCTTCGTAAAATGTAGCGATTTGTGAACTGTTAAGCATCGTACCAATGACTCCTCTCTTTTAATATCACGAATTGTTATAATACCATACTTTTTCGTCGATTTCTACTTGTCTGCTCCATGTACCAGGTTTTATAATACTGGGAATGTCGGAGAAGTGCAAGCGTAATGATACCGATTTGCTTCACTTTTCACTATTCACTTTTCACTAGCGAATGCGCACGAGGTAAAATATGTCAGATATACTCAATGTCGGAATGATTGGTTGTGGGGAGATTGCTGTCCAGCACGCGAAAGCGTTAGACAGTGCGAGCAACGCGAAAATTGGCATGGTGATGGATGTCAACGATGGGGTCGCCAAAGACCTCGGGGAGCGATACAACGTGCCACACACAACCCGTGTTGATGCCCTGTTAGCCAACGATGAAATCCAGGCGGTTTACATCGCTGTGCCACACTACCTGCACGCGCCGTTGTCGATTCAAGCCGCGCAGGCGGGTAAACATATCATGGTTGAGAAGCCGATCTCCGTGACGCTGAAGCAGGCGGACGAAATGATCGCCGCGGCGAAGGAGAACCACGTTTTGCTTTCCGTCTGTTTTGTGAGCCGCTACACCCAGCAGGCTATCAAGGTGAAGGAACTGATTGAGGCGGGCGTTATCGGCGAGGTTTTCGCACTCAGAATGTCCGCGATTGCTGATAAACCGGAGACCTATTGGCACGGCGGTTATACGCAACGCATCCGCACAGATTGGCGCACCATCAAAGCCCAGGCGGGCGGTGGCATCCTGATTATGAATATCGTCCACGATTTTGATCAGATGCGCTATATGACTGGGCTTGAGCCGGTGCGGGTCTACGCGGAGTACGACACATTTACCACGCCAGTCGAGGTCGAGGACATGATCAGCGTGGTCATCCGTTACCACAACGGGGCAATTGGGAGCATTGACGCGACCTCTTGTGCGCGTGGACGTGGTGGCATGAGCAATCGTATCTACGGTAAGGACGGACAGATTGCGCTCGAATCGCCCTTGCGGGTTTATACCACAAAGGGGAGCGAGGGCTTGGAGGCGAACCGTTGGGTTGAAATTCCGTTGGCGGGTGGGAATTCACGGCAACTCTACATCGAAGATTTTGCGAGGGCGGTCTTGTCTGGCACATCTTTAGCCCCCGTCACCGGTGAGGATGGCAGGGCAACGCTGGCAGCCTTGGTCGCCGCTTATGAATCCGGCGAGAAGAAGATGCCGGTATGGCTTGAAAGGGCTTGACATCAATATGTGTATTGATCTTGACTTTATCGACTTTTTTTGCTATCATCATTATTGGAGTCTCATCATGCCATTGGTCAAAACGATAGGACCGTATGAGTTTCGGTTTTACAGTCGAGGCGAGGCAAATGAGCCGCCCCACATTCCGAAGTTCTGGTTGACGCCAGGGGTTCGATTGGCGCGTGCTGGTCGTTATCGGTCCCATGAACTGAACGATATCGCTCGTTTAGTGGAAGTACATCAGCAGGAATTTCTGGAGGCGTGGTATGAATACTTTAAGCAAACTGTACCTGAACAGTGAACCGACAGGTGTCAAAGTGGAGGACGATCAGCTACTGGTGACACTGGCGGATGGACGCACGGTGTGGATTCCGCTCCAGTTGGTCAGTCAATTGGAGCAGGATGAACCCCTGCCAGCCGAAGCCGAAGTGCTGATTCTGCGCCATCCGCCCCAGGTCGATCATGTCCATGTGACGGATAGTGCGTTGAACGTGTACCTTAAAGATGGTCGTTTGTTGTCCTGTCCGCTGGCTTGGTTTCCTCGGCTCCTTCATGGAACACCGGCAGAACGGCACTCTTATGAGTTGAGCGGTGATGATAACGTTATTCACTGGCCAGAATTGGATGAGGACATCGAGCTGACTCGGCTGTTTGAGGGCGGCAGGAGTGTGGAAAGTGAGCGCTCCATCCAGCGTTGGATGTTATCGCGCCAGGTGCAGGCAGAAACGAAAGTCGCAGCAGATTAGGCGTGGTTCAGAAAATGGTTTGCATTTCAGAGACCGGGAAGGATGGAAGGTTTCGACAGGCTCAACCCAAGGATTGGAAGGATGGAAGGGTGGAAGGATGGAATGCTTCCCCCAACCGTGCAGGTTTCCTGCTCTCAACCCCCCAATCTTCCAATCTTCCAGTCTTCCATCCAATTAGCCTTTCACATATTCCCACCCATCGACCAGGACGGGGATGCCGCGAATCACGCACATTGCAACGGCGATAGTGGCGATGACGACTCCCGTCACCTCGAATCCGGCGATGAATCCGGCGGGAATGCTATAAATTGCCGCTGCACTCTTGAGAGCAATCACGCCGCCGAGATAGAGGAACGTGATCGTTTTGAATGTTCCGTAAATGCCGCGGCTCGCCCGTGAGCTGGTGAGCATGCGCGTCCATTCGGAGCGCATCATTGTTTTTTCGCCAAACGCGGTCTTGCCATGAGCAAATGCGGCGCTTCGCAACCCATCCGTCAGAAACCCCCGTGCCAGAACAATGATCGGGAGCCAGAAGGGGATAACGCCGACAACGGCAAAATAGACCCAGTAAACATTCTCTACAATCCGATCTCCAACAATATCAAACAACGCCCCGAAATCCGAAGTCTCCTTCCGCTTGCGGGCGATGTAGCCGTCAACCGCATCAAGCGCAAGGATGAGGGCTGTCACCGCGATCATCAGGATATCGAGATAGACATTCTGACCGAAAAGTGCGACGACGACGAAAACGAGAACTAACCGAGCGAGGGTGATGAAATTCGCAACCATTGTTTTGACCTCCAAAATTGAGTGATGTGTAAGGGTTCAACCTTCGCATATCAAATAGCAATCCTCATGCCAAAGTCATGGTTGCAGAAATGCCCGTGATATAGTGCGCTGCTGATGTCAGGTCTTGAGAGGAATCATGCAGATTTTGCGCACCTCCGCATAAATTGCATGCAGAATCAATGGATATTGTATTAGTCAAGAGGATGGTGGACGACTTTCAAACCCCATAGGCATCAAGCTAAAAGATCAACGATCACAGCCTTGAACTGAAGTTCAGGCTCATAGCTCAAGTCCACTGAAATTGGACTGAAACCCCGTTCTAGTCGTCTTTGAGACGACTTTCACTTTTAGCCCCGATCTTGAGATCGGGGCTCTGGGCGTTGGACCCATAACAGTCAACCCAATGCGATCTGCGCTTTTACTTCGCGCCGGGAACGTCAATCGCCGCCCTGCTGCGGCTTGAGCGGAGTTCAGCGATGCGTCGAACCGTCATTGCTACGACACCACCCGCCAGACAGATCAGAAGCACATCCATAACGGTCAGCGTCCAGTTATGAGCGGTGATATATCGCTTGAGCAAAAGGAAGAGCGCGATGATGGTGGTAGATAACATAAAGACGGCAGGAATCGCGACAAACCAGATTTTTCGTGCCTTCTGAAGCAGCCATGCGGTCGCGGCAATTAGCGTCAGCGCCGCAAGCAACTGATTCGCCGAACCGAAGATTGGCCAGATAACGCCATAACGATTGGTGAACGCCAACCATGCCACAACGACAACTACTAACGTCGTATTAAAATGCCGACTTTTCAACCACACGGGGGGACGTTTCAATAGAACATCCCAAAGTTCCTCCAGCAAATATCGGCTGAGACGTACCACCGTGTCGGTCGTCGTCAAAACAAAGCCTTCCAACAAAATAATGCCAAAGATTGTGCCATAATGCACAGGCAAACTGAAACCGACGTTCAGCGTTTGACCCACCGCTAACGCAAATCCCTTCACGGCAAAGACTTTGCCGCTCGCTGGCCACACAATCGCCTTGTATTGCGCGAATCCCATCGGGCCAACGATCATCAGCGCAACGGACAAGCCCAGCACCGTCTCCAACAGCATTGCCCCATAACCGATGACGGGCGCATGTTTTTCGTTCGCTAATTGTTTGCAAGAGGTGCCGCCGCAGATTAAACCGTGCGCTCCTGAACAAGCCCCACACGCAATGGTCACAAAGAGGAAGGGCCACATCATGCCCAACTGTGGGCGCATCGACGCATCCGCAATGTTGATTGCAGGGGCGGAAATCGTCACCCCTTTCAGCCCGCAGGCGATTAAACCGATTACCATCGACGCCAGACCGAAGTAAAGGACATGGACGTTTACAAAATCGCGGGGCTGCAAAACCAGCCATACGGGGAGCCACGCCGCTAAGAAGCAATAAATCAGTAGCAAACTGAGCACCAATTGTGCGGTATTCAGTTGGAAACCTCCGATCGCAAGGATAGCGCTGGAAGGGTCTAAGTGGAGTTGATACTGAAACCCAAGCCAGAAGCTAATAGCACAAATAACGATTGCCAGGAGGCTCCCCTTCCCGGCACTCAACTTGCGTCGATAAAGCAGCCAGCCTATCAGCGGCGCGCCGAGAGTAATGATAATCACCGAAACCGTCGCGATGCCACCGGTGAGCGCGTGGGTTTCGCCCTGGGATTCAATCGTCCGAAAAATCGTCTGTCCAGCGGCTAATTTCAGATCGGACAGGGCGTAGTGCGAGGTCAACGCCTCAACGGCAATTCCCAGAAATGCTGCCGAAACCAGCAAGCACAACAGGAGCGCAAACGCAACATAAAGGATAAATCCGAAGGGGCCGAGCGTGCTGCGTGCAACTTCGGCAACCGATTTCCCGCCTTGCCGGACGCTCAAAAAGAGCGCTGTAAAATCGTGTACGGCACCGATAAATATCACGCCCACTATCATCCACAACCACGCGGGCAAAAAACCGTACAGCACCGCCATCGTTGGGCCGATAATCGGCCCTGCGGCGGCAATGGATGCGTAATGGTGCCCAAAGAGAACCAGCGGCTTTGTGGGCACATAGTCTATACCGTCGTTAATCTCTGTCGCGGGGGTTGGACGATTCGGGTCTATCCCCAACCAACGACTCACTATCCGCGCGTATATCTTGTAGCCTAAAATCAATATCCCGAGTGAAACAACCATGACCACACCGACGTTCATCGCTTTATATCCTCCTGTATGTTTGTTTTAGGGTATTTATCGGACAAGTTGGATCTGAAAATCTCACATTGCATATTGATTTTTGAACACTTGTTTGTTACAATTGTTTCTGATGAAGGACTGAATTTTTATGGGGGTGTAAGGCAATGGCGTACCAGGTTACGCTCAATATACCGGAAGTTGTTTACCAACGCGCAGAACAGGCTGCCGCGACGCAACATCAACCATTAGAAGAGGTGCTGGTCAATGCACTGACGGCTTACTGGTTAGCAGACCTCACGGCTGATGAAGGGGTGGAAACAGACATAGAAAAACGCGCCCTTGTTGCCCCCGGCATCGAAACCGCTGATTGGTGGAACGCCGAAGGAGATAAGGAGTGGGATACATGGCAACCTTAAAACCGGGAGATGTTGTTGTTGCGGATTTCCCAGGCGTCACAGGCGTCAAGCGACGTCCGGCGGTGGTGGTTTCAACAGAGAATTATCATACTTTCCGTCCTGATACTATTCTTGGTGCCATCACGACTAACCTGGCCGCAGCAACTGCACCGACGGACCATTCCCTCATCGACTGGATAGGGGCAGGCTTGCGCCAGCAGAGTGCCTTCCGCGCTTTTCTCATGACGCTTCCACAGAAAGAGATTCTGGCAGTTATTGGACATTTATCTGACGCAGATTGGGCTGCTGTGCAAGGTTGTCTTAGGCGTGCGATTGCCGTGTGAGATCTACTGATTGATTCATCATTTCTCTTTTACTTTCTCAACACCATCCGGCCAGTGGCATGAAAATCACCGGCAACCAAGGTATCTCAACATCCGACATGATTTGACGCCCTTTCTCTCAGAACACGGATCGTCGGAATTGACAGATTCGTCAAGCGTCGCATCCATCCGTCAATTCTGTCAATCCGTGCTATCATACATTTCACGCTTCACGCCTCATCTGACCCCCATCAAGAGTTCAAACGTCAACTGATCTAGTTTCTCATATCGTAAGCCCTTTGCGCCAAGCTCCTCTGGATTGAAGTGAATCTTTCTGAGCTTCTTGGCGTTCTCCTCACTGTAAGCCGACATCAGCCCCTCTAGCGTCTCGTCTCGCGTCCGGATTTCCGCTAAAAGCCCTTGGATTTCAGGGTCTTCGTTGAATCGACGGGCCTTCTCCTTCAAAATGAGATAGCTTCGCATGCACCCCGCGGCAAAGTCCCACACACCCTGCTCATCTTCCGTGCGATAGGCGTGGGCGTCAAAGTGTCGGCACCCTTCCCATTGAGCATCCTCTAAGAACTTCACGAGGAAGAACGCCGCCTTGATGTTTTCCGATGCAAATCGCAGGTCTTGATCGAAGCGGCCCATCTTCTGATCGTTGAGATCAATATGGAATAACTTCCCCGCCTCATGCGCCTGAACGACACCGTGCAGGAAGTTCAACCCCGCCATTGTTTCATGGGCAAATTCGGGGTTGACCCCGACCATCTCCGGATAGTCGAGCGTCTCGATAAAGTGCAACATGTGTCCCGTTGTCGGAAGATAGAGGTCTCCGCGCGGTTCATTCGGCTTCGCTTCCAATGCGAAACGCAAGTCGTAGCCCTGCTCTTTGACATAATTGCTGAGGAAGTTTATTGCCTCACGAAACCACTTGATCGTGTCAGGGCCATGTTTTGCGGCATCGACCTCCGCGCCTTCACGTCCGCCCCAGAACACATAAATGGTCGCGCCCAACTCGACGCCGAGATCGATGGCGTTCATCGTTTTCTGGGTAGCGAAGGCACGGACTTTTGGATTATTTGACGTGAACGCCCCATCTTTGAACACAGGGTGATAGAACAGGTTCGTTGTTGCCATCGGCACTTTCATGCCATGGTCATCTAAGGCTTTCTTAAACTCCTTAACGATCTGATTGCGTTTTCTCGCCGATGTGTCAAACGGTACGAGGTCATTGTCGTGCAGGTTGACCCCGTAAGCCCCCAACTCGCTGAGTTTCTGGACCGAATATGTTGGCTTGAGTGGCGGACGCACCACGTCACCGAAGGGGTCTCGCCCCACATTTCCAACTGTCCACAATCCAAACGTAAACCGATCTTCCGGTTTTGGCTGGTACAAATCTGTCATTCATTCCCTCCCAATTTTATTGAAGTGAAATACACATACGAAAGTCGTTCATCTTAGCACACCGGTGATTGAAATGCAAGCAAAAAGGTTGAGATTTAGAAACCGAGTTTTTCTGAAAAACTCGGTTTCTAGTACATCGCAGCGGAAGTTTTGACCCCCACCCCGACCCTCCCCGCCCCCCCTTTATCCCCCCGTCCACGGGGGGATAAAGGGGGGGCATTATTTCCGCCGACGTGTACATCGCAGCGGAAGTCCTTGGAAATTTCCGTTCAGGGGCAACATTACCATCAAAAAACATTTGACAAGCTGAATGTTGTATATTATAATATTTGCATAATACAAATATATGAGAGGAGAAAAGTTGATGTCCGAGCCCAAGTTTTCAGCCTTTGCGAATGAGGTCAGCGCGTTAGTTCATGAATTTATGCGCGCGTATAACGAAGCAGACCGTGAGGAGAAAGCGTGTTGCGATGTGACCCTGTCGCAATGCTGCACACTGCTCGCTTTCCAGCCGGTCAATGAGCTACTGACGATGAACGCGCTCAGTTCTCGCCTGGGGCTTTCGACAAGCACGATGACCCGCAACATTGATGGGTTGGTCCGCAAAGGGTACATCGCACGGACCTCATCGGAGCGGGATCGCCGTCAAGTCCTCGTTCAGTTGACCGCCGATGGGAAGGAAATGGCTGAACGGCTGCGATGTTGTGAACGCGATCTGTTCCGCGAGGCTTTGCAGTCGATTCCAGCCGATCAGTGGGAGACCGTTGTATCGGCATTAAGGCTCCTGCTCAACGCAGTTCACATGAGAAAAGAGAATTGTTGTTAAACAGGAATACGACTTTTTCGGTTATAAGCAAAAGTGATACCAAGACTTCCGAAGTTTTAAAAGACGAGGTCACCCCAGACCATGCGAAACCTTGAAGGAACTGTCCCGCACCGGTTGGGTGTCAAACTTCGGAAGTCTCAGCGAGAGAATTGTTGTTAAACAGGAACAGGAATGCAAGGATTCAGGATTCAATGTATGCTGAACCTTCGTACCATTTATCTTTTGGGGAGGAAGACGATGAACACACAAAACACAGATCAGATTAAAGCATCTGTCCGTAAGCACTATGCCGGTTTGGTGACGAATGGCGGTTCTTGTTGTTCGCCATCTTCAGCGTGTGATACAAGCATCAATATTGAAGCAACTTTAAAAGGGAAATTTGCGACGAAGAGTGGCTACACGGATGAGCAAATTTCCAGCATCCCCACCGATGCCGTCGAGCATTCGTTCGGCTGTGGGAATCCGCTGGCGTATGCGGACATTCGTGAAGGCGATGTTGTGCTTGACCTCGGTTCGGGAGCGGGCATTGATGTGTTACTTGCATCGCAGCATGTCGGCGAAAGTGGGAAGGCAATCGGTATTGACATGACGCCTGAGATGATCGAGAAGGCGCGGAAAAACGCATCAGAAGCGGGCGCGAAGAATGTCGAGTTTCGTCTGGGGGAAATCGAGGCGATGCCCGTTGCGGATGAAAGCGTGGATTGGATTATCTCCAACTGCGTCATCAACCTGTCGCCGGACAAGGATGCAGTTTTTCGGGAGGCCTATCGCGTGCTCAAACCGGGGGGGAAGTTATTGGTGTCCGACATTGTGGCAAGCCACCTGCCCAAGTGGTTGCGCGCCACGATCAGCGCGTGGGTGAGCTGCATCTCCGGGGCGTTGCCTGAAGACCAGTATCTGGAGTCCATCCGCCGGGCGGGATTTGAAGGGGTTCAGGTTCTCAGCAAATCCGCCTACGCGAAGGTTGCGAAGGCGGAGGTGGCGAGTATTAAGGTAGAAGCAGTCAAACTACCCCGCCCTAAAGGGCGAGGCTTGTAACTCGCTGCTACAGGTGTTACGCGGCTACATTAGGCATATTGACTGATGCCCGGAGAGCGATATTGGTCGCTGCTATCACATCTGCAAAGCCAGAGAAACCGCAGGATGTGCATACAAATTCAGATTGGGATTTCCGATTCTTCTTATCGATATGTCCGCATTTCGGGCACGTTCTGGAGGTGTTCCGTGGGTCCACAACTTGAATGGACACGCCGTACATTTGGGCTTTATAGGAAACGATTTGACGTAACTGATTAAAACTCCACGTATGGTGTCTTGCTCTCTGAGACTTACGAACCGTTGTACTTTCGCGGATACCCTTCAAATCTTCAAGGGCAATTCCGCGACCTGTGCCTTTCGCCTTCAAGACAATGTGCTTGGAGATACAGTGGTTTTTATCAGTCCGAAATCGTTTCTCTTTACCTGATGTGCGTTTGAGTTTTCGATAGGTACTTCGCGTACCCTTGCTTTGTAGTGCTGCGCGGAGGTTCGCATACTGAACGCGAACCTTCTCAACTGCCTGAACGGTATGGATTTCCCCATCACTATCCGCCGCATCGTTTTCTATGAAGCCGATGGCTTTATGAGGGATTAAGAGAACGTGTCGCGAATCTGCTCAATGATATTTCTAACTTTTTCCAAGTTTGGCCGTTAATCAATGGATCTGGCAGGGTTAAAAGCAAGTGAGATGGTTCGGGTTGATATTCCATTTGATTAAGTACGGTTGCCGTGAAGAAAAAACCTGTATTTTCCAGAATCGGTCCATACAGATTCTCTGCGAGAAAGAAAACGGTTTCGGCAAGAGCATATTCTTTTGTATTGAGACAGACAATGAGTTCAATCTGAGTCCAAGACAAGTTTTCCGCATTCTGTATGTCCGCCAGAGCTATCAAAATGCTATCAACCTTTCCTGCGAGTAAGCGAATCGTTTGATTAACGACTTGGCCTAACGTCTTTACGAATAAACATCCTTCCTGAGTTTCTTGGGTCAGTTCTCCTATCTTTTGCATCGCAAAAAAACTCAATATAGGTTGCGGAGCATCCGGTGTTTCTACATCTTGATTCTGATCTGCTCGAGCACGGATATGGGGAAGCATAAATTTCTCTTTTATGGTGAGTTGGTGGGTTCAATAAAGCGGAACATTCTCAACGCCGGTGAATCTCTCGCAGGTTCAGCCGCGTATCGACTCTATCTGAAACGGCGTTTGTCCACGCCACATCGTCGAGGGTTTGAAGGCTCATCAGGGCGACATCAACCAGCGGATTGGAGAGGACATAGTTTAGCAGAAAGCCCTCCAGATCGACCCCTTCCATCTCTTTGGGGAAGCATTGTCGCATCAGCTTTGGAAATGCGCCGCTTGTCGTCGAGCGCATCAGCGCAATTCCCATGCCGTGTTTCTCCGCATCGGGCATGATGCCCTGATTGCTGAAGGCATCGCAGGTGCTCTGGTACATCAGGTTGTAGTAGGGATAGGTAGATTCCTTGCGGAATTTTCCCCCCCTCCAAACCGTGCGTGC
>CAZOAL010000112.1:0-18207 GCA_964577695.1 uncultured bacterium | reverse complement strand
CTCACCACTCACCACTCACGAATGGCCAACCGCTAATTGACAAAGTAGTATTAGGAGTCGTTGCGAAATAACTTCTGAACTCACAAAAAATCGGCTTCAGTTGATGAAACCTGCACCAACTGAAGCCGATTGAATCTGTCACATATCGGTAGCGCAAACCGTTTATTCCTCGGTTGTTGAGCGCTGGCGAGCCAACAGTGCTTGTTGCTCTGCCAGCTTTCGCATCTCATCAGCGAGGCGTTGAATCTCTTCAGGTGAGATGTCATTCCGACGCAATTGCTCCGCTAAGGCTTGCACCTGCTTGCTCAATTCAGCTATGGACGGTACATCGAATACCTCCACCTCTCCATCCAGGCCTTTCTTCTGCAACTCCTTTTTCAAGAAATCTGGCAAGGCTTGGCGAATCAATTCCCCGAGTTCTTTGAGATCTACTCCTTCATCGACGGAGGCTCCAACCCTGTTCCGCAGGCGATTCCTGACGCGATTGAGGCGATTCCGTGCTTGATTGAGTGTTTCTTCCATCGAAGGCTCATCAGATTCATCATCAAATTCGTCCTTCAAATAAGCCGCAAGCAGACTGCACGCGACTGCCACTTCACCGAACTTTGCATCTTCTTCCAAAGAATCGAATAATCCATCGGGAACGACGCCAGCACCTACCAGCCGATTCAAGACGCTATTATACTGACGGATGCACCGTTTCTCTCCCCCTGATAAAGCGCCGGTGAGACTTGCATGTTCTGCCAACCTTGCCGTGGTGCGCAATAAACGAAAAATGCGTTTAACCTCTTTTTCCTCACCTTTTTTTTCAGCAGTGGTTTCCTGTTCTGTCGTCATGATAATCTTTCTCCTTCTAAGTTTTCCAGATGCGCTTTGAGCATCTGTTTGGCTTTGTAAAGCCGCCATTTCACCGTTGTCAGTGGAAGGTCGAGGAAGTCGGCGATCTGTTGCTGCGACATCTCGTCCCAATAGTACAACTGAAGCACTACCTGATGTTCCTGCCCAAGCCCCTTGATCGCCTCACATAACTCGCGGTGTATTTCACGAGTCGTAAAAGTTTGAGCGACATCCGGCACAATGGCCCGGCTATGCTTGCGGATGACCTCGTCCAGTTCGGATAGGGGTTCGTGCCGACCTTCCTCCTTCACATATCGGTAGGCGCGATGGCGCGTAATGGCATGGAGCCACGGCGCAAACCGATTCACGTCATCAAGTTGCGGAAGGGCTTTGAAGGCGAGCAGCAGGGCGTCCTGAACGACATCCTCTGCCGCTTCGGGTGTCCTGACAATCTGCTTGGCAATTGTATACATCGCTGGACGAAATCGGAAGGCTAATTCGTCGAATGCTTGTAAATTGCCGACCAAAGCGGCGATGACGAGTTCGACATCGCTGTATTGTTTCCACTGTTCTGGTTTCATGGCGGGGTCTCCTGGTTCAACTCTATAGAGACATTCCCCGCCAAAAAGGATAGTAAAAAAATTAGGGCAACAACCATACGTGTTGCCCTATCTTTGGAAGTAAGGCCCCAGGATATCCAGTTTTATCAGGATGGCGACGAGCACAACAAACACAAATGCCCCAATCACACTGCCGAGCGCCCCGAACAAGATAATCTGCCACATTGGAGGAGATGTTGCTTTTTTGTTTATCTCCGTGAGTAATCCCAACAGTTGACTGCTGGTTTGTTTTTGACTCCCTTTTCCCGTTGTGGTCACTCCGACAGCGTTCTGAAGTTCTTCGACGGCGTCTCCGAGCGCATTGAGTCTTTGCAGAACCTGATTCAGCAAGGCATTGTTTGCTACTTCTAAATCTCCAAACCTGTTTACAATTTCCCTCAGATTCCGATTTTCTCTCCTAAGCGCTTCTTCTCTCCTCTGCCATTCCTGCGGGTTGGTCGTGTCGGTCCGCCTCATAGTTAAGCGCCTCCTCCTTTGCTTTCAGCATCTGCTGAAGTCGTTCATACAACTCCTGCGCCTCCCCTGTGATACACGTCCTAATTTCGTTACGTTGTTGTTCAGTCTCCGCGACTTCATTCAGTAATTCCTCCATCTGGAGGGCGAGTGAGACCAACTTTTCTGCAAAACCGACCACTTGCTTCATTTCATCATAATCACGGGCCCGTTTGGAAGCAAGCTCGATTGCCGTGTTCGATTGCTCGAATTCGCGTATTGATTTTCTGATTTGGTAATCAACGTTAATAACTGTCTCAGGTTCAGCAACACTTGAATCAACTGTTTTACCATCCATTTTGGAATGCTTCTTGCTTCTTTTCATCATTTTCACCTCCGTCGCAATTATACAATCGGAACTAACGAAACACAAGACCCAAATTGAAGTGGAGAGTGGCGATCGCTTTTGTTCACCGGTTTGATTCATCAACAAGCTGACGAATCACCGTTGCAGCAATCTGGGTATCCTGTAGAGGATTTGAGTCACACGGTAGGGCACCCCCCCTACCTGTTGCGCTATCGTTGGAAGTAAGGCCCCAGGATATCCAGCTTTATCAGTATGGCGACGAACACGGCAAAGACAAATGCCCCGATCACACTGCCGAGCGCCCCGAACAAGATAATCTGCCACATTGGAGGAGATGTTGCTTTTTTGTTTATCTCCGTGAGTAATCCCAACAGTTGACTGCTGGTCTGTTTTTGAGCCCCTTTTCCGGCTGTGGTCACTCCGATAGCGTTCTGGAGTTCTTCGATTCCATCAATGATTTCATCAATGCCTTGCAGAATCTGATTCAGTAAGGCATTGTTTGCCGCTTCTAACTCGCCGAACCTGTCTACAATTTCACTCAGATTCTGAACATCTCTCTGAAGTACTTCTTCCCTCCTCCGCCACCCTTGCGGCTGGACCGTGCCAGTTCGCCTCATGGTTAAGTGCCTCCTCCTTTGCTTTCAGCATCTGCTGAAGCCGTTCATACAACGCCTGCGCCTCCCCTGTGATACAGGTCCTAATTTCGTTGCGTTGTTGCTCAGTCTCCGCGACTTCATTCAGTAATTCCTCCATCTGGAGGGCGAGTGAGACCAACTTTTCCGCAAAACCGACAACTTGCTTCATTTCATCATAATCACGGGCCCGTTTGGAAGCAAATTCAATTGCCGTGTTTGATCGCTTGAATATACGTGTTGATTTTCTGATTTCGTAATCAACATCAATAACTGTATCAGGCGCAGCAACGCTTGAATCAACTGTTTTACCATCCACTTGGGGATGCCTCTTGTTTCTTTTCATCGTTTTCACCTCCGTCGCAATTATACAATCGGAACCAACGAAACACAAGATCCAAATTGAGGTGGAGAGTGGTGATCGCTTTTGCTCACCGGTTTGATTCATCAAAAAGCCGCAGAATTGCCGTTGCAGCAATCTG
Organism: uncultured bacterium; assembly: GCA_964577695.1. Lineage (GTDB taxonomy): Bacteria > Poribacteria > WGA-4E > WGA-4E > PCPOR2b > CAZOAL01. The sequence goes on along the minus strand of CAZOAL010000112.1, from coordinate 14,837 downwards.
CGTATCCTGCAACGGTTCAATCGGCGTTTTATCCGCCAACATCTGTCGGATGTTTTCCCCCAGTTCTTTAATGCCGCCCCATCTGACCGATGCCCGACGGGTGAGCTCGGTGTAGACGTGGGAATGCTTGGGGCGACGGCGAGTTTTGTGCTCGACCTCCAGAATGAGCACCCGTCGTCCACTACTTGCGGCCTCGCAGACCATTGAGAAGCTATCTTCGGTGACGATGATAATTTCTGACAGGGCGAAGATTGTCCCGACCGGATCGGCGAGCGAATTTTCGCGGTGAGCGAGGACGAGGATTGGACAGCGCTTCGCATCCGATAACCGCGCGCCGATCAGATTCTCGACAGCGAGGGGAGTACGACGGGAGGTCGTCAGCAAGAGCTGGCAATCGAGTTTTGCCGCCACCTCCTGTAACACATCGATGAGGTGAGTTGCCGTCTGCTCGGTCAGTGTATGGTAACGATCTTCTCCACCCACCAAAACCCCTATCCGCCTCTGCTCCGAGAGGTTCAGGTCAGCTTGAAGTTGTTCCCGCCGAGCATTTACTTTTTCAGGGGAAATTTGATTGGGGACACCGATTGTTTTACAGATATTGCTTTTATCACGGCGGGGCCACTGCATCTTGGGGAGGATAGCAAGGTCAAAGTAGGCGATGCCTACGGGAGAAGGACGGCGGCAGGTGACAGTCCTGGCGTTAAAGAGTTGTCCGATGAGCAAGTTGACAGAAGCGACCGATGAACCCGTTGAGAGGATAACGTCTGCGTGCTTGACCGCGGAGATTGCCTCCAGAACCTCTTGCCTGAGTGCCAGGCGCAAACATTCCCTGATGAGCCCGTGCGGCAATCTGAATCCACCGAATAAGCATGTCAGCACGCGCAGAAGGTTGTCTCTCCGTTTGCCGCGAAAATTGACGTGAATCCAGTGCCAACTGCACTCAGGGAGGCTTTGAATCACGCCGAGAGACTGGTTATAATGACCCGGTTTGCCGTCGCTCAAAACGATGGCTTGGATAGAAGTAGAGGTCATATTCTCCCTCTCCAACCGTCAACTCCGGATTAAAAATCAGCCAAAGCCTCTGATTCCGACGGGAAAACGTCGATGCTTCGGGTCAGACCGATGATGCTAAAGGTCTTACGCACTTGTTCTGAAGGGTGAGCGACACGCAGAATTTGTCCCTTGCTGCGAGTCTTCCAAAGCAGTTTGACAATCAGGCCAAAACCACTGCTTGTGATAAAACTTTTTCGATCGAAGTTGAGCAGGATTTTCGTTGCGCCTTCGATTTTTACCCCCGATTTTTGCTCCTTCGAGGATTCAGAGCCCCGATGGCTCGGGGCAGGCTCTGCCTTGAGTGTAACGCAGGGACGGATTTCGTTTCGCTCACCCGCGATGGCTCGGGGCAGGCTCTGCTCATAAGCCGTGTCCATATCCTCCCCCGAGTCTTCCGTTAGATACCTCGTGATATCAAATATAGCGATTTCTCCAATGTGCCGGATCGATATTTGGGGTTTTGCCCGCATATTCTCTCCTTTCTTAGGTGCTTGGAACAGAACGGATATAGGTCCTGGTCACTCCAGTGTGCAACTATTTTAGTCGTGGTCATAATTCAAATAAGATACACCTGTAGCCTAAGATTCTATCTTGGCCGCCTTCACTCACACCAAGATAGAATCTTGGGCTACAACTGGATGGCCGGATAATTAGGACCAAACCTTAACTATTTTAGTCGATCTGAGAAAAACTGTCAATAAGGTAGGGGCGGATGGGGGAATGTTTAGGTTGTTCAGTGATGACAGAACCATCCGCAAGATGAAGCCAACTGTCGAAGTTTCGTTCTCCTTCTCTCAGTCGGATGACCCGTGCGCCACGCAGGAATCCTTCTCGCCCGTAAGTATTGTATCCCGTCCCGCGGCCATAATAGAGGCGGATGCCGTGCAGGTCGCCCCAATAATCGTTGATATGGTCGTGACCCACAAACGTCCCCATCACATCGCCCATCTCGTGCATCGCTGCAAAAAAGCCCGTGTTCACACGCGGTGCGCAGACATTCTCGTACTTCACGCCATAACAGGTGTGGAAATCCCAGACTTCATCGTATTCCGGGATGGGGATATGGAAGAAGGCAAGCGCAGGAAGTGGGTGCCCCGCCTCCGCCTGCAACGCAGACGACTCGCTGATATACCACTCAATCTGGTCACGCTTAATCCAGTCATAGCCACCAATCCCTGTTTTCGCATAGCTTCCTGAATCGATAAAATAGAGTGCTGCGGCGGTTTTATCATGTTTCGCCCCCTTCACTCGCAACACATAATTTCCCACACCCGAAATGTCAGCCGGCCCTGGCTGAGAAAGTGACATCGGACACGAGGTCTGGACCGCCATCAACCCCTCGCGGCTGACACTCCCTTCGTCATCGTGATTTCCGAAAACTGCCGCCCACGGCAGCCGGCGCGCCTCGAACCCTTCGACGACCTGCCAGAACGATTCCCTCGGTTCTGGGCAACCGCCACCGGACAATATATCGCCCGTCAACGCCACCAGATCTGGGTTCTCTTTTTCAACGACCTGCTCCATCAACGCCCGTGACTTGAGGTCTTCAGATTCACCGTTGTGCCAGTGAATGTCGGTGAACTGGACGATTGTGAAGGTTCCATCCGCTCGGAACTTCAATTGAATTGGCATATTTGCGTTTCTCCTCCGGTTGATTTGAACGCTTCTATCATAGCACAAATAAGAAAAAATATGGAAAAAATTTCAAAAATAGTTACATTTCGGTGGGGAAGGAAGGGAAGGAAGGGAAGGAAAGGGAGGAAGGAGGGAACAAATCTCTTTTCCTCCCACCTTGCTCAAATCAGTTCGGGCATCCCGGGGAAAATCGTTCTTGATTTTGTCTTGGGTCAAGTGTTAAAATTGGTCAACACATCAAAATAAGGAGGCGTTTCGATGAACCTAGACCCACAAGCGGAATTAAAAAACTTTCGACCCCAACATGAATATTTCGTCGGAATCGATTCCGATGGGTGTGCTTTCAATACAATGGAAGTTAAGCACAATGACAGCTTCAGTGTCAATCTGATTAAGCACTTTGGGCTACCTGGCATTTCTCGGCAAGTCCATCAAGCATGGGATTTTGTGAACCTCTATTCCAAAACGCGCGGTTGTAATCGTTTCAAAGCGATTCTCCTTGTCTGTGACCTGTTGCGGGAGATGCCGAAAGTCCAAAAGACAGGTATTCCGATTCCTGAATTTCCCTATCTCAGGGAATGGGTTAAAAACGAAACACAGCTCGGCAATCCCAAACTCAAGGAAGCTATCGAAAACTCGACGGGGGCCAAGCGCGAAGAGTTAAACAAGGTGCTTCAATGGAGCCTCGCTGTGAATGAAACGATCGCGGAGATTGTCCACAACCTTCCCCCTTTCCCCGGTGTCCGCGAAAGTTTGCAGCGGCTGCGTGGACGGGCTGACGTGATCGTGGTTTCAGCGACCCCCGATGAGGCACTCAAACGGGAATGGGTGGAACACAACATTGACCGGTACGTCGCCCTCATTGCAGGGCAGGAGATGGGCTCAAAGACCGAGCATCTCACCTTGACAGCGAAAGGGAAATACCCGCCGAATCATATCCTGATGATCGGGGATGCGCCGGGCGATCTGAAGGCGGCTCGAGACGTCGGTGCGTTGTTTTTCCCCGTCAACCCGGGGTATGAAGAAGAATCGTGGGAACGCTTTGTCAACGAAGGGAGCGATAAATTCTTCAACGATGAATATGCTGGCGACTACGAAGCCAAGCTGATTCAGGAATTTGAAGCGTTGCTGCCTGAAGAACCGCCGTGGAGGAAACGTAAAGCGTGATGCGGGATGTAGGTGTTAACCAACTTTCAATATAATGGCATAGAAACCGAGTTTTTTCGGAAAAACTCGGTTTCTGATTTCGTTGATTCCAAAATAGCAAGGAGAAAATACAATGATATTTGAAATGTTACCGACGACGTTTGTTTCAAGTGTTCCAAGCGAACCCAACGCGGACACGCGGGCGGATGGGGAACTGCATCTCACGATTCGCCGGCAGACGCCCAGGACTACGGGACGCCACGGCTGGCAAATCATCGAAGAGGCGGTGACGTGGCGTCCGTCAGAGACGGCTATCATTATTGTGGATATGTGGAACAAGCACTGGTCATGGGGGGCAACCGAGCGCGTTAATATCATGGCACCGCGGATGGACACCGTTATCCGTGTCGCCAGGGAGCGAGGCATTCAAATTATCCACGCCCCGTCAGACGTTGTGGATTTCTACCAGGACCACCCCGCCAGATTGTGGGTACTCAATGTGCCGCATGCGGAGGCACCCCCGCCCCTCGATCGCCCCGACCCACCCCAGCCGGTTGATGCTTCGGATGGGGGGTCTGACACCGGCGAGACCAACGGGTTCAAAGCGTGGATTAGCCAACACCCGGCGATCGAGATTGCGGACGAAGATGCCATCAGCGCAGATGGTCAAGAGGTTTACAATATCCTGACGCACAAAGGGGTTCGGAACCTGATCTATATGGGGGTTCACACCAACATGTGCGTTCTGGGCAGGCCGTTTGCCATTAAGCGCACGGTCCGGTGGGGATTCAACGTGGCGCTGGCACGGGACCTTACGGATGCCATGTACAATCCACTCAAGCCCCCGTATGTAAGCCACGAGGAGGGAACTCGACTCATCATCGAATACATTGAGAAATTTTGGTGCCCCACTCTATTGAGCGATGACCTGACGGCGAATCGGGAATCAGGTGTTAGGTGTTAGGCATTTTTCAAATTTCTCTGAAAAAGACTTGACACTTTGGAAGGATAGAAGGATGAAGAAAAGAGGGGAAGGGAGCACACCTTTCCTTCCCTTCCTTCCTTTCAACAGCAAAGCATGTAAAGAGGTTTCTGAGACATGCCCATCTCATGGTCAAAGTATAATTTCGGCGGCATTGTCTCTCTCTGATGGTATTCCAATATTACCATGTTCCGACTTTCACCGCAATGGAAAATCCCTGGATTGGATTAGCCGGTGGAGACGTATCGAAATCAGCGAAATCAGGCGTTTAACAGCCCGGCACTTTTCATCATCGCCCACCCGGTTGGATCGGTTTCTTTACCCGAATATTTAGCATCCACCGATCTCTTTCTGAAATGGTCGATGAACCCATCCGCTAACTTTTTACCGAGTTGTACCCCCTCCTGGTCAAAGGAATTGATATTCCAGACGAACCCTTGAAAGGCGACCTTATTTTCGTAATAGGCTAACAGCGCCCCCATAGTGAAGGGGGTCAATTGGTCTGCAATCAATATAGCGTTTGGACGATTCCCCGGGAAAACCTTGTTGGGATTCTTATCGTTTTGCCCTGTGGCGAGGGCTCTGGATTGCGCCAGGAGATTCGCAAGGAGTTTCTCTTGTGAAGTGGTACCTTCGACTTCAAGGTCAAAACCGTATTGACTTTGGCGGAAGCCGATAAATTCGACCGGAATAATCGTGTTGCTCTGATGAATCAACTGATAAAAAGCGTGTTGACCATTGGTTCCGGGTTCTCCCCAGACAATAGGACCGGTGGCATATTCGACAACCTCTCCCTGTCGATTGATGCGCTTGCCATTGCTCTCCATATCCAGTTGCTGCAAGTGCGCGACAAAACGGATCAACGCTTGGCTGTAGGGCAAGATTGCCAGGGTCTCATAACCCAGGAAATTGTGATTCCAGATGCCGATCAGGGCGGTGAGTAACGCAAGGTTCTGGCGAATATCTTTTTCCAGGGCGTTCACATCCATTTCTCGCGCCCCGCGTAAAATTTGCATGAAAGCCTCATAACCGAGCCCAAACCCAAGCGCAACGCCACCCACCATGGATGTCGCACTGTAACGCCCCCCAATGTAATCGTACATAGAGAAAGCGCGAAGATACCGTCCCGGGTCGTCCATCGGACTCCCTTCTCCGGTAACGGCGATAAAGTGCTTTTTGACCTCCAGCCCGGCCTGGACAAACCGATCGGCAATGAGTCTTTCATTGGTTAAGGTTTCCAGCGTCGTTCCACTTTTTGAAACGACATTAATCAGCGTTCTCGAAAGATTAACCTCTTTGAGAACCTGAACGGTGTCATCCGGATCGACGTTCGATACGAAATGGACGCGGCGTCCAGCCTTTTTATATTTCTGCAAGGCAAGGTAGAGCGCCCGCGGTCCCAAATCGGAGCCGCCGATGCCAACCTGAATCATGTCGGTGAAGGGTTCCCCTTGAGCGTTCGTGATTTTTCCGCTATCCAGGTCATCGTAAAATTCCTTCAATTTATCCAGTTGCGCTTTGGCTTTTCCGACAGCCGCCGCCTGTCCGCCATCATATTCAGATGGGAGCTCATCAAAGACATTGCGGCTGGCTGTGTGTAGCACCTGACGGTTCTCAGATTCATGGTCTTCGATGCGATTCATTCTTTCGCCGCTCATCATCATGATATATTGGTCCACGGCATGCGTTTCATCAGCCAACTGCTGGAGCGCCCCTAATACTTCATCAGTGATCCGCTGGGTCGCATACAAAAAATCGAAGTCAACCGCAGACGATTTCATCGTATTGATTCGTTGCGGGGATAGGGCGTTTGGGACAGTCAGGTCAAATGCCTCCCCGGCGAGCCTTTTCAGTTTTTTCCAGGCGGCTGTTCCCTGGGGATTAATTCTCGTAAAGCTTTCATTCATTGCATCATTACTCCTTTGTAATTCTACTGGCAGCCTGAATCCTGCATCTTGCATCTTGCATCAATGCAGGATTCAAGATACAAGATGCAGATGACTCGTGAACAAGGGGAACATTGGTGCAAACTCGTCGTCACCCCGGCACCCTTCCATACTTGTCCTCAAGCCGAGTGATGTCGTTTTCATCAAAGTAGCCGAATGAGATTTCAAGCACGCGGTAACTTTTGTCTTCGCCGATGAGCTGGTGTTTCGTGCCCTGCGGGATGAAGACCAACTCCATTGGCTTGGGACGCTGGATTTGCCCGTCGATTTTCAAGCACGCGCCGTCATCCAGCGGCACCCAGAGTTCGCTCCGGTGGTTATGAAATTGGTAGCTCAATACTTCGCCCGCCTTGACTTCCAGAATCTTTACCGTCACAGGCTCATTGAGGACATACTGGATGAACCGTCCCCAGGGCTTTTCCACAATGAGCGGTTCCGGTGCCTCTTTGCGCGGTTCAGGATGCGTCATGTTTGTTTAACCTCCTTTGAACAGACGAGGAGTTCTATTAATAAATGAGGGTTGGTCATAATTACTTAGGATTGAGTTGTAGCCTAAGATTCTATCTTGGCTCCTTGCGCCAGGACCAAGATAGAATCTTGGGCTACGACTGCCTCCCCTGGGAATGATGACCATCCCTCATCTAAATTCTACCATTTGCGGTGAACAGAGTGCCACGAGTTCAGCCATATCGAACTGTTCTAACAGCCCGAAGCAGAAAAGCGTTGGATACTGCTCATAATCCAGATGGTCTTCGATGAGCCGTTTCAGGCTTGATAAACCACCGGTGATGACGACACGCTCTATTTTCTCCGGGTTCAATCCGGCGGCAGCGAGCGCCACAATTCCGGCGGTCCAGCCGTTGGCATGCAGAGAGACTCGCTCTGCCCCATACTGCTGGCAAGCCCAACGGATGACAGCCCCAACTTGACCCACCTGCATCCCCAGGGGACGTTCGCCGACAGTCGCTATCATCTGCGCGAATTGCCACGGCGCGACGCCCTGCGGTATGCACTCGCCCATAAATAGAGGGTCCACCGCTATCACCCGCGAGCCCGCCGCGAGCAGTTCCTTAACCCCCCCCCCTCCGACTCCCCCCGCGGGCGGGGGGAGAGAGGAGAGGGTGGCGCGTCCGGCATCTGCGAAGACAATCGCTGTTGCCTTGGGCTTTCCTTCGGACATCACCACTGCCGGAACAGTCCACTCGGCAGAAGCCTCGCGCTCCCATCCTCCACCAATGGTGAGCTTGTACCATGTCGCTTCCAGCGTTGCGTCTTCTCCCTCGCCTCGCTTTGCCTGCTGGACGACAGCCGCTTCCACCGCCATCGGTTTCAGCCGTAAAACGTCACGAAGCCGGGAACGGGCTTCGACCTGCCAGCGCTGAAGGGCAACCGGGTCATTCGTTGGGACGGGGTGCTTCGGCAGCGAAGAGAGGCGTTCACGAGCAAGCGTAAAAAAGTTCGCGTTGGCTTCGGGCAATCCCATCCGCAATTGGTCCGGGTCTAATGCTTCCGCGTCGGAGGGAAGTTCCTGGTCGATTGCCCCCCCTCCTTCTCCCCCCGCGGGCAGGGGAAGTGCTCCTGCACCCTCTGAGAAAAACTGTCGGTGGACGAATCGATAGAACTGCTGCCGGTTGTCCTGGTCATAGTTATGCGTTCCCGGGTCTCTGTTCTCGTGGTATTCAAAATCCCCCTCTGCCCCGAAAAGTCGATAAAAGGGAATCACCGGGTCATAGACGGAAGGGCGAGCGCGTTCTGAAACAAAACAACAATCATCCTTCTCGTTATAAATCAACAGGGCAGGGCGCGGGGCGAGCATCGCGGTGAGATGGGGGTAGTCGGCAATCGAAACCAGGTCGGTCGGATTCTGTTCCAGGTCGCCGATGTCGCCGCGGTGGACGACGCGACTTTCCAGACCGATATAGCCCGCGTTTGGTACGATGGTGGAAATGCGCGTGTCCAGCGCGCTCAACAGAATGGTCTGCCAGCCGCCGCCTGATAATCCTGTCATGGCAAGCCGTTGCGGGTCGGTGGATGGATAATCCAGAAGCACATCAACGCCACCCCGCATGGCAAGATAGAAGACAGCGAGGCCGCTTAACCCGCAGAGATCAAGGTATGCCAGCCGGTTGTGCTTATAGTCAAAGCCCTCCAGCTCGCCGAAGACCAACCACTCGGGATGCAAAGCTAACATCCCCCGCTTGGCAAGATTGATACATCGAATCTGTTCGTACTCAATGGCTTTCCCTTTCGGCCCCACATGCCCATTGACGTTGAGAATGGCTGGAACTTTTCCTTGAATCTCTATCGGCTCGTAGAGGAGCGCCGGAATCCACAGCCCAGGCAGCGCCTCATACCGTAGCTTTCGGATGCGGTATCCTTTTTCGGTCTGCAAGGTATCGCCCCATAAGACCTCGGACTTCCACTCGACCCACTCTCTGGGAACCCCACGAAACACCACCGTATCGAGGATTTGTCGTCGCAGCCTGTCGCTTTGACCTTGCCACACTACAGCGGTTTCGGGCACGGAAAGTGGGGGGATGCGCGCCTCAATGAAACCACCCATCTCATGGCGCGTCTCCTCGGGCTCGAGTATCCTCTCACTCAGCCATGTTTCAATAACGTTCTGCTCCTGGGGGACCACCGTAGAAAGAGAAAAACCAAAAATCATGAATGATGCAAAAGACAGCATTTCGTATCTCCTTTTCATTTAACTATTTAAAAATAAACTATACATCAGACTTCCGAAGTCTCCAAGACTTCGGAAGTCTGTTCCATGCTCGGTTTTCGGTTAATTTACCAAAGTCAAATTAAGTGTTTACAAAAATAAGGGATTGATGTATACTAAGCCAATGCGAGAATTGTTGCTCCACACTTGATACGGTGGACATTTTAACCGAAGACCCAGGCAAAATCTACAAAAAAATGCTGATACTACGACTTTTTCGTGCGAAATATCCAGGGCTTATGTACTTCAGTAGGCCAAATCGTCTACAAACTTCTATTGTATCTTGAATCCTGAATCGCATGCAAGATGCAACACGCAGGCGAGATGCTCATTTCGGTTGGTTCCTGCGTAAGTCCTAATATCATCTCAGAAACGATTTTCCCGACAGGAGAAAACATCATGACCTCCTCGAATCCATTCCATTTGGGGCTCTGTCAGATGCGAGTTTTAGCTGGCAAGCCCGAACAAAACCGTGCCCACGCGGTCGAGTTGATTGACCAGGCTCGTCAACTGGGCGCGGAGGTGGCACTTCTACCCGAATGCTGTAATTTGGGATGGACCCATCCATCAGCCCGCGAAATGGCGGAACCCATTCCCGACGGTCCCACCTTCCGTGCGCTTGCCTCTGCCGCCAGGGTGCACGGCATCTATGTCTGTGCCGGTCTCGTTGAACGTTGTGGCCAAAGCACTTTCAATTCTGCGGTTTTAATTGACCGCCATGGGAGTTTGTTGCTTTTGCACCGTAAAATCCACGAACTGGATATCGGCCATACTTTCTACATGCAAGGGGACCGGCTTCAGGTGGTCGAGACAGATTGGGGAAGGATGGGTGTGATGATTTGTGCCGATGCCTTTGCCCGCGGACAGGTCATCAGCCGCAGCCTTGGATACATGGGAGCAGATGTGATTCTTTCCCCCTGCGCCTGGGCGGTGGAAGCAACGCACGATAACTTGACGCAACCTTACGGCGGTTTGTGGAAGGAATCCTACGGGGCTGTCGCCTCTGATTTCCGGATGTGGGTGGCTGGCGTTAGCAATGTCGGTTCCATCCCATCGGGACCGTGGGCGGGTCGGAAATGTATCGGTTGCTCGTTGGTCGTGAACGCCCTCGGAGAACCGGAGATGATGTTACCTTATGGGGAGGACGCGGAGACCGTCGCAGTGGTGCGTATCACACCCGTCCCCCGCCCCGCCCGTGGCTGCTCATGGGAGAGTGTCTGGAAGACGCAATCGTGACTGTGAAATAAATTTGACCTGTAAAGCGATCTGCCAGATCGCTGAAAGCGGGCTGGCAGCCCGCTGTACGTTAGGAGTTGGAAGAACCGTCAGTACATTCTCAGGAGGAAAAAAATGGTTAGAATCGGAATTATTGGCATCGGTTTCATGGGAATGATCCACTATTACGGCGCGAAGAAGGTGTCCGGCGGCGAAGTGGTCGCTATCTGTACACGCGATCAGAAAAAACTCAACGGGGATTGGACGAGCATTCAGGGAAATTTCGGCCCGCGCGGTGGCATGGAGGATGTTTCTCACCTCCGCAAGTACAATCAGATCGAAGACCTCCTCGCTGACCCGGATATCGACATGGTAGATATCTGCTTGCCGACGCATTTGCATCAATCGGTCAGCATCGCCGCGCTCAAAGCGGGGAAGCACACCCTGGTCGAGAAACCGATTGGGATTCGCCTCGACGATGCAAACGAGATTGTTCAGGTCGGCGTGGAGAGCGGACGGCATTTCATGGTGGCGCATGTGCTGCCGTTCTTCGCAGAGTTTGCTTATGCGAAGAATGCTGTTGAAAGCGGGAAGTATGGACAGTTGCTCGGCGGGCATTTCAAGCGCATCATCTCTAAGCCGACATGGTCGCGCGATCTGACGAACTTAGAAAAGAGCGGCGGACCGGGAATCGACCTTCACATCCACGACACCCATTTCATCCAACTCCTTTGCGGAGTGCCTGATGCGGTGTTCTCGCAAGGCAAGCTCGCCGGTGGTAACTTCGTTGAGTACCTCACAACTCAGTACATTTACAAAGGCAAGAACCTATCAATCAGTTGTTCATCAGGGGCAGTGTCTCAACGCGGACGCGCCTTTTCACACGGTTTTGAACTCTATCTGGAGAAGGCGACATTGCTGTATGAGTTCGCAACACTCGGCGGTGAAGCTGTCGCCTCCATGCCGTTGATGTTGCTGACGGATGATGGAAAGGTTCACAAGCCCGACCTCGGTGAAGTGGATGCCATTGATGCGTTTACCAATGAAATCCAGTACGCTGTGGATGCGATCAACCAGGGACACGAACCGACAGCGCTTTCAGGAATCGGCGCACGGGACGCGCTACTGCTTTGCTATAAGGAAGCCGAATCGGTCAAGACGGGAGAAATCGTGGCGGTGTCCTAAAATCGCCCGGCTCACCAATCCAGTATTGAATCCCGGTGAGCACTATGGGTGAAACGTGAAACGTGAAACGTAATGCGTAATGCGTAAGAAGAGGAGATTTACGTATGACGCATATCTGAATGAGTATTTCGCCAATGTCACATTTCAGCGTAGCCCAAGATTCTATCTTGGTTTTCCGAGATGGCACTCCGCTCTAGCCAACTGAGAAAGTTGGGCTACAATTGGATCCAATTTCTAATATGACGTTGGCGAGGTGTTATAAAGCAAGGAGTTAAACGATGCCCTTACAAAATTCATGGATTCCCGCTGAACCCAGTTGGGAGTCCGTTCTGGAACAATATCCGAATCCAATCCAGGCGCTTGCAGATATGCTCACACCAGCAGTGATCATCCGTCAAGCCTACAATCCAGCTCACTGTGCGGGGCTCATTCAGCGGTTTATCGATAAAGGGATGATGCCGGAGCAATCGACCATCGATGCCAACCCCTCCGCTGTCCCACCCCGTCGGATTGACATCGGGACCAGTCTTGGAAATCTGGGGAACTCGCAGGAACATTTCTTTGAACATGCCCAAGAAACCCATGCCCTCTTCAAGAATTTGTTTGACGGCTTTGATAATCCAGTTTCAACCATTTACGATGGTCTCGCCCGTCTTGCGCCTAACAAGCGCGTGATGACAGCCTGTGAACATGACGGACGCCTTTATGGCCCGGCGATCTTCCGTATCCACTACGGAGGTTATGCTTACGCGCCCCATTTCGATTCCGTCAGATGGCGTGAGAATCGCATCAATTACGAAGTCTACCGTTTTGAGCATCAGTTGGCTGGGGTGATTTGCTTCCAAAATTCGGAGATTGAAGGCGAAAGCGCCCAGGCGATTCTACACCGCTGTCTGTGGATGCCAGAAATCAATGAGCACATCAAGCAGGGGACATTCCACCAATACGCCGCAGAGAATCACATCCAAAACGTCCAGGTCGATTTAGAGCCGGGGGATCTCTACTTTTTCAATACCCGATGCATCCACGAAGTTCCCGGCGTCAAAGGTAAAGCCCCACGCATTGTGTTAGCTGTGTTCATCGGACACGCATCAAGTGATGAGGAGGTTTTTGTGTGGTCTTGAAAAGAACTCTATAGGCGTTCAATTGGTTCCAATCATTCTACAATTCATCTGCATCTTGTATCTTGATCAGGATTCAAGATGCAAGATGCAGGCGCAGAGGGAACGGTTCATAAGAAGTGCGCAACTCCCACTATAATCATCTCTCAAACAATGGAGGTATCTCTATGATAGATCGACGTAAGTTTCTTAAATCGATGGCAGGTTTGACGGCGGGGATATTGCTATCGTCTCAAACCGATGTCGGAGCGGACAGTCAATCAAGTGACCGTTTGGGTCAACTGTTGCCAACACGCGCGCTGGGACGCACCGGCGAGGCAGTGACGATGCTCGGCGTGGGCGGATGGCACATCGGACGGATGAGTGAGCGCGACGCACAGGCAACGATTGAAGCGGCGCTTGAGGGTGGGGTAAGGTTCTTCGATTCAGCGGAGAGCTATCAGAGCGGCGGTAGCGAGAGCTACCTGGGCAAGTTCCTGACGCCCAAGTACCGCGATGTCGTTTACCTCATGACCAAAACCACTGCCCGCAATGCCGATGATGCCAGGCGTCATCTTGAGGACTCTTTGCGCCGATTGGGGACCGATCACCTCGATCTGTGGCAGGTGCACGCTGTCGAGAGTCCCGACGATGTGGATGCTCGCATTCAGGGTGGGGTGTTCGATGTCATGGTTGAGGCGAAGGCGTCCGGTAAGGTGCGCCATATCGGATTCACAGGGCATACCCGCCCCGTAGCGCACCAGCGTGTGCTTGAAAAATCGGACATCTTCGAGACTTGTCAAATGCCCATCAATCTGGCGGACCCGAGCTACGAAAGCTTCATCAAGGGGGTGCTCCCCAAACTGGTCGAGCGCAATATCGGCGTGTTGGCGATGAAGACGCTGGCGAATGGCGGATTCTTCGGCGGTTCGCAGCACGGCGAACATGGCGACAATCCAAAGGTCGTCCCATATCGGGTCAGTATCGCCGAGGCAATCCATTTTGTCTGGTCGCTGCCGGTGAGTGTCCTGATTACCGGGCCTGATAACCCAGAGCATATCAAAGAAAAGATTGCGCTGGCGCGGTCATTTACCAGGCAGGATGAAGCGCAACGTCAGGTACTGATAGAAAAGGTTGCTGACATGGCTGGACAACGGGTCGAGTTTTACAAGGCGTGATGACGAATACCGATTGGGGTTTGTAATACCATTTCGCATACGCATCAAGTTAGTGCGCTTTGGCAGATAGTTATGTAATTTGGGTACAATTCCAAATAGGCGAACCGTCCGCCTAACCCACAGACCTTAACTGCATCACTTGAAAAGGTGATGTGGGAAGCTTTGGGAAAGGGCGAATGACTCGGTTCTAGGTGTATGAACTCAGGTGTCACGTCTGGCTACGATGATATGGTTAGTGCGCTTTAACAAATTCTAATGCGTGCGCTCTAACAAATTCTGACGCAATGTTGGTTAAATTCCAACTTTAACAATCTATCGTTACAAGCCTGACCTCAACTGCGTCACCTTACAAGGTGGCGTGGGAAGCAGAGGGAAATGGCGCATAGTCCGTTCCGAGACTCTCCGACCTGAGAGTGAGGTGCGCTTTGGCAGATAGTTATGTAATTTTGGTTTAATTCCAAATGGGCGAATCACCCCGCCCAACCCACAGACCTCAACTGCATCACCCCGCTATGCGGGACTCAAAGCAGCCTTACAAGGTGAGGTGGGAAGCAGAGGGAAATGGCGCATGACTCGGTTCCAGGTGTAGGAACTAAGCTGTCACGTCCGACTACAATGATATGGTTAAAGGGAAACCTGAAGTATCGCTGGAAGCCTCGTAACTGGTAACAC
>CAZOAL010000111.1:0-18498 GCA_964577695.1 uncultured bacterium | reverse complement strand
AATTTTTCCCTTGACAATTCCTAGAAAATCTTAACTTGTGACTAATGGGCTTAGGACTCATCTGACACCTAACTTCTAACACCTAACACCCGATACCTAACACCTAACGTTAGTTAATAAACAAAAACCCTCTGGACGAAATGATCGCCCACAGCACATCCTCAAAACCTTCCCGCCGTGATGGACTGTCAGCGATGTATTTTTTCGCCGCTTCGAGTTCCGCCGGTGAGGGTAGACGACTCAGGGCCCGCACGTAGAAGTCCTGGATAATTTGCTCATCGGACAGTTTGGAGTTCACCGCAGTCGCAACGGTTCCATTGCCAGCACTGATTTTATCGTTGATATAAGGGGAGTTAATTACATGCAGCGTCTGAATGAGCGTCGGCTCAATCTTGGGTTCAAGCTCTGCGAGGAATTCCCGGTCAGACCTGCCAAAAAGCGAGAGGAAGGTTGAACTGACCGGCAGCGGTAATTGCGCTGCCCGCATTCCAACCGGGTAACGTCCAAACTTCTCTTGCGTCCCCGTGACATCGTTCAGGACATCGAGAAGCACTTGCGCCAGCATCGGTCTTGGATAGAAGTGTGAGAAAAAGCGGTCATCCAGTTCATTCGTTTCGTTCGGTGCTGACGACAGTTGATATGTGCGTGAATTCAGGGTGAGCACGATGATATGCTTTGTATCGAAACCGCTCTTTACGAATTCTGCGGCGAGGGCTTCCAGCAGTCCCTCAATGGTTGCCGGTGTGGTTGCACGCATATCGTCAACAGGGTGAATAATCCCTCTGCTAAAATAGTGGCTCCAGAGGCGGTTCACAGTTGCTTTAGCAAAGTAAGGATTGGTCGGAGATGTCATCCAGTTGGCGAGCAGCGCTAAATAATCCCCCTGATAGTTTCCGGCGACCCGGTCTCCACCGAGGAATGTCGGCGTGGCGACTTGCCCTCGATTGCCGAGCACAGATTGGTTGATGACACTGCCGGTTGGGTTATAGTAAACGACCCGTTCATCGTAGAGTTCGCCACCACGAACCCCGACTTTACCGGTGAATGCCGCGAAGTTCCAGTAATCGTCGGTTGTCCATCGATCAAAGGGGTGCTTATGGCAGCGGGCGCAGGTCAGACGAATACCGAGAAACGCTTGAGCGGTTGTTTCTGCGCGACCGTCGGGCCCAGGTTCAATGCGGTAGTAATTGGGTGGCCCCCCCTGGTAGGTGCTTCCCCGTGCGGCGATGAGCTCGCGAACGAACCCATCATAAGGCTTGTTCTGTTCAACACTGTCGTGTATCCATTCGTGAAGGAGCGTCGCGCCACGTTCGCCAAAGGGGCCCTGGCCCAGTTGGCGTGGATGACAACGCAGCATATCACCGAGCCTCAACGTGCGAAGGTCAACGAACTCCGGGCGATCTAAAAGTTGGTCAATCAAGTCGGCTCTTTTGCGCGGATTTCCGTTTTTGACAAAGGCTTCAACTGCGTCGGGCGTCGGTAACTTGCCGATCGTGTCCAGATAGACGCGCCGGATGAATTCCTCATCCGTTGAGAGATTCGATGGGAGGATATTCAGTTTTTTGAGTTTTGCTGCGACGAACGTATCAATAAAGTTGTTCGCTGGAAATTCCGGGTAAACCGTGATTTGGCTATCGCGCGGGCCCGTCACGAAAGCCGCCGAGACCACGCCTAAGAAACGGGCGATAATCGCGGTTCCGCCCCAACGGGCGCTGGTAACAAGCCCATCTTCCGTCACGGTCGCAACCGGTTTATCGTTGGACTCATAGACCGCTTTACGAGTGACGTCCTCTACCGTTCCATCGGTGAAGTAGGCTAAAACCTGAAGTTGCTGCGTATCCCCAACTTTCGGCAAGACAAATTCGCCCGGACGCACCTCGAGGCGTTCCAAACGTGCATCCGAAGGGGAGAAGGGAGCGCCCGCTTTAAGCCAGCGTAAAATGGTGAGGTATTCATCTGAGTTGACGCTAAAACGCATGTCGCCCTCATGACTCATCTGCGCGGTCGGTTTCAGCAAAAACAGGCTTCGCTCCGGTTCAATCAGGTTCACCCGCCTCCCACGACTGTCGTAAACAATCGGGCGATAGTCAGACTCCGGGTTCAGTGTCAACAACGAGAGTTGAAATCCACCCTGTCCACCAAATTTCCCGTGACACAGCGCAGCCGAACACCCTTTCTTATCGAGGATAGGGGCAATGTCATTGAGAAATCGCGGAACAGATTCTTCGGTTGCCTGGGCGATGCCCACACATCCGACCATAACGGTGACAACAATGTATATCCAAACAGCTTTCCGTATCATTTCTTTTCCTCTCTTATGGCAATTTTGGCTTGATGTTTTCATCTAATTTTGTTATCATACAATTCAGCAATTCATGTCGGTTGAAGCGTAGCGTCGTTTGGGATTATGGACGAGAAAACATCGTCTTGACTTTCTGTCTCATTAGACGCGAAATGAGTTGCAGTATTTTACTCGGTTCTGTTCGTTTTGTCAAAGGAAAAACCGAAAAATGCCGTACTTTTCGGTTATTAGGGGATTAGACCGCATTTTTGCAGTCTAATTACAAGTTGGGCCCCACGTCCACGCACCGTCCCTACACTATTAACGAGAGGCAGGAAATACCTAATGACGCCCTATAAGGAGTTCACCACACGGTTCAAGTTGCTTATCAGCAAGAACCCCCACCTCATCACGACCACTTTGAGCAACATCTTCACGATGCGGCTCATCGGGAACAAGACTCACGGTGACTTGGCCGAGATAGCCATCGCGGAGTTCATCAATCAGTACATGTATGACTTTAGGTCGATTCACGTCGGGAAAGATCTATACCGGTCCAAAGAGCACGAAGAAGACATCAAAATCATCAATGAGATAACAAAGGCCGAGTTTCCGGTCAGTCTCAAGGCATATGGAGATGGACCACTCCAACTTTCAACCGACAAGAACTTTCTGATGTTTCCCAAGCTGCAACAGATTGGTAAAGTGATTCAAGGTTCTCAATCGCTTAAGGACCTTTGGGCAGACCCCGTATTTGCTGACTTCAGCGCGTTGAACGTCCTGCCGCTGATCTACGACGAAAAGAAGCAACGATGCAACGTTCTAGTGTTCGATCATGAAAAAGCTATGCATCAGGTAGCTAAGGTCGTCTATGAAGAAAAGGGTAAGGGCCGTAAGCACCCGGTATATCGCTTCTATGACGGCGCTGGTGGCTATGTGTGCGAAGTGCGCTACGGTAGCGGCACAGCCAACGCACTGCAAAGAGGGCTATGGACTCACACAAGAAATGGGCTCAAGTACTTTGAGAGCGTCACAAGCGGTTGGATCACGTACGCGCACAACCTAGTATTGGTCAAGCTTTTCTCTCATGCATTGATCGCAACGTCGACTGGCCATGAAGCGGCTTTGGAAGAGTTGAAGAAAGACATCGACACCCAAAAGAAAATGTCGAATTTAACCTAATATGGAAACTCAAGCTTTATTCGACGATATAGTTGTTGATGCTCCGCGAACGGAAGGCATCAAGTACGCGGGGTCCAAGCAAAAGCTACTGCCGCATATTCTCTCCCTCGTGAGGAAAGCAAGACCCCGGTCAGTCTTGGACGGCTTCGCCGGAACGACCCGTGTGTCCCAGGCGCTGGCACAAAGCGGTTATTTGGTTGTCGCAAACGATCTGTCGGCGTGGTCACAAGTCTTTGCTTCCTGCTATTTGTTGAATGAGCATCCGCATTCCCATTACGCGACACTGATAAAACAGCTAAATAGTCTCCCGCCGGAAGATGGCTGGTTCACAGAGCACTATGGTGGCGAACCCGGTGATGGGATATCGGTAGGACCCGATGGACTGAAGAAGCCTTGGCAAAAACACAACACACGCCGCCTTGATGCAATACGAAATGAAATTGATCGGCTCGGCCTGAGTGCTGTCGAGAAGTCAGTTCTTCTAACTAGCTTGATATACGCGCTTGACGAGGTTGACAGTACGCTAGGCCACTTCGCCTCTTATCTACATGAGTGGTCTCCGCGATCGTTCAAGCCAATGCAGTTGAAGGTTCCGTCGTTGCTTCAACGGCGCGCGGAGCATCAAGTCCACAAGCAAGACATCTTCGATCTCTTGCCCAACGTGGAGGTTGACCTCGCGTATCTTGATCCGCCCTATGGTTCTAACAACGAAAAAATGCCGCCGTCGAGGGTTCGCTACGCCGCCTACTACCATTTGTGGACGACGGTAGTTTTGAATGATCGCCCAGAGCTTTTCGGCAAGGCTAAACGGCGAGCCGACACTTCAGATGTGGTTGCCGCTTCAGTCTTTGAGGAGTTTCGGCGCGATGAATCTGGTCGACTGATAGCTGTTGAAGCTATCAGGAATGCGCTTGCCCACGTAAGAGCTCGACATGTTCTTCTTTCCTACAGTTCTGGCGGCCGAGCAACCGCAGAGCAGCTCAATCAGGTGATTACTGAGAACGGGCGTCTAGTTGAGGTCATTGAAGTTGACTACCGAAGAAACGTAATGGCTGGAATGCGGTGGACGAATGAGTGGATTCGGGACGCTGAGTTGCCGAACCGTGAGGTCCTCTTTCTTGTGGAGAAGACGTAGGGCCCAACAATTCGTTCCAGCGGACGCGCTGAAGCGCGCCGCTGAACTCAAACGTTAGGCTCCTTCATCTTATCAACCCGGAGATCGCGATGAAACGATTTGTCTTGGCGACAACCTTGTGTGCGACTGTGGGCCTGCTCTGCTGTTTCAGCATTCTGCCATCCGGCCAGCCATCAGCGACCGCAGCGCAACTGGCCGAAAAACCACCGGCTGTCCTTTTTAGCGAGAGCTTTGACGATTCCCGCCTGCTCCAGCGAGATTGGTATGACGGAGACAAGTTCACCATCTCCGCGAAAGAGCCCTATGCCGGCAAGGGGTGCGTCGAGTACCTCTGGAAAGCCGGTACCACGAACCCTGCCAGTTCGTCGGGGATTCGCCATCTCTTTGAACCGACCAACACCGTCTATCTGCGCTTTTACATCAAGCTGTCCAAGGGTTGGGGATGGACCGGTCGTCCCTATCACCCCCACCTGATGCACTTCATGACCACCGAGAACGAAAAGTTTAGCGGGCCGGCTGCCAGCCACCTCACCGTCTACATCGAGCCGTGGAATGGCAAGCTGCGCCTGGCGGCCCAGGACATTCAGAACAAGGACAAGCCCCACGGACTCACCCAGGGCCCGCTCCGGGGCGGTTACAACGGCCAGTTCTACGACAGCAAAGAGATTCTCTTCAACGATGAGGGTTGGCACTGTGTCGAGGCCATGTTCCAACTCAACAGCCTCGACCTGAACGCGGACAGATCGAACGCCGACGGCATCGTGCGGGGCTGGTTCGACAGCAAGTTGGTGATCGACCAGACCGATGTCGTCTTGCGCTCCACCGATTTCCCTCAGATGAAGTTCAACCAGTTCCTGCTGATTCCGTACTTTGGGCCGGGACTGCTCCCGCACGAACAGACGCTGTGGATTGACGAACTGGCCGTGGGGACGAAGCGCCTGGGTCCGGTCGAGGCCAGATAGGGCAAGCCTGCGCCTAACCAGGCGCTGCAGCCGACCGGGGGCCGTCATTGCGGTTTCCCGTGACATACAGTCGTTGCAGTACAGTTGGTAGGTTGGGTTGAGGCACGAAACCCAACGGACAGAATCTTGTCTAACCAAGCATCGTTAGGCGTTTGAAGGAGATAGAATCCCTACCGTACACGATAGGTTGATGATCAAATGCCTCAATATGGGTGGTATCGCTTTGAGTGGGATGATGAAAAGCAGAAAAACGGGAACGTCCAGCATTTGCGCGATCACGGCATCGAGACAGAAGAAGCGGAAGAATGTTTTCTTCACGACTATCGATTTTGTCGAGATGAGCGGCGAAAAGATGAAAAAACGATTTGGCGACCTATCCAAAGCTGAACAGGAAAAAATCGAGCGGGAATATCATCAAATGAATCCGGCTGAATTTGATGACCTGATGTCTCAGGCCAAAACCTATACCACCATGTCGATCCGTTTGCCCGGTGAGCTAGTTGAAACGCTGAAAGTGGTAGCGAAGTTGGAGGGTGAACGGGGGTATCAGTCGATGGTGAGAAAATGGATCACCGAACGCTTGCAACACGAGGCCCGGCTGGCGTTGCGATTGTCAGAGATGCCTCTCAAAGAGGTCGTGGCGGTTTTGAAGGGTCAGCTGACCCAATGAATGCTTAGGCTGACGGGTCAGGTTGGTATCGCCGATAAGAGGGGCTCATCTATTCATCAGGGATGTCGTTTGTGCCTAACCATCCGTTGCAGTTGACGGCGGGGAACTGTGGTTTTCCTGAATCTTTCTGGTTTGTGGCGGGTTTTGGTTTGTCGAACGGCCTTCGGCAAATCCTCGCCTCCTGTCTGTGTGCCTGTCTGCCGTTGGCACAGATAGACGGCACGCACAGGCAGGCAACTGAATTTTTCGTTAGGAAGTGCCAAGTAGAGAAGATTTACCTCATTTACTCTTGCTTTTCGACTCGCCATAGGCTATACTTGGGATATACATTTAATTCTTTTGAGGAGGTTGGCTATGTTGAGTAAGGTTCAGAAATGGGGAAACAGCCAAGGGCTTCGGTTTACGAAGGCTATTCTCCAAGAAGCCCAGATAAACGTGGGCGATGAAGTGAATGTCTCAGCCCAGAAAGGGTGGATTATCGTTGAACCCGTGACCAAAGTGCGAGGGAGATATGATTTGAAGGAGTTGGTATCCAAGATGCCCCAAGAGTATCAAGCTGAAGAACTGGACTGGGGTGAGCCTATTGGGAAGGAAGTGTGGTAAATGCCCCGATATATTCCTAAGAAAGGGGATTTCGTGTTCTTGACCTTTGACCCGCAGGCAGGACACGAGCAACAAGGTCGTCGCCCCGCATTGGTGGTCAGTAACACCCTGTTCAATAGGCACACTGGGCTTGCCATGGTGTGCCCTATAACCAACACGGAAAGGAATATTCCCTTTCATGTGGAAGTCCCCCACGAGTCATCCCTTACGGGGTACATCATGGTCGAGCAGATTAAGTCGGTCGATTACGCAAGCCGAAAGGTGAAGTTTGTTGAGAAAGCCCCTGCATCCGTGCTCGACGAGGTTTTGAGCATTTTAGACGCATGTCTATACGACCCTGTCTAACACGGTGATGGAGCGGATGGTTTTCGATCCTAACCCGTCGTTGCAGTTGACGGCGGGGAGCTTTGGTTTGACGATCATTATCTGGCAACTGGCGGGTTTCGGTTGGTCGAACGTTCTTCGGCAAACCCCCGCCGCAACTGAACTGGGTCGTTAGGCTCCGTCATCTTCTCAACCCGGAGATCACGATGAAACGATTTGTCTTGGCGACAACCTTGTGTGCGACAGTGGGCCTGCTCTGCTGTTTCAGCATTCTGCCATCCGGCCATCCATCAGCGACCGCAGCGCAACTGGCCGAAAAACCACCGGCTGTCCTGTTTAGCGAGAGTTTTGACGATTCCCGCCTGCTCCAGCGAGACTGGTATGACGGAGACAAGTTCACCATCTCCGCGAAAGAGCCCTATGCCGGCAAAGGGTGCGTCGAGTACCTCTGGAAAGCCGGTACCACGAACCCTGCCAGTTCGTCGGGGATTCGCCATCTCTTTGAACCGACCAACACCGTCTATCTGCGCTTTTACATCAAGCTGTCCAAGGGTTGGGGATGGACCGGTCGTCCCTATCACCCCCACCTGATGCACTTCATGACCACCGAGAACGAAAAGTTTAGCGGGCCGGCTGCCAGCCACCTCACCGTCTACATCGAGCCGTGGAATGGCAAGCTGCGCCTGGCGGCCCAGGACATTCAGAACAAGGACAAGCCCCACGGACTCACCCAGGGCCCGCTCCGGGGCGGTTACAACGGCCAGTTCTACGACAGCAAAGAGATTCTCTTCAACGATGAGGGTTGGCACTGTGTCGAGGCCATGTTCCAACTCAACAGCCTCGACCTGAACGCGGACAGATCGAACGCCGACGGCATCGTGCGGGGCTGGTTCGACAGCAAGTTGGTGATCGACCAGACCGATGTCGTCTTGCGCTCCACCGATTTCCCTCAGATGAAGTTCAACCAGTTCCTGCTGATTCCGTACTTTGGGCCGGGACTGCTCCCGCACGAACAGACGCTGTGGATTGACGAACTGGCCGTGGGGACGAAGCGCCTGGGTCCGGTCGAGGCCAGATAGGGCAAGCCTGCGCCTAACCAGGCGCTATAAAGGGAATGGGCTTGCCCGGGTGTTTACAGGTTGAGCGAAGCGAAATCCCCCGATGGAGCGGGACAGGCCGATCTATCGGGGTTGGGATTTGAAACGGAAAAAGAAGGGAAAAACGAGATCAAAATCAGTGTTGCCCGTCGGAGGAGGGATTCCGGTTACCTGGCCTCGAGGCAGCGGGAGAGGGCAAAGGCGATAGCGCTCAGACAGAAGGGTTGCTTCGCGTGAAGCCTAACACCATCTGTGGTCTTGAATGAGACGATTCGTGAAACGTGAAACGTGATCAGAAACGCCTCGATTTCGCGGTGTCCCATCTCTCTTGGGTGGCGTTTGTTGTGAAACAAAATGTAGCGTCGAATCCAGGCAACATAGGCCTCTTTTGAATGGAATAATGCTTGAGTTGGATGACCTCACGAACCGGGTCGAGAAGTTTCTTAGGTTGTCTGTTCATCGGTTGATTTACCTCTTGACAGGTAAGGAATTTTTAGAATACAATATTGGACAGGTTAGGAGTCCGCTGGGTTTAAGAGCCATGAGAAATTTTTCTGCATAAAACCCTATGGGGGGTTATTATACGGAAAAATTCTGTCTAATCCAACTCAGCGGAGGATTAGATGGGAAAGTTTCCGTCTAATACGCAAAATAACAACTCGTTGAAGCTGACATTTCACCTCCTGTGAAATGCAGCTTAACTCGGGGGTCGTTAGGTGGCTGTAGAACAGTTGGCTTGGGAGGTCTGATGGAATCATTTGAGGCACGTCTAAAGCGCTTCACGGATAGCAGTGAGCATGAGATTCCTCTCACAATCCTGAACTCCGTGACGAATTTCTTTTTACCTGAGATCCAAGTCGCCAAAGAGAAGAGTCTCGATCGATTGATATTCCTGGGAATCCATGCGACCATTCAAACCGTCTCCGAGAAGATCTTTGGTAAACGCGGCCTGGAAGGAACACGATTCTACCTTAAACACTTTGTTGACGGATCCACGCAGGATCGGCAATTTTCATTGATCTCGGACGACATTCACGAGATGAGAAATGTGGTGGCTCACCAATGGCTTTCTAGTCGAACCCATGACATTGCGATTAACTATGCCATGCCTGAAGGGTGGAAGTTGGATCCTAATCTTCTTCACATCAATCCTGATATATACGCAGAGCAGTTCCTCGCAAGCTTTGGGAGGGGTGGCCCAATTTGGACATATCGTCAGCTTGTGTCCGATCAAGAGTTGACTATTCGCAAATATCAGTTCATCAAGGATTGGCTCCACCTCAACAAACAAAGCGCAATCGCTCAGGCAATTAAGACGCTAGAAACCTGCACGACAACTCAGGATATCCTCAATCAAGAAACTCTCATCAAGCAGCTCATCTACAAGCAATATAGCTTCACTTGATATCATCATTGCTGCTTGCTTGGGTTAGAGTATAGAGACAGTAACAGCCACCTAACCACGCGCTGCAGGCCGACTGGAACCGCGCTCGGCTTTTAGCAGCCTTGTCGTTGCTTTCATCGCTCTGCCTTTTGTCACGCTCACGGCGGTTCCAGCGGCTGAACGCGGGCGTTGGGCGCTTGTTTAAGTGTGCATAGCAAAGGCTTATAAAGCTAAAGATAGTTAAGTGAGATGCTTTGCGTGCATACATTATCAGTAGCACAAATTGGGTCACAAGCTAAACAGGAGAATATTACTGATGAGAACACTTCATATTGCACTGCTGAGACGAATTTCTGAATTGGGCGATATAACTGCACTTGAAACATTTTTATACCAATTCTATGACTCTGTTTCTTTCCTTGATGAGTCCGCTTCAGAAAGGCCAGATCTAAGACAAAGGATTGTAGAAACGCTTAGAGACATGCAGAATAAAGGATGGATTAACTGCTACTATAGCCGTGGAGATCGTGAGTACATTCCAGTTGCAGTAGATGCTCTGCTTGACTACCCCAGGACACTAGAAATTACTCTGCCTGGAAAGGAGCAACTACGTAAGATTTCATCATTGGATGAAATTCCTTCAGAACGAATTTTCTTTATGTTACTGGATAATCTGCCTCAAATTAAATCTGGAAATGTAAACAAGAAGTTTCAAAACCGGCGCGAATCAAATCTTTCTGCGGATGAGAGGGAAAAACAAGCAAGAGAGAAAATTCTAGAGTTAATTAAGGCACGTCAAGGGCAACAGGCTTTTCGTGAAGCGCTCATTAGAAATTATAAACATTGTTTAGTAACGGAATGTAGAGTTATAGGGCTTTTAGAAGCTGCTCATATTCGTCCTTACAGTGAGAATCGTACGCATCATCTATCAAATGGCTTGCTTCTCAGAACAGACATTCACACCCTTTTCGATTTAGGTCTATTTTCTGTAGATTCCACAACAATGAGAGTATTGATTAAACCTGAACTGAGACATACAGAGTATGCCCGCTATGAGAATCAGCCTCTCGGCTTTACTGAAGGTACTGGTCATATACCTGACACAGATGCTTTGGATGAGCACCGTCGCAAGGCAGGTCTATAGGAACATCGCACAAAGCTTTTGTCAGCAGCTTTGTGCATAAAACGCGCCTAACAATTCGTTGCACCCGACCTGCTACCCTTCGGATTTTCAACCTCGGTTTGCTGACAGCGTCGGCTTAAAGTGAACCTATCTTTGCCCACCCGCAGGCGGATGAACTCATGGTCGTTAGGCGGAGGGAGAACCGCGCAACGTTTCACATGAACTCGTAAAGGAGAAGCAAAATGAGTGAAGTTAAGAAAATCAAGGTGAGTCAGATCAATCCCAATAGCACAATCAATGTTCGTAGGCAAGGTATAGAACAGAATGTTGAGAAAGTCAAAGCCTCTATTCAGGAACATGGTTATTGGCCAGATCAGCCTATTATCGTTCGACCACATCCCGATTCTAAGTCCCAATACAATTATGAGAATGTTACGGGACAATGCAGACTAAAGGCGTGTTTAGAACTCGGGTTGGAAGAAATTCCTGCGTTTATACTCGAATTGAATGACGATCAAGCCATTCAGCGTTCATGGCTTGAAAATGAGGTACGGGGAGATCTGACATATAGTGACCGAGCGTACTGGGCACAAAGAATATACAAGCGGTATAGCGGCGAAGGATATACGGGACAAGAAGCTCTCGAACTTGCAGCTAAATACCTTGGCGTAAAAGTCCCAACCGTTATGAAGTATTATACCTTATCCGGATTGCCTGAAGACCTTAATCAAATGGTAGATCAGGGAATCCTCACCTTACAAAATGCGGTCGCAATTGTGAAAAACACCTACGACACCTCGCGCTCCTCGCGCTTTGAACAATCACAGGAGGCGATGAGAGAGCGAGCGTCATGGATTCTTGGTCTTGATAGAGACAAACGGGAATATGCCGTTAAGGCTTTAGAACATTTGGGGCACCAAGCCTCTATTGCAGACTTGACTGAGTATGTAACGGAAAAGATTAGCGAATCTGGTCGCATTGTGCAATATGCAATCCCTAGTGACTTGCATGATGAGTTATTGCAATGGGGCAAATCGCGGGGTTTGGAAGATGAATCCACAATCATTGGCCATATGGTAGCGGACGTTCTCAAGAGGGGGGCAAGGTAATGGAGGAGAAGGTTGCAGTAGAGTATCTAACTGCCCCTAAAGGGAAAAAACCATCCGAAATAGGAGAAGCTGTAGATGTTTTGTATCAGAAATACCATTCCTATCAAGCAATCGCGCAGCAATTGAATATGTCACCCAATTTCTTGAGTTCAAGACATCGTATTTTCCAACTCCCGAAAGGCATTCAATGGAAAGTCGATCAGGAGCAAATTGGAATTGAGCAAGGCTATCAAATATCCAGACTCGAGAACGAAGACGATCAATGGTTATTGGCTCTTGCTATTATAGAAGAAAAACTGAGTACAAAGGAATGTGAAAATGTCGTCAATATTGTTCTTAAACAGAACGGTTCAATCAGGGATGCCCTTAGCATCTCAACTGGTGTTCGATTTGATAAAATCCAGCCATTATTACTTCCCATTCGATTTGACAGTCGGCTTGCTATGTGTCGGTCAGCTTGGAGCCAATGCAAAAATTGGGAAGACTTTTGTTATCAGCTAATCCGTCAAGGTATAGACGTTGACATTAAAAAAGTCGCGATCCAACTTGAAGCACTCGCATCAGATTTGCGAGAAGCAGGTCAGGAAAAGACGAAATAAGTGCTTTGAGAAACTGTCTGAATCCAAGTCACAGATCCTAACAAGCCGTTGCAGTTGACGGTCCGAGAATCGGACGAGCACGGGGAGCTGCGGTTTTATGACTGTTTTCGGGGTTGCGGCGGGCTTTGGTTTGTCGAACGGTTTTCGGCAAACTCCCGCCGTGCTCGTCCGTGCAACGGACAACTGAACTTGGGTCGTTAGGCGGTAATTGTTGCCGCGCATAAATACTCTCGATTTACGGCACAAAATGACCGTCCTAGACGAGGCCGGACCTATCTGATGTTGACAAGGAACGAAAGATAAAAGGAAGGAGTAACAAATATTATGACTCAACTTCTTGAAAAAGCACTGACCGAAGTCTATAAACTTCCACTTGAAAAGCAGGATGCCATCGCGGCGGTGATTCTTGAAGAACTGGAAGATGACCAGCGATGGGAGGCGGCTTTTACAACTTCGCAAGATAAACTCGCGAAACTTGCTCAAAAAGTTCGTGCTGACATCAAAGCAGGCCGTATCAAAAAAATGGGGTTTGATGAGCTATGAATTCGTATCTGAGAGAGGATTTTCTCTCCTGCTTTCGGGAGTTGCCTCAAAGCGTAAAAGAGAAAGCCCGCAAGAATTACCGCCTTTGGGTGCAAAACCCTAACCACCCCAGCTTGCAATTTAAGCAGGTACACCCCAAAGAGCCAATTTACTCGGTTCGAGTGGGAATTGGATGGCGTGCGTTGGGTTTGAAGGAAGATGATGCTATCTATTGGTTCTGGATTGGCTCTCATGCCGACTATGACAAATTGCTCAATCAACTTTAAAATCCTAACCAGCCGTTGCAGTTGATGGCGGGATCTTTCGGTTTTATTACTGTTTTTCGGGTTGTGGCGGGTTTTGGTTTGTCGGACAGTTTTCGGCAAACCCCCGCCGTGCTCGTCCCGATCGAAGATTGGGACAACTGAACTTGGGTCGTTAGGCTCCAAAAACTTCACAACGAACGAAGAGCACGCATAATGAGGCAAAGAGTTATTCGGAGGCAGTTATGGATGAATCACATCTGGAATTTGACCTGCAAAATTTATATGACAAAGGGTTAATATCGGAAGCAGAAAAGCAGGACGTGCTTGAGCAATCACAACTCTTTGAAAGTCGCCGTGATGAGATAGCGACAGCCCATGAAATATTATAACTGGGACCCCGACAAGAATGAGAAACTCAAAGCCGAACGAAACATCTCATTTGAAGAGATCGTCTTCCATATTGAACATGGGGACGAAGTAGACGTTTTTGACCATCCAAACCAGGAACGATATCCGGGACAACGCATTTCCGTGGTGCTCATCGGAGGCTATGCCTATTTGGTCCCCTATGTCGAGTCAGAAACGGACATCTTTCTCAAAACGATTATTCCGAGTCGTAAAGCCACAAAGAAGTATGTCGGAGATTGACCATGTCTAAACTCGTACTTGAACCAGAGGAACGTGAAATTTTAGAAGCCTTTGAACGCGGAGAATTACAGTCGATTCCTGACAAGGACGCTGAATTAAAGAAGCATCAAGCGTATGCAGCCTCAACGTTCAAGCCAGATAAACGTGTGAATATTCGCCTATCGCATCGAGATTTTACTGCCCTCCAAAAACATGCCTTGGCAGAAGGAATTCCCTATCAAACACTGATGGCAAGCATTCTCCACAAATATGCCAATCGTCAGCTTACGGAGAAAACGCCTAACAAAGGCATGAAGCGGACTCGCTCCACACGCCGCTGATGCCCAGTCGTTAGGCGCTCACCAGCCATCACTGTGCAAGTTTTCTCTTTCACGGGTGTCGAAACACCGCTCCTCACGTTTCACGCTTCATCTTCACCATCCCCCAACTGTTCCGTGTAGCCACATTCTTTATTGTAGCAGGCGAGGTGTGTCCCCTTTGTTTTCGTGGTTTTCTCAAGTAAGAAAGGGGCTTTACATTTCGGACAGGCTTGGGGGACCGGCTTATACCAGACGACAAAGTTGCATTTCGGATAGTTGCTGCATCCGTAGAAAACCTTGCCGCGTTTGCTGCGACGTTCACCGAGATAGCCACCACACCCCTCTTCGGGACAACTAATCCCGATGTTAATCGGCTTTGCATTTTTGCATTTGGGATAGCCGGTACATGCGATGAACTTGCCACCCGCGCGGCTGGTCTTGATGACCATTAGGCTGCCGCACTTGTCGCAAATCTCATCTGTTGGTTCATCCGCAACGGGCGGGGATTCGTCTGTAGTCAAACGCTTGATATTGCTGCACGCGGGATAGTTGGAGCAACCGAGGAAACGTCCATATCTGCCCCATTTAATAATCATTGGACTCCCACATTTTTCGCAACTTTGGTCTGACACCTCCTCCATCGCCTTCCGCGCCTCGTACATGGTATCAGGTGCTGCTTCTAAGGCATGGCGAAAGGGCTGATAAAACGTATTCAGCACGCGCACCCAGTCCAACTTACCATCCTCAATCTCGTCAAGTTGTTCTTCCATCTTGGCGGTAAACTGAACATCCAGAATATCCGGAAAGCCCTTAATCAGCAGTTGATTGACGAGTTTCCCAATATCCGTTGGAACAAAACGTCCCTGCTCCTTGATGACATATTCACGCTCCTGGATGGTCGAAATAATTGCCGCGTAGGTGCTCGGACGGCCAATTGCCTTTTCTTCCAGTTCTTTGACGAGCGTCGCTTCGGCATACCGAGGGGGAGGTTGCGTGAAATGTTGTTTGGGAATGAGTTTGAGCAACGCCAGCAGTTCGCCAATTTCAAGGGCTGGCAAGATGGCTCCATCCTCTTTATCCTCACCGTTTTCTGTGTTGCTATCGTCACGGCCTTCCATATAGACGACCATGAACCCCTTAAACTTGATAATCGACCCCGTCGCACGGAACAGGTAGTGCCCCGCAGCTATGTCAATGGTGGTCACGTCTAAGATTGCGGGATTCATCTGGCTTGCAACGAATCGCTTCCAGATGAGGTCATACAGTTGATATTGTTCAGGGGTCAGATGAGGTCTCAATGATTCAGGCGTGCGCTCAACCGATGTGGGCCGTACGGCTTCATGTGCGTCCTGCGCCCCTTTTTTGCTTTTATAATAGACAGCCCGCGCCGGAAGGTAATCGGCTCCATAAGTCTTTTTAATATACGCCCGTGCCTCTGTGAGGGCTTCTTCCGCAACCCGTGTTGAATCCGTGCGCATGTAAGTAATCAAGCCCACAGCCCCCTCTTTGCCAATCTCTAATCCCTCGTAAAGGTCTTGAGCAATCGACATGGTACGCTTTGCCGTATATCGGAGTTTGCGCGCGGCTTCCTGCTGCAAGGTGCTGGTAATGAAAGGCGGCACAGGGCTCCGCTTGCGTTCCCGTTTCTGAATGTTTTTGACGATGAACGGCTTGGTTTTCGCATCTTTAACAATTTCATTTGCGCGTTCCTCATCAATGGGGAATCCATACGTGCTGATTGAACCCTTCTCAGTTCCAATCTGAAGCAACTTCGCATCAAACGGGGCCGTCTCTTTCCCTTTCAGGGTTGCGGTAATGGTCCAGTATTCTTGAGGCACGAAGGCTTCAATTTCTGCTTCCCGTTCACAGATGAGCCGCACGGCAACCGACTGTACACGCCCCGCGCTCAATCCCGCTTTCACACTGCGCCATAAAATGGGGCTAATCTGATAGCCAACCAACCGATCCAGAATGCGGCGTGCTTGCTGGGCATCGACAAGCGGTTGATTAATCTGCGTAGGTGCCTTCATCGCGGCTTGGATGGCACCCTTCGTGATTTCGTTGTAGGTAATCCGATAAATTGGCTTATTTGTTTTCCGCAACTCGTGTGCAAGATGCCAGCAGATTGCCTCACCTTCCCGATCTGCGTCAGCGGCGAGATAAATTGAATCCACCGTTTTTGCCGCGGATTGAAGTTCTTTGATAATCTTTCCTTTGCCTCGAATTAAAGTATACTCCGGTGTAAATCCGTTTTCGATATCGACGCCAAGCCCCTTTGACGGCAAATCACGAATGTGCCCCATAGAGGCTTTGACAATGTAATCTCGACCAAGAAATTTGTTGATCGTTTTCGCCTTTGCAGGGGATTCAACAACGACCAAAGATTTAGACATAATAAATTCTCCACATGCGTGAAACGTGAAACGTGATGCGTGATGAGTGATGCGTAATTCGCTTATTCGCTCATTCGCCTATTAAATTCAATCAGTTTCATCCGGATGCAAAATCGAGCAGGTGAATGAGAAGCGATCGCATCTCATGGCGTGGAACAATTCTGTCGATAAGCCC
The DNA here is from genome assembly GCA_964577695.1 of uncultured bacterium. GTDB lineage: Bacteria > Poribacteria > WGA-4E > WGA-4E > PCPOR2b > CAZOAL01. The sequence goes on along the minus strand of CAZOAL010000111.1, from coordinate 1,726 downwards.
ATGTTCGAGCAAAAATTCTGCCTTCTGGAAATTATCCGGTAACTTTTGTCTGATACTTGCCGTCGCTAAAGGTCCGGCAAATCCAATGCGCGCCCCCGGTTCAGCGAGAATAATATGAGCCAGTGAGGCGAAACTCGCCGTCGTCCCTCCAAAGGTTGGGTCTGTCATCACAGAGATGTAAAAAAGCCCCGCTTGAGCGTGCCTGACACACGCTGCGGCAGTTTTCACCATTTGCATCAACGCAATCGTTCCTTCCTGCATTCTCATACCGCCACTGATAGAGACAGTGATTAACGGCAACCTTTTCTCTGTCGCGCGTTCAATGCAGCGGGTTAGTTTCTCACCCATGACTGCGCCATAAGCTCCCCCTCTCACCCCTAAATCACCAATTGTGACTTCGGTCAGGTAGCCTCCAATTCTCGCTTCGCCAGCGAGCATTTCGGACTTTAATCCACCCTTGGCATAATCTTCCGCAAGCTTGGTTCCATAATCCGGGAAATCTAAAGGATTGAGCGAATAGAGTCCCACGTCATGCTCCGTAAAACTATCAGCATCTACCAGAAGTTTGAGACGTTCATACGCATTAATGTAGTGATGATAATTGCATTTAGGACAGACTTTATATGCTTCCAGGAACTCCTGGTTGGGAATCTGCTCCTGGCAACTTCGACAGGTAATTGATTCTGGTATCGCCATCCGTGCGCCCCCATATATCGTTAAAAGTATCGCATCATTTCGCGGAAACGTTATAATACCTTTGGCGGTAGGGATTGTCAAGCAAAAATCTGGAATTTAGAAATTGTAGGGATAGGTAGATTCCTTGCGGAATTTTCCCCCCCTCCAAACCGTGCGTGTCTCTAGCGAAGCGAGATCCCGTTTCGGGGCGACTTTCACCGCACACGACTTTCACCGTCAACACGAGCCCCCAAAAAAAACCTCTGATTATTAACACGTTGTAGGTTGCTTAACTTAATCATTGGTTCTAAATAGGGCGCAATGCGTAATGCGTAAAACGTAAAATGTAAGATCTCTTACGTTTTACGTTTCACGCATCACGTTTCACATGAGCGCATGCCGATAAGAGTAATCCAGCAGGAGCTTGATCTCTTCGATTTGGACGGTTTGTAGAAATTCGGCGACATCTTGAGGGGTTGACGCATCTTGAGCGGCGGCTTGACACCAATCGACAAACTGAAACGCATCCCAGTTGTCTTTCCCCTCAATCTGCCTCGCGTAATCAGCGAGCCGAGCCGATGGGCTGGCATGTTCCTGTAAGAGCTCTAATACCCGTTTGCGAAGCGCCGGGTAAATAGGGTGATTGCCAACACGATTAAACCAGTATTTTGCGTTGCTATAGTCAGGTTCGCGCCGGTGCATGATGCCGTGCCAATAGCTGCCTGTTGTGTTTTCGATACCCTGTGAGATGGTGTGGGATATGTTCAGCGCATCGTTCCAGAGCAACAAGCCACTCTGCACAGCGGACGCCAAAGTTGCATCCTTCACCGATTGTCCATCAAAGAGCGCATCGGGTGAAGCCTTTTGAATCCGACCGGTCAGTTCGGCATCCCACTCCTTTTCTGGGGCAAGCGGTGGCAGGGGGTGACGCCCTTCGAGTTTTTGGACGATTTCAGTAATTGTCGATGAATATGTTGAACGCATGGAATTCTCCTTGTAGGGATAGGTAGATTCCTTGCGGAATTTTCCCCCCCTCCAAACCGTGCATGCG
>CAZOAL010000110.1:0-18920 GCA_964577695.1 uncultured bacterium | reverse complement strand
CACGCACGGTTTGGAGGGGGGGAAAATTCCGCAAGGAATCTACCTATCCCTACTGAATGTAAATCTCTATTATATCTCACTCCAATGGAAAAATACAGGTTTTTTTTGTTCTACGGCAAGAAGTTTTCCCTTGACTTTTTATTTTACGGTAATGTATTATATACATAGTCCCCCCTATGGTTTAACCATAGGGTAGGCCTCTCCAGGTTCCTGGAGAGGTTTTTTTTTGCCTATTCACCTGTATCAAATGTGTCAAAACCTGGTTTTTTCGCTCACCTCCTCCGCACTTGTTTTTATAGTGTGAGCCAAAAGCGAATATATAAAGGAGTAACTTCATGTCAGATAGACTCAAAATGGGTTTAATTGGTTGTGGGGGCATGTCAGGTGCCCATATAGACGGTTATCGAGAACTCTGGTCGAAGGGGCTAAAATGCTTTGACATTGTTGCAGCGTGCGACGTCGCTGTAGAACGCGCGGAGACGCGAGCCAATCAAGCGCACGAGTTTCAAGGCGGCACGAAGCCTGCTGTTTACGCGAATGTCGAAGAGATGCTTTCCAAGCACCCGGATTTGGATTGTGTGGACATCTGCGCCCTGCATAGCGCACACCACACGCTTGCAGTCGCAGCACTCGAGGCGGGGATGCACGTCATCATTGAAAAACCGCTCGGCATCACGATGCGTGCGTGCAAGGTCATCCTCGACGCGGCTGAAAAAAACGGTAAGATTTTGTCCGTCGCTGAGAACTATCGCCTCGATCGGACGCAACGAGCGCGCCGGTGGGCGTTACGTCAAGGACGAATCGGCGAGGTTCGGATGTTCTTCTGGGTCGAAGTGGGCGAAGGTTTGGGGAAATGGGGCTGGCGAAACTTTAAGATGGACGCTGGCGGTGGTTGGGCGCTCGACGGTGGCGTTCACTTCACAGACCTGATGCGATTTCAACTCGGCCTGGAGGCAGAGGAGGTCTACGCCGTCAGCAAGGCTTACGAGCCTTACCGCTACGATAACCCCAAGGAGAGACAGGGCGGCTACGCGGTTGATGTCGAAGATGCAGTCATCGCTACGATTAAGTTCGCCCAGGGCGTGACCGCTCAATGGACATGGGTCGGTTCCGCATCCGGACAAGGATTCAGTCGCCGGACGATTTACGGCAGCGAGGGGTGCCTGGATTTTGGAGCGGGGCTTGTGCCTCGCAACGGCGAACCGATCAACAACGAAGCGCTCGTCAAAGAGTTCACGGAGAGCCTCAACAACGCGGAACGGGAGTATTATTTCCCAGGCGGCATCAGGAATACGGTGGCGATTGAACTCAAGTATTTTGCGGACGCCATCAAGGCAGGGGGCAAACCGGAGGTCGATGGGGTCGAGGGCATGAAGTCCGAAGCACTCTGTATGGCAGTTTACGAGTCCGGCTGGTTTGGCCGCCCGGTGACGCTTGCGGAGATTGAAAGCTGTGAACTGGAAGGGTATCAGAAAGAGATTAACGACAAGCTGGGGATTGGATAAAAGCTGACCTCCGTCTAACGATTTTGCGGTTGATTCTCTTGGTGGGGTGTGATATAGTTAGGACTTACGCAATGGGTTGAAGAGCAGTGACACCCCGATTGTCCAAAAGACATCGGGTGTGTAACGCAAACACCCGACGTCCTGCGGACAGTCGGGGTTTGGGCCATTCTCCATCCGCTGAACTGTAGGTCCTAATAGTTAGAAATAGTAGAAGACAACTGGTTTTCTATTTTAGCATTTTTTGAGTTTTCTTCAATAACCCCAACGAACAACCTTCGCCTAACCAGTTGTTGCAGTTGACGGCGGGGGCTATGGTTTTATGAATGTTTGTGAGGTTGCGGCGGGTTTGGGTTTGTCGAACGGTTTTCGGCGAACCCCCGCCGTGCTCGTCCGAGAATCGGACAACTGAACTTGGCCGTTAGGCGTTAAAGCAAAAAGGGTTTGAGGTAAAAATATGTCCAGTGGATTTGCAACCCCCATTACGATTAAAGATGCTATTGACTACATTGATGACGGAACTTATTTACTTCCAGCAATTCAAAGGAAATTTGTTTGGAGTAGCGACCAAATAGAAGTACTCTTTGACAGCATAATGAGAGGCTATCCAATCAACTCATTTATGTTTTGGGAAGTGAAAGAAAGTGAAATCAAAAACAAATTTAAATTCTATCGGTTTCTGACTGAATATCGTCAATTCTTTAAAGAAGATAATCCTGATATTGATACAAAAAGCTACAAAGACTTCTATGCCGTCATTGACGGGCAACAACGGCTAACAAGTATTTACATTGGACTTAAAGGCTCTTACGCTTATAAATTACCCCGAAAGTGGTTGTATAATACCGAAGATGCTATACCAACAAGACATCTATATCTAAATCTTTCCAACCGTTTGCCAGAAGAAAATGAAAGACAAATGGTTTATGATTTTCAGTTTTTTACAAAATCCGAGTATAAAGAAAAATCAGCTGATGAAAACTCAATTTGGTATTGTGTAAACAAGATTCTAACTTTTAAAAGCAGAGATGAAGTTGATAACTACATTGACAGCAAAGGTTGGCTTTCAAAAGACTTCACAAAGCAGACCATTCGGAAACTTTATGAAGTCATTTTCAAAGAGCGTATGATAAATTACTATCTTGAAAAGATACAAGAGATAGATGTTGTATTGGATATTTTTATACGCACTAATAGTGGTGGTGAACCACTTAGCTTCTCTGATTTGTTGATGTCAATTACAACAGCTCATTGGAAATCTGATGCAAGAAAAGAGATACCCGACGTAGTAAGTAAGGTTTTTGAAATTGGTAAGCCAGGTTTTTTGATTAGCAAAGATTTTGTCCTAAAAACTTGCTTGGTTCTATTCAATGACAATATCAGATTCCAAGTTAAGAATTTTGACCAAAGCAATGTTATTGTATTCGAGGAAAATTGGGACAGAATAAAGAAAAGTATAATTGAGAGCTTTACTTTGCTTTCAAAGTTAGGGTTTAATGATCAAAACCTAAGAGCCAAAAATGCTGTCATACCAATCGTTTACTATATCTATCACAGAGGCATAGAGAACGATTTTAACAACCCTATTAAACACAGAGACGACAAACAATTAATCAGAAAATGGCTTTGTATGTCTTTATTGAAAGGCGTTTTTGGGGGTCAATCAGACACGGTGCTTTCAGGTTTACGTAAAGCCATAAAAGCAGAATTAGCCGACACCTCAAAACAACCATCTTTTCCGCTTGATAGAATAAAAGATGAGTTCCAAGCCAATAGTGCAAAAAAACTTTCATTTGACGATGAATTAATTGAAGGGCTTTTAACAACACAAAAAGACGCTCCTAACTGTTTCGCCATCTTATCATTAGTCTATTCTCATTTAAATTTTGGTGATCAGGACTATCATAAAGACCACTTGCATCCTGCAAGTTATTTTAGCAGTATTAAGCGAGAAGATTTTCAGACACAAGAGGATTTTATTTTTTATTCTGACCCTTCAAATTGGAACGGTATAGCAAATCTTCAACTTCTTAATGGGATACTAAATGAATCTAAAGGTGCAACTCCGCTAAAAGACTGGGTAAACAATATTGACAAATCCAACCAGCTCATACCAGATGTGAGCCTTGATATATCTGACTTCAAAACATTTATAACAGAACGCAAAAAATTACTCAAAAAGCAGTTAGAAAATATGGTGGCATGATTCACGGCTAACAAATCGTTGCACTTGACGCCTAATCTTGGCTTTTTATCAACCTCGGTTGGGCAGCAAAGTTGTGTTTGATTGAGTAATCCGGGGCAAACCCGCCGCAACTGAACTTTTTTGTTAGGCGTTAAAACATAATTGGATAGGCTATGAATGAGAAAGAACCGTCAAATTTGTCTTCAGATGAAATTGAAGAAATCGAAGAACTCACGTTGCGCTGGATTTTTCAAGCGATTCTTGATTTCGGAATGGAAGCATACGAGATATTCTTAAACTCGCCGGATAGCGTGAAAGATATTGCAGAAGATATTACAAGAGAATTGCTGGAGCGCCTTCCTGGATTTAATGTGCAACAAAGAATATACGGAACTGTTGATTACAAGCGGGCTCGATATATTATCTTGCCAGAGAAAACGGTAAGGCAAGCCCTCTTTATCGATTCAAAAGCAGAGAAAGAGAATCGGTCAGCGACTATACAAATGTCCCAAACCTCTATGTGGGTAAGACAGCGAAGAGGTGGCAGTGCCGTCAATGAAAAAGGGTTCCTACCAGAAATATCTGAATATGGAGATAAATATTATCTGACGACAACCTGTTTCGTGCATTTCATGTACAAAGATGAGGAGGATATACATCACTTAAAAGATGTCACAATTACGGCAATTCCCAATGGACGATTGCAGGATAGATATAATCCAACTGTTGATGACGGAATATGGCTGGCAGGGCGAAATGCTCCTACCCGTGGAGAAGATTTTAGGGTTCGAGTCAGTTTTGCTAAACTCAAACAAAAAGCATCATGGCGAGTTCAAATCATACACGTATGATGAGATTAACAGGGAGTGCAAAGGAAAATGGCAGTCGTAAGCATTACGGAATTCCTAGAAGAAAACCACATTTATCATGGTGATTCCAGGATTCTTTTGAAGAGAATTAGACCAGAATCAATCGCACTAAGCGTTTGGTCGCCTCCATATTTTGTTGGGAAAGCATACGAAAAAGATTTGTCTTTCAAGAACTGGAAAGATTTATTGCGAGAGGTAATCAAGCTACATTTCCCAATTATAAAGCCAGGAGGATTCTTGGCTATCAATATCGCCGATATTTTATGCTTCAAAGATGAGTCAATGCCAAAAATCATGGCAGAAAACGTTTCTAGAAGAAAAATAGGACTGACCACGGAACAAATATTAGAAGCGAAGAAAAAACACCCGACTTGGAATAGATACAAACTGGCAGAGTATTTGGGGTGTAGTGAACAAACCATTGATAGAAGACTTAATGGAAATAACATTAGAGGTGGAAAGTACCAAACGCAAACGAGAGTTTTTTTGGTTGGCGGTCTCATTGAGGAGGCGGCTAACGAAGCCGGTTTTTATTTATATGATAGGCGCGTCTGGGTAAAAGATGCTGCGTGGGAGAATTCAAGATGGCATACGATCTCTTATAGGTCTGTTGACGAGTTTGAGTATATTTATATATTCTGGAAGTCAGGTATTACTCAAGTTGATCGTTCAAGACTTACGAAGCAAGAATGGGTGAATTGGGGTTCGAGAGCGGTTTGGGAAATCCCTTCAGTTCGTAGCAATGCCGATCACGACTCAAAGTTTCCTGTTGAACTGCCGAGAAGAGTCATCAAGTTATTTACGGAAACCGATGATATCGTACTTGATTGCTTTATGGGTAGTGGAACAACAGCAATAGCGGCAATTAGCGAAGGCAGAAAATATATCGGAATTGATAAAGAGAAAAGATCTGTGGAGATTGCATTAGATTCTTTATCTTCTTTTGAACAATACAAAAAAGAGCCTGAACAAATGGATCTTTTCATTCGTGAAATAGAAGAGAAATACGATACAAAAAAACATGCCTAACCCGCCGTTGCAGTTGACGGTCCGATAGATCGGACGAGCACGGGGATGGTGGTTTTTATGAATGTTTTCTGCTTTGCGGTGGGTTTTGGTTTGTCCCTTCGCTTCGCTCGAGGGCAGGCTTCCGTTTTTCGGCAAACCCCCGCCGTGCTCGTCCGAGAAGTGGAAGGATGGAAGGTTTCGACAGGTCGAAGACTCTCGGAACGGAGCTCAACCCAAGGATTGGAAGGGCTCTCTTCCATTCTTCCATCCCTCCAAAGCGTCAACGCATTTTCCATGAAATTTGAAACATGCCGCTTTTAGCCCGAATCTTGAGGATGTTTACCGATAATCCTGAAAGTCGTAAACAGGACGCCAGCCAAGCCGCTCCACGGTGCGCTGGATGTTGACCCGCGCAAATAACTCCGGCGTTGAACCAATGTAGAAAATCTCAAACGTGATATCGTTAGCCAGCAATGCCAATCGACAGGCTTCCGCGATGTCGTAGCGGCAAATCCACCCCTCACTGTACTCCCCCGCTTCGCCGCCCAACGGCTTCCCCTCTTTATAGGAGGCCGTTCGTCCACAGACAATCCCCCCGGCAATCCGCAGACAAGCGACCGAAAAACCGTGCACCAGGACATAGTTGTGACACAGCACCTCCTGGAGGTACTTCGTCAGTGAATACATCCCCGAGGGGAGAGGGGTACTGTCAACGTCGAGATACGTGAGGTTCGCGGCAGCGAAGATCGCTGTCGTGCTCAGGTGGACAAAGCGTTTGACGCCAGCTTCTCGCGCGGCCTCCAACAGGTTCGCTGTGCCGAGAACATTCGACTGAAAGGGAATCACTGGCGTCACATAAGTTTCATTCGGTGCCATCATTGCGTTGACGACGGCATCCACACCCGCCATCGCGCCCTTTACCGCGTCATAATCGGCAAGGTCGCCTTGAATGACATTGGGCCCGTCAGGGAGGGGATTGAGGTCAAAAAGCCTAAGTTCATAATGCGGGGATAAAACATCAACGATTGCTTTGCCGGTGAAACCCGCCGCACCGGCGACAAGAATTTTTTTCATTTACGGTTTCCTTTTGAGGCAATCCAGACTTCGGAAGTTTTTGAAACTTCCGAAGTCTCTTTCACGGTTTCTTAACATACACCTTGTAGTTAGCGCGGGTTGGTCATCATTACCGGCCAATCCAGTTGGCTGCGCTTGGCTGTGGGAGCAATCCCCCGGTCGCGATGAGACGCTATCGAGTCTGGGAGGACACTCCCACAGAATGATGACCGAGCCTCAGTTAAACCTTCAGCTCATCGGTGTTTTCACGAAGCTTGCGGAACGCTTCCAGGATGGCATCCATATCCTCCACTTCGCCTAAAAAGATGGCATGCGGAAAGCTACACGCTTCTTCTGCATAGACCCTTTCGGCTTCGGGACAGGAGACCTTGCTGTAATCAATCACTTCACTGTACCGTTTGCGCGGACAGCCGAGACCGTCAAGGAACGCTGGATCGGAAAAAGGGGCGTCCCAATAGATGGGCTGGCCATGGGCCCCAACACCGCACGGAACCCCTTCGGCTCGAAGCGCCTCCAAAAACCGATTCCGCGGCACCCCGTCAAAGGCATCGGGGATGTACCGGAAATCCCAATAGTAGAAGCACCACCGCGTGACTCGCGCATCCCGCTCAATCGGTTCAACGCCCTTGATTGCTTTCATCCCTTCAACGAGATGAGCCGTGTTTCGCTCCCGCGTCTCGATCTGCTCATCAAGACGCTCCAGTTGACACAGCAGCAGCGCGGCTTGAAAATCGGTCATGCGCATGTTGATATTCGCCACGCGAGCGGCTTTCTTCGCCAGCTCTTCATCGTTCGTGAGCACGATTCCGCCTTCGCCACAGGTGAGCGTCTTTCCAATCTGAAAGCTGAACGCGCCGAAATGACCGATCGAACCAAGCCCTTTACCCTTCCATTGGGACCCGTGTGCATGGGCGCAATCCTCAATGACCATCAGCCCGTGTCTGTCAGCAACCTCCATAATCTTGTCCATATCAGCGGGATATCCGCCGTTGTGGACGGGAATGATCGCCCGGGTCCTGGGCGTTATCGCGGCTTCGACAGCGTCGGGATTGATGTTAAACGTGCGTGGGTCAATATCAACGATGACCGGCACCGCGTTGACAAGCACAACCGACGTCGCCGTCGCCACAAAGGTCAACGCCGGGACAATGACCTCATCGCCGGCTCCCACGCCCGCCGCTTTTAAGGCGCATTGTAAAGCGATCGTTCCGTTTGCCACCGGGATGCCGTATTTGGCATCTTGGAAAGCGGCGAACCTTTCACCGAGTTGGTCAACTTTCGTCCGGCGATTCCATGCCCCGCTGTGCAAGACTTCTAGGAGTGCCTTTTCTTCTCTCTCATCAAAGATGGGCCAGGGCCGCCCCAACTTGCGTTTGACAACAGGTTCTGCTCCGTTCAATGCGAGTTTTGCCATTAAAATTCCTCCTGTATGCGTTAGAAACCGAGTTTTTTGAAAAAACTCGGTTTCTATCCTTCACTTTTCATAAACCACACCCAACTTAATGCTTTTCTCTGGGGCTTCATCAATGGCGCGATAGGCTTCAGCCGATTCGCTAAATGGAACAATCGGATGGACTAAGCCCTCCACCGAAAGCCGTCCTTCCCGCAACAACGCAAACGCCTCCGCATACAATCGCTTTGTATTCCATAGCGGATGGTCGCGGAAAGGTTCGCTCCCATCCCGGCTGGAGACAATCGTGAGCCGGTTGCGGTGCCACTCCCCTTCAAGGCTCAATGCAACAGCATCGCCGGTATAATATGCCGAAGATACGATGGTTCCGCCGTAACCTGTAGCACGCAACGCATCGTTGAGCGCTGCATAACTTCCGCTCGTTTCCAGCGAGATATCGACGCCGATCTGGTCCGTTCGATCTTTAATCACGAGTCCAGCATCTTCGGCAATCGGATCGATGGTCATATCCGCGCCGTGCCACATGGCTTGTTCACGACGGGCAGGAATTGGATCCATTGCCACAATCCACCGCGCACCCTGAAGCCGCGCCAGTTGTAACGCCATCTGACCGATAGCGCCCAGTCCAAACACCGCTACACGGTCACCAAGGCAGATTTTGCTATATCGAACGGCGCAAAGGGCAACGCCAGTAGGGTCGAAATACACAATGGCTTCGTCGGACATCCCTTCAGGGGCTTTTTCCAGATGGTTCTCGTGGACGGTATGCGTTTCACGGATGGACAGATGTCCGAAAACCCGCTCCCCGATCTGAAAGCGCGTAACCCCCTCGCCCACCTCAATCACCTCACCAACGGTCATGTTTCCCAGTCGGATTGGAAATCGCGGCGGGCCTCCCTTTCCGACATGAATCCGCCGTTCCCGATCAAACGGGTACGTATGGTCTTTCGTATTGGCGCGGTAACCGCGGAGCTCCGTGCCGTGTTTGGGCGCAGAAAATAGACTTCGCACCCGGACTTCGCCGGGCTTGAGTGGCAATTCTTCATACTCACGGAGCACCGGTGTCCGTGGCGCAATGGCAATAAGTTCTTTTGGCATTTTTAATAACTCCTTTAGACGGATGGTAAGGAACCTGTCTCTCCTTCCATCCTTCCTTCCATTTTCCCAGATTGCGCAGTCTGAATCAAAAGATAAACTTTAAATTGAAAATTAGTTCGCCAATGTCACATTTCGTTGTAGCCCAAGATTCCATCTTGGTTCCGTAAAGTGGAATCGTTCAATGGCCAACTTAGAAAGTTGGGCTACGGTTGGATCGTTATCCAAATGTGACATTGGCAAGTTAGTTAGAGATACAAATCCAACCAATGCTTCGCATGATTATTGAAATCCGTGCACGGGGAGTGGGCGAGATTCGGATAGACCATGAGCGATTTCTGTGAACGAATCCGTTCAAACACGGGGACAATTGTGTGATATGGACAAATCTCATCTTTCATGCCGATGTTCACGAGAACCGGGCAGGTTATCCACTCCACGAGATTGAGGGGGTCAAAATAAGCGAGCGTCTCCAGGGCGCGCCCTTTATGCTCCGGGTGTCGCTCCAGATATTCACCGAGTTCGGCATAAGGGTGCGTTTTTACGTCAATCGCAAGGGGATAGTTGCACAGGAACGGTTCTTCAACAACCGCGGCTTTGACGCGCCGATCCAAGGCAGCGGTTGTGAGTGTCAATCCCCCGCCCTGGCTGCGACTCCACATCCCGATCCGACTGGCGTCAATCTCAAGACGACTGACGAGAAAATCGAACCCCCGTACACAATCCATATAAGCCCCGCGATAGTAATATTTATCCGGCTCCGTGAGATGATAGGTGAGATGCGTACCAAATTCGACCTGCCATTCCGCTTTGCTTTCACCCTGACTCCGCGGAAAAAGCGTGAGGACAGCGTACCCTTGAACGATGAGGTGCGTTGGAATCTGCTTGGTGCCGCTATAACCGGGGACCGCAAGAATCGCGGGGAATTTTCCGCGAGGGTTGTCTTTCGGCGTTGAATACCACGCCTGGATTCTGATTCCACCGAAGCTCGTCAGCGTCACACATTGCGTGACAAACTCTCTACCGCTCTGCTCCGGCGCAGGTGAGAAGTGTGCCTCCATAGAAATTTTGTCCAGTTCAGCGCGAGTCCCTTCCCAAAATGTCCGAATGTCGTCTGGTGAATACATGCTTTGATACCTCCATTGAACGTGAAACGTGAGGCGTGAAACGTGAAACGTAAAACGTGATGGGAAGAAACCGAGTTTTTCAGAAAAACTCGGTTTCTAAGCCGCTTTTCATCATACCGCTTTACAGAAATGTTGTCAACTAAAAAGATATGGACAAGTCACAGAAAATCGTTGAAAACTATTCTCAACCTTGCTATAATCATTAGATGGATTTATGGGAAAAGATGACAGTGAAGCGCAGGAGGGAAAGCACTGGGAATAATGCGTAATGGGTAATGCGTAAGAAGAGTTACGCATTACGCATTACGCATTACGCATTACGTTTTACGTTTCACGCATCATTCTTTACGTTTTACACACGAGGTCTCTATATCATGGATTTGGAAACTCAAGTACAACAATTCCGGGAGAACTTTAACCGCGTAAAGGCGGAAATCCACAAACGGATTGTCGGTCAGGATGAGATTGTCGAAGGGGTGTTGCTTTGCCTTTTTGCCGACGGGCATGTGTTGCTCGAGGGCGTCCCCGGATTGGGGAAAACGCAGTTGGTTCACACCTTGAGCGAAGCGTTGAACCTTTCGTTTAAGCGGATTCAGTTCACGCCAGATATGATGCCGTCGGACATCACCGGCACGATGCTCCTGCTCGAGGACCCTCAGGGACGCAAGCAGTTTGAATTTCAGCCGGGCCCCATCTTCGCGCAAATTGTCCTCGCGGACGAGATTAACCGCGCAACACCACGGACCCAATCCGCCCTGCTGGAAGCGATGCAGGAGCGAACTGTGAGTGTCGCCCGGACAAGCCATAAACTGGAAGAGCCCTTCTGTGTCCTCGCCACCCAGAACCCCCTGGAGATGGATGGCACCTATCGCTTGCCGGAGGCACAATTGGATCGGTTTCTCTTCAAACTCCTGATGAAATTTCCGAAGGAAGAGGACATCCTCGAGATCCTGCGTCGGACAACCTCAGATATGGAAATCCACATCAAGCAGGTCATTGACGCGGCGGAAATCCTATCGATGCGCCAGCTCGTCCGGCGTGTCCTCGTTGCGGAGCATGTGGAACGCTATATCATTCGGCTCATCCGGGCGACGCACCCGGATACCCCCGATGCGCCAGAGATGACGAAGCGGTACGTTGAATTGGGCGCAAGCATTCGTGGGATGCAAGCGATCGCGTTGACGGCAAAGATTAAGGCGCTGCTTGATGGGCGTTACAACGTTGCCTTCGACGATGTGCGAGCGGTGGTGCTGCCAGCGTTGCGCCACCGGGTGCTTTTGAACTTTGAAGGGGAGGGAGAGGGCATCCAGATGGATGAGATCATCAGGCATGTTTTGGAATCCTTAAATGAGGAGTGAGGAAAAAAGAAGGATGGAAGGAGGGGAAGGAAGTAGAGCGGGCTGCTAGCCCGTTTCTTGATGCAGAGAGGAAGAATGGAAGGAAAGGGAAGGATGGAAGGGGTAGAACACAGATTGACAGAATGAACGGATTCCAACGGATTGAGCTCCGTTCCGAGAGTGTTCCACCTGTCGAAATCAAGCAAATCCGCTCATTCTGCAAATCCGTGCTATCAATCACGTTTCACGTTTTATAAGTCAATACTGCACAATCTGTGCGTCTTTAAGTAATCCCTCCCAATCCGAGCCCTTCTTGCCCTCAAGCAGGCTCCGGTTGAAAGTGAGAATCAACGTTGTTGCTGGCTTGCTATAAGGCCCAAATCCCAAGATCGTTGGAGCAGCGAAAGGCGCGGGAACCTGGGGAGGGGCGGCAAGAGCGGTAGAAGCCGGAGGCGCGATTGCAATGACTTTCTTCCGCACTCTCGGTTTTGCATTTTCTTTTTCCCGTTCCGTCGTCACTTTTTCTTCGATAATCTCCTCTTGAATCACCTTCAGATCCAATTCAGGCAGAACGGTCACTGTAAAATCTTTGTCGATGTTTGGGACCAGCACAAAATCGGATGAACGGCCAGATCGCCCGAACACCACAACCGAAATCATGTCATCGGACTCCAGTTGACCGATGCGAGCCCCATACTCTCCGACAACGGTGGCGAGCCTTTCCTTGAGCCGATCCACCTTATCCTCGTCATACGCTTTGTTTTCAGAGGTCACCCATTTTGCTTCTTCGGGTTGAGGCTGGTTACGGACCTCCCGCTCGTATCTTTCCCATAAATTTGTTTCCTTTTTTTCCGTCTTGACAACGTTAACTTGCTTGTCGGAGACAGGAAATTGAACATCGACAAGAAATACGACGCCGTAACCTTTGAGATAGAATCCCTGGCAGCCGCGCCTGAAAAATCCTGGCTCCACATAAGCCTCTTTGAAAGCTTCTTTCATAGTTTTGTCGATGATTCGAGACATAATCTCGGTATCTTCGACCATTTTGGTGTAGTCAATCTCTTTTTGCGCTGATGCGGCTGTGATCATCATGCCGATGCAAAGCACAGCAGCAATAAACGTCATGTAGCGTTTCATGATGGTATCCTCCTATTACCTTGTTATGTTTGTAGTGACAACTTCAGTCGTTTTTTCAGCGAATAAATTCGCCACTACGAACCTATCCAGTCAAAAATAACAGCGTACTATGTTGAAATTGATTATTCAGAGGTTTGATAGCGAATTGGTATCACCCTCACGGCTTTTGATCCTGTTCTGTCCCATCCATACGAGAAGCCAGAATAAATCCAATGGCGCGATTCGCCTCAATCAACTCGGCTTCTGTCGCGCCAGCGAGTTTCTGAAGTTCTTGACGGACGAGCTCCAGGTCTCCGGCCCGTTGCGATTGTATGGCCTGGTAGATTAACGCGATTTGTGCATTCATCTGTTGCTGTCGTTGGTTTAGATGGTCCCGGAGTTGTTCGCTGAATTGCTGAAATGCGCTTTGAAGCTGATTCGAGACTTCAACCCGCGCCGCTTGACGTTGCGCCTGAAGCAACTGAATCACATCTGCTTTCGTGAACTCTGGCACCTCTTCTGGTCCCAAACGTATCGTCAGTCCGTTGTCCTTCCATGTGATATCAACGCCCACCCACGCCAGCGTGGAAAAACCGACCAGCAGAATCAGCCCTGCCGCCAACCCCCAGGAGAACCATCGCTGATGCCAGGGCAAGTGTGCCATCAGCGGTTTGGGTCGCGTCGCCTCATGTAACGCCCTGATATTCATGGGACAATCGACTTCTTCCCATGAGTCAAGGGCACGCCAGGTTTCGTTCAGGCGCTCCTGGAATTGCTGGCAGTCGCTACAGGTCTGCAAGTGTTCCACCAAGGCTTCCCGCGCCTCCGCCTCCAATTCATCGTAGCTATGCAGCACGAGCTGTTCCTTCCACAGTTTGCAATTCAATCCAAACACCTCCTTATGCGTAAGACGTAAAACGTAATGCGTAAAAGGATACGATATGAAGGGAGAAGTTTACACATTACGTTTTACGTTTTATATGTGATAACATCTGACTGAGGCGTTGCATTCCAGCCGCCATCCGCGATTTCACGGTACTAACCGGACAACCTAAGATTTCTGCGATTTCGTGGAATTTGAG
This sequence comes from uncultured bacterium, assembly GCA_964577695.1. Lineage (GTDB taxonomy): Bacteria > Poribacteria > WGA-4E > WGA-4E > PCPOR2b > CAZOAL01. Next base: position 5,114 of record CAZOAL010000110.1, on the reverse strand, counting down.
TTCATCGTAGTGTCTCATGACGACGACAACGCGCTGCTCCTCCGGTAGACGCGCCAATGCCAAGCGCACATGATTTTTAATCTCTTTGCTCACCGCGGCGTCATCCGGCTTCTGAGATGGACAGATGAACCCATTGCCGAGGCCATCTGATTCTGATTCAAGGTATTCCGAAATCGGCACCTCTTTCCGACGCTGCTGTTTGGCAAGCGTATCCAGGCAGAGATTTGTCGCGATCCGATATAGCCATGTCGAGAATTTTGCCCTTGACTGATACGTTTTGGCAGACCGATAGACGCGCAGAAAGATCTCTTGCCGGAGGTCCTCCGCTAATGCAACTTCGTTGACCATTCGATAACAGTGATTCAGCAGAGGCTTCTCCCATCGTTTGACCAATACCTCAAACGACTTGACATCCCCCTGTTGGAATTGGAGCATCAATGCCTCATCCGATATTGACATGTTTATCCTCACTCCGGCTGGTTTCAATGGATATAAACGGATGAAGGTCAGAAAAAGACGAAATTTTTTTATGAAATAAGGTGGGAAAGAAAAAGGGAGAAAAGGAAGGATGGAAGGATGGAAGGAAGGTCGAAGACTCACGGGACGGAGGAAGGATTTATTTCACGTTTCACGTTTCACGTTTCACATTTCAGTGCTTTACCAATTGACCTGTTCAGCGAAATATGTTATCATATTCTGGCTTAAGTTGGGTAGATGATCGCGTTCCGAGAGATTCGGGATGAGGAAAGTCCGGACTCCGTTGGGCGGGATGCTGGGTAACACCCAGGAGCGGTAACGCTATGGAAAGTGCAACAGAAAGCAGACTACAACGCCCCTCGCGTTGTACAGGTGAAACGGTGCGGTAAAAGCGCACCAGTCCCGGTGGTGACACCGGGAGCTCGGTAAACCCCATCTGGAGCAAGACCAAATAGGAGGACGTTTAGTAGGTGCGCCCGCCTGGTCCTCGGGTAAGGTTGCTTGAGGTTGATGGTAACATCAATCCTAGATGAATGATCATCGCCCCGATGCGCGTAAGTAATTCGGGGAACAGAACCCGGCTTATTCCCAACTCAAGCCTTTATCGTTTATTGTGGTGAGTGGTCAAATGTGAAAAAGGAAAACGCTTGATTAGATCTGCTGGATATGTTATTCTTTTCATTTGATAAACGATACGGTTGTCAGTATCTATGAGAAAATTCTTTGAACGTTTCCACCCTCACCCCCGGCCCCTCTCCCGTCAAGGGAGAGGGGAGACAGTTCCCTCTCCCCTAAGTGGGAGAGGGTTAGGGTGAGGGGGAGAGTTGGAGAGATTAATTCATAATTACTTCAAACCAGACGATGCGCAGAAAATTGAGGATTTTTCATGGGGCATAAGCTATCGGTTGTTATTCCCGTCTACAATGAAATCGAGACACTGGAAGAGATCTTGCGACAAGTCAAAGCCGTAGACGTTGGCATGGAAAAAGAGATCGTTCTGGTAGACGATTACTCAACAGATGGAACTCGTGAACTTCTCAAAAAGATCGAACAATCGGGGGATGCATCCATCCGCGTTTTTTACCATGAGTTTAACCGTGGAAAGGGGGCTGCGTTGCGAACCGGGTTCCAGCATGTCACCGGAGACATTACGATTATCCAGGATGCGGACCTGGAGTATGACCCACAAGACTATCCCAAATTGATTCAACCCATTTTAGATGGGGAAGCTGATGCGGTATATGGCTCTCGGTTCTCAGAAGGAAAGCAAAAGGCACTGTTCCTCAGTTACACCGCGAATAAATCTTTGACATTTCTCTCCAACCTTTTTACCCGTCTGAACCTCACTGATATGGAAACGTGTTATAAAGTGATTAAAACCTCGATTTTGCGTGACATACCGCTCAAGTGTGATCGGTTTGGGTTCGAGCCGGAAATCACGGCGAAGCTTGCCAGACGCAGATGCCGGGTCCGTGAGATACCCATTGCCTATAGGGGGAGGGATTATGCGGCGGGGAAAAAAGTCGGTTGGAAAGATGGTGTCGCCGCCCTGTTTCATATTATCCGCTTTCGGTTCAGAGACTAATACTACAATGTCACGGCATTCTTTAGGTGATGAAAAAAGCGTGGTAAAAAGAGATAATTTGATGTATAGTGAATGGACTGAACACCTTGAATTTCTCCCTCATTCCTATCTAAATCAGGAGTCCACTCATGGCTTATTGTCAACTGACACTTGCCGACATTGGGGCCTCAGTCGCTGAATTAGAAGTCTTTCATCACCGTTATGCCGCCTTTTTTGAAACGACCTATGCCCAAGAGGAGAGTTTCACCTCTCTTCATAGCACCTATGTGTGTGACAGGCGACGCAATATCGCCAATCGCGCCCGCGCCGTTGGTGGAAATTCCCAGAATCTGTACCCTTTTATCACGAACGCTTCCTGGCCAGACCAACCGATTCTTCAGCAATTGCAGCGCGATACCTTTTCCCTGATAGGCTCTGCCACTGAAGGGGCACTCATCATAGACGAAAGCGGGTTCCCCAAATTAACACCTAACACCTGATACCTAACACCTAAACTCACGTTTCACGCTTCAGGAGTCTATCCATGCCGATACTAGACCATCTGAGTCCAGAGATTCTCGATATTGCGGATTTCGATGCTTTCCACACACAATGGGCGGCCCAAATTGTGGCCGCCTTAAATAAAATATTGCCAAGAGGCTTCAGGGCGAAAGCGCACACCACTATCGGAACGCGAGAAGTCGATGTCAGAACCGACAGGTCTTTGAGTCTTTCAGAAAAGCAGCGACTCATTTCACAATATCAGGTGCTTCAACCGCCAATTGTATCAGACGCTGTATTCCCGAGTGAACTGGAAGTTTTTGTTGATTATATCGATCGAGGGAAACAAATTACAGTCGGCGTGATTGAAATCATCAGCCGCGCCAACAAAGATCGACCCGGAAATCGAGACGCTTTTGTTGCCAAGTGCACGAATCTCCTCTCAAAAAATGTATCCCTTGTCATGGTCGATATCCTGGCACTTCCGGCTTTTAATCTGCATAATCAATTACTCGACGCTTTGGATATAAAGGATGGACATCTGAAAGAAAAGGAAAGTCCTTTATATTGTACAGCATACCATCAAATTTTGATCGAAGAGAGTAAACCAGCCATTGAATTTTGGCGATATGCCTTAAAAGTCAGTGACCCTTTGCCCGAATTACCCCTTTTTATTACGTCTGAAATTGCAGTTCCTGTGAATCTTGAGCAGACCTATATGGAAATGTGTCATGCGTTGAAAGTTTTTGAGGAATAGAACGACCTAACCATGAAAGAACTGAGGATATGGAAAGTCTATTGGAGATTGCACTTTTGACTGATGCCCCGTGTTGGTCGCTGGAGAATAATTATTTATGAAACCTCAAAATCACTCCCTCTCACTTCCGCATAGCTCGTCACACACTGAACGCGGCTTTACCTTAATCGAAATCGTTGTGACGTTAGCCATTTTAGGGCTTGCAATGCCAGCGTTATTGCGTTCTTTTACTCAAGCGGCAAAAGGACAAGCACTTTCGGAAAATATGACAACCGCCTTGTATCTCCTCAAATTTCGTATGGCAGAGATAGAAGTTCAAGGCTACCCAGATATCGGTGAAGAGGATGGCGAGTTCGGTGAAAATTCCCGATACCGCTGGCATTCGCGGGTTCAGGATGTTGAATCGGATGAAATCGAAGGGCTTCGCCTCGTGACCGCTACCGTCATATGGCAGGAGCAGGGAAAAGAGAAAACGATTTCAATGAATACCTATATCGCAGACCATCAGATGCCACAGACACAACAGGGCGGCCAGCAGCCTCAAGGAGGGGGCTAGTGAAGGAGAGAAGAGTGGGTAGGGGAACAGAGGAAGGAAGGGAGCAGGCGTGGGAGCGAGAAGATGGATGAGAGGGAAGGAATGGAAGAAAGTAGAGCGGGTCCGATTCTCGGACGAGCACGGCTCGCCCGTTCATCAGAAGGGAAGGAAAGGAGGGAATGTGCAAATGTGCAAATATGCAAATGAGGAAATGGGTTTTCACGTTTCACGCTTCACGCCCAAACCCGCAATCAACGAAAGCGGCTTTACCCTGGTCGAATTACTGATTGCAGTTAGCATTCTGATCATCATCAGCGGCGCTGCTTATACCGCGTTCAATATAGCCACTGATGTGTATCAAAAATCTGAATCGCGCATTGTGATGGCTCAAAAGTGTCGGACTGCGTTGGATCGCATTGTCACTGACTTGAGCAATATGCAGGCGGTACAGGGAGATACCTCCCTCACCCTTGTGTCGCAGGACAATCCGGGCGAGGAAGGTGACGAACGAGATGTCATTAGTTTTGTTACCCTCATCCAGACAGCCCCGGACCCTTTTCTCGCCCAATTGAACCCCGAAGGCCAATCAAGAACTACAGATGAAGAAAATCGGCAAACGCTTGTGAGCGATGTTCAGCGCGTTGCCTACTATATTGGGCCGGATCCAAGTCAGCAAGCAGCGGGTTCAGAAACGCGTGGGGCGATGTTCACAGCGGATAACGAAGCAAACCAGGAGATGGTGCTCTTACGCATTGCAACGACAGAACTGGACCCGGAGAAGGTCATCCAACCGCTGCTTGAAACAGGACAGGTTCCGACTGAAGATGAGGAGGGCAATCCCATCCATGTGGATATCGTCCCGATCATCGATGGGATTGTCTCTTTCGACTTAAAATATTTTGATGGCGAAACGTGGTACGATTCGTGGGACAACACCGAAATGATTCCGAAATCAGTTCAAGTGCTGATTACCGTTGCCGCTGAAGATAGCAACCAAAGAAGCCAGAATGTTAAACCCAAGACGTTGACCCAATCGACAATGGTGTATCTCCTCATGAGTGAAAACTTTAGTGAGCAATCTCCCGGCGGACCGGGGAGTTGACAAGAGACGGCTCACGATGTCTCCTAACCGTAATGCGTAATGCGTAATGCGTAATTAAGAGACAGGAGAGACGGCTCACGATGTCTCCTAACTGCTACGATATAGACAGAGGGGAAAGGAAGAATGGAAGGATGGAAGAATGGAAGGATGGAAGGATGGAAGAATGGAAGAATGGAAG
>CAZOAL010000109.1:0-19745 GCA_964577695.1 uncultured bacterium | reverse complement strand
ATTCGCTCATTTGGAATTAAACCAAAATTACATAACTATCTGCCAAAGCGCACATTATTCTGGGACTTTGATATTATCAGTATGTGGAGGCCTAGAAACCGAGTTTTTGGCAAAAACTCGGTTTCTTAAACTCCGCCGAGTCATTAAAATATACCACTTTCCACGAATGAGATCAACGAAAAAAGTTTGGGAGATTCACAAAACTGTGACGTTCCCTTTACGTTTTACGTTTTACGTTTTACGCTTTACGTCTTTGAAAGTGTCAATAGTTTTCTGAAACATGCCTACTTAAAGGAGGTTTTAGGGTATGAGAAAGTAGAACGGAGTGCTGTATTCCCGTCTTTCATTGATGATGTTTTTGCAATTTGCGGTTTGGGGGGCGTGGGCGGTTTTGATCGCTGGACACATGCAAAACCTCGGATTTTCCGGGAAGCAGATCAGTTACGTCTTCGGAACCACCGCCTTCGGCGCGATTATCTCGCCGCTGATCGCCGGCTGGATTGCCGATCGGCTGATGCCCGCGCAGATTTTTGCATCGCTCTCTCATTTTCTGGGCGGCGCGCTACTCTTCGTCGCTTGGAAGCAGACAGCGTTTGGGCCGATGTGGACAGCGATTTTCTTTTACGCCATCCTGTACATGCCCACCATTGCCCTCACCAACGCAATCGCCTTTCACCATAGCGGCGACTCGGAAAAGTTCGGTAATATCCGTGTGTGGGGGACGTTGGGATGGATTGCGATTAACTGGTTGATGAGCGTGTATTTGCGTTTTTGGGAGGTTCGCGCTCCCAGCGAAGCGCACATCGGTGATTCCCTGCTCGCTGCCGCGGTGATCTCTTTCATCATGGGGCTGTACTGTCTGACCCTTCCGAACACGCCGCCAACAAAGGGTGCCAAGAACCCGTATGCCTTTCTGGAATCGCTCAATCTCATGGCAAATCGAAACTTCGCGGTGCTTCTCATCGTCTCCTTCATCGTGGCGATTGAATTACCGTTTTATTATAATCTGACCTTTCTGTTTCTGACTGAACAACAGCATGGCGTTGGATTGGCGGGAAGCACGGCGAATTTAGCGATGAGTCTGGGGCAGGTCGGAGAGGTTCTGGTGATGTTGCTTTTATGGCCGAGCCTCCGAAAATTCGGGATGCGGTTTACGATTTTCCTGGGCATTTTGGCATGGCCGGTTCGTTACGCGATTTTTGCCATCGGGGAACCGACCTGGCTTGTTGTGGCTGCCCAAACGCTGCACGGCATCTGCTACTCGTTCTTTTTTGTTGGCGGGATGATCGCGGTGGAGCGGTTAAGCCCAAAAGATATCCGCTCCAGCGCCCAGGGATTGCTCATTTTTGCCACGAACGGCGTGGGTATGCTGGTGGGTCATTTCGTGAGCGGTCGGGTGCACGACTTTTTCGCCCTCGCGGATGGGGGCCACGCCTGGGCAAAAATTTTTCTCGTCCCCATCGCCGTTACCATTTTTGCCGCCGCTGCCTTCATCCTGTTTTTCAGTGAGAAAAAATACCAGGAAGATTCTGCCAGTATCGTTGAAGTGGAATACTCAGCCTGAGAAAAGTGGGATGGGAGAGTGAGTCGGTTAGAACTATCAGGCTAACACCTAATACTAGCAGAATAGATATTAGCAACCCAATACGGCATTGCGCAGCCAGAAAGCGCAGGCACAGTTTCCCAAAGTTGCAGAATCTGGAGTTATGAAAGGAAAAGCTATGAACTCAGAAACATTTTATCGCGGCGTCTTTACGATTCCGTCCACCCCCTTTCGCTCGGACGGAGAAATTGATAACCCTTCCTTCCGTCGCATGGTTGATTTTTGCATCGAATGTGGCGCGCACGGCTTAGTCTACCCGGTCAACGCAAGCGAGTTTTCGGCCCTCAGCGACGCCGAACGCTTCGAGCTATCAGAAGTGCTGGTCGAGCAAAACGCGGGTCGATTGCCAGTGATTATCGGTGTCGCGGGGGTGACGCAGGAGGTTGCAGCGAAGTTCGCCAAACACGCTCGTGATATCGGCGCGGATGGCGTGATCGCCATGCCGCCGTATCTACACCAAGTCTCCGAAGATAGGGTCTTTCGCTACTATCAGAAGATCTCCGAGGCGGCGCAGATGCCGGTCTTCATTCAGAACAATATGCCGCCGCTCGGTTCTAATCTGTCGGCGGAGTTCATGCTTAGGCTCTGTCGGGAGATTGAGCATGTCGAGTATATCAAAGAAGAGACCGTCCCAAGCACAATCAAGCTAACAGCGGTGAAAAAGGGAAATGACGGTTCGTGCAAGGGAGTCTTCGGCGGGGCAGGTGGACGCTATCTCATCGAAGAATATCGGCGGGGCATGGCGGGACAGATGCCTGGCTGCCATGTCACGGATGTTGTCGTCGCCTTGTGGAATGCCCTCGAAGCAGGCGAAGCGGCGCGTGCCATGTACATCTACAAGGAGATGGCACCGCTGTTCTTCTTCGAGCATCAGTTGTCCGGCTGTTACAAGGAGGTGTTATATCGTCGCGGCGTCATCGACTGCCCGCTCAAGCGCAACGGGAAAATGCCGCTGGACGAGATTTCGTCGAAGTACCTTGATGAGATTCTCGCAGCGCTTGAGGCACTCATGACGTGGGGAAAGTAGAGGTGAAAAAATGATAATCAGGAACAACAACTATATGCTCATCTCTCAGAACTCGAACAGTATCTACTGGGAGCAGGGAGTCTATCCAGACTGGACGGCGTTCAGCGCTTTCCGTCATTTTCCAAACCAGATGAGGGGCACCGGTGTCGAGCCACACTATCACGACAATGACGAGTTCTGGCTTTTCACTGCCGGACGCGGCGAGGTTTGGCTTGATGAACAGCTTTTTGAGATTACCCCCAACACAATCGTCTACACCCCGATGGGCGTTGTGCATCGATTTCAGATGTTTACCGACTATGAAAATAACGCTATCGTGACTCGCCTTGAGCGGCAGAAACGACCCACTCATATCTTAGTTGAGGAAGCGGGTCCGCCGGTCCCAACGGTCCCAGGGTTTGTCGTTTGCGGTACTAGCAACAGCGGCCCCTTTCCGAACCGTGGGCCGCGTTGTCCGTTGAGTGAGTTGCGGTTAGTCACATTCGCAGCCGGTGAGGGCGTTGACGAAACGCGCCTTTCATGCAACGAACACTGGCTCGTTCTCTCTGGAACGGTCGATCTGACCATCGACGGGGTGGGGCTTGAATTGTCAGGTGACGATGTGGCGCTGCTCAGAGCGGGAGCTGTCAGGCGGCTGAGATCGGCTGAAGGTGCCCGCGTCGTTTTCGCTCGCGAGTAATATGGGCGACCCATTGTGACGATGCTATCTTTATAATCTGATTTTTCATGTAGAGCCATTTTACGCCATCCAACTCTCTTTCTTGTTGTAATATGTTTGCAATCGTGCTATAATTTCAGCACTTTCGATTTCTCAGAATTGTAGGAACAGGTTTAGATGAATGAAGCCGAGAAATTTTGTCTGCCTGATTGTGACGTATGCCGTTACCCAATTTCAACGAAGCAGGCGATCTACCTCCCGGAATTCACCGATCGACTCTCAGTGAGGTAATTCAGCGATTCGGTGACGATGTTAGCAAGCGGGCTTTGGTAACACACCATCTGCTCCACATCTATGACTTGGCGAAGCGGACAGGGCATCTCCAACGATTCATCATCTTTGGCAGTTACATCACAACCAAGCCTGAACCCAATGACGTTGATGTAATTCTGGTGATGGACGATTCGTTTCGTTTGCAAGATTGCCCTGTGGAATCTGCCGGTTTGTTTGACCATGCCGTCGCTCAAGCAAGATATGGCACAAGCGTTTTCTGGACTTGTCCTAGCGCGCTCATACGCGAAACACTCGAAGATTTCATCGCATATTGGCAGGTCAAGCGGGACAATTCACAACGCGGGATTGTCGATGTTGTGGAGGAATAGGAGGATTGCTGATGATTCAAAATGATGAAGAGCTAATGACGACTCAAGTACGGATTGCACGCTTCCAAATGTGGCTCATGGACATGCGTAAGACAACACCCTCGCAAGAGTTCATGGCTATGTCAAGTGGATATCGTTTAGAGATAGAGAGAATGCAGGCTGATGTATTGGATTACCTGCTTTCTCCAGCAGTTGTGTCGCCGACGAAATCGTATGCTCAGACCGGTCAAGTGACTACCTTACAAGCAGGGGTTGCGTCATAGATTGAACAAAGGAAAAACAATGGAAATCGGCCCGCTCATTGAAGCGATTGTGAAGCTTGGTTGAGTACCTGTACTCCTTGTCCTTGTCCTATTGTGGTATAAAGAACGTACAGATAAAACAATCCAATACCTTGGAAATCAAAATGAAACTTTACTGAATACGTTGCTGCAAAGGAGAAGTCAGGATGTCCATCGAAATGTTTGAGACAATTCTCACCGCATTTTTCGTCGGTGTCACTGTCGGCGTTTTCTTCTGGTTGCGCCATGATGTCAAGAAGCATGAGAAAACAGTCCAAAAACTACAAGACAAAATATCACAACTTTAATCATGGTTGTGGTTTGCAAATTTGAGACTACCATGAAAAAGTTCGCCATCTATTTTCTAATAACCACAGGGTTGAAGGAGCAAACGAGTTAATGACATGATGGGAACTAAAACGCAGATGCCTACACTGTTTAAGGGTGCGAGTCTAGGAACACACTGGCACGTCAATGACGCACGCACGACTGGTTTCACCTCTGCGGCCCATAGGCCGCATTCGCCAAATGCGGTCATAACTCATATTAGTGCGTACTCTTATCCATCGCCCTACATTTCGCTAACTACATCCTTCGCGGTTGCTCGGCAGTATGCGCTTTCTGGTCCGGGGGGCATAGCAAGCCCGCAGAATCCAGGGTACGTTTATGAAATTGATTTATCAGCTTCTACAGCTGCGCTAAGAATATTCAATCCACTTGAAGAAATCTCAACAAGTATAGGACTAGCCCACGAGCACAATGGGGACCAAAGTTTAATCCTCGGCGTGGCTAGTTCCACGCATAAATCGGTACTTACGACGCCAGTACATCAAGTCGGTGGTCAAATGGCGCTCCCGAACGTGTCACACGATCTCAAAGCGCTTGTGAATGCGCTGAGGGATGCAGAAATCTTGATCGATACTGTACCTGCTAGTCGCATTGTGATGAGACACAACGTATTCTAATTTTTGAGGTCCTAGGATGACTATCATACACCACATCAACTTTACGCCTGTTCATCTGGGTTCTGGTTGGATGGCAACTGAAGCCTGGGTGATTGGAGGCCCCCTCGTGCTGATTCAAGCCCAATCCCAAACCGGAGAGGTTCTCAAATCGCGGCTCGACATGGGTAAGGAGATCTTTATCGATCCCTGGCCGATTAAGGCGAACGAGGGTGATATTCGGAAATTAGTCGCTACGGTGAATGTTGCCTTTGACAAGCCAAGTTGGTAGCTAATTTTTCTTAATTCTGCATCTTGCATCATGAATCCTGCATCTTGACTCTTGTCGTTGAGGCAGACGCTATCTGGGTTTTCACCCAAATCTGCGAAGGTATGGTTATCCCCCCTCCTACCTCGCCGTCATGCGAAATTTCGCACCCTTTGTCGTCTCAGGCGTAGAGACATTCGCCGTAATTTCCCAACAGCGCTCGCTCGATTTTTTCATTGAATCTATCTTCCCCTTGGCATCCACATGATACACGCGACACCTGCCAGAGAGATAAACGAACCCACCCAATCCCAGAGGTCGGGAGTGTGATGATCGACCCCCCCCCCCCACAGCGTCGAGAGGATGACAAAGATACCGCCGTAGGCAGCGTACACGCGGCCAAAATGCGCGGACTGAAACGTGGGGATAACCCCGTATAGCACCAGAACAGCCGCCCCCACAAGTCCCAGCGCAACTGGCCGGTGCTCGCGCAACCACTGCCACATCAAATACCCGCCACCAATCTCACACAGACCCGCCAGCACAAAAAGTATCAACGAAACAGCAATCGTCCGGTTCATGATTACCTCCGGTTAAAAACTTTTAGGGGATGGATCGGTCACTTCTTCGATTGGGGTGGGGGTTCAAATCCCTCCGCTGCGCGAGAGTCCAAGACCTTCCAAAATCTATTCGCTGATTCGCCTATAAGCCCATTTACTCTTGAGCGACCGATCAGGGAAGAAATGATTTTTCCTCAAGGAGGCAACGGGGGACGACCAGAACTCGCCAATCGGTCGCTCAAGCTTTTTAGAGAAATTGATCGCTGTCAGTCATTGGTGAGACATCTCCTTTGAATTGCCTATTGTTCAGTGTCTATTGTTCAGTGCCGACTTTTTTTCTTCTCCGCTTTGGCGGCGTAGATCGAGGCGATGATCGACACAGCGAGGAGCAGGCAGACAATCCCCAGAGACAGCCCGGTTGGAATCTTGTAAACTTCGCTGAGTAACATCTTCGCTCCTATAAAACTGAGGACGACCGCTAGGCCGTTGTCCAGGTATCGAAACATGCCCATCACCCCAGCTAATAAGAAATAAAGGGCTCGTAAACCCAGAATAGCGAAGATATTGGACGTGAAGACGGTGAACGGATCGCGGGTGATGCCGAAGATAGCTGGGATGGAATCGAAGGCAAAAACGAAATCAATCACGTCTACCACGATAAGCACGAAAACCAACGGTGTCCCCCGCCGGCGTCCGTTTTGGCGCACGAAGAACTTCTGCCCTTCATAGTTAGGAGTTACAGCCAGCCATTTGTGGGCCAGTTTCAGGGCCGGGTTCTTTTCAGGGTGAACCTCTCCACCACGATGAAAAAACATCTTGATTCCTGTAAAGAGGAGAAAAGCCCCGAAGATGTAGATGGCCCAGTGAAATTTCCTCAGCAGTGCCGAACCGATTAGGATGAAAGTCAGCCGCAGGAACACCGCACCCCAAATGCCCCAGAAAAGCACACGATGCTGATATTCCTTAGGCACGGCAAAGTAGGTGAAAATGACGGCGAATACGAAAACGTTATCCATCGAAAGCGACCACTCGATGATGTAACCCGTAAAAAACTCGAGTGCCGATTGATGCCCTCGCCAGATGTAGACCGCCACATTAAATGCGAGTGCCAGTAAGATCCATACGCCTGTCCAAATAGCCGCCTCGCGCAAGGAGATAGCATGTGCCTTGCGATGGAAGACGCCTAAATCGAGCACCATCATCGTTACGACAAAGAGACCAAAGCCAATCCAAAGAGGAACTGTGTTTGCCATCTAAAACTTACCTTTTCCCAGTGCAATTGATCACCCACTCACCTCATGCCAGGTTGTTCGGATAATTCACTACAGCTTCGGCAAATGCTGCTGAAATGCCTAAAAAATTAGGGGACGGAATACGTACTGCGTAATGAGTCAACCCCTTACGCCTTACGTATTCTGCATTACATCTTATCTCGCCGTCATACGGAATTTCGCAGAGTGCGTCTCCCCAGATGTGGCGGCATTCACGGTAATTTCCCAATCGCCCCCCATTGCCGTGCTTACCGTCGCAACATATTCGCCATCTTGGAGATTCCCCTCCGCTTGAGACCGCATCTCCGGCATCCCCATGCTCGGCATCGCACCCATAAAGGCGATCACTTCGACTTGAGCGTCTGTCACAGGATTTCCAGCGGCATCCATCACTTTGACCTTCATCTGATTTTCCCCAACCTTCAAGCTGGACGGGCTTAAACCGATGGACACTTCTCCGACCGTTTGGGTTTGATACCTTTCCCCTCTGAACTGAGTGAAAATAATCGTCCCCAAAACGACAAGGGCCAAAATACCTATTAGAGCCAGTATAAGGGTTGTACGTCGTCGACGTTCTGGCATTGCTTCCACCTCCTCCTCTGACAATTCTGCGTCTGTAGAGACTTCCGAAGTCTTTGAGACTTCGGAAGTCTGAATCTCTCCTCCGGCTGTGGCGAAGCGTCCCATCCCCCACCCTTTCCAAATCGCGTAGATCGCCGGGATGACAATCAGGGTCAAAATCAATGAGGAGACCAATCCGCCCACGATCGGTGTTGACATGCGGCGCATGACAGAAGACCCAATCCCCTGTTCCCAGAAGACCGGAGCTAATCCCAAAACTGTGGTCATCACCGTCATCATTTTGGGACGCACCCTCAACACGGCCCCTTCGACGATGGCATCATATAATTTCTCTCGGGTGATCGGTTCGCCAGACGCTTTGAGCTTATTATAAGAGATGTCCAAAAACAGCATCATCACCACGGCAGTTCCTGAAGCCACGCCAGCCATAGCGGTAAACCCGACTCCCACAGCAATGCTCATGTTAAATTTCAGGGCGTACATCAACCAAATGCCCCCGATGACCCCAAAGGGAACCGATAGCATGACGATCAGGGATTCGCTCATATTTCTGAAGTTGAGGTAGAGGAAAATGAAGACGATGGCGAGGGTAATCGGCACGATGAGTTTTAATCGAGCCGTCGCCCGCTGCATGTACTCAAATTGACCACTCCAACTGATGTAGTATCCCGGTGGAAATTGGATGCTCGTCGCGACCGCTTTCTTCGCCTGATCAACATAGCCCCCGATATCTTGAGTCGCCACGTCTACGAAGACAATCGCCCGCAACAGCCCCCCTTCGCTGTTAATTGCCATCGGTCCCTTTTTAATCTTGATATCCGCTAACTGACCTAACGGCACATGGATGACTCGCGGCGTTGAGGAGATGCTAACAGGAGGGGACGGCGGACTCATCGGGGAGGACATAGATGGCATACGGCCCCCCATTGACATCCCGCTCCCCGTCGTTCCCATGGATGCGCCCCCTTCCATGCCCATTGAAGAACCGGTTGATGACATTGAGGGGGACATTCCCATTGAACCTGACGTGCCCATTCCCATGGAGGAGCCCATATTGAATTGCGTGCTCATCGGAAGCATTGGTGTCATCGGCATCGGAGTTGTCGGCATTTTCATAGATGAGGAGGTAGTCCCTTCCATTCCACCCATGCCGCTCATGCCACTTTGCATTTTTCCCATCGACGGACTGCCCATCTGCATCGGCATTGACGACATAGTAGGGGCCCCTGCCATTGACCCCATCATGGGGGCGATAGGCACCAGGACCCGTTTTAACTTTTCTATATCATCGCGTAGTTCCCTCGCATAGCGGATAGAGACTGGAAACCGCGCTCGACCTTCCACAGTTGTTGTGATCGGCATCCCTCCGATTGCACTCTGGATGACATCTTGAACGTCTCCCACTGTCAATCCATATCTTGCGGCGGCTTTCCGATTAATCTCAAAATCGACGTAATTTCCGCTCATCAGTCGCTCGGCAAAGACGTTCCTCGTGCCAGGCACCTTGCGCAAGACATCCTCGATCTTAACCGCGAGAGCGATGATCTGATTCAGATCCGACCCATACACCTTGACCCCCACCGGCGTTTTAATCCCCGTTGCGAGCATATCGATTCGGGTCTTGATCGGCATGACCCAGATGTTACCGACGCCGGGGAGTTTGAGCTTGGCGTCCATTTCGTTCATGATATCTTCGATTGTTATTGTGCTGCTGAAGAATCGTCCCTTCTTCTTAGGCCACTCCTCAACCGGTTTGAGGGTTACGATCGTTTCCACCATATCCAGCGGAGCGGGGTCTGTTGCGGTTTCCATCCGTCCCATCTTTCCAAAAACTGTCTCTACCAGTGGGAATTGTTTAAGGATTTGGTCTTGCAATTGCAAGACTTGACGCGCTTGAGTGACCGAAACCCCCGGAGCGGTGTTGGGCATATATAAAATATCCCCCTCATTGAGGGCCGGCATGAATTCAGAGCCTAGCTTTCGCAATGGATAAATGGTGGCTATTAAGGCGGCGACCGCTAACAGGAGCACAACCCATCTGAACCTCAATACTTGATACATGATCGGGCGATAGAGCCAGATCAGGAAGCGATTCAGCGGATTTTTGTCTTCGGGCTTAATCTTGCCCCGAATCAGGTATCCCATCAACACGGGCACCAAGGTAATTGCCAAGATCGCTCCCGCGATCATCGCATAAGTTTTCGTGAACGCCAGGGGGCTGAAGAGTCGCCCCTCTTGCGCTTGCAAGGTGAAAACGGGCATAAACGACACGGCGATAATCAGCGCTGAGAAAAAGAGCGAAGGTCCCACCTGTTTTGACGATTCGGTGACAATCTCCCAGATATTCCGTCTTCTTTCTCCTTCGTGTTCGAGCATCTTATGGACATTTTCCACCATCACGATTGAAGCATCCGCCATCTCACCGATAGCAATAACAATCCCGCCCAGAGACATGATGTTGGCATTGAGCCCCTGGAGGCGCATAATAATGAAGGAAACGAGAACTCCCAAAGGGAGCGTGATAATCGCAACGAACGCGCTTCGCAGGTGCCAGAGGAATACGACCCCGACCAGAACGATGATAATGCTCTCTTCGATCAGTGTCTGCTTTAATGTGTCGATCGCCCGATAGATCAACTTGGTGCGATCGTATACGGGGACAATTTTCACGCCCTTGGGCAAGCCAGGCTTGATCTCTTCGATCTTCTGTTTGACGTTTTTGATTACTTCCAGCGCGTTTTTGCCGTGACGCATGACCACCGTCGCGCCGACGACTTCACCCTGACCGTCCTTTTCTGCAATCCCGCGACGCATCTCAGGGCCCTCGTAAACGTAAGCGATATCCCTCACTCGTGTGGGGGTTCCCGATGGGCTTGCGCTGACAACGACATCTTTAATGTCCTCAATGCTTTTGAAATATCCGAGTCCTCGCACCATGAACTCGGTCTCAGTCAACTCCAACATGCTTGCGCCGATCTGACGGTTGCTGTTTCTAATCGCCATCATCACGTTGTTGATCGGGATGCCGTAAGCGATTAACTTATTGGGGTCTAAATCGACCTGATACTGTTTCTTAAATCCACCCACGCTGGCAACTTCAGCGACCCCCGGAACGCTTGCGAGTTGGTAACGGATATACCAATCCTGAATCGCGCGAAGTTCGGCAAGGTTGTATCCCTTCCCTTCAACCGTGTATTGAAACACCCAACCGACTCCAGTGGCGTCGGGACCCAACGTTGGTGTCACACCGGCGGGAAGTTTCCCCTGCAACGTGTTGAGATATTCTAAGACGCGGCTTCTCGCCCAATACAGATTGGTCCGGTCCTCAAATATGACATACACAAACGAGACGCTGAAGAAGGAGTACCCTCTCACCGCCCGCACCTTGGGCACAGCTAACATGGCGGTGCTTAACGGATAGGTGACCTGGTCTTCGATCTCTTGAGGGCTTTGTCCCATCCACTCGGTATAGAGGATCACCTGTACATCGCTCAGATCCGGTATGGCATCGATCGGCGTGGTAAAGGCCGCCCACAGCCCCCATCCCGTTATGATGAGGGTGAGCAGTATCACAAAAAACTTATTTTTTATGCAAAGTTCAATGAATTTTTCTAACATGGCTTTTATTGATTATGTTACTTTGACTTTGGTAAATTCAAATTGGACGCTCTTGTAGCCCAACTTTCTAAGTTGGCACTCATCAGCGGAACCAAGATAGAATCTTGGGCTACGAGGTAATCTGCCAAAGTCAAGTTACAAAAACTGTAAAAAAACCGGATCTTGACAGCAGTCGTGGGGTATGCTATACTACCCGATGAAAGGAAATGAATCATCCCCTTCCATCTCAAATTAGGAGTCTATCATGAACCTCAAACGCATGACCTTTTGGCTTCTCATCATTCTCTGTCTTTCGACTGCCGCTTCTGCCCAACAGGCAACGAAAGCCGATCTGCAAGCGTTGGAATTAAAGTTGACCAATCAGATGAATGAAATGGACAAACGGTTGACCCGCCTTGAAATCAAAATGGAGGAAATGGAAAAACGTCTCACCATCAAGATTGAGGAGTTGGAAAAACGCCTGAATATCTCCATGAACATCCTCATCGGTGTGGTTTTAGCCGCTATCGCTTTGCCTCAAGTGCTTGGGTATCTGCAAGGCAGACGCGAACGGGAAGAATTCCACCAACAGATTCAAGACCTACGGGTGGAGATGCAAGGCCTGGGAGAACGCCTCGAACGCCAGCAACAGGCGATGTTTGAAAAATTGAGTCAGCAGCAACAAGAGATTGAGGTGCTCAAATCCAGCCGAATGGTGGCATCTTCTTGAGTTTGAGAACACGGATCGCCAGGGTTACATGGATTACGTTATGTCTTATGTATTATTCATTTTACGCATTACGCATTACGCATTACTTCAATGACTCTCCTCCACCATCTTCGCCACCGCCGTGCGCAGATTGCTCTCCGAATCAATCAGGAAGTTAGCTGACGTGACCACCCACTCCCCGGGGGAAACGCCTGACAACACTTGATAATACCCCTTCGCTAAGGTCCCGAGCGTCACCTCACGCGGGGTAAATTTCCCGTTTCCGCGGTCTAATAGCACCATATTTCGTTCGCCGGAGTGAATCACGGCACTTTCTGGCACAGCCACAACGTTTTCACCGACAACCGTTTGTAAAAAGGCATTCGCAAACATCCCCGGTTTCAGGAGGGACTCTTGATTTTTAATCTCCGCTCGTACTCTCACCGTGCGGGTATTCGGGTTCAAGATGGGGTCTATAAAGGTGATGGTCCCTTGAAATTTCTGCCCCGGATAAGCGGGCAAGCGAATCTCTACCAGTTGACCCACTTTCACCAAGGAGAGCTCGTACTCATATACATCGGCGTACATCCAGACGGTCGAGAGATCGACGATGGTATATAATGGAGTCCCCTCGCTGACATACATCCCCTCCACTACATTTTTTTGGGTGACCGTTCCGCTCACAGGGGCGTAAATCGTCAGATGGTAGTCTAGCCCCCCCTGGAATCCCCCCTTCCCCCCCTTTTCAAAGGGGGGTAGGGGGGATTTCGCTTCGCTCAACTTGTGGGCGTTCTTCTCCTCTAACGCTTGGATCTGCTGATCGGTGATGCCCCACAGCCGCAAGCGTTGTCGGCTTGCATCCACAAGCGTTTTGGCGTGCTCATGGACTTCGTGGATGGGCGTGTCGTGAATCTTCTCCAGGACTGCGACGGTGCTCAGATATTCCTGTTGCGCAGAGATGAGTTCAGGGCTATACAGCAGCACTAAGGGGTCCCCCTGCTTGACAGTGACGCCAGTGAAATCGACAAAGAGCTTGTCGATTCGGCCTGGCACGCGCGCGCTGATCACCTTGATCGCCTGTTCGTTGTAGTCGATTTGACCCGCCGTTTGAATTTCCTTGATTAACCGTTGCGATTTAATCTCTTCGCTCCGCACACCGAGGGTTTGAACCATAGCGGGGCTTAATTGAACTGCGCCAACTTCCTCTGGCACCTGGACAGCGGCAGCCGCGCTATGGGTTCTTTTCTCCAACTTCATCCCGCAGATTGGGCAATCCCCCGGCTTATCTTGGATGACCGTCGGATGCATCGGGCACGTATAAAACTCGTTACCTTCTGTATGGTCGTGCACGTCAGCAATGGGAGGGTGAGGCTCCCGCCGAACCGTTGTCGCACCCTTTTTTGCAAAGAAGATCCAATATCCGCCAGCCCCGATAACGGCAAGGGTGAGAATCAGCCCTGATACCAGAAATTTTCGTTTCATGGACCTTCATCTCCCTTCGTCGTCGTGGTAAACGTTGAAGTATAGATTAAGCCCAAATACGGCTGAACGCCTTCAGACGTATATCCTATCGCATAGCTACGTTTTCCCAGCTTGACCTTAAAGCGTTCGGGAAATCCCACGCGAACACCGATATCGATCTTCCAACTTGGGTTGATGTTGAATCGGAGGCCCCCATTTAAGGCGTCGGCAACCTCAAGCATTAAGGTAATTTTCTCCTGAACCCGTTGGTCAATTCCAAAAAAGAGACGGAGCGGTTGGGTTTCCTGACTTCCATCGTGTGCTGCGTTCGTATCCATATCTTGAGCCTGGTCTTGGGCTTTGTCAAATGGCAGAAAACGCACCCCCAAATGGGCGCGAAACTTATTCAGGCTTTTGCTTCCCACCAAATAAGCCCCAGAGGGATAAAACCCAAATGTCGCGCCGGCAGCAAGGGATACCCAGGCGTCTTTCTCATGTAAAACTTGATACTTGATTCCGTGTATTCCCAGTTCCAGGTTATCCCAGAGCTCTCCGATGTCGGCATGAAACGGAATCGTCCCACCCTGGATGAGTCCGAGGTTATAGTTAGTTCGAGCAATCGTCTCTGCTGTGGGAATTGTTAATAACCAACTGCTTCCCTGTGGCTCATCGGCTCTCACTGAAAATGCTATCACAAGCGTTATGATAAAGGCTGACCAAATACTCTTCATACAAAACTCCTTTTCGTGAAACGTGATGGGTAAGATAAATTTTTTACGCATTACGTTTCACGCATTACTCTTTATATATCAAATGCGTCGGAATCGATAAGGCGATTCGAGATTCGATGTTGGCGTCGGCAATTGAATCAAAATTTTCCCGGTACTTCACGCCGATATCAATTGTAATAAAATTGGTCAGGAAGTATCTGACCCCACCGATGGTCATCCAAACGGAATCGATTTTCTCTGTGGGGTCATCTTCTTGGAAGCTTGGCGTCCACTCGAACTCACCCATCAGTTTCACTTTCGGGGCGATCCAGACCTCGATTCCTGCGAAGGGCATGAGGAAGTTTTTAGTGAACGTCTCATTTGAATGCAGGTCTGTCAAGCGCGCGCCCAGATAATCCGCTCCCGCATGCAGGCTAAACCCACGCCATCTGGTGCCACGAAAGAACCGTTTGCTCGCCATCAGATATAAATCGGCAAGTTGTCGTTGATATACTTCTCCTTCTTCCTTCTCACCGAACGACCTTCTAAACGCTCCTGAGATGGCTGGCAAAAATTTAGAAACCCTATCGAACGGGAGATATACCTTAACCCCTGCCGCGGGTGTGCGCAGGAGGTCAGTCTCCCCCTCTCCAAATCTGCTGAGTGCGCCGAAAGTGCTCAACTCAAACTGCGCCACATCGCCAAGTCCGATGAGCCCGCTCCCCAGGAAAGAAAATTCCCCGGTGGCAAATGTCACGCCCCCGGAAGCGTTCAGGTCTAACGACCGGATCGCCGGCGCAGTGGGAATGTTAAATAACCGCGGCGGCTCATACAACTCGTCGCCATAAATGGGAAACGAGGCCATCAAAAGCAAGAACATAGCTAAAACTATCCGTTGCATACAACTCCTCCTTTAGGAATTGAGAATCGACGATTGAAGATTGTCTATTGAAAGCATCTCAAATCTAACTACCTAAATTTTTAATGATAAACCATACATTTAAGGCTTCGCAGACTTCCGAAGTCTCCGAGACTTCGGAAGTCTGAAGTAACTACAATTGTCAATTTTCAATCTTCAATCAAAACAAAGTTCCCACCGCTCTTTCCAAATCGGCGAGGCGCTGTTGAAAGAGCGTTAGGGAGCGATAATACTCGAATCGCGCGTTTTCCAAAGCCATGAGGCTATTAATAATCGTTGAAAAATCAGTCCTCCCCGTTTCATACGCGCTCGTGGCGGCTTCCAACCCCTGCTCTGACTGAGGGATTAACGTGGTTCGGTATAACTCGGCGGTTCTCTCATCCGTTTCGAGTTTAATCGTTAAATCTTGTATCTCCAAAAAGATTTGGTTTTTCATACTTTCATAAGCCGCCTCAGATGCCTCTATGCCAGCCACTGCTTCTTCAACTCCGGCATCGTATTTTCCCTTGAAGAACAACGGGATATTGACGGTGAGCATGAACATCCACTCTCCAGAGCCCTCTTGCCCCGGCATCCGATCTATCATCGGCATGAAATCGGGATAATATTGTTTCTTTGCCAGATTATAGGCAAACTTGCCGCGTTTGAGCCCTAATCGTGCCGCTTGTAGCTCCGGGCGATTTTGTAGCGCCAGGTCTTGTAGCGTTTCGAGAGAGTAGTTGAGCGTCGGTGTTGGAATCTCCGCTGCAACTTCCACCGGCGAATTGAGGGGTCGGTTCAATAAAACGTTGATTTTAGCCTCTGCGAGTTTTTTCTCCTGTTGTAAGGTTAAATCGTTATTGAGCCGACGCGCCAGCTCCATCTGAGCGCTCAATACATCTGAGAGTGGAGTGGCTCCCACAGCGAACCTCGTTCTGGCGACCTCCTCTAACTGCCTCAGATGTCGAATATGAATGTTATTGATTTCAATTGACTTATCAGCAAAGTAGAGCGAATAGTAGCCACGCTTCACCTCAGCGATGACCTCGCGTTCCCTCACATCGTACTGTGATTTTGCGATGTCCGCCTCGGTCTGTGCAATCTTTCCTTTCAAATCCCGTTTGCCAGGAAAAGGAATCATCTGAGACAGCCGAAATGTGTTTTCATTCGGCTGAAGCGATGGATTGTGACCGATGGGAATCCCCTCCCACATCACCCGAATCTGCGGGTCATCTAAAGCCTTTGCCTGTGGAACTCGAGCTTTCGCAGCGTCCCACAATTTACGCCCTGTTTTCAGATCGAGATTGTTATCAAGCGTCTGTTGAATCAAACTGCTCAATTTCGCATCCGGTGGAGGATTCCCTTCAGCCGCAAAGAGGTTGAAAATGAAGCTGAATAAGAACCCTATCAAAAGAATCCCTTCCGACAGAAGAATAGATTTCGTTTTTACCATGACGTCAAACGTGAAACCCTTCCCCTATTGATTGTGGGGAACTAATGCAATTTCAATGGTCTTTTGGTTACGATGTCCTAACGGTTCGATGACAATCAACTGTGGCTGATAGCCAAGGTGTTCGATGGACAACTGGGCTTGCAAATCGGGCCAAAGCTTGATTTCAAACGCGCCTTGGGCATCCGAGGTTGCCGAGAACCCGGTGCAGATGCGGCTCGTACATATCACGAAGAGCTTCACTTCAGGAAGGGGCTGTTTCGTGTTGGCGTCAATGACTCTGCCCAACAGTTTGGCGGCGTCTTTCCAGGCCCGCAGAAAAACGGGTTTCGCCTGGGTTATCTGCCCGGCGACGACCTCAACGCTCCGGTTGGAGATGTCCACAAAGTGAAAAGGCGCGGAGACCTCCAGGGCATAAGTCCCTGCCGGCAAGTTCTGAAACTCATAGTTCCCCTCCTCATCGTTTGTTGTAAAAGCAACCCAATCCTCACCCCGGAAAGTGTTGATGCTGGTTCCATCGACAGGTGGGGTGATTGTGCCTCGGATGCTGCCTGTTTTCGCCTGTACGGTTTCATTTTGAGTTTCGGGCGCTTCCTGCTCAACCGAGACGTCTCCACACCCCCAAATCAGGGCGGAGATTAAGAGGAGAGGTACAACATGCCGTGTCTCTCCCAGAGGGACCACGGGCTTTTTATACTGTAAACGCATCATTTTCCTCCTCTCCCCAGGGGGACCATCTGCACGGTAATTTGTGCCGTTTGACCGATGAGAATTCGCCCAACCTCGACCGCTTCTGAACGATATCCGTCTTTACGAACTGTGACCCGCGACGCTAAATTCGCCCAGATGGGAATCGAAAACCTTCCATTGGCATCGCTTTCGCCTTCCAGGATGCCGCAGATTCCTTCAAGGCACTCGACTTTTGCCTCAGCGCCAGCGATGGGAAGTTGGGTCTGGGCATCAATGACCGTTCCAATCAGCGTTGTCGGTACAAACTGACCTGTCGCATCGGCATAAAGCACCAAACGCCCTACTTCAATTGTCTCTCCCGCTTTTACCCTGATATTCTTCAGGGCAGCGTTGGTCACATATCCAAATGCAGAAGCCTGGAGGTCATATATCCCCGGCGGCACGTTTTCAAACCGGAAAATCCCGTAATCGACACCCGTCCTGGCGACGGGGTTGCCGTTTTGAATGAGAACGATTTCTGCATCGTAGATATCATAAGGGGAGATGTTACCCTCAAGGGTGCCTGTCGCCGGTTTCGGTTCTTCTGATATCTCTTTCTGTTCGCTGCAACCGAGCATGAAAAGCGTGTATCCGAAAACCAGTGATGCCAACAAACGTGAAACATGAAACGTGAGGCGTGAAACGTGAAGCGTGAAACGTGAAACGTGAAACGTGAAACGTGAATCCCTTTTCCTTCCATCCTTCCATTCTTCCATCTCCGTTCCGAGAGTCTTCGACCTTCCATTCTTCCGTCCTTTTCCCTTCCTTCCTTCCATTCTTCCATCCTTCCAATCCCTTGTCTCATTTTACCTTATTTGCTTTTGACTTTGGCAGTATACTTTCCTGCTCCCATCATGTGCGGTGTTTCTTCAATCGTCTGAATCAATTTCTCCACAGAGATTTTCTCGGACGAATAGGTCACTTTTGCTTCTTTGGTGTTAAAGTTGACTTCCACTTTTTGAACTCCGTCGAGCTTTTCCAAAGCTCGTGCGATCGTTGTCGCACAACCCGCTCAGTCAAAGCCCTCTACAGCTAAGGTGACGGATGCGGTTTTCTCCTCCTTTTTCGCCTCCTGGAACGCTTTAATCACGAGCAAGGCGACTTGCTTCTCACCGAAGGCTGGAATTTCGCCGGAAATCGTCACCAGGTTATGGCCGGCTTTCACGAAATCCTGGAGTTTATCCAGTTGTTCCCCCTCAATCAGGTTGAACTGTTGGCCCGTCTCCTTAACTTTCAACGCTTTGCGGTGATGGAGGTGTGCTTTGGGAAAGGTCTTGGTGTAATCGACCACTTCTCCCGTGACGGTGATCTCTATTTTCCACGGCACACGCCCGGCATTTTGCAGTTCCTGGCGAATGTCAAAAAGGTCAAGGGGTTTTTTCGGATTCGGGAAGAGCGTCACCTGATGGGTTTTATGGTCGATGTTCAGATCTTCGATTTCTTTGTAAATTTTCAGTGCGGACTGAATATCACTGGCACACTCGTTGCCACAGAGAAAAGCGTCCAAATACAGTGTGACTTTTTCAATCTGGGCCTCTGCCAGCGTGTTGAAAGCGAATACCATAAGCAATAAACTCATGGCAGTGGTCAAACCTCTTGTGAACATGATTGATTCCTCCTGTTTCAAGTTTGTCCAGAGGGTCTGGACGGTTTTTGTGTGAAATGATAACTCTTGAGGTTACTCAGCAAGCAGCTTTTTCACCTCTGCCTCAAACAAGGCTTTGGGCTGTGCGCCGACATGACTGAATCGGATGCGATGGGCGCGATCTAACACAAACGTCGAAGGCAACCCAAACAGTTGGTAATCTGTTTGCACCTTGCCATCTGCAAGGAGCACGGTGAAGTTCATCCCGAACTCGTTCATATAGGGCTGGATGTCCTTGCGGGTTTTTTCATCATCTAATGAAATGGCAATGATCTCAAAGCCCTCCCCTTTGTACTGGTTGTACAGTTCCACCAAATCCGGCATCTCCCGCCGACAAGGGACACACCACGCCGCCCAAAAATTGATGAAGGTGACTTTCCCCTCAAAGGCATTGAGGCTCACCTGTTTTCCATCGACATCGTGCAGGGTAAAGGCGGGAGCTTTCTGAACATCGCCTCGCAGATGGGTCGGCGTTTCCCCCGCGGGTGTATCGCCACCATCAACGGTTTTTTCCTCTCCCTTGCAACCTGACCAGAAAGCGACTTCCATCAGGCTCAACAGAAGAAGGGCGTAGATTGAAACCGTGCCGAACATCTGGCATCACCTCCACGAATCGACGAATCAAACTCGGTATTGGGTGTTAAGTAAGTTCCAATTAATTGTTTAAACTTTTGGGTTCGCTATGCCGCAAGC
>CAZOAL010000108.1:0-21148 GCA_964577695.1 uncultured bacterium | reverse complement strand
CGCACGTACAGTTTGGAGGGGGGGAAAATTCCGCAAGGAATCTACCTATCCCTACGAATCGTCAAGAAAAGAGGAAACGATTATGAACCAACAAGTGACTTCCCCTCAAACGTTCTTTGGCTTCCAACTTGGAAGTGACCGCAAGATGGCACGCTGGGATAAGATCGTCGAGTACCTCCGGCTATTGGAGAAGGAAAGTGACCGTCTGCGAGTCGTTGAGATGGGACCTTCCACAGAAGGCAACCCGTTTCTGCTGGTGTTCATCTCCTCGCCGCAACATCTTGCCAACATGGCACATCTGCGAGAGGTGAATGCCAGAATCAGTGACCCGCGAGGGCTCTCGGAGGAATCGGCAAAGGGGTTGGCGAGCGAGGGAGTGGCGGTGATCTGTCAGTCAATGGGGCTGCATGCCTCAGAGATCGGCAGCACCCAGATGGCACCGGAGCTCGCTTACGATTTGATAACCAGAACAGATGAAGAAACGCAACGCATTCTCGACAATGTTATGTTTCTCATGTTCCCGTGCCTCAACCCGGACGGGCAGGTCATGGTGAATGATTGGTACGACAAATATCTCAATACGGAATACGAGGGCTGCGGGCTTCCCTGGCTGTACCATAAGTACGCGGGGCACGACAACAACCGCGACGCCTTCATGACGAACCTGGTGGAATCTCAGTATGTCGCGCGAATCCTGTTTCAGGAATGGCGACCCCACGTCTTCCAGGACCATCATGAGATGGGAAGCTATGGGGCACGCCTGTATGTTGCCCCCTATTGCGAGCCCATCCACCCACACGCTGACCCTTTGGTATGGCGGGAGATTAACTGGTATGGTGCCCACATGGCCTATAAGCTGGAGGAAGCTGACAAGAGCGGCGTCATCAATGCCGCCCTGTTTCCGGCCTGGAGTCATCTCGGCTTCCATTGGCTGGGAAACTACCACAATATCGCCAGCCTGTTGACGGAATCCGCGCACGCCAAGTTGGCGACGCCGCTGTATCTCCATAACAGTCAACTGCAAGGCCAGGGAGGCACGCTCAAAGCATTCCCTCATTATAAGCCCCAGACCAACTTTCCCCATCCGTGGTCAGGCGGTTGGTGGCGACTTAGGGATATTGTCGAGCAGCAGAAAATTGCAGCGTGGGGGCTGCTTGACCTGGCAGCAAGGCATAAGGAGACGGTCCTGTGGAACGTTTACCTGAAGGGAAAGCGGCAGACGGAGCGGGGGGCGAGTGGTCAGCCTTTCGCATACCTCATCCGTCCCTTTCAACACGATTCGCTGACCGTTGCGAAACTTATCCAGAAGTTGCTGGGTCAGGGCATCGACATCCAGAAAGCCAGGCAGGATTTCACCGTCAACGACTTAATCTATCCAGCAGGGACCTACGCTATTTCTCTCAACCAACCGAAGATGGGCGTCATCAAGACGCTATTGGGACGGACCCTCTTCCCAGATGATGCCTGGACACGGACGTCAGACGGCACTCCGGAGCGACCTTATGATACTGCGACGGACACCATAGCGGAGTTCATGGGGGTTCAGGTGGAGTCTGTCAACGAAAGATTTACAGGTGATTTTGAAGCGGTCCGGGCACCCGAGAAGCTGGCAGGACAAGTGACTGGCGAATCAAGGGGTGGTTACCTCTTCGATGGCAGGCTCAACGACAGCTTCAAAGTCGTCAACCAGTTATTCGATCAGGGGATTCGGGTGATGCGCGTTGACCAGGCGATAACGGTGGGCGACCGGCATTTCCCGCCGGGGGCGTTTTGGGTCTCCGCCGATTCCAAGGGGGCGCTTGAGGGGTTCGCTCAAGATTCCGGGGTCACGTTCTACGCCACCGAACAGGAATTGGAAGCTGAAACGCATGAAACGAAACGGTTGCGCGTCGGTATGTACCAACGATACCGCGGCGGCAACATGGATGAGGGATGGACGCGGTTGGTACTGGAACAGTTTGGATTTCCGTACCAGACCGTGAAGGACGACGCCATCAACGCGGGCAACCTGAATCAGAGCCTTGATGTGATGATATTACCCAGCGATTCCACCGCCACGATTGTGGGCGATGAAAAGGAGGAAGAAGAGAAAGAGGAATCCAAGGAGTTCGACGTTCCGCTCGAATATCGGAGCGGCATTGGAAAAGCGGGCGTGAAGGGGTTCAAACAGTTCGTTGAGAATGGGGGAACCCTGGTCGCCCTGAACCACGCCTGCGAATTTGCCATTGAGAAGTTGGATTTACGGGTCAAGAATGTCCTCAAGGGGAAGTCCTCGAAGGAGTTCTTCTGCCCAGGTTCCACCTTGAAAGCGCATATCGACACGAATCACCCGCTCGCTTATGGCATGCCCGAACAGGCGCTCGTCCTCTTCTGGGACAGCCCGACCTTTGAAGTGCTACCGTCCCGTTTCAACGAACGGTACGAGATGATTATCCAGTATCCTGAGAGAGACCTTCTACAGAGCGGTTGGCTCGTCGGCGAAGCGCAGATTGCTTTGAAGTCCGCCATGGTCTTGGCGCAATACGGTGCGGGCCGGGTCATCCTTTTCGGGTGTCGCCCGCAGCATCGAGCGCAAACGCATGGGACGTTCAAATTGTTGTTCAACGCCCTGATTGCGTGAAACGTGAGGTGTCACATTTTCACAGCCTCATACGCATTAGGTTAAGGGGCAAAAAGCGCATTTTCATTCTCCCTCTCCCCCCCGTGGGAGAGGGCCGGGGTGAGGGGGCAGACGGATGCAGTCGGTGTAGGACTTCCCATGAGTTTAGGGCGTGTTGACGAACTGTTTCGCAATCTAACTGTAGCCCAAGATTCTATCTTGGTTGGGGACGAGGTGCCAAGTTAGAAACTTGGGCTACGAGCGCATTTGCCCGAGTTCGTCAACACGCCCTAGTGATAACACAAGGGAAAAAACTCTTGACAAAAAAACAGAATTCTGTTACGATTCTATCCGTTTCTAAAGGTGCATCAAAAACATCAGTCAAAAGAGATATAAAATGAAGGGAGAAAATGATGATTAGACCTTTTACCTGCATCATCGTGAGTTTCATGCTACTCACGATTGGGCAGAGTACAGGAAGAAGCGCGACGAAGGATTTAGTCGCGGCGTGGGCTTTTGACGAGGGAACAGGTAATACAGTCAAGGACGTTTCAGGACATGGGCACAATGGCACTATCTCAAGTGCAAAGTGGGTCAACGGGAAGTTTGGAAAGGCATTAGAATTCAATGGAGATGGGGACCAGGTGTCCGTGCCCAACGATGATGCCTTAAACATTCAAGGCGCGTTGACGGTTGAAGCGTGGATCTTCCTGACGGGCTGGAATCCAGACCTGAACGCCATTGCTCAGAAATGGGAAGACGGAAGCAATCGTAGACAATATCAGTTGACGGTCTATGGCCAAACGAAAACCAACTGGTGGTACTGCTCCAATGTTGGTAATCAATGGCCTCGTGCAGAAGGAAAGATTCCTGTGGAACTGGAAAAGTGGATGCATGTCGCTGGAACCTACGACGGCAAAAAACTCCGCAACTACACGAATGGGAAGTTCGATGTTGAATTGGACCAACCTGCCGGTATCTTCGCTTCTGATGTTCCAGTGGTCATTGGCGGATATGGCCCCAAAACGAAGGTAACTTATGGTCAAAATCGGCATTTTAAGGGCATCATTGACGAGGTCAGATTCTGGAGTAAAGCCTTAACCGAGAAGGAAATTCAAGACGGCATGAATTCTACGGTTGCGCCTGTCCATCCGTTGGGAAAACTTGCCACAACATGGGGAGACATCAAATCCCTGTTTTAGACTCGTATGAAACAGTGGCTTGATTGGGCATGTTTCAAATTTCTGAAAAAAGGTGTTGACACTGTTGAGATAATGCGTAATGCGTAATGCGTAAGTGAAATCCTTTACGCATTACGCATTACGCATTACTTGCTTGAAGTGTCAACAGTTTTCTGAAACATGCCCACAATGTCGCGCACTTGACAAAGGAAGGAGCTGATATGAACCAACCCCAGTCCGCCTTTTGGAGCGTTCCTCCGACCGAATTGCTTCAGCAACTTCAAACAACGCCGCAAGGATTGACAAGCGACGAAGCGCAGCAGCGACTCGCGCGCTACGGCACGAATTCCTTGAAATCCAAGAAACGATCGGACGCCCTGACGCTCCTTTTATCTCAATTCAAAAGCCCGATTGTTCTTATCCTGCTTTTTGCAGCGGGATTATCCTTGTTTCTGCACGATTCTGCTGACTCAATCATTATCTTAACAATTGTTTTCATTAGTGCGATTCTCGGATTCTGGCAGGAACGCGGTGCAGCAAATGCGGTCAAAAAATTGATCTCGATGGTACAAACCAAAGCGGAAGTGCTGCGCAATGGTAGCCCAACGGAGATTCCCGTCGAGGCGGTTGTTCCCGGAGATATTGTCAGCCTTTCAGCGGGAGCGGGCATCCCCGGAGACTGTCTGATTCTGGAGTCTACGGACGTATTCGTGAATGAAGCCACCTTGACCGGTGAAACTTACCCTGTCGAAAAGGCAGTTGAGACGTTACCACCGGAGACGCCACTCAGTCAGCGAAAGAACGCCCTTTTTATGGGGACGCATGTGGTCAGCGGTATGGCGAAAGCGGTGGTTGTCCGCACCGGTACAGACACCGAATTCGGCAAAGTCTCCCAACGTCTGGAATTGAGGCCACCAGAGACGGACTTTGAACGCGGCATCCGGCGATTTGGATACCTTCTGATGGAGGTGACCTTGATGCTGGTGATCGCCATCTTTGCAGTCAATGTTTATTTGAAACGCCCTGTCCTGGACTCGTTTCTCTTCTCCTTGGCACTTGCGGTCGGGCTCACCCCGCAACTGCTGCCGGCGATTATCAGCATCAACCTGTCCCACGGTGCCAAACGCATGGCACTCCAGAAGGTCATCGTCAAACGGCTCGCCTCTATTGAAAACTTCGGCAGTATGAATGTGCTTTGTTCCGATAAGACGGGCACGTTGACTGAAGGGGTCGTCCAATTGCATGGGGCACTTGATGTTGAGGGGCATGAAAACGAGAAAGTCCTTCTCTACGCCTATCTCAATGCGTTTTACGAAACGGGCTTTATGAACCCGATTGATGAAGCCATCCGCACCCACCGCCAGTTTGACGTGTCTGGCTACCAGAAACTGGACGAAGTGCCTTATGACTTTGTTCGGAAGCGATTGAGCCTCCTGGTCGCAAAGGATAATACGCACCTGATGGTGACCAAAGGCGCGTTGGCGAATGTCCTCGCTGCTTGTTCGTCAGTAGAAACTCCGGATGGCACTGCGGCGGATTTAGCCGCCGTGCAGGAACGTATCCAGGAACGCTTCCAGGAATTCAGCAGTAAGGGCTTTCGCACGCTGGGGGTTGCCTATCGCAATATTGGCTCTGATGTACGCCTCACCAAAGACCATGAAACCCAAATGACGTTTTTAGGGTTTCTTGTCTTCTTTGACCCGCCCAAACCCGGAATAGTCGAGACCATCAGCCAATTGAAGCGACTCGGCGTTTCACTGAAGATTATCACCGGAGATAACCCCTTGGTCGCCGCCCATGTCAGTCAACAGGTAGGATTATCGGATGCACAAATCCTCTCCGGTCCTGACCTGCGCCAGATGAGCGACGAAGCGCTGCTCCAGCGCGTAAATCAGGTGGAGGTTTTTGCTGAGGTTGAGCCAAATCAGAAAGAGCGCATCATCCTCGCGCTTCAGAAGGCGGGGAATGTTGTGGGATATATGGGAGATGGAATCAATGACGCCTCAGCACTGCACGCTGCCGATGTTGGCATTTCCGTAGATAGCGCTGTGGATGTTGCCAAAGAGGCGGCTGACATCGTGCTGCTCGAAAAAGGTCTGGGCGTCCTTATACAGGGCGTACGCGAAGGGAGAATGACCTTTGCCAACACGATGAAGTATGTGTTCATGGCAACCAGTGCCAATTTCGGAAACATGTTCAGCATGGCGGGGGCATCCCTCTTTCTGCCCTTCCTTCCGCTGCTGCCCAAGCAGATTCTGCTGACCAACTTATTAACGGATTTGCCGGAGATGACAATCGCGACCGACAATGTGGACGTCGAATTGGTTGAGCGTCCTCAACGCTGGAATATCCAGTTCATTCGGAAGTTTATGATGACGTTCGGCCTTGTGAGTTCGGTCTTTGACTATATGACCTTTGGTGTGCTTCTGCTCGTTCTGCATGCCACGACAGAGCAATTCCGAACCGGTTGGTTCATAGAGTCCGTCATCTCCGCTTCCATGATTGTGCTTGTGATTCGCACTCGCAAGTCTTTCTTCAAGAGTATACCGGGAAAGTATTTGTTGATGGCAACCCTGCTGGTTGTCGGCGTTATGCTGATTTTCCCTTTCACGCCACTTGTGAAGTTGTTTGGATTTAGCCGGGTATCAATTCGATTTCTTCTGGTCATGGGGATAATTGTGGTGTCCTACATCATCGTAGCGGAAATAGCGAAGAAACTCTTTTACAGGAGCCTAAAAGTGTGAAGGGAACACCTGCTTGACAGCCAGAGAATTGTTACATATACTATTTCGCCAATGTCACATTTCACAAAAAGCGAGTCCTCATGCGGTATGTGGTGAGTGTTAGGGGTGGTAGGAGTGATAGGAGTGGTAGGAGTGGTAGGGGTGTTAGGGGTGTTAGGAGCATGGGAGTGTTAGGAGTGTTAGGGGAAAGACCCTTCCGGAAGAGTCCTTCTCCGTTGCTCCGTTGCTCCGTTACTCCGTTGCTCCCATGCCCCTAACACTCCCATGCGGAAGAAGGACGCATTGGTAGAACCAGGCCCCAATTTGAATTCGATAATGTGACATTGGCAAGCTATTATTATCATGAAAACACGGTCTATTTTAGTTTGGATAGTTGCGCTGGTCACGTTGGGGAGTGGACTGATTAACCTGTTTTCCCTCATCGGTCCCGCTTTGCCCGAGCGCACAGACTTATTACGAAAGGTCTTTTCGCTTGAATTTCTCCATCTTTCTCGATTCCTGACCCTGTTGATTGGATTTTCGCTGGTTATCTCTTCCATTAACATCTACAAGCGGAAGAAGCGGGCTTTTCAGCTCGTCTTTCTATTATCGTGTTTGTCGGTCCTTTTTCATATGACAAAAGGACTTGACTATGAAGAAGCCCTTTTCTCGTTGGCTTTGCTCGTCTTGCTGTTCTTGAGTCGGAAACATTTCACGGTAAAGAGCAGCATCCCCGATTTACGCTTGGAGGTACTCCGTTTCGGGATAGCCGTCATCTTGGCATTCATCTATGGCGTCGCCGGATTTTGGGTTCTGGAGCGGAAAGATTTTGGACGCCAACTATCCAGCGTGGGATTGGAGTTTCAAAAAAATTTAGACAGTCGAATCATCTCGGAAGATTTGCGGCAGGCGATTGAAAACGACGGGCTTATCCTTTCTCAAAACGCCACCATTTCCCTTGAAAAGGAAGGTCACAAATGGCTCATAACGGATCACCGGGTTAAGTATAACGTCACGGCAGAGAAGGGAAAGCTACACTTTTACGAGTTTGGCATCAACTTCACGCTTGGTAATTCCATCCATGAAATGTTGTTGTTCTTTACGCTTCAGGGAGACTCACAACTGGTGCCGCGCACCCGTTACGCCCATTGGTTTTTGGATTCCCTTTATTTGATGACGATGACCGCCATCGGCTATTCTGTTTTTGCGTTGTTTCGGCCTGTCGTTTATAAGTTCAGGACCATTTCGCATGACCGCGCCCTTGCGACCCATATCGTCACCACGTATGGAGGCACGGCGCTCGATTATTTTAAGCTGTGGCCAGACAAATCTTACTTTTTTTCACCGTCTAAAAACTGTTTTATCGCCTACCGTATCGGGGCACATTTCGCTGTGACTTTAGGGGACCCGGTGGGGCCGGAAGCCGAGATTGAAGATACGATTCGCCAATTCATAGAATTCTGCGAAGAGAACGACTGGGGGCTTGCATTTCATCAAACCTCCCCTAACTTTCTTCCCATCTATGGACAACTGGGTTTTAAGAGACTGAAAATTGGTGACGAAGCCCTCGTCGATTTAACACAGTTTACCATGCAAGGCAAGGCGATGAAGGAATTTCGGCACATCATCAATCAAATGGAAAAATCGGGGGTTCATATCCTCCAATATGAGCCGCCCATCCCCGATAAAATCCTTTTGCAGGCAAAGGCAGTTTCTGATGAATGGCTACAGATTCCTGGGCGACGTGAGCGTGGATTCACAGTTGGCAGGTTTGAGCCAAATTATATCCGGTCTACGCCCCTGTTTATGGCTGTGGACGGGGATGGAAAAATCCTGGCGTTTGTGAACATCATCCCTTCTTATTACAAGGGAGAAACAACAATCGATCTCATGAGGCGGCGGACGGAAGTCCCTAACGGGATTATGGACTACCTCTTCTTAAAGCTCTTTCTGAATCAAAAGGAGGAAGGGTTCAGCCGCTTTAACCTGGGGCTTGCCCCTATGTCCGGTTTTCAAGAAAAAGAGGAAGCCTCACCGGAAGAGAGAGCGGTTCACTATTTCTTCCAGCATTTGAATTTCCTCTTCAGCTTCACAGGGTTACGGCAATACAAAGCCAAATTTGCGCACTTCTGGGAGCCGCGCTATGTGGTCTATCGAAATGTGCTCGATTTGCCCAAACTGGCGATCGCAATCAGAGAAGTCTCTGAATTCAAGGATTAGGGGACACGAGTCAACGACCCCATGATTTCGACAGGCTCAATCCGTCGGAATAAATTCAGGGGCTTGTCCTTCCAAGTTTCGTGCTGCGGACGTACGGTAGGCGAGTCAAAACAGTAGACAGTAGACAGTAGACAGTGAAAACAGTAGAACCCCACTGTCTGTCCTCCACTCGCCAACTCGTCCACTCGCTTACTCGCCCACACGATTCTATGGGGTTTCCGTTGCGAAGAAATCTATGAACGATCAAATTTTCTTTTCCCTATTTCATCCGTTGGCAGAGCGGAGGGGGCGAGGGAGGGAAGGATGGAAGTAGAACGGGTCCGATTCATCGGACGGAGCACGGCTCGCCCGCTTAAAAGGAAGGAAGGGAAGGAGGAAAGGATGGAGGGAAAGAACTCATTTCACGCTTCACGTTTCACGTTTTACGCATTACGCATTACGTTTTACGTTTCACGCATCACATATCCCATCTCGGCTAGATGAATCCTCCTAGAACTTCTGGAACCCTATGAAGTCTCCACGTTGCCATGAGGCTTTCAGCTTTTTTTCTGTTGGCGGGAAATCCCTGGCGAGATATTTCTCCTCTGGTTGCATTCCCTCGGGATAATTGATTTTCCACAGCCGAAGCCCATCTCGATCGCAACGGGCCGTCGAATTGGTATCGTATACCAGTGAAAATCCGGGAATGTCTTCCATAAATAGGTAGAGCCGCACGGCTAATAAATGCTCGGCTTTCTCTGAAACGTAAAACGCCTGAAGGTTCTTTCCGTCTTGATTGGGAAATAACACAACCGAGCCTGGGACACCATCTTTCTCTTTGCTCACTTGCGTGTTTCCAAATCGAAACTCCATCGGCGGCTTCGAGAAATGTTTTCTTCCCGCTTTTCCATGAACGACTGCTTTCCAAGAGTTGTAGGCTACGTTATAGTCAATTGACACGCTCTGTATCTGCCACTGCTCAGGGGGATATTTTTCGCCTTCCAATTCCAAAACGTCCATTGCGAGAAAGTCGTGAGGAATAAAATCCGTCCTCTCAACAGAGGTTTCTATGTATTGGCTGTTAAGTGGAGTCAGAAAGTGGATAGAAGCAAATCGATCACCTGTGGCATCCGCGCCTGTATAGGTGATTGCACTCAGTCGGAGTAGATCATTCGTCGTGATCATTAGATGTGTCGCCTGATGTGCCCGTAAGAAGGCGAGCGCTTCTTCTTCGGAAAGCCCTGAAAAAACATGACGGGCTATCATAAAGATCCAATACGGGATGAAGTGGTCTTCGTCAACCACGGTTGCACGTTTAGCAAACCAATTCAGCATACTGCCATAATCCCACCAAGCTGCGAGCGTCGATTTCTCATCTGTGTGGTTGGCAATCTCTGCAAAACTGTCCTGTAATTTGGGAAATGGCGGGATAATCACTTGACTAACAAGCTCGGCGTTTGTTCTCACAAATCCACTGTGGAAGGTGTCTGAACTCGTGAAAAGGATAAGAGTGAAGATAATGCCAAGATAGGCAAATCGTTGGCGATGAGAAATCCGATGCCGTGCAAGATGAGAGACTAGAATACTTCCAAAAAGCAGCCCTGGAACGAATAAGCCAAGAACACTCCACCATGTTAGATTGAGTCCAAGAGATAAACGAAATCCAGCGTACAACTCTGAAATCATCAGAACGCCAATCGCACAAAGCTCTGTTGCTGAATTCGTTTGTCCTTTTATGAAGAAGCGAAATGCTTTGATAATCAAAAAACTGTTCAAAACTGAGAGTAAGGGGTCCAGAAAGAAACCGTATCGTTCTGCGCCGCGGGCGCTGAAGAGCCCAATCAGAAGCCACACCAGAACCAGAAGCACCTTTTCGTGATTGGAGGGGATAGCTTCTTTCATCTCATGGGGCAGCAGATAGGCAGTGAGTATCGCGATTGAGCCTGCCAAAATGGCGATGCTGTAGATAGCATTGGATACATTTTGATTCGTCACAAACAGCGACAGCAGCATCCCACAGAGGAGTAGTTCAAAACCTATCATTGCGGTACGAAAGAGTACCCGTTCTGATAAGAAGAAACGATAAACCAACACGACGCTGCCAGCCATTGCCGCAAGCACAAGGATAGAATACCTGCCGACCCATAGCGGCCCGCTCAGGTCCCTCAACTCCATTACGGTGCGCATAAGACGGCTTCTTCCCAACGGAGACATGAAGTTGTCCTGGATGAGCTGAAACATTTCCCCAATGTCTGCGGATTGCAGAAGTGTAAGGAGCAGAAACAAGAGAACACTCACAAACCCCCCCACCATACAACTGACAATGCTTTTTGAAATAAGACGGTGGTTTGGGAGGACACTTATCCATGAGGTTTTGCGATGCAGTTCCCAAAAAGCGAGTGTACAAAAGAGGACGACGGTCGGCACGACGATTGCCAGAAAAGCGTACGGCAACAGCACATTTCGGTAGGCGTGGGTCATCGAAAGTGCAATTGTAATGAAACAAATGTACCAGATGCTATACACCCGAGCATCGTGCGGTTCAAAGCGCTCCCGAAGGATTCGCAAACAGATCCAAACCGCCATCATTCCAGTAGCAAGCCCGCACCCTTCCCACGCGAGCGCAAGCATGCCCGCTGTGACTCCTGAGAGGAAAGCGTAGATGTACCCTTTAACGTGACGTTCATCAACCGCCTTCAGGTAAAACAAGAGCACGCCGAGCCAGAGGAGCAGACAGAACGCATCTCGATCTGCAAAGCCAGCTGTCGAACGATGTAGATTCAAAGAAGGAAGAACGGCAGAAAAATTCACGGCGAGAATTGCAATGGAAGGGTCAAAAATCCGTCGCCAGACCAGATAGAGCAATAACAGGCACAGCGAATAGTAGATGACAGGGGAATAGACGGCGACTTGATAGAGGGTGAGAGGCGGTTGGATGAACCGAAGGAGACGGTAGCTATAAGCGAGGACGTAGGAAAATAGATTGAGATGGGTTGAGAGGTCTCTGCCCGCCGGCTGCCATCGCATGGGGTCGGTAGGTGGCAGATGCCCTTGGGAAACGATGATATCGGCTTGACGCAGAAAGCGGTAGGCATCGCTCTCAAGCAGATACTTCCCCTTCAATTCAGGCAGATTCGCGATCCGAATCGAGACGCACAAAAGAAGGGAACTGCTCAGAAACAGCGTGAACGTCACCGGCTGGACGATATGTTTGATGGTGATCTGCTGTGTGAGTTTGCTGAATTTCCACATTTAGAACCTTTTTAATTGCCCCCAAGTTGTCGCAAGCTTCCCCTGCGGTTGCACATCTCGGTTGTGGTCTGGAATTCCGGGCCCTGAAATCGAAATCGTGCCAATACTCCCACTAAATTGCTTGCCCCCACCGCCTACGTTTGCCAGCAATCCCACCACATCAATCTGTTGAAATGTTGCGTCCTCAAAGTCCGCCAATAAAACGTCAAGCCCGAACACACGAAAACGTCCTGCCTGAAAAATTACTTTCAACCGTGAGCGCGTCAAGGGCGCGCGATCCCCATATCCTGCTCTGATACGCCCTTCCACACGGTTCCCCTTTTTATCAAACAGAATCTCATGCACAGCACCGGTGCAAAAGTGGTAACCAGACGCAAAGTTCGGTTCCCCCATTCGTCTCCCCAGAAAGAGACACAGGGCACCGTTAGAAACCCCGGGAACATTGAAATCATGGATATCGTAACCAACAACAGTCAAGCTTTCGATGTTTATCCGATGCGCTGTCCAATGCAGAAAGTCAGCCACCAGCGGAACAGGGGCTGGCAGGTTGATGGTGACATTCAAGGTGCCATCTTTTAGCCCCCAGGTGGCGTTCCAGTCCTTCGCCTCACCCGCCGAGATCAGCGTCCACCCTTCGAGTTTTTCCCCATCGAAGGTATCCCGCCACTCCCCCGAATGACCCGGTGAAATGAACCCAAGCATCAAAATCATGAATATGAAGTATGTCCTCACGACTTTCCTACCTTTCAAGTGGTTTTTCTGGCTCACTCGACCCAATCAAACCGTAGACGGGGATGTGTATGGGCTCTGGGGCGGCGCTTGTCATCACACGGATCTCCTTTCGCAAGATCAGTGGAGAATCTTTCGTGTGCCATTTCACCATCGCAGTGAAGCGATTTGGGGAACGGTTGTCTGGCGGCGTGGAAACCGTCAAAACGTCTGGAGTTTGGATTTTTAAAACTTTAAAAGGGGTTTTCGCCTCAAGAGTAAATTCAGCCGATGGTTCGTCGCCTTGCGCCACTGCGCCGTAGAAAAGGGTTTCAGGCTGGACTTTTACAGGACTGACGACCCTTGCCGCCACAGGCAGCGTCAGCGTCCGCTCATTCGGCAGAGCAACAGTGAGAGTTGAGGCAAAGGGGGCTTTGTCTTTCAAGGGACCGAGTTTGACTGTGATGAGAAAGCAGTCGGATGAGGACTCAGACGCCATCTCCCATTTTAACGAGGGATGGCTTGATGGCATCAATCGTATCCCGTCTCTGTTCATTGGCGCATTGACGCACAGTTTGACCTTTTTCTCATGGACGGTGTTGGGTGCAATCTCCCCAAAATCACAGATCTCCGCTGACAGGGTTGCAAACCGCTTGGCGGCGGCAGCGATCGTTAAATAGACCTGGCGTGTTCTGGGACTATCTGTAAAGAGAATCGCGGTCGCGGGTTTCGCATCAGCAGGCAACACCTCTGGATTGAACACAACTCGGAACACCCCTTCTTCACCGGGTTGAAGCACTTGAGGTCCCTCAATCTTCGCGTAACTGCAACCGGTTTCAATGCGTTCAATCGTCAACTTGCTTTTCCCCACATTCCGCCCCGTAACGGATTGCTTCACCAACCCTTCCCACTCCGGAACTTCTCCAAAGTCGATCTTCTCCTGTTCCAGGACGAGCTCGCCGGGGAGTTCCCGTTGGTTGTTGATCAGGAGGATGATTACGCCAAAGATAACAATGACTGGCAGAAGAAACGAGGTAACAATGGATCGGTTTAGCTTCATGAACTTCACCTTTTAGAAATGCTGTGGGGGGGTTCGGCAGAGCCCCGCTTTGCGGGATTTCGCTTCGCTCAACCTGCCCCCCGATGGATCGGGGCAGGCCGATCCATCGGGGAGCCTCACCCTCCCGGTATTGAGAAACTCCGAGCCTAAAACTGTATGACCGCGGAAGAAACTCGACAGACACTCAGGTAGAGCCTGCCGTGCTCGTCCGAGAATCGGACTGGCTGGTTCACTTGAGTGTAGAACAAGCGAGCCCCCGATAGATCGGGGCAGGCTGTGCTCGTCCCGATCACAGATCGGGACATGCTCTACGAGTTACCCATTTCGGATTCTGGAAAACCCACGGAGCCAAAATTCAACGCCGTACCCCTGCTGCGGCGAACGCGCCATCAGAAAACTCCCCATCCACAACAGGAGGTCAAGGAACACCGCCTTCCAATTGGGGTGCCCTGAAAGCCTCAACCCATCAAAGAGGATATTGGCGCAGCCGCATTCGTCAACAGGAAGTTTTCTCCACAACACAGAAGCCAGTGCCATCGCAAATGTGAGAAAAAGGAGCCCAGCCAGCAGCCCCGCACCCCGCGAAAAGTAGCCCAGAATCAGCGCAGCCCCTAAAGTAATCTCTGCCGATACCAGCAGATAACTTGCCGGCGTAGCGAGGGACATCGGCAAAATTCCGTAGAGCGCCACGTTTCCAACGAAAGTCCTGAAGCTCATCATCTTGGACGCACCTGCCAAGAACAGGATCGCTCCAAGGAAGACTCTGAGCAAAGTAATCAACAGTGGTGCAATTTTCATGGTGTGAAGTGTGAAACGTGAAAGGATAAAACGGGCTGGCAGCCCGCTCTACTTTGAATCGCTTTTTTCCAGTGGATAGCCCAACGCCTGCCAGCCGCGAATCCCGCGGGGAAAGAACTGGACGTTGCGGTATCCGTATCTCAAGAGGGCTTGCATCAGTTGATAGGCGTTGGGACACTCGATGCTGCCACAATAGGTAACAAGCCTGGCATTGTGCTCTGTGGGCAGCACCGATAGCCCACCCTCAACATTGTTGACAGGTACGCTCACCGCCCCCGGAATATGCCCCTGCTGAAAGGCGGAGACGGAACGGGCGTCAACGAAAATCGCTTTCTTCCGTTTCCAGAGCTGATAGACTTCGGGGAAGTCAACCTGTTGGGTTGCAGTGCCGCCGGTGTTGCTTTCAGCCGACAGGAACCCCGCACGGTCCAATCCCCAAAGCCCCACGGCTCCGAGAACGATCCAAAAACTGACGATAAGGACTTCTTTACGGGTGTTCATCGTTTCAACTTCAGCTTTCCCCATGTCGTTGCCAGCTTCCCTCTCGGTTCAACGGCAAGCGAAGGGCCAGAAATCGTGAACGAATCCGCCCATCCTTCTGGGGCTATAGCTTCCTCGCTCACCCACATCACAAAACCGATTCTCTCAATCTGATCGAAATGGTCATCCACAAAATCCGCTCTCAGTTCCCCATTGGCGAACATCTGAAAACGTCCTGCGTTGAAGCTCAATTTCATCTCTTTCAGTTCTCGGGTGTCCCAGATGGTGCCAGGGTGGCTGGGCACCCACCGATTAAAAGGACCAGATCCTCCCCCTTCAAATATACGGGCATAGATACTATGGGTGAAGAAAACATACCAAAAAGAGGACCAAGGAGCTACCGGGGGTGCTTCAGGAGGAGGGGGGAACCTTTTCCCCAAAGCGATGCCGAACCCCGCGGATCTGATTGTTTTCATATTGGTGGCGGTAATGGTGAACTGTTGATGCGGTCCAGGAAACGCGGTCAATTCAAGGGCTTCAAGTGGATTTCCCCCCTTTGGTGCCACATATTTGACGTGCAGGCCCCCATCCTGAACTTCCCAGATGAAAAACTCACTTGTCGGTGTCCAACCTTTAAGCGATTCATCATTGAAGTCATCTCGCCAGACATCTGCCTTGGCAGAAACAACAAAGCAAAAGCAGACAGCAAGAATCACCGTTATCGGCCCTACCTGGGGTAACTTTTGAATTTTATCATTCATCATGAGCAAATGTCTCTACTGCTTTCATGGCTTCAGGGGTGCCTATATCTTTCAACGCTTCAGCCGCACTGCGACGAACAAACTCATTCTCATCATTTAACAGCTTTACCAATGTAGGAACAGCAGCAGATTCACCTATATTCCCCAACGCTTCAGCAGCATTGAGACGGACAACCCAGTCCTTATCTTTCAACACTTCTATCAATGCGGACACGGCCGGTTTACCAATTCCAATCAACGCTGTCTTCGCATTGTGACGAACATCTCCATCCTGACTCTTCAAGGCTTCTATTAACGCGGGCACAGCGGGTTCACCAATTCCAACCAACGCTAAGGCAGCATTATGGCCAACCCTGCCCTCTTGATTCCCCAATGTTTCTATTAACGCGGGCACAGCGGGTTCACCAATCCTAACTAACGCCAGATGAGCATAGATACGCTCTTTTGAATTTTCATCCAATGCCAGAAGTAATACAGACATAACCATGTCCAGTTTGGAATTGTCAATTCGATATAATGCTTCAGCAGCCCATACATGAATATGTCTATCCTTACCATACTGATGTGCTCAATCTCGTCAAAATGCTCATCAAAGAAATCGGCTCTCAGGTCTCCATCGGCGAACATCTGGAATTGTCCTGCATTGAAAATCAATTTCATCTCTTTTAAAGCCTTAGTGGCCCATACCGTCCCCGGATGTTTGGGAATCCACTGTAGAAAAGGAGCGCTTCCCCCACGTCCGTTGAAGACACGGTCAGATATGTGACTGGTCAAAAAAACATAGGAAAATGGAGCTTCAAAATCAGGAGGGAACTTCTTTCCTAAAGCGATGCCGATAATTTGCGTTGATTCCATGTTAGTTGCGGTAATCGTGAACTGTTGATGTGATCCGGGAAACGCTGTCAACTCAAGACCACTGATTGGGGCGATGCCCCTTGGGGCTACCAGTTGTACATGCAGGAATCCCTCCTGAACCTCCCAGGTGAAAATCCTCCCCATAGGTGTCCAAGCATCTTTAAGCGTTTCACCATTATTGAACTCATCCCGCCATACGTCTGCCTCGGTAGATACAACGAGGCACAGGAAGGCTGCACTCAGCACACTTGTCGTCCAGACTTGGGTCAACGTTTGCATTGGATTCGCCATCAACTGACAAGAAGAACTTCTTGACAGAAAGTCATTGTTTTAACTTCAGCTTTCCCCACGTTGTTGCCAGTTTACCCCTCGGTTCAACGGCAAGCGAAGGGCCGGAAATGGTGAACGAATCCACCCAGGCTTCTCCAATACCGCTTACTTTAAATCCGACCAACACAAAGCCAATGATATCAATCGGATCGAAATCGAGATCCTCAAAATCTGCTCTCAATTCGCCGTTGGCGAACATTTGAAATCGTCCTGCGTTGAAGGTCAACTCCATCTGTTTGAGTTCCGTCGTCTCCCAGATTGTCCCAGGGTGTCTAGGGATCCGAATCAGAAACGGTATACTGCCCGGATCGCGACCGTTGAAACGTCGAGCCTGTATCAGATTCGTGAGGAAGACATAGAAAAATAGCTTTTCACCCGGCGCGTCGGGAAAAACCTTCGCCAAGCCGATTCCGAAATTCGCCCCTTTGCTTCCAATGTCTTTGACAGTAATTGTGAAGTTTTCATAAGGACCGTCGAGTGCCGTCAGTTGGAAAAGTTCGTATCTCACATCGAATTGGGTGCGAATTTTGGCCCTTAGCAATCCATTCTCGACTGTCCAAGTGGATTCCCTTCCCTCTAACGTCCAGCCTTCGAGTTTTTCGTCATTGAATTCATCCCACCACGCGCCGGCCTCGGCAGACACGACAAGCCAAAGGGAGGCTGAAATCAGCGCAATCATCGTCAATGCCTGTGTCAACTTTTGCACTTTATTACCCATATCGGATCTTACCCTTCCAGCCACCACATTGAAGAATTGATTGTAAACTTTACCCAGGAATGCAAGGGCGCAGAGGAGAGGTTTCCACTGCCTCTACTCCCTTGCAACAGGAAACATTGATTCTTTTCAGAAACTTACATCCATCCAAGACTTATTTCACTGGTGAAGTGCTATACAGTCGTACCAGGAACCGCTTTTCTGACCGATCCCATGGACTGGATTTTGGACAACGTTGATAGGCTCGTCAAACCAGTCAGGCGGGAAAGGCAACTGTGTTGAGGGACACTGGACCTTTATTGGTTGACCAGACAGCCAGCCGCCGGTTTTATAATACTTTGGGCATAGCCAATTGTTATCTGGCCCCCTCTGCCAACCGGTAACCCGAGATTGAGCCTCTATTATATTGCCATTACGCCAATGAATCTCAACGCCATTCCAGGGATGTCCATTGGTGCCATTACCTACACCCGGGTCACTCCAGCCAATTGTTTGGTTCAGGGTAATGGTGGAAGAGTTGTTGCTCCATGGCGGTGCGGATCCAAATGTCCAATACTGCGTTCGATACCAATCGACAGCATGAGGCGTGTTCGACGCAACAACTGATGCGTTTTCCTCCGTTCTGATAATGTCAAAACCCTGGTTATATTGGCTATTCACGCCGGCACAAAGTGTTTCCGAATGAACCTCGGGACCGAACCACTTGTTATTTGACCCCGGATTTCTGTAATAGGCCCCAGAGCCGACAGGTGTAGCGGACTCACCGGCTACCAGACCCGCCCTGGCAGAAAACACCAGAAATCCAATCCCCAAAACACATACAGGCAGCAGTGCTGCGATAATCAGTTCCAATTGTTGTTTACGAAACATGACAGATTCCTCCTTAAAAATGTTAAAAGTTGTGACCTGTGAGCGTTTTTCACTCAACCGCACCTGTTCGACCTAACCCCCTGCCCCCTTCCCGACGCGGGAAGGGGATGTTTCTCCCCCCTCTCCGCTTCGGAGAGGGGCCGGGGGAGAGGTCAAACCCCAACGCCCACAAGTCATTCGTTAGGTTAGGGTGCGGTTTCACTGACAAAAGAGATGCCATCCCTCCTTCCCCAATAGAGGATATAGGATTGACCACACGCAGGGATTTCAACCTGCTTGTGGATAATGGTCTTCTTGTAAGACCCCGAAGCCTTTTCAAAGGCGGCGTCGGCGTAGCGGATGTGAAGCAGATACCGCCCCTGCGTGAGGTTCGAGAACGCGAAGTTCCCCTGTTCATCCGTCTCAGTTTCAAAACGGTCTAAGGTCATTGATATATCGTAAATCTCCAACTCCCACGGATACCACGAACGAGAGACTAACGCTTTGACCACAGGTTGACCAGTCTCTGCCCACAGAACGCGACCTTGCAGGGTCACTGTCGGGTGGTCAGCTAACACTGTTACTTCCCCGCCATTGGCTGTGACATCGACCTCGACCCCTGACGCGGCGATGCCGTCGCCGACGAGGTAGAGCGTGTACTTGTCTTCGGGGAGCCCATCAAAAGTAAACGTCGTCTCCGAAACCTGAAACCACTTTGACAGGAGCGGTTTACGCAGCAGAAAGGGATTGATCACCGGGTCTATCTGGAGGTTTGCCGGAAACAGCTTCACGGCGTAATATCCATTTGAAGGAATATCCAGCGGTATCAGGACGCGCCCTTTGAGAGCAACCCCCTTTTCCAAAGGGACAACCAGCTCTTCTTTTGTGATATGCACATTTTGATAGGCTCTGGAAAAATACCCGCTTCTGGAAACATCAACACTTAAAAGGGCGGGCTCGGTCTTTAACACTTGCAATTGAAATAGCCCCTTCGCATCCGTTTGAGCTGTAGCAAGACGCGCTCCGTGTCCACCCTGGAGACGGGGTAAGAACATGGCACGAATCTGCGCGTCTGCCAACGGCTGTTGGTTGACACCCACAACCCTGCCCCGCAGGGTCTGGGTTTTCTTCAAGCGGATGTTCACATACGGTTGTTTTTGAGGATTCACCGATTCCCAAAAGGCTACCGTGATGTTATTCCGAGAGACCATCAGAGTGTACTCAATCGGGTAAAGTTCCTCAAAAACAAAGTTGCCCACCCTGTCGGTGGATACCTCCATCTCTGTCCGTGCGGCTGCGCGAAAGAAGTCCCCCGGCTTGTTGTGCATCATCAGCTTGATTTGAAGCCCTTCAACAGAACCACCTGTTGGATCGGAGACCTTCCCGGTCAGGCTCAACACCCTCCGCATGGGAATATCGCCCAAATCATATTCGCTTTGACCGGGCTGCAAGTTCTGACGGAAAATCTTCCCCTGATACCTCGAATCGACCAGCATGACAGTGAAGACGTAATAGGCATCAGGGTCATTCGGCGTTGTCACCCAGAATTTGCCATCCTCGCCTGTCTGTGCACTGTGATAATCACTCGTATCGGGGCGCACACTATGAATCACCTCGGAAGCGAC
Organism: uncultured bacterium; assembly: GCA_964577695.1. GTDB lineage: Bacteria > Poribacteria > WGA-4E > WGA-4E > PCPOR2b > CAZOAL01. Next base: position 1,013 of record CAZOAL010000108.1, on the reverse strand, counting down.
TTTGACCTCAAGATCGGATATGGGCTGTGCATTTGCTTCATCCACGAGCCGTCCATGAATGGCCGCCCCTCGCTTCAACAGAACCTCAATACCTCCCACACTCCCATTCGGATAGACCGTTACCACAGGCTCTTCGGGCATGTCAAGAACATAGCCACGAAAAGCGTCGATCAGGACATATCGTCCCGGCAGCAAATTTTTGACTTCAAAGCCCCCGCCGGATGCACGACCGTGAAAGAACCGCTCGACTTCCTTCTCTTTCGTAAGAAGGGCGAAGTAGACATCACCGTCAATCGGTAGCGGGGCTCGGCTCACCGAATCGAGCAGAAATCCCGATACACTGCCCGCGCCTTCGATTGTAAAATCGACTTCAGATTCCATCCCTTTAGAAAGCGCAATCTCGCGCTGTTCGATTGTCGTGCTGTAGCATTTTACACGCAGAGACCAAACGCCTTCATGAAGGTTGGAAAACGCGAACTTTCCGCTGACACCCGTCTTCGCCGCGTAAGTCACTTCATCAGGCGGCGAAATCGCTTCGATCACATAGCCGGCTAAAGGATTTCCTTGTGTATCCGCGACTTGTCCCCGAATCACGCTGAATTGGCTGCCATTGCCAGGAACTTTTGCTGCCAATATGACGAGCAACAAGATGGAGAGACCCATGACAGAGAGAGTGATGCGATTCAACTTCATAGCCCCCGGCTTTCAAGAACAAAAAAAGGCGTCTTGAAGGGACACACGGGTCCCTTCAAAGACGCCTTGGATACAGGTAAAATGGCAGAAATGGCTCAATGGGATCTGGGCAGAAAATCCCCTTAAAAGGTGGAGGCCGGTCCCCCCTCCCGCAAATCTGGCGCGGGTTTGAGGATTTTAATGGAGATAAAAGGTCACAAAATGGAGCCATGTTTTTCTTCCTCCAAGAATTTTGGGGATATTATAGCACACCACTAAATTTGTATCGGTAGTTTCGCTCATTTTTAATCAGGGGCCGGCCAATAGCGGTCCGGCCGGTA
>CAZOAL010000107.1:0-21210 GCA_964577695.1 uncultured bacterium | reverse complement strand
TTGCAATTTCAAAAGGAATCTACCTATCCCTACACGAGCACGGCTCGCCCGTTTGAAAAGGAAGGATGGAAGGATGGAAGGATGGAAGAATGGAAGGAAAGGCGGGGCTCGGTCCATTCTTCCATCACGTTTCACGTTTCACGTTTCATTGCCCATCAATTTTAGAAGCCGGATTTTAGCTTTCCCCAGGTGGTAGCCAGTTTGCCGTGTGCCTCGACTGCCAGAAAGTCGTTTTCAAACACTGCCTTGATTTCATCTTTTGACAGTGCCCGTGAATACATGACAAATTCATCGACTTTGCCCTCAAACCGATTTCCAATCAGTATGGGCGAATTCGTGTCTGGGGCTTTCTTAACTGGAGACGGTGCCTCGGCTTCCAGAGTGCCGTTGATAAAAACTTTCAGGCTTGAGCCGTCAAAAGTACCGGCGACGTGATACCATTTGCCGGTTGGGTGCGTCCCCGCTTTGGTAATGGCTCTGGAATCTGTCACATTGACGCCGAAGTAGATTTGCCCGTCACTCCACGGCTGAAGCAAGTAGCTGACGTCTGGCCAATCCGTCCCCTTCTGGAGCAAGCCCGTGTTTTGCTGTTGTGCTTGAAAAACCCACAGGCCTATCGTAAATCCATTTACACCGTCGAGTGGTGGAGCGTCTTTGATCTGTACCTCTTCGGCGGCAGTCAGTTCCAGGCCTTTTCCAAATTTGCCATCGATCCATTTGCCTCCACCCCCGAAAATCGCACCGTTGAAGCCGTTGCCCGAGGCATCGCCAACATCAGTCCCTTTACCTTCGTTCATGGGTAGATACACCAACAAGTCTTTTAACTTGACGGCATAGGAAGGAAGGGTAATTCCTATCAACATCAGTGACAAGCCAATCGCACAATAGGTCCTCTTCATAGAGAATTTCCTCCTTTATAATTTGGGTAAAATCAACCCCTATATTGTAACAGAATAATGCCTCACCTTCAAGAAGTTGTTTGAAAGGAAAATGTATGGCGCATCAAAAATTTCGTGTTGGGCTGACCCCCGGTTTTCTCGGACGGGATGGCAAAGTGCGTTTTAAGGATGTTGGGCTGGAGCTTCTGGAAAAAGAATCACATATCGAATATACCTTTATCAAACGGGCTCACCCGATGGTTCCCCCCGATGAGATACGCGAGCTGGATGCCCTGATTGCGTTCGGAGGCGTCTATCCGCGTGAGACGTTTCAGGGGGCAGACCGGCTCCTTCTCATCGCAAGGCACGGGGTGGGTTACGATAACGTAGATCTCAAGGCGGCGACTGAGGCAAACGTAATCGTAACGATTACACCGAGTGGCGTCCGCCGGCCGGTTGCGGAAGGAATTATCAGTCTCATGTTCGCGCTATCGAAGCATACCATCGCCCGTGACCGGTTGATGCGAGCCGGGGAGTGGCGTGGTGACAAACTGGAAATGGGCGTTGAGTTGCGCGATCGCGCGCTCGGCTCCATCGGACTTGGGAATATCTCAAGCGAACTGTTTCGCTTGCTCCAACCGTTCGGCATGCGGTTTTTGGCGTATGACCCCTTTACTTCACCGGAGTTGGCTAAATCCTTGAACGTCCAGCTTGTGTCTCTGAACACCTTACTCCGGGAATCCGATTACGTGTGCGTCTGCTGCCCGTTGACCGATGAGACACGCGGGTTAATCGGCGCAGATGAATTCGCGCTCATGAAGCCGACGGCGCTCTTTATCAACACGGCACGCGGGGCAATCGTCGATCAGGGCGTGTTGACGCAAGCGCTACGTGACCGGCGGATTCGAGGGGCAGGAATCGATGTCTTTGAGAAAGAGCCGGTTGACCCTGCTGACCCGCTCTTAGCATTGGATAACGTCATCCTGTCTCCCCACGCCATCGCCATGACAGACGAATGCTACCGGGACATCGGGAGGTTGAACTGCCAGAAGGCTATCCAAGTTTCGCGCGGCGAAATCCCGGCTGATGTTGTGAATAAGGAAGTGCTGGAGCGGAAGGCGTTTCAGGAAAAGTTGGCGAGGTATCGGGGTTAGGCAGTTCACAGGGAGATGTTTGATTGACTTCTCTTTCGTTTTATCTCGGAAACCATATCATCCACATTCAAAGCATCCGAGATTTCCTCCAAAGCACAGATGAGTTCAACATATTCTAATTCGTCAAGATGTTTCTGTGCCCAGCGAATTACCCCTGCCAATGGCCGTGGTGCCTGGTCTATCACGATTTGAACCATCCTGCCTTTCCAATTGAGAAAGGCGCATTCAACCCCACATGCCGGGCAGATGCGTGGATGATGGTCTGCTGTAGGAGCGTGCAGATCAAACTCATTCTTACAGGCGGCACAGCGTAAGGTTGTGCTATCTGGCAAGCTATAAGCATACCAGGTTTGTTGTCGTGTGTTCATTTGATGAAATCGTCCCATGGGAAATTTGGAAACTGTTGTCGCCACCAATTTTGTACAGATGAGGACAGGAAGTTCCAGTCAACAACTCGGGCCGGAATAGTCGTTTCGCCCAATTGTCTCATCGCCGCCGCACGGTGATGCCCACCAAGCTGTACCAGACGCCCGTCCGGCATTCGGGCAACTGGAATGGCTTGGTTCAAATCGTAACCATTTGCTTTGATACTTGATGCCAAATTCTGAATGTGGTTTGGCGGCATTCCAGGGCGAGGAACGGGGTGTAGAGGATTGAGCTGGTCCAGGGAAACTTCGAGCACACCCTGTCGAGGTGTACCGACCCGGCTAATCATTGGTGATTCCTTTTGTATGTACGCTTCTTCAGACGAACGTTATCCGCCCGTTGCGGAAATCAAGAGTCAGGGTTTGCCCACGAAGAAAGTCCAGGCCAAGCAATCCGTCAACACCTGTGCTCGGCGGTAATGTGTGACAGAGAACAGGAAAGTTAGCACGCTCCCGTCCCAAAGCCACAATCTGACTCAACGTAATGCGAGGAACAAACTCGACGCCACTCCCAGTCGTCATTTGAAAGCGCTCCGGAACGACAGCCGGGTCGTAGCCGAGTTACATCAGTCGGCTCTGATTCACCAGCGTGGATGTTGCACCTGTATCCAGTGCCAGCGATAAAATGCCATTGCCTAAAGGCCCCCACAGCTCTGTCTGGACGATAATAAGCCCCTGATTGGGATTGAAGGCGAAACTCACAATATGAACTCCATTTTCTCAGGTTGCTTCCCCGTATACAAAACAGCAAACCGTTTGGGATGAAACTCCAGGGCCTTGCGATCAAATTCATCCCGATCTTTGCTGTGATAGAGTACCTTACCGCTTTGCACTTCAAGTGCTTCGTTCGTCTCCGGGGCTTCGACGAGCACCCATTCAGATTCAAATTTCGATTCGATTTCCGCAAGGGTTAACACATCATTCATGCTTTCATTCTCCTGAAATATAAAACTCCAAACCGTGCTTCATGATTCATCTTCTGAAATTCGTTGTGCCCGCCGGGGCATACGCATCAACGCTCTGTTGGGCGTCTATTTGCTGTTGGGCTTGACGCGCGTGTTCGTCTAACCAACGTTGGAGTGAGCGTGGGCTTTCGCCTGACTTCTCACCCATAAGTAGTGCTTCGACGCTAATGTCTTCATCAAGGTCTGGCCAGTGGATGCCCTCAATCCCTAACTCGAAATGACCGCGTTCTTGGGGTGTGCCATGGCAAAGACGGGGATACCAAAGAATGGGGACAGAAATCGTCCGTCCGTCCATGAGATCAACAATCAAAGCGTCATCAGTCACGACAACGCTTTTGGGTTGGATGTGACCAATTCTATTGCCCAAAGAATTCATTCCACTTTCTCCTCAACAAAACTGTGCTCAATGACCTTCACCAGTGTTGGCTTCAAAAAATCAATCAGTATTTCACTCATACCACAGGGTTCTTGTCGATTATTTGCTGGACACGTGCGATAATGGTATAAGCGACTTCATCAATCAGCTCAACCCAGTATGCGTGATCGACTGCAACTCGGAGTTCGAGAAAAACATGAGGCAGGTGGGATCCCTCCATTCGAGGGTTGTAGATCGCAATCTCCGAAAATGCAAGACAATCGAAGGCCTCCGTCGGAAGTGTTATAACATGAAGTTGATCTGGATAGCCACCGTAATTTTTTCGCAGTTGCGGCAAGAGTGCTTGGATTGTGTCCGTATTTGGAACGATAAAGGTATAGCTAATCCGCCTGCGCAGATTCTTTTGAACTGTCGTAATCGTGTTGGTCCCTAGTGTTGCCACAAATTGGGTGCCTGTATCGTTTCGCAAATGCGGTGAAACAATCCATATTTCTTTTGTTTTGATCTCGCTCTCGAATCTCAGAAGGTCATTTCCGCGATATAGCCAAGCGAATTCGGCAGATGGAATTACGTTCGTCAACGATCCGAGAGTGCTTCTGAAACGAATACTTACTTCATCAGCTATACTCTTTGTGAGCAGTTCTGCTTCCCTCTCTGAACGCAGTTTCTGAATTCGACGATAAAGTACTGCGTAAGCCAATATGAAAACAAGGAGAGTCGGCACTAGATTAGAAATAACAGCTTGTATGAAGACAACTTTGTCCTGGCCGAGGGATGAGAAAGAGGGTATAGCAAAGTAGGCAAGTGTTAACAATATCAAGCCGATCACAGCGATGCCGGCCACAAGCTTCTCAAATACCTCGAATGGTTCACGATTATGAGTGTCCATATCTCTTGAGATCTGCTCCATTTCGTTTGAACCTGTTCCTAAAATCTGGTAGAATAAAAAGCGTGTTTGGGAAGAAACTGAATTACAGCGAAAAGGTGAAATGACCATCAAAACTCATCGTAAACGTTCCACGACAAATGATGTCCCTTCCGACTAACATCTGAAATGGACTTCCATCAACCGGGACAAATTCCATAACCTGAACACTATTCAGAAGGTAGTCAGCGTCCCCAAATGGTAAAAGAAGGTCAACGAGATAGACGTTCACTGGAACGGAATGTGTGGCCGACGTCATCGGACGCATTCCGATAGGCTGAAGCCCGACAGATTGAGCCACCTGAGAAGATATACAGGTAGCCGATGCACCCGTATCCATGAGCGCTGAAAAAACCGCTATTTGGATATTCGGCGCGGTCATAGGCGTAAGCGTGCCTGCGGGTACAACTCCGACATTAATTAGAGGCCCAATAGAAATATCGAACTTACCGCTGAGACAAGACATAAGAGAAGAACCCCAAATTCACTGGCGTTTTAACGATTTCCTGGATAGAAAATAGCTTATCCGTTTCAAATATCTTCTTTCCAGCAACATAAGCATCCCCGACTGTGTCGAAAAACTCAATAATCTCCCCATCGCGCATCAGCGCAAATTTGCCTCTATATCCGGGAAGCAAACCTGGCAATTTCTTCTCGAATGCCTTGTAATTGGTCTCAATTTGCTGGCGATATAGGTCAGTCATAAATTGCCCCTACGGTTAGAACAGGCTCTATTCTCATCTAATTTCTTTGAACCTGTTCCTAAAATCTGGTAGAATAAAGCGAGTTAAAGAAACAACAGAAGAACAACTCCAAACCATTCAAGTCACTCAAAAACACCACTATCATAGCATAACAAAACAACGAAGTCAAGCCTAAAAAACGGATTTTTCAGACACGCGCTAACAGGACGTTTACATGAACCAACATCACCCTCCAGATGTCATCGGCATCGGTATGTGTACAGTGGACTTGCTCTTTGTCGTCCCCCAACTGCCGGCGTTTGGAAAAAGAATCCGCGCCACCCACTATCTGCGTCAGTCAGGGGGCCCCGTCGCCACCGCGCTCGTGACACTTGCCCGATTGGGGGTTTCCACGCGCTTCATCGGGAAAGTGGGAGATGACCCCGAAGGGACGTTTATCCGCGAGGAATTTCAAAGGGAAGGCGTTGACATCAGCGGCTTAATTGTTGAGCCCAACGCATACTCTCGCGTCGTCCTAGTTCTTGTGGATGAAACCACCGGAGAGCGCTGCTTTACCCCACGCCAGGAAACCTATGCGCCCTTGACCTCAACAGATTTGAATCGGACGGAGATCACCTCCGCCAAGATCTTGCACCTGGACGACGCCGATGAGCCTTCGATTCAGGTGGCGAAGTGGGCGAAAGAGGCGGGTGTTTGCGTCGTGTACGATGGGAGCTGGTATAACGAATCCGTCATGGAACTGCTTCCCTTCGTTGATGTCCCCATTTTGGGGGAGGCTTTTGAGCAACGGTGGATGCCGGGCATCCCCCCTGACCATGTTGTTCAACGGCTTTGCGAGCTCGGAGCGCGGATTGCTGTGGTGACGCTCGGCGAGCGAGGCTGCGTTGCCAAATGGGAACGCGGAATATTTGCGTTTCCAGCCTTTCCAGTCCATGTGGTGGACACAACCGGTGCGGGGGATGCCTTTCACGGGGGGTTCATCTACGGCTTGCTGCACGATTGGAGCGTTGAGGAGACAGTCCGCTTTGCCTCGGCGGTTGCCGCCCTCAACTGCTGTGCACTCGGTGGACGAAGCGGTTTACCGAGGCTGGAGACGGTTGAGCGTTTTTTGGTAGAAATAGGTGTCAGGTGTTAGGTATTTGGGCTAACACTAACACCTGATACCCATCACGTTTCACGTTTTACGCGATATGAACCAGACTATCAAACCCCATATTGTCTTAAATATGGCAATGAGCCTTGACGGTAAGATTTCCACACGGGATGGCGCGGGCCCGCGATTTACAAGCCAGGCCGATAAGGTCCGGCTGCGTGAAATCCGAAGCCAAGCCGACGCGATTCTTGTTGGGGCACGCACCATCATCGCCGACGATCCAACGTTTACTTCGCGTGAAGCGTACAGAACGTTGCGCATCCAGCGCGGCATGGCACCCAATCCAATCAAGGCTGTTGTGAGCGGGAGCGGAAGTGTGCCTGAAACCGCGCGGATGTTCAACCCCAACGGTGCGCCCGCGGTGGTCTTTACGACAGAACAGATTAACCCCATCCGGTTGGAGAGATTACGATACGTTGCGAAAGTCTATGTAGTCGGCGAAACAGAAGTCGATTTTCAGCGTACGGTTGAAATTTTGGTGCAGGAATATGCCGTCAAGCGACTGCTGATTGAGGGAGGTGGGCAGGTTAATTTTGATCTGTTCCGAGAAGGCCTGATCGACGAAGTATACCTGACCTTGTGTCCGAAGATTGTTGGTGGGCGAGATGTTCCAACGATCGTTGAGGGAGAGGGATTTAATTTCCTTGACATCGTTGACCTTGAGTTATTAGATTACCATGTCGTCGATGGCGAGTTCTTTCTCCACTATCGCGTTCGTAGGGAACGGTAAGAAACCGAGTTTTTCACTGAGACTTCCGAAGTTTGAAACCCAACCGTTGCTTTTTCGGTTTCCTCAAGGGCTTATATCGTATCGGCTTCACTCGTATGTTGAAACCCCGATCATGCCCCGACTTAGGAGGGGCATGATCGGGGTCTAGGTCGCCCTTTCGCTCATAACTGAAAACGTTTTATCAGAAACCGAGTTTTTCTGAAAAACTCGGTTTTTAGGGTGCCACAAAAAAAGCCCCCCAAAATTTGGGGGCTTTTTTTGTGCGTTTCAGGTCAACCAATCAGTATGGCAACCCAAATTGGTATAGAGAATTGGTGTTAATCCACTAAACCTTGACTACTTCTTCTGCTTGAAACCCTTTGGGGCCTTTGACAACATTGAACTCAACTTTTTGTCCCTCTGCGAGGGATTTGAAGCCTGAACCTTGAATTGCAGAATAATGCACGAAAACGTCTTCCCCTTCATCGGTGGTTAAAAATCCATAACCTTTTTGGTCACTGAACCATTTCACGAGGCCTCTTGACATCGGTTTTGCACCTCCTTTCGCTTTTAATGTCTATACTGCAAATGTTTCATAGAGTTTGAAGCGTGAGGTACAAAACCGGAAGCATTCGGGGAAAGGCACTTGATTTTGATGGTTCCTCATTGTTGCTTACAAAACTTCCTTTTTGATACATTTTAACAGTTACGCCCGTAATTATACGATTTCCACGTCTGAAGTGCAAGGATATTATGGGGTCTTATGCTAGTTTTTTTACCAAAGCCTCTCTTTTCGTGGATGCGGTTTCCAAGCCCTCAAAGATGTTATACCAATTCTGCATGAATATCAAGTATTACGAGGAAAGGAGAAGGAAATGAGGAAAAAAGATTTCTTGATTTCTTTCGGACTTGATGCTAAACTGATTGAAGGGAAAAATATCAGCCCATAAACCTAATTTTCAAAAACTTAACATTCAGCTTCGCAGACTTCCGAAGTCTTGGAGACTTCGGAAGTCTGAAATGTAAAGGAGGAGGAGAGATGTTATCGGTCAAACAACTGGGCCATGTGGGGCTCTACTGCACTGACGTGCACCGCTCCAAAGATTTTTATACCCGCATCCTCGGTCTCACCGTCACTGACGAAGCCCCTGAAGGCCGGATTATCTTCCTCAGCGCACAGCCGGAGGAAGAACACCATGAACTCGCCCTCTGCCCCGGCAGGGATGTGCCACCGGGCGCAAAGGTCGTCCAGCAGGTCTCCTTCATCGTGAAGGATTTGGCTACCTTGAAGCAGTTTTACCATCGCTTGAAGCAGGAGGACGTGCGCATCCGGAGCGTTGTCAGCCATGGCATCGCCTTCGCCATCTACTTCTACGACCCTGATGACAACGTGATTGAGGTTTACGCAAAGACACCGTACAAGGTGCCGCAACCCCACTCGGAGCCGGTGAACCTTGAACTCACAGAGCAGGAACTGATGGCCATCGCCGAGGCAAGCCATCCGTCGTAGGTAGTATGGCCGAAAGGAAGGTGTGAATTGAAAGAAGCAAGGAAAGAGAACCGCCTTTTCACCGGTATCACACGAAATGTTTTTGTGCTCGGTGTCGCCAGTTTTTTGACCGATGCGAGTACAGAAATTATCTATCCGCTACTGCCGCTTTTCCTGACAGAGGTGCTCAAGGCAGGAACAGTATTCGTCGGGTTGGTGGAAGGGGTCGCTGAAAGCACTGCAAGTTTTTTCCGAATCTTTTCCGGCTGGCTCTCCGACCGGATGGCTCGCCGCAAAGTTTTAATTGTCAGTGGCTATACGCTTTCAGGATTGACTCGACCGCTTGTCGCAATAGCGGGGGTTGGCTGGCATGTACTCGTCGCCCGGTTTATCGACAGAATTGGGAAAGGAATACGCGGTGCGCCTCGCGACGCTCTGATCGCTGATTCCACCGACAAAAGCACACTGGGTAAGGCGTTCGGCTTTCACCGCAGCATGGATCACGCTGGAGCAGTGGTGGGTCCGATCATTGCCTTCGGTTTGCTCTCGCTATTCCCTGGGAATTACCGAGTAGTCTTCTGGTTCGCCACAATCCCTGCTGCCCTCTGTGTTCTGACCCTCGCCCTGTTTGTTCAGGAGAAACGCATCAACGTTGCATCGACGCAGAAGGTGAGTTTAAGCCTGAAGCCGTTCGATAGCCGGTTTAAGCTGTATCTTGTCATTCTCTTCATCTTCACGTTAGGAAACTCCAGCGATGCCTTCTTGATCTTGCGGGCAAAAGCGCTCGGCGTTTCAGACAGAATGGTGCCCATCCTCTGGGCAGTGTTTCATGTCGTCAAGGTGCTTACCTCAACGCCGGGGAGCGCCCTTTCTGATAAAATTGGTCGTCGTAAGGTTATCATCGCTGGGTGGTGTGTTTACGGGATGATTTATCTTGGTTTTGCCTTCGCATCAAACCATGTCCATATCTGGTGGCTATTCCTGCTTTACGGAATCTATTTCGGCCTAACGGAAGGTACGGAGAAGGCGCTTGTCGCTGATCTCGTCCCATCGGAACTTCGCGGAACGGCTTATGGGCTTTACAGTTTTGCCATAGGCGTTGGCGCACTTCCGGCGAGTCTGCTCTTGGGGGTCTTGTGGCAAACCTTCAACCCAACCGTGGCCTTCATCTTCGGCGCGAGTATGGCACTGTTCGCCGCATTTTTGTTTGCAAGTGCGATTCGAGATTGAATTTCAACTTGGAGATTGGAGAGAGCCTTTCCTTCTTCTTGTCACCCTTTGTACAGCAGACTGACCCGAAGGAATACCCCATGCAAGACTCAGATAATACGCGAATCATCCGACATATCGATCTGATTCCCAGAGAACCCGTGATAGATTTCGGTACGGTAGAAATTGAGGATACAGTCTCACCGCAACGCTTCACCGTTGAACTTTCGCCCGATACACAAGCAGGTAGGTCAGGCTGTGCCTGACGCCATATAGTCAGGCACTGATACGGGAGTCGTGAGAACTTTTAACCGGGCACAATGACAAACACACCCGAATAGAGGATTCCGACATAGAATCGATCCTAACCCGCCGTTGAAGTTGACGGCAGGGAGTTTCGGTTTTTATAATGTTTCTGGAGTTGCGACGGGTTTTGGTTTGTCAGACGTGTTTCGGCAAATCCCCGCCGTGCTCGTCCGTGCAGCGGACAACTGAACTTGGGTCGTTAGGCAGATAACCTAAAGAATCGTTGTTTTGATAGATTCATACAATGAAAGTACGAGAACTGATAAGACGGGTCGAAAAAGATGGATGGTACCTGGTTCGGACACGTGGTAGTCACCGACAGTATCGACATTCGACCAAATCAGGGACTGTGACCGTAGCTGGTAAACTCGGTGTTGATGTACCACCCGGTACACTCAATAGCGTCTTAAAGCAGGCGGGTCTGAAAGGTTGACTGGGAGGAAACAATGCGTTACATGGTTATCTTTGAGAAGGGCGAAAACAGTTATGGTGCCTATGTACCCGACCTACCTGGTTGCGTTGCCATAGGTGAATCCATAGAGGAAGTACGGCAACTAATTAGTGAAGCCATCGCGTTCCATGTTGAAGGTCTGCGCGAGGAAGGAGAACCGATTCCTCCTCCATTGTCAACTGTGGAATTCATTGAGGTGAATGCTGCCTAACAAGTCGCAGAACATGTCCGATTATCGGACGAGCACGGCTTGCTTGTTCCGACTCCTCTTTGAACGAGCGAGTTGTGCTCGTCACTTCGCAAGCTCAGTGCAGGCTCGAGAATCGGACACGTTCTACAGGGTGATCGTCTACCTAATTTAACAAAGTCAAGATACCTGATACCTACTTTACCGTTCCACGACCACCGCAGAGGCTTCGCCGCCGCCGATGCAAAGTGCCGCCAGCCCTCGCTTGGCACTGTAGCGCTTCATGGCGTATAGCAGGGTCACCAGGGTGCGCGCCCCGCTGGCACCAAGGGGGTGTCCCAGCGCCACAGCGCCGCCGTGTACGTTCACTTTGCTCATGTCCATGCCCAACTCCTGCCCAACGGCGAGGTTCACGACAGCGAAGGCTTCGTTGATTTCAAAGAGGTCGATATCGCTCAATGAAAGCGACGCCTTATTCAGCACCTTCGGAATGACCGTCGCGGGAGCCAGGGTAAACCATTCTGGGGCTCTGGCCGCGGAGGCTTGCGCCACGATTTCGGCCAGCGGCTCAATCCCCAATTTTTGGGCACGCGCTTGGGACATGACCACACAAGCTGCCGCGCCATCGTTTATCGAAGACGCATTTGCCGCGGTCACGGTGCCGTCCTTCTGAAATACCGGTTTCAGGTGCGGAATTTTGCCGAAGTCGGCCCTTTGGGGTTCTTCGTCCTCGGAGACCACAGCCGTGCCCTTGCGGCTTTCCACCGTGACCGGCACGATTTCATCCCTGAAGTATCCTTTCTCCTGCGCCTCCAATGCTTTCTTGTAGGATTCGATGGCGAATTCATCCTGGACTTCGCGGGAGATACCGCACTCCCGAGCGCAGAGTTCAGCGGCGTCGCCCATGTGGAAATCATTGTATGCATCCCACAAGCCATCCACGATGAGGCTATCCGTCAGGACACCATGCCCCAGGCGATAGCCGGAGCGGGCCTTATCCAGCAGATACGGCGCGTTTGACATGCTCTCCATGCCGCCAGCGACCACGATATCAGCATCGCCTGTCTGGATGGCCTGCGCGGCCAGCATCACGGACTTCAAGCCGGACCCACAAACCTTGTTGATGGTCATACAAGGAACAAAGTCCGGGATACCGGCACCCAGAGATGCCTGACGCGCCGGTGCCTGCCCTACGCCCGCCGTCAGTACCAAGCCCATGATGACCTCGCTGACGTCCTCTCCCTTCAGCCCCGCACGCGCTAGGGCTTCGCGGATGGCAATGCTCCCCAGTTGCGGCGCGGTCAGTGCCGACAACGCCCCGTTAAAAGAACCGATGGGGGTACGGCATGCGCTTGCGATTACAATCTTTTGGTCAGACATTTCGGTTTTCAGCTCCTTTTGCAGTTTCACATAGCGAATTAGCGAAGCACAAGGGCGGCGGAAATGGCGTGTTATACTAATTTGCGTTCCAAAAAGTAAGACGGCAATCAAACTTCCGAAGTCTCAAAGACTTCGGAAGTTTATCAAAACCTACTTTAGTTCAATGCAAACTCGTATTAGATTTTCGCCAACGTTTCCACGATTCTCTCCGCCGCGTGTCCATCCCAGAGTGCAGGTGGATGCCCACGCTTGCCGTTGCCCGCAAGGATCTGTGCCGCCTCATGCCGAATCACCGCCGGGTCACTGCCGACGAGCGTATTGGTGCCGTGTTCAACCGTTTCAGGGCGTTCGGTATTTTCGCGCAAGGTCAGGCAGGGAACGCCAAGCACCGTCGTTTCCTCCTGCATGCCCCCGGAATCGGTCAGCACAAATTTCGTGTGCATCATCAGATTCAGAAATGGGAGGTAGCCAATCGGATCAATCACACGCAGATTGGGCATCCCATCCATGTCAGGTTGTAGCCCAAATTCCTCAATGCGATGGCGCGTGCGGGGGTGAACGGGAAAAATGATTGGCAGCCGTTTCTGGATGGGCTGCAACGCGCCTAAAATTTTCTTGAGGGTTTCAGCGTCATCCACGTTACTCGGACGGTGCAACGTCATCAAAGCGTAGCCCCCCGGTTGTAAGCCGATCTCTGATAGCACCGTCGTTTTCGCTGCCAATTCTTTTTGCATCATCAAGGTGTCAATCATCACGTTGCCAACGAGAAAAATCTTCTCGTCAGGTATCCCCTCGCGGCGGAGGTTTGTTTGCGCAACGTCACTCGGCGGAAACAGGTAATCGGAGATCGCATCCGTGACCAGCCGGTTGATTTCTTCAGGCATCGTGCGATCAAAACTGCGAATCCCCGCTTCGATGTGCGCCACCGGAATGTTCAGTTTCGCCGCAACGAGCGCACACGCCATTGTGGAATTTACATCGCCAACAACGAGCACCAGATCGAACTTCTGCTGCACAGCGACCTCCTCAAAGGCGATTATGATTTTTGCCGTTTGAACCGCCTGGCTTCCAGAGCCAATACCTAAATTGACATCCGGTTCAGGAATGCCCAATTCTTTGAAAAAGATCTCCGACATCGCATAGTCGTAGTGCTGGCCGGTATGAACAAGATAAGGTTTCAGTTTGGGATAAATTTTCATTGCGCGAAGAATCGGCGCGATCTTCATAAAGTTCGGACGCGCCGCAGCAATCAGGGCAATTTTCATGGCATTCACTCCTGTGGAGGTGTTGTGCTATCACATAACCGATGAGAAGATAAATTCGATTATACCATTTTGGCAAACGACATGCCAACAGGAATTGCCAGTTCCCCGGAATTTTTCGGTATACTTTCGATGGAATTTATGTTATCCTAAAAGGAAGATGAACCATCCCTAAAACTAATTTTGAAAAATAAAATAGACATTAGACTTCCGAAGTCTCCAAGACTTCGGAAGTCTGAAAATGTAAACTTTAATTGAAAGTTAGTAATAACGACAGAAAATAATGAAAATTGTGGATTTGAAGACGTTTATCGTGGGCAACCCGTGGAAGAACTGGGTTTTCGTCAAACTTTATACCGACGAGGGAATTACCGGCCTGGGGGAGGCGACCGGCGGTCTCTCTACGAAGCCGCAACAAGCGGACGTCGAGGAACTGCGGCGTCACATCATGGGTGAAGACCCCACGCAGCCGGAGCGGCTTTGGTACAAAATGCACAAAGCCCGTTATTTCGGAAAATCGATCGGGATGAGTGCCATTGAACAGGCGTGTTGGGATATTCTGGGCAAAAGCCTCGACGTGCCCCTGTGTGTTCGTTCGGCGGTAAACACTGGGAGCAATTGCGCGTCTACGCGAACGGTTGGTATCAAGGCCCGCGAGATCCGGACTTCTTCGCCGAAAAAGCTGCCGAAATGGTCGAAAAGGGGTACACCGCCCTCAAGTTCGATCCCTTCGGTGGCGCATATCAGCAAATCTCGAAGGAGAGCGAACAGATCGCAATTGACATCGTTCGGGCCGTGCGCGAAGCGGTCGGTCCTGATGTGGACATCCTCATTGAGGCACATGACCGTTTCACTGTGACCAACGCGATTCGCATTGGCAGAAAGCTGGAAGAATTTGAGCCGATGTGGATGGAAACCCCGGTTCGGACGTATGACATCGCCGCCCATCTCGAAGTTGCCAAAGCCATCAAAGTGCCGGTGGTTCTCGGCGAAGGCTTTCGTGAACTTCGCCAATTCGCCGATCTGCTGGCTGAACGGGTGATTGATATTGTTCAACCTGAACCGATGGGGCTGGGCCCGTCAATGGCGAGAAAGGTGTTCGCCATCGCCCAAACTTACGAGGCGCTGATTGCTTGCCATCAGGCCCAAAGCCCGTTCTGCACGGCGATGAACGCGCACCTGCATGCGTCAATTCCGAATTTCTTAATCCAGGAGAACTTTGATGATTCGCTTGAGCCGTGGACGTGGGATGTGTTGACAGGCGTGCCGCGGGTTGAAAACGGCTATCTAAACGTCCCCGATGCACCGGGGTGGGGTGTGGAACTCAACGAAGGGGAAGCCCTGAAACATCCGTATGGGGAGCGGAATTTCCTCCGCCTTTTCGAGGAAGGTTGGGAGACTCGCAAACCACCGGAGGAAGCGTAGTCATCTTCATGCAACCATCATAAAAAATAATAGACTCAACAGTTGACATTTTTCCAAATCGCTCCCGACGGATTGTCAAATCCGTCGGCTTGGGGCCCCGCTGTGCGGGGTCTCGCTTCGCTAGAGACTTGGATTTGGCAATCCAAGCCGAGCAAATTGTGTAGTAGGGGCGAGTTTCAAACCCGCCCCTACTACATAAAAGAAGCAAAATGGTATGAGTTCGTGATTACACACACAACACCAATTTCAGAAAGGAGTTACTCATGAATATCCTGATGTTACGACACTCCGCCGGATTTGAACACACCTACCTGCCAGATGCAGAAGTCGCTCTCAAGCAGTTGGGCAAAGCGAACGGCTGGAATGTTCGCACCACGCACCGATGTGATCGCATTACTCCAGAAAATCTTGAAAAACTGGACATGCTGATTTTCGCCACGACCGGCAACCTGCCCTTTGATGCAAATCAGAAGAAGGCGTTGCTCGATTTTGTCAGGGGCGGGAAGGCATTTGTCGGCATCCACAATGCAACCGACACATGTTACGATTGGCCTGAGTACGGCGAGATGCTCGGCGGATACTTCGCCGGACACCCCTGGCACCAGGAGGTCAACGTCATCGTCGAAGACACCAACCATCCGGCAACCCGTATGCTCGGTAGCAGTTTCAAGGTCGTTGACGAGATCTACACCTTCAAAAACTGGGCTCGCAACAAAACCCATGTGTTGATGCGTCTGGACAACGATTCGGTCGATCTGTCCAAAGGCAACCGTGGCGACCACGACTACGCCATGGGCTGGTGCCACACCTACGGTCAGGGCCGGGTCATGTACACCGCGCTAGGACACCCGGACGCGCTCTGGCATGAGAAGTGGTTTTTGGAACACATTGCTGGCTGTATCAAGTGGGCCGGCCGCCTGGAGGATTAAAAAAAAACGCCCCGCAAGCCTAAATGGTTGTTTCTTAATTTCGGCTAGTGGTGCGCCACAGTGAAAATGATGAGTCGGGAGGGCGAGGCTCCTGCCGAGCCGATTATTCTGTGAAATAAATTTTGCCTGTAAAGCGATCTGCCAGATCGCTAAAAGCGGGCGAGCCGTGCTCGTGTAGGGATAGGTAGATTCCTTATTCGGAATTTTCCCCCCCTCCAAACCGTGCATGTCTCTAGCGAAGTGAGATCCCGTTTCGGGGCGACTTAAACCGCACACGGATGTCACCATCACTTCGACAAGCTCAGTACAAGCAACACGAATAGAGGAATTTCAGATTTATTGTGGCAAGTGGTAGGTTGCTTGCTTGTGACCCACAATCCTTATTCCTAATGTATTCTCTTCGTGGCAACCACCCTTCTTGGTTTTTAATGGAATCACTGTTACCCTCATGAAGGCGATATACATTAAGTTTCAGGTATGATTTAAGTCCATCATGAGACCCCGATTTTGTTATCGGGGTGGGATTCTTTGGAAGCCAGTGAAAGAGTATTGATGCGAGTCAGACTTATCCCGATAATCGGGACTACCTGACCTCCTCTCCCATATCATCTGCAAAATGATTTAGGGATTCTTTGACTCTCTGGTAATGTACTGAACCGATGACTTAGGTTGTATCTATACCCCGACCCCTATATGACCATCACCTGAATTATCTCGAAAAATTCAAGCTAGGGATAACCACAGGTAACAGGTGTTTTTCTGTGTTGTCCGTTACGAGGCCATGAGTCTCCGGCGAAATGAGCATAAGGCCCTAATACAACTTTTTCATTGAGGAGTAGAGAATGATTGCTTACTTTGACTCGGGGCCAATCATGAGTGCTTTTCAGACAATAAATGCAAAACAGGAAGGACTCCATACAACGGTGCGGAAACTCTTAGGACTTATGCAATTATAGGCGAAGGGCGCGTAGAGTGGGCAGCCCCGCTATGCGGGATCTCGCTTCGCTAGAGACTTGCCCACTCAGGAGCGGGCAGGCTGCCCGCTCTACGAGAGCGCTCCCTTCCTCAACTGCGTAAGTCCTAACTCTATGAAACCGAATATGAAGGGGGAGCTATGACGCTGAATGCAATCGCAGAAGAACTGAATATCTCACTACCCGTGCTTTATGACATCTTGAGAATCTTGAATCTACCGGTCCTATGAATCTAAAACATGGGTGGAGCCTATCCGAAAAGTCCGTGCTTCCTGTCGGATTGCCAAATCCGACGGTTCGAGCGTGGATTTGGCAATCCACGCCGAGCATTTTTAGGATAGGCTCTGAGTACCGAATTGGGGGGTCGAAATGAAAATTAAAGAGATCGAAACCCACATCGTTCCCGTCACCAAGCGCGGCGATTGGGTTTTTGTCAAAGTCCACACCGACGAGGGAGCGACGGGTATTGGCGAAGCCTCGCACGGTCGGGGGGATGGGCGCGTCGTGCAGATTGTCAACGAACTCAAGCCCGTCCTCATCGGCCGTGACCCCTTTCAGATTGAGGACTTCCATCGCCGGTTTTATCATGAGAATGAGGGCCAGCCACACCACACAGCGATCAGCGGGATTGAGCAAGCCCTCTGGGATATCGTCGGCAAGGCATTAAACGCGCCCATCCACCGATTGCTCGGCGGGCGTTGTCGAGAGAAAATCCGCGTGTACGCCAACATCAATCGCGCCACCTGGGAGCGAACCCCGGAAGACTTCGCGCAGAACGCCCGGAAAGCCGTTGACGAAGGGTTCACAGCAATCAAGTGCGCGCCGTTTGACGACGTTTCGGTGAGGGACGTATCACGGGGGAGTTTGAGCTGCGCGATTCGGGCGGGAATTGAACGCATCCGCCGCATCCGTGAGGAGATCGGACCGGACATCGATTTGATGGTCGATTGCCACAGCCGTTTCAATCCGGGCTTGATGCTCCAGACCGCTCGGGAGCTCGATGACCTGCACCTCTTCTGGATAGAGGACCCCATCCCACTGACGGATGTGGACGCCCTTTCGCACGTCAGCCAATCCACCTCCATGCCGATTGCGACGGGGGAGACGTTGCGAACCAAAGCGCAATTTCGGAAACTTCTGGAGCGTCATGCTGCAGACTTTATCCTGCCAGATGTCAAGCATGTCGGCGGGATTCTGGAACTGAAAAAGATCGCGGCGATGGCGGAGGCGGCGAATGTGATGGTCACGCCGCACAGCCCGAGCGGCCCCGTTGCGACAGCGGCGGGCGTGCAGTGTATGGCGACGGTGCCAAACTTTGCAATCCTGGAGTACGCCTGGGGCGAGGTGGAGTGGAGGGCTGAACTGGTCAACCCGCCGGAGCGGATTATCGATGGATTTATCGAGGTTTCTGATTGCCCCGGTTTAGGGATTGAATTGGTGATGCTCAATGCGTAATACTGGATTAGGCTTGCTTTTTCCCATTCGTCTTGAATCCAACCTAACCCCCCGGCCCCCTTCCCCCCCCACCCCGGCCCTCCCCGTGGACGGGGAGGGAGTGGAGGGAAGGGGGAGAAATTCTCCCCTCTCCTCGAGGAGAGGGGCCAGGGTAGAGGTTCAGAATGGGAACTGACAAGCCTAAATCGGTATAAAACGGAAGGAGGAAATGATGGACGAACGGAAAATTGGAAGATGGCATGTTCCCTTGTATCTTCTTGCCATCCTGTTTTTTTATATTTCATGTTTTTTGAACGCAGAGGAGGAACAGATGCGAGAATTACCGCAATACAATTGTGTTCGGATTGATGGTGAAATCATAATCGACGGTGCGCTCACCGATGCAGCGTGGGCGACCGCCCCTGTCGTTGAATTGCTGCGGACGGATACGGGGGAAAAGCCGAAACAACCGACAGCGGTGCGACTGCTCTGGAACGAACAATACTTATATGTCGGTTTTCTGTGTCATGATCGAGATATTTGGGGGACCATTCGGGAGCATGATGGACCGCTCTACAACGAAGAGGTGGTCGAAGTCTTCATTGATGCGGACGCCGATCTCCGCACTTACGTCGAGCTCGAGGTGAATCCACTCAATGCGCTATTCGACGCCTTTGTGCTCAACGGCAAGGACCGGGGGCAGGGCATCCATGTCCTCCGCGATTGGGATAGCAGCGAGATGCAACACGCGGTCTCCATTGATGGGAAGGTGAAATTAGACCCTCCCTCAACACGAGATGAGGCCGCCAACGTGCCCGACAGGTCGTGGTCTTGCGAAATCGCTATCCCATTCAAAGACCTGTTGACCGCTCCCAACATTCCTCCGAAGGTGGGGGATGTCTGGCGCATCAACCTGTATCGAATCGATCGGGGGAAAACGAAGGAGGCGGACGAATACTCTGCCTGGTCTCCCACATGGAAAATCGATTATCATCGGCCGCAATATTTCGGCTTCTTGCGATTTGCTGAACATACGAATTGAAAGACTTGATTCATCGAATCGCTCTGAAATTTAGACTAGGGCGTGTTGACGAACTGTTTCGCAATCTAACTGTAGCCCAAGATTCTATCTTGGTTGGGGACGAGGTGCCAAGTTAGAAACTTGGGCTACGAGCGCATTTGCCCGAGTTCGTCAACACGCCCTAATCCTCAACTTTTCATAGATTCTCCGCATCGTCGCTTTGTGAAAACGTGTAATGAAAAGTTGGTCTGCTAAATCAGAACGTTCTATTGTAAAAATCTGCTCTAATTTGACTTCGATGGACGGTGTATTCTTCGCGTGGGATAGTTGGGTGTGGCATCAGTTTTTCTCCGGCCGACTCCTCTTAAAAGCACGCATCTGAGCGTTGTGCATATTTCGGACGATTCTCAGGTCCTCTTCGGCATGGGCATAGTATTCCCGGTAGGCGGCTTCCAAAGTCTGTTCCTTCTTTGATTCTAAAGCCGCATTTTCCTCAATCTGGGTTTGTTGGCGCAACCAGTTGCGTATAATTTCTAATTGGACCGTGCGTATCAAGTGGTATGCCAACAAATGGACATAAAACTCTGTAAGCACCATCTCGGGGGTTTTGGCAGGAAGAAACTCCATCTGCATTCGCGTTTTGAGGTGTCGGAGCGAAATTTCTGCCTGCCAGCGGAAACGATAAAGCTGGGCCAAGTCAGACTTATAACGACGGTAGCAACGAATGATAGGTTCGATTTTTCTGGATGTTGAGAACCACTTGTGTTATGCTCTTTCATCGTGATAACCTCATCAAAATAAGAGTTGATTTGTTTTTTTTGATGCTGATGCGGTTATCACTGACAACGCATTGAGTCGATCCAATTCGACTTCAGAATCTCATCGGATTTCCCTTTTTCGTTAAGTTAGTGCCATTCTTCTAAGTCGGTATTATTCGATATATGGTTCTGGATCGCGTGTGGGACATCATCGTCGCGGGTCTGCCTCCGCTCGTCACTGCCCTTGAAAAGATTCTGACAAGACCTTGAGAACCGCCTCCATATCGTAATCCCGAATCTGTTCCCGCAGTTGTTCGGCAAGCCGTTGCCCTTCTGAACCCAGCGCCTCCACTTGGGCGAGATACTTTCGCAACTCCGTCACTTTGTAGAGCTCCGCCGCCGTTTTCATCTGCTCGACCAGTGCTTTCGGCAACGAGAGGGCTGGCAGCGCCGTTTCGGGGAGCCCCCCGACCGCTGATGCTTCGGTTTCAAACGCAACGCCCAGTTGGGTCGCCAGACACTCGCAGACCCGTTCAAAGCGGAACGGCTTGGCGATAAAATCGTCGAACCCGGTGTCGAGATAGGTCTGCGCCTCGTGCTGGAGCGCCGAAGCCGAGACCGCCACGATTTTGAGCGTCCCCCGCCCATATTCTGCCCGGAGTTGTTCCGCCGCTGTCAGCCCGTCCATGATGGGCATGCGGATATCCAAAAACAGGATGTCCGGTCGATCTGTCCGAACCATCTCGACCGCCTGTTCCCCATTTTCGGCCAAACGAACGTCCACGCCCAATCCTGACAGGAAGTTTGACAGCACATCCCGATTGACTTTGGAATCGTCAGCGACCACGGCTTTGACCGGGTAGCCATCGGCCAAGCGAGTCACCTGACGCCATGCCATCGCGTCGACAGCGACAGCGGCGGTGGCGGCGGGCAATAACGGAAGCGTAAAGTAGAAACGGCTGCCGTGTCCGCCCGCTTTCCCCCCGGGGATGGGAGGAAGGGGAGATTCCAGTTCCAGTTTGCCGCCCATCAGTTCAATCTGGCGTTTGGAGATCGCCAGCCCCAGTCCGGTCCCGCCTTTTCTGACCCCCGCTTG
>CAZOAL010000106.1:0-21718 GCA_964577695.1 uncultured bacterium | reverse complement strand
TCTGACCCAACTGGCCGCATAAAACTGATCCGAACTAACTTAAAGTTACTTAGCAGCCTAACGCCCTGCTTCAGCCGCGCAAACGCCGATAGGCGTTTGCGTGGGCTGGAAGCGTTGGTTAGGCATCAAGTTTCCCAACTACAGCGGAAAGATCCTTTTCCAATTGTGACCGCTTATTCAAATATGTGGTATGCGCGGCTCGGAGTTGCTCGTTGTTCGCTGCCTGAGTGAAGGCTGGCTCCAACCACGCCAGAGCTGACGGACCGAGGTCAATCCAAGGCATTAGTTGTGCCGCCTCGAAGTCGCATAGGTGCCCGAAAACGAATGCATGAAGCGGAGGGTCATTAGCTGCGATTGCGTCTTTTGCGCCGTTATAGCCTCTTACGAATTGCGAAAGATGATGATCAAGACTTCTTGCTGCCACTTGGAACTCCGAATAAGAGAGCTGCAACTGGTGCACAGAATCCAAGAACTACTTTTTCTTTTTTAGCTCGTGCCGCCACAAGGAAATTGGGTGATTTCGCAGAACCTGAGTAGCGGCTTCTGCCGGGCGAGGTGTACTAGCAACAGCATTGGCGATTCCAAACGGATTTGGATATGACACTGCATCCCGAAGCTGTTGCTGCATGAGCGATAGTTCACGCAGTACCCTCTCCTTGCAGCAAGCCTATCCGTGTGACGCTGCACGAGCAGGATAGTCAGACCAACCGTGATGCCTGTGAAGATGCTGTAAATAAAGCCGGAATACAGCGCCGGCCAAGCGGATAAAACTAAGAATATCCTTAGAAACTATCTCAAAACACCTGCGAATCAATTCGCAGGCTCAAAGCTAAAGTCGTCTCAAGACGACTGAGACAGGGTTTCAGTCCACTTGAGTGGACTTGAGTTTTTAGCCTGAACTTCAGTTCAAGGCGTTTTGAGATAGACTCTTAGTGGTTCATTTCACAAGTCCGTATAGGGTCAGACTTCCGAAGTTTCCAAAACTTCGGAAGTCTTGATACCCTAGTCGAAGTTAAGAAATCGACCACTTAGTTGTTCGGAGGCGCAGCAATGGAGAAACACCCCAAGAAACTCTGCAAATGTCAACCCCTCATGAGGGTCTAGGGACGACTGCCCGAATAATGTCAATGATTTCCGCTAAAACCGCTAAGGGCGTACCTGTTGCATCGATATGCTTGATCAGGTCTGGTGAGTAATGGGACAAAGTAGGAGCGGTTTGCGCTTCATACTCTTCAAGCCGACGTCGAATAATCTGTTCATTGGCATCGTCGAGTCGATTTTCATGCAATGCCCGCTGTTTCATGCGCTTCACGAGAATCTCGTTGTCCTGACATTGCAAGTAGATGATTCCACACACATCGATATAAGCATCCATTGCCTGGGATTGTGGCAGGTTGCGCGGAATGCCGTCCAGGACTAAATAATGAGTTGCTGGATGAAACTGCCCGATTTTCACCAGTTTGTCAATATGGTCGCGCCATAACTGTATCGTCAGATCGTCAGGAACGAACCGGCCGGTACTGGAATATTCCAGGAAAACCTTCCCGAGTTTGCTATTCGGGTTGAGCCCCCGAAACACGTCACCACAGGCGACATGCACAAACCCTGGCACCTGCCCCAGAATTTTACCTTGAGTCCCTTTACCCGTCCCTGGGGCACCAAAAATTAAAAATGTTCGATATTTGGTTGTGGATTGCATGACTATCAACCGCCTTTCTGTGGATTGGGCTTTTCAATGAGTTCGACCCATTTGTTGGGTGCGGTGTCGATTTCGTATTCGGCAAAGATTGCATCCACCTCCGCTTTCACCTCCTCCGTCAACTCCCAGCCAATGGCGCCCATATTGTCCTCAACCTCGGAGGGGCGTCTTGCCCCCACCAACGAAACGCTAACCGCTGGATGGGAGAGAACCCAGTTGAGTGCAAGATGGGGGAGTTTTTTCCCGAGCCGTTCTGCAATGGCTTTCAGGTCATTAACGGCTCTCATGTTACGCTTGAAAACATCTGGGGCAAATAATTTCAACGACATATTGAAGCCACCGCTGCGCCGCCAATCCCCCTCCTCAAATGTGGTCTCTTCCGTGAAGGTGCCCGTGAGCAAACCGTAGGCGAGCGAACCATACGTCATGACGCTAATTCCGTTCTCCAGGGCGTAAGGAAAGATCCATTTTGCCATCCGTCGATCAAACAGATTACAGCCGTACTGTAACACATCGACCCGCCGAACTGCCATGCACGCCTTGATTTCGTCGAGTGTGAAATTGGAGAGACCGATATAGCGTACCTTTCCCTGCTGCACAATCTCATCCAGTGCCTGCATGGTTTCGTCAAACGAGGTCGCACGGTCTGGCCAGTGAACAAGATAGACATCCACATAGTCAGTGTTCAGCACCTGTAAGCTGCGATCGATGGCGGCATATACCATTGAGCGGCGGCTATCCCTTCCTTTCACGCGATCGTTTTTGTAGTTAATTCCGAATTTCGTGACGACGATGACATCCTTGCGTCGGTCCCCTAACGCCTTTGCCAGCAGGGCTTCCGATTTGCCCATGCCGTAACCTTCGGCGGTATCAAAGCAGTTGATTCCTAAATCGATGGCGCGATGGATAGCCGCAATCACTTCGGTTTCCTCGATCGAACCGTAACCGCCTCCCATCTCCCAGCAACCGAATCCGATTGCTGAAACCTGTAACCCCCCGCTTCGCTGCCCATAAGGACGATATTCCATTGTTTACCTCCTATTTTTTAACCCATCTGAGTTTGGCGGAGTATTCCATCCATAAATTTCCTTCAGCCTCATTTCTCAGTCTATCATTGTATTATGTGATTCCACAATTGTCAAGAACAGAACAGATAGAAAATTCCCCTTTCCTTTTATTTTTCAAGAAGTTATGCTATAATCCTAATGTGACATTGGCGAACTCATTGAGGGGTGGTCATAATTATTTGGCAATCCAATCGTAGCCTAAGATTCTATCTTGGCAACGGTCAGAGGAACCAAGTTAGAAACTTGGGCTACAGAAGCATCTCGTTTGAATTATGACCAAGCCTCAACTAATTCAAAGTCACTTACACAGAAAGACCGGTGAAACGATGCGAACTTTTCTTTTTTCCTTACTTCTCCTTTTTTCCTTTAGTGCACATTTCGTCGATGCAGATGCCTTCGATGCAGAAATGCCCCACGGCACGTCTCTACCTCATAGCGTCGATTGGCTTTGTGGAACCCCGGAACTGATGCCGGATGAGCCGCCGATATTGCCGGTGCCCCATCTTCCAGAAATTCCCGCAGCGCCCGCGCCTGAAGTGCATCTTGGCGATATCGCTCGATTCTATACGCATATCCCGGAGCAGTTGGTGAAAGGGACTTGCATCGCTATCGGTGAGCATATCTACATCTACATTGAGAACTCAGTGAAGAACGTGATCAGTGAAGCCGAAGCGCAGGAGATTGCGGCGGAGTTTGATTCGCGCATCTACCCGCAAGTGCAGCGATGGATGAGGACGGAATGGAAACCGGGGTTGGACCGGGATGGTCGGGTGACGCTTTTAATGCACGATGTCGGCGCGAACGGCTCATCTCAGAACTTCGGTGGCTATTTCTCGCCGACAGATGAACGTCCCACAGATCTCAATAGCAATCGCCGGGAGATGGTCTTTATGGATGTGTTTTTATTTCGGGAGCGACCGCGTTTCACCTTCTACTCCAGCCTAGCTCATGAATTTGCACACCTCATCAGTTGGTATCAGCACGGGGGCACGAGTGAGCAGCGCTGGCTGGAGGAAGGGATGGCGTCGTTCGCTGAATGGGCAGTTTATGGGAATGTCCACACGATCTTTGTCGAAGGGTATCTGAAGGATGCCAGTATTTCACTGACTTCTGGGAATACGGCTGACGTCTATTACGGCGCGACTTTCACATTGCTGCTCTATTTATTCGAGAATTACGGGGGCGTCGAATTGATTCGTGAACTGGTTCATCAGAAGGCACTTGGCACGATGGGGATTGATGCCGCATTGGTGGCTTCAGGAAAAGCGGAGCGTTTCGCCGATGTCCTTCAAAATTGGGCGATGGCGAACTTCATCAATGACACCCGTCAAGGGGCGCTCTTAGGCTACCAAAACCTGCCGGAGCGCTTCAAGGTGAGCGCAGCAGTGCAACAGGTTTCCAGCTATCCCACACGCCGCTCCGATAGTTTGAACGATTGGGGGGTGCGCTATGTCACCTTTCAGAATCTACCGAGGCAGCTCGAGGTTGCGCTTGAGGGGAGTGGAGAAGGGGCGCTATACGCCCAGGTGGCGCACCTTCCCAATCTTGGGGCCGCCTCCCTCCTCCCGATACGCTTCGATGAGAATAACAACGGCCATGTCGTCCTGAATAACCTGACCCCAGCAGACCAGGTCATTCTCATGGTGACAACCACCGTTGCGCAATCTTTTCGTTATGCGGCAACGGCTGATGAAAGTTCTGGCATCGTCGTTGGTCCGCCCCGTCCAATTGGTTCATCAGTAGCTGTCCCCGATGCTATCACTCGTGCGATTGGGAGTCGCTCCCAACCTAGCCAAAAGCGCTCGAATATCTCCTACAAACTCGAGCCGATGAGCCAGGTGCATCTGTCTAGCAGCTATCAGGATGTGGTGATTGCTGAAAAGTTCGCTTATGCCGTGAGTGATTGGGGCTTGGAAATCTTCGATCTGACGATGCCATCAATGCCGTTGCGGGTAGGGGAGATTGCCACACCGGGGAATGCACAGGGGCTCGCCATCGACGGAGAGATTGCTTACATCGCAGATGGGACTGCTGGCGTGCAGCTCATCGATATTCGCCAACTGGAATCCCCACGCCTCATCAAGACAGTGGGGAATTTCAAGCATGCCTCTCGCATCCAAATTGCCAACGGCTACGCTTATGTGGTAGACACGAAGAGTGGGTTGTTAATCTTTAAGCTGGATGAGTTGCGCGATTCACCGAATCCGCAACCGATTAGCACATTCAAAACGTCCGGCGATGCCCTCGCCATCCGGGTTGATGGGGATACCGTGTATCTAAGTGATGAAAGGGATGGGTTTCAGATTCTCGATTTTGGACGGATTAACACCCCGGCGATCGCGGGTAAGGTTGAGATTCTCGGGTTCGATTTTCAGGTCGTGAATGGCTACGCTTACGTTGCGTCAGGCAATTTGCAGATTGTCGATGTGCGCAACAGATTCAAGCCCGAAGTGGTTGCGACTGTCCGCACACCTGGATTCGCGGGAGGGGTTAAATTTCGGGATGGGTACGCGTATCTCACCGACGCCGAGTCGGGACTCCACATCGTCGACGCCCGCAACCCCAGACAACCGCAGATCGTCGGCCTCCAGCCAGTGACTGGCAGCGCAAGGGGTCTGGATGTGTTTATCCCCCGCGGGCAGGGGGAGGCAGAGGGAACGACGTTAGCTTATGTTGCCGCCGAAGGTGGGGGCTTGCAGGTCATTGATGTCAGCCAGCCGGAGCGTCCGCGGTGGTTGAATCGCTATGACGCTTCCGGGGAGGCTTACGGCTTAGACATTGTTGACAACGGACGAGGGGGGAAAACGGCTTACATTGCCGATGGGCGCGGCGGGCTGAAAATCGTTGAAATTGAGCGACCTTATGATGCAACTTTAACGCATCACATACCGATCGACGGTATCGCCGCCGATGTTCGGGTTGACAACGGATACGCAACCATCGCCGCTGGGGAGGGCGGCTTGATTATCATGGATGTGCGGGATGCCAACCGTCCGAAACAGATTGCGCGGCTGAACACGCCGGAGCCTGCCTGGGGCGTTGAGATCGATGGCGGGTATGCTTACGTCAGCGCCGGGGAGCTCATTGTTGTCGATATTCGCAATCCGCTCCTACCCCGCGTCCTCGCCCAGCGTCGCATGGCCGGCAGCGCCTATCGGGTTGCGCTCGCTCCTCCCCCCCTGCCCGCGGGGGGGCGTCCCCCCGTGGACGGGGGGGGGCAGTGGGCTTATGTCGCCGCGCTCGACGGGGGGATACAGGTCTTCGATGTGACCGACCCGGCGAATCCACGCGCTATCGGAAGTTACGAAACAAAAGGGGTCGCGACGAATGTGGCTATCGTGGGAGAACGGGCGTATGTACTGGATAGCCGCCTCGGGGTGCAAATCTTAAACATTGCGGACGCGCAACGGCCCATCCCAATTGCGAAGTATGAGACCGATGTGCTCCCGATTGATGTAAAGATTGGTGGCGATTACCTCTACCTGCTCGACCAGCAGAGCGTGCAGATTGTGGATATACGGAATCTGGGTGCCCCCCGTCTCATCTCACACTTTGATCAGTTGCATTTTCCGTCCGGATTGGCGGTCATCGGCGAAGCCGTTTACGTTGCTGACCTGTATGACCTCCGTATGTTCAAAATCAACGCGGATTTGTTTGAACTTTCAGTGAATGACCCAACGCTGTACGGCGACCCCCTTCCTCCCCCCCCCGCCAGCAGGGGAGGCTACACGAATCGACTTGAACAAAATTTTCCAAATCCCTTCAACCCGGAGACATGGATTCCTTATGAAATTGCGATGGATGCTTCTGTCACGATTCAAATCTATGACATCCATGGCGCATTGGTGCACAGGCTGGATGTCGGGCAGCGTCGCGCCGGCAGATATGCGACCCGTGAGCACGCCGCGTATTGGAATGGGCGGAATGAATCCGGCGAGCTCGTATCAAATGGCATCTATTTTTACGAATTACAGGTTGAAACTCCCGTTCATAGCGCAACAGAATTTAAGGCAGTGAGAAAGATGCTCCTGAAGCGGTAAACCGCGGAATATTATTAAGTAGTCAGACAGAATTATTGGGGTAGCTGAATTCGCCAGCCTGTCCCGCAACGCGGGGAGTTCAGGCGGAACCGAATTCTGGCGAATTCGGCTACGAGTTTAATTTTGTCCAAGTACTTACTATGACGGCTGGCGTGTGGTTGAAGAACACGACGGAGCCGACGCCGTGACGCAGCAGTACACCTACGGCAACTACCTTGATGAGGTCTGGACGCTGGATAATCGTGTTGGGGCGACAGTCGCCCAACTCAACGACGGCGTGGGGAATAATCGTCATTTCTACCACTGCAACACGCGAGAGAAAGTGGATTTATTCAACGAAACAATGGCAGCAGGTAGGTCAGGCTGTGCCTGACGGCTTCAGGAGCGTTGGGGGACTGGGGTGTTGAGGTCTTGGGGATTTCAAACTCCAATACCCCAACACACCGATGTCTGGATCAGCAGGTTTTCCGACGGATCCCCTTCTCGTCCGCGTTGTCCCTTTCATCTGGCGCAATGGGGTGGGAGATGCTATACTTTTGCACAAACTCGAAGCCAAATGCTCCACTTTAATAGAGGTGAAAAAATGCTCAACGCTTATATTGTAACAGGCACACTCACCGATGCATACACCGTGACATTGGACGAAGCGATCCCCTTGACACCGGTGAAGGTTCGTTTGGTGGTCGAACCGATCGAGCTAAAATCGCAACGTCCGTATCAAGAGGTCATCGCTGAAATTCGAGAGCGACAGCGGGCTCGCGGTCATCAGCCACCTACTAAAGAAGATATAGCCACTTACTTACAGGAGGAACGGGAGAGTTGGGAGTGAAAATCGTGCGTATCTACTTGGACACGGCGCCTGTGATCTACACAGTCGAACACGTCCTTCCCTATGCCGCAGCAGTGGATAAACGGTTGTCAGCACCGGGTATCGTGCAGGTAGCAAGCGATCTCACGCGGATGGAATGCCGTGTCAAGCCGCTACGGGATGGCGACGCTGACCTGCTTAGGGATTACGATGACTATTTTGAGGGGACAGTAGCGGAAATCGTCTCCTTGTCCCGTGACATCCTCGATCGTGCAACTGAGATTCGGGCACAGTACAAGTTCAAAACGCCCGATGCCATCCACCTCGCCGCAGCAGTTGTGTCAGGCTGCGATGTGTTCCTAACCAACGATCGTCGACTCGATCGCTTTGGCGACATTGTCATTGAAAGGGCAGCAATCATCACAAGACGGAAACGTCGCACAAAATTGATACCGGGAGAAGGAAAACACCTATGAGCCTCATGATTCCTGACGAAATTATCCAAGCCACACGCATGTCGGAAGACGAGCTCAAACAGGAGCTTGCCGTTTTGCTGTTCTCGAAAGAGAAATTGACGTTAGGGCAAGCCAGTCGTTTCGCGGAGATGAATCAACTCCAGTTTCAGCATCTGTTAGCAAGTCGTCACATCCCCATCCACTACGACGTCGCCGACTTTGAAGCGGACCTGAAAACGTTGCAGGAGTTGAAGCGGTTATGATCGTTGTGAGCAACACTTCGCCGATTATCAACCTCGCCACCGTCGGTGAGTTAGATTTGCTGAGACGATGCTATGGAAAGATTATCATTCCTCAAGCGGTCTACGATGAGATTGCTGTTGTTGGCGCTGGACAGCCGGGGGCGATAGAAGTTCAAACGCTTCCGTGGATTGAGACAAAGCAAGTCACCAATCGCACGCTGGTGAAGGTCATCACCACTGAATTGGATGATGGCGAGGCAGAGACGATTGCTCTCGGTCTTGAGTTGAAGGCAGACCTTCTGCTGCTAGACGAACGTCGTGGACGGATTGTCGCCTCTCGGTTAGCACTACAATGTCACGCTCGATTGTAGTCCAAGATTCTATCTTGGTTTCTAGACGAACGTCGTGGACGGATTGTCGCCTCTCGGTTAGCACTACAATGTCACGCTCGATTGTAGTCCAAGATTCTATCTTGGTTTCTGCGAAGGATGCCCTTGGTTGGCCAACTTAGAAAGTTGGGCTACGATTGGATCTCATTTCTTATGTGACATTGTAGAATTAGGACTTCGGTTTATCGGATTATTGGGCGTGCTCGTTGAAGCGAAGCAGAACGGATACATTTCAGCCGTTCAGCCTGTGCTAGACAGCCTGATCGCAAAAGCCGGTTTTTGGGTAAGCCAAGCACTCTACAGGCGAGTCCTGCAAGCCGCAGGAGAGTAGGTATGGGTGGCACGCCCTCCAATTCCGCGTACCACCTTCCACGACCCATCCCCAAACCGCCTTGACCCGAAAGCGGATCCTTGTGTAGCTCCGCCAGGTGTGGCATAATAAAGGGGCAGGTGGCACTGGCAAACCATAGCAGGTAGGTCAGGCTTTGCTGACACACATGGGATCGGGAGTGTGTAGAGTGGGCAACCTGCCCACCTTTTCCATTTGGACGCTGTGTGGTCGTGTCCTCAATCAACCCTCCCCTTGCATACCCCCGTCCGGTGTGGCATAATAAAGGACAGCAATCATATCAAGTAAAGGGATAAAGGAGTATGGCAGGATGGGATGACATTGTCGTTCGTGGCGGAATCGCAACACTCCAGCAGCTTCAGCGAGGAATTGCTGAACATGCTTGCGTTCTAGGTTTAACAGGCTTCTCGGTTCAATCTGCGGCAGGCAAAACAGTTGATGAACTGGCTACCGCAGGGCAGTTTCGTAACAGACAGGTCAGCGTTACCACTGTTGGAGAAGTGGTGCTGGGGCTGATGATAAGTCTCCAACTCGACCATCTCCTGTTTCATCTGGCGCAATGGCTTGGGCTCTGCTATCCTTTTCTTAAAGAGGTGATGTAGGAGGTGCGGCGTTGAAAATGGAGGGAGGTTGGAAATGGAGGGGGTTCTCAAGGCTTGGAAAAAGCGATAACGAAAGCGTATAACCCTTACGGTTCTCAAGGAAAACCGGATCATCAACAGAAGGTTGAGGCGCTTGTTGAAAAAGCAAAAAATGAGGCTGGACCTCATGAGCGAGTACTGCGTGAAAAAAAGATAAAAGGACATGACTCTAGCCGAAGACCTGATGCGCAGATAGTGAGTGAAGAAGGCAAGGCAAGAAAGGTATATGAAGCCGAAAGACACCCTGAAAGGAAGAGAAACCGTGAGCGCGAAGCGGAATACGATAGACTAGGAGTTCGGCATGAAACTCACAAAGTAGGAGATTGAGTATATGGCAGAAGCTGAGTTTTTCTTGGATAGCGAAGATGAATTAGAGGTCATGAACTTCATATTTGAAAATGGAGGGTGGTTTGTACCAGACATCCGGTATAAGACGAATGAGTATATAGATGTTAGAAATGAGAAAGAGTATCTCGGGTGTAGGGAGGCAACGAGGCTTTTTTTCATTCTTCACCAGACCTATTTGAAATCCCCTTTAGAAATGAGGCCCTGTGAAAGTCAGATTGACGGACAGCGTTTTTATTTCATCATGCCGCGAAATGGGGGGCCAACTCTCGACTTTTACTGTCCGAAACCTTTTATCAAGGACGAAGTGCTTCATCTTCCTCCTGGAGCGTTGGGATATTATCCGACATTTTGGAATACGACCGCAGAACGGAATGAAAAAACCCCTCAAGAAGTGGTGGGTTTCTATCGTCAGATTGTCAAACAGATTCGAGAAAATTCGAGCCAGGCCGTTAGCAATCAAACAGGGCGGTCATTTTACTTGAGTGAGCGTGCTTTGAAGAAACTCAAGAATGGAGCGAAACTGGTAGGGCTTGAAGATTTTAGCCTATTTGAAAAGAGAAGAGATACCAAGCGCATTAGAGAACTTGGGAGTTGTGAGTGGGCAAATGGACGAATCAGCAAATGAGTGAACGGGCAAAGAAGCAGTGGATGCTCGCGGCATCGGCTCAAACGCCCGGCGTCCTGAACGTCAGTGCGCGCGGGGCCGATATTCGGGCCCTCCTCAATGCTATTGCCCTCCAGCAGGGTGTGAATATCGTTCCTGACGCCACCGTGACGGGGCTTGTGACCATCCAACTCCAAAACGCGCCCTTCGAGGAAGGGATCCACACCTTGCTGGATGTCAACGGCTTTCAGTACACCCAGCAGGGGAGCATCTACCGCGTCACCCGCAAACCGCAAACCCAAGGCACGCTGGACGTCCAGATGCAAGAGGGACGCTTGACCCTCATCGCAGAGGACGCCGACGTGCGTGGCGTGATTCGGGAGTTGGGTGAGAAAGCGGAGGTCAACATCGTCCTTGATGGCCCGGTTCAGGGGACCCTCACCGCTCGATTTCAAGCCCTGGACATCGATGCGGCCGTCCGTTCGTTGTTCGCCACCCACCCCCAATTTCTGATCAACCTGCGAGATGGGGTTTATCACCTCTCCATGCGCCCCGCTCGGACGACCTCCCAATGGGAATCGAGAATCTCTTTGAGACAGTCACCGAGATTTTGCGGGGAGATGAAATCCCCATTGGTGGGGTCGCCCGCCAATCCTTCAACACGATTCGGACCGGCATCACGTTAACGCTGAAGCCCTGGTTGGGGCGAACGGCGACATCACCCTGCAGATTAACCCCGAGGTTCGGGACGGCAGCCAGATTACCCGTGAATCCTCCACCATTGTGGATAGATCGGTCAATACGCTGGTGCGAGTCCCCGATGGCGGTATGGTTGTCATCGGAGGACTCTTGCAGGAGCGGGAGGAGCGCGTGGAAACAGGCGTGCCTGTTCTCAGCCATATCCTGCTGCTGGGAGGTCTGTTCCGGGATACTACTGGTGATGACAATCCTCGGCTAACTAACGTCCTCATAAGGCACGACATGCCGCAAAGAAGTCTTCGTTCGATGCTGTAAAACCGTACTGCTGCTCGACTTCCCGAATCGAAATCTCGGTCGTGAAAAGCGTGTCGAGGGTGTCCGGAAATTCAACGCCGGCAGTTGCGTCGCGGAGCAGGATGATGTTATAACCGCGCCTCGCCATCGCACGAATGCCGTAGTCGCGCCCCAGCACGCACCAGTTGGTCGCAAAGCCGACATAGATGAGGTGCAAGATGCCGTGTTCCTTCAGCAGCTCATGCAGTTGCTGTCCGGTAGCGACCACGAAATCGTCGTCTTTCACATTGATGGCAGGCGACATCGATAGTTTCGGTGCCAGTCTGTCCCAATGAATCCCAATCCCCGGCGGCTGACTGCGCGGGCCACGGTAGGGGGCGTATTGCCCTTCGCGCCGCCGAAACTCAGGGGGCGGCCAATCGGGAGCAGGCGAGGCTTGGGGGGGCGCGTACCGTCCAAGTTGTGGAAACTGCCGCGCCACTTCAGGGGACGGCGCATGCACGATAGTCAATCCGACCTCACGCGCGGCATTCAAAACAGGCACGATCGTATTGAGAGTCACGTCCTTCGCGCGCTCGCTCCAACTCTCAATAAAATGCACGTTCCAGACATCGACCAACACTAGGGCGGTCTGCTCAATGGGAGTTGGCATTGGAATTTCGCGCCGGATAAACTTCTCCTCACGGCAGGGAACGCCGGCAGGTGTGCTATCTTGAAAATATCGGACTCGTAAATCGAGTGTGGGCATATTCAATCTCCTTGTATAAATTCAACGAAAAAATGAGGATAAAGAAAGACTTAAAAAAGAGATAATCACATCACAGAAAAAAGGAGGCGAACCTGATGAAACTCACAACGGTCGAATCGAGCATGCTCCACGCTGTGGGCTACGACCCTGAGACCCGCACACTGGAAGTTGTCTTCAACAGCGGCGAGAAGTACCAGTATTACGATGTCCCCCCGGAGGAATATGAAGGCCTGATGGCCGCTGAATCGAAGGGGAGTTACATGCACTCCAACATCATCGATATGTACGATTGGGCACCAATCAAACGATGGCGGCGGAGACGGTGATTGAAGGGTAAGAGATAGCAAAGGAATGAGGGAGGAAGCCAATCTCTTGCTCTTCCTTCCATTCCTTCCCTTCCGCCGGGTTGAGTTTATCGAAACCTTCCTTTCCATTTTTCGACTCACCAGGTGAAATCAAAAGTGACGTGAGTTAGCGTGAAGTCAGGAGGTAGATGGCCCCAGCCGCGAGCAGGATGCCCATACCTTTGCGCAGGGACATCGGTTCTCCCAACACAAGGATGCCGAGGAGAACGGGGATGGCGACGTAAAGCGCTGTCAGGGGTGCCAGTAAACTCACCTGAGTGGTCTGCGACAGCTTGTAAAACGCCAGATTCCCCAACACGAACATCGTGCCAATCGCGATTGCCAGTATATGATAGCGTGTCGTTCCAAACGACATACGGGGGACTAAGAAAATACTGACCACCAGGTATCCGAAGGTATTAAAGCCCACTGTGGTCATGGGGCTTAAACGTTCCCCCACGATTTTCATCCCGAACGTTGCCAATCCCCACATCAGCAGGCAGGTAACAACGTATCCCGATGAGGTCATCATCTCATTTTTCATCACCGCTCTCTTTCCAGGTTTAGCACCTCACCAAAAAAGTTTTGACGGTAGTGGCGACTTCAGTCGCTTGTGCCGTGCTCCAAACGACTGAAGTCGTTACTACGAGTGACCCATCAGAATTAAAGTGGTGAGGCAGAAACCGAGTTTTTCAGAAAAACTCGGTTTCTTATTTCTGCAGGTTTCATCCGCCTATCCGGCAAACTCGTCGTAAACCGCTTTGGAGACAGCGGCGAGGCTGGCATCTATGCGCAACCGGTCCCCCGTCAATTGCTTCGCCATGAGCGCCACGGTGTAAGGCCCCGTGGGTGAAAAGACAATGCCGACGTCACACCGAACGCTGGAGTAACTGCCGGTCTTGTGAGCTACGACTGTCCCCGGGGGAAGCGAGTGAGGGATGACCGTGTTCAACTGTTGACGCTTGAGGATGTCCATGACGGCTTCCCGCGAGGATGGCGACAGGATATCCCCACAGTAGAACAACTCCATGAGCCGGCACATATCGTCCGGTGAGGATACGTCTGACTTCTCTAAGGAGTAGCCATCGGAGTCCAAGACCAGTTCCTGCTTAAACAACCGGTCCGATGCCAACTGATATGTGGCGGAAGGGGCCTCCGCGTCAAGCCCGGTGATGCTATAGAGCAATTGGCGACAGGTCATCGGAATATGGGTTTGGGTCAGTCCCAATTGCTGCATTGTGCGGTTGAGGTTGTCCCTTCCAACGAGGTTGTAAAGACAATCAGTGGCGGTGTTATCGCTGATGATAATCATCAGCAGTGCCAGGTCGCGGATGGTCGGCAGAAGCCCGCTTGAAAGTTCCTTGAGGACTCCAGACCCCGGCACCCGTAAGGCGTCGGTCAATTCAATGCGCTGTTGTGGGTCGATGAAGCCCTGGTCAACCTGTCGGTACAACTCGACTAGCAGCGGGACTTTCAAGGTGCTGGCAGTGAAGAACACGGTATCGGCGTTATGGCGAATCTCTTTGCCTGTCTCCAGGTGCTTCGCCGCAACGCCTAAAACTCCGCGCACCTGAGAGATTGTGGTTTGGAGAGAAGTCATAAACATTGTTCCTTTTTTAGGTACTTATTTCGCAGATTTAAGTGAGAATCCGGGCATGTTTCAAATTGCCGCTAAAATGTGTTGACACGTTTGGATGGAAGGATGGAAGGATGGAAGGATGGGGGAAAACCAGCCTTCCAATCTTCCATTCTTCCAGCCTTCCTCGTAACCAGAATCCGGATGGCCTCTGGATGCGAGTCAAGATTCAGGATTCACGGTTCAGGATTTCTGAATCTTCGCGTTCTAGGTTGCTTTTGATGCAGAGCGTCGCAAAGGCAAACACCCGGTATCCAAAGGACAACCGGGGTTTGCGGCGGACAACGTTCAGGCGATTTCAAACTGCAAGCGCATTTGCACCCCCAATGTCTCAGGCACAAAGGTGATTCGAGTGATGACTTCGTCCGCCCGCCCTTCCTTCGATTCCTCTACAAGCTGTTTGACGTGGAACTGACCGGGTGCATCCACAGCCGATAGCCTAAGCGAGTCATCCGCCGGTCCAATCTGCACTGACCTTCCATCTTGAGAAATGGTGGCCGGCTCGAATGTGATAAACGCTTCCTCCAGGGTGTTTGGTGCATGGTCGAATGTATAGGCGTCCTCCATCGTCAGTCGGTTGGCATCGGCATCCAGCGTAAACGTGCGGGTGAGCCGTTTCACCGTGCCCTTAAGGTAGGCGTGAGTCATGTCGATGACCGCTCGCTTCTGACCTTCTTCGTTGAGGTTTTCCACCTCCAGTGCCCCATAATACTCCGAGCCGGGTTGCTGCAACGTGCCATCGATCACCGGCACCGAGTGCCCAATGGAATTGCAGAAAACGATTTCGTATCGCTGGGCGGAAAATGTCTTCCGGCTATAGCGGGGCGCGCCCGGGTCAACAAGAAAAATTCGGCTGCCCCGATGGACGATAAAGCTGCCGATGTCGTTGTGATTGTGGGGCACCCCGTTATTTCCAGCCAGCGCCAACACCGTCATCTGGCCCTCCCCCGATTTACCTCTCAGCTTCACTACCCCGAGGTCAGGGAGCACATAGTCCCGGCTGTCCGGTGCCCCTTCCGTACGCTGCCCATTGTAGAGGGCGAGTTCATGCATCCCACTCAATCGCAATGTGCTGTCCGAGTGTTGGTTACAGAGTCCGTAAAGTTCCGGCATCTCAAAGAATTCATTGATAATCATTGCGATGCGGGCGGGGATATATCCGTGGTGTGCATCGGCAAAGGTCGCTCGCAACGGCCCAGAGATATGCGCTGCCAATGGGTATCGACAAATCCGCTGGATTTTGTCGGCGGTCATGAGGTTCAGTTCGCCGTCAGTTTTCAGATAGAGCGCATGAGCGACATAGAGAAAGTGTCCAAACCCGTAAGCCCAGTACCCCGGCCCCTCCTCACACCCGCCATCGTCCGTAAACCCATCCAGGGCATAAGTCAGGTTCTGGATAGCGGCGTGCGTGAAGTGCGCCAAAATGGTCGGGTCTTGGATTTGGTAGAGCGCTGTCCGGATGACCTCGCCATTGCACACATGATTCCAGTTCATACGCACCGTCTTCCAGGAGTCCAGATGCTTGTAATTCCAGAAGTTTTGAAAAGTGCGTCGTTCAATTTCCGCCGACACCCGCTCTTTGACTTCATCTTCGAGACGGTCACCCAACAGATGCAAGATTTCCGCGAACGTAGCTCCCAACGCGGCTGAACCCAGGTCGATTTCCCGTCCTTCATGGGCGGCCATCACCCAGGTGTAATCGTCGCAGTATGCCCAGAGCAGGTCTTGCAGGTAATCGACATCTGCCTCGGGGTGCCCCAGCCAGAGCGCCGTGGCAGCGCGGTCTAACTCCCGTCGGCGATAGCCTGCCTTTGCCTCCGGCAGCGTCCGGTCCCCAACCCGCCGGTAGTTGCGAAACGCGGAGCGTTTCATCACGGGAATCTCCCGACTCCCATCTAAGTTCGCGCTCAAGGCATCCCAGATGCCATTCACCTTCGCCAGGTCCCTTGCGCGATCAATGGCTTGCGGGTCGGTGAGATATGGTGCCGGAGACCGGTCCTTGTGGCGTGCAAAGAGCTGTGCCAATTCGGTCATCGTTGTGTGGCGTAGAAGCATTTCCATCTTCTTCTCCTCCTTATTAAAGTTTATCTTTTGAATCCCCCCGATGGGTGGGAAGAATGGAAGAAAGGGAAGATTTCGACAAGCTCAATCCGGCGGAAAGGGAAGGAAGTCGTTTCTTCCCTCCTTCCTTTCCTTCCTTTCCTTCCACTGTGATAACACACGTTCCATCATTCACGATAGGTCGAAACTTGGGTTATTTAGCACCCCTGAACGCGCGCTTTATAGTCTTCATAAGCCCGCTCGATCTGTTGAGCGGACTCCTCTGCACCGATGAAATAGGAACTGGTTAAAACAACGGGCGGCTGTCCACCTTCTGTCAAGAGTTGGGCAACTTGACATTTAATCGCGTTGACAATCGCGAGCGTACCGATGCTAGAGCCAGGACCTACAGGATAGGCAAGCCCCGAAATCGCGACCATCGCATCGCCGGGAGGAACACAATTATCAATGACGAGGTCGGCAATTTCAAAGAGGCGTTTACCGGATGGGTGCTTCGATGGGGAGGCTTTGCTATGGGCAAGGGAGGTAACGGTAATGACAGGCAAGCCCCGCGATTTTGCACCCAACCCGATTTCAATCGGTAGAAGGTTCGTGCCAGAGTTGGAAAACACAATCATACAGTCGTGCGGATGAAAGGTGAAATTCCGCAGAATCACTTCGGCATAGCCCGGCACGTTTTCCAAAAACAGGGCTTGTCGCTGTCCATTGCATCCGACAACTTGTGTATGATGGGTGACAGCGAGTTCAACAATCGGGTGAAACCCCGGAAAGCTCCCGTATCGCGGAAAAATCTCCTCGACTGCCATGCGAGAATGCCCAGATCCAAACAGGTGAACCAATCCGCGTTTCGAGATTGTGTCCGCGCACATCTGGGCGGCTTGAGCAATTTGATTGACTTGAGTCTCTTCAACGCGCTTGAGAACATCTTGCGCGGCTTTCAAATAACGAAGGTATGCCATTTGTCAACTCCTTGATTGCATGACGATAAAACCTGCGACTTCAATCGCTGTTCCGATGAACGACTGTTACTACCCCTCACTTGACGATTGACAGACCACTAGAAAATAATGCGAAGGGTAAGTTAATGATACGACTTTCCGTTAAAGCCTCTTTCAAGACCTCTCCCCCGGCCCCTCTCCGTAACGGAGAGGGGAGAATGCTCCCCCTTCCCTCCACTCCCTCCCCGTTTCCCCCTGTGGTCTTTCCCCCCCTATGGTCCCCCCGCGGACGGGGGGACAGGAGTGGACGGGGGACAGAAGGGAGGGTCGGGGTGGGGGGGAAGGGGGCCGGGGGGTTAGGTCCCACCGCAAGCCGGTGATAACTGAAAAACTCGTATTAATGGATGCTGTTGCGTATCATAAACTAAACAGAATCCGCTGTCAAGTTTTAACGTAGATTCTCTCGTTTGAGTTGTCCCCACAAGATGGCAGTTTTGCCTGCGGGTTCAACCGCCAATTCATCGTCTGCGACAATCACATCATCAATTTGCACCTCGCCCCCGGCGACGACCAACCCGATGCTCCCCTTGGGATAATCCGCCTGTGTCTCCTCGGACAGGTCGGCGACCTCGAATACCTGTTCGAAATCGTCATCAACCCCCTCACGCTGAATCCACATCGTTGCACTCTTGCCCTTAACCTTCAACCTAAGTCGCACCCAGCCCAGCGGAACATTTGAGAAGATCGCGTCCCAGACGCCTTGATCGCCCTCCTTAAAAATGCCCCAGCCAACCGCTGCGAGTGCGCCGCTGATGCCAAACCAGTAGCCACTATGCTGTTGAGGGTTCCGACGGCTCTGGTCGTTGTGAAAGTAGATGTTTGCGCCATGGTCTTGATTCACCTGCCAGATGCGCGCCTCCATTGTGAAATCGCCAAAGGTCCGGTTGGTAATGTTCAGGGTCCGAAAGTTATTCGCATCCTTTGCCTCTTTGGTTTGAACGAGATGATTGTTGTCTATCTGGATGACCTTCCACGTTCCGCCGATGACATCCCATTGGCGGAGGTCGCCCTTCTCAAAGTCATCTGAGAACAGAATCCTTCCAAATGCACCTCCTGCTGGAAGCATGGTCCATACGAGAGATAGAACAACACTATAAGCCACCAGGTTAAAAGAACCTTTTATTCTTGTGGAAAACATTTTTTTCTCCTTGTTGGGTAAATTGAAACAAACAGGGCAAAAGTTTCATCTTCTCTCTTATCCGTTCACTGAAGCCCCATCCGGACGCAATTGTGCAAAGAGGTATTCTTCCAATTCAATGCCGGATTCGAGGCGTTGCGCACGTTCCCGATAGGCGCGTTCGCCGGGGATGAAAATCTCCTCAACCCCCTCCTCGCGCCGGGTTGATTTCAAGCGCTCTAGGAGCGCGTCCACCTCTCGCTTAAACGTCTCAATGGGGACAAAGGTTGATGGGTCTATCACAATCATCAGCAGGCCATAGTTGACACCCGGCGGCGGGATGGTCGCGGCATTCACCAGCGCACCGGCGAGAATCTGGATAATCAATTTGAGCATAAAGACCTCGCAACGTCATGCGTGAAGCGTAAAACGTGAGAGGCGGGATTCTTCACGTTTCAGTTATGGATGCAGTCATAGCGCAAATTCTCACGAATTAAGTGATAGCACACCATCCCTACTTATCTCACATAAATTTTTGCATTCGCTGTGAAATCGAAGACGTCATCAGGACTTTTGTCAGGAAACACCTCCACTTGAATTGTCCTTTCATCTCTCACTTGCACCAGAAGGATGCCTCGACTCTGACCATCCCGCGCATTCACCAATTCGTATTTCACTCTCCCCGTTGAACCATCGACGCTTTTCGGATCGGGTGCATTCCCTCGGACACCGTAGACGCCTGGACTTAATGCGAGAATTCCCCCAATCGCAACACGGATTTCTGTGGGATGCAGGTTATCATAGACGAAAGCTAAATGGCGACTCCACTCATAGTTGTCAGTGGTATTCTCTAAGAACCAATTTCCCACCAGGCGACCGTCTATATCAAAGTCAATCTTGCCTCCCCTCGGTTCCAGGGTTCTGGGATTCTTCGCTAACAGTTGTGCCTTCAGGGGTTCTGCGAAATAGTCAAATGGACTGGCACAATGGAGGGTATCCTCTGGATACCGAGAGGGATTGATAAAGCCTTTCAACGTGATGCTTGCGTCCACAACGCCAAAGTCAAAGGCATAAATCGCGCGCGGACGCCCACCCGTATATCCAATCAAATCCCCCGCCTTGACTTTCAGATGGATGGTATTCCCCCCCTCCTGAAGTGTCCCGACGGCATGAAGAATCTCCGGAGTAAATTCTGCCACATGCCCAAAATAGGATTGAAGCGTCGGCGTATGACGAAATACGACTTTGTAGTCGTTGAAGGTCCCTGTATGCCCACTTTCTGGATTCCATTCTTGCCGGTGATACAAAATCCAGATAATCTCTCCATCGGCAACGGCACGCACTTCATAGGGTGGAGGATATGTGGAAGCATCCGCAAAGGAGAAATAGATGTGGTCCGTCGGAAACGTATGCCCAGGGGGATTCAGGTTTCCCAAGGGGATGCTCCCTCGGACATTGCTTAAATCGATGGGAGAGACGGTAAAGGTGGCAGCCTCTAGGTCATGGGTGTTATGCTCGGAGCAACCGATGAGCATTGTGAGGCATATTAAGAACACCGCGTAATTGATGGAAAATTGGTTCAAGGTCATTGATTCCTCCAAAGCACGTTTTCGTTCCAAACATTGTGGTCTGTTTTTTTATCAGGCGAGGGTTCGTAGTGGCGAATTTATTCGCTAAAAAACAGTCGTTAACCCTACAATGTCACGCTCGATTGTAGTCCAAGATTCTATCTTGGTTTCTGCGAAGGGTGCCCTTGGTTGCCCAACTTAGAAAGTTGGGCTACGATTGGATCTCATTTCTTATGTGACATTGTAGAATGTGCGCTTTGATAGATAGTGATGTAATTCTGGTTCAATTCCAGATGGGCGAATCATCCGCCCAACCCACAGACCTTAACTGCGTCACCTGAAAACGTGAGGTGGAAAGCAAAGGGAAATGGCGCATGACTCGGTTCTAGGTGTATGAACTAGGCTGTCACGTCCGACTACGATGATATGGTTAAAGGGAAACCTGAAGTATTGATGGAAGCCTCGTAAATGTCAACACAGGAAAACACATGATACCTGTGGCTGCCGTCTTTTAGAAGCCAACGCCGTCTTAGGTTCTAAAGACGGCTAAGACGGCGTTATCCCCAGATACGATGACTATTCTATTTATCGTATGATGGTCTATATGGGGATCGGGGTAAAGATACAACCTAAGTCATCGGTTCAGTACATCACTGGAGAGTCAAAGGTGCGCTCTAACAAATTCTTATGCAATGTTGGTTCAATTCCAACGGTAACAACCTATCGTTATAAGTCTTACCTCAACTGCGTCACTTGAAAAGGTGAGGTGGAGAGCAGAGGGAAAAGGCTCATACCTGAGAACGAGATGAACGTTCGAGACTGGTAAGTCAGGCTAAAGTGGTATGGTTAATGGAAACGTGAACGGTTGCTGGAAGCCCCGTGACTCCAAAACAGGTTAATTCATCGAAACGCCTGTAGCCAAAAGGCAACGCATCTGGACTGAGATTTCTTTGATACCTCAGTTGATAGGTCAAACAGATGATAAGGCATCAACCGCGTATCCGATACACGGTTGATGCCTTATCGGGGTATAGACCGAACCTAACCCACTTGTGAAGTGCATAAGAAGGAAGTTAGAGAAAGCCTAAGTCAACTCTTGTAGTTGATATGGCTGAGGAGGTCAGGTAGTCAGATTCGTCTGACAAGTCTGACTAGCATCAATGCCCTTTTACTGGTTCCCAAAGAATCCCACCCCGATCTCTAAGGAGATCGGGGTCTTATGATGGACGAATATCGTGCCAGAAATTGTGTACGTCGCCTTCATGAGGGTAACTGTGATTCAAGTCAGAACCAAGAAGAGTGGTTGCCACGAACATAAAGTCGTAACATAAGTCATTGGGTAAAACAAACAAGTAAGCAACCTACAACTTACCAACAATAGATGT
Source organism: uncultured bacterium (assembly GCA_964577695.1). Classification (GTDB taxonomy): domain Bacteria; phylum Poribacteria; class WGA-4E; order WGA-4E; family PCPOR2b; genus CAZOAL01. The sequence continues at coordinate 226 of CAZOAL010000106.1, read as the reverse complement.
TATGATGTTCGTGTTGATGGTGAAAGCTGTATGCGGTTCAAGTCGCACGTACAGTTTGGAGGGGGGGAAAATTCCGCAAGGAATCAACCTATCCCTACAAAGCCTAAGTCAGCTCATGTAGTTGATATGGCTGAGGAGGTCAGGTAGCCAGAATCGAGTGAGCGAGTGAGCGAGTGAAAGAGAGTAGGCGAGTGGACGGAAGAGAGTGGGCGTGTAGGCGTGTGTA
>CAZOAL010000105.1:0-22021 GCA_964577695.1 uncultured bacterium | reverse complement strand
AAAGCCTGCTTCCAGCAAGTTGGCTATTATTAGTAACTTATGCGTCAATCAGTAAGTAACAAGCCCTTTTTTTTCTATAAATTCCGGGTCTGTTCATGGTGAAGTTTGAAATCTTCTCTGAAATCGAACAGCCTTACGAAGCCTGCTTCCGGCGTCGCCAGCTATAGCCGAGCATGCCGATGATGCCGACCCCAAACAATATCAGGGAGCTCGGTTCGGGGACCATGCCGGTTTCGACATCTTCATACAGGAGCAAAGAACCCAGAGGGAGATCGGTTAAGAGGCTGTAGGAGTATGCCAAATCCGGGCCAGCGTTAAAGGTAAAGGCAAAGGTGAAATCCCCAGCCGAGAAGGTGACCTGATTGGAGGGAACAACGGAGTCCGTAAACGTCAGGAAGGGATTGCCGGCGAAATCAAATTCCCCAAACGCTGGGGTAAAGGTCGAAGCCCCAACCGTCACCTCGACGCCCACGATGTTGAAGGGTGTTGGATTGAAGCCTGGAGCAAATGCCTGAAAGTTGCCCAGGATATTGACCACATCGTTGTGCGGGAGGGAGCCGTCGGGGAGGTCGGAGGAAAAAGGATCGGTCTTACCGTCCGCCCCCACTGCAAGACCCGCAAACGGTTGAACGAAGACCGGGCCGATGAGGTCATTGGCGGTTGGAAATGAGAGCAGGGGTAGGGCATGCGCCTGAAGCGTAAAGACGCAAAGTGTAAGGGTGAGTCCAAGAAACAATCGAATGGTTCTGATGTTTTTCATGATACGGTGTTCCTTTCTGTTACAGGTTATTGGAAATGTCTAATGGTCTGATTTTTCAATTCGTATAGGGGCAGAGCCCCAGACCTGACAGGTTTCAAAAACCTGTCAGGTCTAATACTAACCCCATACGGACTTACAAAATGAACCACGAATGGATTGTAAAAATCAAAAGGGGGGGAGGTCGTATTCAGATCGGTGAACTCACCTCCCGTCCCTCACGATTCACCATTCATCACTCACCGCGCGATTGTTGCTGCCTCCAGTAATACAGGGGGGCGCGGATGGGGGCGGTCGGGGAGGTGATGCCGCTTTGTCGTTTGATGCGTGCTGTCTGCTCGGTGATTTGGGCTTGCGCCTTTTCCCGTGCTTGCGTCCGGGAGCGTTCGGTGCGGAAGGCGGCGAGGGCGTCCGCTCCCACGACTGTCTCGAACTGCTTGTCAATACCTTGCCTCACCTCGTCCCAATGGCGCAGCAGGTTCGTGCGATAGATGGGGCAGTTGGGGTCGAGTTCCACCGCCAGCAGCATGTCCTCGAACGACTTCAGGCGTTCCCCGACGGCGTCCCAATGTTGGGCGCGGCAGGAGACGAAGGCTGCCAGCATTTGGTGCGGCGTCATGTCCCGCATGTAGCGTCCTTGACGGTAGTCCTCCTCGGAGATTCCTTCCCGCTGGCGGTATTCCTTGAGGAATCTCAGTAGAGGCTTCCGTTTTTCTTGGGCATCTGAAGTTCCACCTTGACGGGCGAAATTTTTTAGGCTATAATCACCCGTGTCACTCCGAATTCCCCAAAGGGGGTAGACAATTATGGCATATATTCAATTCGCCTTAAAAGACCGACCGCGTGCGACCACGCTGTTGTTGGTGAACCGCGTCCCCTTCAGTTGTTATCACGGTGCTGTCTTCGAGTTGCCGGACAGTGTGCTTGACCGGCTGACCGCATCAGGCATCGCGTTCGAGCGCGTCCAAGCCCCGTCCAATTCGGTGCGCGATGGCGTGCGTGCTTCCGTCCAACTGATCGGCAGCGTCGCTCCCACTCCCGCAGCAAAGGCCCCGGTGCCATGACCACGCTGGTACCCAAGTATCGGTTCGAGTTATTGGTTCCGCTATTCTACAACGATGGCACGCCTATCGAGTCGGAGCATATAGATCGGGCACTCAACGACCTCATGGAACAGTTTGGGGCTTACCGCTACCAGCCCACTGCCCCCTATGAAGGCGCGTGGACGGATGTGCAACCCGAACAAGTCCCCACCATGTATCGAGACCGCTTATTGCTGCTGACGGTGGATACCGGCCGGGAGGAGCGTGTCGTTCAATGGTTCGCCAACTTCAAACAGGGTTTAGCAGAGACGCTACGACAAGTCGAAATCTACATTGCCGTGACCGAAATCTTTTGGCTGTGAGTGGATGAATGTGTCCTTGGTGACACGCGATTCATTTCAAGGGAAGTATTTCCCTTAAAGCACGGAGCATTCTTTTCACCTCCTGGAGTTCGGATATAATTTGCCTCTCTCTTGCGAGACGCAGCGCTTCGCCTGGGGGAGGTGCGATTCTCATAGCCGCCTTCGGGGCTATCTGAAGTGTGAGCTTGCACTCCAATGCTCTTTCCGTGAGCCCAAGGTCCAACTCCTGCATACGGAAATAGTTCACGCGATTAGCCCTAGCCACTGGTTTGCCACGCCCCCCATAGTATTTTCTGTATATACTAATTACCTCCTCAAGAGACAGTTCATCCTTTGCGTCTTCGGTAAAAAGAATTCCTTCATTCTTGTCGCCTATTACATCCCTCTCATCCTTGATCCCTTTGAGTAGGTTTACCCGCCAATCCTTCGAGGATGTTTTATCGTTTTGAATGTTCTTAAGATTTGGGTCGTCTGGGTCGACGTGAATATACCATTTACCGGATGGCAATTGGAACCACTGTGGCTTGATTCCATAGGATCTCAGTACATCCACCCAAACCAAAAGAGCTGAATCATCTTTGGCAACGAGGTATTTGCCACTCGAATCGGTGGCGTTCGTGGGTCGGCTACCCACATACTCATACAAATTCATTCCATCTACATACCCCACCGCATCCCTTGAGATAAACCTCCCCAACTCCATGCCGTAATACCTGTTCTTGTAGTACATCAACCCCGTCTCCACATCCAGCCGTTGCCCCGTGTAAGTGTAGGGATTGCCAAGTTGCGACGGCTTGTCGGCGGTGAATACGTCGTCAATCGCGCCCCAGTCGGGCGTGTCGAAGACGCCGTTGCCGCCGGGTTCGACGAGCGTGTGCCTGCCGTAGGCGTCGTACTGGTAGCCCTCCTTCAGCGCGCCGGTTTCGTCTGTGAGGCCGTAGACATGGTAGAGCGTGTTGGAGTGGTAGAAGTGCCGTTGGTTGCCCATGCTGTCGTTGAGTTGGGCGACGGTGATTCCACCCCGCCGGTTGTCCAGCGTCCAGACCTCATCGAGGTAGACCCCGTACACATATTGCTGCGTAACCGCGTCCCCGCCGTCGCGCTCTTCGACGACGCGCCAGCCGTCGTAGTAGAAGTCGGTCGTGTCGCTGGCGGTGACTTTTCTCATGCGCCGATTGTGGCAATCGTAGGTGTAGGTGCCGACCAACTGGCTATTGCTCTGGCGTGTCGCCTTCCGTAGCCGGTTCAACGCATCCCATTCGTAGGTGTTCACGCCGTCGTCGGTCAGATTGCCGTTCTTGTCATGCGTCAGCGTCGCTGTCCCCTTTTGGACAATTTCGTTGAAGTCGCTGTGGGTGCGGCTTTCTGCTGTCGCACTGTTATTGAAGAAGTCAGACCAGTTGCCTACGCCCTCCAAATCCCAATCCTGGAAGAAGTTGACGGCGCTCATGGTGGTGCGCGAGGCGTTGGCGAACGTCCCACGCTCGAAGCCGCGGGTGTTGGCAGCTTGATTTCCGCTTCCCGTCGAAGCCAGACGGTAGACGCTGTCGTACTTGTACTGCTCGCTGTTGTCCGGGTTGTACGTCTTGAACTCCATCCGTTTGTTGTTGGCGCGGTCATAGCGCGAATTCCCGAACCCGTCCTGATGTTCAAAGCCGACGATGAGTTGACTGGTCGAAGTCACCTCCCAGTGATGGTTGATGATTCGGCGCAACGCATCGAAGCCGACGTCGTTTGTCCCGTTGAGGTGCGTCAGGCGTGTCCCATTCTGGTAGTCAAGCGTAAGGGCGCGCCACTGCCCGATATACGTGTATGTGCCGATATTCGACCCCTGCCCGTTGTCCCTGTGAGAGAGCAAGCGATCGAGGGTGTCATAAGTGCTGTCCACACGCCGACCGTCGGGGTAAACGGTGGCGCTGTACTGGCTCACTGCGCTGCTCTGGGCGATGTCGAAGTTACTGGAAATGGCCTTCGCGGAGAGTGCCCCGATCTGCTGCGTCTCCTCCACCTTGCGCGAGAGGGAGTCGTAAAAATACTTACTGGTGACATCATCAGCCGTCCCGCCCTCGTTGTTGTCAAAGCAGAAGGTTATGCGCGAGAGCCCGTCGTATTCCCATGTCTGCCCCGTCGTGCCGATGAAGCCCGCAGCGCGGGTAATGGCGCACGACTTCTTCCGGTTGAGCGCATCGTAGGTGCAAGCGAAAAGGTTGCCCGCTTCATCGGTCAGCGTCGAAACGTTCGAGTCCCGATCATAGGTGTAGGCGATGTCGGTGCCGGTCGGCTCGGTATCGACGGGTGGGACGCCGCCACGCAGGGAAACGTTGAAAGTACCGCTGTCACCGCCTGCAATGGCGAAGTTGGCACCGCCCACAAACAGCCCCTTGCGCTCAGTGAGTGTGCGGTTCTGGTTGTCGTAGATGTAGGCGGTGGTGTTGCCGTCGTCATCGCGGAGGGCGAGCAGTTGCGAGTTGTCGTCATAGGAGTAATAGACACTGATGAGCCCGTCACCGGACTGGCTCGTGTCAGGCGTGGGTGTCGTGCTCAAGACTCCTTCGAGTGTTGCGCCGATGTGCGTCCCGTCGCCCACCCCGCTGGCGGTCAGGATGGCTTCCATCTCCAGCGTGCGGCTAAGACCATCGTAGCGCGTGCGCGTGACGTTGCCGAAGTCGTTGACACTGACAGAATCTGTGCTTCCCAATCCGCGTCGGTTGATAGTGCGTCCCGTGATAGGCCCCACCGCGTCCGCTCTGGCAACGAGGTTGCTCCGCGAGTCGTAGCGGTAGTCCTCCGTCTGACCGATGTTATCCACGACGGTCTGAAGCCGATCGAGCGAGTCGTAAAGGTAGGTGCGTGTAGGTGTAGGTGTACGTCCCCCCGGCGGGCACCCCGGAGGCGTTTGTCCCCCCGTAAGTCTGCCCAATCACCTTGTCGAAATCAAAGGAGTTGGGGGTCGTCCCGTATGTGTTGGTCAGGACGGGCGTGCCACCGGCAGCCACCTCGTTGGGGCGGGTGACGGTCAGGAGGTTATGGTTGAGGCGTTCATCGCCAAAGCCGAAGGAGTAGGTGTAACGGGTGGTCTTTCCATTGGGAAAATCGTTCCCGTTGGGGGTCCCCGTGACCGCGGGGGACGTGACCTCCACGAGGTCGCCCCGGCTGTCATACGTGAACTTGACCTTCCGACCAATGAAATCTTCGATCTCCATCAGTCGCCCGGCATTGGCCCCACTGGTGATGTAGCGGTAAACAATATCCCTCCCCAGCGTGTCGTTGACCCGGGTCAGTCGCTTGGGGAAGCCAGGGGCTTCGTAATGAAAGGTCATGAGGTTATCGTTGCGATCGCGAATCTCCAGCAGTTTTCCATCCGTGTCAAACTTCTTGACCGTGCCGCCCCGGTAGCGCAACGTAAAGGTGCCATCAAGGTTTTTAGGGCGTGTTAACGAACTCGGGGAAATGCACTTGTAGCCCAAGTTTCTAACTTGGTATTGAGCGCGTAACCAAGATAGAATCTTGGGCTACCACTGGATCGACGATTAGTTCGTCAACACGCCCTAGTGAGTTGGGTATAGAACTCCGGCGGGGAGACAAACTCTCCCACGTTATTCTTGAGGTAGCGGTCATTCCGACAGAGGCCGTTGCTGTGGATGACGCTGCCATCGATCTGGACTAAGAGGCGCTCAAAGTAGCTGTGATCTTGGTTTTGACCCAGGGGGCCATTGTAGCTAATCTGAGCGCGGTACTCCCGCCGGAAGGTGTAGTGGAGCATCGGCTCGGCACCGGGTCGGCCAGGGATAGAAAGATCCGTTTCGTACTGGAAGAACTCCCCGCGTTCGGAGAAGATGTCCCCGCCGAGTCCACCGGCAGCACCCCCTAAATTTGCTCCCCGGGACACTTTGGCCGAGGTGCGACTCTCTTGGTCTTCACAGCAGTTACATACGGGGGGATTGGGAGGGATGACAATCTTGCTTCGCATGATGCAAATAAACGGCTTACTGTTGCTCGTTCCACTAAAAGTGACCGTGACATTGGTGGTGCCGAGGGGCTGCCCCGTGGGGACCTGGACAGTCAGTTGCGTCGCCGTGGCAGAGCGCACCACCGCCCGGTTGGGGCCAAAGCGCACCTCATTCTGCGTCGGGTCGGTGGAAAACCCACTCCCTTTAATCGTCACCACATCCCCCGGTTGGCCAGAGAAGGGTGTAATCTGGGTAATGGTCGGCGTAGCGAAGAGGAGAGATGGGAAGCATAGGGTGATGAGCAGGACAACGAAGGCATATTGGGTAGAGGTAAGCCCTACCCCTACTTTTTTAGGCACAGCAAGAGGGAACAGCATGTTTTGAACTCCTTTCAACGAGGGCTCTTGAGGGGAACAGTTGTTAAGTACCTGGACAGAAGTGTTTGTTGCTCCCGATGGATTGCCAAATCCATCGGTGGTTTGGATTTGGCAATCCAAACCGAGCGGCGGCAAATCGACACGAATTTTCGTCCGGGTACTTATCTCAATACGCACAAAGATTAGAGATAGCCTTTTTTTGTACAAACGCTGTTTGCGGACATGTTTCAGAAAGGTGAAAGAGCAGCGACGGGAATCGTTCATAAGGCAGGGCATTGGTAGGAAAAGATGAAAGGGGGTTTTTCTCAACCAAAGCTGGCTATCATTCACGCTACTCTTGAGTTTGTTGCTTGAACAATCTATGGACTCCTTTGTGAATCGGAATGGCGAAGATTATATCACATTTCTATAAAAAAATACAAAAATTTTTTTATTGACATACCGTAAATTTTTGATAAAATGATTGCGCAACGAGGCTATCCATTCAGGTGACGATTGTCCATTATGACCTCTGGCACCGGGCGATGGCGAATCGTAGCGATCAGAAGCGTTTCATGCTGAAATTTCTCTTTGGCCGTATGGAAGAGCCTCAAGCGCCTTCCTGGAAGAGCGAGCAGCCAAGATGGTTGGCTGTTAATGGCGGCTCGTCTTCCGCCCCACATCAGGCGATGTGGAGGCATCTGTGGAATTGGTTTTGTGGAGGGAAGAGCGCGAAGGGGATGACACCTTTCAGTGATGAATCGGTGCGTCTCCACGCGGCTGATGCGTTGGGGTTGAGAGGGCCATCGGCTCGAGATGCCATTCCGGCGCTGATAGCAGCATTGAGAGATGAGTCGGAGGCGGTGCGTCTCAACGCCGCTTATGCCTTGGGGGCGATTGGTGAGCCTGCGGTGCCTGCCTTGATAGAAGCCTTGCGTGAGGAGGCTGAAGCGTCTCTTGAGCAAAACCTTAAAAGAAGCCACACCAATCCAAGCCAACTCTATTCGGTTTATGCGTTAAGTACCGTTGGTGAGCCTGCAGTACCTGCCTTGATAGAGACATTGCAGGATGAGAAGTGGTGGGTTCGTGCGGCGGCGGCTGATATTTTGGGTGATATTGGCCGGCCAAGGCGACGGTATCGGCGTTGATAGCAGCCCTTCGAGATGAGTCCGAGTGGGTTCGTCGCAATGCGACAGAAGCGTTGGGGACGATAGGTCCAGCGGCGCAGGGTGCTGTTCCCGTATTAATAGACCTGTTAAGTGACCAGCATTCCTGGGTGCGCCACAATGCGGTTTCTGCGCTGGCTCGGATGGGTTCAGCGGCTCAAGCTTCTGTGCCGGCATTGAATCAGGCATTAAGCGATGAGAATCGGTATGTTCGTGGCAATGCGATGATTGCGTTGCGACGAATCCAAGCCCCAAGCCCCAATTGCACTCCACCTGACCGGGAATCGGCGAATTTTTCACGCTTCCGAGCAATACGAAATACGCAGTATGTGTTACCTTAGACACTTTAGTTCACTTTTTAAGGAGGTCATAAAATGAAAAGAGGGTTCATCAAGTTGACTGGAGTCTCCGCAAGTTTAATGGCGCTTTGCCTGATATTTACAGCCTTGAGCGATGCCGAAATTAACCCAAAGAAGGATATTGCCGCTTTATGGTTCTTTGATGAGGGCACCGGTGATGTTGCCAAAGATGCTTCCCTACACGGCAACAATGGTAAATTTTTCGGTAAACCCCAATGGGTCAACGGCAAATTCGGCAAGGCTTTGGCATTCAATGGGACGAGCGACTACCTTCAAGTTCCCGATTCCCCCAGCCTGGATATCGTGGATGAGATTACCATCACAGTCTGGATTAATTTTAACCAATTTAAGGACCAGGGCATCATCTCCAAGTCGCAGGAGGGCGCAGGGGATGGAAACTATTTCCTCACCACGGGTTGCGGCGGCGCTGCCTGGTTTACCAAAGCCCGTTTTGGCGTGATATCAACGGCGGGGCACACCTGTGGACCAACATCTGACGTATTAAAGCAGGGACAATGGTACCATCTTGCCGGTGTCTTTGATGGCAAACAACTCTCCCTATACGTCGATGGAAAATTGGCAAACGTCGAAAACCACGCCGGGAAAATCACGACCAGTGATTGGCCGGTGATTATCGGAAGTTATGCCGGACTCGGTTATAAAGCCAACGCGATCATTGACGAACTGGCGATTTTCAGTGTCGCGCTCAATGAAAAGGACATCAATAGCATCATGAACGATGGGCTAGAAAAGGGGGCCGGTCTTTCGGTTTCGCCAAAGGGCAAACTCGCCACGGCTTGGGCGGAAATGAAAACGCAAGATTAGCGAGGAAGTGATTCCCTCAAGAAAGTGGGTTCATTTTCCCCTCCCCTTAACGCATCAACGAGCCGCTGCATCTCCTCCGGCATCGGTGCAGAAAACTCCAGCCTTTCGTGAGTTTCCGGGTGTTCAAACCCAAGCGTGCGCGCATGTAAGGCTTGACGGTTGAGTTTGGCAAGGGCTTCCTTGACCGCCGCAGAGGGGGCATTGAGCAACCCCAGACGCTGCCCGCCGCCATAGACAGCATCACCCGCGACGGGGTGCCCGATGTGACTGAGGTGGACGCGGATCTGGTGGAGGCGTCCCGTTTCTAACCGCAACTGGAGCAGTGAGAACCGGTTGTATGTTTCCAAGACGCGGTAGTGTGTCACTGCATGCCGACCTTCCCCCTCCGTAGCGGTCATCTTCCGCCGCTCCCGGTGACTCCGGCGAATTGAGGCGCTGATCGTTCCCGTTTCACGTTCTGGCGTTCCACAGGCCACGGCGAGATAGGTGCGGGCCGTTGTGTGAGCCTCAAACTGCGCCGAAAGGTGTCGATGGGCGAAATCTGTCTTGGCAGCGACGAGTACACCAGAGGTGTCCTTGTCGAGCCGATGCACGATGCCGGGACGCTGTACCCCACCAATTCCGGGGAGCTCACCGCAGTGCGCCAACAGCGCGTTGACAAGCGTTCCCGAATTGACCCTTCCGGCGGGGTGGACAACCATACCGGGGGGTTTGTTTACAACAATCAGGCTGGAATCTTCGTACAAAATATCAAGTGGGATTTGTTCAGGTTGGGTTTTTTCCAGGGGACGAGGTTCGGGGAGAATGCAAGCGATCTGATCGCCTGCTCGGAGTTTGTAGCCGGGCTTGCTCACTTTGCCGTTGACTGTTATGGCACCTTCACGAATTAGTTTCTGAATGTACGTTCTGGACAACTGATTTGATAGAGACGGGGTATGCTGTGCCTCTACAAACCCATCCAACCGGGTGCCGCGTTGTTCTGCTTCAACAAGGTAGGTTTCAGTATGAGTTGCCATTGGCGGAAGGAAACGTGATTGCTTTGACAGGTTCAACCCTGTTCTTTTGGAGACAAAAACTGAATCAGTCCGTGGATGAGTGGATGCTTTCTTAGAATCGCAACAGCTTCATCAGTCAGGTAACTCAGCCACTCCCAAAGGAGCAAGGGGGTGAATTTCGGTGTAAAATGTCGGTCAACACTTTTTTCGGTTGAAATTCTGCGATACTCCATTCGATGTCTGAAATCTTTTGATGGACCAGGTGTTCAAGAAGGGGGCGATCAACAAAAAACACCGTCTCTATCTCTGGAACGGCGAGAAATACTTCAAATCGGACACGAACAGCCGCTTGACTGAGCAACGAACGCAATAGGTCTTGCCGCTCACAAATTGCCGATTCACTCGTGGTATCAGCATCGACTACGAGGGCTACAGGAACTCGCTTCACAGCGAGAATTGTCCGAGCCAGAGACAATGCGGAAGAGCCACCCGATCTCACAACGAATGTGGTCTCTCTGTTCATGTTCTTTGGAATGAGTTTCTCAAGAAGTACCGCATCAAACTGACCTTCTGTTACAATATATGTGTGCGTCATGACTCCTCGCACAGGGCGAGTTGCCGTCGGATGAGCTCCGGGTCGTTGGAATCGTACACATCGGGGTCGGGGTGATGGGGTGCCCCGATGTCACGATGACCGGGCTCAGGAGTGGGCATTGGGTCCGGATGATGCCCCCCTTCCTCCCAATGAACCCAGCGACCACTATAACTCGGCGTGCCGTACCATGTATAGTAAAATGCCATCACCTGTTTCTTGGCTTCGCTCAATGACAGGTTTTCAACCTTCGATTCCGCTGCATCTGCAGATTTTGTAGAAAACATCAATACCTCCTCAACGCGATCGTTCTGTACCCACAAGAATGAAAGCCATAATAAACTTGAACATAAAATTGTGCCAAGAAACCGAGTTTCTCCAAGAAACTCGGTTTCTTTAATATGAGCCTCACGGATTTTGTAACTCCACTGTTTTTCCAGTCGTTGCGCTTTCAACCGCAGCATAAGCGATTTGGATCGAATTCAAGTTGTCACGTCCACTGGTCTGCGGTTCGCGCCCTTCGGCGAGTGCGCGCATCAACTCGCCCATTGAGCCACCGAAGGCATCAGGGAACCAACTTCCCCGAATCCGAAACGTCTGCTGATGCTCCGGCTCGTCTTTGAACGAAACGACCAGCTCGCTGTGCGATAGCATTGCGCTTGCCTCCGTGCCGTCAATAAACCATTCATAGCGATGCAACTGCGGCGTGCGAATGATGTTGTTGAAATAGCTGACAGCCATCACTTGCGCTTCGGGCGGAAACTCCATCAGAATGACGTGGCACATCGGAGAGATGGCAGCTTGGCCCGGCTGCATGGTCGCTGTCGCCTTGACGCGAATCGGGTTCAGCCCCGTGAAGTAACGGCACAGGTCAATATAATGGATGCCGTGGTCGATGATGTTGAAGTTCTCGAGCGCAACGAACCATGAGCCGGGTGAGTCCTGAAACGAGCGGTGAAAGTGGGTGACGCAATAGATATGCCCGAACACCTTCCGTTCAATGAGGATTTTCAACGCCCGATGCGCTGGTGCCCACCGGGCTTGCTGGTTCACCATGAGCGGAAGGTTGGCGCGGCGACACAATTCGACCATCCGCACGGCGTCGTCCCATTTCATCGCAAACGGCTTCTGGCTCAAGACACCGAGCAGGTGAGGGGGCCGGGCAGCGCAGATTTGCTCAATGATGGGCAGCCGCTGCCCCCCGTGAACCGCAAGGTCGATGATTTGAACCGCTTCGTCCTTGAGGAGGTCCTCAATGCGAGTGGTGATGTGCGGAATGCCGAACCGTTGCTGCATATCCTTCACTTTATCCTCAATCATGTCGCACGCGGCGACGACTTTGTAGCCGCACTTCTGATAGGCAGGCAGGTGCGCCCCCCGCGCAATCCCCCCGCAGCCGATGAAACCGATGCCGTAGTCCTTGCGGCTCGGAGCCGACGGTTGATAGTCCGATGGTTGAAGTTCAATTGTGGTCAAACGTTTTTCTCCTTTTCCTCTTCACACGGTAACTGTCTCTTCGGGAAACTCTACAAAGAGACCTATGTCGTATCCCAACTTCCATACACGGTAGTGCAAGCGAATGTCCCGCTCCTCAAAATCATCCGGTTCATAACGGAGTGTCATGATAACATTGAACTCCTCACCTTCATAAGGACCTGTGAACCGTATCCCTTTAATACACTCTCCCAGCTCTTCTTGAATAATTTGAGCAACTGTTTCTTTTAAGTCCATTTAACTCACCCCCAAGATTTGAAAGCATTCTTCAGTAAACTTTGTGAATAACGAGACAGCCCGGTTGACATCCCTTAACCGCACTGGCGTTGCCAATTCATAATCTGCGATTCGGCGCAGACTACGCAGTTGATCCAACGCTGTCCAATCCGCTAAAGTTATCCGTCCAGTTGCTACATACTGCTGATGCAATTCACTCAATACGCGCTGATGCACATTCGCACGCCATTGTTCTGGCTGCAATCCGATTTCAATAAGCAGTCGCCTGCCAAGGTGATGAGCGGCGTAATACAGCCTTCCCAACAACATCCGATACAACCACGTATTTGTGACACCCATGTGGGTAAACATTTGCGCAAATCTCAATGTCTCACGAGCAAATTCGACTTCTTGCATTTACTCATCCCTCTTTCGTCGATTGCACACTCAACTTGTTTTTGTTTTCAGAACGAAGGCTATTTCAGCAGAAGCCCTCGACTTCCACGTAGAAGTACGTCATCGTTTTCGCTGGCTCGCCGAAGGCACTGCGACGTCGCACGTTTTGTTGATAGACGGCTTCGGCTTTGCGACAGAAGCCCGGGTTGGGTACATGGCCGGGCGTCAGGATGATGTTTCGGAAGCTGTAGAGGTGAATCTCCAGCAACGTCTTTGCAATATGGTGGACGAAGTGCCTCTCCTGTTCTTCCCGGCTGAACGGTAGCGGGGCTTTGGCGGGTTCTCCGTCATCAGGCTGGGTGGGCATTCGTATCCAGGGGAGCCGTCGTTATTCTGAAGCGGGAAAGCGCGAGCGTAGGTCTCTGGCACATCCATTTCCTGAGTGTAGGTTTTGCGCCACTCGACGCGGCACTCATGCAGTAAGTACCGCACATCCCCATACGTGATGGGCGGAAAGACCACACCACCGTATCGCCGGGCAGCTTCCTCGGCGATATAGGTTACAGTGAAACAGTCGGTGCCAAAAGGCATGTGCGGGCCGTGCCATTCGAGCGTTCCCACCGGTAGATAGGCGAGGTTGCATTTCGTCCGGCGAGCGACGACGATCGATGGCACCATTCGGTCAAAGCGGACCTCTTCCACGTTATTTCTCCTTCAGAGGGTGTTTGAAAACTCAAAACTGGCGTTTGTCGTGATGACTTTGGGACTCGCTTGGTTCAGCCCCGGCCAGACAGGCACTACTGCTCATACCTCTTTACGAATTTGCATTCTATAAAGTAACTTGATAAACTTCCGAAGTCTTTGAGACTTCGGAAGTTTGGTTACTCTCTTACTTTTTGAAACGCAAATTGGTATTAGACACAACCTGTCCGCTCTCTTTTTCAATCACGTAATGAGGGCCACCCCCCTTGATTCTCGGGTCTTTGAGGTTGTAATCAATGTGCCACCCGTCTGGCTCAATCGCTATGGTAATGCGATATTCGGAGAGGTCACGGTAAACCTTTTCTGCATCGGATTGCGCGATCTTCATCGCAAGGTCACAAGCAATGTGCTTCTCGCACGGGTCTCTTTTCACCGCCTTTTTTGTCATTGTATCCTCCGTCACTACGAGGTCTTTTCGTAACCGTTCAGCAGATTGGACGGATGTAGAACATGCTGCCAGCTTGTTTCGGGTATTCACGGGGGCTTTGAACAAGCCAGTCCGATTCTCGGACGAGCACGGCATGTTCTACGGTGGCCACCTGAACAGTTACGTCTTTTCAAACACCCGCCTTCAGTTCATCGATGTTGTCTACGACTTTCTTGATGGCATCGACGATCCGTTGCATGTCACGCTCGTCGCACGGCGGGGACAGATGGGGTTGGAACAGCGCGAACTCTCGTTCAGCCATTACCTCACTGACGGGCAGGTCGCCCTTGCGGTACACCGGTGGGTTCTTGACGTGGGGGCAGAGGAAGGGGCAGCCTTTACCATAGAGATTGCGCTCCTGGAAGAGCGTGCGCAGGTGGATGGGGCCGCCCGCCTGAATCGGCTTGCTCTCCGGGGCAAAGCGATAGTTGGCATCGTTGACGTAGGCGACGGCATAGACCCCTTCGGCGTTGAGCGCCTGGCAGAATTTGTCACGCGATACACCATAGGTGTCCGGCTCCCACAGGCAATTGTAGTAATGATAAACGTGTTTGTAGCCCGGACGGACATAAGGCGGGGTGATGCCGGGAATTTTGGAAAGATGCTCTGTCAGGTAATCACAGTTGCGGATGCGCGCATTCGTGCGGACTTCGGCATCCATCAACTGCGCCATCGCGTCCAGGCCGACGCTACGCATATTGTCACCGGTCCCGCCCATAGAGGCATACCTGAGAACATCTGGTTCAGTCGCCAGCCCGGCGATCACCGTCGGGTGCTGTCCGGCAAGCAGGGCGCTCTCAAAGAGCATCCGGTCATTGGTGAGAAACGCGCCGCCGCCGCTGCTGGAGTAGATCGGTTTGCCCGACCAACTGAAGGCGGTGATGTGCGCGATATTGCCGACTTTGACGCCGTTGATTTCCGCGGTTGATGCCTGGCAGGCATCCTCAACCACGACAATTCCGTTCGTTTGGGCGAGTTCCATGAGCTCGGGTATGGGGGCTGGATGACCATAGAAGTCCACCGGCAGAATTGCCTTGGTCTGTGGGGTAATCTTCCGTTTGGCATCTTCGACATCCATCGTGAATGTGCGTGGGTCAATATCAGCGAAAACGGGCACGGCATTTACGCGCAGGATGGCACCCACCGTTGAGACCCAGGTATATGCGACAGTCAGTACCTCATCGCCGGGACCGCAGCCGGCGGCGAAGAGGCTGGAGATCAGCGCGGCTGTGCCGGAGCTTACGCACCGGGCGTACTTCGCGCCGGTGTACTCGCAGAGCGCACGATCAAGGCTCATTTGCGCCCACGAGGATTTCAGGGGGCGTTCATCGCTAATGGTCTTTGGGCCGCCGAAAAGGGCGAGCTTGCTCATGAATCAGAACCTCCGTATTTCGTATTTCGTATTGCGTAAAACGTGAACCCAATTCTTCCCTTCCTTCCTTCCTTCCCATCCTTCCCTTCCTTTCACGTTTCACGTTTCACGTTTCACGTACCTTTCACCGTCACCGGGTCGATGTGAATAAACGCCCGATCAATCTCAGGGAAAGCCTGCAAGCGGTAACGGGTTGCCATGCTCACTTCATGGGCAGCCCTTAAAGAGAGGCTATCATCAACTTCGATATGGACTTCAACATGGATGCGATCGCCGACAAAATGGGCGCGGAGATCGTTGAATCCGGTGACGCCGGGAATCGCCATCGTTGCCTGTCGAATCCGCTCCATCATCGCGTCATCTGGGACTTTCCCCATCAGATAGCCAATGGCTTCAAGCCCGACCCTGACCCCTGAAAATAAAACCCAGACACCAATCAATAGCCCCGCGATATCATCCCAAAGGCCGCCTAAGATTAAACCAATCAGCGCAACCAGTGACGATAAAGCGTCATTGCATGAATCGACAAAACTGGCGCGTAATGCCAGGCTCTGTGACTTTGACCACGCGATGTGGTAAGCGATTGCAATACCAATCTTCATGAAAATCGAGATTCCCATGACAAGCATCGCAAAATAGTCACGGCTGGCCTGATGTGCATCAAAGAGACCGAAGGCCGCTTCTTTGAAAATCGCCGCGCCCAAGATTGCCGCGAAAATGGCGATGATGAAGCCTGCCAATGGCTCCGCGCGACGATGTCCAAAAGGGTGATCCGCATCTGGGGCTTTATCCTGTAGCTTGACGCTCAAATGAATCGCCGAGTAAGAAAAGATGTCCAACAGCGAATTGAGGGCATCAGAAATGACGGCTGTACTTCTCGCACGGATTCCTGCGTATAGCTTCACACCAAAAAGGAAAACGCTCAACGAAACGCCGAGTTTCGTCAATTGCTCTTTGCGCATGGGTAACGTAATGCGTAAAATGTGATATGTGATATGTGGTTCGGTGTTAAGTACTTCCAAAAAACATCTTTACATTTTGATGGGGTCAGAATCCACGCTGTTTTCTTCAATCTTCAATCTTCAATC
The DNA here is from genome assembly GCA_964577695.1 of uncultured bacterium. Lineage (GTDB taxonomy): Bacteria > Poribacteria > WGA-4E > WGA-4E > PCPOR2b > CAZOAL01. The sequence continues at coordinate 5,861 of CAZOAL010000105.1, read as the reverse complement.
TTCAATTGAAAATTAGTTATATGGATGACCTCACCCATTTCAGTATGCGGGTAGCAACTATGCCTTTATTTTACAGATTGTATCTCCAACTCGAATCCCTCCCGGCTGAATCACCCGTATGTAAAGCCCACGCCGCCGGTGTGATTTGTAGGCTTCGGAGTTGACGGCTTGAAGGGCGTCCACACCATATCGACGCTCAAATTTCTGACAGCCTGTGTGCGGAACGGGTGTCACCTCAAAAACCGCAGTTCCGATTTGTAATCGTGTGCCAGTGGGAAGATTCTCCTCGCTGAGATCGAGATCGACGAGCAGGTTGTCGCCGGAAAGGGGCATTCTCTCCTCACTTCCTGCAATTACCCTCAACAAACGGGAATTCATCAAGGAGATTTGTGCGCCCGGATTTGGGCTTTTCGCCCGGCTCCATCGGTCACCGTGGAGTCCTCCTTCAAGAGTGACTTCAGCTTCCTGGGGCGTCGCTCGTCTCTCTTCAGGCAGTCGAAAAACGATGTATTCAACCGCGCCCTGGTCCTTGGGGCTTTCTTCCAACTGATTGAGTTTTGATTCTATCTGCTCCAATGATAAATGTGAAATTGCCACATTGCCCTCCTTACATCAGACTTCCGAAGTCTTGGAGACTTCGGAAGTCTGAAAATTGTACAATTTTCCGGTTCTATTTTAAGGTTGTTATCTTTCAACTGAACACGTTCCAGATTCGCAGCTTGAACGCCCCAAACGAGAGCGATTCTTCGAGATGAGCCAGTATGCGCCCTTCAGCAACGTCCGAATGACAGGCACAAGGTAGACCCATGTGATGTAGCGGTACTTGCCGAGCCGTCTATAAATCTGGTAGACCGCATCCGCCCCGCAATAGACCCTCCCGTCTGGCGCGATGAACCGCATCCCTGCTTTCGACCTCACCGCTTCCAGTTGGGGATAAAGTGCCTGGAGCTCGGGGGTTTGTCTTGGGGTATAGATAAATTGATCGGCTTGATCCTTGCGCTGAATCCGGCGGATGCCGTTCACACAAAAATTGCATTCGCCATCGTAGATGATAGCGGGTTTATTCGGTTTTGTCATATCGCTCATCTTCATGAATTCAACCCTCCTTTGGGAAAATCTGAGAAAGTGATGCGTGAAACGTGAAAAACTTCTTCCCTTCCATCCTGACCCACTCTCATGCTTTCCCTTGGGTCAGTTCGACTTAGAACGAGCGGTACATGGACATCCCACCGTAGACCGACCTGCCCGGTGCATCTGTATTTCTCGGATTTCCATTTCTGATCTGCTTTCAAAATTCGATAAACTCCCGCCGCCTGAGCCCCTCCAGATCCAGTGTGCCGTTTTTAGGGTCTAGTTTGATTTCCCATCGTTCCATTGTGAGCACTCCGATGATGGCATCCAATTGGTGACCGTCTGCCCGCCCCAGTTTGGTTACTGGGACCGCGTCGGCAAAAAAGTCCAGCCCCTCGATTTTTCCTTCGATGAAACACAGTTCCCGGATGGCAATCCCCTGGCCCGCTAAAATCACTTGAACGGGATGGGTCACTAACTTTCTGGGAACATTCTGTATCAAAGGGGAAAGGACATAAGTGTATACCGCCCCCGTGTCGAACAGGGCCACAGCCGGTTGCCCCTCAATTTCAATCGTCTTAATAATCCGTCCCATGATTTTGCCTCCTGTTTCGTGACTTTGGTAAATTATAAACCTTAGATTTTCACGCTTCACGTTTCACGTTTCACTCCAACATCTCCAAATGCGCCTCCAACTTCCCTTTCTCCGACTCAATCTCAGCCAGTCGCGTCCGTTTTTGTGCGACCACATCTTCTGGCGCGCGGCTGATGAACGCCGGATTGTTGAGGACTTTCTGAACCCCCTCAAGGTCTTTGATCGCTTTGTCGAGCCGTTTCTGCAACCGCTCTCGCTCTTTTTCGATGTCGATGACACCGGCGAGCGGGATATAAATCGTCAAATCTCCTATCACGGCAACGGCGGCAGCGTGGGGTTTCTCTTGATGTTCAGCGATAGAAAGCCTTGAGAAGTGCGTAAATGCTGGCAGGTATTCCTTTAAATGTTCAGTGAGGAGTCCACGAATTTCTGGGTTGGGGGCTTGAATCAAAACCTCAACTTTGCTCGTGGGCGGAACATTCATTTCGCCACGAATGCTGCGGATGCTCTCGATGACGCTCATGATGGTTTTCATCGCGTCTTCCGCTACGCTATCCTCCCACGCTGCGTGTGGCTCCGGCCAGGGCGCTTGGACGATGCTCTCCCCTTCATGCGGAAGCCGCTGCCAAATCTCTTCGGTGATGAACGGCATGATGGGGTGCAGCAGGCGCATCGTGCCTTCGAGAATTTCGGCAGCGACCGCTTGCGCCGTGCGCTTCGCCGTTGCATCTTCGGTGTAGTATAATCGCTGCTTGATAAGTTCAATGTACCAATCACAGAACTCATGCCAGAGAAATTCATAGAGGCAGTGAGCCACATCGCTGAAGCGGAATTGCTCAAGGTATGTCGTCACGTTCTGCACGGTTGCGTTGAAGCGGCTGCGAATCCAGCGGTCACAGAGTAGGAGGGACATCCCCTCCCCGCCCGCGGGGAGGGAAAGGGTGGGGGTATGGAAGTCATCAAGATTCATAAGCAGAAACCGGGAGGCATTCCAGATTTTGTTGGCGAACCGTCTCCCCGCTTCAATCTGGTATTCAGGCAACGGCATGTAAGGATTCGGGACGGTGCAGAACACAATCGCAAAACGGAAGGCATCCGCGCCGTACTTCTCAATGGTGAGCACCGGGTCAATCGTGTTGCCGCGGGACTTGCTCATCTTTTGCCCCTGCTCATCGGCGACGAGTCCGTGTAAATAGACTGTGCGAAACGGAACTTCATCCATACAGTTGAGCCCCAGCATGAGCATCCGCGCAACCCAGAAGAAAAGGATATCCCAGCCCGTTACCAACACGGAGGTCGGATAGAACGTCTTGAGGAGGTCTGTCCCTTCGGGCCAGCCCATCGTCGAGAAGGGCCAAAGCCCTGAACTGAACCAGGTGTCCAGCACATCCTCCTCCTGCTTCAACTTTGCAGCACCGCAGTGAGAGCAACCATCCGGCGTATCCACAGCCACCGTGACCTCGCCGCAATCGTCGCAATACCAAATCGGGAGTCGGTGCCCCCACCAGCGTTGGCGCGAAATTGCCCACGGCTGAATATTCTCCATCCAGTGGTAAAACCGCCGGGTCTCGCGTTCCGGGATAAAGACGACATCTCCCCGTTGAGCGGCTTCAACCGCTTGTTCGGCGAGTGGCTTGACATTGAGATACCATTGCGGCGAGATGTAGGGTTCAACGATCTGGTCGCATCGATCATGGTGTCCCACCGCGTGTCGGTGCGGCACGATCTGGAGCAGATACCCGCCCGCTCGCAGGTCTTCGACCAACGCCTTGCGGCATTCAAATCGCTCCATCCCCTGATACTTCGGCCCTGCATTTTCGTTGAGTGTGCCGTCCGGATTAAAAACGTTCAACTGAACAAGGTTGTGCCGCTGACCGATGGCGTAATCGTTGGGGTCATGCGCAGGCGTCACCTTTAACGCGCCCGTGCCAAATTCCCGATCGACATATTCATCGGCGATAATGGGGAGCTCGCGTCCAAGAATCGGCAGGATTGCCGTCTTACCGATGATGCCCTGATAACGCGCATCTTCAGGGTGAACGGCGACCGCTGTGTCACCGAGCATCGTTTCAGGGCGCGTCGTCGCGATTTGTAGCGCATGTCTCCCGACTTGCGATCTTTCTTCTGCTGAATCTTTGATCGGATAGGTGATGTGATAGAAATTCCCATCGATTTCGACGGGCTCAACCTCAAGGTCGGAAACGGCGGTCCGGCAGTTTGGGCACCAATTGACCATGTACTCGCCACGATAGATTAACCCTTCGTTGTAGAGTTTAACAAAGGCGGTGCGAACGGCTTTGGACAACCCTTCGTCCAGCGTGAACCGTTCGCGCGCCCAATCACAGGAACAGCCGAGGCTCTGTAGCTGATCGATGATGGTCCCACGCGATTCCTCCTTCCATCCCCACATCCGCTCAATGAATCTTTCACGTCCAAGTTCCTCACGACTGGTTCCCCACGCCGCAAGTTTTCTTTCCATAATGATTTCCGTGACGATTCCCGCGTGGTCTGTCCCCGGCATCCAGAGGGTATTATAGCCCTGCATCCGTTTCCAGCGAATCAGTGCGTCCTGCAATGTATTATCGAGGGCGTGCCCCGTGTGCAGACTCCCTGTGATATTCGGCGGGGGGATGACGATTGAGAAAGGGGGCTTGTCGGATTGGTCAGCGGCATGGAAATAATCCTTTTCCAGCCAGAATTTGTACCATTTTACCTCAATTTCATGAGGTGCGTAAGTTTTTGGAATGTCTGTCATGGGTTTGTATAATATCCTTTTGTAGGCTTTCGTTGATCTTAAGCAACTTTCAACAGAAAGTCAGCGCTCTCCGGGTTTAGTCAACAATTGCCTGATAAGTGAGTACCCTGAACTCCTTGAAAACGGGGTAATGGTCATAGGGCATAAATTGTGTCATGGCTATCGCAATTAACTCTTCTTTGGGAGCTATCAGGAAAAGGGTCGTGGCGGCACCGGCCCAGCCAAAACTCCCCTCAGATCCGAGTTCCTGAGAACGAGCAACGTCTACAAGTACCGAGAAGCCCAAACCAAACCCGTACCCTTCCAGGGGAGTTCCACCCAGTTGAATAGGGATTAATTCATTGGGCAGATTGTTCGTCGTCATTAACTCTATCGTTTTACGGCCCAACAAGCGAGCCCCGTTCAATTCACCGCCATCAAGCAACATTTGAGCAAAACGCAGATAATCCGAAACTGTTGAAACAAGCCCCCCTCCACCCGATAAGAAACGTCTTGGCGATGAGAAAGGGCTGGTTTTCGGTTCATCGATGACCTTGATTCTACCCGTTTCATCGGGACCATAATTTGCCGCAAAACGCGCGATTTTCTCCTTGGGGACATAGAACCCTGTATCTTTCATCCCGAGCGGCTTAAAGATATTCTCCTCAAAAAAGAGATCGAGTGGCTTACCGGAGACGACTTCGACCAGGTAGCCGAGAACGTCAGTGGACACACTATATTCCCATTTTGTACCGGGTTGGTGAACCAGTGGAATAACACCGAGTTTCTGAACCATCTCTTTCAAGGTGCTATCAGGGGCAAGTAACTTCGCCTTCTGGTACATCTGATCGACAGGGCCATCCCCAAAACCGTAAGGGAAGCCTGACGTGTGAATGAGCAGATCTCGTATCGTTATTTCACGTTCTGCCTCAACTAATTCAATCCCGCTTGCCGTTACGTTTTTGACGACTTTCAGCCCTTTAAGTTCCGGGATGAATTTAGAAATCGGGTCGTTGAGTTGGAAACGCCCCTCCTCGTAAAGCATCATCACGGCAACACTTGTGATCGGCTTGGTCATCGAATAAATTCGGAATATGGTGTCCAATTGCATCGGCTGATTGGCTTCGATATCCATCATTCCGAAACGCTCAAAGTGAACGATTTTCCCACGACGCGCCACCAGCGTGACCGCACCGGCGAGTTTTTTCTCATCCACATAGTGCTGCATAAGGGTGTTAATCCGTTCTAACCGCTTCGATGAAATTCCGACTTCTTCTGGGGTGGCCGTGGGAAGTCCCTGGCTAATTACAGGTGGATTGAAACCGAATAAAAACGGCAATAATGACGCGCAAATGTATTTCATGGAATACCTCACATATCCTCAATAAAATTGTCCAAACTTTAGTACGGTAGTTTCGCTCATTTTTAATCAGGGGCCGGCCAATAGCGGTCCGGCCGGTA
>CAZOAL010000104.1:0-22724 GCA_964577695.1 uncultured bacterium | reverse complement strand
TGCAATTTGCAATTTCAAAAGGAATCTACCTATCCCTACACGAGCACGGCTCGCTCGTTCAAAGGGGAGTTGGAACAAGCGAGCCGCATGTTCTACAATTTGCCCTTGACCCTCGAACGAAGTGAAGGGGAGGGGACTGGAGCTTGAGTTGAATTTAACAAAGTCAAGCTACAAAAATCCGCAAAATTCTGAAAATCCGTGTTCTACACAAGGAGGCAAACCGATGAAACACCCAACACTAACACCCTTTATCAACACAATGGCACTCCCGCTCTCCGTCCTCTTATTGCTTGGGATAGGCACCCTTTTGGCGTTTGGACAGCGGCAGGGGAACCGCGCCCCGGTGGTCAGCAACGCCCACGCCGAACAACGCTCCGGCACCCATCTGGTGGACATCACTTACGATGTGAAAGACCCCGACGGCGATACGATGACCGTCTCCGTGGAGGTCTCCAACGACGGAGGTAAAACGTTCAACGTCCCCGCCAAAACCTTCAGCGGCGACATCGGTCCGGGGATAACCAGCGGGGTGGGGAAGCGCATCGTCTGGAACGCGGGGACAGATGCCCCGAACACATCCGGCAGCAACTATATGGCGACGATTACCGCCGATGACGGCGTGATGGAGACACCCCCCGACGAGATGATCTCCGAGGTGGACGGGGCGCGGATGCGCCTGATTCCAGCGGGGGAATTCCAGATGGGCAGCGCCAATGGCGAAAACGATGAAAAGCCGGTCCACACGGTCTATCTGGATGCCTTCTATATCGACGTGTACGAAGTGACCAACGCCCAGTACCAGAAGTTCGTGGACGCTATGGGACATCCAGCGCCCTCCTACTGGAACGATGCAAAGTACAATGCCCCGGACCAGCCGGTCGTTGGCGTGACCTGGTACGACGCTGCCGCCTACTGCCAGTGGGCAGGAAAGCGCCTCCCCACCGAAGCGGAATGGGAGAAGGCCGCCCGCGGCGGTCTTGTTAGCAAAAAATACCCGTGGGGGGATTCCATTGATTCGGGCAAGGCAAACTACAATAGCAACGTCGGTAAAACGACCCCCGTTGGCAAATATCCGCCAAACGGCTATAGCCTGTACGATATGGCAGGGAACGTCTGGGAGTGGTGCCTGGATGAATACCAGGGCGACTTCTATCAGAAAAGTCCGAAAAACAACCCGTTTGCCGGGGGGAATATATTAGATGTGATAAATAATTTCACAAATGTTAAAGCTGGTGGTGTGGTGCGTGGCGGCTCGTGGTACTTCGTTCCAAGCGGTGTGCGCGTCGCCTACCGCGGCAGGGGCGACCCCGACTTCTGGGACGTCCTCCTCGGCGGCGTCGGTTTTCGTTGCGTGTCCCCGCGTGTTCCTCGTTAGTTTTTTCAGATGAATTTATGAATTCATGGTTTCATGAATTTAACATCCCGATGGATCGGGATCGAATTTTTTTTTCAACCTTGAAAAGGTTTGGAATCCTTTTTTCCTCGTTCCCACGTTCTGCGTGGGAATGCAGTTTTGACGCTCTGCGTCCCTTAAGTTCGGCGGGAGCCTCACCCTCCCATCTAACGGTTACATCTAAGCATGGAGGTTAATCATGTTCCAAAAACAGAACACGACTCCCCGATCTTTGATTGGGGATTTCGCCCGGTTCAACGGGCAGTTGGTCTTATTTCTCGTTATACTCACCCTGGGTGTGCACCTTGCCGCTCCCGCTGAAGGCGCGAAAGGTACGGCGCGCACGAACGCCTTTGCACTTGACACACACCAGGTGGTACGCCCTCGCTTCTTCGCTGACTTAGCGGTCTCAGATCCCCGCTTCGTTGAACCGTCCGGGAATCGGGCGTTGGACGCCGAGGAGCGGGGTGGCATCGCCTTCACCCTGGAGAACCGCGGCAAAGGGGCGGCGGATGGCGTCGAGATCGCGCTCGTCTTGCTGACCGATACCGCTCACCTGACCTACTCCCAGACGACACAAATCGGTTCGCTGGCGTCCGGCGCGTCGAAAGCCGTTGAGATTCCCGTGACGGCGGGCTTCGATGTGGCAAATGGGACGACGAGTTTCCGCGTCGTGGTAAGCGAGAAATGGGGCTTTGAGCCAGATCCGTTTACCGCCACCTTCGAGACGCAAGCCTTCGTCCCGCCGCAGTTAGCCATTGACGACCGCAACATCGGCATCAACGACGACCGGGAGGGGGATTCCTACGGCAACAACAACAGTCGCATCGAACTCAAAGAGACCGTCGAGGTGACGGCGGCGGTGCAGAACATCGGCGCAGGGGAGGCGGAAGGGGTCAAAGCGGAGGTGTCCATCGAAGGCGAAGGACGGGACATCTACTACAACAGCCCATCGACGATCTTTGAGCTCGGGGACATCCCCCCCGGCGATTATAAAAAGTTCACCTTCGCCTTTTCGACGAACAACCGCTATCAGCGGACAGACCTGCCCATTACGGTGAAAGTGGCAGAGCGCAGGGGCCGGTACGGGCTGACCAAACCCCTCGGCTTGAAAGTGGACACGCCGATCAAAAGCGTCCGCGATGTCGTCGTGACCAAAATCGAAGGACCGCGGGGAACGGTGACGCCTGTCGCGCCCCAATTGACCTCCCCCGCGGATGGCGTCCCTCAGAACGCGGTTCCGCAGTTTTCGGGCGCGGTCGCTGTCATCTTCGGCATTGAGGAATACCGTTCCGCGCCAGCCGCCACCTTCGCCAACCGCGACGCCACCGTTTTCTATGAATACGCCAAATCGGTCCTGGGAGTTCCAGAACGGAATATCTACCTTGCCACCAACGAGCTGGCAACCAAAGGGACGTTTGACAAGCTCTTGGGTGAGGATGGCTGGATTGCGCGTCGGGTGACGCCGGGGGAGACGGAGGTGTTCCTCTTCTACTCCGGCCACGGTGCGCCCACGGCGGATAAGTCTACCTATCTCATCCCCCAGGACGCAGACCCCAACTACGCCAAAACCACCGGGGTTGCGTTGACGCAACTCTACGAAAGCCTGCATCAGTTGAAAGCCAGGCATGTGACGGTGTTCATTGATGCCTGTTTCAGCGGTGCCGGCCGTCCGATACAGAAGGAACAGCCGCCGATGCTGCTGGCGGACGCCCGTCCCATATTTGCGACCATTGAAGGGGTGTTAGCTTACGGCAATATGACCGTCATGACGGCAAGCACAGGGGCGCAGATCAGCTCCGGCTACCGTGAGCAGAAGCACGGCTTGTTCACCTTCTACCTGCTGATGGGGTTGCATGGAGAGGCCGATGCGAATGGCGACAAAGCGGTGACGGCCGGTGAACTGGGGGATTACCTCAAAACCCACATCCCCGGCAAAGCGTTGGAGCTGTATGATCGGGAGCAAACCCCAACCGTGCAGACGAACGCGCCGGAGCGGGCCCTGGTGCGGTTTCGGTAATAAACATTATCACGATTTAATTGAGAGTGCACAGCCGACAAGACTTCCGAAGTCTCAAAGACTTCGGAAGTCTACGCTTCTCGTTAAATCGTTATAAAATACCAATTCAGCCTCGTTTTTCCCGTAGCCCAAGATTCTATCTTGGTCCGATGCCCGGGCCAACTTATACCAATTTTATCTCGGAATCATGTATAACGAACCTAACTCGCCAATGTCACATTTAAACTGAGATCCACTTGTAGAGCATGCGGCTCGCTTGTTCCAAACGCCGGTGAACCAGCCAGTCCGATTCTCGGACGAGCACGGCAGGCTCTACGAGGCGATCTTTCCTCAAATGTGACATTGGCGAACTACTCAAATACAACAATAGGGAGAACAACAAATGATGAAAACGATACCGAAATTACCTTTCCTTTTCATCTCGCTCTGTTTGATGAGCGCTGTGGCGATGTCTCAAACCGTAGATGGTTTCGATAAACTCAACCCGGCGGAGTTTGAACAGTGGAAAAAGAAGGAAGGGGAAAAGTTCCAAAAGTTTAAGGACGAAAGAGATCAAGCCTTCACGGAATTTCTGAAGCGGCAATGGCGCGAGATGCAGTTGATGCAGGGCATCATCCCTGATGAGAAACCCAAGCCCATCAAAATGCCCGTTTATACGCCTCCTGCGGAGACCCCAAGCCGTCCGATTCCGGATGGGAGTCCGCTCATCGAGAACCTGCCGATACCTCAACCCCCTCCCGAGGTGCAACCCGAATTGCCCCCTCCGCCCCCTCTCCGTTCCGAGAGTCTTCGACCTGAAGTGCAGAAAGGTCGCTCCACCTTGCATCTGACTTTTTGCGACACACCCCTGACGATTCCTTATGATGAGCGCTTAAAGGCCCCCTTCGGTCATGAAACCAACAAAGAAGCCATCAGCGGATTTTGGGAAGCGTTGAGTCGCGCCAATTATGAGGACTTTCTCAGACAGGCGCAATCTGATAAAGACCAGATGCAACTCAACGATTGGGGGTACTGCCTCCTTCTGAACACCATTGCAGAAAGTCTTTATCCGGGACGCCAAAACCCAAGCCATCTGTTCGTTTGGTTCATGTTGTCCAAATCCGGTTATGTCGCAAAAATCGGTTACGATGCGGATAGGGTTTACCTGCTGCTACCGTCCGTCAATACGGTGTATGGGGTTCCTTACGCCAAATTTGCGGATGACAGTCACCGATTCTATGCCGTCTCTTTCGACAGCCAATCGAAGCCAGCCAGTGGAAGCCTGTATACTTACGATGGCACCTATCCCGGCGCAGACCGCCTGATGAATCTCAAGCTAGAGCGCTCGCCGAACATTGGAAATCAGGTGGTTCGCAAAACCCTCACGTTCAGCTATCAAGACCAGGATTACACGCTACTCGTGACGTTCAATCAAAATGTGGTGGATTTCTTTAAGGATTACCCGTCTACCGATCTCGCCGTTTACTTTGATGCGTCCCTCTCGCCGGAGGCCCGTTTCTCCTTATTTACCGCCTTGAGACCGATTCTGGAAGGCAAATCTGAAATCGAAGCTGTGAACATCCTGCTCCGTTTCGTCCAAACGGCATTTGCTTATCAGACGGATGGGGAGCAGTTTGGCAGAGAGAAAGCCTTCTTTCCTGAAGAGCTTTTCTTTTACGACGCTTCCGATTGCGAGGATCGCTCGATTCTGTTTGCTTATCTGGTCCGCACCCTGATGGCTCTGGACGTCATCGGTCTGGACTATCCCGGACATATTGCGACGGCAGTGAAGTTGCGGGCCGATGTCAGCGGCGATGCGGTCATCTATCGTAACCAGCGATACGTCATCTGTGACCCGACCTATATCAACGCGGACGCGGGGACGTGTATGCCACAATTCCAACATGTCAACCCCTCTGTGATAGCTATCGGACGATAACCTGCGAATCAATATGTAGAGCGGGCAGCCTTGCCCGTTCAAGCGTTTTGGGAACGAGCAGAGCCTGCTCCGAGAATCGGAGAGCCTCGCCCTCCCACTTTTTCTTAACATGACCCAACAAACGAGAACAGGAGGAATCCGAATGATAAAACTAGCCATACCGATCATCGCCCTGTTAGTGATGCTCGCATGCAGCAAACCCCAAAGCGCAGTTGTCGATACAGCGCCCGCAACAAAACCCGAACCGCACACCTCAAGCGTCAAGCAAGTCACCCAAGGCGTCGCCTCACAAGCGTTCGCAGAACTTGAGCCGGCAACCGGTGAGACATCTCCACAACAGGCATCCTCCGCTAAACCGGCGGTTTCCAGCCAGCCAACTCCGCCGGTGGAAGCGCATCCCCCCGCGCCCGCGACACCGCAGATACAAGAAGCACTCCCCGAAGGCTGGGTGGAAGCAACAGGAGAATGCTATGTTGCCAACATCACGCCAGAGGAGGCAGAGGAAAACGCATGGGGACACGCCAGACGCAATGCCATTGAGCAATCCGGCGTAGTAGAAATCCGCCGCCAAGAGATCTCGTTGCGTTCGGAGACCATCAAGGAATTTCAGGCATCTTTTACATCCTTGAGTCAGGCCAACTTCTACGGGAAAATCGTTGAGGAAAAGAAACTTGGCAAGACCATTGATAAAGTGTCACTGTCTTCAGGTGAATCGACTCTGCTTTGTCGTGTCACCTTGAGAGCCAGGGTCGCCAAAGAAGCGGGTAAATCTGACCCCAGTTTTCAGGTTACACTCAAGCTGAATAATCAGACATTCCGAGAGGGAGAGGAGATCATCCTGTCGATTAAGCCGACGCAGGACAGTTTCATCACCGTATTCAATATCTTATCCGACCATACGGTGCTGATACTGCATCCACCGAAAGGACACACACAACCCATAAAAGGCGGACAGACCTTCATGTTGCCCTCCGAAGCCGAACGCCAGGGCGGCGTACATTTTCGTGTGGGACTGTTACCGGGCAAGACCTCAGACACAGAAGGCGTATTCGTGTTTGCCACGAAGGACAATACGCCTTTCTTCCCCAGAGAATTAAAAGCATTCACCCCGGACAGCGCAATGTTCAGCGGAAAAGTGGTATTGCCCACTTATCAAACTGCGCTCGAAGAGCTTAACCGCTGGCTTGTGAGTATACCATTAGACGAACGGACGTTTGATGTCCAACAGTATGAAATCAAAAAGAAGTGAGCGTGTCCTTCGGGACTGGATAAAGGGTAAGGAGTGTTTCAATAACAATAATAACTTGCTAATGTCACATTAGACATTCGATCCAATTGTAGCCCAACTTTCTCAGTTGGCCGGTAGAACCGATGATTCGCTCAAACCAAGATAGAATCTTGGGCTACGGTGAAATGTGACATTGGCGAAATAAACCCAAGGAGAAATTCAATGCAACTTTTGAAGGAACTGTGTGAAACGCCCGGTATTCCGGGGCATGAGGAGCGGCTTCGGGCAATTGTACGCCGTGAGTTAGAACCCATTGTCGATGAGATTCGCGTTGACGCGATGGGGAGTTTAATCGGCGTGAAACAGAAGGCGGGAGCCAAAAAGCTGATGATTGCCGCTCACATGGATGAGATTGGCTTTGTCGTCTCGCATATCGAGGAGAAAGGGTGGCTTCGCATTGTTGGGCTGGGAGGACATGACCCACGCAATATGGTTGCCCAGCGCGTGACCGTTTGCACAGACGATGGCGATTTGCCGGGGCTGCTTTATCCGGGCGTTAAACCGCCCCATATTCAGACCGATGAAGAGCGGAACAAAATTCCAAAACTCAACGATTTCTTTGTCGATCTCGGGCTGCCTGCTTCCGAGGTGAAAGAACGCGTCCGTCTTGGAACGCCCGTGACCATCCAGCGTGATTTTCTTGAACTGGGTGAGTGCGCGTCTTGCAAAGCGATGGATAACCGCCTGGCGCTCTACATTATGATTCGCGCGATGCAGCAGGCAGCCCTCAAAATATAATGCTTTGAAACGTATGCAGTCGCCACCGTTCAGGAGGAAATTGGACTGCGCGGGGCAACGACCAGCGCTTTCGGTATCAACCCTGATATCGGCATTGCGCTTGATATAACCATTGCCGCTGATATTCCCGGCGTTCCCGACCACGAACGGGTGACGCAACTGGGAGAAGGCACCGCCATTAAGATTTTGGACTCATCAGCAATCTCGCATCCCAAGCTAGTGGCTTTCCTTCAGGAATTGGCACAACGGCGTGGAATCAAATGGCAGATGGAGATTCTGCCTCGCGGCGGAACCGATGCAGGGGCCATGCAACGCATCAGGGCAGGTGTTCCCGTGGCAACGATTTCCACTCCCGCCCGCTACGTTCATACCTCTATTGAAACGGTCAACAAATCAGATGTTAAGGCTTCCGTTGATCTGTTGGTTGCGTTTATTGAGGAAGGGGATATAGCGGAACTAACCCTGATATGATTAGGGCATGTTTCAAAAATCTGTTGACACTTCATGGATACCAGATTCAAGATGCAGGATTCAAGATTCGCCGGCATCTTGCCTCTTGCATCCCAACTGTCAACGCATTTGGGGGAAATTTGAAACATGTCCGTACCAACACATTTTTGAGGAAATTTGAAACACCCCCAACCACTTATACCGGAAACACCAATTTCTGATCAAAGAAGACCTGGCTGACAGAACGATGGAGGTGAATCCGGAGTATGGCTTCGGCAAGCAGAGGGGCGATGGAGAGTACCTTAATTTTACCATCCAGTTGTTTTTCAAGGGGAACGGGGATAGTATTGGTGGCAACGACTTCTCGGATTGAGGGGCGGCTTAACCGTTTGAGCGCCTCTCCAACGAGAACGGGATGGGTGATGCTGATATATGCCGGGTTTGCACCCGCTTTTACAAGCGATTCTGCTTGTTGATAAATACTCCCCCCTGCGATGAGGTCATCGATAATAATCGGGGTTTTTCCAGCAACGGTGCCGACGATCTCAACGACTTCAACCTTTCGTCCACCGACACCGCTACGTCGCTTGTGCATTAACACCAATGGTAGTTCAAGGATGTCCATATATTTTTCGGCGAACTTTGCCCGTCCGACATCGGGGGAAACGATGACGCCATCCTCGATCTGCTTTTCCTTGAAATAACCCGCCAACGTCGTGACAGCCGTGAGATGATCAACCGGTATGTTGAAGAAGCCTTGAATCTGGGTGGCATGCAGATCCACGGACACCACACGATTGGCACCAGCGGAAGTCAAGAGGTCGGCGACCAGCTTTGCGCTGACGGGCTCACGCCCCGTCGATTTATGGTCCTGGCGCGCATATCCAAAATACGGGATAACGGCGGTAATTTGCCGTGCCGATGCCCGTTTCATCGCGTCGATGGTGATGAGCAGTTCCATCAGGTTATCGTTGACAGGTTGGGATGTCGGCTGAATAATATAAATGTCAGTCCCGCGGATACTTTCCTCAATCTGGACATGAATCTCGCTTTCAGGAAATGTACTAATCGAAATCTTACCGAGTTCCACCCCCAAAATTGTAGCAATCTCCTTTGCCAACTCAGGGTTGGCACGTCCAGCGAACAGTCTGAAATCGCTGCCGACTCTGCCTTCGGTTGTCGTGGACATGGCTGAAACCTCCTTATGTATATATAGAAACCGAGTTTTTCAGAAAAACTCGGTTTCTGATTCCCGTGATTCGCCGATTCACCCATTCGTCAATTCATGAATCACCAGCGAGTTACAATTTCTGGTGGGAAAGCCCCCGACTCAATCTCAACGATGAGCTCTTGAAGTGCTTTCCGCGCTTGGTTCGCTAAATCGGCTTGGATGCGATGATAGTGGAGGGCGGACTCAAACTCATCCGCATCAAGGATTTGATAGCTTCCATCTTGTGAAACCCACACATCCAAAAATAAATCGGTGATTTCGATATGGGTTTCGCTCCGTTTCATCGGCAGGATGATGTCGCAATAGTAGCCGGTAAACTGATTCTCAAGATTGTAAATCTTTCCGATGTCATACCATCGATTGGCGAAAATAAACCAGACGGCGTTGAAGTTATCACCCAACACCGTAACGCCATCGATCACGATCGGCGTAGAAGGCTTAATCCGTTGCGTTGTCACAATGACTTCGTCATCTTCGTAAAGGAGCTCTTGTTGAAAATGGCTTACGCGGTCAGGTAATCGCGTGTAAATCAGTTTGATTGTTCCCATTTAACGACCTTTTCAAAATAAACTATACATTTCGGGAGCGGGGAGATCAAGAACGACGGGATTTCTCCAATCCGCAATCCGCAATCCGCAATTTAGTTAGGTCTCCGTCTCTCTCACCGCACGAATAAATGCTTTCACTTTGGCGGGGTCTTTCCGCCCCGGGCTCGCCTCGACGCCACTGCTGACATCAACGCCATACGGACGCACTTGTAGAACTGCCGATGCAACGTTATCCGGGGTGAGCCCCCCGGCAAGGATGATGCGGCCATACGATTTCGCTTTAAGGGCGAGATTCCAGTCAAAGCTCTTTCCTGTCCCGCCCATCGCCCCTTTGACATAAGTATCCAGCAGATACGCACTGACACGGTAACCGGACAATCGGGACAAGCTCGATTCGTCTTTCACCCGAAAGGCTTTAATCACTCTGCGACTCAATGCAACACACAGGGCGGGCGGCTCATCGCCGTGTAATTGTATCAGGTTCAAACGGCAGCCATCCGCAATCGCCTCGAGCCCTTGCTGTTCAGCGTTGACAAACAGCCCAACCGTTGTGATAAAAGGGGGGAGTTGATCGATAATCGACCGCGCTTGCTCCGGATGGAGATATCGGGGTGTATGGGGAACAAAGACAAAGCCGAGTGCGTCCGCACCCGCTTCAATCGCCATCAACGCATCATCCAAGTGAGTGATTCCACAAATCTTGATTCGGGTCAATTTGTGCTCCCTTGTTTGGGTTGGGCTGGAATAAAGATCGTGTCACCATCTTTAAGATTCGGCACGAATGGTTGAGTTTCCTGAAGTAACTGTTCCAGGTTAATAGTTTTCACTGAATGGTAGCCATCCAGGGGAATCACTATGATACTTGTCAGGTCGGCATTAGATGTGGGGCCGCCTGCGAGGGCTATGATTTCCTGCACGGATTTGAGCCCTGTATATGAATAGATTCCCGGAGCGGCGACATCTCCGAGAACAGTCACCTGTCCGGGGGCCATATCGTCGAAAGGGGGGCCATCCAGAACGATTGCTCCATAAGCTCCGACTGATTTTACCGGCGGCACTATCTGCTTCTGAGACCCACAGGCAGCCATCATCAAACCAACCCAACACAAAAAAATAACGGCAAACGTATGACGTTTCATGGGGTTATCCCTCCCAAATGAGATCCATTTCCTAACGATAAGCAAACGGTATAAACATTTAGTTTTGCACTTTCTTTGGAGACAGGATGGGACCCAAGAATTTAAGAATCTTGGGGGCGACCTTCTGGAGAAATCCATCCTTCTCTTCATCTTCAAGGTGGTCGATAAACACTTGCTTGCCGAGATCTAAGCGCAGGCCATATTGGGGTTCCACTCCCTCAATGGAATACCGAATCAAAGCAAAGGGAGTCCAATACCCCCCCGGTATTTCAGCACGAAGAAACTGGATGGAAGCATCACCGGGAATAGAGTCATTCAGGTCAATGATGCGACTTCTTCCATTCTTATCCGTGGTTGGATACATGATGGAGCTCAGGAATTCAACAATCTTGGGTGCGACCTTCTGGAGAAATCCATCCGTCTCCTCATCTTCAAGATAGTCGATAAACACTTGCTTGCCGAGATCTAAGCGCAGGCCATATTGGGGTTCCACTCCCTCAATGGAGTACCGAATCAAAGCAAAAGGAGTCCAATACCCCCCCGGTATTTCAGCACGAAGAAACTGGATGGAAGCACCACCGGGAATAGAGTCCTTCAGTTCAATGATACGATTCTTAGTCATGATAAATCCTCGTTCAAATGATGATAATCAGTGTACCGGGTAGCGGTTCCGCACCAAGGGGGCAGGTATATCGCCCAGGGCCAGAATCTCTGCGTCCCGTAAGGCATGTACAAGAACCCTTAGCTCCCGCGTGATAATAGGAGGTTGAAATCGATTACTGCTATGCGGAGGTTGTGGAACAAACTCCTGTAAGATTTGCCAATTTGTAACTGCATCCACAATTCCCAGTAGCAGTGTTGGGAGGGCGTTGTGGTGATAAGAAATCCGCTCCAGGGGTGATGGCAATCCGGCAGCTACCTCCTTTACCGGGTCCACTAACTACAATCCATAGGGCAATGGAGCATTAAGCTCTATTTCATAAATCCAGCCGGGATTACTTGCGGTTGCACTCATCTTAGCATAGTCCAAAGCAACACCGTATGACCGGGTGAGGGAGAGATAGGGACTATACCTTGTTGCACCCATCACATGATCAATCAAACGGTCAATCCCTGGAGTGGCTGCAGGTGACCGTGGCGTAAAACCACTCTGACAGGCATCATTCATATCCCAGTATGTACCTGGGGCCGCTCCCCGATAGTATATGGGCATAATTTACTTTTCCATCTCCAAAGCATAACAATTTTTATGCCATCCTGAACCTTATTTTAGCAGAAATAAGATCGGGGGTCAAGTAAAAACAGGAAAGTGTCGGTAGATTTCATCCCATCAAACATTCCTCAATCCGTTCCATTTCTCCGCGTATCAACTGTTTGCTATAAGGGCGGATAATCTCCTTCGTCGGGGATTGGAGGTATTCGGCGGGGGATTTGCCGTCCAAACGGGCGAGCAGAACGCACCCCCAATGACGGATAAATCGCGGCTCAAAGGTGTCTGGGTTTAGGAAGGTGACGGCCGCGGTGTAAGCCTTCCAGAAGCGGCGGATGGATTCATAGAGCACGTCACGGTGATTCGGCAAATGAAAGGCTTTGAGTCGAAGATGCGTCAAAAAGAAGGCGAGGTCAAATACCGGATCGCCGTGGTGCGCCACCTCGAAATCAATCAGCATAATTTGTTCCCCTTTGACCAGAATGTTTTTCGGGCTATAATCGCCATGCACCAGACACAGCTTATTCTTGAGCATCTGCTGTGATAGGCTGTTAATCTCATCGGCGAGTTCGGTGTGAACCTTCGCGATCGTGTTGTAGTACGGGTCAACGCGGAGTTGGATGAAAAATTCGTCATTGTCAAACTGCTGTGCGATTTCTGCCCCTTGGTCGTGGGTTCTTTGGTGAATTTCTCCGAGCAGCCTTCCGAGCCTTTCTGCGATGTGGAGATTCACCTCTCCCAAAAGCAGTTGCCCCTTCCATGTCGATGCCCCCGCCGGCGCAGACGCCATGACGTACAGGTAGTTTTCCCGGTCCTCGAAGAAGATTTCAGGGATGAGCTCCGTCCCGATGCGTTCACCGAGTAGCCGCATACAGTCCGTTTCAACGTGGATGCGCCTGACATCAGAATACCAATCCATCTTCACGCGCAACTTTTCAAGCGCCTGTTTGAGGACATAACACCCATCTGGCGTTTGAACCTGAATCGTGAGATTGGAGACGCCGCCCGGGAGTTCAAGGGCGCGGCTTTGCGCGGCTTCCGCTGGTGTTAAAAAGCGTTGTTGAACGAGATAGTCAATGACATTATTTTCGCTAATCCGGAGCATGAAAGTTCACCTGCTGTAAAGGAGCATTTCCCCAATTATACAATCATGGGGCTTCTAAAAGCAAATGGTATTACAAACCACGTTTCCCGAATAGGGCGAAGCATTCGTCACTGGAGCCAGCCAATGGTATGCCCCCTGATGAGCGAATGCTTCGCCCCTACTCATTTGCAAATTTCAGGTTTCAAGTTTTATCGCTTGCCCGCTTCGTCAATTCATGATATACTGTCAACTGTTATAATGTTGAAAATTTAATTTGTGACCGTTCACAGTATAGAATTATCATGTTCCGCCAGAATGCACGCGGTGGTGCATCAACGTTCAAAAATGCCAAAAAGTGGGCAATTTTTCATCCGCCTCGTGGCAATTCGGTTTTGTCAGTACATAAACAGCGACATTTCCTGCTATGGCACATCCTTTGCTCACACGCAATAACATTGAGGGAAATAGGAATCAATCGGGAGGATTTAGGAAACAAATGGAACGAACATTTTATAATGAATTAGTCGAAAAAAGTTTACAGGGGGAGACCCTCTCGGACGAAGTGTGTCTGCAAATATTAATTTCACCAGAGGTCGAACTCCTCCCATTACTTGATGCGGCGTATCAGGTGCGCAAGAAATACACCGGCAAGGAGGTCATGCTCCATATCATCAATAACGCCCAAAATGGCTATTGTCCCGAAGACTGTTATTATTGCGCTCAAGCCAAGTCATCAAATGCCAATATCGAGAAGTACCCGATTAAACCCGATGAAGAAATTCTGGCTGAAGCCCAACGTGCTTACGAGTCAGGGGCTTATCGATATTGTATGGTCTTTGCCGGTCGGGGGCCATCGAAAAAGCGTATCGCGCATTTAGCCAAATTAATCAAAGAGATTAAATCCCGGTATCCCATCCGGGTCTGTCTTTCGGCGGGCCTGGTTGATAGAGAGGGCGCGCAAATCCTCAAGGGTGCGGGCTTAGATCGACTGAATCACAATCTCAACACATCAGAAGCGCATTACCCCAATATCTGTACAACCCATACATACGCGGAGCGAATCAATACACTCAAGGCAGCCCAGGGAGCGGGCATTGAATTGTGTTCTGGCATCATCGTCGGCATGGGGGAAAAAGCACGTGATATCATCGAAGTTGCCAAAACATTACGAAGGTTGAAAGTCCCGTCGATACCGGTCAATTTTCTCATTCCCATTCAAGGAAATGTGCTTTCGCATCCGCCCGCTCTCAGTCCAGAATACTGTTTACGAGTTCTGTGTTTGTATCGTTTCTTAAATCCGGAGGCCGAAATTCGAGTCGCCGCGGGTCGAGAAATGCACCTGCGGAGTCTGGAGGTCATGGCGCTTTATCCAGCCAACTCCCTTTTTGTGGAGGGCTATCTGAATATCAAAGGGGCTTCGAGAACCCGAACCTTGCGAATGATCAAAGATGCAGGATTTACGATTAAAGCGGAGCGGTCTCTGGAGGAGTTTTTACGACAGGTCGAAGACTCTCGGAACGGAGAAGAAGGGGACAAAGATGTATTGACGGTTGACGAACATCAAAACTTGATGAAAGACATCAATGACTTGAGACCTCACCTTCAATGAGATAATCAGGAGTCACACCAAACAAGGAGGTGAAATGATATGCCTTACGCTAAACACCCCAAAGGTTTTCCCGAACCGCCCATCCGCCCCCAACGACACCTCGACGATTCTAGGTGGATGAATGAGAACTATACGGAATTGGTTCAGAAATATCCCGATATGTGGATTGCCGTTCTTGATAAGGAGGTTGTCATTGCCAGCAAAGATTTGGGAGAAGTTTTCCGAGTGGCTCGGCAGAAAGCCGCCGAAGTCGGCAGGGGCCCCTGTGTCTACGACTTCGTTGAGAGCCCCCTCCGGTTTCGTGGTCCGCTTGGCGTACAAGACCCAGGTTGATTTGGATTACTTTCAGCGAGGCGTTGTGGTACGCTATATTCGCATTCTAGCAGATGTTTCGTTTGAAACCGCAGATGGTTGGACCGAGCCAATGAAAGCGATCATTGATACTGGTGGTCCCATTTCCATCATTCCAAGGAGCGTGTGGGAACAGGTTCGACATGGCTTTTACTCGAATCGAGAGACCGATGTCCGCGTGGGTGGACGCGCGGCGGTCGGCAAGGTGGGGCAAGTCACCTCCGCTTCCACGATGCCCAGGAACGGGACCGGACCTCTCCGTCCCTGCCTCTCAAAGCGTATCTGCTCTCGGATGACAGTCACCCCATTGTCCTTGGCTTTGAGGATTTCTTGACCGACGTTGAATTGCATTCTAACTTCCCTCAACAGCAAGTGTATCTCGTTTTTCCTTCATAGAACCGACTTGGAGAAAATATGATCGCCAAGACCATCGACGAAGTCATTGACCAACTGACTGAGGATTATTGATGTGCTTAGTAGCGACGGATAAGAGATTGTATTCGTCGGGTAAACAGAGGTCAAAGCGTTATGTCGTTCAAGTATTCTTGTTTCATGAGTTATCGTCACTGTCGGAATCAACTTGGGAAGCGCATTGTTAGCGATCTTTACAATGCGCTTTCTGGCGAATTGGAACTGATGACCGATAAAGAAATATATCTCGACAGGGAACGATTGGAAGGGGGTTACTTTTATAATGAAGCGTTGGCGAGGGCTCTATGTGAGAGCGTGTGTTTAATCGTCGTTTTCACGCCGACATACTTCGATAGGTATCACACCTATTGCGCCCGTGAATACAAAGCGATGGAAAAGTTGGAGGCAGAGCGTTTAAAATTGCTACAGAATCCAAGCGACCATGTTTATGGGTTAATCATCCCCATTGTTTTCCGCGGTGAGGATTCCCTTCCACCGGAGATGAAGGATCGACGCCAATATGTCAAATTTGATAGTTTTCTGTTGTCTGACGATGAGATGAGCAAGCATCCACGTTTCGCCCCTGAGATTAGGGCGTGTTGACGAACTGTTTCGCAATCCAACTGTAGCCCAAGATTCTATCTTGGTTGGGGACGAGGCACCAAGTTAGAAACTTGGGCTACGAGCGCATTTGCCCGAGTTCGTCAACACGCCCTAGAAAGATCGCAGAGTATATTGCTACCCGCTGTCAGGCTTTCGATGCGTTGTCTGAGGATGCTTGCAAAAACTGTTCAGAATTTACACTCCCTACTGAAGAGGAAATTCGGGAATGGTTAGAAGGTATTACAGGATTTAAACAATCATTTCCAGGACGTTAGGAGGGTTTACAATGCCAATTGAAACTTCGTTAATTGAGACGCCAGGTCAGGTAATCACGTTCTACTCCTACAAGGGTGGAACAGGCAGATCGATGGCACTCGCCAATATCGCCTGCTTACTCGCACAACGCCAAGTCGGAGGCAAAGGCGTGCTGATGGTAGACTGGGATGTTGAAGCACCAGGGCTACATCGGTTTTTCCAAGGCAGATTTAATAAGCAATTTGCCCAGTCCGATGATATTGACCGGGCACTTGACGAGCAGCCAGGGCTTATGGATGTGTTTTTGGAATTAGATAAAGCCATGCGCAGTCCTGATCTATTCAGTGAAAATCAAACTGAAGAAATTGCCAGTGCTGTGCTGAATCAAATCCATCTTGAGCGGTTTATAGTGGAGACTGATATTCCTTCTCTTTACTTACTCAAAGCTGGGCGCTTTGACGAAAAGTACGCCTACCGCGTCAACACCTTCCAGTGGGAAGATTTCTACAACCGGTCACCGTCGCTGATTCGCTTATTTGCTGAACGACTGACGGAACAATACCAATATGTCCTCATCGATTCTCGTACCGGAATCACCGATATCAGCGGAATCTGTACGATGCTCATGCCTGATAAACTCGTTGCCGTATTTACACCCAATCGCCAAAGCCTCACGGGAGTATTAGATGTCATCCGACAGGCAACGAACTACCGGAGACAGTCAGATGATTTGCGTCCACTTGCTGTTTTTCCCCTACCCTCACGCATTGAGGTAACAGAACCCACGCTCCGTGATGATTGGCGTTATGGGAACCCAAAGAAGGAGATTATCGGCTACCAGCCGCAGTTCGAGGAGTTTTTCAAAGCGGTGTATGACCTTGTTGAGTGTAAGCTTGATACCTACTTCGACGAGGTCCAGATCCAACATATTCCTTCTTATGCTTATGGAGAGCAAATTGCTGTCTTGGTTGAACGGGCCAAAGACAGGTTGTCCCTTACCCGAAGCTACGAGAGTTTCACAGGGAGGCTGGTAAATCTCGCTGGCCCATGGGAGAACTTGGATGGTGTTCTTGCCCCCGGTATTGAAACTGGCACCTTCGATGTCCACCTCATTTATAACAGTGCGGACAAACTCGCAGTAAAGGAAATCGCGGAGCAACTCCAGAAAAGAGGGATTTTGCCCTGGTTTGATGAGTGGGAACTGCGGCCAGGGGTGCTATGGCGCGTAGCATTAAAACAGTACATCAATCAAATAAAGTCAGTCGCAATTTTTATTGGCAACGAGGGCATTGGCCCTTGGCAGGATCTGGAACTGTCGGTTGCCCTACAATTGTTTGAGACACGAAAACACCCGGTCATCCCTGTCATCCTTCCAGACTGCAAGCAGCCTCCGGAACTTCCATCCTTTCTCAAAAACATGACATGGGTCGATTTCCGCCAGAAAGATCCGGATCCGATGGAACGGTTAATCTGGGGCATTACCGGCAAACGTTCTCGCTAAAAAAGGAATTAAGAAATCATGAAATACACAATAAACTTAAGTTGGTTCATCATCACCGCTTGCGCACTCACCATTGTCGTTGAGGCTGCGGCGAGCGATCAAGAAGGAGGGAAAACAATCATGATTCGAGGCACGTATGCGCACCCCAAGTCCTTCTGGGACACGGGGGCGAAGTTGAACGAATATGGCGTCAACGCGGTTTTCATCCACAGCGGAGGGATTGACGACGCCACTATCAAACGGGCGCGGGAGGAAGGCTGCAAGGTCTTCGCGGAGTTTGCGACGTTGAATGGTAATTATGGCGATTATGTGAAAAAGCATCCCGACGCCCACCCGATCGATGATTCCGGTAACCCCGCGCCGCCGGCGACCTGGTTCATGGGCGTTTGTCCAACGCACAAAGGCTTCCGGGAATATCGGATGAACGCGTTGCGGGAGTTGCTGACGCAGTACGACATCGACGGGGTCTGGATGGACTACCTGCACTGGCACGCCCAGTTTGAGGACCCGTATCCCGTTTTTATCAAGACCTGCTTCAATGAGTCGTGCATTGCGGCTTTCGAGGCGTGGGCGCGCCGGGTGAAGGTGCAGGGCGAGACTATCCCAGAAAAGGCAAAGTGGATATTCATGAACGCCGCGAAGCGTTGGGAAGATTGGCGTGTCTCTGTCCTTGTGGATTGGGCGATGGAGATTCGGAGTATCGTCAAGGAGATACGACCAAACGCTCTGGTCGGCAACTTCCAGTGCGCCTGGAAGGACGAAGATTTGGGGGGCGTGCGGAGACGCTGCTTGGGATTGGATTTCAATGCGCTCGCGCCTTATGTCGATGTCTTCTCGCCGATGGTCTATCACGGACGTTCAGGCAAGAGCCCGGAGTATATCAAAGACTACATTGAGTATTTCAGCCAACGGTACAGTATACAGACTGCCCCAGAGGCATATCCCAAGCTCTGGCCAATCGTACAGGCACACGACGAGCCACGCATCACACCTGAAGAATTTGAGGCAGTCCTGCGCTACGGACTCATGGGAAAAAGCACAGGGGTCATGATGTTCACCATCGGCAGTGTGGCGGGGGATGCGGGAAAGATGGCGGCTATGCAGCGGGTCTATCTTGAGTTGTCTCAGGGGAAATAAGGAATCAAAAAATAAGAAAATGGAAAGAAAGGAAGGAGGTGAATAAGATGCCTTACGCAAAACTCCCGAAAGATTTTCCCGAACCCCCCATCCGTCCTCAACGGCACCTTGACGATACGAAGTGGGTGGATGAAAATTATACGGAATTGGTTCAGAAATATCCCGATATGTGGATTGCTGTCCTTGACAAGGAGGTTGTGATTGCTAGCAAAGATTTGGGAGAGGTTTTCAGAGTGGCTGAACAGAAGGAAAACAAGGTCGGTAGAGGGCCCTGTGTCTACGACTTCGTCGAGAGCCCCCTCCGGTTTCATCGTCCAGTTGGCGTACAAGACCCAAGTTAATCTGGACTATTTTCAGCGTGGTATTCTGGTTCGCTACACTCGTATTATCGCGCTTGTTTCCTTTGAAACTCGTAACGGTTGGACAAGATCAATGAGAGCCATTATCGACACTGGCGGTCCCATTTCCATCATTCCAAGGAGTGTCTGGGAACAGATGCGATATGGGCTCTATTCCAATATTGAGACTGAGATTCCTGTCGGTGGGAGGGCAACAACCGGCAGGTTGGGACAAGTGATTCTCCGCTTCCACGATGCCCAAGAACGAGAACGGACCGCTACGCCGCTGACTATCAAAGCCTATCTGCTCTCGGATGACAGTCACCCCATTGTGCTTGGCTTTGAGGACATCTTGACAGATGTGGAATTGCACTCCAACTTCCCGCAGCAGAATGTACATCTCGTTTTCCCTTAAATAGTTTACGTATCACGTTTCACGTTTCATAGTTTACGCATCACACATTCCGTATTTCGTTATCGTATAGAAAGGACGAAGAAGTATGAATCGTGTATTCCTGAGAGACATGGCTTATCGTAAGGCGCGGGTGGTACTGACCGCAATTGGCGTTACCGTGCTGATCTCGCTCATTCTGATGTTGGGCGGCATCATGAACGGCATGCGAATACAAGCAAAGCAGTATGTCGAATCGACAGGGGCGGACATTTGGATCTCCGCCAAGGGGTCTGGAGGGGCGTTCGTCGGCTTTTCATTGCTCATCCCAGAATACCTCGCGTATCTCAACACGGAAGAAGGGTTGAGGGAAAAATCGGCTTCACCGCTGGTCTTTGCGCAGGCGCGTCCTGTCATCCATAATAAACAGGGTAAAGCCATTGTCGTGGGGTATCAGCTTGGCAAGTTCGGAGGACCGACACGGGTGGTTGAGGGACGCCTGTTTACCCCAAGCCAATTCGAGGATTATCGCCCCGAAGATAAACCGACGCCGGAAGTTGTCATTGACGAAAAGATGAACCTTGAGATCGGTGAAAGAATCTCGATTGGCGGCAAAGACCTCAAAGTCGTTGGCAAGGTAAAAAGTCTGATGTT
This sequence comes from uncultured bacterium, assembly GCA_964577695.1. GTDB lineage: Bacteria > Poribacteria > WGA-4E > WGA-4E > PCPOR2b > CAZOAL01. Next base: position 2,455 of record CAZOAL010000104.1, on the reverse strand, counting down.
TGTGCTTGACACGCCCCTGCTCTTTATGGATATTCGCACCGCTCAAGATGTGTTGTTGAACAACTATCTGCATGTAAATATGATGATTGCCAAAACAGCGGAGGGCCATACCGCCGAAGAGGTCGCACAAAAACTGGATGAACAAGGAAGCATCGAGGCCCGCACGCTCAACCAGACGGTTGACGATATTCTCAAAACGTATGTGACTGAACCGATGAAGGCGGTTCAATTTCTGCGGGTGATGCTCTGGCTCGCGGCGGGAATTATCGTCGCGATGATCACCTACGTCACAACGCTCGAAAAGACGCAGGAGATTGGCGTTCTCAAAGCCATCGGCGCGTCGAATCGCTATGTCATGTCGTTGCTACTCAAGCAAGTGGCTTTGATGTCAGTGGTTGGGGTGATGTGCGGGGTCATCTTATCGTACCTGTTTGCAGCCGCTGCGCCGATCTTCGTCGCGATTAACCCGGTCGAATCTGGTGCCGTGGCACTTATCAGTTTTATCGTCTGTTGTGGTGGCGGCTACCTTGCCGGGCGAAAAGCAGCGACCGTTGACCCAATGGTGGCATTCAGAGGGGAGATATAATACCGTTTGTAGATTCAAATGCGACGATTTGTCGGATTTGAAATTGACAATTGACAATCGCATCTCTGTTCTTTTCAGGCCGGGCGAATCTCACAAAAGAATTGTCGCATCTGGAAGTCCAAATGGCATAACAGGGATTCAGTGAAGACGAGAAACCGAGTTTTTTTGAAAAACTCGGTTTCTCATTCCCGACGAGACAGGAGAATATAATGGGAGCAGTTGTAGAAGGAAAAGGCTTAACGAAACGTTTCGGGGAGGGAGAGGCAACCGTCGTTGCTGTTGACCATGTTGATATTGCAATCGAAGAAGGCGAACTGGTGATGATTATGGGCGATAGCGGTTGTGGCAAGACGACGTTGGTCAGCCTACTCGGCTGTATCCTCACTCCCAGCGAAGGCAACGTCTGGATTGACGGACAACAGATCGACCATCAGCATCAGGAGCTTTCGGTGATTCGACGGGAGAAGGTCGGCTTTGTGTTTCAACTTTTTAACCTGATACCTTACTTGACGGCGCTGGAAAATGTGATGGTCGCCATGGACATTGCCGGTGTCAAAGACCATGACGCCGCGGCGCGAGCGAAGGAGTTACTCACACGGGTTGGGTTGGAGAAGCGGTTGCACCATCGCCCGGCGCAACTGTCGGGAGGTGAGAAGCAGCGCGTCTCCTTCGCCCGGGCGCTCGCCAACAATCCCAAAATCATTTTCGCCGACGAACCCACGGCGAACCTGGATAGCCGTCAAAGCGCGAACTTGATGAACCTCGTCCGCGAATTGCGCCAGGAACACCAGACGACCATCGCGATCGTGACGCATCACGAGGGCCTGAGGAAGGACGCGGATCGAGTCATCCAGATGAAAGATGGACGGGTTGTGTCGATGTAATTATTTTGGCATGTTTCAGAAATCTCTTTACACTCTTCTCTGGAAGAAAGGGGAGGGGTTAGGGGTGGGTTCATGCCCAGATGCAACTCATTTTTGAGAAATTTGAAACATGCCCCATCCCCTTATTTTTTCGGAACATCAGGTGGTTTGGGCTGAGAATCAAAACCGTAAATCCGTCGCATTTCCGGGGTGGCTCGCGCAACCACTTCCGGCTTGAGATAATGCACAAAGTCAAACATGGGTTTGAGGAATGAGCGACAGCAGAAACAAATGAGGCACATCCGCGGTTGGTCTGTTTGGTTCGCGCCAGCGGAGTGCCAGACAGCACCGTTGAAAAGAAATACCGAGCCTTTCGGTGCAGAGAGCCGAGTTTCCTGGGGGTGGTGCGTGATGCCAGCAGGGGGTTTGGTTAAGCTGCGATGACTGCCCGGGACGTGTCGCGTACCGCCGTTTTCAGGGGTGAAATCATCTAAAAGCCAAAGGCTGTTGGCAACCATTGGGAAGCTCGGCAGCGGTTCCGGCATTGCTCCCAGCACATGGTCAACATGATAGTGTCCATCCGTCGCGCCGGGGGAAATGATATTGGAAGTGAGTGTGCTGAGTGTGTAATCTGCCCCCAATAAATACGCAAAGAACGGCACAACTTTGGGATGGGCTACCAAACGTTCAAACATCTCGCCTTTGTTCACCAACCACCGGACGTGTTGACCCTTTCCATTCGTGTGCATTATCGCTGAACCCTCTTTCTTCGCCTCTTCCGCCAACTCTAATAGACGCGCTTTATAGGCGTGAATTTCTGACTCAGAAAGCACATCTGGGATGAGGAGGCACCCTCGCTCATCCAATTCCTGTTGTTGTTCTCGAGAAATCGCCATTTGTCCCCTCCTCATTCATGAAGCAAGTTTTAAAGAACAAAAAGAAACTTTATTGCGGTAGTTTCGCTCATTTTTAATCAGGGGCCGGCCAATAGCGGTCCGGCCGGTAT
>CAZOAL010000103.1:0-22988 GCA_964577695.1 uncultured bacterium | reverse complement strand
TGATTCGCCCATTCGGAATTGAACCGAAATTACATCACTATCTGTCAAAGCGCACCATCAGATCAATCATGTAAATCTCGGACAGGGCGTCCAACAGGTGTCGAACAAGCTCTGAGCCAATGCCACGACCTCGATACTCAGAAATGACTTCCAAATGTGGAATGTAGGCGCAAGACACATGATCGCTTATGGCGGTGATAAACCCGACGACCTTGCTAACGTCCTGATCGATAGCTATAACCACATGATCACTGCTCATCAGGATTCTCAGGTGAGTCTCTGAATCAGGCGGACTGGGCCAACCTTCAAAGAAACCCGTCAGCATCTCTGCTGTGATTCCCTCGGTCGAGCGTTGATAGAGGATATTGACTTTGGATGATGGGTTCGCCACGGTTTATTCCTCCTGTACAGCCTAACTCTGATTAGACCGCATTTTTGCCGTCTAATTCTGTTGAATAAAACTCAAAAACGTGCTAAAATAGAAAACCAGTTGGCTTCTACTATTTTTAATAATACCACATCCCACAAAGAGAATCAACCGCAAAATCGTGAGACGGAGGTCAGCGGTAATCAAATACTCGGTCAGGTGAATCACCAAGCTTTTCTCTCCATCGACTTTCACGTTTCACGTTTCACGCTTCAAACCCATAATGAAAATCCAGACGATTCTTTTATCTGCGACGATTCTCCTCTTGACAATCTTGTTTTTTACCCTTCCAGTTTTTCACGATTGGGTCGTGCGCATATTCAATCTTTTCAAAGACCCACAGGCGATGCGGGCATATATCGCCTCCTACGGTGCCCTTGCCCCAATCATCTCCGCGCTTCTGATGGTCATTCAGAGCATCGCCGCACCGCTGCCGGCCTTCCTGATCACCTTTACCAATGGACTGCTGTTCGGCGTTTGGTGGGGAACGGCGCTGTCGTGGAGCAGCGCGATGGTAGGTGCCGCAATCTGCTTTTTCATTGCGCGATACCTTGGACGCCCTGTCGTCGTCAAACTGGTAAGCGAGCCAGCCCTCATCGCCTCAGATGGCTTCTTTGGACGCTACGGGAAGCACGCCGTACTTATCGCCCGCTTGGTGCCGATTATCTCCTTCGACGTGATTAGCTACGGAGCGGGGCTCACCGGTATGAACTTCCTCGGCTTTTTCATCGCCACCGGCGTCGGGCAACTCCCGGCGACGATTTTGTATTCCTATCTTGGAGATAAAGCAACAGGCACGATTAAAATTCTATTCTGGGCTTTCGGCATCATCATCGCGATTTCTATCGTGGTGTGGCTTATCAAGCGCAGATCAAAGGTCGCCCTTATTCTGCTGATTGCTTTGAGTTTGCTTGCACTTTCTTGCAGTCGAGAGATTCCGAATCGTTTTGCATCATCCGTCCAGAAACTCTCCGTTGATAAGCCAATCTATATCGATCGCGAGGCAAAGTCGGTATGGCTGCTCGGACAGGTGCAGGCGGGCGCTTTTAACGCATCAACACGCGAACCCGCGCAATACCACGCCATCGTGTGGAAAGATGGTCGGGCAAAGGGGAACGCCCTTTTCCTAGCGTATGCTACAGATGTTCAGGTCCATCAGGCGTTGGTTGCGGTCGGTGCGCAGCCGGGGAATAACCTCACGCTGGACACATGGGATGAGCGATTTGAACCTGATTCCGCCGATCCCGATCTGCGGGTCAAGGGGAGTCCCATTGAAATCTCCGTGCAGTGGGAGGGGACGAAAAAAGCCTATCATCTTTCGGAGGTTCTGGAGGATTCTGGCGGGCATGGATTTGATTTCCGTTTCGGAGGGAATCTGGCTTATGTCAAAAACTGGAAATCGGGGTGCGTTGCTTGCTTGTACAGTTGCCCGGGCGGGAAAGTCAGCAACGCCAGTTACACCATCCGCGAGTTTGTGGATGAGGTCACCCGGTTCCATGCCCGGGAGGATGTGCTGCCGCCCGATGGAACAAGGGTTGTTCTGATCTTGAAGGTCAAATGAGAAATAAAGAAAATAGGGAAGTGAAAGGAAACTCATTTCCTCATGAACCCTTTGCTGATGCCCTCATTTTCACTACAGTTGGTATACCGCTTCGCTTTTGGGGGATGAAACGAATGCAGGGCGATCTATGGGGATATTTCTTCTTGACCTGTTCCTCAATTTCCAACCATGTGTCACCCACGAATAGCTCTCCCTCGACAATGGTGACATATTTACCTTTATAGTTTTCATAGATTTCGAGAGAACGTTGAGCAAATATATCAGCGTCTTTCTGATCTTTGAGATAGAGTTCGAGTTCTTCGTCAGTCAATTCAATGAATTTCATGGGTTTCTCCTTATTAAAAGTTTTCCTTACCAGCATCTTAAAATCACAATCTTATTGTAACATAACTAACTTGACTTTGTTAGATTAGACGAACGATCATTAGTAGAGCCTGCCGTGCTCGTCCGAGAATCGGACTGGCTGGTTCACCGGAGCAATGAACAAGCGAGCCGCATGCTCTACGACTGGATTGCCACCCGAATTTAACAAAGTCAAGCTAATTTTCAAAAATAAATAAAATGGATCTTCACTTATTTTGAAGGAGGTTCGGATGCCCCCCAAAATTGTTGGAATCGATTTAGGAACAACCTTTTCCTCCATTGCACACGTCAATGACTACGGTATCCCTGAGTTAATCCGAAATGAGGACGGCAAGTTTTTGACGCCCAGCGTTGTCTTTTTCGATGATGATGGATTCATCGTCGGGGAGTTTGCCAAACAAAACGCGGTCACCGAACCAGAGCGGGTGGTTGAATTTGTCAAACGTGAGATGGGAAAGCCCGTGACAGAATTTTTCCGAGAATTTGGTGGGAAAAAATATTCTGCGGAGGAAATCTCTGCTGAAATTCTTAAATTCCTCAAGCGGGACGCGGAGGCTGCGCTTGGAATACCGATCAAGGATGCGGTGATTACAGTCCCTGCTTACTTTAATGACCCTGAACGACAGGCAACTATCCGTGCGGGCGAAATTGCGGGGCTTCGCGTCCATCGAATTATTAACGAACCGACTGCCGCAGCCATCGCGTATGGCAAACACCAGCAGGGACATGATTCGACCGTGTTTGTCTTTGATCTCGGGGGTGGCACGTTCGATGTCACTGTCATGGAGATTAGCGGAGATGCGATCCGGATCATCGCAACCAATGGAGACCATCGGCTGGGTGGCAAGGATTGGGATGACGTCATCATTAAATATGTCGCTGAACGGTTTGAGATTGAACACGAAGTCAACCCGCTCGAATCGCTGAATGCGTATCAACAAATCCAGTTAAAAGTTGTCGATGCGAAAATCCAACTTTCAACCCTCACACGAGCGAACATCATTACCCACTATTTGGGGAAGTCCCTGCGAGTTGAACTGACCCGCCAACAGTTCGAGGGGATGACTGCGCACCTGGTTGAACGGTGTAGAAGTTTTATCGATGTGGTACTACATGAAGCCAATCAAACCCCTCAACAGATAGATACGGTTTTATTGGTTGGTGGTTCTACGCGAATGCCGATGATTCGACAGATGCTAACGGAATACTTTGGTCAGCCTCCCGATTCTTCCGTTAATCCTGATGAGTGTGTTGCGATAGGAGCAGCGATTCAGGGAGCCTTGATTGCCTCCGAGCGTGGTGGACTTCAGCACCCAAGCACAGCAAGGACACAAGGCATCATGCGAATCAGCGATGTCTGTTCGCATAGCCTCGGCATGGTGGCTCTTGATGAAATCGGTGAACTGCGTAACAGCATTATCATCCCCAAAAACACGAATATCCCTATCGAGATGAGCCGCGATGACTATGTGACAACAGCACATAATCAGACGGAATTGGATGTGTACGTCCTCCAAGGGGAGTCTCCAGAACCGCGAGATTGTCCCGTTCGTGAGGTGTATCAATTCTATGACATTCCACCACGCCCCGCCCAAGAAACGCGGCTCAAAGTCACATTCAAATACAATGTCAATGGACTGATTGAAGTCGAAGCGGTGGATATTCACTCTGGAAAGAAACTTCCCTATCGGAAAAAGGAGGGTGAAGTGGATTGGGACAGCCTTGCGGCACCTGCCCCCATGCCGATGGACATTGCATTGGTGATTGACTGCTCTGGAAGCATGAGCGGCAGTAAGCTCCATGACGCAAAAGAGGCTGCCCTCCGATTTGTGGACTCGATTGGTCCAAACGCACATCTTGGCTTGATCAGTTTTGGCGCTCCCGATGCACATATTCGTTCACCCTTAACACAGGACTTCGGCTCATTGCGTCAAGCCATTGAAAGGCTTTCTGCGGATGGTGGAACACCGATGAGCGAAGCCATTGCCCTCGCACGAGAGAAGATGTTTGTCAACGTGAACAAGACGGCAGCATGTTCTACTTTGCAAAACACCAATATAATTGTGCTACTGACAGACGGCATGCCCAACAACCGAGAAGCAACGCGCTCTCAAGCCGACATCACCAAGCAGAAGGGCATCCGAATCATTGCAATCGGGGTTGGGGATGGGGTTGACAGCGAATATCTCAAGCAGGTCGCCTCGTCTCCAGAGGATTACTACTTTGTCAAAGAGAGCTTCCAACTGGAATCCACTTTTGCAACCATCGCCACGAACCTTGCCACTGAGTTATCTGTCTCCAAAGGGGGGACTCATTCATCTGTAACCCAAACGGATCAGGTTAAGCGGTCAAAACGCCCCGATCTCAAGATCGGGGCTCATAGCTCAAGTCCACTGAAGTAGCCCAAGTTTCTAACTTGGCCCTTGTGCCGGAGGCCAAGATAGAATCTTGGGCTACAGTTCAACCGCCGGCGAATTATGACCAAGCCTCGTCTAATTAACTGAAGGGTAGTCATAATTCCAATCGAGTGCGCTTGTAGTTTAGCCCCTTGTGGGCGTTATCGAACCTCAGACGCCATACGCATTAAGTTAAAGGAAAAGCGTGAGATGGGAGAGAGATTGCGGGCGTAGAACATGCGGCTCGCTTGTTTTCAGCCGTTTGACAACAAGCGAGCCGCATGTTCTACGGGGGTAGCCGCTTGACTTTCCCCTTTTCCACTCACCATTCCTTCTTAACTTCATGCGTATGGCGTTATCGAACCTCAGACGCCCACAAGGGGCTAGACTACAACTGGATGATCCGATAATTAACCCAAGCCTCAGTTATTCGCCTATTTTCAATGGAAAGGAGATAATCGCCTTGTGTAAAGACGTGAAAACTGAAGAAGTCGTTGCTGAAGAATCGACGCCACAAAGCGTTCCAGACGGTGTAGAAATCTCACCCCCCGAAAGTCCAACCGATGATGTTTCCCTCGCAGACATCCATGAAACGTTGTCGGAACTGCAAACACTGTTTGAATCGAAGATTGCAAGGGACCAAAGCCAATCCGCGATGTTCGATGCGCTCTACCGAGAGATGAAGGACTATAAGGAAAATTTCCTGCTTGACAGCTTGCACAAACCTGTGATAAAAAATCTAATCATGCTGTATGATGACTTCGTCGCCATCGAATCCCAACTTGATGCGTTGATGAGCGATAATAGCAGTTTGTATATTGAGGGCATGGAACAGCTTCGGAACAATCTGGAGAACTTCCGATTCCAACTGCTCGAAGTCCTCTATCGTATGGATGTGACTCCTTATGAGGAAAGGCTTGAGCGGCTGGATCGCAAATTGCATAAAACGCTTAAAGCCATCCCAACGGATAACCCAGACCAGGATGGTCAAATCGCGCAGGTTCATAAAACCGGATTCTACTGGCGAGAAAAGATTATTCGCCCTGAAGAGGTTTCAATCTTCAAGTATCGCGGCAGCAGTGGGCATGAGTAGTGGTTCGTAGCCAAACTAAGAGCCTATCCGGAAAATGCTCGGCGTGGATTTCCAAATCCACGCCCGAACCGTCGGATTTGGCAATCCGACGGGAGCGTTGAAGGTGAAAACGGACTTTTCGGATAGGCTCTAAGTGGCTGTGGGCTTTCGGCTTGGCGGTGAAAAACCAAGATAGAATCTTGGGCTACAAACAGAACAGGAGGAACGGAACGATGAGCAAAAAAGTCGTAGGTATCGATCTCGGGACAACGTTTTCAGCAATCGCACACATCAACGAATATGGCCAGCCAGAAATTATCCCAAACGCGGAAAGTGATCGAATTACCCCGTCGGTGATTATGTTTGAGGATGACCTCGTGACCGTTGGGAAGATCGCCAAGCAAAACGCCAAAGCGGTGCCAGAACAGATTGTTGAGTTCGTCAAACGTGAGATGGGCAAATCCAAGCAGGAGTTCTTCCGAAGATTTAACGGCAAAGATTATTCGGCGGAGGAACTTTCTGCGCTCACCCTGAAAAAACTCAAACAGGACGCGGAGGCGTATCTGAATTGTGAGATCACGGATGCGGTGATCACTGTACCCGCCTATTTTCACGACGCAGAGCGTGAAGCCACGCGCAACGCCGGTAAAATTGCGGGGTTGAACGTCTTGCAAGTGCTTAACGAACCTACTGCCGCCGCCCTCGCCTACGGTATAGATAAGTTGGGCAAAGACCAGACGGTCTTTGTCTTTGACCTCGGCGGCGGGACGTTCGATGTGACGGTCATGCGGGTTGAAGGGGCAGCGATTAAAATGGTCGCAACCAACGGCGACCATCGACTCGGGGGCAAAGATTGGGACGATCGGATCATTAAGCATGTCGCTGAAATGTTTGAGATCGAACATGGCGAGAACCCATTGAACGACCTGTACACCTATCAGGACCTCCAACTTCAGGCAATCAGTGCGAAAGAATCCCTCTCCCAACGGCAGAAGGCGCGAATCGTTTGTGGTTACAACGGCAAACAAACAAGAGTTGAATTGACCCGTGAAAAATTCGAGGAGCTGACCCATGAGTTGCTTGAGAAGTGCCGAGCCCTGTGTGATATCGTCCTCTCAGAAGCAAAGATGAGTTGGAAGGACATCGACACGGTTTTACTGGTCGGTGGCGTAACGCGGATGCCGATGGTGCGAGAGATGATCGCCCAAATCAGCAGGAAAGCGATTAACCCTCATGAGGTAAATCCTGATGAAGCCGTTGCGCTAGGGGCAGCGATTCAGGGGACGTTACGCCAGATTACCGAAGACCCCGCGGCAACGGAGGACATCCCCCAAGCGGTCTTGGATCGGTTTATCGATGAAGGTGGAGCGCCCAAAGTGACTGTGACCGATGGCGCAACGCACAGTCTTGGACTGGTTGTCCTCAACTCGCAACGGGAGGACGTTATCCATCTGATGATTCCCAAGATGACTCCCGTTCCCTGCGAAATGTCCGATCAGTTTGGGACGGTGTCTGACAACCAAAAATCGGCTTGGATTCAGATTATGCAAGGCCAAGCAAACGGCGAACCACCGGATGCGAATCGACAATTAGGTGAGTGTCTCCTTGAACTTCCACCGGGTTTACCGAAAGGGGCACCCATCCATGTGACCTACAAATACAACCTGGATCAAACCCTTGAAGTGATTGCCAAGGGGCCTGATGGGCGCACCGCTTCAGCAACCATTCAACGCCAGACGCTCAGTGACCAAGAAGTCGCCCAGGCAACCACACACCTGCGACGACTGGAAGTGGAATGATAAGAGTCTTGAACTGACGGTCATACTGTTTTGGCTCATGTAAAGAAAAAGTGCTAATCTCGCGGGAGGGTGAGGCTCCCGCCGAACCCATTGGGAGCAACTTAAGGAATCTTGACGCCTTGAACTGAAGTTCAGGCTCAAAGCTCAAGTCCACTGGAAGTGGACTATCACGAGATTTAGTCGTCTTGAGACGACTTCGGCTATGAGCCTGCGAACGGTTGTTGAGTAGGCGAAGCCGTATCGAAACATTGATTCGCAGGCGTTTTGACCGCTTAACCTGATCTGTATGGTAAGGCTCCCGCCGAACCCCCCCTTTCGGTTCGGCAGGAGCCTCACCCTCCCACACTAATTTTTAACATGAGTCACCGTTTTTATACCTTGACTTTGGTAAATTGAAATTGGATACGCCTGTAGCCCAACTTTCTAAGTTGGCCATTTGACTAAGAGCCAAGATAGAATCTTGGGCTACAGGTTAATCTACCAAAGTCAAGATACCAATTCCGTTAAGAATCACACATTATGTCATTCTGAGCGAAACGAATAATCTCATCTTTTACAAGAGGAAAGGAGCTAAACATGGCAAATCGTAGCGGCTATCAAGATTACATCCGCCCGATCCTCGAAACGGGCGAGCTCACACGAAAACAAGAGCAAACCCTACTCGCCAAAGCGGAGGATTATGGACTCACCCGCCTTCAAGCGCGAGAAATCATTGATGAAGTCCTCAAAGCGATCGGTGGGAGGCGGGTCAAGACGGAAGAGGTGGTCAATTACTACGACGTCCTGGGGGTTCCGCAAAATGCGACTGCCGAACAGATTGCGGAGGCGCATCAAAAACTGTACGCGGCGTCCCTTGCAAGGGGTGCTCTCCCCGGCGAGGACGTGAGACGGAACGTGCTCAACGAAGCCAAGAAGACACTGCTGGATGCCAAACTTCGGCAGGCACACGATTTGGAACTTCAGCAGGCGGAGGCAGAAGCGGAAGAGCCGACTGGCAGCGTCTCGTGGCTCACATTCCGCACGGGGGAATCTGCTGCAAACGAACGTCAACTGGCAACGTTGATGCTCAAGCACAGAAGCGAGGCAATCGAGTACCTGTACGACGGAACGATTGCAGCTCGGCTTCATCAAGTGGGTCGAACGAACCTCGCTCAAGCGGCAAAGGAAGCGGTTCAAACCTTCGGGAGGGAGCGATCTGTGGCGTTGGAGGCTTTCATGGCTGTGCTCACACGAGAAATCCGGTTCGCTGGTGGTTCAGGGTCAAGCGCACGGGATATCGCCATCCGGATGGATGGGGACTGGCAGAAAGCGAAGGACTACCTGTTTGGCGGGTTCCTCCGGTTCTACGCCCACCACACCGGCGAGGCGCGGCTGGAACGAGCGATTGACTCCATCACGTCCAACCACCGTTCGCCCGAACATCACGATGTGGGCGTTGAACAGTTCATCCAGTATTTTGCCCCAGATTTGGGGAAACCGAAACCTATGATTACGCCAAACCAAATCGATTTTGGCACAGCCGATACCGACAAAATAGCTCAAGGGAGTTACACGCGGCAGTTGACAATCCGCAACACAGGACGCGGGCATCTGTATGGAACCGTTGCGGCTTCCGAACCGTGGGTTGCTATTGACATGACCGAGTTCAGTGGCAATTCCACTACGATAACAGTGACAACGAAAGCGAACGGACGCACTGCAACCATTACGATTCAATCGAACGGCGGAACGGAAACAATTCCCGTAAAGATGAATCCTGTGTATCCTATCTGGAAGGCAATCCTGAGCCGTGAATGTTTGATTGGGGCAGGCGTTGGTTTAGGTTTGGATTATTTTGTTAGTTATATGTTCCTCATCTCAGCCGCTAATCCCATTCTCGGTATTGTGATAGGCATGTCATTTGGGTTAGCAATCAGCATAGGCAGATGGACAGGCAAAATTCAGCAGCCAATATTTTATCTCATCCCAGTCGCTTTGCTGATGGTAGGGATAGGTATTCCAACTCACATCGGCTACGAGGAGTACAGAATTAGAACGGCTAAAAAGGGTGATGTATGGGCTGTAGAACCGCTGATTAGCGCGTTGAAATCGAAAAAGTACAAATTGAACGTGAGGGTGATTAGGAGAATTGGCGAACCAGCAGTGCTACCGCTTATCAACGCTTTGAAGGATGAATCTTCGTCTGTGCGCTCTGGGGCGGCTGAGGCCCTTGGTGAAATCGGCGACGCCAGGGCGGTGCAACCGCTTATCGACGCCTTGAAGGATGAAAGTTCTGAGGTGTGTTGGCGTGCGGCTTGGGCTTTGGGTGAAATCGGTGATGCCCGGGCAGTGGAATCGCTTATCAATGAGTTGAAGGATTACTATCTAGGCCCGTGGGCGGCTGGGGCTTTGGGGAAAATCGGCGACGCGAGGGCGGTGCAACCGCTAATCGACGCTTTGAGGGACCAAAATAGGGACGTACGCTCCAATGCGGCTTCTGCCTTGGGTGAAATCGGTGACGCAAGGGCGGTGCAACCGCTTATCAACGCTTTGAAAGATAAAGACGCCAGGGCAGGGGCCCCGCTAAGAGACACTTGGATGTACCAGTACCAACCTAGGGGCGTACGCTCTAGGGTAGCTGGAGCCTTGGGTCAAATTGGTGACGCAAGGGCGGTAGAACCGCTTATCAACGCTTTGAAAGATGAAGAGGGGTGGGTGCGCTGGAAGGCGGCTCAGGCTTTGGGTAAAATCGGCGATCCGAGAGCGATACAACCTCTTCGCTATGCCTTGCAGGATAAAGAGGAGCTTGTGCGCCAAGCAGCTAAAGGAGCGCTGGATAAGCTTCAAAAAAAACGTTAGCGTTCATTCAATTGCGCGTCAGAAAGCCGCCCTTAACTTTCACATCCTGCAAGGTTTACTTTCAAGTTTTCATTCAACCAAAAGCGCAAAGAACGCAAAGACTCTTGTGAGGTTTATCAGACATGGGCAGATTACCACCAACGCAAAGATGGCTTCCGAGCCAGATGGTTGAGTCGCTAAAACAAGGACTGGGCGACCTTATGATAAGTAACCTTAAATAAGTTCGGATCACTTCCTAAATCGTTTGGGTGCGCGTTCTTTCTAACTTTAGACACTTTAGACACTTTAGCACACTTTATTTACTTTACTTAGCTGTCGTCCTTTTCGGTTCGCGGGCGCGTGGCGATGCCCGTGAGGAAAGCGATTGGGATGTCTTCGTGATTGCTTGAGATCTGCCCCCTCGCCCTGGTGCGCGGGATTACTTACCAGTTTCAGTTGAACTTTCAAAGGATGTAGGGTATACTGACTAAAGATGAATGGTTACGGATAGGGATAATCAGCGTCTCAAATTCAAGCCCAATTATTGCTATGGAGGTGAACAAAATGTCCAGCCAAGTAACCTTAGAACAAGTGGAGCAACAAATCGCTCAACTTCCTCTGCATGAACAGTTCAAACTGATAAGTCATATTGCTGAACAACTCAGTACGATACCGCCGGGCATGCCTCGGGGGATAGGAGAGGAAGATACGTTACAGCAACAGCGCGCGAGAGAAGTTGATGAACTCCTGACACTGTGCGATGCAGCAGCGGAGATGTGGGAAGGGGAGTTTGATGCTGCTGACGAAATTCGCCAGATGCGTCAAGAAAGAGATGAACAGATATGTTTGAGCAAGTCATAGATGCCAGTGTTGCTATCAAATGGGTAGTAAGGGGTGAGCCGTTTCGCAACAAAGCACGACAGTTACTCCGTGACGCGCGGCTGAGAGGCGTTTTATTGATTGGTCCACCCCTTTTGGAATACGAAGTTGAGAGTAATCTACAGCACCGTTTGCGTACCGGCCGCGCAACAACGGCGGCGGCGGATGCCTCGCTGGCTGCCTTCTACACGGTCAGGATGCAAATCGTTACCCACCCCGACATGGTGCGTCGCGCTCGTGAAATCGCCCGCCAGTTCAACCAGGAGCGCATCTATGACTCGCTTTATGCTGCCCTTGCCGAATTGCGCGGTTGCGAGTTCTGGACAGCTGACAAAGCCTTCTATGATGCTGTAAAGTCGGTACTCTCATTTGTGAAGTATCTACCGGATTATCCCTGATATATCAGGCGAGCGAAAGTTATAGTTGGAAACGTGAAATTTTGTAGTGTTGCAAAGTATTTCGCCAATGTCACATTTCACCGTAGCCCAAGATTTCGACAGGCTCAATCCGGCGGATTCTATCTTGGTTTGAGCGAATCATCGGTTCTGCCGGCCAACTTAGAAAGTTGGGCTACCATTGGATCGAATGTCTAATGTGACATTGGCTAGGTATATCAGTTAGTAAAACCTTGTATCACCCCCCTCGGGCGAGGGGACCCAACACACAATCAAAAGGGGAAAACCAGAAATGACATCTGAAGATAGAGGCATTCACCAGGATACCACTCCAAAACAGATCTCTGCGCTGGATGCCATCAGCCATCTGTTGACGATTTCCAACTTCGACCTGGACCGCCTGCTGAACGAAATCTGCCGGATTACGGCGCAGACACTCCGGATGAAGGCCTGTACGATTCGGCTTCTGGACAGGGAGACTGGCGAAATGGTCCTTAAGGCGGCCTACGGGCTGAGTTCGCAATACCTGACCAAGGGGCCGGTTATTGCCGCAAAGAGTTCCGCTCGGGAAGTCATTGAAAGCGGGGAGGTCACCGAAATCTTCGATGTCAGCCAAGATGAACGGCTTCAGTACACTGAAGAGGCCATTGCCGAGGGGCTCTGTTCTCAACTGGTCGTGGGGCTCCTCAGGGATGGCCAGGCTATCGGTGCCTTGTCAGTCTTTACCGCTCATCCGCACCACTTCACCCAAGAGGAGGTTCAGCTCTTTCAGACCATCGCGAACCAGGCCGCTGTGGCGGTTCATCTGGCCCAGCTCCACCAGGAACATCTTGAGATGAAACGAATCGAGCAGGAACTTGTCATCGCTGCCGACATTCAGTCTCAAATGATGCCGACCCAGACCCCGCAGATTCCGGGCATTGACATCGCGGCCCGAACCCGGCCCTGTGAGGAGGTCGGAGGCGACTTCTATGACTTTATCGACCTGCCCAACGCCAACTTAGGCATCGCAGTAGGCGACGTCTCCGGGAAGGGCATCCCCGCTGCCCTCCTGATGGCCACGCTACGCGCGTCCCTGCGGGTGCAGGCCGAGAACATCTACGCGATGCAAGAGGTCATCCAGCGGGCCAACCGTGCCCTCTGCCAAGACACCCGCCCGCAACAGTTTGCCACCCTCTTCTACGGCGTCCTCAACAGCCAGAAACGCATCCTCACCTACGTCAACGCCGGACACAATTATCCCCTCCTGTTTCGCGGGGATGAAATCATCCCCCTTCAAACCGGGGGCCCGCCTGTGGGGTTCTTCCTTGACGCAACCTACCAGGAGGAGTTTGTCCAACTCCTGCCGGGCGATCTCCTCGTTATCTACACCGATGGGTTTACCGAAGCCTTCGACAGCAACGATGAACTCTTCGGCGAAGATCGTCTCAGTCAGGTTATCCATCAATATCGACACCTTGCCCCTGAAGCCATCGTTGAGAAACTCGAAGATGCCGTCTCCCAGTTCGAGTGTGCCTCCAGCGGATACTGCGACGACCGCACCCTGGTCGTGCTTAAAGTCCGCCATTAAAGGAGAGAAATCTTATTGATACGAGTTTTTCACTGAGACTTCCGAAGTTTGATACCAGATTTTTGCTGAATCTGTTTTTCATGGTGTCGCATCGTCTGAGTGTCACTCGCGTGTTGAAACTTCGGAAGTCTGGGCCTCGATTTTGCCCCGAACTGAAAAAGTCGTATTATTGATGTAAGGCATTCACGAACGTATCCGTAGCCCATTGATTGAGACTCTTTCCACTGACTTCAGCAGCCGTGGCAATCGCTGCGTGAATTTCTGGTGGAATACGTAACATCAGATTTCCAGAATAAGGCTTTTGAGGTGGACGATTCAGTTTTTCACACGTTTGGAGATAATCATCAACCGCTTCTTCAAAAACGGTACGCAGTTCTGCTACGGATTCGCCGTGAAAACCCACGACATCAGTGATACCTGCAATATGACCAATAAAGCAGCCATCGTCGTCACTATAGTCAATTCGGGCCGCATATCCTCTATACGTCATTGTGTTCATGGCTTTATTCCTGCTTGTTCTAGGAAACGTCGGGCATCACGTACCTGGTATGGCTTTGCCTCTTTCTGGGGATGGGGACGGTGAAAAGTGGCGACAACATGATTCAACTCAAACCGCACCCGCGAACCTCTCCCCTCAATGGATGTGGCTCCAATCGCCGTAAAAAGGGCTTCAATACGCGCCCATTCCAATGTGGTAGAAACCGGCATTTTGAAAATATCGTTCAGGGTTTTTTGATGCCGTTTATTCATTGCTGATTATCTTGACTTTGGTAAATTAAACTGGCGATCCAGTCGTAGAGCATGCGGCTCGCTTGTTCAAAACTTCGGTGAACCAGCCAGTCCGATTCTCGGACGAGCACGGCAGGCTCTACATGCCGATCGTTCCCCTAATGTAACAAAGTCAAGTTATGATAGTTATAATGAGACGCCCGAATCGCCCTCTTATTTTACGGCGATACGAACGACGCATCAGATCAATAACCTAAGTTGCCTTTATGATACCAACGTCAAACTCACGTTAAGCGAGGATGAGCTCCAACGCTTTCTGCTCAAGGGTTGTCCGAGAAACCATTTGATCCAATTCGGCATCTTCATAACGGCCCTCAAAAGTTTCTAAGGCCGCGTGTTCAAGGGCGGATTGATATGCCTCTGAGATGATTTCGCGCAGCTCCGGTTCGCTGAGATACACGCCCCCCGAATTGCGCCTTCGATTGATATAGTTGATTTCTCGCGCTGCATTCCGAATTGAAAACTCCCATGAGCGCGTGGTGCGTTTTTCTGCCTCCTGCTTGATGAGATGCAAGAGCAGAACCCTGGCGAAACTGCGAATTTTGTTGACCTTATCTTCCTTGCTCATCTCCTCCATCTCGCTAATCAATTCAAGCGCCTCCGTGTAGCGGCGCTGCTCAATATAACGTCGCAATTCAAGCAGTTCTTCCATCAGTGTGCTCTCCCTTCTTTTTCTAAGGAGACGCCCGAATCGCCGTCTTACTTTTACGGCGATACGAACGACGAATCGGATAATACATACGTCTCTTTAGCCGTCTCATCAAAAATATTGACGCTTTAGCCTGCTAATTGAGGCTTGGTCATAATTATCCGGCTGTTGAATTGTAGCCCAAGATTCTATCTTGGCCCCTGGTGCCAGGGCCAAGATAGAATCTTAGGCTACGACTGCCGCCCTTGGGAATTATGACCAGCCCTCTGCTAATTCACTTGCTAATGATTTTGATTATAGCCTATAATACTTCCAAAAACAAGAGAATAACAGTCTGCCCTATTCCTGAACTCAGGAACACGCAACACGCCAGACACATCATGCGTTTCATTCTTCACAAAGGGAGCAAAGATGAGTGAGATCGGCGATAAAGAAACACCCAAAATAGAAACGATTGAGCTTCAAGAATGGATTGATTCCCTGGATTACGTCCTGCAAACCCATGGACCGGAAGGGGTCCAAAGTCTGTTGCGCACGTTGAGTGTTCATGCGTTTCAGCATGGCCTCCGATTACGTCAAAGCGCTTCCCGATTCTATCTCGCGATGGTTGCCCAAACCACCGGTATCACTGGGGACAGATGGATTCGGCAGGAGTGAGAGCCGGTGTGCGCTCCGCGATTTCTTCGAGGTGGACGCCCGGTTTATTGCGCTGGCAACCCTCAGCACCTTGGCGCGCGACGGGCAGCTCTCATTCAATGTTGCGCAAAAGGCGATACAAGACCTGGGAATCGTTTCGGATAAGCCCAACCCGATGGGTGCGTGATGCGGTCAATGAGGTCATAAAGAAGGTCTGCAATCCCATGACGCAACATCGCTCACTTTTCATCAACTCCTTTTTGACTTGAAAAAATTACACACTTTTATTTGACGGATTTCAATAAATGCGCTATAATGTGTGTTGTATCAAATGAACACCTTAAACTCATTTTTCAAAGGAGGAAATCGTTATGCGACACTTAACTATTTTAGGGTGCGTCGCATTGATTTTGATGCTGACGCCTGTTGCCATGTCCGCTGACTTTGCAGACAAGTTAGTGCTGTACGTTTCGTTTGAAGAAGGAAAAGGAGATAAAGTCAAGGACCAGGGGCCGCTGGGACTTGAGGGCAAAGTCATTGGCACTCCCCTATGGGTAAAAGGAAAATTTGGAAATGCCATGGGGTTCGAGGGGCCCAGTAAACAGTATGTGGATTTTGGTTACCAGAAAGCGCTTGAAGCAGATACTGCTTTAACGGTCATGGCGTGGGTATTCACAAAAGACTGGAAATCTGCCGTTTGCTGCCACCAAGTCTATGGATTTGGCATTCACGGCGGCTGCGGAGGAAGGGTTCAGCACGGGATGTTCGCGGAAGGCAATCTCCTCAAGATTCGGTTTGAAGCGCAAGGAGGGGAGTTCGATGTGGGTGCACCTCCGCCAGAGGTGAATAAATGGGTTCATGTCGCTGTCACTTACGACAATGGCGTGGGCAAAATCTATGTCGATGGCAAATTGGCGGGAGAAGGAAAGGGAGCCGGCCCCCTGAACAAGAGCAACGAACCCTTTTTCATCGCTGCGGATTGCGAAAGGCAAAATTACAGCTTTAACGGCCTCATTGACGAATTTGCCATGCATCTGCGGGTGTTAAGCGAAAAAGAGATTGGCGAGCATTTGGCAAAAGGCGGCGGCGTTTTAGCGGTGGAAGCTGTTGGAAAGCTGGCGACCCGTTGGGGAGCGGTTAAAAGCGGTTATTAATCGTCTTGCTAATGACTGATGCACGGGGCTTCCGCTCCGTGCGTGTACTTTTTTAACTTCTGAGCACGGCCTTGCGCCGTGCTCAATTTTTTTACCGTCTCTGATGGGAGTGCCCCCATGGCTGAAATTACCGTAGAAATGGCCGCCCTCAAAAATCAGGCGATTGTCTGCACCGCCTGTGGACTAGCAAAAACCCGGTTGAACGTCGTTTTTGGGAGCGGGGATGCGACCTCCAAACTCGTTATTGTCGCTGAAGGCCCATCGGCGACTGATGAAACCACATTGCGTCCGTTTTCGGGCCCATCGGGGGATTTGCTTGACGAGGTGTTTGGGGCGAATGGATTGACTCGCGATGAGATCTGGCTGACGAATGTGATTAAATGTCGTGCCGCTGTTAGACAAGGGAGTTTGGTTAAAAATCGTCCACCGAAAGCGGAGGAGATCAAGGCATGCGCAAAATGGCTTGATGGTGAATTGACGCTGATTCACCCATCTGTTATTTTATGTATGGGGGCTCCCGCCGCCAACGCGCTCATCCATAAGGGCTTTCGTATCACCGAAGAGCGGGGCAGATGGTTCACGGATACGCTTTACGCCCCGTTTGTGATGGCAACTTTTAACCCCGCATTCGTGCTCAGGCAAGAAGGGGAAGCGTTCACTCGTGGACGACAAACCCTGATCGATGACATTGCCCAAGCAAAACATAAAGTGGCGGAAGTCCCTGAACAGCCGAAGTTGACGCTATTCTAATAGTTCCGGATGAAGATGTGGCCTTGTGATCAAGATGCAAGATTCAGAGCCTGCCCCGATCTATCGGGGATTCATGCGCATCCCCGCTTTGCTCAACTTGCATGTTGAATCTTGCTGATGTCAACGCTTGATGATTCATCAGAAGTGGTATAACTCGCCAATGTCACATTAGGAATTGGATCCAATTGTAGCCCAACTTTCTAAGTTGGCCGTTGAACCCTTCCACTTCACGGAACCAAGATAGAATCTTGGGCTACAATGAAATGTGACATTGGCGAAATAAAATGGGTTGACAGAATCGCTGGATTTGAGTTACGATAGTATAAATTGTTCAGAAGGGAAAAGAACATGCAAAATAGGTTCAACGTAAAACAAATGTTGATTGGGTTGCTGTTAATGTTATGCACAAGCGCTGGCTACAGTCAGCAATATGCCTCGGTCTATCTGAAAAACGGGGATCGACTGACAGGGCGCTGGTTCGGTGCGGATGACCAATCCGCTCGAATTGAATGGAACGGTCAAAGACTATCCATCCCTATCGGTGATGTCAACACCATCGCTTTTGCGAATGATTTGAATCTCATCCCCGATGCGCTTGCCGAAAAGTATTTCCGCAACGGCGAGGCATTCCTGGAGTTAGGAATGCGTGAGGAAGCCAAAAGGCGTTTTATGGCTGCAATCGAAGAGTTCCCCAAATATGCTGCGGCCCATTATCAGCTCGGTCTCCTTTTGCAAGAAGAGGGGAAGGTCGATGAGGCGCTGAAATATTTCGGTTACGCTGTAGCCATTAACCCTGTTGCTCATAATATGTCGGCTCAATTCAAACAAGCCGGCGATGCCTACGCGGCGGCGAAGGAATACCGCAAGGCGATTGATACCTATCTTTTGGTATCAAAGTATTATCCGGGCGATCCAAATGCCGATTACGCTGCCTACACAGCCGGTTTTCTATTGGCGGAGAATCTGGAGGATGTAGAGAAAGGATTAACCACCCTCCAGGAAGCGAAGCAACGTTTCCCCGCAAGCACTTACCTGGAAAAGGCTTCCTATATGATTGGTCTGCTACAATTCAAAGCGGGGCAGGCGGAGCAGGCGATTCGCACGTTGACAGACTTTATCCAGCGTTATCCTGAAAGCAAGTGGCTTGCATCTGCCTATCTAGCGCGGGGTAACGCTTATTTGCAGTTGAAGCAAAACCGGGATGCGATTGCAGACTTTGGCCGCGTTGATGAACTGACATCAGATCTCAAGCTAAGGCTCGAAGCCCGAAAGAAGCGGTCTGAAAGTGCGTGGACGGTTTACACCGTGTCTGATGGCTTGCCGAGCAATCACATCCAGGCGATTGCTGTCGATGGGGATACGTTATGGATCGGGACACCGAAAGGGTTAGCACAAGTCGATATCAGTATGGAATCGTGGCAGCTACTTCATGGCAATGTCGATTCAATCAACGCCTTCAACAAGGATATCAATGTTCGGGCACTGGCGGTTGATGGACAGGAACTGTGGATTGGCACACTGAATCAAGGTGTGATTCGCTATAACAAACTGACGAAACTCATTGAACAGTACGACACGCAAAATGGGCTTCCCCATAATCAGGTCTTAGACATCAAAATGGATGATCGGGACGTGTGGGTCGGAACTTTTTCAGGCGTTGCGCGTTATGATCGATTCACAGGGCAGTGGAGCGTGTACAATACAGCGAACGGTTTGCCTGCCAATGACATCGTTGCCGTGGCTGTCACGCCGAAAACAGTTTGGATTGGTACTTCTGAAAACGGCCTGGCGCTCTATGACCGTGATTTGAATTATTGGCGAAGCTTCGGGGCGAGTGATGGGTTAAATGCAAGAGCATCCGTCTCAATTGCGAGTTTTAATGTGAGGGAGAATCAACTCTTCTTTACATGGTATAATAAAAGGAGCAAAGTCAATGGTTATGGGGTCATCGGTCTGGATGACCTTAAAAGTCAAGTAGAAAATGTGCTGAATGGAGATTTTGTGCCACTCGAAAACATCTACATTGTCACCAGCGAAGCCGAGTTGTGGATTGCGACAAACTATGGCGTGTACCTGAAACAACAAAGCTGGGACCAGGTTGATTTCCCCGCAGACCGACTCGCGGACGCCACCGTAATCTGTATCACTATCAGCAAAGGAAAGGCTTGGATCGGAACTTCCAATGGAATCGCGAAGATAGACAAGAGCGCGTTATTTGTACAGAAGTAGGAGTGGAGCGTGAAACGTGAAACGCGACAAGTGATACGTGATATGTGAAACCTGACAAGTGATATGTGAGACATGAGGTGTGACCAGTGATGCGTGAGACGTCATGATTCTTTTTCACGCTTCACGTTTCACGTTTCACGTTTATTGACTCTCTCAGAGAATGTTGCAAGGAGTTTTGAAGATGAACAAGCCAGATATTGTGACGTTGCGAAAAGACATTGAGACTTATATCAAAAAGAAGTTGAAAGAAATTTTTTGGAGGTTTCCTGAAACGATCGAGCCTCACACGACATTTAGAGAACTTACACGACACCACGACCCCTATTTGATTGACCCTGAACTTTTGATTTATATAGAGGAAGACCTCGGTGTCTATCTGCCAGATGAGGAAGTGCATCAGTTTGCTAAACGAAAGCATGTTAATGTGGCGGCTTTTATTGACCTTATCCTCAAACATATTGCCCCGCCTGTTGAGATAGAGCGTTTGACTTCTGGAGAAGCCTCGGCTGCTTGGATGAAGGGTGAGACACAACTCTCCTGAAGGCTGTGTCTCAGGCTAACGGTTTTTCCGGCAGATGAACTGAATTGTTGGGTCGAGAAATGAAGCCAATGAAAAATATAATTCAGTGAAATTGGATGGGCACTGCCCCTGATGCCTCACTTCAAATCCCTAAGGGCGTGCCGAATTTCACAGCCTTCAATCTCCAGCAATGCCGCTTGCCCTTTGGTTCGGATGCCGTACCAATCCCATTTTCGCGGTTCTCGCGGTTTCACGACGAGCTTCGGGTTTGTGGAATCGGAGGTCAGGGTAATCTTCTGGCGCGGGGTGCCCTTGGCGATAAGCTTCCCCCTGATGATGAGTTCGCAACGCTCCGTATCCTCGCCGCCACGAAAATGATCCAGCGTTGCAAATTTGACAGTGGTTCCCGGTTCCACTATCAACGTCGCGCCCTTATCGACAATCACATCGCCGATGATGTGAACGATTCCCGTCCAGTGTTTAGTGCCGCGAATCAGAATCGCCTTTTCACGATGTGAAAGTTCGGTCTGAATTGCTTCCGCCCAGCTTCCCTCCGTACCTGCGTCCCAGCGGTTGATTTCGACAATCGGCCGGTTGGGTTTTTTGCTCTTCGATTTACAATCGTGCCACCACCAGAACCATATCCCATCGGGCGGGGGTTCCCAGCGCGGGTCTTTTCCGTAGACACCCCGGTTGACCCAGCCCTGCTTCAACGCATAACTGACCTGTTGGTGCATGTTGATATGGTTGGGTTGGAGCACTCCCGTCTGATTCCAATCATACGCCTGAAGGACCACCTCAATCTTCGCGTTGGGATTACCGGCGGCTTGGGCGTGTTCCCGCATCGATCTGACCGCATGCGGGATGGACTCATACTGCGCCTCCTCGACATATATCGGTGGCACACGCGCCCAGATATAGGCATCCGGGCTGATCATAATGACGTCCGCCTTTGCCACGAATGGCACGACCTGACTTTGCTCCCGATATGGAGAAATGTCAATGTATATCGGCAGCCTTGACAGCCCTTTTCCCGACTCTGAGGCGCGAATCGTATCCACGACTGCCGTATAACGCTCCGGGCGGTAACGCTTTTTGGAACCGTTGGGTTCTTCGACGACGTACCAGCCGCCAATGGTTCCGGGACAATGTTGGGCTTCAAACTCCCTGATGGCGTTCACAAAGGTCTTGAGGTCCGCGTCGTCCTGGTCTGATGGAAACAAGCCGTACATCTCCCCGACCAGCACTTTCAAGCCGCCTTGAGTTTGCTGATAGGCTTCCAGCAGATAGGTGCTGTAAAAAAAGAGTTTCCAGCCGAGCGATGCGCCATAATCGTTTTTCCACGTTTGCAGACGCTCCGCCTGGTCCGGGTTTGCCCGCAACCACTCATCCAACCCAAACCAGACCCGCTCCCCTCCAGATTCACGGCTATTCTCGGATCGAAAGTAGTGCGTGACCCAACGACAGCCCACTGCATAAACCTCCGAGAGATCATCCCTCACATCGCGGTAGCCCAACGCCTCATCGATCGAGAAGTAGACGTTGAACATGCCAAACCCATTGATTTCGGCGAATCCAAGAGTTGATGAGAGCAGGAGAAGAAAAATCGAAATCTTTAGTAGGGTTTTCATCATTCCACCCCTTCCCACTTCAGTGACACTGATACACGATGTGTGAAACGTAATCTTGAATCCGCATCATGAAAGGCTAAGGTTGAGGTTCATGCCCAGGTTTTCTTCCTTAGCCCCAGATTCGCCTTGCCGAGTCCATGAAGCGGCCCGTTGTCTCCATCGGCATCGTTAAAAAGATAGGACTTACTCAAACAATTCGGCGTGTGACCCGGTACGGGCGAAAATCGCCTCTGTTTCCGTCGTCCGATAAATCAACAGCCAGTCTGGTCTGATGTGGCACTCCCGCCAGCCCCGATCCATCGGGGGCGTGGTCTCGATGCCGTGCGGGTAGCGGCTGTTCATCCAGAATCCGCCGGACCAGACGAAGCAGTTCCTCTATCTTCTTTCCCTGTTTTTCCATTCGCTGATAGTCTCTCTTGAACCGTCCCGTAGCGGTATACGCAAGCATCTATTCCTCTTCAAAAGCTGTGTTCTTCATTTCGGCGACAAAATCATCAAGGCTCTGGTATCGGTACAAATCCTCTCCCCGTTCCGCCTTTTCCAGAGTCAGGCGGGTCAGTTCGTTAAACCTCTTTTGCTGCGCTGGCAATCTGGTTTTCAGGCGTTCTCGGATTGCCTCAACAACAAAGTCCCTAATGGTCTTATCCTCAAAAGTGGCTGAATGCTTAATCAGCTGGTACAGGTCTTTTTCCACATCGATGGAGAGCCTTGTCATGTCGGGGCGCATCATTTTTACCTCCGTCTGCTGAAGTCAGTAAATAAGTATATCATGATGATTTTGGGCTGTCCAGTGAAAAAGGAAATGGAGGGCGAACGGAGTACAAGTGGAGAAATGTGCTTGAATGGCAAGAGGCGGGACTTGGGTTTCAATCCCCTCTTAGTAATCAAAGTTTCGGATTTTCCTGATGCCGCGTTCGATCGCGTTTCGTTTTTTTCTCGATCGATTTTTGAAAGGCTGATTCCAGGTCTACACCGGTCTGATTCGCCAAACAGATCAGCACAAACAGGACATCCGCCATCTCTTCAGCCAAATCGACGCCCTTATCCGAATCCTTAAAGCTTTGGTCTCCGTAACGTCGCGCCATGATGCGAGCCATTTCCCCAACCTCTTCCATCAAGAGGGCTGTGTTGGTCAGCTCGGAAAAATAGCGGACCCCAATCGTATGGATCCATTCATCAACAAGCCGCTGGCAGTTTTTAAGCGTGTATTCCATTGTTCACTCCGTTTCGGTTGACATATTTCCCCTGGATTTATTTTGCCTTATGCCTGGATTGAGTCGGCAAAGCCGTATCGAAATCATAACACTTGTATGTTGACCTGTCAACGATTTTTCCATGATTCTTAGACTTC
>CAZOAL010000102.1:0-23623 GCA_964577695.1 uncultured bacterium | reverse complement strand
CCTTTTTTCCTTGACAACCGCTCAATCACCTTAACTTGTGACCAATGACTTTAGCTAAATTTTTTGGAGAAGAAGGTCTTCATGAGTTTGTAATTTTATTTTTCATTTTTCGGGTAAAAAGAATGGCTTTATTTGAAGATCGGTTATATCATCCCTTGGTAATCTCCTCAAACCCGCGCCACGGTTGGATTTGCGGGGGGGGGGGCCAGAACCGCCGCCCTCTAGGGGATATTTCTGTTCCGGTTTCACGGAGCGGTTTGATCCCATTCTGCAATCATCAAGGCGTCTTTGAAGGTCAATTTTGCCTTCAGGGACGCCTTTTTTGTTTTGAACTGCTGAACGCATGAACGTAAAATACATCGCATTCACCCTCCTCTACGCGATAGGTTCCTGTGCCCTCGTCTCCTGCACCGCGCCCTCCGACAGGGGGGTGGAGGTGTCCCTGGTCTTTTCAGGAGAGGAGGCGGGCTTCATCGAGCCGTGCGGCTGCGCCCTGGCGCAATTTGGAGGCCTGGCGCGACGCGCAACGGCAATTGCGGAACTTCGGTCAACGGGGCAGCCGCTGTTGCTGGTGCATAACGGTGGAGTGATCTCCGAACCGGGCTGGCAGCAAGAGTTGAAGTTGGAAACGGCACTGGCCGCCATGGCGGAGATGGGCTATGTAGCGATGAACCTGGGAGTGGGAGAGGTGAGCCTGGGGGTGGAGTTCCTTCAGACACGGGAGGGTGAGGCTCCCGCCGAACCACTTCCCCTGCTGGCAGCCAACCTGCGCTGGGAAGGTAGCGCAAAATCCCCCCTGCCCCCCTTTGAAAAGGGGGGTAGGGGGGGATTTGCGTTCCCTGGCTGGGTGATCCGAGAGATTTCTGGGGTGCGCATCGGGATAGTCGGGGTGATGTCTATCGAACGTGCCAAAGAGGCCCAGACGTATGACCCCTCGTTGACGTGGACCGACCCGGCCGAGGCGGCGCGTCAGGCGTTAAATGCCTTACGTTCCGAGAGTGCAATGCAGGTGCTGCTGTTTCATGGAACACTTGAGGACGCCGCATCGCTGGCACAACAGGTGCCTGGGTACGCGGCGGTGGTGGCGCAGGGAGGGGAGCAACCATTGGTTGAGGCCCAGCAGATCGGTGAGACGTTGCTGGTGACGCCGGGGGAGAAAGGGAAATGGCTGTGCGCCCTGCGTTTAGAAACCGGGAAGGGGAGAAGGAACAGCGTTAGCCGCGACGTTCAATCTCTCGCCCTCTCGGAGGATTACGCCGAGGACGCGACGGTGAGAGCGTTGATGGAGTTGTACCACGTGATGGTGAAGAACATGAGCCAGCAGATGGGTGTGGAGTGTGAGGCGTGCCATGGTGCGGGTGGTGCTCACACGGCTGCGCCCAAAACCGCCTATAGCCAGGGGGGAGCGAAGGCGTGTGTTCGCTGCCATACATCTGAGACGAGCCCGGGGTTTGTGCATGACCGTTACTGGGCGAAGATTGCCCACGGAATAAAAGTGAAGTGATGCGGTATAATCCCGTCTGAAAGGGGGTGATGCTTATTGAAAATTGGCTAAGGGAGTGCATGCTCCCCTTGAGGAAAAGCATGCTTCCACTGAGGCAGGGATTGCCTCGAACGTTATCAGGTCAACCCTGGTTTTGATTTTCAATCCTTAACCGTAGGAGGTATCAACATGTTTAGCAATGGTCGTTCAAAACAAGCAGTTGTGATATCTATTGCGTGTTTGGGTATTTTGGGATACCTGCTTTGCACGGTTGCAATCACGCAAACAATCAATAAGACAAATGGGACGGACATAGTGGTCTTGTCTCCAAGTGCTATGGAGCAAATTACTGCTGGTGCTTTGGAGGGGCCTTTCTGTAATATTTGTCAGACCGTCCAAAGTTCCTCTGGTAACTTCTGCTATCAACTTTATAGCTGTTCACCGACAAACACTTGTGACGGTAAGACATTTACAGTAAAATTTACCTCCAAAACATGTTCCGGATCCTATCCTTATGGAGCAGCGTGTCAACAATGGGATGTTGGCTATAGTAGAATCGACGGTAATTGTGTCTGTTCAGGTACTTATTGTAACAGCTCGGGCACCACTTCAGGAACAGCATACGACTGCGACCACAATACATCTACATATTGCCTCTAATGTGTTTCCTCATTTATAGTTTGAATGAGTTTAATTCAGTTGGTATGAGGCAGTTTTTATTTTGTCGTTTGGAGACCTCGGAAACTGCTATCATACCAACGATTTATCATTCATTCGCTTTTTTAGTCAGATCAGAAGAGGAGACGATAGTGAATCTCAACGGGAAATGGTTTGTAGGATTGGTCGGCCTTGTCCTGGTCCTTGTTTCCATTTGGTTATTCAAAAGTCTGAAACAAGATCAACTCTCTCGGCGGATTCAACAAAAGCAGCTTCAAGCAGAATCGGCAAATTATGAGTCTCTCCATGCTCAAGCTCAAGAGATGAAGGACAAATCATCAACAATGGCTAAAAAGGAAGGGGAGCAAGCTAATGAAACATTCCAACAGTCGCCTGATGAACAATCCCCCCTTGATGAAAAGGAGAAAGAAATCCAAAAAGTTCCTTCTTCCGATGAAGGGGTACAAGAACAAGAACTCGCTAAGGTTCAAACTATTCAAGCAAGAATCAAGACACTCGAGACTCAACTTCAGGAATATAAACAACAAATAGATGCTTTGGCGCGTCAGACCGGGGAATTTTCAAAAATGAGAGGAATTCTTCGATCTCGCAGAGACGAACTGCTATCATCGTTGTCTAGAGAAACAGGATCTGAAGCGAGGAAGCGTATAATGGAAGAAATCACTTCTATTGAGGAGGAAATCACTCAGTGGTCGGAACTGCAAGACGAAGTTGTTTCAGAAATGAGAACTATCGGGTTAAAATATGTCGAAACTCGAAATGAACTGCATTCATTGCAAGATGAACTTGATCTTCTTAATTCACTGCAAAAGGAGCTTAAGTAACCGTTTCCCTACAGGAACCATAGCAAATCAATATGAAAGGCTGGAACCGATGATAAAAAGGACTTTTGTTTTAATGATCGTAATTGGGGGCTTCTTTGTATGCCTTATTGCTCCTTTGAGAGACAGTATCTGTTTCGCCAATGAAATCCAAGCCGCAGAACTTGTATCCATTCTGAACTTATCACGGAACTTCATTCAAAATGGTGAACTTCGGATTATGTACGCTAGCACGTCAACGAGACCTCAGGAATGGGTTGATAAATGGATGGAAGAGCAGAAGCAGCAAATTATGCCCAATCTTCCCAAAGTTGAATACGATCAACAGCTCAAAGATCTCTTCATCGTTGCCTCAAGAGTCCATCTGAAAAGAGAGGAATTAGAGGAGCAAAATATTGCATTTGAAATTAGCAGTGCACCCGATTTAAAAACGCATCGGTATCGGATTGTAAGATTGGATCGAAGACCTTTGGATTATCTCAGCTATG
The DNA here is from genome assembly GCA_964577695.1 of uncultured bacterium. GTDB lineage: Bacteria > Poribacteria > WGA-4E > WGA-4E > PCPOR2b > CAZOAL01. The sequence goes on along the minus strand of CAZOAL010000102.1, from coordinate 20,153 downwards.
AGGACCAATTTCTGCATGTGGGTCAATTGAATATTATCACATACGATGGTCAGCTACAAGTCCATGAAACAGACTACAGAGGTATTACCCCTTATATCAGTTTGTATAATGAGCCCAGATTAGACCTCCTCCCATTTCATCTTTTCGGTAGACCCCTGTTGGAAATACCTGATGATGCCGCGATAAGTCTTGAGCCCAAAAATATGAATGGGACGACTCTATACGAACTTCGGCTTCAGAAAATGGACAGAGGTTCGACGGTTCTATACAAGTGGTTGATAGATCCAAGCAAGGGATTTGCCGTGCTTAAAGAAGAACAATTTGAAGGAGAAACGCTTCGATCATCGTGGGAGTATAGTCAGTTTGAAGAAATATCAGACAATTTTTTCTACCCCACTGAAATTACCATGAAATCGTATATGCCAGGAGGTCGAAAAATAAATATACACATCACCATCCTGGAGAAAGCGTTCAATGTTCAATTTCCCCCTGACTTCTTTGCTGTTCGCCCCACCAGCCATATCTCTCAGCGCGTGGATCCTCGTTCAGAAATCGTGCCTCGCCAAATAGAACAACCCAGCAAACCAGCAGAACTTCAGGAAAACCTATTGATGATGTGTGGCCCACTGAGCCTTCAGTATGTTCTTCAGCATCTTGGAATAAAAACAGACATAAAGGAACTCAAAGAGCTGACCGATTTCAAGAAGGACGTTGGTACTTCTATGCTAGGGTTAGCAAATGCCGCCCGCAAAAAAGGACTCAATCCTGAAGGACTTTTGATAAAATCAAAAACCCTCGACGGTTTTAATTTGCCTGCTATCGTCCGCATTGACCAAAATCACTTTATTGTTGTAAACGGCATTTCAAAAGGGGAAGTGAAAATTTTTGACCCTGCATCCGACCAAAAAGTTTTTTCGATAAAGGAATTTAAGCAGAGGTGGGACGGTTATCTGATGACTTTTGTCCCAACTTCAGCGTCGGCTTCACGCTCTGCCGAAGGACCTAAGATTCAGGTTCAAGACGCGGAGTATGACCTTGGACAGGTCAGAGTTGGACAGAGTGCCGGGCATATTTTTACAATTGCCAATGTTGGAACAGCCCCTCTGGAAATTCTTAAAGTGGAGAGCAGTTGTTCTTGCACAACTGCTTTGCTTTCTGACCCCACAATACTGCCCGGCAAAACCCTCCAACTAAAAGTTGAAGTGAAACCGCCAAAGGCAGAGGATTATTTTGAACAATTTATTCGATTGCGCACCAATGACCCCACTCAGCCTATCTTTGAATTAAAGGTAAAGGCGGTTGCTTACCTTCCGATTCAAAGCATGCCCGGTCGCCTGTATTTCGGCAAAATTCCATTCGGTACCCCTGCGACGAGAAAAGTAGAATTGGAATATTCATCAAAAGCAACGAGGATTTTAGGGATTCGCACAAGTTCAGATCTTGTCCAGGCGCGCCTTCTTGATGAGAATCACCGTTTGGAGGTCCAGGTCAAACCCCAACGGATTGGGGAGATCGATGAAAAAGTATTTATTGACGGCATGGATGGAGATGAAAACCTTACCTTGGAAATTCCTGTTCAAGGAGAGGTAACCGGAGATTTTGAGATTTCACCCAAAATCGTCTTTTTCGGGAAGGTCAATCCCAATAACAAGGGAAATGAGTTGTCGCGTGAAGTCATCATCACTGCGACAGGAAATCAGCCCCTAAAAGTGTTGAGTGCGGAAAGCCAATCCGGTCAGATTTCAACCGAAATTATTCCGATTGAGGCGGGGAGAAAGTATAAAATTAGAATTTCTCTCCGCACCACTGGACAAACAGGGGCCATATTAAAGGATGTCGTCAAAATCCATACGAATAGTCAGTTGCAGGAAAATTTGGAAATCCCGGTATATGCCTACATGACAAGGGGAGAATAGGTGTTTGATGATGATTCACCTCTTGGGTGACAATGTGCAGTCAGTCAACGTGAAGTCTTGGAATCGCTTAAAATGGAGGGGAAGCCAGGGTGATTAATCGAGAATCTATGTTTTTCATACCTTTTGCCTTGACGCTACTGCTCGCTACTATTTCCGGTTGTTCAGGAAGCGATACAGATCTTTCGGATATGGTTTTCATCCCGGCGGGTTCATTCGTGATGGGAAATTCCTCAGAATCAGCACTTCCTGATCAAAGGCCCGCTCATCAAGTCTATCTTGATGCCTACTATATCGATAAATACGAAGTGACGAATCAGGAATATGAAGCGTTTATTATGGCTGGCGGCTACCAAAAACGGAAGTTTTGGCTGGACGAGGGCTGGCAATTCATTCAGCGCAATAAGATCCAAAATCACTTAGGATTGAATAAAGACCTATATAATGCCCCTGATCAGCCTGTAATCGGTGTGAGTTGGTATGAAGCCGATGCCTACTGTAGATGGGCTGGCAAGAGATTACCAACGGAAGCGGAATGGGAAAAAGCCGCGAGGGGAGCAGAGGGTTTCCTCTATCCATGGGGCAACGAAATGATTTTTGAGAATATCGCCTATAATATCGCCAATGGTAAACGCACCGTTCCTGTTGGTAGTTTTCTCAACAATGCGAGTCCTTACGGTGTCATGGATATGGCTGGCAATGTCTGGGAATGGTGCGCCGATTGGTACGATGAAACCTCCTATTCCAAAAGCCCTTCCAAAAATCCCAAGGGACCAGAAAAAGGCAGCGATCGTGTATTGCGAGGTGGTTCCTGGGTGTCAACCCGTATGCAGTTGCAGAGTACCTATCGCTATCATCATTTGCCAGTTCACAGGGGCTTCACCACCGGTTTTCGGTGTGTCAAAGATGTGAAATAAGGAAACAGCGTGTGAAAAAAGCCATCAAAGATTTATATTCTGACCCCAATTTCTGGTGGAAGTTATGCTTCGTCGTGGGAATTAGCTTTTTAATCGTTTTCCCGCGTATCCTTTCACTGGAATCTGCATGGGCGCCGGATGAGACGACCTGGTTACTGAACTCTCGACAGTTTATCCAGTCACTGCAAAACGGAAATTTAGGTGGTACTATTATCTTTGCACACCCAGGGGTCACAACAATGTGGCTCGGCGGAATCAGTCTCTGGATAAGATACAAGGGTGGGCTTGCGGTTGCGGAAAACCTCAGAACAAAGCCATTGATTTCTCCTGAAACTTTAGCTGTCACTCGAATGGGAGTCGCTTTAACCACAAGCGTTGCTATTCTTGTTGCATGGTATTTCCTGATACGTCTTTTCGGTTGGTGGAAAGCTGGCCTTGCCATCATCTTTATTTCCGTTGATTATTTTTATCTTTCTCTTTCGCGGATGCTGCATACGGATGCCCTTGAATCCAGTTTCATTCTCCTATCGGTTCTGTCCTTTTTCGCCTACCTGGAACTATCCCAACGTTCTCCCTATATTATCTTTTCAGGGGTATGCTTCGGGTTAGCCTGTCTTTCAAAAAGCACGGCGCTTATTCTCGCTTTGTATCCACCACTGGTCACTGGGTTTTATCGAATATTCAATGGCAGGAGCGAAGAAAACAAGCTGAACTTTTCGATAGTTCCTCTTTATTTCACATGGCTGAGTGCTGCTTTTCTTACCTTCATTGGTTTGTGGCCCGGCTTATGGCAAATGTTCGGCGGTAAATTCCTGCTTCCTTTTTTCGGATATTTTCTTCTTTTGTTTGGAATCACCTGTTGGAACCATCGACATATAAAAAACTCAGGTGGACAACCCACCAGTCAACCGAAACATTTAATCCCTGGCTTACTGACGATTATCATTTTGGGCATTGGCGCATTGAAGGTCGCTAAACCGTTTGTAAGTGGAATACAGTGGGGAATTACAACACCGCACGACGTTCCCTTCCTGTTTTTCGGGAAGATTGTTCAGGATGCAGGGATACTTTTTTATCCATTCGTCCTTTCGTTTCGCAGTTCACTTTTCACGCTACCGTTGTTTATACTGGGATTTACATGGTTTGTGTTCCACTACAAGTCTCCTGAACATTTCAAAGTCGGAAGAATATTTTTGGCACTATCGATACTCATCCCACTTTTCATTGTGCCGCTGTCTCTATCATCAAAGAAACTCAGTCGATACATTTTACCTGTTCTACTATTCATTGATATTTTAGCCGCAATTGGATTATCCACCTTATTAAAGGAAGTCACAAATCTGAGAATATATCGCTCAATCAAGGAAACAGGGTTGGACATCAAAAAACGTCCCCTGCCATATCTGACTGGATTACTCCTTTTTATCCCGGTCATGTTTTTTCAGATTGTTCCGGTCTTGGCAATCCATCCTTACTATGTGGCTTATTATAATCCGCTGTGGAAAATTACAGATGTTGCCAAACAATTTTCGGTTGGTGGTGGAGTGGGTTTGGACCTGGCCGGGCGTTATTTGAGCCAGAAACCTGGGGCGGAACAGCTCATCGTACGTGCCTCTCCAGTTGCCGCCGAATTCGTAAAGTATTATTTCCCCGGAAAAGTCATCCACCATGATGATAATGAGCGACGGTATCCAGATTACGAAGTGGTCCATCTTTATGACATTCAAGTCAAGTGGGCTAATCCTGACGTAAACCGGCAATTAGAATATGTGGTGCGTATCAATGGTATAGACTTCGTCTGGATATATGGAAGCTCATCTGCAAGGTAAACGACTGTACGTTCAGTCTGAAATGACAATAATGTATTCAATTGTTATCCCCGTCTACAACGAGCAAGAGGTGCTTCCTGAATTCTATCACCGTCTAAGCAGAAGCATGGAACAACTGGACGAGCCATACGAGATTATCTTCATCAACGACGGGAGTCAGGATAGATCGCTGGAAATTCTGCGCAATTTGCACGCAACGGATAGTCGAGTCAAAATCCTCCACCTCTCTCGTAATTTCGGCCATCAGGTTGCCATTACAGCAGGGATGAATTATGCTTCCGGGGATGCTGTCATTACTATGGACGCTGACCTACAGGACCCACCTGAAGTATTGCTGCAATTGATTCAGAAATACCGGGAGGGATACGATGTGGTTTATGCAACCCGTAAAAAACGGAAGGGAGAAAGGTTTTCCAAACGGTTTACAGCGCGAGTTTTCTATCGCTTGATTCACAGACTTGCTGATGTAAATATTCCAGTGGATACAGGAGATTTTCGCCTGATTAATCGTTCTGCACTCAACAGCTTGAATTCACTGCGTGAAAAAAGACGTTTTGTCCGAGGGTTGGTAAGCTGGATTGGCTTCCGACAAATAGGAATCACTTATCAGCGAGATCCGCGCTACGCCGGGAAGACTAAATATCCGCTCAGAAAAATGTTGAAGTTCGCCCTGGATGGTATCACCTCCTTCTCCGATATACCGCTTCACATTGCAATGTATCTTGGTTTCGCAACATCAGGATTTGCGCTCCTTTACGCGGTCATTGTTGTCCTCCTGAAGTTTTTGAGCATCAGTTTTCCAGGATATACCTCCATAATGGTTACCATCCTGTTCCTTGGCGGCGTTCAACTCATTACAATCGGCATCATTGGGGAGTATATCGGACGCATTTACGATGAGGTCAAGGGACGTCCGCTATACATCGTTCATGAACTCATTGGATTTAATAATCCAAAGGAGGAAAAATATGACACTGAAGATTCCGGTTTATACCATTCTGATAGACGATAAAGCATAAACCAGCATTTTCCCTCCGCGGAAAAAACTCCTACCCAGAGTAACCGTATAAAGCCTATCTTCGAGCATTATTAGAAGTGACCATATTTCCCCACCACAAATTCCACTCACCCGATCCGCCCCAATCAAAGATGTTCCTTACAGATGTCGTTTATTCCTGCTATACTTTCGCAGATTGGAGTGAAAACTACCGCAAATAGGGCAATCCGAACATCATTTCCCTGACTGCTTTCACCATAAACTCACCCCCTGCATGACTCCTTTTCTCCCGTACTGATTATCCCCCCTTGACCCACACGACTCGATCGGGTATAATTCCTGTGTGAAAGATTTACGCGCCCTACTTCAAAATATAGACCAACTGCTCGACACGCCCGTTGAGACGCCGACGCCTCCTCTGCCCTCAGCCCCGGTCCCTCTCCCAGAGGGAGAGGGGGAGGTGACGGATGAGTTGCTTGCGGCACTCCACCGGTATTTCGGCCACGCCACGTTCCGCGAAGGGCAACGTGAGATTGTGGAAGCCATTTTGAACGGAGACAATGTGCTGGCATCTTTGCCGACGGCTTATGGGAAATCCCTGTGTTATCAGTTGACTGGGTTGATGCTGCCGGGGGTTGCCGTCATTGTCTCGCCGCTGATCTCGTTGATGAAAGACCAGGTGGATGGGTTGCATGGATGTGGTATTCATGCGGTGGCATTGCTCAACAGTAGCCTGAGCTGGGAGGAGTATCGGGCGGAATTGGGACGCTTGAAGCGTGGGGAGATTAAGTTGCTGTATGTTGCGCCGGAGCGTTTTCGGAGTCGTCGCTTTCTGGATGGGCTCGATTCCTTCTCTATCTCACTGTTCGTAATCGATGAAGCGCACTGCATCTCCCAATGGGGGCATGATTTTCGGCCGGCATATCTGGCACTCCGTGACGCCATTCGTGCGCTACATCCGCGCGCGATTGCGCTTTTCACAGCCACGGCGACGCCCGATGTACGTGAGGACATCCTCCGTCAGTTGGAAGTTGAGCCGTGTCAGATCTTTTTGCGCGGCATTGAACGTCCCAATCTGAAGTTCAGCGTCTGTGAAGTTTCCGACGATTCCGAAAAATATACGCAACTCGACATCTGTCTTGGACAACTGGCGGGCAAGGGAATTATCTACGCGGGACGCCGGCGCGACACAGAGGAGATTGCGCAGTATCTGCAAGCTCGTGGGCACCGCGCTGATTATTACCATGCCGGACGGGGGGAGGTGGAACGAAAACGGGTGCAGGAGCGGTTTTTCGACGATGGGCCTGATGGACTGAACCTCGTCATTGCGACGAATGCGTTTGGCATGGGAATTGACAAGTCTGATATTCGATACGTCATTCATTGGACGATGACAGGCACACTGGAGGAGTATTATCAGGAAGCGGGCCGTTCGGGACGTGATGGGGACCCCTCTCATTGTATCCTGTTCTATTGCCCTGACGACCGTGCGTTGCACGAATGGTTCATCAAGGAAAACGCGCCCAACAAAGGGGTTCTCCTCAAACTGCTGAAGCTGATTGAAACCTTTCCTTCAATTGGCAATTTCCGCATGGTCGCTTCGGAAGAGTTGGAGTGGTTGAGCGGCTTTAGCGAGGGCAAGATACGGGTCGGGATTAGCTTCCTGGAAAAACTCGGATTCCTGCGGAGATTGTATAATGTCCCCTCGAAGCTTTCGGTGAGAACCCCCTCCCTTCCTCGCCCCCCCTCAATCCCCCCCAATGTTGGGGGGGAAGCGGGGGCAGAGGAGGAGCACCTCAACGAATCACAACGTTTGCTGCTGCGCCGGTTGCAATCCGTATCCCAATTGCAAGTTCTGGATTTCTGTCGGGAATTTGCTCTACATCCGGATGGGCTCATGGAGCAGTTGATTGACCTGCAGGGCGATGGGTATCTGAGGTATTGGGGGACAGAGGATTTGATGTTGATCGAGTTGCTTCGAGACAGCGATCTGTTCGCCTCGATCTCAGAGGAGCAGATGGGGTTTGAGGACTACCTGCGCAGCAAACGTCGCCAGATAGATCAGATTGTCTTCTATGCGCTGGCAGAAACCTGCCGTGGTCAGGTCGTGCGGAAGTATTTCGGCGAGGATATTGAGGCGGGCTATCGTTGTGGAAGCTGCGATCTCTGTGATGCGAGTTACCGGATTGTGAAACGTATGGCGTAAAACGTGAAACGTAAAACGTAAGAAGATTTCCATTTACGTTTCACGTTTCAGATTGGGGTGTAGAACACGGATTTATAGGATGACGCGGATTGGGAGTCATCCGCGCAATCCGAGAAATCCGTGTTCTAATCCCCACTCATCAAATCTTAGCAGCATTGAGCTAAAGCTAAGATTGACCCCGAAACGTTAGCCAAAGGAGTGAGAAAAATGGCAGAGATGCACCCGGAATACAAAGCCAATTTGGAGCGCGCCCTGGAAATCCTGTTTGAGTTTTCCCCCGACAGCGTCGAAAGAATCGCTCCCTTCCGACGAGCGCTTGAGAAAGAAAAAAGAAATGCAAAGCGGGAGGACTTACAGTTGCTTTTGGAAAGCAAACTTGGTCCCCTATCTGAAGCATTTGTATCGAAGCTTGAGGCAGTTCACGATATTGATGAACTGAATCGGCTGTATAGACGGGCACTTCAAGCGCAAACGCTGGAGGAGGTTGGGCTGTGATGGGTGGGTGAAACAAGGCAGTTGCTGAAGAGATTCGTCCGATTCTCTGCTTCGCACGGATTGAAGACCTCTCCCCCTGCCCCTCTCCACCCACCCATACCCATCCGGCGGAGGGGACGGAGAGGGGAAACAACTTCCTCTTCCCTCCCTCCCTCCCTGTCAATGGGGAGGGCCGGGGGGTTAGGTCTAACCGCTATGACGCCATAACTGAAAAACTCGTAATAATGAAGGAATAATGTAATGGTCAGCAACATGTTACACAATCCGCCGCAATCCCCGCTTTGTAGGGGCGAGGCATGCCTCGCCCCTACGGATGTGCAAGATGTTCTTGCCCAATACAAATAATGAAGGAGTAACCATGAAAAACCATAAGTCCCGATCCGTTTGGTTCTTCGCACTGATGATGATTCTAATCGCAACCCATGCAAACGCGATTACAACCTTTACCGTCAACGGTCAAACCGAGATTGAACTTAAGTTCGCCGATCTGTACAAAGACAACGGCAAAGCACTTCTACTATTTGAAGCAGACACGAGCCGGCCGGGAGGCACATTGACATTTGAATTGTACATTGATGCTGACGGCGATGGACGTATCCAGCCGGAAGTTGATATCAATATCTTCGGAAATGTCGAGCAACCGATGATCACCGATGGAGGCTCCAGGGGGGCGGCAGATGAGGATGGAATCGCCAATGGTCACATCTCGTTCAAAATCGAGAGGGGTGAGCCCTTCCCCGGTTTCTCAACAACAGGATTCATCCTTCGCGCTACGGATGAGGATGGCTCTTCAGCAGCGATCATTCTGCATACTGTCCTCCCTGAATTAAAGGGTTCGATCGAGGGGCAAGTCACTTCCGAGAGCGGCAGTCCAATCGGCGGTGTTGTCATTGCAGTGCAGCCGAACCGCGTATTTTTCGAGGATGGGCCACTACCGCGTCCTGAAATTCCCCCCCTCTGTCCCCCCCAATTTGGGGGGGAAGAAAGGGGGGGGCCTTTGCCCATCCGCGAACCCGATTTTCCACCCATCCCGATTCTCACTGTCACCAACGCTGATGGGAATTATCGCACCCCGACGGAGGCGGGCTCCATTCTTATCCGCGTGTTTCCGAAGGCGGGATACTATGTGCCAGATCAAGATGTTCAGCGGGATGCATTTCATTCAACCACCGTCGATGTCGCTCCAGATGAAAATAAAACAGGCGTTAATTTTATACTTGCCGAAGACCACACCCCTCCAACGATTGAGCATGACCCACCGCAGGCAGCTATCATTATCAACAGTGCCGTTCGGCTTCGCGCCAAAATTATGGATGCGGAAAGCGGCGTTAGCCAATTTGGTTTTGGGCTTTTGTGGGACGGTGGGGGCCCAGCTATCTTTTTCCGGCCTGTGGGTAGCAATCTTCCGTTTCGCCAAATGGGGATGTATCCCGCTGGAGACGTTTCGCCCACTTTCCCTGTCTCATTCCCTGAACCACTTCCACCGTTGCCCCTGGGGGGGGGAATTGAACCAGGGTTCCCTGGCGTTCCCAATCCAGAAGATGTCAATGAGGTTGATGGGCAAGGCGAAGTTCAGGCCACCCCTCCCGCCATCGTTCGCCCTGATTTCGAGTTCTACGAAGCTTACCTGTCGGGGAGCGATGTCGGCGCAGCAGGGGTTGAATACTACATCGGCGCATCGGACAGGGCAGGAAATTCAGCAACTCACCCTGGCGATGCGCCATCAACGTTGCATCGCATTGAGGTAAAGCCATCTGACTATATCATCTCCGGGCGTCTCCGAACCCCAGATGATAAAAATGTCACTGGTGCTACCGTATTCGCACACAGCGCGGAAGTTCCATTGCTCCCCTCCTCCCCGGCAATACCTGTACGTTTACTCAGTACCCAGACGGAATCATTGGAAGATGGTACATACACCTTGCATCTCCCGAGCGCCGGAAAGTGGGAGATTGTCGTTACCTCGCCGCCTCACTATTTCCTCGTTGACCAGGGTAAGTCACCAGGGGTTGTTGAAGTGGTTCAACCGGGCGTATACGATGGCAACGATTTCGTCCTCGCTGAAGACCTGGAACCGCCCGTGATTGAACACAATCCGGTGTCAGATGTGACGGCTGGAGCTGTTGGCGATGACGTAATCATTAAGGCGAGAATCAAGGACAATTCTGGTCATGTTTATGCAAACCTTGTCCTGTTGCCGATTGACCGTGAAAGGGGATTTGACAGATTTTACCCTTACGCAATCCCGTCCCTTGATAACGACACGGACTGGACCTTCCGTATCCCTGGCGAAACGGTGCAGGGAGATTTTGCTTATTACATTGAGGCGTTTAATCAGGTTGGCAACCACGCGACCCACCCCCCCTCAATCCCCCGAAGCCGAAGGCGGGCTGGGGGGGAAGGGGAGGTGATAGAGAACCCGCACCGGGTAACTTTGAAACCGTCGCCTTACCAGATTGTTGGGACCGTCACCGATACCAGTAGGAATCCAGTTCCGGCGGTCAAGATCGTTTTCAGTCAGACCCAAGAATCCGCCCCTCCTGCTGGGACATCTCCGCCCGAATTTCCGACGACGAATCAGAGATTCCGCTATGTTGAAACCGGATCGGATGGCAGTTTCAGCGTTCCCGTCAAACCGGGCGTCTGGGAAGTTCGCGTCTCTCACCGCGGATTCGCTCCAGCCGAGGCAATCAAGCCCATTGAGGTCAAAAACGAAGGGGCTTACGAACTCCATATTGTGCTGGTCCCCGATAGCGAACCTCCGGTGATTGTCCATCATCCAGCAGATGGCTACACTTTTGGTGAGCCCATGGTTGTCCAAGCCCAGGTAACGGATAACCATGCGGTGCGATCTGTGGCATTGCGGCTGTTCCGCGAATTTGATTCGCCTATCGTGATTTCCAACGAAGGCGGGATTGGAGAAGGGGGTGAAGTTCTTGCTGAACCGGGGCAGGTGACGCTCCCACCGAGCCGAGAGGTAAGAGCCCCAATTCCTGTCAGCGCGCCTCCTCCGATCAACCCCTCCCCCGTCCCCTCCCCGGAACGGAGAGGGGAGAAGCCTCCCCCTTCCCTTGTAGCGGCACGGAGAGGGGAGGAGCCTCCCCCTTCCCTTGTAGGGAATGGGGGTAGGGGGGTTAGGTTGGATGGGGCGGAAGGCGGGGAAGTCAACCCTGATTCCCCACCAGCCATCGTAGAACCAACGTTTCCGTTTGATGGGGAAATCGACTTCCCCATCGACCTCAAATCGCCGCGCCCCGGCTATTTTGAGTATATCCCGATGGAAACAACGGATGGCACAAATTATAATGTCGATATTCGTCATTATCTGTACGGGCCATTCATGAAGGACATCCCATCCATCAGTTATGTCATCCAGGCGGTCGATGTCGCTGGGGGCCACTCCCTTTCACCGGAGAATGCGCCGGAAGCGATGTACACCGTTCCCCTGACGATTCCTCAAGCCATCTCAGGAACCGTGACGGCCGATGGCAAACCATTGGCGGGGGTTCAGGTCACCTTGACCGATGGGCAAACCGTGAAGTTGTTCACCTATACCGCTGAAGATGGGAGTTATCACATCCCCGCGGCTGTTGGGACCAACCGTGTCTTCATCGCATCCTTCGGATATGAAGTTATATTCCCCGAAGGCGGTTTCCACGAGATAGCCGTTACAGCCGGGCAACGGGTTGAGGGAATCGATTTCCGGCTGAAGCCCTCACCATTTGAGCCACTGACTGCTGAAGTAGGCTCAACACGGAAGCATAAGGAGGACATCAACGGCGATGCCTCGATCGACATTTTTGACCTGGTCCTGATTGGCAGCAACTTCGGCAAGCAGATTGATGTGGGTTCGGCTGAAGCGTCTTCCGGGCCCAACCCCGACGTCAACGGCGATGGGGTTGTCGATATTTTTGATCTTGTCCTCGTTGCGAGCCGATTCGGTGAAAAGTTGTCTGAGGCCGCTCCAGCACGCTCCATCGGGACGATTGATGCCCAGGTGGAAGCAACCCTGCTCAATCGCAGCCGCTCAACTGCAACCCTCGCCTTGCAACTCAAAGCCGACGCGAAGCCGTTTACTTCCGGCTTGTATGGCGTTCAGTTTGACCTCACCCTCCATGCGGATGGGGCGAAACTTCTCGCTGTCCAGAAAGGGAACCTGCTCGGCGCGGACGATGACCAGAGCTTCTGGCACGCCCCAGCGCTCCAGGGGAACGTTGCGAAACGCGCCGCAACCGTTGCGCTACGGAGTGGCAGAATGGATAAACCAACGGGACAGCTTGCCCTCATTACCCTCCAACTTGACCATATCTCCTTTGGAGATCGCGCGAAGATTACGATCGACAATCTCATCCTGGTCGATGCCGATGGACACGGTGTGCTTGCGCAAACCCAACCCATACCTATCGAGCTGGAGACGCTCCTCCTGCCAGACCACAACCAGCTTCTGCAAAACTACCCCAATCCGTTCAATCCGGAGACATGGATTCCTTACCAAATGTCCCGAGACGCAATGGTTCGGATTGAGATATACGACACGCTCGGCCAAATTGTTCGCACGCTGGATGTAGGGCATCGCCCCGCCGGTGTCTACGCCAGCCGTGGACGCGCTGCCTATTGGGATGGCACCAATAACCTTGGCGAACGGGTCGCGAGCGGCGTTTACTTCTACGCCATCCAAGCGGGAGATTTCCACGCCATTAAACGCATGGTGATTATGAAATAGTGATATCGGAATGTTTCAATTTTCCTCAAGAATGAGTTGATACTTTTTACGTAATGCGTAATACGTAATGCGTAAGGGGTTTCCTGACGTATCACGCATCACGCATTACACTTCACGTTTGGCAAAATAAGGGTGTTGAACCATGAAACCTCAAGGTACACCGTCGTCGGTTCATTCATCTGAGCTTCCCCTTCTGCTGCGGGCACTGTTTTGGGACTATGACTTCGAGGCCTTAACATGGGAAAACGACAGCGACCTCATCATCGCGCGAGTGCTGACATTGGGTGGCTGGAATGCTGTGTCCTGGCTGCGCTCCCGCAGGGGCGATAGTGCCTTGCGGGAATGGATAAAATGTCATCACGGCGGTGGATTGAGTCCACAAAGGCTTCGTTTCTGGGAACTTATCCTGGAACTTCCGCACCGCCAGGTCAACGCCTGGCTTGAGGAAGATGGGCGAAAAATCTGGGAAAAGAGATTATGTCCATCAGTTTCCACCCAGAGGTTTTGAGCGCTGTTCAGAAAACGTAAAAGAATAGGAAGGAAAAACCCGAACCAGCCAGCGGCAGGCTCTACTTCCTTCTCTTCCTCCATTGCCTCTTTCGTGGCCTTTCGTGATTTTCGTGATTACCTTCCCTCCTTAGCAGATCGCTGCCCTTCACGCCTCCATCCCACACACTCGCCTTACCAACTCACGCGCCGGCTCCGTCATGTACAGCTTGAAGGATTATGTCGCTTGACAGTGGCTCGATCTGAAAGTATAATTTCACCAAAAAACAATGGATAATTTCCTTCAATGGTTCCGACAGATATTCATCGCCCCATCTGTACTGTTTGCGGGAACCGAAATCAACCTCCTTACACTCATTGGGTTTATCAGTATCTGCGGTTTATTTCTCATCATCGCCCGGTTTTTGCGCCGACTGCTGCGCGGCCTCTTCTCACGGTTGGGATTGGAGAAAAGCACCCAGGAACGCCTCCTCTGGCTCGTTTTTATCATCGTGATGCTCATCGGGTTGGTCGTTGGGTTCGCTACCATCGGAATTAATCTCGCGCTCCTGGGTAAAATTCTGACCTACTCTATCCCAATCGGGGGGACCGATTTGAGTCTGACCAAACTCCTTTGGTTCCTGATAGTGCTGATAGGGGCAGTTGTTTTATCTAAGCATCTGCGGATGGTGTTGCAAGAACGGGTATTGCCTCCATTTCAACTCCCGCAAAACACCCAATTTCTCCTGCTTCGGTTGGTTCACATCGGCATGATGAGTTTAGGAATTCTCATCGGCATTAACCTCACGGGGTTGAGTTTGACCAGCCTTTCGGTTGTGCTCGGTGGACTCAGTATCGGTATCGGCTTTGGACTGCAAAATATCGCGTCCAATCTGATTGCAGGGGTGATTCTCATCTTTGAACGCCCCATCCGCGTCGGTGATTTGATTACTGTTGGTGAAAACGTTGGAACGGTGAGTGCCATCAACATGCGTTCAACGTTCATTATCACTTTCGATAACATCGACATCATCGTGCCCAATTCCCAATTTATTTCAAACACAATCACCAACTGGACGCTGAGGGACAAGCAGGTGCGGATTAAGGTCCCCGTCGGAGTGGCTTACGGTTCAGATACCGCGTTGGTCAAGCAGGCGTTGTTGGAGGTCACTCGTGCCCATCCGCAGATTATTAAAGAACCGGATGCACAGATGCCGATGGCTAGAGCACCAATCGTGCGGTTTATCAACTTTGGCGAGTCGTCGCTCGATTTTGAACTTTTGGCGTGGATTCCTGACCTGTCGCAACGGCTTGACGTCATCAGCGACCTGCATTTCATGATTGATCAAAAATTTCGCGAATATAACATCAACATTCCCTTTCCCCAACGCGATGTTTATCTCTATACTGAAGGTTAAAACGAGAAGAAACCGAGTTTTTCTGAAAAACTCGGTTTCTAGGCCCCACTGAAAGGAACAGATATGAAAGAAAACTTTGTATGGCAGACAGCGTCGCCGGAAAGTCAGGGGATGTCCACGCCCAAACTTGATGTGGTCAGAGACACTTTGGCGGCGAGAGGCACCAAGACGTTTCTGGTGGTTCGTCATGACAGGATTGTGTATGAATGGTATGCACCGGATTATAGCCCGACGAAACGCCATTACACAGCGTCTCTCGCTAAAGCGTTGGTGGGCGGCGTCTCGCTCATGGTGGCATTGAACGATGGACGCCTCGCCGTCGATGACCCGGCTTGGAAGTATATCCCCACATGGAAGGGACACGCGGAGAAATCCCAAATCACCGTCCGCCATCTGGCAACGCACTCGTCCGGCATCGAAGATGCTGAAGCAGGCGGCTTACCGCATGATCGACTGCCGGGCTGGAAAGGTGCGTTCTGGAAGCGAGAACCGGACCCTTTCTCAATCGCCAGGGATGAGGCACCGGTTATCTTTCCCCCCGGTTCCGATTATGCCTACAGCAATCCGGGCATGGCGATGCTTGCCTACGCTGTGACTGCGAGTCTGGCTGTCGGTGGCGCTCCGCAATCGGACATCCAAACGTTGCTCCGTGAACGCGTCATGAAACCCATCGGCGTTCCGGATGACGAATGGTCTATCGGATATAAGGTGGGATATGAGGTGGACGGCCTGACGCTCTATGCGAATTGGGGCGGTGGTAGCTATACAGCGCGTGCCGCAGCGCGCCTTGGCAGACTCATGCTGCGCGTGGGAGACTGGGAGGGCGAACCGCTCGTCGCGCCGGAGTGGGTTCAAAAGGCAGTGATGTATGCAGGCACCTCGTTGCCTGACAGACCTGCCGGAAATCCCCAGCCGGGCTCAGGTCTGGGCTGGTGGACGAACTTTGACGGTGTTTGGGCAGATGTCCCACGGGATGCGTTTGCAGGAGCCGGCGCGGGCAATCAGATTCTCCTGGTCATCCCGAGCCTGGACCTGATTATCGTGCGCAACGGGGCACCACTCGGCGATGCATCCAAAGGTGAAGGGTTCTGGGGCGGGTTAGAAAAATATCTCTTCAATCCGTTGATGGGCGCGATCGGAGAAGCAGCGAATCAACGAATCGCCCATTCCCCTTATCCGCCAAGTCCCGTTATCACGGGCGTTACCTGGGCTCCCCCTGACAGCATCGTGCGCAAGGCGAAGGGAAAAAACGGAGACGGAAGCGATAACTGGCCCGTCACTTATGCTGATGACGGCAATCTCTATACCGCTTACGGGGATGGATATGGGTTTGACCCAATAGTTCCCACCAAGCTGGGGCTCGGTTTCGCACGGGTTATCCCGATAGCTCGGGACGGATTTCACCGGTGAAAACATTCGCTCGGATGCGGAGAATGCCGGCATGGGCAGAGCGGGGAAGAAGGCGAGCGGGATACTGATGGTGGATGGCATCCTCTACATCTGGGCGAGGAACGCCGATAATAACGGACATCATTGCCAGCTTGCCTGGTCGAGGGATTATGCCCGGACCTGGATGTGGAGCGATTGGAAATTTACACAGTTCGGATACCTGACATTTATAAACTTCGGGATGAATTATACCGGTGTGCCTGATGTGCATGAAGGCTATGTCTACATGGTTTCTCACGACCATCCAAGCGCTTACGAACCCGCCGATCGTTTCATCTTAGCCCGTGCGCCCAGGGAGGGGATTACGAACCGTGACGCCTACGAATTCTTCCAAACGCTTGACTCAGACGACAGCCCGATTTGGACGAAGGACATCGATGGGCGGGGTGCCGTCTTTACGAACCCCGGTGGGTGCCTGCGTTCAGGGATGAGCTACAACGCCGGACTGAAGCGATACCTCTGGTGGCAGCAGAATCCTCGGCACGGTGAGGACACGCGCCGCAAGGGTGGGTTTGGCATCTACGATGCGCCGAAACCCTGGGGCCCCTGGACGACGGTGTACAACACCCCAGCGTGGGATGTGGGGCCAGGGGAGACTGCCGCCTTCCCGACCCCATGGATGAGCGCGGATGGGAAGACCTGCCATCTGGTGTTTTCAGGGAATGACAACTTCTCCGTGCGCCAGGTGGTCTTCACCCTATAAGCATCAACCGAACTGAGGAATGGTCATAATTATCCGTCGCTCCCACTGTAGCCCAAGATTCTATCTTGGACCTTGCGCAAGGGGCCAAGATAGAATCTTAGGCTACGACCACATCCCCATGGAATTGTGACCAGGCCTCACCTAACTTTACGAGAGGGCGCACAGACAGCAGCCCCTTTACACAGGTCCCATGTTCCTTCAAAATAATGTTGACAGAATCTGAATGCACTGCTAGAATAGCTGATACCAAATTGAACGGTATGATATGGAGGAAAAGGAATGCCGGTGAAAATCACAACACACGACTTAAAAGCGGCTCTGCCTGATGTCACCACCCCCATGCGTTTGCCGAGAATTGACACCCCTGTTGAGGTGTATCGAGACCGATGGGGTATCCCTCACATCAAGGCGGAGAATGAGAAGGATCTCTTTTTTGCACAGGGGTTTGTGACCGCCCAGGATCGGCTCTGGCATGCGGACTTCGACCGGCATCAAGCCCTCGGAAGGTGGTCGGAGTTTGCAGGGCCCGGTGGCATCGCTCGGGATAAGCTATTGCGGGCAGCAGGGATGGGCCGCACCGCGAAACTCGACTATGAAATCGCCAGCCCGGAGGCGAAAGTCATGGTGGACGCCTACACGGCTGGCGTCAATGCCTTCCTCGACACCACCAAAACCCTTCCCATTGAGTACAAAATCCTCGGTCAGGTGCCTGAACGGTGGGAAAACTGGCATTGCCTGGCCGTCTACAAGATGCGAAACACGCTCATGGGAACGTTCGAGCCAAAGCTCTTCAGGACGCGCCTGGTTAAGGCGATCGGACCGGAGAGGGCCGCTGCTCTCATCAGAGGGTACCCTCATGGGCACCTTCTCACGGTGCCACCCGGGGCCGTTTACGAAGGTCTACCGCTGGATGGGCTTGACGAACTGAGCAAGGCTGCCGAAGAAGCCAACTGGCTCGGTGAGGTGGATGCTGGCTCCAATGCCTGGTCCATCTCCGGAATGCTCACCCAATCGGGTCTACCGCTGGTTGCTGGCGACTCGCATCGCGCACTCGACACGCCGAGCGTTTACTACCAGATTCATCTATCGTGCCCCGACTTCACCGTGATTGGCTACTCCGTGCCGGGGATGCCGGGAGCGCTTCACTTCTGCCACAATAAATACGTGGCATGGGGGATGACCTACGGTGGAGCCGACACACAAGATCTCTTCATTGAACGATTCCGTGAGGGGCCCAATGGGCCCGAGTACCAATTCAAAGGGGAATGGCGACTCGCCCAGGTCCTGAATGAAACCATCAAGGTGCGCGGGGCTGACTCCGTAGAGATTTCAGTGACAATCACCCACCACGGTCCAGTCATTGCCGGAGACCCGGCATCGGGCACGGCTGTGACAATCAGTGACACGGGTCTAATTGAAGGCTCAAGGTGGGTCGATGCCGCACGCGACGCTATGCGAGCCAAGTCCATCCATGAACTGCACGAGGCATTGCGACACTGGACCGACCGCGTGAATAACTACGCCGTCGCCGATGTACACGGAAACTTTGGTTACCTGCACGCGGGCAAAATTCCGATTCGCGGTGAATCCAACGGTTGGCGGGCAGTCCCTGGCTGGACCGGCGAGCATGAGTGGAACGGCTACATCCCCCATGACGCCCTTCCCAAGGCGATCAACCCTGACACCGGATACGCGGTGACGTGTAACCAGCGTGTGGCGGGGCACGATTACCCCTACTATGTGGGGCTTTATTTCGCTCCCGAGTACCGCGCGAGACGTGTTCAAACGCGCATTCTCGAACTCGAACCGGGCAGCGCAACGGTTGACGATATGGCCCGAATTCACGCCGAGCGAATCTCACAGCCGGCACGGACCTTCATCAATGCCCTGATTGACGTGACGCCACTTGATGCGGATTCAGCGCAGGCGTTGTCTCTGTTACGGGAGTGGGACGGTCAAATGGACCGCGAGCGGGTACAGCCGTTGCTCTATGCCAAAACGAAGGCGCAGGTTCTCCGCTGGATGATTGAACACCTGTTGGGCGATTTCGCTTCGGATGTCTTTTCAGAATCCGCAGGCAGCAACGCCCACCTCCGCCTGATTTCCCAGGCAATGACACTGGCAATCGAACGCGGCGATCGCGCCCTGTTGCCGCCTGAGCACGACTGGCCCAGTATACTTGCGTTGGCGCTCAAGCACGCTGTCGCCGCTCTCAAGGAGATGCTCGGCGGTCAGATGTCTCAGTGGCAATGGGGGCGTCTCCATCGGACCCAGCCGCAGCACCCGCTATCATTGCTGTTTGAGGAATGTGCCGCGCTGTTGAATCCCCCCTCCGTGCCGACTCACGGTGACGGTGATACCCCGCTTGCCGGCAGTTACGGACTCAACCATGAATTTATCGCCACGGGGATGTCGGTCAATCGCTACATTCATGCTCCCGCGGACTGGACGACATCCCGGTGGATTGTGCCGTTGGGAGCGTCGGGGCACCCCGGAAGCCCGCACTATGCCGATCAGGCGGAGATGTGGGCGAACGTCGAGTATATTCCGCAACTCTGGGATTGGGAGGAGATTAGATCCGAAGCTGAATCGTACCAGCGGCTGGAACCAGGCGAAAGCACAACCCGATAGAAGGTATAGTCATCGAACGCCTTGCGGATGGACGCTTGACTCCTCTCGTAGGGGCGAGGCATGCCTCGCCCCTACGGACGGTTTAAGGGATGGGGTTCAAAACTTTCGCCGTGATGTACTCGGCCAAAGGTTAAAAGCCGGGGCATATCGTTGGCATATAACGGGTCCATTGGGGAGCCAATCTGGCGTGAATGGGTCACTCTCCCATCAGAGCGAACGATGGGGAAGCGAAGCGGAGGGGATGCAATTATGATGTGAGAACCGCCTCATGATATGGTATTATTTCCGAATGGCACTGACTTAAGCCGATTATCTGTTTCCACCGTTTCGCTGTTAAGTAAGTTCCAATTAATTGTTTAAACTTTTGGGTTCGCTATGCCGCAAGC
>CAZOAL010000101.1:0-23705 GCA_964577695.1 uncultured bacterium | reverse complement strand
TGGCAATTTTTCCCTTGACAATTCCTAGAAAATCTTAACTTGTGACTAATGGGGTTACTGGTACTCTCGTAACTGCTGCACGTTGGGAAATAAAAGTCGGTGGGAAGGCTCCGCCTGGGGGAGCAATCTACCAAAACAAATATAGTTCATCCGGAAATTATCATGGACCATCAACGATATTTGGATATGCCACCGGATTACCTGCTGGAGACCACCAAATCCAGATTTGGGTGAGTCTACTTCTGACGGAGACCATGGCGGGTACCTACGCCTTCACGGGGTGGAACTACTCCCGGTGGACCATAGAAGCTCAAGAGGTTTGGGTTCAGTAATATTGGGGATAATTATACGAGTTTTTCACTTAGACTTCCGAAGTTTGGTGCAACATCCGTGCAGTTTCATTCTCCTCACGGTTTCGCATCGTCTCAGTTCAGTTCGCGTATTGAAACTTCGGAAGTCTGGGCCTCGCTTTTGCTCATAACTGAAAAAGTCGTATAATTAGACATTTAGGGTAGATTGGATATGGAAGCGAGCATTACTATCTGAGGGTTGAAGATGAACGAATTCCTAACCATATCAAACGAACCGCCAGAACATCCCAGCATGGACTACACTTTCCTGCGCCAGGAGGGGATTCGGCATCTCGAACGGATGACCGGACAGTTGTGGACGGATTTCAACGCCCATGACCCCGGCATCACCATTCTGGAGCAAGTCTGCTACGCGCTGACGGACCTGGCCCACCGCATCAACTACGAGTTGCCGGATCTGCTGACGAGCGCAGGCGAGCAGGCGTATAATCACAGCCTGTACAGCCCGGCGCGGATGCTGACCTCGCATCCCGTTACCCTGAGCGACCTGCGCAAGGTGGTGATCGATGTGGAAGGGGTCAAAAATGCCTGGGTTGAGAAAGTTGAAGCGCAACAGATTCCGCTCTATTATCATGCGAGCGAAAAGGCGTTGAGCCTTCAAGAAGGTGAGGTGAGAAATATCAGCATCTCCGCAGGCGGCACACCGCAAGCGTGGTCGCTGAACTTAGACGCGAATAAAGCGCCCAAACTGAACCTTGACGATTCCGACATCAGCCTGGTGAGAAACCAGTTGACAGCAACCATGGATGTTGAAAACGTTAAGCGTAGGTATAACGAGCGGTTGAGACACTCCGCCACCTTTCACAAACTGGTGCCTGACGAACGGGATGTGCCCCCGTCGCCGGGCAGGGATCGCAACGTCGGGAACTATTATTCCTTGCAGCACCAATTCCCGGCGACCTACGGTATCGGCGCGATGGGCTTGCCGGAATCCGCGACGCCGCAGCGGGTGGTGCAGGCCAAGCAACTCAAAGCGTACCTGATGTTTTTCGACCAGCTTCTGGCGAATTACTTCTCGCAGTTAGCCCACGTTACAGATCTGTTCTCTTTTTCCCGGCATACCGCACGCACCTATTTCTCGCAGCCCATTGATGCCCCCAGTCTGGGACTAGAAGGTATTCGACGATCAGAACTCTCCGATCATCAAGGCAAACTTCAGCAGATTACCGAAAATCCGCATGCGCCTACGGACGCTGACTTTCGCCGATGCAATCGGTTTCTGAACCATCTGCTGGCTAGATTCGCTGAACAGTTTACAGATTACTCCCTCATCCTCTATGGTGCTATGCCCGACGAGGGAATCTCTGCTACCGAAAAACTGGTACAGGATAAGCAGACCTTTTTGCAGGACTATCCGCAGATTAGCAGCGCTAGAGGCACAGCGTTCAATTATCTGCAACCCTGGAACAGCGAGAACTGCTCCGGTCTGGAAAAACGGTTACAACGCAAGTTGGGGATTGTGGATGCGGCCGAGCGTTTTTACGTGGTCGAACATATCCTGCTGCGGCCAATGGAAGGCGACGAACAACAGCAGGCTCCTTTGTTGACAAATGCTCAACGCGCAGACCCTTACTCGCTGCAACTCAGTTTTGTCTTTCCTGACTGGCCGCCGCGATTTAAGAACCCCGTCTTCAGAGCGTTCATTGAGCGCACCATCCGGGAGGAGACCCTTGCCCATCTGATTCCCTATATCCACTGGCTCGACCAACCCGCCATGGCAGTGTTTAAAGACGCATACAAAGACTGGGTAGACAAACGGCGGACCTACTGGAGGCAGAAATTGGGGCTACGGGCCGAATGAAGCATACACATCAACTTAAGGCGACGTTGTACGTAGCGGTCGGCATTCCGACGTTGTACATCGGAACGAGAATCCCCATCCCAACGCGGACCGCCGGTCTGTCTTGTTTCCACGCTCCCGCGTGGGAATGCAGGTTTGGACGCTCCACGTCCCTAAGTTGATGCGTATAGGGATAGGGCAAACGTATCCCCTGCAAGATCTGGCAGTGCGGGATGAGCAACTGACGGTGGCGTTCAATACCGCCGCCAAAATCCCCATCGAAAACAGCCAGACGGACGTTTTATACCAGCTACATCACAAGCATGAATTGGTCAAACGCACACCGGATGGAGCAAAGGAAGCAGGCGTGCAGATCGAGGCGCAGGGTAACGGTGAAACGATCTTTCTGGAGACCTATAAGATACAGGAGGACATTACCTTTGAGATCTTCGCCAGAAAGCAACGATCTGGTTCAGGCAAAAAGCGGATAGGCTAGACATTTACTCAGTAGCTGACGTGCGAGGGAACTTGGGCAATATCATTCTCCGTACCCAACCCGTCTCCGAAGATACAGACATCCGTATCCGCGCCACCAAAACCTTTGACCCCTCCGAGAACCGAGCCACGCAGACAGACTTGCTTGATGCGATTCTGCCCCTCAAAGTCCGAGCCAACCCAGCCCTGTCCGTGTCGGTCGAACCTTCACCCATCATCGACTTCAAAGGAGCCGCAACCATTAAGATCGCCGGCACCCAACGGAGCGCCAAATACCAGCTCTACATCCGCCCCATTCCCGACCGGGATTTTGTTCATCAAGCAGCCTCAGAGGGTGACGTCATCACCATTGGCGTGGAGAGGGAGCCAGATGTTCACATCCGTAAGCCGGCGAGACAAGCGGTCTGGATACCCCCAGAAGGATATGCCAAATGGGGTGATGCTCAAGCGGGCATCGGTGGTGAGCTTTTGTTTACTATCGACGGGCTGGCCGACGATAGCCTGATTATCGTACAGGCCGAAAAAGCGCATGAGGTTTCCCAGGATGGTCAGACGTTTCAAACGGTGTCGTCGGCCCTCCAACTGGAGCA
Source organism: uncultured bacterium (assembly GCA_964577695.1). Taxonomy (GTDB): domain Bacteria; phylum Poribacteria; class WGA-4E; order WGA-4E; family PCPOR2b; genus CAZOAL01. The sequence goes on along the minus strand of CAZOAL010000101.1, from coordinate 20,469 downwards.
GGCGGCGGTGGCGCTGGTGCGGCCGAACCCCGCACAGCCGTTGCGGGTGAAGGTGTTGATGGAAGGCAACGAGACGAACGGTGAGCTACAGGTTTTCGACGGCCAACCGGGGGTGTTCTATCATTTTCGGCTCGCGCCGGAAGTTAAGGAAATTTCACAGCCCCGTAGGGGCGGAATGTCTATAGAAACAATGTCAAAAAATCATCCCAAGCCCCGTAGGGGCGACATGTTCTTTTATCCTCACATATCGCCCCTACGGGGCTTGGAGCAACAGGCGAACCGTCTTCTATAAACATGCCGCCCCTACGGGGCTATGTGGTGTCTGCTTTGAAGTCCATTCAAGTTATACCATTTCTGAAAAATCATGGTGCATGATGAAATCATGTTGTTGCTGTAGAGACGTTGCCCCGAAACGGCATCTCGCTTCGCTAGAGACATGCTACGTCTCTACATTCCTATCTCATGCGACATTTTCACTCGCCAATGTCACATTTCTCTGTAGCCCAAGATTCTATCTTGGTTCCCGCAGAGGATGTCCTCGGTGGGCCAACTTAGAAAGTTAGGCTACGACGAGATCTCATTTCTAATGTGACATTGGCGAATTTCAATCAGAAATGGTATTAGCTTTGTGCGTATGGGGATTAGCCCACCCTGGTACAGTTGAAAGTCATTAATGAAAGCAACTCATGAGCGAACAGAGACATATCATCAAGCGCCAGATTCTAGAACTGAAGGTCCAGAACAGTGAAGAGGCCCAGAGGCTCCAAGCCGAATTGAGCCGCGTGTACCGCCAACGGATTGTCCCGCTCATTGATAGGTACTGCACGGAGTTGAGTGAACCCGACCGTATCCACCGGATCGAGTCGCTGGAGGTGGATGTTGGATATGTCGATCCGGATCGACTCAGCTCAAGCGGAGCGCCTGGGCCAACATCTTGCACGTTGCCGCCCTTGAAGGAGAGACCCATTGGGCCCACAGGGCATTTTACCGAGCCATGTTGATACGAGTCGCGGCTGAACTGGGGACGCCTTATAGTGCCCTGATAGCCAACATTCATCAAGTTTTGCAGGAAGGCAGGGAGGGCATCCGCATCGCGCTCAAAGATACGCTTGAAACACTGTATCAAGAACGTCCGGGTGCAGAGGCCGCGGTACCGAAGCTGTTTCCCAACGTCCGGCGCAGTTGCAGGTCCGCTTCGCGGACTCCCGGAACGGAGCGGCAGGAGGACCGCTGACCGGTCTGTGGACCGCGCTGCGGGTGCTTGCTCAGTGGCTCCCGGGCACGGTGATCGCCGGCGATGATGTGATGCAGGGGATTCGCCGCGAATATGCCAAGGAGGGAAAGGGTGGGTGATGCTGTATGTCCCTTAATTTGTATTGGTCAGGATGATGTAAAACAAGCTGCCAGCTTGTTGAAAGTCCGCCGGAACTAGCAAGTCTCTAGCGAAGCGAGAGCCCGCATAGCGGGGCTGCTCGTTTTACGGTGTCAACCATCTTGTTGACCACTACAAAAATTTAGATATTTACCCAAAACAATCAAAGGTATTTTAATTATGATAGAATCAGCTATTGGCCTTTTCACAAGCTTGGCATCGGCAATTGCTGGTGAGGCAATCAAGGTTGTAGTTGGTATAGCTAAGAGCATTGTCACCTTGCTGAAGGGGAGACGTGGCGCGGCGACCAGGCACCGGGGCGAGTGGGAAGAGGCAATCAAATAGGGGCTCTTGAGGAATTTCTCTCGTTACGACGCTCTGCGTCGGAATGCTTCTGTGAACCAACGCGTGGGGGCGCTGGGTGCCTACATCGTCTCGATAGACCTTGAAAAGAAGATATTCGTTCCCGTGAGTGAATGGATTGAGATTCCCGTGGTTGGGTCAAAACAAACAAAGGTGCCTGAACCTGGGCATGTTTCACGAAAAAGTGTAAACGCCTTTTTTCGGAATTTTGAAACATGCCGGATTGGGAAGATTTTTCTGGATTTCCAGCAGAAATTATGTTATGCTCTTTCATCGTGATAACCTTGTCAAAATCATGTTTCTTGTATCGGTTTTAACGCTGATACGGTTATCATATCTTCCCCTTACAGTCATCCAATTGAGGCTTGGTCATAATTACCGGCCAATCCAGTTGGCTGCCGCTTGGCTGTGAGAGCGATCTCCCGGTCGCGATGAGAAGCTATCGAGTCCGGGAGGACTCTCCCACAGAATGATGACCAAGCTTCATTTAACCGAATGAGGAGGAATTATGCCAACAACTTTTGAAGCAATCGAGGCATGGCTGGATAAAGCACGCACCAAACTGGAAAGTGGTGGTGTCAGCGTGGGCGATTTGGACGAACTTGCCCAGATGGTCCGCGGCAGTCACAAGACCACACGGCAGCGATTGCTTTATCTCCATGTCACCACCCCAAGTATCCGCTCGCAGGTGATTGGCATGGCGTTGCACGAGCCGGTGCGTAGCTCTATTACGGAGATTACGACGGAGGGACACGAGTGGCCGTATCGTACTGTGCACGATGCGATTCTGGACGGATGGCAGGTCATCCACTTTCCGGAGCAGCGGTCTGACTTTGACGACCGGGAGATCGACATCCTAGGCTACGAATTCATCTTACAAAAACTGGAGGCGTATTATGAGTGACAAACCCTACCTGTTGACCGATGACGAGGTCATTACGTTCATCATTCGTGGCTACCACATCGTTGAGGCGGACTTTCCCCAAGGCTTCAACGAATCGATTTATGGTGAGCTTGAGCAATTGACGGAGAACCCTGGAGATGGCATTCTCGATCGGGTGCCAAAGCTGTATCAAGTCTACGACCACCCCAAAGTGCGCGGGGCGTTGATCAGTCTGCTCGGCGAAGAGGTGCAGATGAACAGCCATCGGCATTGTCATATCAATCCGACTGGCACACGCAGTCAGGGATGGCATCAGGATGGCGTCAACCAGCGGCATCACCAGATTAGAACCGTTCTGGCGATGTACTACCCGCAGGACGTGACGCCCGATTTGGGCCCAACTGTGATTATGCCCGGCACGCATTTCCGCAATGCGCCAACTGACCGCATGGCGACCTACGCCAATTTCCGTGAGCAGGTGGTGTTGAATGTCAAGGCTGGCACCGTGGCGATTACGCACTACGACATCTGGCATGCCGCTAGCGCAAATCGTGGGAATCGGACGCGCTACATGCTGAAGTTCCTTTTCAGTCGCCGTGGTGAACCGAAGGGACCGAGCTGGAACCACAACCCGGAAAAAGCCGCCGCCTTAATGGGGCGTTTCGGGGAAAGGGCGTGCGCCTGCTCGCAGTCTGACCACTACAAAGAGCGCGGACTGCGACGGGAGATGTGGAATCACCTGATCGGGAAAGCGTGAAAATAAATGCCACTTTCCCATATCGAAACCTTTCAGCCTTCCACAACATGACACGTTTCACGTTTTACGTATCACGAAAGGAGATGTCAGTCAACTACCCCCGTATAAATACGGGTGCTTGTAACTCGTTGCTACAGATGTTACACGGCTACATTAGGCTGATTGACATACAGCCCTTGTGGTTTTTAGACCACGCTTTTATGTTCTGGATTGAACGTCGAATGTTTTACGCATACAACGGTTGTTGTCTTTTAGAAACGCCGTCTTAGGCTTCTAAAAGACGGCAACCTAAGACAACGTTACTGTATGCAACCTTATACATTCAGTTTTCAAAGAACATGGGTGTTTTTTTAACTGTTAGCTCCGATGAAAGAGAGGAGTGCCTTACACCAAGGTATATTATACCACAAAAACGGTACAAAGTCAATCACAATAAGGAGTTGCGGCGTACAGGTTCCCTGCTCTCTCCCCCCGATAAATCGAGGGGTCTCCGCCGCGAAGATTTCTATGAAACTCGAAAACCATGTTGCTATTATCACCGGTGGCGGACGCGGGATTGGGCGGGCGACGGCGCTGGCGTTTGCGCGAGAGGGCGCGGACGTTGTGCTTGCGGCCAGAACCCCCCCAGAGATTGAGGGGGTGGCAGGGGAGGTACGCGCCCTGGGGCGCGATGCCCTTGCGATTCCAACCGATGTGACGCAAAAATCGCAAGTCGACGCGATGGTGAAACAAACTTATGAGCGGTTCGGCAAAGTGGATATCCTCGTCAACAACGCAGGTGTCGCCATCCACAACCCCATCCCCAAAATTCGTGAAGAGGATTGGGATGCGAATATCGCCGTCAACCTTAAAGGGGTTTTCCTCTGCACGCAAGCCGTTTTTAGCCAGATGTGCGAGCGAAAGTACGGGCATATCGTCAACGTCTCGTCGATCTCCGGCAAACATGGACATCGCAACGGCGGAGCATACTGCGCTGCCAAGTTTGGCGTGGTCGGTTTTACCGAAACCACAAATAACGAAGGACGCCCGCACGGGGTTAAAGCGTGTGCCGTTTGTCCGGGGCCGGTCGATACGAAGATGCGTCGGGATAACCACCCCAACGATGATTGGGATAAGTTGACACTACCGGAGGATGTCGCGGATCTGATTCTGTTCCTCGTCACCCAACCGCCGCGCGCCCACGTCCTTGAAGCGGTGATTACGGCACCGTTGATGTAGGAAGCCTGAACCATACGATTTTTTCTTAGAGGCACGATGATAGAAATTCATAACTAACTAACCACCACGGTGATTGACCAGGTCGCAACCTCACTCCAGCCTCATTCAACAGTTTGAAGGTGGTCACGGTGACGGAAAGCAGCGGGCCATCAGGATTATGAACGGCCAGGCGTCGGACCCCATCTAAAAAAGCGCGCATCTGTGCCTCAGAATATGTTTCGTGAGTTTCAATCGCCCCATCGAAGTCGTCAAGTAAGAGAACCACATATTTTCCAGCTCGGCCAATCCTTCTCAGCACTCGCTGGAAATTCTGGACGGTGATCGTCTCACCCGAAAGGGCTCTGTCAATCTCATCTCGGAGGGGGGCATTTCCCTCAACCTGGTCCCGAAGTAACGTGAGTATCTCACTCCAGAAAAGGTGGGGCGTGAAAGGCTCCCCCAACCGGCAGTTGAGGGAAACCAGCATCACCCCTGAACTATCCATTCCGTGAGCCTGCTGGACGATTTTCTTAGTTCCCAACGATGAATCGTTGGGCTACCATCATAAGTCCCTACGGGACATACGGAGCGATCGGCAAGTCCCGGTTCTCGGGATGCCGCTTTGCGGGACCTCAATCGTCCCGTAGGGACGGCATGACCCTATGCCCCGTGATTCATCACGGAGAATTTGAGAATGCGCGAAATCGGGAGCATCGCTAGATCGATTCAGGTCTTCTTGGGTAAAGGTTGAATGATGATCGCACACCGATTGTACCACTCCCACGCTTCGAGGAAGGTATCATAAGCCATACGAACGGTCTGCTGACCATCCGTTAAGGGATCGTTGATGTGGAGGTACTTTTCGTCGATACCAATGACCACCAGAGCGTGCAGATAATCTGCTGTCGAATGAGGTAGGTACAAAGACAAAATAATGGCAATGACGGGAGCGCCGGCGTCCAAACTGTTTTTGATGTCTAAAAGCGTGGCATCGAATTTGATGTCGCACGCCAACCCCCATGTCTCAAAAGGAATCCGGCTCCATGTTACTTCAATCTGTGTCCCACCGGGGGTAGCCCCGATGTATTCTCGGAGTTCAGACGGTGAAATTTCTGTTCCGTAAACGGACAACACCATTGCAATAGATGCAGGAACGCACGAGGTGTTATCTTCTTGCTGATGATGGGTTTTCTGGATGAAGTTCATTCACAACCTTCCTGAGCTGTTGCAGCAACCCGGGGTCATCGTACACTTTCAGGGTGCGAGGGTCTGCGGAGAGAAAGCCAATCGGTTTTTTAGATCCAACGGAACTGTGGTATACCGGAATCTGTAACTCATCCCCCACTTGTTGGGGCTCGCCGGCCAAAAGTAGATTGCCAAGATGATTCACCAGATACATATTGGCGTTGACTTGAGCCCGGAAATAAGGCTTTTTCATCTGCCGGCGAAATGGGTCCGCTTTCTCCGGTGGCGAGTCGATGGTGATGTATCGGGATTCGCTTAAAATCGCTTTGTCCATGGTGCAAGGCTCTCCTTTTTTTAGAATCGTGTCTTCCCCCATCCATCATTATACCGGATTCATTCGGATCGATACCATAGAAAAATCCATTTCCCATGCTCTTACTTAGGAAGGCGCTTTTGAAGAAAGGGCGTCCCCTACTGGGCTGCCGGGTGATTGGAACGGCCATATACTTCCATCTCTCTTAATGAATTGACATGAACACGCTTTTCTGAAACACCGAACATTATAGCACAAAGGCGTCATCGGTTCAACACTCAATTTGATATTTATACCATTTTGGGCGTGTTTCAGAAAACGGTTGACACGTCGAGAACCGGATGCGTGAGGCGTAAAACATGATTTCGATAAACTCAATCCGGCGGAAACGTAAAACGTAAGAGGGTGTGTGAGAAGTCCAACAAATCCTTCGGAAGGTTCATTTTGCAGGCAGAAACTGAGACAAATGGCATCGTTTGATGCCCCAAAGGGTGACGAATCCGCTTCGTAACCTTCCGAAGGTTAGCAACCACTTTTCACACACCCTCTAAGAGGATCCCCCTTTACGTTTTACGAAAAAGTGTCAACACCTTTTTTCGTAAAACGTAAAACATGCCCCTATTTCTTCCGAATCCAGCTCATCATACTCCGCAGGTTTTTGCCGACCTTTTCAATTTCCAATTCTGCTTCTCTACGGCGCAGGGCTTGTAGCACGGGCTGATTGGCACGATTTTCCAGCACCCATTCCCTCGCAAATTCTCCGCTTTGGATGTCCCTGAGAAGTCCTTTCATGCGCTCTCTCACGCTGCTGTCGATCAGACGGGGCCCGCGGGTGAGATCGCCATACTCCGCCGTGTTGCTAATGTCGTGGCGCATTTTACTCAGCCCGCCCGCGTAGACCAGGTCTACGATGAGCTTCAACTCATGTAAGCACTCAAAGTAAGCCATTTCAGGCTGATAGCCCGCTTCAACGAGGGTGTCGAACGCGGCTTTAATGAGCGCCGTTGTGCCGCCACAGAGCACGGCTTGCTCGCCGAAGAGATCCGTCTCCGTTTCTTCGCGGAAGGTGGTTTCGATGACACCGGCGCGCGTGCCGCCAATCCCTTTCGCATAAGCAAGGGCGAGGTCTTTCGCATGCCCCGTTGTGTCCTGATGGATAGCGATGAGGCATGGCACACCGCCGCCTTCCTCGAACACAGACCGCACAAGGGAACCCGGTCCCTTGGGGGCGATCATCGCCACATCAATGTCGGCTGATGGGATGATCTGCCCGAAATGGATGCTGAACCCATGCGAAACCATCAGCATGTTCCCTTTTTGCAAGTTCGGGGCGATCTGATTTTGATAGACTGTTGCGTGTTGCTCATCGGGAATCAGAATCTGGACAATATCCCCCATCGCAGCGGCTTCTTCAACGCGCGTGACCGTCAATCCGGCCGCCTCCACCTCCGCTCGGGATGGGCTACCCGGGCGCAACCCAACGATGACATTGGCACCGCTGTCCTTGAGATTCAACGCTTGTGCGCGTCCTTGAGCGCCGTAGCCAATGATTGCAATGGTTCGCTCTTTTAATAAATCAAAATTGGCATCGCTATCATAGTAGATTGTTGCCATGAAATTCTCCTTTATGTAATGCGTAAAACGTAATGCGTATTGCGTATTGTATACTTATACCAATTTCAGTTGAGAATGAGTCGATTGGAGACCGCCAACCTTGAAAAGGTTCCAACCCTTTTCAAGGATTCGATAGGCTCATTTTCACATCAAAATGGTATTAGCGGGAAACCACGGAAAGAGAAAGGTTTTTTCCTGAACGTGCGAGAATTCTTTTCCAGATTTCAAAATGTGCTGCGTTGACTGTCACCAGTTCGGCATCCGCATTGACTGCACAAAGCGCAATCAAAACATCGCATGCAAATTTGCAAATTTGCAGATTTGCAAATAGTCTGACTGCATTTCGCCCAAAGTCCCTTATGATACCACTGTCCCGCTTGATAGAAGTCGCGGGGTTGGGGGGTAACGACTCGATGGGCGCGGGATAACATCCGCGCCATTTGATCCAGTTGACGTTTTTCCGTTCGATCTTGCGTCCCTGCGTAAAGCTCCATCCACACCACGGTGCAAAGCAGAAACCGGCCGGATTGCCTCGCTGGATCAATAATTTCGCGATAAGCGATACCTCTCGACCACGGAATGAGCACGGAGCTATCAAAAATTTGAGGTGTCATCAAAAGAATCCTCCTCTAAATCGAGAAGCCATTCGTCGGGATTCCCGATTTGTTCCTCAGATAACTCGTCCCAATCCTTGCCGAAAGTGCCTCGCTCCTGGATGCTGCGTACGATTTTGCCGAATTCCTCATAGGCAATGGCTGTCTCCATCAACACCCGAATGGCGGAAGAGTTGCTTTTGGCGTCGGCGATATCCCGTACCTTTTCTAACTGCTCTATCGGGAGTAAAAGCGTTTTTTTGACAAGGGGTTCGTTTTTCAATTCCTGCTCCAAATCCGGATTGTTCGCTTGAGGACAGAGCCTCTTGAGTTTTTGAACGCTTTTCCAAACACCTTCGGTCTCAATGGCTTGGGCAATCAGCATTCGCACCGCTTCTGAATCGCTTCTGGCGTGAAGGATGGTTCGCACTTCCTTCAATTTCGCAGGATTGAGCCGAAGGGTTGTCTTTACAAACTGGTCATTCATCGTTGGAGACATAAAAAGCACCTCCTTCTACGTGAAACGTGAAACGTAATGCGTATTGTCAGACTTCCGAAGTCTCCAAGACTTCGGAAGTCTGAGAAACCGCTTTTCCCAACTCCAGACTATCTACAACATCGAACCACAACGAGGGTGATATCGTCATGGGGTTCGACCTCCCCAACAAACCCGGCGACCGCCTGTAAAATCCGCTCTACCATCCCCTGCGCCGAGAGCCCCGAGTCCGCCTGTCCAATCACTTCGAGCAGCCGCTTCACTTGATACATTTCTTCCGTCTCATCCATCGCTTCGATAACCCCGTCGGAATAGAACACCACGAAATCCCCCACTTCGAGGTCAACGCTCAACTCGGTGTACTCCACGCCCTCCATAACCCCCAAAGGCAACCCATTCACTTCGAGCTCCCACGTTTTCTCTCCACGCTTGACAATCGGATAAGGCAATCCGGCATTAGAAAAGTGAAGACGTTTCTTCTCGGCATCAAGAATTCCCAAAGCCATCGCGGTGAACATCCGATGGATGAGGCGTGGTCGAAGTTCCGTGTTCAACTCGCGCAGAATCGCGCTGGGCGAGCCCCAAATCGCGGTTTGCCCCGTGACCTCTGCATGTAGCATGCCGTTCGCCATCGCTGAGACCATCGCCGCCTTCATTGATTTCCCGGAGACATCCGCCAACGCAATCCCAACATCATCCCCCAACGACAGGTAGTCGTAAAAATCCCCGCTGACCTCTTTGGCGGGGAGGGACGCCCCGGCAATCTCAAACCCCTCAATGTGGGGCGTCTCTTTGGGCAAGAGCGACTGCTGTACCAGTCGCGCGTCCTCCAATTCCTGACGCACCCGTTCCATTTCTACACGTTCCTGTTGGCGGAGGCGCTCCTCCAACTGACGTTTCTCGAAGTAACGGGCGACGGTGATATCCAACTCATCGAAATCAGGCAAGGGCTTGGAGATATAATCGTAGGCACCCTGTCGCATTGCTTCTATAGCCATTTGCATATTCCCGTAGGCACTAATCATCATGACGCCAATCTCAGGATAACGGGCCTTCATCTCTTTCAAAAGGTTCATCCCATCCAGCTTGGGCATCATGACATCTGTAATGACCAGGTCAATCTTATCTGGTTTGGCTGTAACTATCTCCAGTGCCTCAAGGCCATTGGTGGCTATCAACACGTTGTATTTTGCCCCCAATAAATCTTCCATCATGAGACGAATATGGGATTCGTCATCTACCACAAGGATGGTTTTTTGTTCATCGGACATCATTGCACTCCTCTAAAATCGAAAGCCAGAAAGCCGGAAAGCCAGACAACCAGAAAGCCGGAGAACCAGAGAGCCGGAAAGCCAGACAACCAGAAAGCCGGAGAACCAGAGAGCCGGAAAGCCAGACAACCAGAAAGCCGGAGAACCAGAGAGCCGGAAAGCCAGACAACCAGAAAGCCGGAGAACCAGAGAGCCGGAAAGCCAGACAACCAGACAACCGGAGAACCGGAGAACCGGAGAACCGGAGAACCGGAGAACCGGAAAGCGAGAACATTCTGACATTATCTTCTCGTTTTTATCACCCATTCATCAGGATTATTCTCCATGTTAATGAGTTTCCCAATGATCTCATGGTAAAGCTCAAATAATTCCCTACCAGTTTCTTGGGTGATGTATTCACATTCAACAGCGGTTTCTAACCAACTTTGCGTTTCTCTCGCTTCGCTTTCAGCTTGGTTTAATCGATTCACAAAATCGTCTATGTATAACCTTCTTCCCCACGCCTCTGCTATTTGAGCACACACGGAGCGTGATGAGCGTCTGATTTGGTCGGTTAAACTGTACATCTCTTCTCTGGGAAACCCCTTGCTGAGTGCAAAGATACGTTTCCGACCTTCTCTTGCCAGTTTATAAACATCAAGTTCCCAATGATATTGTATTTTCATTTTCCTAAGTCCTTTCTGGCCCTCTGGCTTTCTGGCTCTCCGGCTTTCCGGATTTATTCCCTGCCAATCTTTTTCGCGATATAGTGAATCAGATTGGGCATCGCCTTATCAATCCAATCCGAATGCAATTGGACGACACGCGCTTTTTCCTCCGGCGTATTTGTCATCACAAACACTTTCAGGTCAGGATACTTCTCCTTCACCTGCCCGGCGAGCTCAATCCCGCTGATGTCACCGGGCATGCGCACATCGGTAATCAGCACGTCGCACGGCTGCGTCTCCAGGATGGCGAAGGCATCCGGGCTGTTGCCCGCGGTGATGATGCGCGTGTTGGGATACGCCGAAAGCCCCTCTTCCAACAGCCGCAAAATATCGTAATCGTCGTCCACAATCAAGATGCGTTGAGGCGTTGTGCGGGCAGGGGCTTCCGCCATGTATTCTGGCAGTGCCACGATAAAGGCGCTTCCAACGCCCGCCTCCGACTCCACGCGCACTACGCCATCATGCCGCTCCACAATGGATTTGACAATGGCGAGTCCTAATCCCGTCCCGCTCTTTTTGGCGTCTGACGTCCCTGCCTGCTCAAAGGGCTCAAAAATGGACGCCAACTGCTCTTGGGGGATGCCGACCCCCGTATCTTGCACTGTGACTTCAATGGTGGACAAACTGACAGTTTGTCCCACTTCTTTCCCGGGGCCAACGGTGGACAAACTGACAGTTTGTCCTACAACTTTCCGTGCGCCAATGGTAATGACGCCCCCCTCTGGCGTGAACTTGACGGCGTTGCCCACGAGATTGGAGAGGACTTGCGCCAGACGGTCTGCGTCGCCGAAGACTTCTAACGCCCCGGCATGGAGGGGAACCTCTCCAGCATAGTGGAGCGTCAGTCCCTTCTCAGCCGCTGGGGCCTGGTAGGTCGCCATGACGGTTTCGATAACGCCGGACAACTCAACCCGAGCGAAGTGCATCTCCAACTCTCTGCCCCGCTCAATGCGGGAGAAGTCCAGCAGATCGTTAATGAGCCTCGATAATCGAGAGGTGTTCTCCCGGATGATCTGCACGCGGTCTTTGACCCGTTGGACAGTGGGGCGTGTTGCCTCATTACATTGGGCGAGCAGGTCATCGGTCAGGAATCGCTCGTGGATGAGCCGCGTGAAGCCATCAATCGAAGTCAGGGGTGTGCGGAGTTCGTGCGAGACGACCGAGAGCAGTTCGGACTTAAATTGGCTCAATCGCGTCAACTCCGCGTTCGCCTGCTCCAGTTCTCGATTCCGCTTCTCCAGTTCGCTTTCCAGTTGGGCAATCAGATGGTTCCGCGGGTCAGGGACGACCGTCAGCTTCAGCGTCGCGGGCGCTTCCGATTCCACGAGGTCCCGGTTGATGGCGATGACCTTGAAGGTGTATTCGCCGACGGGAAGGTTTTCATACCGGACGTGATTTTCCCAGGTGTCCTGCCAGTCGGCATCGTATCCTTCCAGGGTGTAACTGTACCGCATCCGACGAGTCGCGAAACTCAGGCCGTGATAGGAGATTGTCAGCAGGGGCACTCCCCCTCGACTCTCCTCTCCCCGCTGTGGGAGAGGGGCCGGGGGTGAGGGGTGGGAGTGCCGTTCTCCCCTCGCGGTCAACTCAAGTGCTGTCGGATTCCAATACACCTGGTCTGCGACCACCTCTCGAATCTCAATCCGCGGAGGGACGGTTGCCGTGGGGCGGTAATGCACAATCCCACGATACGTGCCGATAATCATTGAGCCATCGGGCTGCGGCAAAAGCCCCGTGATGCTGTTGCTCGGAAGCCCATCTTCTTGGGTGAGCCACTGAAAGTGCACCCCATCATACCGATACAGCCCGCCCGCGAGCGTGCCGAACCACAACTGCCCCTTGGCGTCCTTTGCAGACCATTGATGGAAAAGGCTAAAAAGCCCCGCTTCTTTTCCGTAAGCGATAAATCCCCCCTCACCCCCCTTTTCAAAGGGGGGAAGGGGGGGATTTCCATCAAAACAACACAACCCCTCCCATGTGCCCATCCACAGCCGCCCGGCATCGTCTTCCACGATGGACCGGACGTTATCACTCGGCAGTCCATCCGCCGTCGTATACGTCTGTAGGGACACCCCCCCTTTCCCCCCCTTACTAAGGGGGGGTGAGGGGGGGTGCCTTCCATCGTAGCAGGACAGTCCACCGCCCCACCATCCCCCCATCCAGATGCGTCCCCGCCCATCTTCGTACAGTTGAGAAACGGCAGGGTGCGGCGTCGGAATCGCTAAAAACGCATCCCCGTCAAAACGGCAGAGACAACCGGGACTTCCCACTGTTCCTGCCCAAACGGTGCCGTCCCGCGCTTCCAACAGGGACCAGACCCCATCGCTGCCTAAACCCTCCGCCGTCGTGAAATGGCGAATCTCTCCCCGCCCCCCCGTGCCCAGAGGGCGCCCACCCCCCAAAGTTGGGGGGGAAGGGGGGGGCCACACCGCTTCGGCGGAATCGTAACGGTAGAGCCCATCTCCCAACGTTGCCACCCAGAAGTTGCCTCTGGAATCCTCAAGAAGACCAGATATACGCCCCGCAAAGGGTTGACGCCGCGCCTGCCCCTCAAACTTGTGTTGAGTGCGAAGCGTATCGAAACAAAGACAAAACAGGTCATTGTCATCCCCGAACCAGAGACGCCCTTGGCTATCCTGGATGAGCATTTCGGAGACGGGCTGATCGGTGAGACACGTGACGGTCTCGGCATCGAAGCGCGTCAAGCCGCTCCAAAACTGGGCGAACCAAAGACCCCCTTCCCGGTCCTGGAGGAGACCGGTCACGCGATTATCCAGCAAGCCGTCCTTGACCGTATACGTGATAAAACGCTCCCCATCGAAGCAGCAGACGCCGCCACCCCACGTGCCGACCCACAACCGCCCCTCTCGGTCTTCGCAAATGGCCTGGACATTGTTATGAGCCAATCCATCGGCGGTGGTATAAGTGGTGAAGCGGTCTCCATCGAAGCGGGAAACGCCGCCGCCAGACGTGCCGAACCACAACCGCCCCAAACGGTCTTCACAGATGGCCCAGACATTGTTATGAGCCAATCCATCGGCGGTGGTATAAGTGGTGAAGCGGTCTCCATCGAAGCAGGAAACGCCGCCAGACGTGCCGACCCACAACCGCCCCAAACGGTCTTCACAGAGGCCCCAGACCCTGTTATCAGCCAGGCCATCGGCGGTGGTATAAGTGGTGAAGCGGTCTCCATCGAAGCGGGAAACGCCGCCGCCATTCGTGCCGACCCACAACCGTCCGTCACAGTCTTCACAGATGGCAGAGACATTGTTATGCGCCAATCCATCGACGGTGGTATAGGTGATAAAACGGTTCCCATCCCTTCGTTCATCAGGGTAAACTCCGCAGGAAATGCCGTTTCCCCCGCCAAACCACCCTCCCGTACCCACCCACAATCGCCCGTGACGGTCTTCACAGATGGCCGCCACGCTATTTGCGGCTAACCCGTCGGCGACTGTGTAGGTGAGAAATTCCACGCCATCGTAGCGGCAGAGCCCTGCTGTGGTTCCAAGCCAGAGGTAGCCCTGATGGTCTTGAAGCATGCACCAGACGCCGCCAGGCAATCCGTTGGTGACATCGTAGGTCCGCCAGGCACCCTGTTTGGGTTGGACGATTTCGACTGATGGTCGGGGGTTTAACCCCCGACCAACGGTGGAATTGACTTTGTTTGGCATAACTCACTCTCCTGCTACAATGCGGTTCTAACTGTAGATGATGTGTGGCGCGTGACGCGTGAAACGTATTATAGCACAGATTGACGGAATTATCGGATTTATTTCTTACGCATTCCGAATCCGTCAATTCTGGAAATCCGTGTTATCTATCATGAGCCCATCGCAATTTCAGAATAATTTTCGTGTCCCCAACATAGATTTCATTGGGAAGAACGGGGAGTGGGGCAGGGGTATCAAAAACAACCTGACCATCAATAATCTCCCCCTCCAGTTCGATGACTTTGGAACATCGCTTTAACTCCAGTTCGTGCATCACTGTAAAGAAAGTCGAGAGTTCCATTTCGTCATCACCGCGTTCAATGAATCCATTGATGAGTTGGGTGAACTCCTCTTGAGAAAGTTCATCGAATGTCTGTGCTTTCATCTTGATTTTCTCCTTTCGATTGGATGTAACGACGAACCCGATCCTTCCAGTCGTCATATTCAATCACAATAAGTTGTTCGTTGCCGACAGTAATGGAAGCCGCTTGGGGTAGAACCAACGCTAAATTCTCTCGTGACGTTGGGGTTGTCTCCCCATCAAGTTGTTGCCAGACATCATTCTGTATCGCAACGACCATCCGCCACTCACGTTGTGAAGCGTCATAATTGACTGTGTTTGGCATTTGCGCCCCTTCTATGCCGTCCGCAATTTCAGAATAATTTTCGTGTCCCCAACATAGATTTCATTGGGAAGAACGGGGAGTGGGGCAGGGGTATCAAAAACAACCTGACCATCAATAATCTCCCCCCCCAGTTCGATGACTTTGGAACATTGCTTTGCCTCCAGTTCAGGCATCAACCCGATGAAAACCCCAGTATCCATCAAGATATTGAGTCCAATCTTAGACATTTTGGTATGAATCTTGATATATTCATCCTCATCGGATGGTCGAGGGACATAAACATAAACTGCCCCTTCATTCCCAGGACCGGCAGTCGCTGCATCCGCCAGGTGAGGATAGTGTTTCGCCATCGCCCAGATATACTTTTCAACAGCCCGCTGCTCAGGCGCTGAAAGTCGGTCAAAATAGGGGCCGTAGTTCTCTTTCAACTTGCCTTTCATGGTTGTCCTCTTGCAGTTTTCAGCATTCTATACTTCCGCATTTTTTGCCGGAGCTCCCATGAATCCTGAATCTTGCATCTTGAATCTTGAATGCATCCAAATGTCATGCAGGTTTTCATCCAAATCTGCGAAAGTATAGATTGTTGAGTTTTCTGTGTTCACTTCGCCGCTCCACGCATAATCGCGATTTTTCCTGTGCGGACTAATTCGTGGATTCCGTAGGGCCGTAGCATGTCAATTGCCGCCTTGAGTTTATTCTCATCGCCTGTCAATTCGATGATCAACGCTGTCGCGCTGACATCAACCGTGCGGGCGCGGAAGATTTCCACAATCTGGAGAATTTCCCCGCGCCGCTGCGGTTCTGCTTTCACCTTGACCAGCACCAGTTCCCGCTCGACATGATTTTCTGCCGTGAGGTCACTCACTTTGATGACATCAATGAGCTTGTTCAGTTGCTTGTAAATCTGCTCGATAATCTGCACATCGCCATGGGTCACGATAGTCATCCGTGAGACGGTTGCATCCTCGGTTTCTGCGACGGTCAGGCTATCGATGTTAAACCCACGCCCGCTGAACAGTCCCGCAACTCTCGCCAGGACGCCGAATCGATTTTCAACCAATACGGAAAAGATGTGTCTTTCTTCAGCCATTATGCTAACCCCCGTATCACTTCATCCAGCCCTGCGCCCGCTGGAACCATTGGAAACACATTTTCCTCCTCTTCAACGATGAAGTCGATGACGACCGGTCCATCGTTCAAGCGCTTCACTTTTTCCAACGCAGGACGGACATCCTCAACGCGTTCCACCCGGATGCCGGTCGCGCCAAACGCCTGGGCAAGCAGCGCAAAATCGGGGTTATCGTGATAGTCAACGGCAGCATAGCGTTTGTTGTGGAACATTTCCTGCCACTGCCGCACCATGCCAAGATACATATTGTTAATGATAAAAATCTTCAGCGGGAGTTTCAGGGTGACAGCGGTGACCAGTTCCTGAATCGTCATAATGTATGAACCGTCGCCGTTGATGTTGACAATCGTTTTGTCCGGGCGGCCAAGCTGTGCCCCAATTGCAGCAGGTAAGCTGAATCCCATTGTGCCGAGTCCACCGGAGTTAAGCCACTGGCGTGGCTCGGTGAAGTCGAAGTATTGTGCTGCCCACATCTGATGTTGTCCCACATCTCCAACGACCACTGCATCGGAATAAACCTCATAGATCTGTCGGATTGCATACTGCGGCATAATCTTATCCCCTTTTTGCTGATACTCGAAGGGATACTTCTCTTTCCATTCGTTGATCTGACGCATCCAGGGCTCAATGTCCACGCGATGCACGAGCTTATTGATCTCCTTCAACACGCGCTTGGCATCGCCGACGATCGGCACATCCACCGGGACGTTTTTGCCGATGCAGGAGGCATCGACATCGATATGAATTTTCTTGGCTTTGGGGGCAAATCGATCCAATCTCCCCGTCACGCGATCATCGAACCGCGCTCCAATGGCGATCACCAGATCTGAATCTGTAAAAGCATAGTTTGCACAGCAAGAGCCGTGCATGCCGGGCATCTTCATCGCCAATGGGTGGGTTTCAGAAAACGCCCCAAGCCCCATCAGCGTGACCGTAATGGGGATGCCTGTTTTAATGGCCAACTCGCGTAGCTCATCGGAGGCATTGGAAAGAATCACGCCCCCCCCTGCGTAGAGCATCGGACGTTTGGCGTTATGAATCAGTTCAACGGCTTTGGCGATCTGGCGTGGGTGTCCATCAAGGTTCGGTTTGTAGCCGCGGATATTGACCTGATCGGGATAGCGGAAGGGCGACTCACTCCGCTGGGCATCTTTGGCAAAATCGATGACAACGGGCCCAGGGTGCCCTGTGCTGGCGATATAAAACGATTCAGCAACGACATCGGCAACCTCATCGCTGCTTTTGATTAAGAAACTGTGCTTGCAGATGGGGCGTGTGATACCGAGCACATCACACTCCTGAAAGGCATCGTTGCCCATTAAGCTTGTCGGCACCTGCCCCGTAATCGCCACCATCGGGATGGAATCCATGAACGCGGTCGCAATGCCCGTGACGAGATTGGTCGCCCCCGGACCGGAAGTGGCAAGGGCGACGCCGACTTTGCCGGTCGCACGCGCATAGCCATCAGCGGCGTGCGCCGCTCCCTGTTCATGCCGCATCATGATGAGTTTGAGATCAGGGGCATCGTAGAGCGCATCGAAAATCGGCATCGCCGCGCCACCGTTGACGCCGAAAATATATTCCACGCCTTCGCGTTTGAGACTCTCAACTAAAATTTGAGCTCCATTCATTTTCATAGAACTTTTCCTCTTTCAGGAGTTACGCACTTCAGGTTGAACAAGTCCTGCATCTTGTATCTTGCATCTTGAATCCTGATCAAGATACAAGATACAGGATTCAGATGATTCATGTATCAATAAAACCAACTGAGTAAGTCCGATATAATAAAAAAGCCCTTCCCGTTCCAAAGTTGGAGACGAGAAGGGCTTTTAAGACCTTACCGCGGTACCACTCCACTTCCCATTTTTCAGCGTGGTTTTGCTTTCAAAGTGGGCATCTCATGAGATGCGTTAACGGACATCAGGCCGGCTAACCCTACTTGGGGATTTTCAGGCAAGCAGCTCCGGGGCGACGTTCAGTCGGGGTTACTTGAGGAGACCTCTCAGCCGGTGAATCTCCCTCTCTGTCAAGACCGGGCGACTTACTCTTCCCCTTCATCGCTTTTGGCACACACTATTAACACTACAATGTCACGCTCGATTGTAGCCCAAGATTCTATCTTGGTTCCTGCGAAGGATGCTCTTGGTTGGCCAACTTAGAAAGTTGGGCTACAATTGGATCTCATTTCTCATGTGACATTGTAGAATTAATTCATTTTCGATTTTCGATTGCCTGACTGCTGTCAAGAAGCAGGAATTCCCGCTATCCAAATGTAAAGTTGATTCTTCAAACCTTGATGTAAGCAGCCACTCCGTATCATTAGGCAGGCAAATCGAGTCGCTCCTTGATCCATTCTCGCACTAGCGCACTGACCGACTTCCCAGCGGCCAACGCTTCCGCATGCAGAATCCCTTTCATCAGATCGTCCAGGTGAACCGTGAAGGCACCCTTGCTCGGAGGATGGGCACCGTTAAGTTTAATCACCTCAAAGCGGTGCGGGGAGTATAGGTAATCTTCACCGCTATTGTCAATGACACGCAACGAGCCATTCTCCAGGGCAGTTGTGGGTAACGTTTTATAGATGGCTCCTTCGGTCAAACTCACCGCGTAGCCATCATTATTGATACAGCGTACATACGGCATAGTTAGCCCTTCCTGAACACACGTTTGCGCTTCATTTCACGTCGCCCAATCCAATGGGCTTCATACCAGTGAATTTCGGCGTACTCCACTTCTCCGGTGTCATGCAGACGAATCCAGGCATGGCCTTTGAGTTTACGCCAGCGTCCCCGGCCATATTTGCGGTTGAGGTCGTGGCGCACGTCTACACCTAAACCACGAGCAATGACTTCGATGTCCGTCATTTCACTGAACAGGTCAAAATCTTGCATCAAAAACGCTCCGGGTGAGCTGTCCGGTGGCAGTTTTGCACGAACTCCGGAGGCGTTTACTGCCAGTTGAGGCCAGTTGGAGTCGATTCACCTACCAGCCCAGCCCAGTCATTGCTCAGGTTTGTAACATTATTCTAGCACGATAAAGTATACGACAGGTCTGACAAGATGTCAAGTTTTTTAGCAGATCATGAGGTTCAACGCCTTCTCATGGGAATCGCTCAACACCCTTCCTTTCTGAAAGACCGCTTTGTGCATATTTCCAGTTCCCAGACCAATAGTGAGTGATGAGGTGGTGAAGTGGTTGAGTGATTGGGCACCTAACCACTTCACCACCCAACCACCTAATCCCCTTCAGGTCTGGGCACCGACAAAAACTGATGTCCAGGGACTTAAGCGAAAGAGGGGTTATCCACTTTACGGCTTGACACACAGTTTAGCCTTTGGCTGCGGCATAACGTTTCGCAACTTCTTCCCAGTTGATGACGTTGTAGAAATTTGCCACATAATCCGGACGCCTATTTTGATATTTCAGATAGTAGGCATGTTCCCACACATCAAGGCCGAGTATCGGTGTATCTCCTTGCATGAGAGGGCTGTCCTGGTTGGCTGTTGAGTAGATCTTCAAAGCACCCTTACTGTCAACGACCGCCCACGCCCAACCAGAACCGAAACGGGTCGTCGCTGCCTTCGTAAACGCCTCTTGACAAGCCTCAAGCGAACCACATGCTGCCTTAATCGCGTCAGCGAGTTCACCGGTCGGTGCCCCGCCGCCTTTGGGACTCATAATCTGCCAGAAGAGCGAGTGATTGGCATGTCCACCGCCGTTGTTGATGACGGCTTGCCGTTTGGCTTCCGGCACCTTGTTGATGTTGCGAAGCAGGTCTTCAACGGACAATGCCGCAAGGTCACTGAGACCTTCGAGGGCTGCATTGAGATTGTTGATGTAGGCCTGATGATGCTTCCCGTGATGGATTTGCATCGTCTGCTCGTCGATGTAAGGCTCTAAAGCGTTATGAGCATACGGTAGTGCAGGTAATTGATGTGCCATTCCTATTTTTCCTCCTTGAAAGGTGATTTCGATTTTAGCGTCAATCATGAGACAACTGCTATCGAGACGCATGATGATGAAAACAGTTGCATCAAGTTATTTAATTATAACACATCAACCTATCAAAGCCAAGCCGATTTTAGGGGTTGAGCATTTAACAGCTTGGATGGCCTCTCTACGACATGGGGGGCTTTGAAAACTCAGAAATCAGTTCAGATTAAAAAAATGATCTTGCCCTGGATGAGCGTGTGGGTCTTACTGATTGACGCATAAACTTTTAATATATGGGGTAATTATGGTATAATACC
>CAZOAL010000100.1:0-24291 GCA_964577695.1 uncultured bacterium | reverse complement strand
TAACAAGGTAGCCGTAGGGGAACCTGCGGCTGGATCACCTCCTTTCTAAGGAGTCCATAGCATATAACTTTTTGTTTGAGTAAGTTGATATGCGCATGACTCATTAGGTGTGGGCATTTCTGAATTCTATTTAGCTTTCTCGAGCATCCTTTTTTAAGCAAGGGCTTATAGCTCAGTCGGTTAGAGCGCGCGCCTGATAAGCGCGAGGTCTCTGGTTCGATTCCAGATAAGCCCATGGTGTTCCGTGTGGGGGTGTGGCTCAGTTGGGAGAGCGTCTGCTTTGCACGCAGAAGGTCAGCGGTTCGACTCCGCTCATCTCCACTTGTTTTTTTAGATCTTTGACAATTGCATAATTTTGAATTATTAGCTTCTAAATGATTTTTTCAAGCTACTAAGGGCTTACGGTGGATGCCTTGGTGCCAAGCGGCGATGAAGGGCGTTACAAGCTGCGATAAGTTCCGGGGAGTTGCTTAGTGAGCGTCGATCCGGAAATTCCCGAATCGGGCAACCGGACAGGTTATGCCTGTCATTTGCATTTGTATGGATGTAAAAGCAAACGAGGAGAAGTGAAACATCTCAGTAACCTCAGGAAAAGAAAGAAAATTCGATTCTCTCAGTAGCGGCGAGCGAAAAGGGAAAAGCCTAAACTCGGTATATGCTAAAGCCTATACGCGTTGTATGCCGAGGGTTGTGGGGTGATGTTGGGCTTAAGTATGGTTAAGCCGGGAAGTTAAAAACCGAATCTCTAGTTAAAGGTCTCTGGAATAGAGCCACCAGAGAGGGTAACAGTCCCGTGAACGAAAGAGATTTGGCTTCCTGAATATTATCCCCAAGTACTACGGGATAGCCTAAACCTGTAGGAATCGAGGAGGACCACTTCCTAAGGCTAAATACGACTTGGCAACCGATAGTGAAGCAGTACTGTGAAGGAAAGGTGAAAAGTTCCCCTGTTAGGGAAGTGAAATAGTCCCTGAAACCGTATAGCCTACAAGCTGTGGAAGTGCTAAGTTCCGATTTATCGGAACATGCATGACTGCGTGCCTTTTGCATAATGAGCCGGTGACTTACTTTATGTAGCAAGATTAAGCTTCTATGAAGCGTAGTCGTAGCGAAAGCAAGTCTGAAGAGGGCGATTGAGTTGCATGAAGTAGACCCGAAACTGGGTGATCTATCCATGGACAAGGTGAAGCGCATGTAAAAATGCGTGAAGGCCTGAACTCACCAAGGCTGAAAACTTGGGGGATGAGCTGTGGATAGGAGTGAAAGGCTAATCAAACCCAGTGATAGCTGGTTCTCCCCGAAATAGCTTTAGGGCTAGCCTCATGTGTTTGACAATGGTGGTAGAGCTCTGATTGGACTAGCGGCCCCACAAGGTTAGTAACTCCAGTTAAACTGCAAATGCCGTTGTCTCAAGCATGGGAGTCAGTCAGTAAGGGATAAGCTTTATTGACAAAACGGAAAGAGCCGAGACCATCAGCTAAGGTCCCTAAATACAAGCTAAGTGGTAAAGGATGTGTTGTCGCTTAGACAGCCAGGATGTTGGCTTAGAAGCAGCCACTCATTTAAAGAGTGCGTAATAGCTCACTGGTCAAGTGACTTTGCACCGAAAATTCTCGGGGCTCAAGCTTGTTACCGAAGCTGTGGATTGTTGTTGGTTTTTATGAACCAATGGTAGTGGTAGGGGAGCGTTCTATAGTAGGTTAAAGGCAAATCGGAAGATTTGTTGGACGAATTAGAAGTGATTCTGCCGGCATAAGTAGCGATAAAACAAGTTAGAAGCTTGTTCGCCGAAAGCCTAAGGTTTCCTGGGCAAGGTAATTCCTCCCAGGGTCAGTCGGATCCTAAGCCGAGGCTGAAAAGCGTAGGCGATGGGTAGCAGGCTTAACATTCCTGCACCGCCACTATAAGGTTGAAGCTAGGGGAGACGCAAGCATTAGGGTCTACCCGCTGATGGAATAGCGGGGCTAAGCCCGACAGAAGGTGCCCTAGGTAAATCCGGGGTGCCATTTTCTGAGAGGTGATGGGGAGTCCGTTAGGACACAAACTGATCTGGTTGCTTGCCAAGAAAAGAACCTCGAGTGGACGAATAGTGGTGTCCGTACCGCAAACCGACACAGGTAGGCGAGGAGAGTATCCTAAGGCGCTCGAGCGAACTCTCGCTAAGGAACTAGGCAAAATGACCCCGTAACTTCGGGAGAAGGGGTGCTTTGAGTAGGTGATATATCTTGCATATTGACCCGAAAGAAGCCGCAGTGAAATGACCCATGCGACTGTTTACTAAAAACACAGGTCTCTGCAAAATCGTAAGATGATGTATAGGGGCTGACGCCTGCCCGGTGCCGAAAAGTTATAGGGAGGGGTCAAGGGGCAACCCTGAAGCTCTGAACTGAAGCTTCGGTAAACGGCGGCGGTAACTATAACCGTCCTAAGGTAGCGAAATTCCTCGTCGGGTAAAATCCGACCTGCACGAATGGCGTAACGATATGGGTGCTGTCTCAGCGAGAGGCTCGGTGAAATTGTAATACCGGTGAAGATGCCGGTTACCCGTAACAAGACGGAAAGACCCCGTGAACCTTTACTATATCCTGATATTGGGTTTTGATGTAGCTTATGTAGGATAGGTGGGAGACTGTGAATCTGGGGCGCTAGCTTCAGTGGAGTCAACCTTGAAATACCACTTCTGTTGCATTGGAATCCTAACTCGAGCTCGTTCATCCGAGTTGAAGACAGTGTCAGGTGGGTAGTTTGACTGGGGCGGTCACCTCCTAAAAAGTAACGGAGGTGCCCTAAGGTTCCCTCAGCGCGATTGGAAACCGCGCGTAGAGTGTAAAGGCATAAGGGAGCTTAACTGCGAGACAGACATGTCGAGCAGGTGCGAAAGCAGGGCTTAGTGATCTTGCGGTTCTGTGTGGAAAGGCCGTGACTCAACGGATAAAAGGTACTCCGGGGATAACAGGCTTATCGCGTCCAAGCGCCCATAGCGACGACGCGGTTTGGCACCTCGATGTCGGCTCATCACATCCTGGAGGGGCAGCACCTTCCAAGGGTTTGGCTGTTCGCCAATTAAAGTGGTACGTGAGCTGGGTTTAAAACGTCGCAAGACAGTTTGGTCCCTATCTGTTACGGGCGTAGGATATTTGAGAGGGGCTGCCGCTAGTATGAGAAGACCGTGGTGGACGAACCTCTAGTGTACCAGTTGTCACGCCAGTGGCATCGCTGGGTAGCTATGTTCGGAAGAGATAAACGCTGAAAGCATCTAAGTGTGAAACTCGCCTCAAGATAAGATATCCCACAGAGTTAATCTGGTAAGGCTCCTTTGAGATTAAGAGGTTGATAGGCCAGGTGTGTAAGCAGTGTGAGCTGTTTAGCTGACTGGTACTAATAAGCCGAGGGCTTGATACTTATCATATTATTAGGTTTAATATTCAAATTTATGCAATTGTCAAAATTATAGTTTGCGGTAATTATCAAATATGTTCCGGTGGTAATAGCGAAGGGGAAACACCCGTACCCATTCCGAACACGGTAGTTAAGCCCTTCAGCGCTGATGATACTTCGAGGGTGACTTCGTGGGAAAGTAGGTCGCTGCCGGGATGCTTTTTTGGCCTGTATTATAAGAGGGTTAAATGCCTCATATAATACAGGCTTTTTTTTATCATATCCCCTCCTTACCCATCACCCCGTGTGTGTTATGAGGCTGCTGCACGACACTCTTCCATAAATTAATCGCTAGACAAATGACGGCACCTAACCCCATGATGCCTGAAATCGCAAAGGCACTTTGGAGCGCCATCCCCACTCCTGGAACCGCTTCAAACGCAACTGAAGGCAAAATTAAAGGCAACACGCGCCCTACAGCTGCTATATTTCCTAACCAAAAAGTGGCGTCTACCAGTTTGGTGCTCGCTACCCGTCTTTTTCTCATAAAGCCCGGAATCATCCGCACGGACATCCCCAGGATGAGATTGGTGATGAATCCCAATAGATAGGTGTGACGCACAACATCGGTACTGATTGGAAGAGAATGCCCAAAAAGGGTAGAGCCTCCAATGAGCATTTCCAGGAAAGCACCCAAAATGAGCCAAGCGTAGGCGGCATAAACGAGGCGTTCAAACCTGCCAAATTCTCCGTAATCTGGAATCCCTGGTCGGGTTGGGCGACGGTGTGGGCCTGGCTGTAAAGCGCGTTGTGTTGTCCACGGTTCCTGCAAACGGGTGAGAATATCCAGCTTCCAAACCATCCAGAAGATAACCCCGCCTTTTAGCAGCATCCCAAGGCTGGATAAGTAAAAAGCGGTTCGACCAAAATGTAGCGGTGCAGTTGGCACCACTTGTAGAAGAAAGGAAAAGAGATAAAAGTAAGCTGTACTCCGAACGTGCCAATCCGTAGCGGGAAGACGGAGGTAAAGCGGAAACGTGCGGACTGAAAAAGCGAGCGACACGGGCAGAAGAACCAGCCCGATAAAGACGTGAATGGCGAATTCGTTCCATGCCTGGTTTACCACGATTTCCTTGCTCAGAGCCATTTGAATTAGCAAGACCAGGTTGATAGACGTATACAGGAAAAAGCCTGCCACCATCATGCAAAAATAAGGTCTGACCGACATCAGTGCCGGGCGCACTCTTGCATTCTGAATCCCGACAATTGTTCCAAGAAGCAATGATACGTAAAGCAGAATGCCGTACCACTCAATCAACCCCGAGAAGGCAACCACCCAGTTGAGGGGGACAAAAAAGACGCTTCCACGGATATAGGGCAAAGTTGTATGCCCTACACTCCTCAATAAGAGCCCGATTGCAATCAACCAGGGAAGCAACTGAATCAATTGGGGCTGTGAAATGGGAACACTGGACAGCCGGGGAATGAAATAGAGACTCATCCCAATGATAAACAACCCAGCCCAACCGACGAGTTGAACGTGTCCGTGAGCCTGAATAAAGCTCAAGAAGCCTTTCCCCAAAGGCAGGTTATAGCCAATGACAAAAGCCAAATGCCCACCGATGGCAAACCCCGAAAAGATGGCAGTGGCAAGTGCGACCCAGATATAGCCAATTTGAAAATCAGCTTGTTTGGTCTTGGGGAGCGAATCAACCTTCTGCTGCGTCACGTTGTTAGAGCTTCCTCCAGAGCGGCTGCTCTCGGGAAAAGGATATTGTTCTCAAGGTGGATATGCTGATGGAGGTCCTGCTCTAACGCAAGAAGACCGTGAAAAAGGGCGCGATAGGTATTACACGCATCTTCTGGCGGGATATAGTCATTGGTGAGCCTGCGCATCTCCGACAGTGCATTTCCAGCATTGTCATGTTCATACCTCATGACCCGAATTGGGTTGTTGACGCTGCCGCATCCAAATTCAGGCAGAGATGTCCCCGCCGCTTCTGCAGCTTCCATCTCCTTGATGAGCGGAAAGAGCACGCGCTCTTCCTTGAACATGTGCCCCGCGAGCTCATCTTCGAGCCCCTCGAATACCCTTCCGAGAGGAATCAGTGATTCAGGATGTTCCTCGCCATGAACGGCAATCACCTTCGACACCATCTGGCGAAGGCGGGGTATTTCATCATAAAGATAGCGGTGATGCGTTTCAAGGATATGGTCAACCAGTTCTGTCAAAGAGGTTTTTGTCCAGTCCCGCATACTAGGCGGAGGCGTCTCCTGAGAAGCCTGCTTCAATCGATCGATGAGCTCATTGACCGCAAGACCTTTATCCGAACAAGCATCAGGAATTGACTGGGCTGCACCACAACAGTAATCAATACGATACTGTTCAAAAACTCGGATAGTGGAAGGAAAGGCGACGGCAACTTCGCCAACGGTGTTTTTACTTGTGATATTCATCTTCATTAGACTCCTTTTCGTAATGGGAATACGCGTCGAACAAGTGCAAGATTTGTACCGCCCCGCAAGTCGAAGACTCTCGGAACAGAGCGAGATTCCAAGCAACTTGAGGAACCCATACGAGAAGGCAAGGAGATCAGCTAAATAATTCAGCACAGGCATCAGGTGACTTTTTATCTCTTGTCTCTTGCATCTTGAATCGTGCATGGATTCAAGATGCAAGATGCAGGATTCAAGATGCAAAAACGTTATTTGTAACCGTCCACAGTATATTTAGCGGATGAGTTGTTTCCGGAGCGTAATTTGTGCCACTTTGTCAACGTCGTGGCACCGGCGTGGAAGACGATTGACATTCTGTCAAAATCTTGCAATCTGCGCGGCATACGGCTGACATTCCGTCAAAAAAGGGATGAGGCGGTAAAGGCTCCTGGCCATGTCAATCGAGTTGTGATCAACAGAACTGACAACCCAAACACGACTTGTCAAGCCTAACCCTCCCATGCTATAATACCCCTCGTGTCTGAACCACTCACCGAATATCAGGTAAAGAAGAAAAATGATGAACACCTCTACCAAACTGTGGAGCGGACGTTTTCGCTCAAACATTACCGCTGAAACTGAAGCCTTCACTCAATCCATTGAAGTGGACTCCCGCATGGTCGCACATGACATCTGGGGAAGCCAGGCCCACGCACTTATGCTGGCGCGGCAAGGGATTATTTCGGATGATGTTCTCCGGCACATCCTGCGCTGGTTGGCGGTGGCGGAAGAGGATTTCCGCGTCGGTAAGTTTGTCCTTAAACCTGAAAAGGAAGATGTTCACATGAACGTGGAGTCTTACCTCATTGAAGGGGCGGGACGCGAATACGGCGGGAAGCTCCACACCGCCCGCTCACGGAATGACCAGGTTCTTGTCGATGCGCACCTCTACATCCGTGAGCAGATTCTGGAAACCCAACAACGCACCGCGCGCCTGTGTCGCACGTTTCTTTCGATTGCGCGGCAGCACACCGAAACGGTGATGCCGGGCTACACCCATACGCAGCACGCCCAACCGATTAGCCTCGGCTTTTGGGCGACCGCTTATGTCAGCATGTTCACCCGCGACTTGAGGCGGCTAGATGCGG
Organism: uncultured bacterium; assembly: GCA_964577695.1. Classification (GTDB taxonomy): domain Bacteria; phylum Poribacteria; class WGA-4E; order WGA-4E; family PCPOR2b; genus CAZOAL01. The sequence goes on along the minus strand of CAZOAL010000100.1, from coordinate 17,329 downwards.
CTTATGAGATCGTCAACCTGAATCCGCTGGGCGCGTGCGCCCTCGCCGGGACCTCCTTCCCCATAGACCGCCACCTGACGACGAAGTTGCTCGGTTTTGACGCCGTTCATGAGCACGCGTTAGATGTCATCAGTTCCCGCGATTTTATCGCCGAGACGCTTTGCGCGCTGGCACTGCTGATGGCGAATCTCTCCAGATTGGCGGAGGAGCTCGTTTACTGGACCAGCTATGAGTTCGGCATGGCAGTCCTTGATGATGCCTACGCCCTCGGCAGTTCGATTATGCCCCAGAAAAAGAATCCTGACATCGCTGAACTGACTCGCGGACGGACGGGGCGAATTTACGGCGCGTTGATGGATGTCTTGACCAATCTCAAAGGCTTGCCAATGGGATATAACCGTGACCTTCAGGAAGATAAATCGCCCCTGTGGGATGCCTTTGACGTAATTCAATCTTGCTTGGGTATTCTGCCCGGACTCCTTGAAACCATCGACTTTAAGACGGAGCGAATGGAAGCATTAGCCAACGCCAACTTTGCCACCGCGACTGAACTGGCGAATTTCCTCGTTCGTGAACATGGACTTCCGTTCCGAGAATGCCACGAGATTGTTGGCGGCGTCGTCGGCGACCTGGTGAAGATGGGCAAAACTTTCCAAGATTGGGCAGATACCCAAAAACTGTTACAGTCCAGAGACATCGACTTGCCCATTCCACAACTTCAGCGTATTCTCGATCCAAGGCAGGCACTCCACAATAACCGGAGCCTCGGCGGCACATCTCCCTCTGAAGTGAAGCGAATGGCAGGTGAATTTGACGCCAGACTCAACGAAATTGACGAGCAAATCAGGTCACGACAAGAACAGATCGACGCCGCCCACCAGCAGACGCTCAAGATTATCGAACAGGTGCTGGCAGGTAAAGGAATTGTGGAAATACATCTTCAGACTTCCGAAGTCTTGGAGACTTCGGAAGTCTGATGTATCGTTTATTTTTTTGTAACCGTTCAGGTCATCTATGGAGCACCTGTGAAGCTTGAGAATTGGCCGCCCCCTGGGAGGGCGACGCTCCCGCGGAGCATCTGGTTCGGCGGGAGCCTCACCCTCCCACCTGAACGATTACGAATTGATTAGCTTCAGGTGTCTGGATTTTATCATTTCAGCAAAGATAAAGATAGAGGTTAAAAATGAGTACCAGAACTGAAGGAAGCAATGAACAGCATGTCCTCATCACAGAAAAAACCGGGTTGGAAACCGACGCCGTGAGGAAAGCTGAAATTACTTATGCAGAGAAACAGTCACTCAAGGCTAACACCCCGCTTGGACGCAGACTTTGGGAGCTTCGTGCGAAAATTATTGCTTCGGGGCTGCCCCTGCTCGACTGGGATGGAATTGAACGAGAAGTGGCTGAACGCAGAGGCGCACGCGATGGGAGCGAAACATGAAACGAACGTTCGTAGATGCAGGGGTGCTCATTGATGCGGCTCACGGAGAGGGCCCTGCCGCCAAAAGAGCAATGGAGATTATTGACGATAGCGAGCGGGAGTTCGCCTCCAGCATTTTTTTGAAGATGGAGGTTCTACCCAAAGCGGTGTACCATCACAACCAAGCCGAAGTCGAATTCTATGAGTCGTTTTTTAATAGTGTTACCCACTGGGCAGAGGTGTCTGATCTTCTTGTGGAGGAGGCATACCGAGAAGGCTGTACTTCAGGCGTGGCGGCTATGGATGCTCTTCATGTGGCGGCGGCTGCTTCGGTTGGTGCCACAGAACTGATAACAACCGAAAAACCGAACAAGCCTATCCACCGGGCAACAAGCGTCAGAGTGGTTTCAATCCAGTCTGGTGGAGACAACAGTAATTCGTAGCATCATGAAAATAGCTTTGACTGTTGAGGTAAGTACCTGACCAAAAGTTAGATTCCAATATTATCGTGGAGCGACTTTGGGCGGAGTGGTAAAACGTGAAACGTGATGTGTGAAATGTAAACCGATTCTCTGGAAAAAATAATTGGTTTTCACGTTTCACGTTTCACTCATCACTTATACATCGTCTGGTTCCGCGTTCCGCTGCTGAAGACATTTGGGTCCACCATGACATTGATGCAGGTGGGCTTTCCTGAATCGCGGGCGCGTTCCAGCGCAGGTCGGATTTGCTGAGGTTCCGTGACGTGTTCGCCGTATCCGCCCATCGCTTCCACGATACGGTCATAGCGGGTCGGAGCAAGCAGGTTCGCAACGTCGCCCCGTTCGGGACCATATTTCTGAATCTGCCCGAACCGAATCTGATTCCAGGCGGCGTTGTTACCCACCACACCGATCACAGGCAGGTTGAACCGTATCAGCGTGTCGTAGTCGAACCCCGTGCAACCGAACGCGCCATCACCGAAGAGAATGAGGACCTCTTTTTCGGGGCAAGCCACCTTCGCGGCAATGGCAAATGGCGTCCCGACGCCGAGCGTGCCGAGCGGCCCGGGATCCATCCAGTGTCCCGGCTGGCGCGGATGAATCGCCCGGGCGGAGATCGTGACGACATCGCCGCCATCGCCGATGAAAATGGTGTCCTCGGTCAGGAACTCGTCTATCTCACGGGCAACGCGCAGTGGATGAATTGGCACGGCGTCGGAATACAGGAACGGTTTGGCTTCCTCGTATCGCTTTGCTTCGACTTGATGCAGTTGTTTGAGCCACTCCTTGTTTTTCCCCGCCGGGGCGATGGCAGCGGTCAGTTGTTCCAGTATCGCACCCGCGTCGCCGACAATGCCGATGTCCACATCGCGGTTGTGCCCTAACTCTCCATAGTCTAAATCGACTTGAATCACCTTGGCACCTTGCGCGATCCGATTCCCATAGCCGAGACGAAAGTCGAACGGCGTGCCGATTATCAGAACCACGTCAGCTTGAGAGAGGGCGTGTGATCGGGAGTGGTTCATGTAGAAGGTCCAGTCACGCGGCAAACATCCACGAGCCGCGCCGTTTAGGTAAATCGGAACCTGTGCGCGTTCGGAAAATTTGAGCAATTGCGCCACCGCGCGGCAGTGCCACACCTGGCTACCCGCTAACACGGCAGGACGCTCGGCGTGGCTCAACCAATCAGCGGCATCCTGGACGAGCTTCGGGTCGCCATGTGCTCGCCCACGCGAGCGGTATTGAGTCGGAAACATCACCCCCGCCTCGTCCACTTGTGCGTCCAGCACGTCGCGTGGAATTTCCAAAAAAGACGGCCCGGGACGACCGTTGTAGGCTTCGCGGAACGCCATGCCAATTAGCTCGGGGATGCGCTCGGTGTCCAGAACCGACGTTGCGAACTTGGTGATGGGCTTCATCAGTGACACATGGTCAAGCTCTTGCAGTCCACCCTGATGATACTGTTTGCGCGCGGCTTGCCCACCAATGAGTAGCATCGGCGACTGGGCGCGGAAAGCGTTGGCGATACCTGTCACCGTGTCCGTTGTGCCCGGCCCCGCCGTGACGACAGCCACGCCCGGGACGCCTGTCACCCGCGTCCAGCCGTCGGCGGCGTGAGCGGCTGTCTGCTCGTGACGAACGTCAATAATCTTGATGCCCTCATCAATACAACCGTCGTAGATGTCAATGATATGTCCGCCGCAGAGTGTGAAGATCGCTTCGACGCCTTCCTGTTTGAGCGCACGCGCTACCAAATGTCCACCGCTGATTTTTGCCATCTCAATACCCTCCTTTTATGCGGGTTAAAGATAAGAACTTGCCTTTGAAGGGAGTCCTAAGTTCCTGAAACGCCTGACTGCCTTGAATTAAAGTTCAGATTTCAACTGTGAAATCTGAACTTCTGAAAGGGCTGTGATTTCGGCGATGAGAGAAATGTCCATCCCCTTAGCAAGCATGACCTTTGCGTTTTCCATTTTGCCTTCCATTTTGCCCTTTTGATAGGTCTCTTTCTTCTCTTTCTCTAAAGCGGTTATTAACATGGTCCTCACCTCCTCCTTGCCTTCCATCTTGCCCTTTTGATAGATTGCTTCTTTCTCTTTCTCTAAAGCGGTGATTAACATGGTGCTCACCTCCTCTTTTGTGCGGTACACCTGTTCTAAAGATTGGTAATCCCCAGGGGCAATCCGACCATGGAGCGCCAACTGTTTGAACCAATTTAAGAACAACGAGACCGCTTGCTTGTCGGCTTCGGATTCAAACAACTGGACCAATTCGGTCTCCAACAGGGCGATATCATAATGCGACTCCGCCAAAAACAAAGTGGAAACGATGTTGCGGATGTGCAATAAGGCTTCCCGGCTGTATTCATTCTCGGCAATCAAAAAGTATCGAAAATCTAACGAAAACGGAGAAAGGGAGGGCCCCTTTTCTATCACATCCGAGAGAGTAACCGGTGCCGTCCACTGACGTTCCCCATTATAAAGCACCATCGGAAACACCGCGGGTAATTTCTTCACCCCTTTATGGGAAGCCAGATAATCCATGTAAAAATTGGTGATATAATTCAGCACCCTGAGTGCCATGAAGTCGTCAACCGTCGATTGAAATTCGATGAGGATGTAAATATAAAGTTCTCGCTCTCTCAACCGGACCTTGTAAAGGAGATCGCTTTCAGTCTCTTTGTAATGTTCGGAGATAAACGACTTATCAACCGTCTGGCAACTGCTGAAATCCAGCTCATCAACCCAATCGGCTTTTACAAACGTCTGAATCAGTTGGCGAAAGATGGTCTGATTCGAGAAGAGCTTCTTGTAACCGCTATCGTGAATATTCATTAACGCTCCATCACTTTTCAAGGAAATGCGCCGCCACATGCCGTCGTTGAATCTTGCCCGTAGCCGTTCGTGGCAGTGTATCGGCGATGTAGAGTTTCTTCGGCGTCTTGAAATCCGCAAGGTGGTCACGACAGAAGGCGATGATGGCTTCCTGGGTCGCCTCCCCTTTGAGGACGACAGCGGCGTGGACTTCCTCGCCGTATTTTGCATCGGGCACGCCGAAACAGACTGCTTCTGCAACCGCGGGGTGTTCCAGCATCACCGCATCCACCTCAAGCGGCGAAATCTTCTCGCCACCTCGATTGATGAGCTCCTTGAGGCGTCCCGTCAAAGTCAAGTAGTTGTTTCCATCAATGAATCCCTGGTCACCGGTTCGGAACCAACCTTTGGTGAACGCAGTCGCGTTCGCTTGAGAGTTATTGTGGTAACCTTTCGTCACGTTGCGACCTCGAATCGAGACCTCGCCTCGCACACCTTTGGGTAGCTCATTACCCCCCTCGTCCAGGATGGTGATTTCCACGCCTGTTCCCATGCCCACTGTGCCCGGCTTGCAGACTCCGGGCGGCAACGGATTGGAAGACATCTGGTGCGATGCTTCCGTCATGCCGTAGGCTTCCAGGACAGGGGCACTGAATCGATTTTCCAACTGCGACAGCACCACAGGCGCGAGCGCAGAACTGCACGAACGGATGAAGCGCAGCCCCCCACTCGGTGCCTGGTCATCGTCAGCCCGCGCCAGCAGGATTTGGTGAATCGTCGGCACCGCTGAATACCAGTTGACACCGTGCGCGGTGACATGTTGCCAAAAACTGCTCGCCGAAAAGCGGGACGGGATAACTACCGTGCCGCCAGAATTCAGCGTGGAAAGCACCGCACCCAACAATCCGTGTACATGGAAAAGCGGCATGACAATCAGGCTGACGTCCTCGGGTGTGAGGGCGTAGGTGTTGACGATATTGCGTAGGGAAGTCGTCAGGTTGCCGTGAGTCAGCGGCACGCCTTTCGGGCGGCTCGTCGTCCCGCTCGTGTGCAGGAACAGTGCAGCATCATCCGATTGTGGCGCATCATCGCTCACCGGTGCGGGCGTCGTGGACGGGGGCGCTAATTGCACCGCCCCATTCGCATCAAGACGCACTTCCCAAATCGGCACGTTCAACGCCGCCGCGGCGTCGCGGGCAGGATGTTCACCAGGCGGCAGGATGACCGCACGGGTCTCGGTGTCTTCCATGTAGAACTGAAACTCCTCGACTTTATACGCGGGGTTCAACGGCGCGGCAATTCCCCGCGCCCACGTCACCGCTAGAAAGGTCGTCAGAAACTCCAACCCGTTGGGCAGGACGATAGACACCGGGTCGCCCGCCCTGATGCCTCCGCGCTTTAGTGTTTCTGTCAGCGAAGCAACCTGTGCTCTCGATTCCGTATACGTCAGCCTCGGACCGCCGTCGGGGATAACAATCGCTGTTTGGTTCGCGTAATCAGGTGATAATAATTCCGTCAGGGTGGACAAAATGATTCTCTCCTTCTCGTATCAGATATATCACTCATCGTGTGTACGGTTGTTTGGTAACAAGTCCGGGTACAACGCGATAATGTTTAACGTTGAAGGTACACAGTGTAGCAGACAAACCGATGGTGCAAGCGGCAATCAACGCATCCAGTAAGCCCAAGTTATGCGACAGATGGTAGGCAGTAAAGTCAGACAGGGCACGATTACAGTCTGCTTCTGTCGGCCAAACAACGGGTAGAGGGGTAACCAACTTCAACGCCTGTCTAACCTGCTGCCTGTTCTTGGCGTCCTGAATGAGTTCCATCACCACGATACCAGGAACGGAAGGTAGCTCGTTAAGCGTGTTGAACCAGGCAATAGCGGGCCCATGACCGCGCTGAATGTCAATGAGAACGTCAGTGTCCAGTACATACATCAGCTTATCCTCGTATTCGTCTTTCGGCTTTATTGCGTATTTTTCGGGCGTGTTTCTGGCTATCTGGGATGTCGGACCGTGTACCGATCAGCCCTGCGTTTTGCCAGTAAGCTACCAGTTCCGCGCCGGTTTTCGGTGTATCTTCCACAACTCGCCTTGTGGAAAGGAGGCGCAAAGCATACTCAGACACTGACAACCCAAACTGTGCTGCCTCGGATGAGAGTGTGCTCTCCAGTTCTTGGGGTAAATCAAGCGTAAGACTCATTTTTCGTCTCCAATCTTTTGTAACTTATGTATCTTTTCCCAGGATTAAGCGAAAGACATTTTCCGTGCTTTTTCTAATGCCGCTCTTATTTCCTCTTTACCAGGAATCTCATATTTAACGCCGGCGTCATCTAAGAGCCTAATATTTTTCTCAGAGGTATGATGTATTCCACCGATGTAGGAATTACAACTGACACCATTTTGGGTAAATATTTCAAAGAGCCCCTTCGTTTCATCCGCTTTCGTTTTAAACTTAATCCATGCCATTTCAAACACTCCTTCATTAAGTCAGGTGATAATAATTCTGTTAGGGTGGACAAAACGATTTCCTTCTTCTTGTATAGGGTGTCGTGCTTTCATTTGCTGGGTCTGCTGCTCTCGGCGCAACTCATGAATTCAGCCGCCCCGGCGGCGATCCATGGCTGGATGCCGGTCAGGAAAAAGCGGACGCCAGCCGCGGCATACTTCGCAACGGTTTTGTTGTTAGCAAGACTACCGGCAATACGCCCTGCGGCCTGGATGCGGGCCAGTGCGTCATCAATCGTGCGTTGAACTGTTGGGTGGCCACTGTCACCAATGTGCCCCATCGAAGTCGCAAGGTCTGACGGTGCGACAAAGAACACATCAATATGGTCAACCGTCAGGATTTCATCAAGGTTCCTGATAGCGACGATATCTTCAATCAGTACCACCAGGAGCGTCTCGTCGTTTGCGACCTGAAAGTAATCCGGGACACCATAGCCCTGACGGCTCGTAAACATGCCCCGCTGGCCGATAGGGGCGAACTTGCTCCCCAATACCACGTTTTGTGCCTCTTCCTTCGTGTTGACGTGTGGAACGACGATGCCCTGGGCACCGCGGTCGAGTGTGCGGTAAATGAGGCTTTGATCGTTCCGGTTGATGCGAACCACCGAGGTCATGCCCCAGATGTCGCAGGCGCGGGTGAGGTTGCCGAGTTCATCGGCGTCTACCGCGCCGTGCTCGCCTTCCAGCCACACCCCGTCAAATCCGATCGGCCCGGAGGCATCGATGTCATCCGGATGGGTGAAGCCACTGATCACGTAGGCACTATTGCCCTCGGCCAGCTTGTGCTTGATTCGGTTGGGTCTGATTTTCATTTTTTGTTCTCCTGGGCGGTGGTGAATTGGTACGGCGTTGGCGGGCTGAACCGAAACGACCATTACTGATCGTGTATGCGGTTGTACCCTTAATGAATTTAGATTATAACCGATCTTCGATAATAAGTCAACTGTTACAGCCGTGCTGTACTAGGAACTCCAGATAATCCTGGAGGTCTTTGAATCTGTTTTCCTCATGGCCTGAATAGAGATAAATCTCTGGTTCCTTGGATTCATCGTTGCTCAATTGAACTTAAACTCAGCGCAGTTTCCACGCAGGAACACAATCGCGCGTTTGAGTTTTACATCGGTATCCGCATCAAAGGTAAACTGCGCGTGGGCGGTTGCTCCTCGGAGATGCGTCTCCGCCAGAACGCCGGGAGCAGGAAAACTGGTCGGCTTCAACAAAGAACCATCAGCCGTCTCTAAGATAACCGATACCATCTCGTTGAAAATTGGGGAAGACTCCCGGGGCTTGCAAATAAGGACTTTCGTGGTCACCAGATTGCCCAATTGCTCCATATCGAGAAAAACTTGCATACCGTTCATTTCTATTCCTGTTGTCAACATTAGAACCTCCCGCTAAACTTTACCCTCCAGGTCGTGGACTGCAAGACAACGTTGCTGTTGCAGACATCAATAATTTCTCCTCGGTATTCGAGCTCAATGTCAAAAGTATTGCCCGGTCTTCCTGCCATGCCTGGAAAATCATTTCCTTGATACTCGCACCCATCCTGACGGGTGGGCAGGTACAGGTCATCCGGTGCGCCAATCTCATCCCGATGACCGAAATGGGGACCATAAGCGACTCCTGCTACCCCATCTTCCTTAAATTCTACGGGGCTCAAGAATCCTGAAGGCAGGGGATGGAGAACAATTTGGCCGTTAAGTTTGAAAGAACCACGGACATATTGGCGATACTCACAACAGGCGCACTTACATTTTCCCTGGTCCTCGGCAAATGTCGCCAGCATATTGAACACTTCTCCTGCCTTTCGCATCCCTGGTCGGAGATCGATAATCTTATTCCCCGACCGACTTGCAGGGACAGTGAAAGTTGGTGGACAACATTTACCCTTCTGAATGTTCATCTTGATATACCCACCTTTGACGAGGAAGTCAACTGTTACAACAGCCCAGCGGCGCGTGCCCAGCGGTATTTGGCACCGAGCACAGCGACCGGCTTCTCCGTGGTGTAAGGGTAGGCGAGGATATCGTGTTCCATCAGATGCCGACAGGCGTCCTCGACCTCCACATCGCCGACCAACGATGCCACTACCGGCTTATCGATACCCCGCGTCCGGCCTTCCCCGACCACCTCGCTCAACAGGGTAGCGAAGGTCATCGGCGGGGTGATGATGGTATGCCAGTAGCCCAGAATGAGGGCGTGCACGCGGTCGTCGTCCAGCGCCAGTTTGATGGCATTGCGATAGGTCGTCGGGGGTTCGCCGCCGGTGATATCAACCGGATTGCCGGAGGCACCGAAGGGCGGAATGAACTGCTTGAACGCCGCGTCGAGGTCCGGCGGCATGGTCATGAGTTGCAAGCCGTTGTCCACGCAAGCATCGGAGAGCAGCACCCCGGAGCCGCCGGCACCGGTGACGATCAGCACGTTCTCCCCTTTCGGGGTTGGCAGAATCGAAAGCCCGCGGGCAAATTCCAGCAGGTCGTTGAGGCTGAAGGCGCGAATGACCCCGCTCTGTCGCAGCACAGCGTCGTAAATTTTGTCGTCCCCCGCCAGAGCGCCGGTATGTGACCGGGCGGCGCGTGCCCCCATGGCGGTGCGCCCGGCTTTAAGCACCACGACCGGTTTCTTTTTCGATACCCGCCCTGCGACTTCAGCGAAGGCACGCCCATCTTTCAGGTCTTCCATGTGCATCGCAATCACCTCGGTGTTGTCATCCTGCTCGAAAAATGTGAGCAGGTCGTCCTCGTCGATGTCTGACTTGTTCCCCAGGCCAACGATCGCCGACACGCCCATTTTCGTCGAACGGCTAAATCCCAAGATCGCCATGCCCACACCCCCGCTCTGGGATGACAGGGCAACTTTGCCTTTTTCGTTATACGGGGTGCAAAAAGTGGCGCAGAGGTTCTTGGGCGTGTAGTAGAAGCCGTAGATGTTTGGCCCCATGAGGCGGACGTTGTGTTCCCGGGCAACGCGCACAACTTCCAGTTGCAAGGCTTCCTCACCCACTTCAGCGAAGCCGGAGGGAATCAGAATGGCACCGGGGATGCCTTTCCCCCCCACTTCCGCCAGCACCTGGGCGACGAAGCGGGCTGGAATGCAGAAAATGGCGATGTCCACTTCTCCCGGGATATCCAGGACACTTTTGTAACACGGTTTGCCCAGAACCTCCTCGGCGCGTGGGTGGATGGGGTAAATCGCCCCCTGATAACCGCCGTTGATGAGATTCTTCATCACCGAATTGCCAATTTTGCCATCTTCCGGCGAAGCGCCGATCACTGCGACGGCATCCGGCTGCATGATGCGCCGCATGGCTCGCAGGATGTCCTCATGCGAAGGGCGGTAGCGCGGCGGAGCCGGTGAGAAGTCCACCACGATGCGCACATCCACCGCTGTGGCACCGGTGCTGCTGGCAAAGACGGGGTTGAGGTCCATCTCGCTGATTTCCGGGAAATCATGCACGAGCTGGGAGACGTTTTCAATGAGGGCAGCCAGCGCATCGCGATTCACACCAGATGCCCCGCGGACGCCGCGCAACACGGCTGCGCCGCTGATGTCATCCAGCATGGAGATGGCACCCTCGCGCGTCGTGGGGGCCAGGCGGAAAGTGATGTCCTGCAACACTTCCACCAGCACACCGCCAAGCCCAAACGCCACCAGCTTGCCAAAACTTGGATCGGTGGTCGCGCCGACGATGACCTCCTGCGCGGCTGGCAGCATCTGTTGCACCTGCACACCGAGGAGATTGGCATCTGCTTTGTAGGCTCTGGCATTGTCGAGGATGGCCGCGTATCCCCGTTTCACGTCAGCCGCGCGGGTCAGTCCGGTGAGGACACCGCTGGCTTCCGTTTTATGAAGGATGTCGGTGGAGGCGACCTTCAACACCACCGGATAACCAATCTCCTGTGCAAGACGCACCGCTTCATCTGCTGAAGTCGCCAGCCCTGATTGAGGCACCGGAATATTGTACGCCTCGCAGACCCGCACCCCTTCCGGGGCGGTGAGGGATGTACGCCCTTCAGCCCGCACCCCATCCAGCACGGCTCGTACCGCTGCTTGATTGTCGCTCATACGTGTGTCCTCCCTTTATGGTACGTCATCTTGAATTGTAAGTCGTCGGACAAAATAATTTCAAGCCTCTATCCAGACTTCCGAAGTCTTTGAAACTTCGGAAGTCTCAAACTTTTGTTGGTGCTTACTTCCGTCGCCGGCGTGAACCTGACGATGATTGGCGAAATTTCGCAACGAAAATCAACAGCAAAGCCACTCCATTTCCAATCAGAGCCGCACTCAAAATCCCCGTTAAAAGGACAAATCCACCAACTCGTATCACACCAGACCCAAATGGGCACAACCAATACCCCATACCAAAGGCAAAGGCAGGGATCAGCGTCCCTAACAGGAATCCGATCACAGCGGCAATGGCGGCAGTCGTTTGATATTTTTTGATAGGTAATTGGACCTCTATCATTCTTCACGCCTCACGCTTTACGCATTACGTTTCACGTTTTATGCCTCACGTTTCAGGTTGATGGTATGGTGGGAGCTGTAACGCTAGAACATCAGGTGGCTGTATTTTAACACACAGCACACCTCCGATTCAAATCTTTTAAGAGGTTTGTCCTTACCTTCTACCTATCATAAAAAACGTTGATAGTTTTATTGAACTATGTTAAAATGAACCTCACAATAAGAAAAAAGTGAGGGTTTTTTATGAGGACATTGATGACGTTCCTTGATTACGCCGGGCTGCCGATTCCCGACGATATGCAGGGGAGTAGCCTTCGCCCGCTGTTCAACGGGAAAGTACCGGCTGGCTGGCAGACGTCGCTGTATTATCGCTACTGGATGCACCTCGCCCATCACTATGTCTGCGCCCATTACGGCGTCCGCACGCATCGGTACAAACTCATCTACTACTATGGCGAGGCCCTGGGCACGGCGGGGTCAATCGATGAACCAAAACCCACCGAATGGGAATTGTTCGATTTGGAGAAGGATGCGCTCGAGATTAACAACGTCTACCACCATCCGGCTTACGCGGCTGTCGTGAAGGAATTGGCGGCGGAGCTCTATCGATTGAAGCAGGAAGTCGGAGATGAAGAGTAGCACACGGATGTGTCGGGTGTCGCGGATGTGCTGAGATTCAAGATTCAAGATTCAGCGGTATCTTGCATCCCCGCTTTGCGGGATTTCGCTTCGCTCAACTTGCATCCTGAATCTGATAATGCTTGGTTTTGAATCAGAATGGGTGTAAATTAAGAAAGGAACATCTGATGTCATTCTATCCTATCCCCGATCGACTCGTGGTCTTGACGTTCGATGACGGAAACAAATCTGATGTGACTTACGTCGCACCGCTGCTGAAGCGTTATGGCTTTTCGGCAACGTTTTTCATCACCGAGGGGCTTAATTTTCTGACAAACAAAGAACACTATGTGACGTGGGAAGAGGTTCGTGAACTGCACGAAGCCGGCTTTGAAATCGGCAACCACACCCGTCACCACAGAAATGTGAACAACCAATCTCAAGCGGAGTTGCTCGCGGACATCGAATACATCGACCTCCGCTGCAAAGAACACGGCATTCCTGTGCCCCAGACGTTTTGTTATCCCGGTTATAGTAACGGGTCAGAGGCAGTAAAGGTGCTCATGGAAAGAGATTTCCTTTTCGCGCGGCGTGGCGTTGCGCCGGAGTTTCCCTACCATTCAGAGGGTGGGCGCGGTCCTGCGTATGATGCGACGAAACACCATTCCCTGCTCATTCCGACGACTGGAGCTGCTGGCCCAAACTGGACCTTCGATGATTTTGTCTGGGCACTTGAACAGGCTCGGGACGGAAAAATCGCCATCTTGACGTTCCATGGTGTCCCCGCCCTTGAGCATCCCTGGGTCAACACCGACCCTGATGTGTTTGAAACTTACATGAACTATCTTCGAGATAACGCCTATACCGTCATCGCTTTGCGCGATTTGACGAAATACGTTGACCCCATCAAGAGCCTGCCCTGAACGAAGTGAAGGGGCAAGCTGTAGAACATGCGGCTCGCTTGTTCTGACTCATCTTTGAACGAGCGAGCCGCACGTTCTACAACCTAATTTAACAAAGTCAAGTTATAAGGAGAACCGATGAATCCAAAGATATTATCCACAGCCCAGGTGAAGCAGTATGCCGCGGAGGGCTATCTGCTCGTCTCCGGGCTGATTCCAGAGGGGATTGCCGCAAAAGCGGAAGCGACGATGTGGGAGTGCCTGGGCTTCAAACCCGACGACCCCACCTCCTGGCAGAATGTGCCGCCGGGGGCGCGTACTTATGATAATGCTGACCTGGTAGCTTGCTACACCCCCGAATACCTTGCCGCCGCAGCTCAGTTGGCAGGGGACGACCCATCGACGTTCCACAGGCCAGCCAGGGGTTACACACTCAATGTCTTCCCACGTTCGGGAGAGTGGAAGTGGCCGGGGCCCCACATTGACCACGCCATCAAGGAACATGGTCATAAGACTTTCCCGCGTGCGTTTCGCATCGCAGCGATGACCTACTTGAGCGATGTCGAGCGGCACGGTGGCGGCACGGTTGTTTGGCCGGGGTCGCATCGCAAGCTGGAGGCGCTCGCTCGAAGTGATATGGCGCGTTATGAATATATGTGGCCCCTCAACGCAGACATCCAGAAAGTGGAGCTCAGTGACCCCGTTGAACTCACCCCGAAACGTGGAGATGTGCTGTTTTACCACTACCTCTGCGCCCACGCGGGTAGCATGAACGTGAGCAACCGGCCTCGGTTTGCCTTCAATATGAAGTGGTGAATCACGCATCACTGGTAGTAGTGTTTCGTATCGTTCAGCGACACATAAGTACCTAGACAAATTTAATTGGACAGGGTTTGACAAATCGAAGGGATTCAACAAATCATGCCGGGGGAGGGGCATTTCAACTATCATGTTTGACACAAGCATCCTCGACGAAGCCATAAAAATCCAAAGGGAAAAACTGAATCGCGAAAGGGTTAACCTCCTGAATTGTGTCGCTGAAACACTGATAGCAATTAGACAAAAATGCGGCATTCAAGAGGCTTACGTCGTCGGTTCGCTTTTGACAGAATACAGATGGCATCAGTTTTCTGACGTTGATGTCGCTGTCAGTGGTTGTTCAAAGCCGGTGCTTGATATTATGAAGGAACTAGAGGAAGCAACTGGAAAAATGGTTGATGTGATAGACTTAGATAATCATCCGTTTCCGGAGTCCTTCAAGAGAAAGGGATTAAAGATCTATGGATAAAGCCACTTTTTCCATTTTGAAGGCTGAACTTGAGGAATGTTATAGGGAGGTATCCCTTATCTATGACCGGATGGACGGGCGGAAGGCGAACTTTCGGGAAACCATTGAGGGCATCGATAGTATGGCGTATCAGCTCCACAACCTCTACTGCGCCTACGAGCAGCTTTTCGAGGCAGTAGCTCATTCCTTCGAGAATCGAATTGAAGGTGAACGCTATCACACAGACCTCCTTCGCCGAATGAAGCTGGAAATAGAAGGCATTCGACCGGCCCTGACATCCGATGCGGCGTTTCCATTGCTGGATGAATTGCGCAGATTCCGTCACTTTTTCAGGCATGCCTATACGGCGGAGTTAAAACCTGAGAGGTTGGGAGAACTTGCCACGGTGGCTTATCAATTAAGGGATGTATTTCAACAGGATATGAAGAGGTTCTTAGAAAAGTTAAACCCCCCGGAGCGCCCAGATGCTCATTGACTCACACGCACATATTCAACTCGATGAATTCGATGCAGACCGCGAGGCGGTGTTAGCGCGCGCCCGAGAGGCAGGCGTCCACGCGATTTTGACCGTCGGATTCGATCTGAAGACCAGCCGAGGCGCGATTGCCCTTGCTGAACAGCACGAGCACATCTACGCCACCGTCGGTATGCACCCGCACGATGCGAAAGACCTGGACGATGAGACGTTGCGAATCTTTCGTGAGCTCGCTGCCCACCCCAAGGTGCTCGCCCTTGGAGAGATGGGACTCGATTACTATCGTGACCTCTCGCCGCGTCCGCTTCAGAAGATAGCGTTTGAGCGGCAGTTAGAACTAGCGGAGGAATTAGACCTCCCCATCGTGATTCATAACCGCGAGGCGTATCACGACATCCTCCCAATCTTACTGGCGAGGCGGGGGAGGGTTCGCGGCGTGATGCACTGCTTTTCAGGGGATGTGGAAATCATGCGTCAAAGCCTTGAGATCGGATTCTACATCGGCATCGGCGGGCCCGTCACCTATCGCAAATCGGACGCCCTGCAAGCGGTGGCGCGGGAGGTCCCCGCGGAGCGCTTGCTCGTGGAAACCGATTGCCCGTGGCTGGCACCGCAGTTTCGGCGCGGCAAACGCAACGAACCGGCTTACGTTCGCTCGACGGCGGAACAGATCGCCAAACTGCGCCGCGTTTCGCTGGATGAGATCGGCGAAATCACGACACGGAATTTTGAGACACTATTCGGGAAATTTGAAACATGCCAAACGTGAAAGGTAACGAACAAAGTTCAGTTGTCCGTTGCACGATGTCCGATAGATCGGACGAGCACTGTAAGATCCCGGGACAGGATCAACAGCATCGGGAGCTATCGGACCGTCAACTGCAACGGCTGGTTAGGATGGATCTCTACTCGCTAGACGGATGCGTATTCGGGCTTCCTCGACGACTACCAAGGCTCGCTGTGAGAAATCCACATCATGATGCAAGAGTTGGTTGCACACTCTGATAACGTTGTGGGACTTCAGATTCCTGACCCGCAGAAAAATGATACCAAGGTAGGGCTTGCCTTCATGAATCGCTAACGTCCCAAAATCCGCATCATGGGTCAACACCCAGCGGTTGTCCTGATACGCAATTTCAAGCAATTCGTCGTCGCTCTTGCCCTGCCATCCTTGTTCCTTCGTGTCCAACACATCGAGACCGTGATTTCTGAGGAAAACCACAATCTTCGGCGAGACATTTTCATCGGTGAGGACTCGTAACTGATGAAATTTCATGTCGCTGGCTCCAACTCAAGGTATACCTCATTCCGGTAGGAACGAGCGGCATATCTCAGGCAAGCATGAATATCCTGCTTGGTTAAATGTGGATAGTCTTCGAGAATTTCTTCTTCGCTCACATCGGAAGCGAGCAAGTCAAGGATGAACTCAACGGATATACGAGTTCCCTCAATAATGGGTTTTCCCCCGAGTATTCTCGGGTTTACGACGATTTTTGCCATCTTTACATCTCCTTGTCATTATGTAATGACTGTCTAACGATTCAGTTGTCCGCTGCACGAACGAGCACGGCGGGGGTTTGCCGAAAAACGTCCGACCGACCAAAACCCGCCGAAAACCCAAAAACATCATAAAACCCAAGAACCCGCCGTCAGCTGCAACGTTTGGTTAGGATCATGATGGTTTGAGAAGAATAAAACACCGATAACACACACGAGTCATGTATATGGTGTCAGGCACAGCCTGACCTACCTACTTCTATCAGGCAATAGTGTTTCAACACCTCGCTAGACTTGTAAGTTTCAACCTTCTCTGGCGTAATCTCATCCAGAGTTACGGCAATCTGCCATGGATCAATGTAGATTTTCCTGTCCTCTGGGATTTTTGCGGGGTCTACAAAATAGATGTAAACCGTCTGGTCTGGCTCAAACTGATCAGGATTTTCAAAGCGAATGACTCGTTTTGTTAGATCCATCTCATTGGTTCCATATGGACTTGCCGCGCAAGCCAACGCGAAGAGAAAGTCAGGCGTGAGATAGATTGCTTCCAAAGCTTCTTCGGCGGGTCTCCCCGGTGGCGCATGAGCCTTATGTTTTCTCAATTTGGGAAACGACTTCTTGCTTCCGTGATACCAATACATTGTTTGCTTGTCTCCCACATGAATCATCTCGGTTGAACATGCTGAACTTGAGTCTGACATGGATTTTCCATAGACAGTCAATAGGCACTTCGTGGCGCTCCGATTTCGCACGCTTATCACCTCGGGTTGGTTATGAGATGAGAAAAGCGGTTCGTGGCTGTAGGGATAGGTAGATTCCTCACGGAATTTTCCCCCCCTCCAAACTGTACGTGC
>CAZOAL010000099.1:18672-24977 GCA_964577695.1 uncultured bacterium | reverse complement strand
ACGCACGGTTTGGAGGGGGGGAAAATTCCGAATAAGGAATCTACCTATCCCTACATTATGTCTGATGGTCATTTTGGCAATCGGATGCAGGGAATCCCATTATCAAAAGGGGGAAATCTATCTTAGAGAAGGGAGGTTAGACCAGGCAACGCAGGAATTCCAAGCAGCAATCGCCAAAAAGCCTAAAGATGCCCCGGCTCATATCGGTCTCGGTAAGGTCCACATGAAGAAAGAAAATTATGACGAGGCAGTGGTTCATCTGCAGAAGGCCCTTGAGGCCGACCCAACATCTGTGGAGGGCTACCGCCAACTTGCCAGCGTGTACCTCATCCGAGGCCAATTGGAGTTAGCCATTCAAACCTGTGAACAAGCGGTGACAATTAAGCCTGAAGCGCCTACCTATAGCCTGCTCGGGCTCGCCTATCTTCAAAAACGGGATACTTCAAAAGCCGAAGAGTTGTTCAAGAAAGCTATCCAAGTTGAGCCCAACTCCACCGAAGCGCACATTCATTTAGCGGACCTATACGTCTTGACAGGCAAAACAGACTTAGCCGAACAAGCATACCGTAATCTCTTAACGAGCCAGCCGAGAAATAGAGAGGCGCGGTGGAAGCTGGCTCAACTTTATGCCAGCCGGTCTCAATTGGAGAAAGCAGAGGAGGAGTTGCGCGCCCTCCAGGAGATGAAGCCAAAGGATTTAGATACACGCCTGGCTCTCGGAAATCTATATACCGCACAGAAAAAGTACGGTCAGGCAATTACCGCGTATGAGTCTGCATTGCCGCTTGCCCCTAACCCGATACCGATCTACACGACTCTGATAGCTTTGCACAACCAGGAGAATCAATTTCCGCAAGCGGTTCAGGCGTGCGATAAGCTGGAAAGCCTGCTCCCCCGCGAAACGCCAACGGATCCAAACGTTGCCCAATATGTCCGTTCCACGCGCGAGTTTCTATACCTTCACAAAGGCAGAGCCTATCTCGGTCAGGGCGATTACCTGAATGCGACCGAGCCCCTACAACGGTTAATCGATCTCACGCCCAAATCCGCAATTGGTCACTACCGGCTCGGATTGGCTTACGCGGGCAGCAAAAACTATATACAGGCTATCACCGAATATAAGCGAGCACTGCAGCTAGATCCAACACTCACAACCGCCCAACTCAAGTTGGCAAATGCCTATATTGCTCAGGAGGAATATACCAAAGCCATTGGGGAATGTGAGCAGATTATCGCCACGCAGGGCACCGCCCCCAGCCAGAATGCAGAAGCATATTATCTCGCTGGGGTCTCCTATTCGGGATTGGGGAATTACCAGAAAGCTTTGAATCAACTTCAAGAAGCCTTAAAACGCGGCCCGGATACTGCTGAAAGCTATGTGGCAATCGGCAACCTATACCGCCAGCAGAAACAGTTCGATTCGGCCATGCGCTATTACCAGATGGCGATAGGACGCAACTCCAATACGGCAAGCGCCCACCAGGGGTTAGCCAGCGTATACGCCCTCACGGGAAATACAGCCCAAGCAATTGCTGAATATAACCAGGTCATCACATTAAACCCCAATGCTGCCAGCCCCTATAACGATCTCGCCTGGTACTATGCGACACAAGGTACGAATCTGGATACCGCTTTAGAAATTGCAAAAAAAGCCGTGACAATGGAGCCTCAATCTCCTATATTTCGGGATACCTTGGGTTGGGTCTATTACAAAAAGGGAATGTACCGGGAAGCAATTACGGAGCTGACGACGGCCACAATGGGCACCCCCAAAAATCCCTTTATCCATTACCACCTGGGGATGGCCTATTATGCCAATAAAGAAGTCAACAACGCCAAACAGGCACTGCAGGCCTCCCTTAACATCAGTGCCGATTTTCCTGACGCCGCCGAGGCGAAAAAACTCATCCAGCAAATTGAGGGACGCATCCAGCAAATTGAGGTCCAGTAGGCCGAGTTTATAGGGAAGACAAGGGTAGGCGGAATGGAAGAAAAGGAAGGGGGTTCTCTTCCAATCTTCCCGCCTTACCTTTTCCATCACGCATCACGTTTTACGTTTCACACGTTACGTTTGACAGGAAGGACAACGAACCCATGAGACACATACTAAGTCTGATACTCATGACTCTTCTAATCGTTATCTCTCAGGTTTACGCTGACGAGTATACGCTTGGTATCGAAGATGTCATGATCGTCTCCGTATGGGAGCAACCAGATCTGAACAGCACCGTTACCGTGGGGCCTGATGGCACGATTGTACTGCCTCAACCGATTGGTATCATCCGCGCCGAAGGCGACACAACCGCTCAAATTTCGGATGCCATTCGCGAAAGACTCTCCCCCTACATCTTAGGTGAGTTGCATATCACCGTACAGGTGACTCAATATAAAAGTCGCAAGGTTGTCATCCTTGGAGCGGTTGGTTCTCCAGGCGTCTACGCCTATGCCAAAATTCCCCCCCTGCCCGAAATTTTGGTGCAGGCCGGTGGACTCAGACCGGATGCAGACCTCACACAAGTGAAATTGTTCTCCGCAGACAGCAAAACCCCCACCCAAATTATTAACCTGCAACAGTTATTTAACGCTTCCTATCCCCTCTGGCCAAAGTTTGCCCCCGGCGATACCCTTTGGATCCCCGCCAAACCCCCGCTGGAACAGGCGCGCGTGGGCGATTCGACTGCCGGGGCCTCATCTCCGCTCAATCAAACATCTGACTTAACATCTCAAGCCCCTCCACAGAACACAAACAAAATTCTCATCCATGTGCTTGGAAAAGTCAGCCCGAATACCTTTGCGTTTGACACTCCTCCCTCATTACTCAGCGTGTTGGCACGAGCAGGCGTTCCAGCGAATCTCTTAAAACAGGTCAAAGTCATTCGAGGAAATGGAACCAACTGGACAGTAAACATGGAGGAGTATATTGCCACGGGGGATGCCACACTGCTGCCACAGCTTCAGTCAGAAGATCTGGTTTACATATCGGGAGAAGACCCGCAACAGCAAAATCACGTCACACTCCTCGGGGGCGTTGGTTCACCCGGAAGCTATTCCATTCAGCGGCCGGTGAGCCTTCTGGACCTTCTGGCGACAGCAGGGGGGCTGACAGCAGATGCGGATGCTCAACGGATTCAGATTACCAGACAGACAGCCGACTTTATCCTAACCCAAACTGTGAATCTTCAGGAAGCTCCCCCCGACATCCAACCCGGCGACAAAATCTGGGTCCCCAGAAAATCACAGCAACGCAACAACCTTCAGACCACCTTTAGTATTCTCCGGGACGCGGTGCTTCTATATAGCACCTATCGGTTTCTCAGGTAGCATGAAATATGTAGAGCCTGCCCCCATCCATCGGGGGCGAGATTCATATCTTGATACGGAGCGTCGATTGAGAAAAATCAACCAACAAGACTCAGGAGAAGCGACATGAAAACCATCAACTGGAAAGCCTTCACACTCAAGGACTACTGGCACCTAATCCGACGCCGCAAATGGATTTTGATCATCCCCCTTCTTGTGGCAACCCTAATTGCTATTGTTATTATGCAGATTACACCCCCAGTGTACCGTACGACCACCTCGCTTATTGCTGAAGAGAGCGAACGCGGGAATATATTGAAAGGGCTTTCGAGTTTACCCATCCCGTCCCAGGAACGTCTCCCACTGATTCAGCAGCGCATCTTGAGCCGCAAAATGCTGATGCAGGTTGCTGAATCGTTGCAACTGCGAAACTACCTGGAGCAGCAAAAGGGCATCAAAATCGCAGATACAGGTGTCATCAGTACCTTCAGAAAAGGTTGGATTACACTCCAGGAACTGCTCCACTTCAGAGCAGCCCAAACCCAATTAACCGATGAACAAATGATTCAATATATGAAAGACATGATCTCGATTAAGTTGTACGCTATCGTAATCGAGATCAGCGTGACGCACTCGAATCCCGAATTGGCTACGAATATTGCCAAACAACTCGCTCGCAATTATGTGGATGACACAAGACGGAAAAGGTATGCCGAGGTGAGTGCCACAAAAGAGTTCATAATGACCCAACTTCAAGATTTCAAAGAGAAGCTAGAGCAAGCCAATAAAGACTTCAATGACGCCAAGGAGTCGGGAATTCTTGAGTCGTTGACCAACGAGAACATTGCATTGATTAATCAGCTCACCCGAGCTGACGCCGATCTCCTCGGAAACGAACTGGACATCCGAGAGAAAGAGCAACAGATTAGCCAACTGGAAAATC
The DNA here is from genome assembly GCA_964577695.1 of uncultured bacterium. GTDB lineage: Bacteria > Poribacteria > WGA-4E > WGA-4E > PCPOR2b > CAZOAL01. The sequence goes on along the minus strand of CAZOAL010000099.1, from coordinate 20,734 downwards.
AACTCCAAACAGACACAAAAAGCGGCCCTCCAGAGGTCTTGCAGTTGAGAAACGAGGTTGCCAGCTTAGAAACACAATTGAATCAACTGAAGACGCGATACAGCGATTCATGGCTCGGAGTCAGAAGCCTGCAAACTAAGCTGGAGGAGAAAAAGCAACAGTTAGCACAGATGGAGCAAGCGGCTGACAAAGCCCTTCAGGCACGCGTATTACCTAAACTTCAACAATTGAAGGAGGAGCTAAAACAGCTCCATCTATCCAAATTCGAGATCTCTAGAAAACGCAATCAGTACGATCAAGCCCTCAAAATGACTCCCGTGGACCAGTCAAATGCTTCACACCTGATCCGTGAACAACAACACTACCAAGAGTTATATTCCTTCCTGTTACAGAGACTTGATGAAGCCAACCTCTTGACCGCAACAGAGCGGCAAGACATGGGCAATGTCGCTGAAGTGCTCGATGAAGCCATTCTGCCTGAACACCCAATCAAGCCTGATAAGAAAATGATTGTCGCGGCTGGAATGGTGGTAGGATGTGGCTTAGGGTTGGTACTTCTCCTCATACTTGAGTATTTTGATCATTCCATCCATGCAGTCGAAGAAGTAGAACAATGGTTTGAAGGCATTACTGTGTTGGGGATTATCCCCAAACTTAAATTGTAGGCGTTCAACTGTCAATGGCGAATAAACTGAATTAAACCACCCTAAAAAAGGGGATGACTCATGAGACGTTTTGTATTAGGTGGCGTTGTGTGCTTGGTAGTACTCATTCTACTGTGCGGTATCTACCTTGTAGCCGTAAACGTTAGGGATAACGATAATAGGGTGAGCACAGATACCCTCACCGTGAAAGAAAATAACGCTGCCCCCACGGTGAATGTGGGGACAACTGTCACCATTACCGAGGGACAATCCTTCTCCCGTGCAGGGAAGTTTGCTGCTCCTATAGTAAAACGCTGGACGGGGACCGTTGACTACGGGGATGGGTCCGGCGACCAGCCCCTGTCGCTGGTGGGGAACGCCTTTACCCTCACCCACACATATGCGGGCGACGGCACCTACTGGGTGAGGGTGACAGTCACCGACGACGATGGCGGGGCCGGGAGCGGTAGCTTCACCGTGACCGTGACCAATGTCGCTCCCACCGTTGACGCCGGGGCGGATGCCACCGTGGCCGAAGGGGCGTCCTTTTTGCGTTCGGGGTCTTTTCGGGATGCGGGGGCTGACCGCTGGACGGGGACCGTTGACTACGGGGATGGGTCCGGCGACCAGCCCCTGTCGCTGGTGGGGAACGCCTTTACCCTCACCCACACATATGCGGGCGACGGCACCTACTGGGTGAGGGTGACAGTCACCGACGACGATGGCGGGGCCGGGAGCGGTAGCTTCACCGTGACCGTGACCAATGTCGCTCCCACCGTTGACGCCGGGGCGGATGCCACCGTGGCCGAAGGGGCGTCCTTTTTGCGTTCGGGGTCTTTTCGGGATGCGGGGGCTGACCGCTGGACGGGGACCGTTGACTACGGGGATGGGTCAGGCAACCAGCCCCTGCCGCTGGTGGGGAAGGCCTTTACTCTCATCCACACTTATGCAGACGACGGCACCTACCGGGTGAGGGTGACAGTCACCGACGACGACGGCGGAGCCGGCAGCGGTGGCTTCACCGTGACAGTGACCAATGTCGCTCCCACCGTTGACGCCGGGGCCGATGCTACCGTGGCCGAAGGGGTGCCCTTCTTGCGTTCGGGGTCTTTTCGGGATGCGGGGGCTGACCGCTGGACGGGGAGGGGCAACTATGGGGATGGTTCCGGCGACCAGCCCCTGTCGCTGGTGGGGAACGCCTTTACCCTCACTCACACGTATGCGGACGACGGCACCTACCGGGTGAGGGTGACGATCACCGACGACGACGGCGGGGTCGGGAGCGGTAGCTTCACTGTGACAGTGACCAATGTCGCCCCCACAGTGGACGCCGGGGCGGATGCCACCGTGGCCGAAGGGGCGTCCTTCTTGCGTTCGGGGTCTTTTCGGGATGCGGGGGCTGACCGCTGGACGGGGAG
>CAZOAL010000099.1:0-18572 GCA_964577695.1 uncultured bacterium | reverse complement strand
CCTTCTTGCGTTCGGGGTCTTTTCGGGATGCGGGGGCTGACCGCTGGACGGGGAGGGGCAACTATGGGGATGGTTCCGGCGACCAGCCCCTGTCGCTGGTGGGGAACGCCTTTACCCTCACTCACACGTATGCGGACGACGGCACCTACCGGGTGAGGGTGACGATCACCGACGACGACGGCGGGGTCGGGAGCGGTAGCTTCACTGTGACAGTGACCAATGTCGCCCCCACAGTGGACGCCGGGGCGGATGCCACCGTGGCCGAAGGGGCGTCCTTCTTGCGTTCGGGGTCTTTTCGGGATGCGGGGGCTGACCGCTGGACGGGGACCGTTGACTACGGGGATGGGTCAGGCAACCAGCCCCTGCCGCTGGTGGGGAAGGCCTTTACTCTCATCCACACTTATGCAGACGACGGCACCTACCGGGTGAGGGTGACAGTCACCGACGACGACGGCGGAGCCGGCAGCGGTGGCTTCACCGTGACAGTGACCAATGTCGCTCCCACCGTTGACGCCGGGGCCGATGCTACCGTGGCCGAAGGGGTGCCCTTCTTGCGTTCGGGGTCTTTTCGGGATGCGGGGGCTGACCGCTGGACGGGGACCGTTGACTACGGGGATGGGACCGGAAAGCAGTCACTGCAACCTACGGGCCATACATTCCTTCTCGCCCATACTTACGCCAACAATGGCACATACACAGTGACGGTCACAATCACCGATGACGACGGGGCGGTAGGGACAGCTATCTTCACCGTGATGGCGAAGGTACAACCCCCAACCGATGTACTAGATAAAGGACAGGTGACTTCAAAACGGATGGACGCTCGGCAATCTCCATTTCCCGTTAATTCTCCGTTCATGCTCCCATCTAACGTCAATGGTTCATATGAATTTATCGATCTTTTGTATGAATTTTTAATGTCACAAAGTGACCTTTGGAAACTTCTGCTGATTGGCCCCGAGAGTGTAGATTGGAAGTTATCACTCGTCATCAGTAGCGATGAATTGGCTGACATTCTCAACCTATTATACCAGGGCCTCGATACCCAAATTTCCGACGGCCCCATCGAATTCGACAAAAATCCGCAAGAACCCATAGAAAAGTATCCACAGGTTTACAATTCTGTCAATGATTTGCTTTTAGGCTTCGCCCAAAATGAAAATTTGAACCCGGAGAGGCAAAATAAGGAACGTTTAATCAATTTGTCGTTAGCCCGGTACCAGTTAAACTTTGCCAATTTGAGGACATACAGCCCACACCCGATGGAATCGCGTGTACCGAAAGATTCCCCGAGTCAACCCAACTATGTTGGTGATTCTGTTGATTTTAGTACCGCGGACTTGATACATTGGCTTGTTTGGGGTGGGCTTATTGGGGGGCTGGTTGGCACTATAATTGGCATTCTCAGTGGTCATATCTCAGACGGAATTATTGGAGGAGGTATTATCGGTTGCATTCTCTATCCAATTATTCGGATTGCTCTCAAACTGTAGTACACTGTAAAATAAGCCTTGATAAGTTGTCATTCTGAGCCGGAGGCGAAGAATCTCCGTTTGAGATGCTTCATTTCATTCAGCATGACAGTCACCTCTCAGAATTTATTTTACAGTGTACTAGCGCATCGCGGCGTCAACCCTGCCCCCCTCCAGGTTTCAGAAACCTATCGGGGCTGGGAACCGACAAAAATTTATGTACCGGTACTTATCATTCCACCCTTTCTGGAAAGGAGCAATACCATGAATTTCAGAAGAATTTTATCCGCACTTGTTACTTGTTGTCTCCTGTTTCCAAGCTTGGTGTTCGCGATTTCATCGTCTACTGACACCCTGCTGGAGGAGGAAATCCTCAAACCAGATATCAATCTTCCCGATTTTGATCAGCCATTGCCGCCGAGTCCCGCAAATGAACTGTATCAACAGGGAATACGCTACCTGTTAAACAACCAGCTTGACAAGGCGAGCGAAGCGTTTAAGAAGGCGCTCGAGCAGGACCCCAAGCATGTTCCAACGATTATGGCGCTTGCTGGCATTGCACTGAAACAAAATCGGATTGAGGAAGCTTTATCCAGATGTCAAACCGCCATCCAAATCGCTCCCAAAAATTCCCGTTTGCACATTGCGCTTGCCCAGATTTTCGTCGTACAGAAGAAAATACCGGAGGCGGAGAAGGCGCTTCAAAACGCAGCCAATCTTGACCCGACCTCTATTCTCCCCCTTATGGCCCTCGGAAATCTGTACAATATGCAGGGCAAAACAGACGACGCACTTAGAAAATACCAGGCCGCGATGGCAGTGAACCCGAAAAGCCCAGAACCCCATTTGGCTGCATCGCTGACCTACGCGAAAATGCAGCGGCTTGATAGGGCGCTTGAAGAGGCTGATGCGCTGGTCCAAATCGCTCCCAGGAATCCGGTTGCGCTGACCCTTAAAGGTGCCCTCTATGTGCAACAAAAGCTATTTGACCAAGCAATCGAGCAATTCAAATCCGCGATTGCAGCGAATTACCGCTACTATCCCGCGCACATCAGCCTGGGCAACGCCTACTTTGAATTAAAGGACTACCCCGCAGCCATCGATAGCTACAGAAACGCGACTACCATCGCGCCAAATGGAATTCAGGCTTACCTGATGCTCGGCCAAGCCTATCTCCTGGTCAATCAGACTGCCGAAGCAAAAACCGCACTCGAAACCGTGTTGCGGCTGAATCCGAATGTCCCGATCGCACAAAACAACCTCGCCTGGATTTACGCAGAGGCTGGGGAAAACCTAGATGAAGCCATCCGGATGGCAGAAGCCGCCAAGAAGAGCGCTCCGGATTTCCCTCAAATTCTGGACACGCTGGGATGGGCATATTACAAGAAGGGAAATTACCCCAAAGCTGTGGAAAATCTGACAGCAGCGATTCAGGCGGGAATTAAAGACCCATCGGTGTATTATCACCTGGGACTGACCTACATGAAAACAGGCGAACAACCGAAAGCACGAGACGCTTTCAGACAGGCGTTAGCACTCAACCCCAACTTTGAAAAAGCGGCTGAGATTAAGTCGATTATCAATAGCCCTTAGCACTACAATGTTACGTCAGTATAATCCTAAATCCCAAAAAGGAGTCACCATGAATCAGAACAAGATTCGATCTATGCTTATTTTTTGTTTCCTGTTTCCAGGCATTGGGTTTGCCGTTGTCTCACCACCGATTGACATCCTGCTGGAGGAAACGATCAAGCCAAGTGTTGCCATCTCCGATTTTGATCGGCCATTGCCCCTGAGTCCGGCAAATTCGCCCTATCTACAGGGGCTGCGTTTCTTGGGCACTGGCAATGTGGATTCGGCGCTCGAAGCGTTCAACAAGGCTTTAGAGATGGATGCTCGGCATATCCCAACCCTGATGGCGCTTACCGACATCGCATTCAGACAAAATCGGATAGAGGAAGCCGCTAAAAGAACCCAAACTTCCATCCAAATTTCCCCCCAAGATTATCGATTGCGTCTTGTATATGGTCAAATCTTAGCGGCACAAAACAAAATCTCAGAGGCGGAGAAAACACTTCAAACCGCCGTGAATCTGGCACCTGAATCCCCTCTCCCGCGTATAAGCCTCGGAAATTTGTACAACTCCCAAGGTAAGCTTGAGGAGGCACTCAGAGAATATCAGGCAGCAAGTACATTGGACCCCAAACTTCCGCAGCCACACCTTGCAGCGGCATTGACCTATGCCAAAATGAGGAACATGGATAAAGCACTCGAAGAAGCCGATGCAGTCGTCAAAATCGCCCCCCAGAGTCCCATTTCACTCACGCTGAAAGGGGTTTTCAAAGCCGAGCAAAAACAGTTTGACGCGGCAATAGAGCAATTTAAATCCGCGATTGCATTAGATTACCGCTACACTCCGGCACATCTCGTTCTGGGCAATACCTACTTTGAATTAAAGAATTACACAGCTGCCATGGAAAGCTACAAAAATACAATTAGCGTCGATCCAAACAACATTCAGGCTTACCTGATGTTAGGGAGTACCTACTATGTCGAGGGCCAGAAAGCGGAAGCGAAGGAGGCACTCCAAACGGTATTGAAGCTTAACCCTAACGTCCCGATGGCACAAAATAACTTAGCCTGGATTTACGCTGAAGATGGAGCGACTCTGGATGAAGCCATCCGCTTTGCAGAGGCTGCCAAGAAACTGGCTCCGGAAGACACCGAAATTCTGGACACAGTGGGCTGGGTGTATTACAAGAAGGGAGATTACAAAAAAGCACTGGAAAATATGACAGCGGCCGTTCAGAAGGGAACCAGAGATCCAATGGTCTATTACCGTTTGGGCCAGGTTTACATAAAAACAGGCGATCAATCGAAGGCCCGAGAAGTTTTCAGGAAGGCATTAAATCTCGATCCGAACTTTGAAAAAGCGGCTGAGATCCAAGCCATGTTGAAATAATTCACTTTCAATCAGGTTGGATCCGTTTTTGTTAGGGCCATAACGGGTTGCACACGGGGTATGACAGAAGTCGCGCTGGGGCGGTGGGAACGCCCTTTGTCCCGATGGGTAACCCCATCGGGACAAAGGGCAATGTCCTTTTTGGGCTCGATCTTGCGCCAGTGAAGCGCTCCTGACCGGGTGCTACCCTGAGAGAAGGTGAAACACGTTGTGCGCCAGCGCAAGGCGGTTGGTGACTGACAGGGAACACAGACGCTCCATTTCCGCCTCGATAGAGGGGGCGAAAGGATCAGACGCATTCCCATCACTGCTTCAAATTGCGCTTTCCGCATTGATTCGTTGAGGGGTGATCTGCCCCTGTAGAACAAGCGGCTCGCTGGTTCAGGCACCCATCGAACTGACAGTTTGTTCTACTGCAAAAGCGCAATTTGTGCCGTTGTCAAGTATAACTTCCAAATGAATCCTGAATCGTGCATCTTAAAAGCGATTCGGACGGCATCTCGGGTTTCCCCTAAATATGCGAAAGTAGAGAATGCCCTACTTCCGTCGTCGCCGAGCATAAGCAATTAAGCCAACGACTCCCATAATGAGCAGTATATGCGTACCCGGCTCCGGAATCGGCTTTAGCGCCACCTGCCCCGGATGGGGTGTCGCCTGATTCACCCAATCGCTGGCGGTGTCAGTATCCATATCGGCGAATTGCCGCTCCAGTGAATGGCCGGCGGGCACGCCGGAAGCGGGTGGGTTGAAGGCGAAAGTGGAGCTTCCCCAAGAGAGGGCGTCCACCACACTGTCGCTTGCGTCCAAGATCAGCACGTCGTCGCCGGCGTTGGCCAGCGAAACACTGCCGCTTGCCCAAGCAAGGTACTTTGTCAGGTCGGGGATACTGGCATCTGAACTCACCATCTCATAGTCGGGGTTGAAACCATAGATACCAAAGAAGGCAGTCGCTTTGTTGGCGATGACAATGACCTGACCGGGAGCAATCAGGGCACCGCTCGGAAATTGCAGCATTCCCTCGCCCCACCGAAGGTTTCCTCGTCGCCAACTTTGTAATGGGTGAGATCGATGGTGAGGCCGCCAAGGTTGTAAATCTCGATCCATTCTCCGTCTGGTTCAGTGCCGGTGGCATCATAAAGCACCTCGCTGACAACTAAGGTAATCGAGGTCGCGTAGGCGGACAGCCCTCCCAGTGAGATTAAAATTGATATCAGAGCCGAAATCAGCAACCTGCCCTCCAGCTTAAAAATCCTGGGTGGGGGGTGGGTGAATTCTCCGCTGTGGTTCATGCTTCTCTGATTTTTAGGGGTTACACGAATCGGTTCAGATGGTGGAATTGAGAACAGATGGAACAAGGTTTTCCTCCACATGATTGCCTCCCTTCAGAAAAATTCTCTGCAACGAGGTTACGCACACGAGTTTCGCTTCTTCCTCCGATGCGCAAGAACTGCAAATCCTACGAGGCCAGCACCGAGAAGCAGAAGGGAACTGGGTTCCGGCATGTGTGAAATGTGTTTGTCCTTGGAGATGATGAAACTGCTACCTGGCTGATTCTTTTTTGCCAGCGTAAAGTCCCACTGCCAGGCCCATGCCAGATCACCCGGCCCGGCGCTATCATTATCATTCAAGGTTGTGGCGACACCATCATTCAGCCTATTCAGCGTCGTATTAAACAAACCCGCCTCATGATGGTTGGGAGCCGGCGCGGCAATGTTCTCCGAGATGGCAACCAATTGATCGACCTGTGTAAACGCATTTGAATTCGCTAGCGTGACCAAGTCGTCGTCAGCGTCACCCCCCAGGTTGAAGTCCGTATACTGATAAAAATGGAAATCCAAGGGGCTTGTGCTGGTATTGTTGATTAAAATGGTCTCAAGGATGTCAGCCGTCCGACTTCCCGTTGATCCGCCAACGAGTAGATAGTAGATGCTTATTGTGAAACCTGACCCAGAATATGTCGAGATGAGGTAGTTGGGGGCAAGGAGCGCGGAGCTGGAGAGCGTCAGGTTATCAATCGACTTCTCAGCGACGTTGCCCACCCGATACCAAAACCATTGTTGGGCAAGATGGTCAATCCCATCAGTCTTCCAGCTAAACATACCGGCACCTTTCCCCTTCGTATTGCCATCAACATCGATCTGAGCCTCGGAATTCCCGTCCGCCAGGGTAATCACGGTTGCCATAACGGTTGGCTCCCAGACTGTGATGAGAACCCACAAGCTGGCAACAAAAAAAATAAGCCGTTGTGGCTTGACTCTTGTAAAAATCTTAAAAACCATTAACTATTCTCCCTGTTTTATTATGGGCTGTTGCCTCACCCGGGAGGCAATAGCCATTGGAATAATCACAGGGGGAATAGACCAAGGGCCCACGCGGAAAAAAGTAACCGGATAACCTTGAAAAGGTTCGAAACCTTTTCAAGGTTAAAAACCTGGGCGGAATTTCGATTTTCTCCTGAGAAGGATAGCCAACCCAATCAATCCGACAGCTAAAAGCAGCAGCGAACTGGGTTCAGGATTCGGACCTATCGTTGAATCTCCATCATTTTTATTACCGAGGGAAGAATCCGAGTGTGCCTGCACCGCTCCAGGAATAGTCCCCGGCAGTGCAGCGACCTTAAAGGCAAAATATTTCGCAGGCTCTCCCAAACGGAGGGAATTGTCGATGCCATCGAATTGCCATTCTAACCAGTCAATCGTCCCAGCAGCGCCTGAAAAACCTGACGGTGGGAACCAGCCATTCGGCGTGAGCGTATAGATGTACGGTACATAATACGGATTACCTACACTGAAATGCACCATTGACTCCCCCGGCGCAGCTCCCACGAGCCGCACCCCATAAACAAAATCCCAGAAATCTGGACTGGGTGACCATGTAGAAGGGAAATCGACAGGGAGCCCCAACGAGGCTTTTGAGGCATTAGGCCCCGTTAACACTGTCTCACCCCAATAATCAATCTCAATATTAAAAATACCACTCGCTAGAGCAACAGAGGGTAGCAGGATGGCAGCCAATACCAGCAGGGCAAACCCTGTGCCGGTTTTCATGGCGAATAATTTGAACATAAAAATCCCTCCTGCGGAGCAAAGGGCTAAAAACTCTCTTGATGCGAAAAATCAAACCGAATTTGGTATCATTCGTCGCTCAAGAAACAAAAAAGGATGGTTTGCTGGCGGAGTAACTGCCAGCAAACGTAGAGGCGTGGCACGCTGAGACCCACACAACGAGCCTATGCACGTTGGTTCTTCTTCTGTCTCCACCATGCAAAGGATGCAAAGCCAAGGAGGCCAGTCCCTAAAAGCAGGATAGTGGAGGGTTCAGGAACCGGCTGGACTATAGCATTGTAGGTTGTAATCTGACCAGGGGCAGTGTGGGTCACTATGCTTTTTATGGTGAGCGAGTAGGGAATCCCACCGGGCGGAGTTGCCCCGAATGAGTCGGATGAGAAAGAGGGACCACCAAACGGACCAACACTCGAAATCGTAGTGCCCGTCCCGAATAGAGTGTCTGCCGCATCAAAATAAGCGGTAGCACTCACAGAGCTGCCTGTTGTTCCTCCAATGTGAAAACCCCATCCGGGGTGAGGCAAAGGACTCAGATAGCCAGTATCCGATACTTCAACGGTTACTGTGCCCGCTCCGCCGCTAATATCTAGATTGAGAAGGTCTAACTTACCAGGACCGATCAGAGGCTTGGATGTTCCAATTGTAGTAGTTACAATGAAAACACCAACGGTGCCAGTCCATGATACAAACCCAACAGCGCCCGGGGCACCATCTGGTTTGGTGTTAGGAAGAACGGGGACTATGACCTCGTCCTCAATCACCTCTGTGGTAATCCCAGACGAAATCCTGATCTTAAATGTCGCATCAGCATTGGGAATCATGCCCATGACACAAATCCCCATTGCAAACGCCAGAATCATCAAAATTCTGGCGTATCGTTTCATTTCGTACATTTCAAATCTCCTTAACAGTAAGGTTTCAAAACTACAATTTTTTCAAATAGATATTCACCTGTTGGAATAACAGGCACATATATACCTTAAAGCAAAAAACGTGCCAAATTAAGAGATCCAGATTTGACGCGGGTTCTCAGAAAATAGGCAAAAATGATTAAGCGAAAATGTCAAGAATTCCGACACCTCTCAAACGCCTTCCGGAGGTGCCAAAATGAAATCGATCCGCTCTATGACTAATCTCGTGGGCGATTTTGATACTGTAAAAAATTCCGACACCCCCTCAAAGGCTCTCGAAGAGACCCAAATCAGTGGAACCCGCTCGACGACTAATCCGGTGAGTGATTTTAACACTGTAAAAATTCCCGACACCCCAATATCAGGCGGCAAAGGGAGCGGGGAAAACGGCGATTTCAGGCATGTAACCGTTCACCTGGGCTCAAAGAAACCGAGTTTTTCGCCCCCGGGACACGACAGTGTCGCGTCGGAGAATCCTTTTGAGATAAGGTAACATGATTTTGCTCAATTGTCAAGGCTGAAAACTTATTAGGGCGTTATTTAGTTGAGGCGTGGTCATAATTCCCAGGGGAGGCAATCGTAGCCCAAGATTCTATCTTGGCCCTTGCGCAAGGGGCCAAGATAGAATCTTGGGCTACACCTCAACCGCCGGGTAATTATGACCAGCCCCTCATTTAGTTTTTTTTTCGGATAAAAACCCCATTTTATTTTTGTTGACATCTCTTAAATCCATGATAAACTATCAGGACGAAACTGGAGATGTCGGTTCTTTTGTTCCATTGACTATCGTGAGGACATTCGCAACCATTTTGCTCCTCACATCACTTTATTTGCTTGATTGCTTGCGAATTTCTAATAGGAGGCTATCATGACTAAAAGCAATTGGGGTAACGTTTATACAAAGCTAGGGGTACGCCCGGTCATCAACGCCAGTGGAAACCAAACGGTGTGGGGAGGCTCCACCCCTTCCCCCGTGGTGCGGCAGGCCATGGATGAGGCCAGCGCGAGCTTCGTGGAGATGGAGGAGCTCCTGAAAAAGTCTGGGGATTACATTGCTTCAGTCCTGGGTGTTGAGGCGGCTTATGTAACGGCCGGCTGCTATGCCGCTCTTGTTTTAAGTTCTGCTGCCGTTATGACCGGCAATGACCCGGAGAAGCGGGCCCAGCTACCGGATACCACCGGGCTGAAGAACGAAATTCTCCTCCAGAAGAAGCAGCGATACGGCTATGACAGAGGTTACACCGTGCCCGGGAGCAAGCTGTTGTTTGTGGGGGACGAGGATGGAGCGACTCCAGAGCAACTGGAGCGCGCTATCGGCCCGAATACGGCGGCGGTCGCGTACCTGGTTCAGCCTGACCAGGGTAACGCTATCCCCCTGGAGCAGACTGTCGAGATTGCTCACGCACACAACGTGCCTGTCATTGCTGACGCTGCCGCCCAGATTCACCCGCTCGACTACTTTCTCAGGAATGCCCGGTCATCTGACCTGGTCTGCTTCGGTGGCAAATACTTCAACGCCCCACACTCCACCGGGTTCGTGTGTGGCCGGAAAGATTTAGTGGAGGCGGTGACTGCCCACGGGTTTATCGGCCCTCGCCCGATCGGCCGGGGAATGAAGGTGGACCGGCAGGAGATCATCGGGCTGGTGACGGCTCTGGAGACCTGGTTCTCCACGGACCATGAGGCACGCGCCTTGAAATATGACACGAAATTTGCCGTCATTGCGCGAGCGCTTGCGGGCGTCTCCGCTGTGCGGGAGACGAAGGTGGTGCGCAATAAAAGCCACACGCTGGCCAGCCTTCATGTCGTCCTTGATAGAAAAACGTTGGGAAAGAATGCCCAGCAGGTGGCGGGCGAACTCGACGCGGGCACTCCCCACATCAAAGTGGGTACGGCTGGCGACGACGCGGTCACAATTAACGTCTACACCCTGAATGAGGGAGAAGAACAGATCATCGCTGACAGACTGAAAAGCCTGCTAACCAGCTAAATAATTGAGGGTTGGTCATAATATCCGGACAGCCATTGTGGGGCAGGAGAAACCGAGTTTTTGCCAAAAACTCGGTTTCTTCCCCATGTTCCCATTTTTTGATACTCTGAAAAGTATCAACCCTTCGATTGAGCCATTAACTTCCGCGCAGCAACGATGATGGACTCTCGGTCTGGCTGGTATACCGCCTCTAAACAGGCTACGCCAACTTTCATCGCATGAACTCATCAGGTTTCTTGCTATCAGAGGGCCAATATCCATCACGGGATTGCTTCCACAGATTCCCGCACAAATTGGAAATCACGCGCCATTCAGACGCGCTCAGGTCCGGGTCTGGGTGGAAGAGGAACCGCTTCAATCCTGCACGCGCCGACACTGTCAAGATACCATGCAGGTCTCTTGCTGTCATCGCATCACCGGCGTGCGGGCTCCGTCCGGTGGACACCCAGGCAATCACCTTATCGTCGTCTCCGATGGCTTCTAATGCGCGTCGCGTTTCGCTGTATACGACCTCCGAGAAGAACGCCTCCGGGAACCCTAGTTCCATATCCATCAGCGAGTGGGTGCCCGGCAATTCGATTCCAAACAACGCCTTCACGACTGCGAAGCAGTCCTCTTCCGTCAGCGTCGGATTCCATTCGGAGAGTTTCTGCCCCCACCGGGCGATTGTCCCGTACATTCCGTCGAAGCCCCGGTGCCAGAAATAGTGCTTGGGGAAGATATAGTCGAAGAGCGGTGCCATCTGCTGATAGTTCTGCCCGGTGAGTGACGAAAAGGTCGCCGTGCGGGGAATGCCACCTAGTTCCACCTTGCGGTTCAATCCGCCGAGTTGGGCGCGGACAGCCTTCATGTAACCCAATGCTGTTTCCTGGCGCGTCCTAAGCCAGTAGAGCGCGTCCTCATTGAGGTCGAACAACGTCAGCGCCGCCAACATCCCCCCTGGCGCGTGATATCTCACCAGCTCTGGCGTCAAATTGTGAAATCGGTTCCGCAGGTGTGCAATGCCGCGCTCCAAGCGAGCCATGTCCACGCCTAAGTGCGTGAAGCGATGCCGCTCGCCCTCACGAATCTCGAATAGTTCCCCGCCGTGATGGAAGGCTAATTCGTAGTGTTGTTCCCCAGGACCATCTATGATAACGCCGTGCGCCTGGGGATAGGCGTTCATCGTGTCCTGCACACGGGCCGCAAACCCCACCGCACCATAAGGGTCTTCCTCCGGCGGCCGAACCCCGCCGTCTCCGGGGACACTGAAGGTCATAATGTGCCAGCCGCGAGAGGCAGCATCGTCCAGCATCGCGTGAAGGAGCCTCTCCTTGTCCGCATCCCGCGGTGTCTCTGAAGGTGGGCTGACTCCAAACTCGGCGTACACCTTTGGGTCAGCGGGGAACGTGGGAATTGTTGTGCCGTCCGTGTGCGTGAACCGCAGATAACCGAACACGATGCCACGCACACCACCGTCCTCCCACGCGTCGAATATACGCTGGTAGTCTGCCATCCAATGTTCAAGTGGGTTATGGGTAAAGATCCAAGGTACCATACTAACCTCCTCTCCCTCTTCAAGCGAGCGATTGATTTTTTCCAATGGGTTAGGACTATAAAGTAGAGCGTGCGGCTCGCTCGTTCCTAACATGCTTTAACAGTCAAAACCTATCAAAACTTTTACAGTGTAGTCACTTGTAAAACCAGATTGCCGAACTTGTCAACCCGCGCGTGATAGCCGGGGTGGATGACCGTGGTGGAATCGATCTCCTCCACAATCGCCGGTCCCTTTAGAACGCCTCCAGCACTCAGACGGTAGCGGTCATAGATCGGACATTCAACATAGTCCCCGCCCTGCTCACGGGGGGGCGTCCCTCCGTGGACAGGGGGGGCGGCAAAGTACACCGGGCGAGTTGCTTTCTGCGCTTCTGCGACATCCCCGCTGCCCCGTCCCAGCTCCCGCAGCCGGGGCTTGGCAATTTTGCCTATCGCGGTCAGCCGCAGGTTCACGAATTCGACAGGTTCGCCCGGCGCGCTGTAGCCGTAGGCACGGTCATGCTCAAGATGGAACCTATCCAGAACGCGGGCAATCTCAGGGGGGGCCAACTGGACTTTTGGTAACGGCACCGTTAGTTCGTAGCCTTGCCCGACATAGCGCATGTCCACCTGACGCAGGAAATCTATGTCCTCCAGGCGCATCCCCTCTCGCTTCAGGGCCGCTAGTCCCTGTTCCTCCAACCTTCGGTAAGTCTCCTCCATTACTGCTGCATCCAGCTGGTCAATGCGTTGGAGGAGTGTCGTGGAGTAGTCATGCTTCAGGTCAGTCACCAACAGACCCATCGCCGATGCTGTGCCAGGGCTCATCGGGATGATAGTGGTGGGTATTTCGATCTCTGCTGCCAGGCGGTTGGCGTGTACCGGCCCAGCCCCGCCGAAGGCGACCAGAACGAAATCCCTGGGGTCGTAACCGCGCTGAACGGAGATGAGGCGCAGGGCGTTCACCATCGCGGCGTTGGCAATCTCCACGATGCCGTGAGCTGCTGCCACAACGTCAAGCCCCAACGGAGCGGCGCATTTTTCCTTTATCGCTCGCTGTGCTGCCTCGACGTCCAGTTCGATCTCACCGCCCAGGAAATAGCGGGGATTGAGGCGCCCCAACACCAGGTTGGCATCAGTGATGGTGGGCTCTGTGCCGCCCGCCCCATAGCAGGCCGGGCCAGGGTCGGCACCCGCGCTCTGCGGCCCCACACGCAACACGCCGCCGGAGTCCACCCAGGCGATAGAACCACCGCCGGCACCAATCTCTACGAGATCGATAACGGGCGTGCGGATGGGATACCCCCCACCGCGGGAGGCACCTATGCCGGCCTTAGCATCCGCCCCCACCTCGTAGTCCTTGCTCACTCGTGGCGTGCCGTTCTGGATGAGCCCCGCCTTAGCCGTGGTTCCCCCCATGTCGAAGGAGATGATGTCCCGGTGGCCCAAGGTCGTGCCCAGGTGCGTCGCTGCAATAACGCCCGCCGCTGGGCCCGATTCCACCATGAAGACCGGCTTCTCGCCTGCCGCCGCAAAGGTGAACACACCGCCGTTGCTCTGCATCACGAGCAACTCCGCTTTCAGCCCTTCCGCTCGTAGCCGGGCCTCAATGCTCTGGAGATAACGCCCCACGACGGGACGGATGCAAGCGTTGATGACCGTGGTGCTGGCCCTGAAGTACTCCCGAAATTCCGGTGCCACCTCGGACGAGAGAGAGACGACAGCGTTGGGAAAGACTTCACGCAAAATCTCTCCTGCCCGTTTTTCATGGCTCGGGTTGACGTAGGAATGAAGAAAGCAGATGGCAATGGACTCTACGCCCTCCTGACGAAGCCGCTCTGCCACACCCCTCACGACACCTTCATTGAGTGGGGTGAGGACTTTCCCCTGGGCGTCCAGTCGCTCCGGCACGCCAAAGCAGAGGTAGCGGGGCACCAGTGGTCGAGGCTTCTCAAAGAGCAGGTCGTAAAGTGTCGGCCGTATCTGGCGTTGGATCTCTAACAGATCGCGGAAGCCATCAGTCGTGATGAAGCCTGTGCGGGCCACCTTCCCTTCAATAATCGCGTTGGTCGCCACCGTGGTCCCATGCACCACATATTCTACCTCATCCGGCGACACGCCAGCCTGGCGTAGCATCCGATGCGTCGCCTCCAGGAACCCTAGCGAAGGGTCTTTGGGAGTCGAAGGCACTTTGCCAACACGAATCTCACCTGTGGTCTCGTTGATCAGGGTCGCATCTGTGAACGTGCCCCCGATGTCCACTCCCAGACGATACTTGAAGGTCATAACGGTTTACCTCTGAAACGTGTTGCATGTTGCGTAATACATGATGCGCGATGCGTGATGGGAAAAGAAGAAAGGGAAGAAATTCCCCATACGCATCAACTTAAGGAACGCAGAGCGTGGGAACGAGACAAATGATCTCTCGGACCGGGGCAAGGAGTTCCTTGGGACGTGTTTGCATCTTTTTCCTCCATCACTTTTGGCTTGACGGCTTTTTAGAAGAGTGGTATAATCGGTTCAACCGCCTGGTTTTAAATTTTATCAGGTTTTGGAAATAATTTCAATCGGAAAATTCTGGATAAAATTTTTATGCCGAAAATTTCC
Source organism: uncultured bacterium (assembly GCA_964577695.1). Taxonomy (GTDB): domain Bacteria; phylum Poribacteria; class WGA-4E; order WGA-4E; family PCPOR2b; genus CAZOAL01. The sequence goes on along the minus strand of CAZOAL010000099.1, from coordinate 4,050 downwards.
GTCTTAATTAATAGTTAGATCGCTGAGGGCGCGTCTCCGTGCCGGCCTCAAGAGGGGAGCCAGCGGTCTAACTGCTCGATGAAGCCGACCCAATCGCTGTCTAACTTGTTAGACGGACGATTGGGCGGCTTATCTCGCGTGCCGTTAAACCTCTTACACGAAGGAGCACAGAAAGCATCTATGGCCGCTGTGTACCGAGAACAATACGACCGAATGAGGCGCTGGTACGACAGGTTTGTGGCCCTTGACCAGGGGCGGCCGCATGAGGTTCCGTCTGACAACTACCTTGACGAGATCTACGCATTCTTCATGAACTGCTATTACCTCAAGGATTGGATCAGAAACGACAACACGGTTGCCGCGCCGGTCCAGCAGAGCATCGAAGCCCACATCAACTCGAATCGAGCTCTCAGGCTCTGCGCGGACATCTGCAACTCGCTCAAGCATCTTCGCTTGACGTCTAGCCGAAGCGGCGAGAACCCGGTATTTGGTAGGAAGCAGTTCGGCCTGGCTTTGGGCCAGGGACCGCCAACCATCAGCCTCAAGTATGAGGTGGACACGACGACCGGACCGATCGACGCCTTCAGTTTGGCGACCGAATGCGTCGACGCTTGGGATTCCTTCTTGATGGCCAACGGTATGGGGTAGAGCGAGTCGAGGCAAGCGGTTCCCGGCGAAGGTCTAACCACGCACTGGAGCCGACGCCCAACAGCCTCCGCTCGTCCCTCGCTGCGGCTCTTGGGCGCGGCTCACCGCGGGCGTTAGGCAGACCATTCTGTACTTCGAAGGTGATTCGTGACCTTTTGTCATTTTTTCTTATGGTTTATGTTTACGCTTTTAGCTTTCAATCACTAACTGGAGAGAGTTGGGGCAGATGAGTCGGCAATTTCAGTGGCATCCCAAGAAAGCAGCGAAGAACGCGCGAAAACATAAGGGCGTTAAATTTGAGGAAGCGGCAACGGTATTTCGTGAGCCGCTGGCGTCCATTTTTGACGCTCCCAATCATTCTGACCAGGAATACCGAGAGTGGATCATCGGTCATTCCAATCGCAACCGACTGCTCATTGTGTCTTTTACCGAACGCAATGATGTTATTCGGTCAAAGTGTAAACTATTTTCTGAAACATGCCTTCCTCCATTTCCCCATTTTCTGCGCATGGGGCGCGTTGTCCCTTCAACGACCTGAACGCAACCTGGCGGTCTCCTCTGCGTCGATAGTCCAGGTGGCTGTATCAATGGCGACTTTATAGACCTCCCGCGCCCGTGTCGGGCTCACCTTGCCTTCGCGCACATCTCGCAACACCAATTGCGGGTCGCGCCCTTCAGGCGGGCCGTACCCCCCTCCACCACAGGTGCGACAGCTCACTACATCCCCCGGCTTCAATTGGACTGTCACTTTGGAGCCAAGTTTGACCGCTTCCGTATCGGGGTTCAGCACATAGCTTGCCACCTGCCCAGATAAACCTCCAAACAATCCCCAGGGTCCCCACCGGTCCCGGTCTGCCAAGATAGTGAACGAAACGTCATGGTCAAAAAAATAGTCGCGACGTAACCCCAGCCCGCCGCGGTGCCTGCCCGGCCCTTCCGAATCATTCACGAGTTCGTAGCGGTTGATGCGCACCGGGTAGTTGATTTCCGTTTCCTCAATGGGTGCGTTTTCGGTGTTCTGCCCGTGGGTCTGCACGGCATCGGGGCCATCGCTGGCAGCTCTGCCGCCGTACCCGCCAGCCAGGGTCTCGTAGAATGCGTAAAGTTCACCCGTGTGGGGGGCGGTGCCCCCAAACCCCACCTGGCACATCATCGCCTTCGTGCCGGCCGGGATGCGGTCTGGGAGGGCAGGTGCTAACGCCTTGAGGAGGACGTCGGTCAGCCGAACCTGCGTTTCCCATCCCCCGACCACCGGGGCTGGATGGGTGCAGTTGACCACCGTCCCCGGCGGGGCGACGATGCGCACCAGGCGGTAGAAGCCCGCGTTGACCGGCACATCCGGGTCAATGAGGCTCTTGAGCACATAGGCGCAGGCGGAGTAAGTCTGTGCATACGTGGAGTTCACCGGTGCCGGTCGCTGCGGATCAGAACCGGTCAGATCGAACAGGACGCCCTCGTCACCGATCACCAGCTTTGCCACAAGGTGCACCGGTGCATCGGTAAATCCATCGTTGTCAACGTAACCGTCAGCCGTAAAAACACCGTGGGGGAGCTTTTTCACTTCCGCTCGCGTACGACGCTCTGTGTAAGAAATCAGTTCGTCGATGTAGAATGCGACGGTCTCAGGCCCCATCCGCTCCAGGAGAGCGCTCAATCGTCGAACGCCGGTGGTATTGGCTGCCATCTGTGCCCGGAAGTCGCCCGCTGTCTCGCGCTTGGAGCGAATCTGTGCGAGCACCAGCCGGAAAATATCGGGAACGATCTTTCCCCCCTGCACCAGCTTCACCGGCGGGATAATGATACCCTCCTGATAGACCTCGCGGAAGGCACCGATGCTGGCAGGTGCCCCGCCGCCCACATCCACATGGTGAGCCAGGTTGGCGACATAGCCGAAAAGCACCTCTCCCTCTTCCCCTCCCATCGGGGAGGAGTAGTACACGGGTGATATGAGGGTGATGTCGTTCAGATGCACACCACCCAGATAGGGGTCGTTGGAGAGGATGGCATCGCCTGGGCCCAGGTTCTCAGGGCTATATTCCCGGACCACTCTTGGCACAAGCTCAGATAGCGAGCCCAGGTGGACAGGCTGGGTGAAGGCTTGAGCGACGGGTTGCAACTGGCGGTCAAAGAAGGCACAGGAGAAGTCGGCTCGGGTCTTGATGTTGGTCGAGTACGCACTGCGCCGCAGGGCAACTGACATCTCCTCCGTCGCCTCCACGAGTGCATTACGGATAACCTCAAACTGGATCGGATCGAACGTTGCTTTCATAGACCGTAACTTGAATACCCCTCTTTTGCTGGCTGAAACTGTCTAATCGTTTAGGCTTACAAGTTTTTCACTTAGACTTCCGAAGTTTGAGACCAGATGTTTGCTGAATCTGTTTTTCATGGTTTCGCATCGTCCTGGCTCAACTCACCTATTGAAACTTCGGAAGTCTGGGCCTCACTTTTGCCCATAACTGAAAAAGTCGTATAGGCTTTTCCAACGGCTCCATCTGGCTTGCCACATCCAGATTTCGTCGTGCAAGAGCCCGTTAAGGTGCAATAATGAACGTAGGGATAGGTAGATTCCTTATTCGGAATTTTCCCCCCCTCCAAACTGTACGTGCAAGTTTCCCTGCATACAGCTTTCACCATCAACACGAGTATAGGAACTTCTGATTTACTGCGGAAGGTTATAGGTTGCTTTACTTATAATCCGCACTCATTGTTCCTACCAGTTACGTTCGTGGCAACCGCCCTGTTTGTTTACTACTTGAATCGGGTTGAGTTTATCAAACCTCATGTGGTTGACATACATTATGGGCTCAGTCCTTCGTATGCCGGCTCACTTCGGGTCTTATAACTACACGGTCTGAAGTTAATACCCATAAGTACGATATTCACTCCACATGATTAGATTCTTTCGAGTTCAGTGACAGAGCATTGATGCGAGTCAGACTTGCCCTTTGAGCATGGGAGTGTTAGGAGTTTAAGGAGTGTTAGGAGAAAGGGAGCATGGGAGTGTTAGGAGTGTTAGGAGTGATAGGGGATTGGGGTGTTGGAGATAAAGAAGGCATTGGGGTATTGGGGGGTTGGGGTGTTGGAGAGAGAGGCGGGTATTGGGGTATTGGAGGATTGGAGTGTTGGAGTCATCACCCCAATGCCCCATCACCCCAATACCCCATCACCCCAATGCCCCATCACCCCATCACCCCATTACCCCATTACCCCGATGCCCCTAACACCCCTAACACCCCTAACACCCCTAACACCCCGTTACTCAAAAAGGACTACCTGACCTCCTCTCCCATATCACCTGCTTGACTGATTTAGGGATTCTTTAACTTCCTTCTCATGCACTTAAAAAGTGGGTTAGGTTCGGTCTATACCCCGATAAGGCATCAACCGCGTATCGGATAC
>CAZOAL010000098.1:13782-25416 GCA_964577695.1 uncultured bacterium | reverse complement strand
ATACCATCTCTTATCAAATCTGTAAAGTGAAAACTACCTCCTGTGAATTATTTAGCTAAAACCCTACACCGTTACATCGCACAAAAAAATCGGCGGATAGTGATAGTAGGTGATCTCTGGCGATGACTTGCCGACGAAGCTTTGCGCCATCTCGATTGCTTGGGTAAGGTTACTGGCGTAATCAAAGCCCATGCGACGCGCCGCCTCGACGCTTCTGGAATTTCTGGGCTTAACGAAAATCACCTTCCCCAGATATTCGAGCGCATAACAGCCCCAATACCACATGTAGAACGGATGCACCCCGTGATACGCATAAGAGTTCCGGTAAAGGTCGATGTACCTGGGATTGTGTGCGAACGACTCTTCAAACTTCTTTTCGATTTCAGCGGAATCGGTTGTCTGCGTCAATACCTGCTCGAAAAAGTCGATGTAGGAGGGGTGATGCACCTTGTGGAATTCATAGTCGAGCGGGTGGGTGAATATGGCAACCCCACCTTTGCGAACCAATGGCACGTTGCGGTAGAAGTTGAAGGTATAACCTAAACTGAGGCACATGACCAGAATCGGATTCATAATCGAATTGACGTTGTAAGGTCCCAGGTAGGGAACGCCCGTAATCAGAATATCTGCCTGCCCTTTGACAGGAACTAACTGCTGTCTATGGATATTTTCAAGTGTTTTCTCATGAACCGGTTCTGTGTGCCCGGCATGTACACCCGTCAAACCGTAAGGTGCGCGCATGCTCTGCATAATCCCCCGCGCCATCGCGTATGGCACGATATTCAGACTGGTTTTATTGAGATGAAGATTCAAGAGATCGAAGGGGTTATAGTTGCGTTCATGTTTCTCCAGGTAGCCAAAAAGGGAAGGGAAGGTGGCGCTATTCAGGGTTGTCTCGATTGTGAAGAAGTTGATATGCTCCGTAATCACTTTCCAGATGCGGTGACAGGAGTGATGGAGCGCGGACCTGGGTGGATCCATGTAGGACAAAGAGTGCAGCAAGGTGTGCGTATTGTGGTGATGGCGAATGCTTCGATAGCTACAGATACCGGTCGGCAGGGATTTGTACCCGCCATCCATCGCCACGAGATTGATATTCACATAGATGAGAAGGTCTGACTCCGCAATGCGACGGTTGATCTCGACCTCTTCCCCGACCTCTGTTTTCCCCAGGAAGACCAGATTCTCCTGGTCTTCGGCATCGTGGTTATAGAGCCGCCCCGGATGAAATTGATTAAAAACCTTCACCCCCACCGTCCGTTTGAGTTCGGCTGGTGTCATCCGGCGATGCAGCCCCAACGCCGCAATCAGGTGGATGTCGTCAATTTCCGCGTCGGCAAGTTTCTTGAGAACAATTTCGATGACGCGCTGACGCAGATCGGGTGTTTTCATTGGCGGCAGTGGCACTGAAATATCATCGAACGCAATCGTCACTTTCATGCCGGGGCGGAGTTGTGCCGAAAGCGGCTTTGCCCCCAAGGGGTTTTCAATGGCCTGTTCAATCGCTGTCTCCGGATCGGGGATGGGTTCTAACGGCGGAGGCGGATAGATCAGGCGAGTCCCTTGGGGAAGGCGGTCATAGAGGAAGCCATCCCCGTAGTGAAACAGGTACTTTTGGGATGGGTTGTCAACGTAGGTTACGAGATGACTTCTGTCAATATCTGTTTGTTGAGTTGCCATTTGTGTTTCTCCTTTGATTTTATCCTTTTTGTCACCTTAGAACGCTCCTTTGATGTTTAGCAATGAAAAATCAGCGAATCCGCAAAGAAGAAGCCGCTGAATTTTGGGATACGCATAGCTTGGCTGACTATGAAGCATATCTGTCCGATGTTGAGGATGTTCAAATAGATGCCAAGGGAGTCACCTACGAATTTGAAGGACTCGACCATTTTATCGTCGACCTCGGGCGTGAGCTAGGGAAACAGGTGTTTGCACTCGCTCAACAGGAAAGCTTGACGACCCATGAACTCATCAGGAGATGGGTGAAGGAAAAACTCGCGGAGGTGAGTTAACGTTGCTCTCCAAACTGTGCGTCAGTTTAACGAAGATAATACACTGTGGGTACATCTTTGTCAACCACTTCTTGAGCCGTTCGTTACGCATCACACTTCAGGTTTCACGTCACTTCCCAAACTTCTCCTTCTGCAATAAAAAGACTTTGATGGCTTGCGTTCTCCCCTGCGCATAATCCAGTAGTTTTTGGAGATTCGCATCCGTTGGCGTCTTTTGATGCCGCGCTGCCAATCGACTGTAGGCGCTCAGAGCGTCCTCCCATTCCGCTCGAATTTCATGGGCGGTCCCAATCGAAACGAGAGCGTGGTCTATATACGCACTGTTCGGATAATCCTTAATCAGTTTTTCAAACTGCCCAATTGCTGTCAGGGCGTACCTTTTTTCCTCGTCAGAAGGGGTTTCCGCGCCGGTGTCCGCTTGAGTCAGCGATGCAACCGCCTCCTTGTAGGGGGCTTCAGCCATGATGTTTTCGGTATCCACTCTCCAGTGCGTTGCGTCATCTCGCAGTTTCGCCTCCATGCCCGGAAAATTCTTGGGGGTCAGTTTGTTGTAAGCTTCCAATGCACGCGCGTATGCCTTGTGATTAAAGTAATAGTGCCCAATATTGGCTTGCGCGTTCGCAGCAACCGGTTGATTCGGGAAGCGTTCAATCACCGCCTGGTAGGCTTGAACTGCTTTCTCGCCCTGCTTGAGGGCGTCGTAAGCGGCTGCAATTGCGTACAAGGATTCATCGACCCATTCGCCCCCGGGGTACTGCTCAACCACTCGCTGGTAGGTTTTCAACGCTTCATCGTACTGCTTGGAAGCAAACTGCATTCCACCAACTGTGTACAACGACGCCTCGGCGAGGGCGTGTGTTGGGTAGGTTTCCACGAACGTCTGATACGCCACAGCCGCTTTCGCCGTTTCCCCCGCCAGTGTCAGCGCCTGTGCGGATTGATACATCCACTCTGGCGTTTTTTCGGGATTGGCGTTCCGAGCGACAAGCTGATCAAACGCCTCCGCTGCACTCCTGAATCGCACACGCCGATCTTTTTCAGATTGGGTTTTGTCAGCAACCGTGAAGTATGACCAGGCGAGGTATTCATACGCGGCGTTGACCTTCTCATCTTGAGGGAATCGCTGAACAAAATCCTCAAGCGGCTGGATTGCCCCTTGCGGGTCTCCGCTCTGATAGGCTGCCTGCCCCGCCTGAAACATAGCGGCGTTGATGAGCGCCGTCGCTGATGGCTGGATATCTTTAGATTTGAGGGCATTGGTATAAGCTTCTTTAAAAAGTTTCACCGCGCTCTGGTGCTGTTTCTTATCCCCGCTTTGATAATAGAGCGAGGCGAGTTGAAATTGCGCCTGCGCCAGGGTCAGCGGGTCTGCTTTGTTCTGGGCAAGCTGCACCGCTGCTTTTGCCGTTTGGATTGCTGCATCCACATCCCCTGATGAACCAGACAACTTGGGCAGACGCAAGATGGCGTCCTCAACCATCGCTTTAATTTCAGCATCGGACGTTTTGGAGAACCGATTCACCAGTTGCGAGAATTCAGCCATAGCCTTGTCCGGTTCGTCAGCCCGCTGGTAAATCAGCCCGCGTCGGTAGATGGCTTCGGCGGTCAACTTGGGATTGACGTCTGCGGCAATCACTTGCGCGTACAGTTCAAGCGCCTGTTGGTGAGTCAATTGCGGATTGCGGATTGTCCGATCGGATCGGACGAGCACGGATTGCGGATTCGTAGATTTGCTCTCCACCGGCTCATTTGCAGATTGGCTCATTTGCAGATTTGCTTGATTGCTTGATTGCCCGTTCTCATAAATCCGTGCGAGGTGACGCGCAGTTTCTGTGCGAATCTCCTTCGCCTTCGGGTCATTCGGGCTCGCCTCTATGGTTGAAAGTACAACCTGATATTCCGCAATGGCTTGATCGGTTTGCCCGCGACGTTCGTGAATCTGACCCAGGTAGAAGTGGGAGAATGGCTTGATTTCTGGCATCGTAGCCCCATCCGTTGCCACCCCAATCGCTTGCTGAAATGCCTCCACCGCTGCATCAATCTGATTCAACTCCATTTGACTCTGCCCAATCATGTAGTAAAGGTGACTGGTGACCGGTGACTGGTGACTGGTGGATTGGTTAATTCGTTGTAACGTCTCCAGCCCTGTTTCTACCACTTTCGCGTACTCTCCCAACGCAAAGTAGAGGGTGGCTTGCCGGTATCCAATCTTCGTGCGCAATTCATCCGAAGTGCTCGCCTGTTTTGCGTTTTGGTAATCGACCTGTGCAGATTGGTAATCCTTCGCATTGGCGTGCAGATTGCCAAGTTCAAAATAGGCGTTGGCTCGCGCTTCAGGCGTGGCCTCCGGTGCGGATGCAATCGCCGTGAGTTGTTGGGTTAAAACGGCTGCGCCATTTGGGTGAAGCGTCACATCCGCAAGTAACAGATTGCTGGTGAGATTTCTCGCCGAATAAACGATCTCCTGGGCATGCGCGTCCTTAGATGGGGCATACTTGTCGATAATCTGTTGTGCGTAGTGGAATGCCTTAGACTTGCTACCACGCTGATCGCTCAACGTCGCGGCGTTCCAATAGGCGTCGATTGCGAGTTCGGAATCGGGATAGTTTTGGATAACCCTTTCGTAAGCCGCCAATGCCAGATCGATATTCTTATTCTCTGCATTCGCATAACATACACCGATGAAATATTGCGAGGCAGGGGCGTATTCGCTCTGGGGATAGCGCTCCAGCAGCTCTTGATAGGAGTGGATTGCCGTGTCATACTTCCCCAGTAGCCGTGAAATTTCGCCCATCCGTTGCAGGGAGAGCGCGACCTCTTGAGGTTCTTTGAGCGACAGCGATGCCCCTTCATACGCCCGGATTGCCTCATCATAACGCTTTCCCTTCTCATACAACTCAGCAAGCGCAAGCAAACTCGGCGAACGAAACTGTTCCGTCTCGTCAGTCTCTACCACTTTCTGGAAAAGATTCAACGCCGGTTCGTATTCACCCAACAGTTGATGAGCAACCGCCGCGTGATAGCGGGCGTTGTTGAGATCGACAACTGTCGCTTGTAAGCTGGAAGGAGGGGTGGTGGGAAGATTGGAAGATTGGAAGGTTGATTCCTTCCATCCTTCCATCCTTCCATCCTTCCCTTCAGGCGTTGTTCCTTGGCTTTCCTCAAGGACTAACTTTTGTTGATTATCGATTGTCGATTGAAGAGACGCAATCGCTTGCTCATAAGCCTCAATTGCCTGTCGCAAATTTTCATCGCGTTGGGTGGCATTCTGCTGGCTCAGTTGAAAATGGCAGAATCCCAAACGCATCCACCCATGCACCAATAGGGATTGCTGTCCTTCCACTCTGATGAACGGGCGAGCCGCCCGCTCTACTTCCTTCCATCCACTCTTATCTCCTTGTCCCTTCGTCTCCTCGTTCCATAGTCCAATTGCTTGCCGGTAGAGTCCCGCCGCTCCTCCGTATTGCCCCTGATCGAAGAGCACATCCGCAGCCTGCATTAAACCGAGGGGGTCGTTGCGAGATGCCGCTGCAAGCATCAAGGCGGTTTGATTGATGGTGTCAGTGAGCCCTAACTGCTCGGCGGCTTTGGCTTCACCGACGAGGGCATCCTTCTCAAGCGCGGCGCGGAGGGTTTCGTCCTGTACGCCTTCGCTGGCTTGACGGGCTTCACGGTAGAGGGTGAGGAGATTCTCATAATCGCGCTTCGACGAGGCATTTTTCGCGGTGAGCTCGGCAATCTGGAATTTGGAGCGCGCCAGCCGCTCCTGTGCCCGTGCCCACGTTGATGAATCCGATGTCGTTCGGATAAGCTGCGCATACCCATCTGCTGCACGTCGATAGGCGTTCAGTGCGGCCTGGAAGGGTGATGGCGCGGCGGGAGCCTTGCCCTCCCCCGCCGAACCCTCCATCTCGGCGTGGGAGGTCGCAAGTCCATACGCTGCATCCGCGCTCCAAGGGGCTTTGGGGGCGAGTGAAATTGCGTCTTCAAAGGCAGAAATCGCTTCAAAAAACCGCGCTTGACCGTACAGACTCTCCCCCAGCTTAAAGGCGATCTCGCCACGCACCGACTTTTCTAAGCCGATTGCATCGGCGTGCTGTCGGGCAGAACGGTAAAAGGGTTCGGCTTGCTTCCACTCTCTTGACTCTCTATGAACATCGCCCAGGGCCAGAAACGCCGGCACAAGCAACCCACTGTGCGCCGCTGAATCTTCAATCAGTTTTCGATACCAACCGATTGCAACTTCACGGTCCCCGGCTTGAAGTGCACAGTATCCAAGTTCCGACAGCGTTTCGGCACGTTGTTCTCCACCAATTCCGTGAACAAGTGCGTTTGAATAGCGCTCCGCCGCCTCACGGTATGCCCCGCGCTCAACTGCGAGCCGCCCCAATTGGAAATACGCGGCAGAGAGCAGGGAGGTGAGTGGTGAGTCTTCCTCGTTCCCACGCAGAGCGTGGGAATGTTCTCCTTTCCCAATGCGTTCCTCAAGATCTTTAACCAGTTCCAGAAATGCCTGTTCCGCCATTTGGCTGGCATGATTTTGCATCGCGCTCATCGCAAGGGTATATTGTGCCCGGAGTTTGACGGCAGGCTCCGGATTGAGGCTGAGGCACGTTCGCGCCGAATTGACGGCACTGGCGTAATTCTTGAGCTCATAATAGCTCAAGGCGCAATGATAATGGATATTCGCGAGTTCACGATTGTTTTTCCCGTCATCTCCTGAGGGGTGCTTCTTCATCTGTTCAGCGAACTGGGTGAGAATCCAGTTATACGCATCCAACGCTTGCTGATATTTTCCGCCTTTGAAGTATAACTGTCCGGCCTCAAACTGCTTGGCAATCTTTTCGTTGATGTCGATTGAATCATCCCCGAGCATCTCCTCCAGCGTCATCAGTCGTGTCGCTTGATCGCGACTCAAGCGTGGCTCTTGATTGCCCTGCTGTGAACGCGGCGCTGGCAGAGCCTGCCCCGCTCCATCGGGGGCAGGTGTCGGATGATAGCCCGTATCAGGCAGTTGGGATTGAGGATTGGAAGGTTTCGCATTGTTATCCTGTTCTTTTGCCGGATTGCCCCCTTCGCCCGGTGTCCGCTGACGTTGCCGCAACTGATATGTCGTATGACGTGTCGCCTCCGTCGGTGGATTCGCTCGCTGACCGCGGCGTAACGTTTCCTGCTCGGCAGCGTTGAAAAGTGATGAGGAGCCATTGCCGGTGTCAGACGATTGAGGGGATGGAAGATTGGAAGGTTGGCGAGTGGTGACTGGTGAGTGGTGACTGGTGAGTGGGGGTTCACCCGCATTTCTATCCCTCCGATGTTCGAGCTCACTTCGATCCGCTTGAGATCGCTGATTCGTTGATCCGTTGACTTGCTGATTCGCCTCCTCTCTGGCTTTCCGGCTCTCTGGCTTTCCGGCTCTCTGGCTTTCCGGCTCTCTGGCTTTCCGGCTCTCCGGTTCAGAAGGCGGCAGGTCATCACGGAAGACCTCGTAACGCCCACCGGAAATCGTGTTATCTCGCATGTTTGGACGAGAACCGTTCCACCCCGCGACACCGGCGTCCCGACTATCGATGATCATATTTTGCGCGATGAGGGGAGAGGCGCTGTCACAGTAGATGCCATAGCGACTTTGGGTGATGGTGTTGCTTTCGATCTCTGGATTGGCATCCCAGCAACCAATTCCGCCTTCAGAGGCGTCAGAGATCCGGTTGCCCACGATTTGCGGAGAAGCCGATTGAATGCGGATGCCGTATTCCCCACCGGCGATCCGGTTTTGTCTGATTGTCGGGCTCGAGTCCTGTGCATAGACGCCGTAACGACTCTCGCGGATGTCGTTATCCCTTACTTCCCCCGTCGCCCCCGCCCAAAATGCAATGCCCGCCTCCGCGCTGTTATTGAGGACATTTCGGTAAATCTGCGCTGCCCCCGCTTTGATATAGATAGCGTAGTCGGTCCCTTGAAACTGATTCTGATCGATCGTCAGGTTCGCCCCTTTGCTATATACCCCAATTTTGCTCTGCGCTATGATATTTTCTGAGACTGTCCCTTGAGGCGAGTCCCAGATACTGATTGCCGCGACGGAGGACTTGTGGATGTGATTGGATCTCATGGTCGGTTGACCCCGGTCAACATAAATCCCCGTAGGGCTGTCAGCGATCTGATTGCCAGTGATGACGAAATCGGATTGCAAGCCGCTGATCGCGATGTTTGCGCCCGTGATTACATTGTTCTCGATCTTCGGTGACGAAGCGCGACAACTGATCGCACTGCCTCCACCCAGAAATTGGTTCTTCGCAACATGCGCATCAGAATCGATCAAGATGATTCCAGTCTGCGATGGGGTCAACTCGAAATGATTGTCAATGATTTCAGGTGAAGCAGATTGGGAATAGATAGCAGCGGCTGCGCGCGGGTTGGAGAAGTGGTTCTTTTGGATGATGGGTTTGGCGGACGCGACAGCGATAGCGTATGTCTTGCTGCGACTGATGTGGACGCTGGCAATTCGTGGGGAAGCGTTTTGGCAGGAGATACCGATGTGGGCATTTTCGATACGGGCGTTTTCGATGACGGACGCTTCATTTCCCCCGGCCCGCGGGGGGGGGACAGGTCCGCTTTGCGGACTCCCGGAACGGAGTTGGCTAAAAACAATTCCGCTCCATTCCTCCCCGATGGAAGTGAAAGTAATGGGCGAGTCTTTGGTTCCGAGTGCAATGAGCGTTCCATCGACCTGAAGGGCGCTCCCTTTTGCGAATCGAAGGGTCACGCCGGGGGAGAGTTGCAAAATATCAGGGCGGATCTGATTGGCAATCGTAAGGCTCGAAGTGATCTGATAACTACCATCCGGTTGGTGCGTGACTGCATCCGTCAGGGCATCAATGGATTCGATGGTGTACAGGATGCCACGTCCGCTCGTTGAGAACCCGGCTGCGATTGAAGCGGAGTGCAGCGTGAAGCCGAACAAACAGGCGAACAGGCAAAACGTGAAACGTAATGCGTAATGCGTAATGCGTAATGCGTAATGCGTAAACTGTATCCTCCATCCTTCCCATCCTTCCATTCTTCCATTCTTCCATTCTTCCATTCTTCCATCCTTCCCTTTCTTCCTTTCCTTCCATCCTTCCAATTTCCTCATTTTCTCGTCTCCTTCCGTTATTCCACGATTCGTTAAAAAATGGCCAGGTAAATTATAACAGATGATTGTTGCAACGCTGTTAATTGCGGTTAAATTTTCAGTAAAGCGTCGTAACTGTTAATCCCTAATTTGCCGAACGGTTACAAGAGGTTTGCCGTTTTGTGGTATGAGCGGACAGATAAAAAGCATTGATAGTGATTCACTATCAATGCTTTTTATCCGATATTGAGCAGTTTTTGGCGTTCTCTTCGGTGTATAATTTGGCATCTACCACCAGATACCGGGGCGCCTGGGACGCTGAAAACGTCTCAATCAACTCCTTCGGACATTTCATTCACCCAGAGATGCTACCTTTTTCTCGTTCCCACGCTCTGCGTTGGAACGCTTCCCTGTGTCCTTCGCGTCTCTGTGGCGCGAATTTTCAGGATTAAAAGTTAGTTACAGTTATCATTGCTTTTCAGACCAGACATCTGAAATCGTCGATAGACATCTTCATTGAAAGCCCAAAAAGAAAACGCGGCTTCTTGACCATGGAATGAGTCAGAGGCTAAGAACTGGAACCTCTTGATAAACTTCACAGCAGCAATTGATGATTTTCTCACAATTTTATGCCAGGAGTCATCAAGTGGAAATTCTTCTATCTCAAAATCGTATACGGCATGAGATGGCACCTTTGGAATGCCATCTATCAGACCATAAACATACACATTCGTAATGGCAAATCCCATTTTTTCGATGGCATCAATCACCGGCAAGGCATCCTTCATCCGCCAAATTGGTTCATCAATGAAACTCGCTCGAATCGCCTTCTTGATGAAGTGACCTGGCAATTGCTGGAGATACAGGGTATTGGGATGATTCAGATTAAATTGACTCATTCCATTGGATTCACATCAATAGCGACCACCGTAATATCATCGTCGTTCGGGGTCCCGCCACTGAATTGATCGATGGAGGTGAGCACATGATCGATAAGGACCGTTCCGGGTTGAGAGATTTGCTGAATCAGTAAGTGCTGAATGCGTTCAGGGCTAAATTCTTCTCCCAGTAAATTTCTGATTTCATAAGCTCCATCGGTATAGAGAAACAGTCCATCCACGCCCCCGAAAGGATAAGAGCATGTTGTATAAGTCGAGTTCGGAAGGAGTCCCAATCCATTTCCGATGCACCCCTCCCCCACGGGTTCGCAACGCCTTTGGCGACGCTGAATTAAGAATGGGAAGGGGTGTCCCGCATTGGCGCAGCATAACGTCTCCCTGGAAAGATCAAGCACCCCGCAAAACGCCGTCGCAAACATGAATAATTGTGAACTAATCAGTTTATTAAAACGTGTATTTAACTCTTCAAGTAGACGTGCGGGTTCATCCGTTTGGGCTCTCACCTCTTCAACAATCGTTTTAATCAACATGGTGACAAATGCCGCCGAAACGCCATGCCCCATCACATCGGAGATGAAGACTCCTAATCGTCCGCGTTCAATCTCCCATAAATCGAAAAAATCCCCCCCCACTGTCATCTCCGGGGTATAGTGTGAAAAAATGCGGAATCCGCCTAAATCGATCGTCCCTTGAGGCATCAGACTATCCTGTACCTTACGTGCCATCTTTAACTCCTCTTCCAAGCGGTCATTATGCGCTTCAAGGGCGTCGTGGTATTGCTTGATACGCAATAAGGAACGAACACGAGCAAGGACTTCATGGCTATCAATTGGCTTCGTGATAAAATCGTCCGCTCCGACCTCGATAGCTTTGAGACGGTATTGCTTTTCAGAAAAAGCCGTTACCATCACAATCGGGATGAATTGTGTAGACTCCTCCGCACGGAATTGTTGACAGACCTCAAATCCATCCATTTTCGGCATCCTAACATCAAGCAGAATCAGATCCGGCAAGCACGCTCGCACCTGCTCAAGGGCTTCGAGCCCGTTCGTGGCAATGATGACAGTGTATCCGTGCGCCTTGAGTAGGATTTGAAGCACTTTGATATTCATTGGCTCGTCATCAACAACGAGAATTTTGGGGCTGGTTGGCGGATTCATCATCTTTCGCCTCCTCTAAGAGGTAATGGTTCACTAACTTAACAAGCGCATGGGTATCAATGGGTTTGCTGATATAATCGTCGCACCCCGCGTCGAGAAATTGCTCCCGATCGCCTTTCATCGCTGAAGCGGTTAACGCAATGATTGGCAAATGACACCATTGGGGGTTGGCTTTAATCTGCCGAGTCAATTCTTCCCCACTCATTCCGGGAAGGGCAATATCCATCAGAATCAGATCCGGCGTTTCTGCACCTAAGATTTCCAGCGCCTCTTCCGCCTGCGACGCTTCAAGGACTTCATATCCGTTTGCCTTTAAGACAATTCGCACGACCTTTCGATTCATTTCAATGTCTTCAACGACTAAAACTCGCTTGGCGTTCATGAATGGCCCCCCTCTTTCTCATCCGTCGTTCCAATCTGGGGATGCGGAGATGACACCCTTCCAAACGGGCGAG
>CAZOAL010000098.1:0-13682 GCA_964577695.1 uncultured bacterium | reverse complement strand
CTGGGGATGCGGAGATGACACCCTTCCAAACGGGCGAGCCGCCCGCTCTACTCCATCATCCGTCGTTCCAATCTGGGGATGCGGAGATGACACCCTTCCAAACGGGCGAGCCGCCCGCTCTACTCCAGCGTCCGTCGTCCCAATCTGGGGATGCGGAGATGACACCCTTGGCTTCCGAAAACGCTCAATTCGTTTAATCGCCTCTAATAATTCTTCTTTGACATGACCTGTCTTTTGGATAATCGACTGAATTTGGCCATTGAGTCGCTCCCTATCTTCATCGGTTAGGTCCATGGCGGTGCAGATAATAATAGGAATGTCGCGGGTTTGAGGCTCGCGGCTTAACCGTCGAATGACTGTAAACCCATCCACCTGGGGCATCATCAGGTCAAGAATCATCAGATCCGGTGCTTGAGAAAGCGCCAGATTAATCGCCTCTTGGCCCCCATACGCTTTCAGCACTTCATATCCCGCATTCGTCAGCACCGTGTATAACAACCTGACGGTCCGCGGATCGTCATCAACGACAAGGATTCGAGGATGCCCCTCCCGCGCGGGGAATCTGAGAGACCTCAAGGAGGCGAGGAGGGCTTCCTTATCGATCGGTTTCACCAGATGGTCCATTGCCCCCAATCCAAATGCCAGTTGACGGTCCTCTGTAATCGAAACGATGATGACAGGAATTGATTGGAGATTGGGACTCATTTTGAGTGCTTTGAGAACCTGCCAACCATCCTTTTTCGGCAGCATGACGTCGAGGGTCATCGCGAACGGCTGAAATTCTGCGGCTTTGGCAATGGCTTCCTCCCCATCTCTGGCATATTCGGCTTGATAGCCAGCCTCTGTCACATAGAATCCCAACAGTTGTGAAGCGTGCTCGTCGTCTTCAGCAATTAAGATGGTGCGGTTGTTCGAGGAAGGCGGGGGTAGAGACGTTGCATGCAACGTCTCTACAGGCATAAGCGCATCCTGCCGATGAACCTCTGGCACAGCCACGCCGTTCCGTGCGTCTTCGACCTGTTGATGTAACGGAAGGCTGAACAGAAAGGTGCTCCCTTTTCCATACTCACTCTCGACCCAAATTTCCCCGCCATGCAATTCAACAAGTCGTCGGGTCAACGCAAGTCCCAAGCCAGTACCTTTGTATTCGCGGGACTTTGAAGCGTCAAGTTGTGTGAAGGATTGGAATAATTTCTTCTGCTCCTCCAGTTTAATGCCCACACCGGTATCAATGACTTGGACGATCAATTCATCTTCAAAAACCCCAAATTTCGTGGTGACGTGTCCGCCTTCACCGGTGAACTTGACGGCGTTGGAAAGCAAATTGTAGAGCATTTGCTTGAATTTGACCTTATCTGCTTCGATTGAGACATCCTGGTCAAAGTCGAGGGAGAGTTCGATCTGTTTTTTGTTGGCGATCGCCCGAATGACCGTATTCACCTCTTCCACTGCTTCCACAATGGAGAAAATCTCAAGTTGTAACTCCATTTTGCCTGCCTCGATCTTTGAAAGATCCAGGATATCGTTAATCATCTCTAGCAGGTGGCGTCCACTGGTGTGGATATCGACCATTAACTCTTTCTGTTCGTCGTTAATAGGGCCCAGGAGTTCATCCCGTAAAATCTCTGCAAATCCAATAATCGCGTTTAATGGCGTGCGGAGCTCGTGACTCATGTTAGCGAGGAATTCACTTTTGGCGCGATTGGCATACTCAGCCTCTTCTTTGGCTTCCTGCAATTTAACTTCAGCTTGCACTCGCTCGGTGATGTCCATGTTAATACCAACCCAATTTATAATTTTCCCTGAGTCGTCCAGAACAGGGGTGCCAATATAATAGAAAGTTCTATAGGAACCATCTTTGGCTCGAAACCTGCATTCACCGCGATAATCTTTACCATGCTTATAGGCATCCTCATATTTTTTCAGCAACTCCTCTTGGTCATCTGGATGGATGTCTTCCGCCCATCCAAAGCCCAGCGTCTCCGTTAAGGGTCTGCCAGTCACATCCGCATACGCTTTATTCTGATACGTGACGTTACCGTCAGCCTCTCCAAGCCAAATGACGTGTGGGATTGACTCAATGAGCGTCCGATAGAGTTTCTCCTTGTCAGCCAGTGTCTCCTCTGCCCGCACCCGATCCGTGACGTCCACTGCCATGCTGATGACCAAACGTCTGCCATCCGGCAGTTGACCCAATGGAGCGGAACTGAAATCCCATGTTCTGGTCTCGCCGCTGCTTGTGGTAATCACATAGGCCCCCTCTTTCTCCCGTTCATTCAAGTTGTACAACCGATCTATATCCGCCTGCACCAGATTCTTTCTCTGTCCATACGCCCTTTCAGTCCAATCCGAAATCGTCGGAATGTCATCATGGGTGTAACCGGTCAACTCCGTCCATGCCTTGCTAATCAGTAAAACTTCGCCATCTTCTGCGTGGAGCATGATCGGAAAGGGGGCATCAAGGACAGCGCGGCGCAATCGATCTTCGCTTTCCCGCAACGCTGCCTCGGCCAGCTCGTGCTCGGTGATGTCTCTGGAAACACCGAAAGTGCCGATGATTTTCCCATCCTTGTCACGGAGCGGCATCTTCGTCGTTGAAGCATAGGTCACCCGATCTCGCCAGGTTTCCTTTTCTTCTTTGCCCTCCAAAGGCTGACCGGATTTCATTACTTCCTGTTCGTCTGCATAAGCCTCTTGCGCATGCTCCTGCGTAAAAAAGTCAAAATCCGTCTTGTCGACCGCATCCGAAGGATGACTTAAACCAAATCGATCCGCCAGGGCTTTGTTGATTCGGATAAAGTGGCTGTTCGCATCCTTAAAGTAGATGCTGTCAGGAATATTATCCATGAGGGAATTCAGAAGGTCTTGTTCCTGAACCAGTGCTCCTTCCACCTGCTTGTGCCGGGTGATGTCATCTGAGAGCCCGGCGATACGGTAGACCTCTCCAAACTCATTCCGGATGGGAAAGGCGCGAGACCTGACCCAACGGACCGACCCGTCGGGCCGCACAATCCGATACTCCTCGTCATACTCGCCTCGGATCTGTTTGGGCTGGGCAGCGATGACGCGCTCCCGATCATCCGGGTGGATGGCATCCAGAAAAGACCTCGGCTGCTGGTACAGACTCTCGCAGGTGCGGCCCCATAACTCCTCGTACCCAGGACTGATATAAAAGATTTGATTCTTATCAGGGGAAGTCAGCCAAAAGACCTCACGGATGTTTTCCGCCAATTGGCGAAACCGCTCCGCGATCTCACGCTGTGCATCTTCCGCCTGCTTGCGCTCGGTAATGTCTCGGGCAACGGCATAATACAATTGTTTCTCAAGCGATACCGTTGAATTCCATGATAGCCACTTATACGAACCATCTTTGCACAGGTAGCGATTCTCAAAGGAGACGGTGCTTCCGCCCTCTGTCGTGAGCTTCTGCGCTATGGCAATTGTCGCTTCCTGGTCATCAGGATGGACAAATTCGAGAAAACCCTTGCCTTTGAGTTCCTCAATGGTGAAGCCCAGGGTTTTTTCCCAGGCCGGATTCAGTTGCTTGAAGTAACCATTGAAATCAGCGATACACAACATGTCAAGCGAGAGAGTGAAAAAACGGTCATACTCGGTGACATCGGTGGAACTGCTCATAGGTGTTCATCTCCTTTCATTTTCTAATATGATTTCTTCTGAATTGGCGAATCAACAACTGGTACGTTTCACGTTTCACGCTTCATTTCCTCTTCAACACAATCAGTGTCAGATCATCAAATTGCTGGGCTTCCCCCTGAAAATCCAGCACCGATGTGTAAATTGCCGTGCAGATTTCGTTGGCGGTTGCATGTCGCAGCCGCTTCGCGTTTTCCACTAACCGCTCTTCTCCATACATATCATCGTTGATATTCAACGTTTCGGTCACGCCATCGGTGTAGAACAAGACCGTATCCCCGCAGCAAAGTTGGGTTGTCTCCTGTTCATATTCCCAAATTTGCTTGAGCATGTCGTCAGGATACATTCCTAACACCAGGCCGCCCTTCTCTAACCATTGGGAACTTCCATCCTGTCGAACCACCAGGGGATAGTTATGCCCTGCATTGATGGAGGTCAGTACGCCTGTTTCAGGCTGCAACTGGGCGTAAAATAAGGTGGCGTAAGCGTCCTTCGTGCTGCTTTCACAAAGGAATGAGTTGAGCTCCATTGCCATATCCGGCAGGTCTTTTCGCCTTGATACCTCTGAACGCAAGCCAGCCCGTAGCGTCGCCATCAGCAGCGCCGCTTGCATGCCTTTGCCTGACACATCGGCAATCGCAACCCCCCAAGCGCCATTGGGTTCTCGAATGTAATCGAAGTAGTCCCCGCCAACACCACCGCGGGGGATGCTCAAGCCCGCCACCTCGTAGCCAAGGATCTCCGGTGGCCCCTCCGGTAGCAGTTTTGCCTGAATTTTTGCGGCTTCCTCCATCTCCGCTTGCAACCGACGCCGCTCCAGGGCTTCCTGGTAAAGCCGCGCATTTTCCATCGCAACCCCGACCTGATGGGCAAAAGCTTCAAGCAGAATGCCATCTCCGCTGGTAAAGTCTAAGATGGTTCCGCCCTTCCGTTTCTTATCGCAAACAACGAGCACCCCCAGAATCTCCCGTCCAAAAATAGGCACTGCGATGAGATTGGTTCTGCCAAACAGCGCCGCCGTCTCTTCATCGTTACAGACCAGCGTTTTGCCACCTGTTGCTACATCGCTCAGAAGGGACAGAAGTGAGCGAGTAGACGAGTGTTCTAGTCCCTCGCCCACTCGCTCTCTCGCCCACTCGCCCCCTCGCTTTTGCGGAGGAGGTTCAGTGAGAATACCGTCAAGCGCGAAATGGCTTTTCATTTCGAGCTGTTGTGTGAATGGATCAATGAGCATGAGACAACCTGCTCCCCCATCTAACAGCGTGACCGCATCATCCACCACTTCTTCCGCCAAAATCCCCGTGTCCAACCGCTGGCAAATCTGGGCTGTCATATCAGAGAGCAGGAAGAGGTGAAACTTGTCTGCTCGCACCTCATCCAGCAAGCGTGAATGAACCATTGAGATGGCTGTCTGATTGGCTAACACACGGAATAGCCCGTGAGACCAATCTTCCATCTTAATCCCCGCGAGAAACGGTCCAAGGCTGATGATGCCTAAAAACTCATCCTGGACCTTTAGCACCGCCCAAAGATTTGCGCCAAGGCTTTGCAACTGCGGTTGAATGCCACTCAAAAACGGCTCCAGCGCGAGCGGGGGACGCGAGAGATCGATGATTGGGAACTGAAGCATGAGGGGGATGGTATCCGCATCCACTGAAATCATCAACGATTCGTCCTTAACATTGATAGTGGATTCGATGACAAGCTGGTGCTGTGTCGGATGGAATCGTAAAATTGCGCATTGGGTCACTTGCAGCGTATTCATAATGACCCGCAGATGCATTTGACTGGATACACTAAAGTTACCCCGCCCTGAAATGATGCTTGCACTCAGTTGCTCAAGTTCTGACAGGCTTAGAATCAGCCGCTGTATTGTTTCTTCAGCAGAAGCAGGTGTCATGGCTTAACCTCTAATACTATTTGTCGTTTCAAATGATACGATTCGTGAAGCGTGAAACGTGAAACGTGAAAAGAAAATCATATCTGATGTCGGACATACCGATTTCAGATTGTAGAGCGAGCGGCTCGCTCGTTAACGGGCTGGCAGCCCGCTCTACTCCGCAATCCACAATTCCCATCTGCTCTTCTCACGTTTCACGTTTCACGCCGCGTTTCACGTTTCACGTTCGACGTTTGAAGGTATCAATTGGGCGCTGCTGTCAGCGCAGCAATTGCCTCATCTTCACCATTGAAATGTTCAAAAGTCGTGATGAGTCGACTCCTTACAATGAGGTTCTTGATGTTTGTACCTACATTGATAACAGCAATTCGTCCACCTTTGTGTGCGACGGATATGTGTGTCCCCATGAGTGTTCCGAGTCCAGAACTATCCATCATTGAGGCTTCAGCGAAATCCAACAAAAATTTAGGGGTTCCAGAGATGTTGGCAAGTTGCTCATCAAGCACCTTTTTGAGCTCATTGCTTGATTTTCCAATAATCTTACCGCTGAGTTTCAAAATCGTGACGCCGTCCCTTTGAAGAATATCGATCGACATTTTTGTTTTCCTCCTCCCGAAATGTGATACCAATTCTAGTTGTATCACTAAATCTGTGAAAAGCCTCCTGATGACTGACTTTGCACCTGAAGCGTGAAAAATTGTCCCATCACGTTTCACCCGTCACGCCCAGAGAAGCACGGTTCATGTCCCCTAGATCAGAGACCTTTCCACGCATTTAGTGATAACTAATTTTGAAAAATAAACTATACATCAGACTTCCGAAGTCTCCAAGACTTCGGAAGTCTAAAATGTAAACTTTAATATTGAAAGTTAGCATACGAATCATTCATGTTATGGGTTGCTTACAATTCCGCGAATCATGTTGATTCTCTGGGGTCAGGGTTGTCAACAACATCAAGGTCATCTTCTTTTTCGGAAATCGCATCCAGATTCAATGCGGATTATTCTGGGAGTTGTTGACCCCCTTCCTCCATCTACCTTCAATTCTAAACGAGATAAGGAATTTTGTCAAGTATTTATTATTTCTCTAAAAGTTTCTAAATCTTTGCGCATTAGATGGACAGCAGACAGAAAATCAGGTATACTAAATAACTCACTTTCACTATTAAAGCAATGCTGTAGAGACATAGTCCCGAAACGGGATCTCGCCCCGATAGATCGGCCTGTCCCGATTCCCTCGGGAGATCTCGCTTCGCTAGAGACTTCGCTAGAGACATGCAACGTCTCTACAAACGACACGGTTGTATTATCGAACGCAAATTGGTATAATCGGAAGGTTGGAAGGTTGGAAGATTGGAAGTGCTCGCTTCCATCCTTCCAACCGTGCAGGTTTCCTGCTCTCAAAGTGTAAAGTAATTTTAGAGAAAAAATGAAACATGCCGATGTTAGGAGAAAAAGATGACACCGAAAACGATGTTTGAAAAAATCTGGGATGCGCATATCGTGCGGGAGGCGGAGGGCGAGGCGACCATTCTCTATATTGACACGCACCTTGTTCACGAGGTCACATCCCCACAGGCGTTTGAAGGACTGCGGCTCGCCGGACGAAAGGTTCGCCGCCCGGATTTAACTTTTGCCACGATGGATCACAACGTCCCAACAACCGACAGATTGCTTCCCATTCGCGATCTGATTGCAGCGAAGCAGATGGAAACGTTGGAGAAGAATTGCGCCGAATTTGGCATCACCCTGTATGGTCTGCGTGACCCGAATCAGGGCATCGTTCATGTGATTGGACCGGAGCTTGGCATCACCCAACCGGGGAAGACCATTGTTTGCGGAGACAGTCACACCTCGACACACGGGGCGTTGGGCGCACTCGCCTTTGGAATTGGGACGACCGAGATCGAGCACGTTCTTGCGACGCAGTGCCTCTTGCAGCAACGCCCCCAAACCTTCGAGATTCGGATTGATGGACAACTCCCCCGCGGCATCACTGCAAAAGACATCATTTTGGCGATTATTGGCCGGATCGGAACGGATGGCGGCAATGGAAGGGTTATCGAATACACGGGCTCTGCGATTCGAGCGTTGAACATTGAGGAACGGATGACCGTTTGTAATATGTCAATTGAGGCGGGCGCACGAGCAGGTATGATTGCCCCTGATGATAAGACCTACGAATACCTTGCGAGGCGAGCGTTCAGCCCGGAGGGGGAAGCGTTTGAACGCGCTGTTGAGCGGTGGAAGCAATTGCCGACAGATGATGGGGCGCGCTACAACCGTTCAATCACCATTGATGCGAGAGCGCTTGCGCCACAAGTCACATGGGGAACCAATCCCGGCATGGTTGTCGATGTGACGGGAATGGTGCCGGACCCGGACAAAATGCCAACACTGGATGATCAGAAAGCCACCGAACGAGCACTCGAATATATGCACCTGACGCCGGGGACACGCATAACGGATATTCCGCTCGATAAGGTATTTATCGGCAGTTGCACGAACTCTCGTATCAGTGACCTTCGCGTGGCCGCCCAAATCGCTAAGGGGCGTAAGGTTGCTCCGACGGTTCACGCGCTTGTTGTACCGGGGTCACAGGCAATCAAGCGTCAAGCGGAGGCGGAAGGCTTAGATGAGATCTTTCGCGCCGCTGGATTTGAATGGCGCGAGTCGGGCTGTAGTATGTGTCTCGGTATGAATCCGGATATCCTCTTACCGGGGCAAAGATGCGCCAGCACATCGAACCGCAACTTTGAGGGCAGGCAAGGAAAAGGTGGACGGACCCACCTCGTCAGCCCACAGATGGCTGCCGCCGCCGCAATCGCCGGACATTTCGTCGATATTCGGGAGTGGGAGTAAGAAGAAACGTAAAACGTAATGCGTAATGCGTAAGAAGAGAGAAGAAGGGAAGGATGGAAGAATGGAAGGATGGGCACGCATTCTTCCAATCCGCCGGGTTGAGCCTGTCGAAACCTTCCAATCTTCCATCACGTTTTACGTTTTACGCAATACGCCATACATATCACGCATTAACCAGAAGGAGGTCTTAAAAGATGGAAGCTTTTAAGAGACATACTGGACTTTGTGCACCACTCGATCGGATCAATGTGGATACCGATCAGATTATCCCCAAGCAGTTTCTCAAACGGATCGAACGCACCGGTTTTGGGGAATTTCTTTTTTACGACTGGAGTTACTTTGACAATGGGGCTCCCAACCCCAATTTCGTTCTGAATCGTGCCCGTTATCGGGGTGCCAGTATCCTCGTCGCGGGTGCAAACTTTGGGTGCGGCAGTTCTCGTGAACACGCGCCTTGGGCGCTGCAAGACTACGGGTTCAAGGCAATTATCGCCCCTTCGTTCGCGGACATCTTCCGAAATAACTGCTACAAGAATGGGATTCTGTCAGTCGTTCTCCCCGCCGATGTGGTGGAATCGCTCATGCGGCGGATGGAAGCGCAAGAAGGATATACGCTGACAATCGATCTGGAAAGACAGCACGTCATTCAACCGGAGGGCGCATTGCATCCATTTGAGATTGGTGATTTCCAAAAACGGTGCTTATTGAACGGGCTGGATGAAATCGGTTGGACGTTGAAGTTTGAACCGCTAATCTCGCAGTATGAAAGTCGAATGGGGATTTAGATTGAATGGCACGACTCGTATAAAGGAGATAGAAACCGATGCGACACTTCACCCGAACCCCCTACTATACCGGAGCGGATGACCCGGAACGCGGCAAAATCAGAGGCACCTTGAAACTGGGCGAAACGGTGGTGATTGAAACCCCAGGTGGGGCCGACGGAGACCTCAAACCGGGGGTGGTCCCGGAATTAACCACACCGCGCGGTTCCCGTCCTGGGGGACCGTTTCTGATTGAAGGTATCAAGCCTGGCGACTGGGTTGCCATAGACATCCATGACATTGAGGTGGGCCCCTACGGCTATTACAATAACGGCGGTCCGTTCCGTGGGAGTCTACGCTCGGTGGCACCCGTGCGTGACGGGCTACTCCATTTTCCGCCGGATTTTGTCGTGCCAATTCGACCGATGATCGGGGTCATTCAACTGGAACCGGTATCCCAGCACCCCTGCGCCTGGAACCACGGTGGTAATATGGACTTCAATTCCATCCGAGCAGGTAGCACGGTGCACATTCGAGCCCAGAAGGCCGAGGGATATCTCTTTCTAGGCGATGTCCACGCCCGGATGGGGGATGGGGAATTAACCGGCACTGGGGTTGAAATCGACGCGGCGCTTACCTTGCGCGTAGATCGTTCCCCCGGCTTCCCGACCGGCGGCCCCGTGGTGGAGACTGCTGACGAAATTCTCACCTGCGGTATGGGCGCGAACTGGGAAGAGGCCCTGAAAATTGCCTGGACCGACATGGTGGGTCTTATCGCCTACCGGTACGATACCACGGTCGAGCACGCCAATCTCATTGTTGGCACCATCGGCGATGCCCGGCCAGGATACGCCGCCGGCACCTTGAACAGCCGCGGGTTCCGGCAGGGCACCCCGTATGTGACCTGCCAGATTGCTATCACCAAAGACCTGCGACGGACATAGAAATTTGCAAATGAGCAAATCCGCAAATAGCCAAATGGCAGATTGAGAGGAAGGGAAGAAAGGGAAGGACTACGAGTTTTTCACTTAGACTTCCGAAGTTTGGTGCAACATCTGTGCGGTTTCATTCTCCTCACGGTTTCGCATCGTCTCAGTTCCGTTCGCGTAGTGAAACTTCGGAAGTCTGGGCCTCGCTTGTGCTTCACAACTGAAAAAGTCGTAAAGGACCTGCTTCCTCTCCTTCCAGAGTGGCAAAACGAAATTGAACTTGGGTTATTTTGTGAAAATTGTAATGGTCAATATGATGATCGACAGCTCCGCTCGGCTTGGATTGCCAAATCCAAGTCTCTAGCGAAGCGAGACCCCGCAAAGCGGGGCCACGCCCGATGGATTTGGCAATCCATCGGGAGCAGTGTCAAACATCTCTCTGACCAATACATTATTTTGTGAAAATAGAGTAATCGCCCAATTATCGGGTTTTTCGGTAATGCCGAGTTTGCTCCCATTGGCGGACAAAATTTCACTCACACATATACGGGCGTGCTTGTGCTTTGCTCGGAGGCGTAAGCGTCTTTCGATTGCGGATTGCGGATTGTGGATTTCGGATTGAAAAGACGTTTCTTCATTCCGCAAGATGATGTGGAAATGGTGAATCGCCATCGAACCCAAACGCTACCCTTTGTTGCGAAAGATATATTGACGATTCGTGATAAAAATGTTATATTAACACGCCAATTTCACCCATCGACTGACAAGTTCTTACAACGGTAACGTGAGGTTGGCAAGGGGGAATTGTAACGTTGATTACGACGCAACAGACAGCACAACATCACAAGGAGGAGCTTTTAGAATGTATGTTGCCAGTAAAATGTTTTTGACCAAAGGAGTTGGGCAACACCGAGAAAAGTTGGTTAGTTTTGAACTCGCCTTGCGTGATGCACACCTTGCACCTTACAATCTGGTTCGTGTTTCCAGTATCTTCCCACCGCATTGCGAAATCATAACAGTTGAAAAGGGAAGCAAGGAATTATCCCCTGGACAGATTGTCCATGCCGTCATCGCAGAGGCTTCGAGCAATGAGCGGCACCGTTTAATCGCTGCTTCGATTGGGCTCGCTATCCCACGTGACCGAAGCCGGTTTGGCTATTTAGCAGAACATCACGGGTTTGGAGAGGATGACAAAACGGCCGGCGACTACGCCGAAGACCTTGCGGCACAAATGCTCGCCACCATTTTGGGGGTCGAGTTCGACGCCGATCAGAGCTATGACGAACGGCTAGATCTCTGGAAGTTAAGCGACCAAATTGTTCAAACGCGCAACATCACGCAAACCAGTATTGGCAAGAGTGGATTTTGGACCACTGTTGTTGCCGCGGCAGTATTACTCGCATGAAAACACCAGTTTTTTAGACTTCCGAAGTTTGATACCCAACCTTTCGTTCCCTCAAGGCGTCTCAGCTCAACGGGTGTGTTGAAACTTCGGAAGTCTGAGTGTAATCGTTCAGATGGTGAAAGCAAACGATGCGCTCAGACGCGATCTAACAGATCGCGCTACAGTGGTAACTTGCATTTGTAACGCAAACTGTTAGTTTGCGCCAACCTACCTGAACGCTTACGTCTGAGTTTCCCTTTTGTTCATCACTAAAAAAGTCGTATGAAAGCAATGAACGCAAGCAAATATCTACAAGGAAAATCGATTGGTCCGAAAGCCATTACGGGTCAAACAACAGTTTCCGAACTCATTGATAAAACCTTTCTGGCTTATAATGCGGCCCGTCTGAGAGAGGCATGTTGGCTATTCACGCGGAAAATGCTTGAGCCAGATGTCACGATTGGGGTCAGCGTCACCGGTGCATTAACGCCTGCCGGGTTAGGTATGTCTGCGTTCATCCCGCTGATTGAGCATGGCTTTATCGACTGGATGGTGAGCACCGGGGCAAACTTGTATCACGACTCCCATTTTGCAATTGGGTTAAGCATGCATGTCGGTTCACCCTATCTGGACGACCGAGTCCTTCGGGATGAGGGGGTTGTACGGATTTACGATATCCTCTTTGATTACCGAGTCTTGCTTTCAACGGATGCCTTTTTCCAAAAAATCATGCGTGCGGACGAGTTTCAAGGCGAAATGTCAACGGCAGAATTTCATCATAAGGTTGGCAAGTATCTACGGGAACGCGAGAAGGCATTAGGTTTAGGTCGGGTGAGTTTGTTGTCAGCGGCTTACGAAGCAGGCGTCCCCATTTATACATCTTCACCGGGGGATAGCTCAATCGGTATGAACATTGCCAAAATGGTCCTGGACGGAAGCAAGTTGCGCCTTGATATTGCACGGGATGTCAATGAAACCGCAGCGATTGTTCTGAATGCGAAGCGAAAAGGGAAAAGTGCGGTTTGGATTCTCGGCGGTGGCTCACCTAAAAATTTTATCTTGCAGACGGAGCCACAAATCCAGGAAATATTGGGAATTGAAGATGCTGGACACGATTATTTCCTGCAAATCACAGATGCCCGCCCTGATACAGGTGGACTTTCGGGGGCCACCCCCGCTGAAGCGGTGAGCTGGGGCAAAGTCGCTCCGGAGCAATTGCCGGATGCGGTTGTCTGCTATACGGATTCGACAATTGCCCTACCCCTTATGACGGCTTACGCCCTGGCAAATCACCCACCACGCGAGCTGTCACGCTTATATGACCAGCGTGACAGCTTGTATAATCAACTTCGTACAGAATATTTCCAACGCCAAAAATCAGTTCAGGATCCAGAATCAGACAAGGTAGCAGTCCGCCAGGTTTAAGTGCGACGAGAAATTTTTCTGTATAAAACGCTATAAGGGGTAATTATACGAAAAAATTACGTCTAACCCATATTCCGCACCTGCTTTGATGAGTTTTCGGATTTTTTCAGCACACCCGCTATACGATAAGAAGCAAATCGAGGCATGGAGCCTCGATTTGCTTCTTATCAGGATCTGCAGGGGGGAAAGGGGGAAAGGGAGCGGGGGAGAAGGTGACCTTTTTCCCATCGCCTTTCTCCCCTGCTCCCCTGCGCCCCTGCTCAATGCAAGTGACATGCGGGTTTGAGAAATAAATCCCAAAATCGGCGATTAGAGGTGCGGAATGTAGGTTATAAATAAAGAAAACACAAATGGATTCTTATTTCATGCAATATCAGAAAACAGAATTGTATTTGTGGAGTTTAGATCAAACAACCCAATAGAGTTCCACGAAATATTTAATGGAATAACGCTAACAAATAGTGTTGATACATGGATCAATAAAATGGTAATTATTCTGATAATTTTAACTCCAATTATTGTTTTATTAGGTACTTTATTCCCAAACAAGTATAAGGATAAGTTTTGGAGAGAAATAGATCGCATGCGAAGCGTTGGGTTTAACGCAATATTTTTTGTGATCTTATTACCTGTTGGGATGTTAATATCATTTTGGTCTTTTGGCTTTCAAAGTACTGGTTATTCAGTTTCTCTAGCACTAGCGCTATTGGTATTATCAGTAGATTACAAAGGAGTATCAGGAATTTCAATATTGTCCACCTGCCC
>CAZOAL010000097.1:0-25767 GCA_964577695.1 uncultured bacterium | reverse complement strand
TCAACCAAAATTACATTACTATCTGTCAAAGCGCACCCGAGAATCGGACATGTTCCACAAGAA
This sequence comes from uncultured bacterium, assembly GCA_964577695.1. Classification (GTDB taxonomy): domain Bacteria; phylum Poribacteria; class WGA-4E; order WGA-4E; family PCPOR2b; genus CAZOAL01. Next base: position 25,704 of record CAZOAL010000097.1, on the reverse strand, counting down.
AAGCGCAAGTTGTCCCGTTGCCAAGTATAACTTTTTCATTGACATGCTTCTCAGAAGCGGATATAATCTCAACACATTCGCTTCTTGAGGATAGCAACCGTCCACTCCTTGCGGATGGGACGACTGAGAGGTTACTTTATGAAAAAGGTGTTGGAGGTCACTTCTATGAAAAGAGTCGTATTCATTGCCGCATTCCTGTTAGGCTTCTCTCTTTCTGCCTTCGCCCAACCCGCGACGAAACAGGACATTGAGCAGCTCAAGGAGCAGCTTAAAACTTATATTGATTTAAAGATTGAGGCCCTTTCAAACGAACTCAAGGGCGAAATCAAAGCCCTTAATGCTACCGTTGTCGAAATGGATAAGCGATTAAGTAGCCAAATCACCGAGATGGATAAGCGATCAAGCGGTCAGATCACCATTTTGATGTGGATGATTGGCATTCTGGCTGGCTTTATCGGGTTGTTAATTGCTTTGCCTCAAATCTTAGACTTCTTCCAAGTCAGGAAGGGAACTCAAGCGAAACTCGAAAAACTTGAAGCGGAACAAGCCGCCATCCGACAAGAAAATGTCGTCCTCCGACAGGAAATCGCGGACTTGAAGACAAGAATGATTTCTTAAACCATGCCTCTCCTTGCAGAATGTGTCGACTTGGAGGTCACTTCTATGAAAAAGTTATCGTTCGTCTCTGCGCTTCTGTTCATCTGCTCTCTTTCCCTCTTTGTCTACCCCGTGATGGAGCTAATTGGTATTTGGATTGGCTTAATGGTATTGCTAATCGCTTTACAAATCCTGGAGGCTTCCCAGGCAAAGAAAGAAACTCAAGCCAGACTCGACCGGCTTGAGGCGGACATCTCAGCATTTAAGGCAGAAATCACAGAGTGGAAGGCACAACGGATTATTTCGTGAGCGGCAATTCTAGACAAACAGTCGTGCCCTTTCCAACAGTGCTATGGACGGCAATCCCCCCCCCATGGGCCTCGATAATTCGATAGCTCAGGCTAAGTCCCAACCCTGTTCCTTGACCGGGGGGTTTAGTCGTAAAGAAGGGGTCAAAAATTTTGGGCAGATTCATCTCCGGGATGCCGCACCCACTATCCTCAATGTCGATCTGAACGACTTGGTCCTTCACCCGCGTTTGAATGCGAATCACACCCTCCCCTTCGATGGCTTGGATCGAATTGCTGAAAAGGTTCATAAAAACCTGGTTCATCTGATTGCCTTTGACGTAGAGCGTGGCCCCCCCCCCGCCCGCGGGGGGGACCAAGGGAGCATCTGTGGTCCCCCCCGTGGACGGGGGGGGAGTGCCGTAATCTCTCTGAATTTGAATCCGTTCTCCAACTTGAAATTGCAACAGTTCCACACAGGATTCAATCCCCTCATGGAGATTGTAGGGTCTCCATTCCTCTCGTTCAGGGTGTGCAAAGAGGCGCAACGCTTTCACGATCTCTGTAATTCGCTGGAGTCCCTGATGACTGCTTTCAAGCATGGGAGCCAACTCCGCCCGCATGTAGTCGAAATCCATCGCTTTCTTCCGTTCTCGAAGTTGTGCAATATATTGGGGCAAACGGTCATAAGTCCCCGATCTTTGCGGGATTTCGCTTCGCTCAACCTGCTGTTGGATGAGCGCTTCGAGTGTCGTGTAAGCATCTAACAGAGCGGTCAGTTCCTGAACATATTCAGCGAAATTGTTCTGATTGCTCACGATAAAACTCAACGGATTATTAATCTCGTGTGCGACGCCTGCGACCAATTGCCCTAACGATGCCAGCTTCTCCGACTCAAACAGTTGTTGTTCCATCTGTTTCTGTTGCGTGAGGTCTGTAATCACTCCTACATAGCCGATTGCGTTTCCCCCGGAGTTACGGATAGTCGCAGCCGAAAGGTAGCCGATGCCTTGTGTGCCGTCGGCTCTGTTGAACGGATATTCCCCTTCCCAACCGCCGTGTTGAATCATCCTATCTTCAATATATGCTCGTTCTTTAGCTAAGAAGCGGGATATGGTCAAATCTTTGCCAATGACCTCTTCCGATTTCCAGCCGAAGATACGTTCTGCTGCGGCGTTCCATGAAATCACGTTATAGTCGAAATCTGTTGAGATAATCGCATCATTCACATTTTCTAGCAACATGGCTTGATAGCGCAGTTGCTCTTCCGATTTTCGGCGCTCGGTGATGTCCCGAAAGGAGGCTTGAATGGCGGGTTTTCCTTCATAAAGGGTTTGGCCGACGCGGGCCTCTACATCAATCAATGTCCCATCCTTTTTCAACACCTTGACTTCGTAGCGATCGGCGGCTTTTTCTCCATCAATTCTCTTGACGATTGGATTCAGCAATGCCCCCCTACCCGCGCCTTCAGATGCAAGGAACTGCGATACCTCGCCCTGCATCAGTTCTTCCGGATGCTCATAGCCTAAAATTTCAAGGGCGGCGGCGTTTGCAAAGACGATTTTCTGGTTTTGAACCACAGCGATTCCATCCAATGAACTTTCAACGATCGTCTTATACCGCTCCTCCGATTGCGCGAGTCGCTCATGGGTTAGGGCATTGTCCAACGCAATGGCAAGGTGAGTGGCTAACGCAGAAAAAAACTGGAGGTCTTCGAGAGAAAAATCGTTGACCTTATGGCTCTGGAAATCCAGAACCCCGATGACCCGGTTTTTAACTTTCAAAGGAACTGCACATTCAGACCTCGCCAATTCGTCTTCCACGGCGATGTAGTCTGGGGCTTTTGTCACATCCGGAACCAGTTGGGGTTCGCCCGTGAGTGCCGCACGCCCTGTAATCCCTTTGCCGAGTTGTAGCCGAAATGAGTCTGGAAGTCCCCAATGTACCTTAAATGAAAGCCAATCTCCTTCAACCAAACCGATAGCCGCCCAATATTGACCCGGAACATGAAAGCGATCAATCACCCGACCCAAGAGTTGCCCTGGAGCTAAGGTTGACGAGATCTCTGTTGCAATTTGGTTCACCAACGCTAACTGCTTGGCTTTCTTTTGCTCCGCCTCATAAAGCAACCCCCGTTCAATGGCTGCGCCAATTTGGTTGCTAATCGATTCAAGGAAGCGAACCTCTGCTTCCGTAAAATGCCTATACTCCTTCCGGGCGATGTTGAGTCCTCCAATCAATTTTTGACCATATCTCAATGGAAAAATGGCAAAAGAGTGGCGAGGGCGTATAGTGCCGTCATGTAGGACATCCGTATCATTCACAATGATCGGCTGACCGGTTGCCAGCACTTTGCCGGTATAACCGGTTCCAACGAGGCCAAAGCGTGGTTGATCAGATGATTCAGTTGTAATGCCTGGTTTGCCAGTTACAAAGGCCTCCCAAAACTCCCCAGCGGCTACATCTAGAAAGGTTATTTTGACGATACTAGCTTCCATCACCTGCTGTACAGATTCACCGGCGGTTCGCAGTACATCATTGAGATTCACAGCTTGGTTGATAACGGATGAAACATCGTACAGGGTTTGTAACAGTTGATGCTGTTGGTGAAGTTGCCATGTTGCCTCCCCGCTACACGGAATTTCGCTTTGCTCATTCCGCCTTGCGGAATCTTCGCTTCGCTCGACCTGCTGAAGTGCCGTCCCGCGTGAGATCCCATCCGATGCAATTTCGCTTGATTGTATTTCAATTTTCGCTTGATCAAGTTCCATCAATCGCTCTCCTTTTGTAGATGAGGTGAGGAATGGGGAAATAGGGTTCATTTCCCTATTTCCCTCATAGGGAGCAAGTTAAGGCGACGGAGACCGTCGCAGGCGGCATTCCGACGGAGACCGTCGGAACGAGAACCTTCATCCCAACTCGTTCCAACGCTCTGTATTGTCTCGTTCCCACGCTCTGCGTGGGAATGCTGCTCTGGACGCTCTGCGTCCCTTAAGTTGATGCGTATGGGTTCATTTCCTCATTTCCTCTTGCCAAAGATCGGGTTTTCCAGAAGGGTCTGGACCTCGTAAATCGAACCCGTGCGTTCGGCATACGGCATGGCAATGCGAACCGGAGCGGCAACCATGCGTGGCTCGTTGGTCGGTTCGCCTCGCAGAATGAAGGAATTGAAAGCGTCCCAGCCAGGCGCTCCCGAAAGGGGCCACGCATCAATTGCGCAGTATTGGAAAAGCAACAAACGACGCGGACGATTGGAGGTGTTGGGAGCAGAACCGTGGAGGGCGCGGACATGATGAATCGTAATCCCCCCGGCAGTGACTTCGACAGGGACCGCATGATCGGGATTGAAATCAGGGTCAGTGACGGCCCCGACGAAATAGCCGTTCTGATGATGGTTGTAGATTGGCCCCTTATGGGAGCCGGGGATGACCATCAGGCAGCCGTTTTCCAGCATCATATCATCAATCGCCACGCCGACCGCCAGCAGGCCATCGTTCGTATGGGGATAAAACGCCCAATCCTGATGCCATTCGACGGGACTACCAAATTCAGGGGATTTCATGTTGAGTTTGTGACCGTTATAACGAATGCCGGGGCCGATCAATTGGGCGACGATATCGAGGATATGGTCGTGCCGTAAGGTTCGGTCATAAACGATGTGATGGGAGGCGGGGCTTTTGATACGACGCACGCGAGGGGTCTCTGCGGTATGACCGGGCTCGAGGTCAAAAATGTCGGTGTGTTGGGTCACGCCTCGGGATTTCTCGATGAATTCATCCGTCACCCGGCGGAGAACAGCAATATCTTCCTCCGAAAGCACATTTTCGACGCTGAGATACCCTTTTTCATGGTAAAAGTTAATCTGTTTCTGAGTTAGCATACGTAATTCCTTTCATTCTGAAGTATCTAAAGAAAGTGTCTAAAGTTGAAAACGACGGGAATAAGAAACCGAGTTTTTTAGAAAAACTCGGTTTCTGAGCCGCCACGCATCACGCCTCCGATCGAGTCTTGAGTTCAACGGCTTTTCCGGTTCGAGAGGCTTCCATGCCAGCCAGCAGAATCTCCGTGACGTGACGGGCGGCATAGACGTGTGAAAGCGGCGGCTGCGTGCCGTTACGGATGCATGCCGCAAAGTGGGCGTGCATCCCGCCGAGGTTCGCATCTGAGCAATCAATCGCTTTCACATCGACGGGTGCCGTTTCGCGGGTGTAAGAGGTCGGCGTCCATTGACTCAACGCTGCGCCATCTTTGCCGGGCAGCGTGAACTTGCCCGCCGTTCCATGGACGCTCGCTTCCCACGTTCGGGCGGGGTCGCACCAGCTTGTCTCGGCAGTGACGATGCCCCCCGATTCCATTTCGAGAACGAGGGTCGCGACATCTTCCAGTTCCGTCGGCTTATCGAAGGTCGCCACGAATCCAGTAACGCGCTTAAAAGTCCCAAGCATCGCAACCAATCCCGCGACAGCATAAACCCCCATATCGAATAGAGCACCCACGCTCGCCCGTTTGGCATCAAAGAACCAGAGGTCATCGTCCTTCTCACCGAAAATATCTCGAATCTCTGCGTAGTAAATTTCAGGACCGCCGTGGCTGCTGCGGAACCGTGCCCCCGAAACCCTGCCAATTGCCCCATCGGCAAGCAACTGGCGCACTTTGTAAAGTGCCCCACTGATATGGGGGAGACACATCACCGTCAAACCGCTTTTTTCCGTCGCCACCACAAATTGATTGGCTTCGTCCATGTCACCGCAGAGGGGTTTCTGCATGAAGACATGCTTGCCCGCTTCAAGGGCTTTGATTCCCCACGGCACATGCAGCGGATGCGGCGTCCCGACCAGAATGGCGTCGAGGGAGTCATCTGCTATAATTGCGTCATAGTCCTGTGTCCAACGGGGAATGTTGAATTGCTCGGCTTGATGCTTGAGTCGATGCTCTTTTCTGCCGCCCAGTACAACAACCTCAAAATCGTTGCCTTTAACGAGGTCTGGAAGGTGCATCCGACAAACGATGCCACCTGCACCGATAACACCTAATCTGATTTTATCCATATTTCCTCCCCCCTCAATGCAAAATTTGTTTTCGGTAGGTACTTACGCAGTTGTCCTGAGAAACGCTCTGTGCCTTCGCATGAGATTCAGGATTCAGGATTCAAGATACAGGATTCAAGACGCAGAGCGGGGTTTTGTTCCAATTGGAACGCTCAAGTGCGTAAGTCTGCGTAAGTCCTAATGAAATTTGCTCTCCAATAGTGTACCAAAATTTTGCTAGATACTCAATAGTTTTCTTTCGGTACCTACTATATTGATTGACAAAACAGGAATCATCCGTTATCATGATGCCAGCTACCGCGCCGGTGGCGAGAAAGATATAGAGTGGAGAATCAGGGAACTTCTACAATGATCTCAAATTGGTTTAATCTACGACAAAAATTGAGCCCACCGGCAGCGCCCATTCCAACATCATGCAAGACACATCCGGGCGTGCGACCAGTCGGGCGTTTTATCTGAACTCCGCCGCACACCCGGACCGGCACACCTTTGCGCATGAGTTGGGGCATCTCTTCTTTTTCCGGACGAGGCAGGATAAACCGGTTCCCTGGTGGTTGAACGAGGGTATCGCGGAGTATGTCGCGACGGAGAATCGGGAGGATGCGTCATTTGCATCGCAACTTTTGGGGGAGGTGGGGGGGCAGGAAGAACTGTTACAACTGGGAAATCTTCCCGCATCCGGAATTCCGCTCTGGCAAAGCTATCAGGCGGCATCCAGTTTCTTCCGGTTTCTGCACCACCGATACGACGAAGAGAAGATCCAAGCGATGGTCAAAAGTTTTTTGCGTGCGTTGCCCGGCGCAACGGTGGGAGATGTCGTCCTGCCGATTTACGGTAAAACGCTGGTTGACCTGGAGGCAGAATGGAGGGCTGCCGCCAGGCCGGCGCGGTAGCCCCGATCCATCGGGGCGAGATCCTTCGTTACACTCAGAGCCTGTATTGAGTGCAACGAAGTGATGACATTGATTAAGTCGTCTCAAAGACGACGAAGCGTGCTCAAATTCTCAGGCATCGTTGTTTTCGCTATCGGAAATGTGGTAAACTTTAAGAGGATATAGGACAGGAAGTCACAATTCTACAATGACACCACTCATGGAGTGCAAATGGATCTTCATGCTTTGCGGAACCGAATCAGCGCGAAAAAAGTGAGAGTTCGTCTGACAAAACATGCAAGGACTGAAGCATTCAAAGACGGATTAACCACCTCTGACTTGGAGTACGCACTGATGCACGGGGAGGTTATTGAAGATTACCCTGAACGGAATCGGGTTCTGTTATTAGCCTTTGACAGACAGTATCAGTTGCCGATTCATATCAGTTTGGAATATTTCCCGAACGAAGACGTCGCTACAATTGTAACCGCTTACATTCCAGAAGATGACATCTGGGAAAAGAACTACAAGACCCGAAAAAAGAAGGGATGAAATCAATGGGACGCTGCTCGAAATGTAATGGTCGCACAAAGCCCGGTTTTACAACGGACACCTACAGGCGAAAAGGGTCTGATATTGTCCTGACGGTGTCAGGGATTCCTGCGGAAATTTGTACGGTTTGTGGGGAAGATTATGTGGACATAGAGACCCTCAAAGAAATTGAGCAACTCATCAACCCGCTATTTGCGTATGACCAGGGAACCCACCATTTACCATCACCGAAGGTGACAATCGCCTTTGAGCCTTCCGCAATGGCTGTTCCTGCCTGATTTAGGCATGTTTCAAATTGCCTGGATTCCCTATCGGCTCGCATCCGATGCTCCCGTTTCCATCTCCATCTACGACACTCGCGGCTCGCGGATTCGGCAACTCCAGCCCGGGGCACAAGCCGCCGCTTCGTACTTCACGCAAGAGAATGCGGCGTATTGGGACGGACGCGATTCACACGGCGAACCGGGCTCTAGCGGGGTCTACTTCTATCGGCTGGATGCGGGGGATTTTACGGCGACGCGGAAGATGGTCGTGATCAAGTAGGTGCGCCCTACAATCAGCATATAAGAGATTAATCGAACGGTGGAATGTCGATCGGCAAACCAACCCGCATAAAGAATCTTGCAAAAGCTTGAGAGAGGTGTTCTCTATAAGGCGATAATAACCGTAATCTTTTGTCCTTCTTTTTGACTAAATCAGTCAGCACCTCAAATGGCACACCGTAAACATTGCGAAAATCAACCACTGAATAATCCGTTTCAAATCCCTCGATTTCACATTTGTTCAGGAGATGGTAGCCTGGCAAGTAGCCACGTCGCAGTGCCTCTTTTCCCTTTCTACTTTTATAGTATGAATTCTTCTCCTCAAGTTCACTGAGTGACCAAATGGGACAAACAAGAACCAAATCGAGCTTCCCATGCTCAAGGTCACAGGATTGACTCATAACAACCACATTGTAGGTCACTATATCTATTTCGACTTCACCAGACATCTTTGAAGGAGGGATAACGATCGGACACTCCTGGATAAAATCGCCTTGTAACAGCGTGTCATCACTTTCTACAACTTCATACCAGGGATATTCCTTCATTATCAAAGCCCCCCCGATTCTGGAATGTACAAAACTTCTTCTGGTTCTACCACTCGCGGAGATGCCTTTTTGATGCCCTTTATCTTTACTTGTATCGTATATTTGTTCACCGGCGGCATTTGTACGATAAAGTCGCGATCTATCATTTCCGATACTATCATCTCCTCAGAAATATCTGCTTCTTCCACCGGAGATAACTCATCAGACTTTGTGGATGGATAGGGAGCAGTCAGACGCTGTGATGGGAGCGGATACATCATTCAAACCTCCTGACGATGCAGTGGGTACGATATGTCAAAAATTAAGCGTCCCAATTATAGCATTGTTTGCTCTAAAAAACAAGGGGCCTAAGTGTCCCCGGGGACTTCTCGGCGACGCGGAAGATGGTCGCGGTCAAGTCGCGCGGGTTGCCGGCCTGTACTCATGATACAGATGTGAGCCCCAACAGCTAAAAGTTTGGTCCGATTCTCGGACGAGCACAGGAGCCTCACCCTCCCACCTGAACGGTTCCTCGTACACCCATCATCGTGGAAATCAGGAGGGAACCCAAAAACAGAAAAGGGTAGCTACCCCCCATGATGTATGAGGTCAGCTACCCTTTTTTCAAGTCATCCCGGCTTAATTGAGAGAAATGAGAAATGATGCCCCCGACTGGACTCGAACCAGCACGCCGTTAGGCACAGGCCCTCAACCTGCTGTGTATGCCAATTCCACCACAGGGGCGTTTATTTCAACGGTTATAATTATACCAAGTGGCACAGAAAATTGTCAAGCGAGAAATTTGCAAATTTGCAAATGAATTTCACGCATCACCTTTCATACAAGTAAGTTCCAATTAATTCTTTCAACTTTTGGGCTTCGCAGACTTCCGAAGTCTCCAAGACTTCGGAAGTCTGAAAAGTGGAGAATATTTTTTGGAAGTTACTCAGGAGACATCATTGAACATAAATATTAACGATATTCGGAAAGAGTTTCCGATTCTTCAAGAATCGATTTATCTCAACGTTGGCACCGTTGGTATTTCCCCCCGCTCCGTCGTCGATCAGACGCTGAAATCAATCGAGTTTTTTGAAACGCGGGGGCAGTTGGGGTGGGGAGAGTCTGCCGAGCGGATGAACGAAAGCCGGAAGCGGATGGCGCACTTTCTTGGCGCAAGTCCAGAGGAGATTGCCTTCACGCGCAACGCGACGGATGGCACAAACCTGACAATCAACGGGATTGATTGGCGCGAGGGGGATGAGGTTTTACTCTCTGACCATGAGCACCCATCCATGCTTTTTCCCTGGACCTACCTTCAGCAACGGGGCTATATCACCCTCAAGCGGTTCGCAATTTCACCGCATCCCGATGAGACGTTAGCCAGTGTCCGAGCCGCGATGACCCCGAAGACGCGACTCCTCGCGACCAGCCACGTCACCTCACAGCACGGCGTTCGTACCCCTGTCCGCGAAATCGCGACGCTGTGCCGGGAACACGGGATTTTGACGCATGTCGATGGAGCACAAGCCACCGGGCAATTCCCGATTCGGGTCAAAGAACTCGGTTGCGATTTTTACACGGGGAATATTCATAAGTGGTTGCTGGGACCAAAGGGAACGGGATTTTACTATGTCCGTCGGGAACAGATTGAACAGGTTCAGCCAACATGGGTGGGAGCGGGGACGGGACATTTTAGCGAGAAGGAAGGGCTGACGCCATCTGCCCAGGCGAGCAAGTTCGAGTACGGCACGCTCGACTTTGGCAAGTACGCCGCTATCTCCGCCATCTTGGATTGGTTTGAAGGGCTCGGTTGGGATAATGTCGAAGCCTACATGCGCGAGCTATCCGGCTACCTCAAAGCGGAGTTGGAGAAGATTCCGCATGTGACGCTGTATACCCCGCACCCATGGGAATTTTCGTCAGCGATGACAACCTTCTCGGTGGCGGATGTCCCGTGCCATGAGGTGAGCCGTCGATTAGCGGAGAGTGATAAGATGCTCGTGCGCCTTGTTGGGGAGTATGATGCCCTGCGCATCTCGACCGCTGTGTTTAATACGCGGGAGGAAGTTGACCTGCTGTTGAAGCGGATTCGGGAATGGGGGGGATAGATTGTGGGTAACGTGATGCGTGAAACGTGAAGCGTGAAACGTGAAACGTGAAACGTGAAACGTGAAAGCGAGAAGGTGGAGAAGCGAGAATTTGTTTTTGCTCACTTTCTCCCCTGCCTCTCCACCACCCTTCTCCTTTTCACAGATCACCCCCGCTCACGAAGCCATCGCGCCATCAGGGGGACACGCAGACGCCACTCACCGTTTTCCACCTCGACCAGCAGCCGCCGACGCAGTGATCGATACACCGCTTCGTCTTCGGGCGGGGGCTGGCTGTCGTGGTTGCGAAAAGCGGAGAGGTACTCCCACTCTCCCGGCAGCGTGGATTCTCGACGCATCAGTTCGTAGAGGACATTGTGCCCTCGCACGATAGATTGGTTCAGGGCGCGTTCCAGCAGGTCTGCATCGACCTGGCGTGCCTCCTCATCGTTGAGTAAATCGACCACCGCCTCGGCGATGAGCTGTACCAGGTGGGGCCAGCCGCCTGCCTCCTTGTGGATGCGCTCAATGCCGCCATCGCCCCAAAACTCAGGCGCAAAGCGTGGACGTTCGGGAGCGTTTTTGGGCCAGAGGGACGAATACTTCAGCGGTTCGGTTAGCAGCAGGCGCGTTTCTGCCAGCGTGAAAGCGGGCACCTCGATTGTTCGGGCGCTGACTAGATAGGATGTCCAACCAGCATGCAGGAGTTCGGCGATCTCATGGCTACCTGCAAACATCCATGTGATGCGGCGGTGCGTCTGGATGGATTCGCGGATGGTGGCCAGAAGGTTCTCCGGAAATATCCCCTCGCCGATCTTGACATCAATCATCTCGTACTCATCCAACGCGAGCAGCAACCGCGCCCCTTCAGCATCCAGCCGAGTGTTACAGTTGGTCAGGAAATGAAGAAGACCGGGCAAGCCAGCGGATGCATCGCTGACTTCATCCGCACCGGGAAACACGCCTTTCACACTTTGTTCGATATGACGCACTAAGAATTCAAGGGAGGTGAACGCCTGCGGATTCTGCATCGACATCGCGACAGACACAACAGTGGTCGGCAAAAATCCTGTTAAATTCCGGAGAATTGTGGATTTGCCCGTTCGACGGCGGCCGTAGAGGACAAGCCCCGGACAGCCCGTGCTCAACATGATCTGCCCTTCCAATTCTCCCACCACGCTGTCCCGCGGTACGAAGGCTTCGCTATCGCGGTTCACCGGATCGCCCGCGCGGAAGACCTGGGGCGTTGGCTCTTTTGAGAGAATCGCTTTCGCCGCTTCCAGTTGGCGACCCGCGATCTTCAGCCACTGGTTAGCGGCTGTACGAAATTCGCTCGCCAATGGCTCATGAAGTCCGCCGATTCGATGCTGGAAATTTTCAATCTCTTTGCAGAGGAGCTGGGCCGTCGGCTCTCGAAAGATTGGGCGATTGACTGTGTTCAAGCGCGTTTGGAGACGGCAGATTTCGTTGACCCATTCCCGTAGATGCCGTGTCTGACCAAGAAACCCCTTCTCCCCTTCTGGTAATTGCGCCACGACGTTATCCAGTTGTGTCAGATCGGTGACTTTGCACGCTTCGCGTGCAAGCAGCACCACTTTTGCCCGGAGTGCCGCCGTTCTCTGGCTGGGGTAGTCGTTGATGAGCCGTTCGATCTCTGCCGCGCCTGCCTGCGGCACTTGCTCCGCGTATGCGACCAGCAGGCGATCGAGTTCTATAAAAGGAATCACACACATATCATCCCAGGCAACGGGATGGAACGGATACCATTGACGGCGCACCTTAGGCCAGAGGAAAAGTGTGTGAATCGGATGATAGTAGAGGCGTAACAGCGCAATTCCGGAGGCGATTCCGCCGGTGAGTCCAGAGACGATTCCGTAGGAGATTTTGACCTCGATTCCGAAGGCAAGTCCGCAAACGAGTCCGCCCATGATTCCAGATGTGAGTCCGCCGGCGAGTTCGCCGGCGAGTCCGTAGGCGAGTCCGACAGCGAGTCCAAAGGTGAGTCCGCCGGTAATTCCGTAGGTGAGTCCAGAGATGAGTCCGAGGGTGAGTCCAGCGATGAGTCCTAAGGCGAGTCCGAAGGCAATTCCATAGGTCATCCCGAAGGCGAGTCCGCCGGCGAGTCTGAAGGTGAGTCCTAAAGCGAGTCCAGCGATGAGTCCTAAGGCGAGTCCGAAGACAATTCCGTAGGCAATTCCAACGGGGATTTCGACAGCAATTTTGATAGAGAGTCCATAGGTGATCCCGAAGGCGAGTCCTAAGGTGAGTCCGGCGGTGAGTCCTAAGGCGAGTCCGGTGGCGAGTCCGTAGGTGATTCTGAAGGCGAGTCCGACAGCAAGTCCGTAGATGATTCCGACGGTGAGTCCGTAGGTAATCCTTCCAGCGTGGAAGTAAATGATGTTCCAAGGTCCTGCCGATGGCTGATCAATCGGAAGATCTAAAAGTCCAAAGATGACAAAACGTCCAAGGATGCAGAGACAAAGGAGATAAGGAAGGGCATGGAACCATAGAGATAACGCAACACTAAGGCTGTTACGTAGCGAAAACCCATCCAATGGCTTCTTAAAACAATCGGGACGACAATACAGCAGTCCCAGGTACCAGAGTGCCGATTTGTGATCGCGCAAGCTGATGCGGATGTGGTCAAGCGGGAGGGGAGTCATTCTTGGCCTCTCAGGAAGACAGTTTGGATGGTGATGGCTGAAAGGGGATGGTCTTTCGGGAGGAGTTCTGAGAAGGGCTTGTGAGACTGAACTAGCAACACCAGCTTGCGAGATTCCATCAGCAGGTATCTCAATGCGGCGAACAGATTCACATCGTAATCTGGGCGATCAGGAACCACATCAAAATGTAAGAGTGCCAGCCGCGATAACTGACGCTCAGAAAGTCTCCGATCCAAGATCACCAGCTCCTCTCCTGGCTCTGATGGGAGCGTTTCGATTATTATGTTGAAGGCTTCTAAGATCGCCGCCACAAGCCCCCGGCGCGACACCGTATTGCCCCTCTGTAAATCCACAATTCTGAGAGCCCCCAAGAATTCATTGCAGAGATTTTCGATTAACTCACGCCACTTAGACCTTTCTTGAGTCACCAGGTTCACGGACTCGTTGCGCTGCAAGTAACGGAGAATTTTATCATGGGCAGTGGCCCAATCATCCGGCTGGTCATCATCAATTCTCGAAAGATTGTCTAAGGTTGTTTCCAAGACCTTCGCAATACTTTCGAGGTTTCTTGTGTCAAATGACCGGCTTTCACCCGCTTTGACGTTCTCTATTCTCCTAATTGTCCTTGTGGTAACCCTTACTTTATCTGCCAACTCTTTTTGACGCCATCCCTTCTCCCTTCGCAAGTTACGCACTTTTTGACCAAACGATAAATCCACTTTAATAGTCTGTTGTGGCATTTTTTGTTTCTTCCTTTCTACGAAGTGCTCAATCTTGTCCGATTCTGCTGTCCGATCTTTCCTGTCGATCTGTCCTGTCTGTCTGCTAGATTTATTTGAAAATTTATTGTATCCTTTATGACGCAACTTTGTCAATGTGGTTCTTTTCCCTGGCAGAAGTTATCCCTCAATCGCTGAGGCTCTCATTGAGGCGGTTGACGCCGGTGGCAAAGACTGATTTCTTCTTCACTTTAACAGAAACATAAGGAGGTAAAACCAATGAAACGCAACTTTTTACGAACCGAAAAATCTCAACCAGAAAAGGAGATTCTGATGAAAACCTTGAAATGTTCCATGATACCACACCGCTTATACCTCAAAGCAGCGTTGATTGTGATGTTGTTTCTGAGCGGAATGGTCGTTGCAAACGCCGCTCCCTTTGCCTACATCACGAATTTTCATAGCAACACCGTCTCGGTCATCGACACTGCCAGCAACACCGTGACCGACACCGTGCCGGTGGGGAGTAACCCTCAGGGCGTCGCCGTCCACCCGTCTGGCAGCACGGTCTATGTGACGAATCGGGGTAGCAACACCGTCTCGGTCATCGACACCGCCACCAACACCGTGACCGACACCGTGCCGGTGGGGAGTGTCCCTTATAGCGTCGCCGTCCACCCAGACGGCAGCACGGTCTATGTGGCGAATTATGGTAGCAACACCGTCTCGGTCATTGACACTGCCACCCACACCGTGACTGCCACCGTGACGGTGGGGGTTAACCCTAAAGGCGTCGCCGTCCACCCAGACGGTAGCACGGTCTATGTGGTGAATAATGGTAGCAACACCGTCTCGGTCATCGACACTGCCACCCACACCGTGACCGCCACCGTGACGGTAGAGAGTGCCCCTTATGGCGTCGCCGTCCACCCAGACGGCAGCAGGGCCTATGTGACGAATAATTCTAGCAGCACCGTCTCGGTCATTGACACTGCCACCAACGCCGTGACCGCCACCGTGCCGGTGGGGAGTTACCCTTTTGACCCTTATGGCGTCGCCGTCCACCCATCTGGCAGCACGGTCTATGTGGCGAATGGTAGCAACACCGTCTCGGTCATCGATACTGTCACCCACACCGTGACCGCCACTGTGCCGGTGGGGAGTTTCCCTTTTGGCATCGCCGTCCACCCGGCTGGCAGCACGGTCTATGTCGCGAATCAGTGGAGCAACACTGTCTCAGTCATTGACACTGCCTCCCTCACCGTGACCACCACCGTGCCGGTGGGGAGTAACCCTGTAGCCTTTGGGCTGTTTATTGGTCCACTGCCCGCAAGCCTCAATGGGCATGTCACGGACAAAGATACGGGCAAACCCATTAACCGTGCCCTCGTCATCGCGCTACAAAAGCCAACCAAAATGAAAACGAAAACCGACGGCAGTGGCTTCTATGAATTCAAAGCGTTATCACCGGGAGACTGGCTCGTGCTGTGTTGGAAAAGAGGCTATCAATTCGATCTCCACAAAGTGACCCTCGAAGCCGGTGAGACCCGAACGGTTGATTGCAGTCTCAAGCCGAAAGCCAACAGCCGTGATGACGACATCCCACCGGAGTTTCGAGATGCTGTCAATGCGGCACCTGCTGCACTTTCCTCGCAACACAAGCTGACCACAACGTGGGGTGAGATTAAAAGGCGTTAGCGAATCTATTACATCAAGGCTATCGACCTTGCGGGGAACAAAGACAAGTCCAACATTATTAGGACTTACGCAGTGAATCAATGAGACGCTCTCGTAGAGCGGGCAGCTTGCCCGCTTGAAACGGGCTGGCAGCCCGTTCTACTTCTAAATTGCGTAAGTCCTAATTATTCAAGTAACCGTGCGGTCTTCAACACCGAAAGGAAAGCTGATCACAAAATGGGCAAGAATGAAGACCAAGCGTTAAACTCAAACAGGAGATAAGTGCTTGGACATAAATTTCTGTAGCATAGGGGCTTGTCCCCGTCAACGCCCACAAGTCTCTAGCGAAGCGAGACCCCGCAAAGCGGGGGGGCTAAACGACAAAAACTGATGTTCACCTACTTATAAACTCGTTTATCTACAACCCATTCATAAAGCACCGGTAAGCATTTTCGCCGGTGCTTTTTTGCTTTGTGTCCGTGTCACCTTCTGTGTAAAAGAACGACATCTTTTTTTCAAATCCCCCGAAACGCTAGTAGTTATGCGGGTCGGGGGTTTTGATTTTCTGTCCTTGAAATCATGGTATAATTGTGGCACCAGGCGCTCCCACACCCCATCGCCCTGGGCGTGGCAGTAGCTAAAAAGACTTTCTTGTTCATTCGCTCTCTCACTTTCCCTGCACGATGCTGTTCAAACGAATTTTAGACTTCCGAAGTCTCAAAGACTTCGGAAGTCTGGATGGGTGCATATAAAAATAATTCTGTCCAACGACTGACTACGCTTTGAAGGCGTACTTGCGGTGCTCAATCCGCAGATCAAAAGTGTCAGACGCCTCCCACACCGGCATCCCTGGCGGCACCTGATACTCGAATTGTTCCTCATCCGATGGGTAAGGGTTGGTCCGGCGTTCATGGAGCGCACGTTGAAACAGCTTGCATCGTTGCGTCAGAAATTCGGGTTGCCACCAGTGATACTTTTCGTTCCATGCCGGTGTGCGCTGGTCAAAGTAGATCACCCGGCGGAGTTGACGGCTTGTATTGATCTGGCTACCGTGCAGCACTTTGGTGTGGTGCAGGAGAATGTCACCGGGTTTCATCTCCGCTGGAACGGCGTTCGGCAGGTCGAAGACTCTCGGAACGGAGTCAAAGTTTTTACGCCCACGCTCAATCATCGCCTGGGCGTCTTCGATGCTCCACAAATGGCTGCCCGGCACGACCCAGACACAGCCATTGTCAACGGTGGAGTAATCGGGGTAGATGTCCACATTAAAGATCCGATAGGTTTCCCGGATGGCGTTGCCGTCACGGTGCCACGGCACGGACGAGCCGTTTTCCGGAAGTTTGAACACCAGTGACTCGTAGCACGGGATGAAGTCTGGGCCGATGACCCGATAGAGCAGATCGGCGATGAAGGGGTGCGCAAGCAAGCGCAGGGAAAAGGTGTTGGGGTGGGAATGGAGGTAACTCAAGTAGTAGGGAATGCCCTCTGGCCCTCGATTGCACCACCGATCCGCCGGTCCGCCGGACAAAACTTCATCAATCAAGCGTTTGCCTTCACGCTGAATCTCTGCCAGTTCGTCCGGCTGGATGATTCCCCGCATGATCACATACCCATTCTCATCAAAGAATTGAATCTCCTCGTCTGTGATTTTTCGCATTGTCAGTTTTACCTTTCATTTGTTCTACTTTATTAGAACTACTTCTCGCTTTCAGGACCTTCTTGAGAATTGCCCAATCTGTCGTGGAAAAGTGTAAACTTTAGACGTATAGATTTTATTGCATTTGGCGCAATTTCGCAAGGTATTTTTAGAGGCTCATGCTCCGTCGTATAGAATTTCGACACGCTCGTTATTGTCGCAGAACCACGATGGGGTATGAGTTTCCATCATTAAACCCCCTCAGGATGCCTTGAGAAGATGTCGAAATTATCTATCCCTCTGCTTCTTCCGCGCATCTTGCATTTCAAACGGTATTGACAAACGCAACCGATTCGACTATAATCTACCCAACTCCTCATTTTGTATCGGAGGCAATCTCGCAATCAATTGGGAGGTAAGTATGAGCCAACGGAATCCAAAAGTTGTCGTTGTGGGAAGTTTTATGATGGACCTCGTGATTAAAGCCGAGCGGCGACCTCAAAAAGGGGAAACCCTCGTCGGACAAGAATTTGGCATGTTTATCGGTGGAAAGGGCAGCAATCAAGCCATTGCCGCCGCGCGATTGGGAGCGGATGTGACGATGATCGGCCGATTGGGGACGGACCTGTTTGGCGACACCTTCATGTCCTCTCTCGCCCAAGAGAAGATTGATACGCGTTTTATTGTACGGGACGCAGAGGTGGGTACGGGCGTGGGAACGCCTGTCATCGACGCTGAAGGGGACAACAGCATCATCATCGTTCCCCGCGCCAATATGCGCTTGAGCGTCGCGGATGTGGAACGTGCCGAATCAACAATTGCCGCCGCTGACGTGCTTCTCTTGCAATTGGAGGTTCCGATTGAGGCGTCCCAAAGGGCGGCAGAAATCGCCAGAACCGGTGGAGCGAAGGTCATCCTGAACCCCGCTCCGGCCCGGGAATTGCCAGACAGTTTCCTCGCGCAAGTGGATATCATGACACCGAACGAGGTGGAAACGGAATTTCTCTCCGGCATCAAAGTTTCGGATACAACGGGTGCTGAACGCGCAGCGAGGATTCTCCTGGGCAAAGGGGTTTCCGCAGTGATTTTAACCCTCGGCGACCGCGGGGCGTTGTTGTTGACTCCGGATGTGACAAAACTCATCCCCGCCTACAAGGTCAACGTCGTTGACACAACAGCGGCGGGCGATGCCTTTTGTGGTGCGCTGGCAATGGGACTCGCACGCGGCGAAAAGATTGAAGATGCTGTCGCCTTTGCAAACGCCGCCGGTGCCCTGGCAGTGACGGTGCTCGGCGCAGCCCCCTCTATGCCGACGGCAAAACAGATGGATGAGTTCCTGGCATCGGTTCGTAAAACGTGAAGCGTAATGCGTAAAATGTAGAGGTAGAATGGGATGAATGAACTTGACTTTGTGGAAGCAACAAGAGCCCGAATGAAGGATCTTTATGGTTTAGCGGGGAGCCACGAGGTGATTCGCCGAACAATAATTTCGAGGATTTACTATAGTGCGCATCATTTAAGCCGCTACCTTCTGAGTCGAGTCGGGCTGCACCCGGAGACCTGGCGAAGGAATATACATCAAAGAGTTATTGCTGAAATTCGGATACGGTTTGTGATTGCAAACCTGATGAATCCTGATATATTTCGATTTCTGGAAATTATGCGACGACATCGAGTCAACGCGGATTATCAGTTACACTTAACCCTCAACGAAGATGATGTCGAAAATATGTTCGAGATGTTCGAGGCTTATTTTAACGAATGTAGACGATTGCTGGAGGTGATCACATGAAAACTCTCAACTGGAAAGCCCGGAACGTTCTCAAACAACGCATTCTGGATTTGGCTCAAGAGCAGTTCGGAGAGTTGTTGAAGGCGGTTCGATTTTCAGGTCCCTTTGAGGATGAGGATTTGGATGCCGATATTATTTTACGGAAAAGAATGGAGCTGAAAGAAATCGGCGCAAAACTCTCGAATATCTACCATCCTCTCGAAAAAGACGGATACCATGTGTTGATAGGCTTCAAGTTCAATGAGAAAGCAAAAAGGTAAAGTAGACGATTGCTGGAGGTGATGACATGAAAGCTCTCAACTGGAAAGCCCGGAACGCTCTTAAACAACGTATTCTGGATTTGGCGAAGGAACAGTTCGGAGAGCGGCTTAAGGATGTTCGATTTTCAGGTCCCTTTGAAGATGAGGATTTGGATGCCGATATTATTTTACGAAAAAGAATGGAGTTGAAAGAAATCGGCGCAAAGCTCTCGAACATCTACCATCCTCTCGAAAAAGAAGGATACCATCTGTTGATAGGACACGAGTTTGACGAGAGGTCAAACGTGAAACGTAAAACGTAAAGTGGAGAAAAGATGGACGAAGAAGTCTCCCATGTCACTTCAAGTAAAAAGAGGGGCCCAAAACCGAAAGGTGCAGGACCACACAATAAGGCTATTGAGCGAAGAATAAATGAGCTCAAGCGTGAACTGGATCCTGATTGGGAGCACGTCGGAGGCGGATGCCTCAAGGAAGAGTACATACGCACTCCGGGGGGAACAAGAGAGGCTCGCCGACCAGACATCACTTTCCGAAATAAAAGAACAGGCGAATACTATAGGGAAAACGTCGGAAAAACATATAAAAGGGGTCATCCGGTAAAACGCGAGGTAGAGGCGCTTGATGACATAGAAGGGGCAACTGGAACCCGGCCAGGGTTCGCCCCTTATGATAGGGAGGAGGGATAGAGAATGGCATCCACATCTTTTTTTGTGTTTTGCACCCCTGAAGAATTTATAGGCTGGATTCGTACCTTGTGCGGAGAAAAGCAACTTGGATGTATTAGTTTTCGTAACACCGGTGCGTTTGGTTGGGGTGTGAATTCTCCCAATGAACTTCTGTTGTATAGTGACACCTATCGGATGTTCCTTTATCCCAAATCAGATGCACCCCAGAAGCCACTGACCATGAATGACATCAAAGCCCGTGATTGGGGTTGGGTAGATGTGCGTCCTGGGCAGTTGCGAGAAGAAAACGCTTATAAAATACTGACGTATTCGGAGATACATGGTGAAGACTTTGAATCTGAGCCTGTCCACCCGGCAAAATACGTTCGCTGGCTCAAGAGGCACCTAAAAGGCATTATCAATACTGGGGTCAGGGGGAAAAACATGAAAACTGGCGGGGAATCAACATACCGTGACATTTACTATACCTCCTGCGCTTATGAGCTTTACTGCTCTGGGGTCGTTTGGAAGCAATTCTTGGATGGAAATGTGATCTTTGAACCGGCCATACTTTCGCAGATTTGGGGTAAAACACCTTCGTGACTTCGTATAACCTTCCGAAGGTCGGTTGTTGAGTAGCGGTGGGTTGAGTAGGCGAAGCCGTATCGAAACCAAGAAACCCGAAGCCGTATCGAAACATTCAAACCTTCGGAAGGATCTGTTTGTGCCTGTGATTATTGGCATTTTGGCGATAATCGTGAAACAATTTTTGGGGTAAAAACTGAATGTTGACATCTATGAAACAGTACCTCCTCACCATCGAAAACGCCCTCAAGGCGGGCAACGCCACTGAACATACGCACCGGCCTGCCCTGAAAATCCTGCTGGAAGCCTTGACGCCCGGCGTGACCGCCACCAATGAGCCGAAACGTATTGCGTGCGGCGCTCCCGATTACGCAGTAACCCGCGATGGGCTGACTGTCGGTTATATCGAGGCGAAGGATGTGGGCAGATCTCTGGATGAAGCCCAACGCGCTGATCAGTTGCGTCGCTATCTGCGCTCGCTGGAAAACCTTATCCTGACCGACTATCTCGAATTTCGCTGGTACGTTGAGGGCGAACCCCGCCGGACCGCCCGCCTGGCCCGACCGGATCCGGATGGCAGACTGAAGCCTGAACCGGAAGGAGCTCAGGCTGTAGAGGACCTGCTTCAGGATTTTTTAAGCTACAAACCTCAACCCATCAACACGCCCCGCGACTTGGCTGTGCGCATGGCACGCCTGACCCATATTGTGCGCGACATCATCATCGAAGCCTTTCACCAGAAACAAGCCTCGACCTTGCTCCAGGGCTGGCGTCAGGCCTTCGCTAAGGTCCTCATCGCCGATCTCGATCAGCCGGAAAAGACCGCTGACTTCGCCGATATGTTCGCCCAAACGCTCGCCTACGGGCTCTTCTCCGCTCGCGTGATGGACCCCACCCCCGCCAACTTCAGCCGTCAGGAAGCCCAACACCTTATCCCCAAGTCCAACCCTTTCCTGCGTGACTTTTTCTACCAGATCACCGGCCCCCAGATGGATGACGAACCCTTTGCCAGCTTTGTCGATGACCTGGTGGAAACCCTGGCGCACACCGATATGGAAGCTGTGCTGACTGACTTTGGCCGCCGCACCCGCCAGGAAGACCCCGTCGTTCACTTTTACGAAACCTTCCTCGCCGCCTACGACCCCAAACTGCGCGAGGCGCGGGGCGTTTACTACACCCCGGAGCCGGTGGTGTCCTACATCGTCCGCTCGGTGGATTACCTGCTCAAAACCCGCTTCAACTGCTCGCAAGGGCTGGCGGACAGCACGATGATGACGGTGCCCAACTACGACCCCGGCTTGCGAATCAAAGGAAAGAAAGAGGCACGAAAGACCGCGGAGAGCCACAAAGTCCTCATTTTGGACCCCGCCTGCGGCACCGGCACCTTTCTCTACGCCGTGATTGACCATATCCGCCAGGGTTTTATGCGGGGGAGCAACGCGGGGATGTGGCCCGGCTACGTCAAAAACCACCTGCTGCCGCGTCTCTTTGGCTTTGAGTTGCTCATGGCACCCTACGCCGTCGCCCATTTCAAGTTGAGCCTGCAACTCGCCGGACGCGACCTGCCCGACGCCCAACGCGCCCTCTGGGCTTACCACTTCACCGACGGGGAGCGGCTCGGGGTTTACCTGACCAACGCCCTCGAAGAAGCCCACGAGATGACCGGCTTGCCCCTCTTTACGCAATGGGTCGCCGACGAAACCAACGCCGCCAATGAGGTCAAACGCCATCTGCCGATTATGGTGGTGATGGGGAATCCGCCATATTCCGGCCATTCTGCCAACAAGGGGGCATGGATTGACGGCTTGCTCAAGGGCGAACTTCCGGATGGCGAAAAAGTTCCCAGTTACTATGAAGTAGACGGTAAACCGTTGGGCGAGCGTAATCCAAAGTGGCTACAAGATGATTATGTAAAGTTCATTCGCTTTGGTCAGTGGCGGATCGAACGCAGTGGGAGCGGCATTCTGGCTTTCATCAGCAATAACGGCTATCTGGATAATCCCACCTTTCGAGGCATGCGACAACAGTTAATGCAGGGCTTCACTGATATTTACATTTTGAATCTGCACGGCAACAGCAAGAAAAGAGAAGTTGCTCCCAACGGGTTGCCTGATGGGAATGTTTTTGATATTCAACAGGGCGTGGCGATTGGGCTTTTCGTCAAGGAGCCTGGCAAGAAGGGACCGGCTTGTGTACATTACGCGAATCTGTGGGGAATGCGCGAACATAAATATGGGTGGCTTTTTGAATATGACGTACAAACCACAAAATGGGAGTTACTTGCTCCTCAATCGCCGTTTTATCTATTTGTGCCTCAGAACGTCGATCTGCTATCTGAATATCAGGCAAGTTGGAAAGTAACGGAGGCTATACCAACTAATAGTATGGGTATCACTACAGGTCGAGATGCTTTTGCGACTGGCTATTTCCCGACAGAACTTCAACAGAAGATTGCAATTTTAGGCGGATTAAAAACTGATGAAGAGATAAGAGATTTATATAGACTAGAGGACTCATCTTCGTTTTCGCTTGAGCAAGCTCGCGCATGGGCAAAAACTCCAAACGCTTCAGACGCTGTAATTCCATTCAGTTACAGGTGCTTTGACCAAAGGTATGTAATTTATTCCTCTGCCGTTTTAGCACGTAGTAGGGAAGAAATCTGTACTCACCAAATAAACCATGAAAATATAACACTGGTTACTTTTAGAGCTATACGAGAACTTCCTTGGCTCCATGTTTTTGTAGCAAATCACCCGATTGCCAAAGAATATATCAGCAGCTTGGACAATTGCTATGCCTTTCCCCTCTACCTCTATCTTACTGACGACATAACTCGACAAAAAAGCCTCTTTGATGCCTCCCCCTGGCCCCCCGGCGAAAACGGCCGCGTCCCCAACCTCAACCCCGAATTTGTCGTCGATATAGAAAAACGGCTGTGCATGACCTTCGTTTCAGATGGGGCCGGTGACATGGAGGAAACCTTCGGCCCGGAGGACATCTTCCATTACATCTACGCCATCTTCCACGCCCCCACCTACCGGACCCGCTACGCCGAGTTCCTCAAGATTGATTTCCCCCGCGTCCCCCTCACGTCGGACCGGGACCTCTTTCGTATGCTATGCGGGTTGGGCCGTGAGTTGGTTGGCTTGCACCTGCTGGAGTCTCCGGCGGTGAACCACTTCATCACCCGCTACCCCGTCCCCGGCGACAGTCGAGTGGAAAAAGGCTATCCCCGGTATCTTGCTCCCGGTCAGCCTGAACCGGGCGCAGGCACACCCCTGGCCGAGGGGCGGGTTTACATCAACAGAACGCAATATTTTGAGGGGGCACCGCCGGAGGTGTGGGACTTTCATGTTGGCGGTTATCAGGTTTGCGAGAAATGGCTCAAAGATCGGCGGGAGCGGCAACTCTCTTATGACGACCTCACTCACTACCAGAAGGTCATCATCGCCGTCAACGAAACGCTCCGTCTGATGGAAGCCATAGACGAGGCGATACCGGAGTGGCCGGTACATTAAGTTCCCACCGATGATGAAGATTTAATATTTATTTGGGTAACAGATTGTAGTGGCGAATTTATTCGCTTCAAACAGCGACTGAAGTCGCCACTACGGGGATGACCCGATTATTTTCTTAATCTCCATAATCGGTGGTCTAGTACCCTGTGACATTTGAAATGACGGGTAGAAACCGAGTTTCTTAAAGAAACTCGGTTTCTGGCTGACTCGAAACCCAGACTTCCGAAGTTTTTTAAGACGAGGTCACCCCAGACCATGCGAACCCTTGAAGGAACTGTTCTGCATCGGTTTGGTGTCAAACTTCGGAAGTCTAAGCGAAAAACTCGTGTATTTATAATAGGTTGACATTTCTTTTATGATGACACTGTTAAATTTGAGCTTACACCTTTTGAAAGACGCGATCTGCGCGACACCAAAGGCGGAATTTTCTGTCGAAGTGCTTGCCGATGTACCATACAGTCAGGTGGAGGGACAGGCGCTGCTGCTTGACCTCTACCTGCCCCAAGACGACGGACCATCCCTGCGTCCGGGGGTGATTGCTATTCACGGCGGGGGATGGCAGGGCGGGGATAAAGGCGGGATAGGCTGGCTGGGGGAGACGCTCAGTCGCCGCGGCTATGTCGTCGCCGCAGTGGATTATCGTCTGGCTCCGCGCTGGACTTACCCCGCACAACTGGACGATGTTCAACGAGCGGTGCGGTGGCTTCGCAAGCACGCCCAAGCGTTTCGCGTCGATTCGCAACGCTTGGGCGCAATCGGCGATTCCGCCGGGGGGCACCTCGCCGCCTTATTGGGCACACGCGAAACTCGCCGCGAAGATGACCCTGAATTGAGCGGGTTCAGCAGCAAAGTGCAATGCGTGGTAGATATTTACGGTCCTGCGGATCTCGTTCCGCATCGTTATCTGGAAGCGATGTACACGCCAGATGAAGTCGCGCTCTTGCGGGAGATATTGCTGGCACTCATGGGCACATCTTACGATGCGGATGCCGCTTTCTGGCACGATGCCTCTCCGATTTTCCATGTTTCATCTGACGACGCACCGTTTTTTATCATTCACGGAACAGCCGACATCATCGTGCCTTTAGACCAATCCGTCCGTTTCGCGGAAGCGCTGAGAAAAGCGGGGGTGGAAGTCGAGGTGTGCCTCATTGAAGGCATGGGCCATGGTCCACAAGATGCAGATATGCACCAGCAATTCATGGGTGCCCTGGAAAAGGCGATGGCGTTTTTCGACAAACACCTGCAACCACTTCGCAGCCCGTAACAAGGCAGCAAACCATCTGACTCTCAGATTCAGACTTCCGAAGTCTTGGAGACTTCGGAAGTCTGGGCCTCGCTTTTGCCCCTAACTGAAAAAGTCGTATATGTTAAGAAATCGTGCAAAGAAACCGAGCCTCCTGGAGAAACTCGGTTTATCTTCGCTCGCTTGCTCTCATTTTCGACATGAACCCTAGTGTTGCGCGGCGTAAGTTTTTGACCCCCCCTCGGTCCCCCCGTGGACGGGAGGAATTCGGCCGCTCCTCCCCGCCCTTCTACCTCCCCGTCCACGGGGAGGGCCGGGGTGGGGGGAGGCCGGGTGGGGGGTGGGGTCAATTATTTCCGCCGATGTGTACTAGGGTGTGTTGACGAACTGTTTCGCAATCCAACTGTAGCCCAAGATTCTATCTTGGTTGG
>CAZOAL010000096.1:0-25856 GCA_964577695.1 uncultured bacterium | reverse complement strand
ATATGGGCAGGTGGACAATATTGAAATTCCTGATACTCCTTTGTAATCTACTGATTATGGATAAGCATAGCACGGATGTTTTTTTTAGTCAAGAAAAATCGAAGGAATTCTATCATTTTTCATCGGTTTTGTCTATTGTTTCATTTTTGCATTATCTTTGCGTAAGTCCACCTCAATCTGGCGATTGGAAATTCTATGATTTACCTGCGTCAGAGCCTGCCATATCGTCTGTCGCATTGGAAGAATCCCATCATGAGGGGGGCAGCCTCATCCACGGATCCCACCGGCCAGGTGCCGCAATGCAGTCAGGAGCCTATCGGTTTGCTCCGGCCGACCCACGCTGATGCGGATATGATCGGTCAGCCCGGGTTTGCTAAAGTAGCGGACCAAGATACCATGCCGCTCCAATTCCAGCTTGAGCTGGAGGGCATCATGACCGAGGACGCGACATAAGATAAAGTTCGCCTGACTGGGATAAGGACGCAGAAACTCAAATTGAATCAGTTCCTGATAGAGTCGCTCACGTTCGGCGATGAGCTTTTCGACATTCTCCATCAAATAGGTCAAATCGCTCAATGAAGCCAGCGCAGCCGTCGTTCCAGCGACGTTGACGTTGTACGGCTGCTTAATCTTCCACAGATGGGGCATAATCTCTTCGGGGAACACGCCGTAGCCCACTCGTAATCCAGCCAATCCAGCCCACTTACTGAAGGTTCTCAGGACGATGAGGTTAGCGTTCTCCGCTACCCATCCGACTCGGCTCTTTCCGTGAAACTCAACATAAGCTTCGTCCAGGATAACGACGAGCGGGAGTTTGAGCAGGCGGCGCAAATCGGCGTCACAGAGGGTGCCGCCGTCGGGATTGTTCGGGCTGGTCACGAACATCAGCTTGGCACGAGGGGCATTGGCAACCGCCCCCTCGACAGCCGCGATATCGACTGAAAAATCGGGCAGACGGGGCACGCGTACGACGTGCCCGCCGTTGATACCCGCGTCGAAGCTATACATGCCGAAAGTCGGTGGGCAATCGATGACAACATCCCCCGGCTGGAGGAACAGGCGCATGAGCAGATCGATGAGCTCATCAGCGCCGTGTCCCACCATGATACGCCCTTTGTCTACATTCAGGTAGTCGCCGAGGGCTTCGCGCAGGGCATGGCTGTCTGGGTCGGGATAGATATGATAATACCGCTCGTTTGCCAGGGCGTGATTGAGCCGCGGTGATGGGCCATAAGGATTCTCATTCGCGTCCAGCTTGATGATCGCCTCGGGTGGGCGGC
Organism: uncultured bacterium; assembly: GCA_964577695.1. GTDB lineage: Bacteria > Poribacteria > WGA-4E > WGA-4E > PCPOR2b > CAZOAL01. The sequence goes on along the minus strand of CAZOAL010000096.1, from coordinate 24,576 downwards.
CCAGTCGGTGACTGAGCACGTCAAACGGGACAATGGGGGTGTAGGACTCCATCGCCGCAATGTCGGGGCGAACGAGTCGATTGAGATCTAATGTCATCGGAAATACCTCGTTGGGATTATACTTTTCGGCGGTAAGCCTGGATGTACGCGGCGTTGTCAATCTGATTCCTGAAAGTGTTCATCAGGGTGATGATTTCTTCATGGAGTTCCAGGTATTCATTGATATCAACTTGTAGATATTTACCGTGTGCGATGTTATTTCTTGAGTGGAGTAGTTTTTCATCAATCAATTTTTCTTTTGTCTGATAAGGTGAGTAGTCAAGCCCTACCATACAAACGATTTCTTTGAACACCTCAGAAGATAAGTTGGACTTTGTATCTATGGCATCCTTGTACGGAATTCTGCATATTTCAGAAAGCCCTGTTAAAAAGAACTTTGCAACTTCGTTAAATATCGAAGCTTTGTTCGTTTGCCTTGCCTCTTCCAGTTTGCCCTTCATCGCAAGAGCAATGAAATTAGCTGTAAGGGCTTGATAAGAGAGACGCTACATTGCGACGAATTCTAAATAGGCAGAAGCGGCCGCTTTCACAAAACCTTCCCAGTGTGCATAGAGCACAGTCATCCCACTGCGGATGAGTGCATTTTGCTTATCTGTCGATGACTTCGCCGATTCAACAAGTGACCGCAGAGCCGTCAGTTCTTTTTTTCGCCAGATAATCTCGCCAGATAAAAATTCGTTTAACTGGTCAACTGTGCGGATATTCATAGATTAAACAATTGACGCCCAAATGGAATAGTCGTCGGCAGCCGGCTTGAGGCAGCAACACCACTTCCAGACCGTAAACCTTGTTGTCCATCCATCCAAAACTTTTTAACTCTTTCCTCAATATTCACATTTGAACCATAAATTGATGAATAATTGTAACCTATCCCTAATGCAAATACCTCAAATGGGGTAACAAGAAAGCCTCCAAGAAACTTCTTCTTATTTGGGTCATATCGTCGAAAGCTGTTTTCCCGGGTGCTCTCATATAAAATGTCGCAAGTCTGCCTGAACGCCTTCGCTTCCTCCTCGTAATCGAATGGATCTGACTTCGCCATTTCAACCATTTTGTCAGTCAGAAACTCGCCCAAGTCACCCATATTGCTCAACTCTTTTTTATCGATATTACGAAACACGAGGAACCTCAAAACCAATTCGAGGTCATACTGTTCTTCTACCGCTCGTTCGGTCAAAATTACGCATTCTTTGAAGCTTTCGTATCCAGCGAGCTCCCGCATCCAAAGGAACATATTTCTGTTTAACTGTACGAGAATACAGTTGCGGATTTCCTGGTCGCTCAATTGAGAACCACCCGTATTTAACCGCTGGAACAGTTCATATTGAGTAAATTCATCGCTCTCCATGAGGAGAATGTTAGCGTGCAATTTTGCACGTTTGATATATAGACGCTGAGAGGCATCAAAAGCGTGTTCGGGATTGTCTAGTGCATCCCACCTTTTTCCTTGCAGAGAGGGCAAATACTTAGTTTTCTCGAGTACGAGGGGCTCGACCAGGTTTCCTTCTTCATCCTTGAGTATGCCTACAAACTGATAAATCGTGGACAGCCGCTGCAAGCCGTCTATAACATCCCAGACCCCATCCTGTCGTTGCGACACGAAAATTGGCGGTGTGGGTATACCGAGCAAGACTGACTCAATAAAGCGAGTTTTTTGGATATTATCCCAGCGGAAGAATCTCTGAAAGTCCGGATGGATGTCGATTTCGTCATTCTGATATAAACTAATCCATTCTCCAATGGACATCGAATAACTATCTGTGCGAATCTCAGGTCTCATCTTTTCAAGCTCTTCTTGTAGTCCCATGATTTCCTCCTTAAATGACCTGTCTTGATTTGTCCAAGATTCATGATACGTGAAATGTGATACGTGGTCTTCTTCACGCATCACGTTCCACGCAACATGCACGATTACTCTAATACGGCAGTTCGACCTTCTGCGTCCTCACCGCAATTGCCTCCGGTGTCAACGCGCCGTGCGGTTTTTCCCCTCTAATGACACGCACGAAATCATCAACAATCATATCGGCGACGCGGAGGTTGGCGTCTTTGGTGCGCCCTGCGATGTGCGGCGTATGCACCACGTTGTCGCGGCCGCGTAAGGGGTCATCGACGGGCAGGGGCTCAACATCGTAAACGTCGAATGCGCCGGCGAGTTCGTCGGCGAGGATGCGCTCGCGCAAAGCCGCCATATCCACCCCGTGGGCGCGGGTGATGACGACAACCAATGCGCCCTTCCGTAAGCGGCTGATGCGTTCCCGTGAGAGCAGATGCCGCGCTGAAGGCGTGGGAGGCACCGCAACAAAGACGATCTCCGCTTCGTTGACGAGTGTATCCATATCGACTGGACGCACCCCCCATTCCGCACATAGCGACTCAGGAACGAAGGGGTCATAGCCGTCAACCGTTGCGCCGAAGGCATGACACCACTGCGCGATCTTCCGACCGATCTGCCCCAATCCGATCACGCCGATGTGTTTTGTTCCGATGTCGCCGTTGACGAAATCGGGCGCGTCGCAAAACTGCCCGTAAGCATATTCCCACAGCGGCTCCTTATTTGCCATTCGATGGTGCCACTGCGTGATGCGCCTCAGTGAGCACAAAGCTAACCCAAAAGCGCATTCCGCGACGGATTGGGCCCAGGCACGTGTGCTTTCGATGACGGGAATGTTTCTCGCCGCAAGGGCTTCATAAGGCACGCCGTGACCGGTGTTGTCTGTCATCGTGCCGACTACACGCAGCTTGGGCGCGGCTGTGATACATTCTGCTGTTAAATTCCCCCCAAAATGAGCGATGCCCACCACCTCATCCAGATGAATTTGCTCATGGAGGGGGTCTTTCTGGTCGGTGTTGAGAACGACTGTTGCCCCTAAGTCATTGAGACGCGTCACCATGCGCTCATGCAGGAAGGGCCATGATTTTTCCAGATGGGTGTGACGGGTAAATAGAAAAAAATCGGACATTGTTGAAACTCCTTTTTGATTAGTAAGAGGTTGAATTGTCTCAATACGACGACGCTCCCGAGTTTAACGCCTTTAACGAAATTTGTCCAGCTTCATTCTCATAAAGCCAAACTCTCATATTCTGCTTAATCGCTTGCCAGTCACTATCCATCATAGCGTACCACGCTGTGTCTCGGTTTCTGCCTTTCACGATCATGTGCTGTTTGAAGATGCCTTCAAACTGAAAGCCAAGCCTTTGAGCGGCTTCGCGTGAACGTTGATTCAAGGAATCACACTTCCATTCAACCCGACGGTATTTGAGCTGGTCAAATGAATGGCACAGCATTAAATAGATCGCTTCTGTATTGACTTGGGTTCGTTGCGCCGAGGGCGAGTACCAGATATGCCCCAACTCCAATCGACGCATGGGAGGGACAATATTCAAAAAACTGACCATCCCGACACGTCTGTTCATGCGCTTGTCTAAGACGCTGAAGAACAGCGGGTCAGTGGACTTTTCCTGTTGCGCCAACCATCGCTGCATTTCTGAAGCATCTGCGAAGGGACCATAGCCCAGATATGTCCATAGCCTTTCTTTCTCTTCCGTGCCGTTTGACCCTTCAAACAGGTCATGCACATCCCTTTCGGCGTTCAGCGGGAATAAAGCGACATATTCCCCTTCAAAAACCTGTCGTTTAGGGGATGTTTCGATGCTGGGAGGAACTTCGACGCCAACGGGTCGTATGTTTTGATTTGTCATTTTTTCCAGGTTCCTGTGCAAAAAAATTAGGTAACCGTTCAGCGGATTGGGTAGATTTCAACTCAGAAATGGTATAACTGGAAAACTCACCCTCTCAAGTTGAATCAGTAGACTCCCAGTTTTCCGTCTCCTTTTCAAATTCTTCGGCAAGCTCTTCAGAGATCGTTTGTTTCATAACTTTAATCAGGTGTTCGCGGAACTTCGCCCAGTTCGTACCGCGTCCGGTAAAACGGTATTGATCATTAATCAAGACAAACATCGTATCCTTTGGGTTGGATAGCGATTCAAAATAGCGAGTGACTTTCATGGTTTCTCCGACGATGTATTTATGATAAGACTACGCAGTTGAGATTGAACAACTGCCTGAATCCTGCATCTTGAATCTGAGCCATTCAGGATTCAAGATGCAAGATGTGCAGATACATCGTGAATCCGTGGAACCAACTGTAAGTCCTATATGATTTCATGGGTTCATTGGGTTTCATTCACGTTTCACGCCTTACGTCCAGTCTTGAATTTCCCAACCTGATGCGATCGCGATCTGTCGTAACGTTTTTGGGGGATTCACAACGACGGGATGCCCAACGCATCGTAGCATGGGCAGGTCTGCACGACTGTCGCCATAAGCGTAGCTTGAGGTCAGATTAATTCCGTGCTGTTCGGAAAAGGCTTTGATGGCATGCACTTTTTCCTCTCCACCCAGCGGCGATGTTATCAACTCACCTGTGAATCTTCCGTTTTCTTCAGCCAGTTGGACGGTCAAGGCCGCATCAGAGTGGAGATAATCCGCGAGGGGCTGGATAATAAAATCGAGCGAACCCGTTACGAGTACCACCAGTTCCCCCCGCTTGCGGTGTTCATGGATGCGATCTAAGGCGGAAGAAAAGAGCCTTGAATGAAGTAACGTATCAAACTCTTCACGGGCAAGCTGTTTGACTTTTTGCGCATTCATCCCTCTGTAATTGCGATAGAAAACCCGGTTGAATGTGGTACGACTCACCTTATCAAGGAAAAAGTAGTAGGCAATTTTGAAAATGAACCCAGCCATCCAAAACGGACGTAAGAAGGCAGGCAGTAGAAGGGCGCGAAACCGAACGTAGTAATGTACGATGGTGGCGTTCACAATCGTGCCATCGACATCGAAAAAGGCAGCAATTTTTCCTTGAGAATAGGGAGATGCTGATACCAACCGTGTTCCCTCCGACTTGCTGGCATGTTTCAGAAAACAGTTGACAGTTCGGAGGAAAGGAAGGATGGAAGGTTGGAAGGCTGTCTTCCCCATCCTTCCATTCTTCCATCCTTCCATCCATAAAGTGTCAACACATTTTCTCGGAAATTTGAAACATACCCGAATTATGACCAGCCTTCAATTAACTGTGCTTATCAGCGTTCAACGCCAACAGCGTCCGCAACTTTTCCAATTCAGCCTCCAGTTGAGCCCGTTTTTCAACCTCTGCCTGTAAGTGTTTTTCTGCCTCTTCTGCTCTGGCTAAGGCATCTTCTGTCAAGGCACGCATCTTAGCGAGAATTTGCTTGTTCTCTTTATCGGCTTTGTAGTATTCGGCATAAGTTGGCACAGGGGTGCCATCCGGGAGATAGGGGCGCAACAACCGAACCTTATTGGGCAACATTTCAAACATGAACCAGAGGTTCAACTCCGCGCTGAACAGCCGGCCCTGTTCGTCTTTTTGCAACTCTTCTATGTTCCCCTCCGGGGTACACCTCCAGCCGCGAAATTCAGCGGGTTTATCACCGCTTGGTTCATGGATAAAGTATTCCGTAACCCCAATCTCTTTGAAGTAGATCGCCGGTTTTTTTATCCGATCGTTTTTCTCAGTGTCTTCAGAGAGAAACTCTATCACGACACGGGGTGCCGCCTTCTCGCGCCAGATGTAAAAACTCTTGCGTTCAGCCGGTTCAACGCCAAAGATTACATAAATATCGGGAGCGACCTTTTTTCTGATATCCCCTTCACGATAATAGACAAAACTCTCGCTTCCGACGTAAACCGGCAAATCCGCGAAGTGTCCACTCAGTTGTGTATACATGCTCGAAACCTGTGCGCCATGATGTCCTCCGCCGGGCATGGCCTCCTCCTCTACCGGATAACCTTCGATGTAGCTAGTAAATTTCCCCTCTCCCTTGGGAATGAAAGGGAAAAAATGTTGACGTTTGCTGTGATATGCGGTAATCGCATCCATAAGTCACCCTCCAATATCTAACATGAAACGTGAAAGGAAGGACAGAATGAAAGAATAGAAGATTGGAAGATAGCCTCCTTCCATTCTTCCATTCCTTCCCTTCTTCCATCAAAGTGCCCATCCCTCCAACGCCGCCTCAACCGATGCTCCCTCATGCACTACCTGCCGCAAGGCCCGAATCATCCCGGTTGGATCGGCGTGCTGGAAGACGTTTCGCCCAAACGCGACGCCAATGGCGCCAGCCTCCATCCCTCCCGTTGCGGTCATCAGCACATCCCGCTCCGTATCCATTTTCGCCCCACCCAAAATCACAATCGGTATCGGGCAGGTTTCGACCACTTCGCGGAAGGTTGGGACGTCGCCGGTGTAGTGAATCTTGAGAATGTCCGCGCCCACCTCGAACCCCATGCGGCAGATGTGCTTGAGGATATCACGATTATTTCGATCCGCTTCCGTGACTAAGCCCCCCCACAGCACCGGCTCTAAGATGAAAGGCACTCGCCACTGGTCACACTGCCGCGCCACTTCGGCGACAGCTTCGGCATTGTCCGTGTGAACCTCGACATCTTCGCGCCCATAGATCATCACCATTTTAACGGCGGACGCGCCGATCAACAGCGCATCTTCAACATCGACAGTCAGACGGTACGCTTCACCCTGACTGCTTTTGCCAGGCAGGGTCGCTCCGAATCGCCGATCAACGGTGATGATAATCGAAGGTTTACCCCGCCCACTCAAGAGGTGTTGGAAACGTTTGGCGACGCCCATACTCATGATGATTGCATCGGGCTTGCCAGCGATGATTTTTTCCAAGGCAGGCTCCAGATTATCAATGCCGGGCGCGGCCCCTCCGAGCCCATGGTCGATGGCGACGATGACGGTGTGTTGAGATTCGGCATCGATGAGTTGCCCCATCCGAATGATTTTTCCAATTCCGTGTTGTGTCATGGTGGTCTACTCCTTTAGGAAAGTGACGGGAACAAGAGTGGAATGCGTGAAACGTGAAACGTGATGCGTGAAACGTAATGCGTAAGAGGAGGATATTTACGTATTACGCATTACGTAAGTAAATCGGTTCCAGCGCGGCATCCATCTCCCGATACAGACGATAGCCGCGCTCGTAGGTCTCAATCCACCTCTCGTCAGGGTCAATCTCTTTATCCACTTTGACCCACGCATCCCCCACCGTGGAGAGGCTTTCGTGTTGCCCGATACCGACAGCGGCGATCATCGCCGCGCCCAGCCCGCCGCACTCCAATTCGCGGGGGATGAGAATCTGCCGCCGACAAACGCTGGCTAAAATTTCACACCACAGCTTGCTTTTCGCACCGCCTCCCATGACGAAGATTGGCATTTCCTCATCTATTGCCCCTCCTGCCCGCGGGGGGGACGGGGGGGGGCGGGAATCAATAATATAGCGAATGAGATACGCATTACCTTCAAGGATCGCCCGGATGAGGTGCGGTTTCCGATGGGCAAGCGTTAAGCCGCAGTAGCCACCTTTGGCATCCGGGTTATGTTTTGGGCCCCGTTCACCCATGAGGTGTGGCAGGAAGATGAGCCCCGTCGAGCCGGGGGAGGCTTCAGCCGCAATCTGATCTAACCTTTGATAGGGACTCACACCAGCCTCAGATGCGCGCGCGATTTCGGATTCGCCCAGAACCTCTTTGAACCACTTCACGCTGGCACCGAGCGTTGCGGTCGAGCCGAGCCATCGGAGGTTCATTTCATTCTGATTTTCTTCTCGTTCCCACGCGCGTGGGAACGAGTGCACCATCCACGCGGCTGTTCCCATGTAAAGATAGATGCGATTGGGTACGTAGGCATTTCCCCCGGTGAGGGTGGATGTGACATCGGACGCGCCGACGACAACGGGTGTGCCTTTCGTCAGCCCCGTCGCGGCGGCGGCAGATTCGGTGACATATCCGGCAATCTCCGTTGAACAGCGAATCTGGGGCATTTTGCCGACGGGAACGCCGATAATCTCCTCCAACAGCGGCTTCGACCAATCCCCCGTCGTTTTATCCAGAAGAGAGGTCCCCCGGCTGTCTGACACATCCGTTGCAAACTCACCCGTCAATTTGAGCCGAATGAAATCTTTTGACAGCAAGAAACAGTGGGTACGATTCACAACATCGGGACGATTTTCAACAAGCCATCGTAACTTGGGCGAGGAGGTTGTTGTGCTCGGGTGTCCACCGGTAATCGCCTGGATTCGCTCGCCAAACCGTTCGATTAGCCAATCCCGTTGGGGTTTACACCGCTGGTCCATCCAGAGCATCGGCCAATCCACGGCGACGCCATCACCATCCACCGGCACAAGGGCGTGCATCAGCCCACACAGCCCAATCGCGGCGATCTGCTCCGGCTTGACGGCGGATTGATCAAAGGCATGGTGAATCAGGGCAGTGACGCAATTCCACCAATCGTCCGGGTTAGCTTCCGCGTAAGTCGGCTGCGGATGGTGGAGATTGAATTCAGTCCGCGCCCGGTTGATGACGACGCCATCGGACCGGACGATTAACACCTTTGCGCTGGTGGTGCCAAGGTCAATAGCAAGAAAATATGAGGGAGAAGGGGGCATAACGCGAAAATCCTCATTTACACAAGGGGAATAAAGATCTTGCAACCAGTACGACTTTTTCGGTTATAGGCAAAAGTGAGACCCAGACTTCCGAAGTTTTCAAAGACGAGGTGAGCCGATAAAATGCGACACATTGAAGGAACTGTCCCGCACAGGTTTTGTGTCAAACTTCGGAAGTCTAAGCAAAAAACTCCTATAACCAGGACATTATAACAAAGAAGCGTAAGCATGCCAATCGAAAAAAATCCCTAATCGACTGTGCTCACTCAATCCCCATTTCTTGTAGACTATCGGCCGTGACAAAACGTCTGATGAGTTGGTTTAGTTGATTGGTATCTTGAAGTGTTTGAATCCGTTGAAGAACAGGCTGGGGAATCGAACCAAATTTTAAGCTCATTAGTTCAACAAGCACCTCCTGCTTGGCTTCAATTGCCCCAATTTCTCGTCCTTCTTGACGTCCTTCTTGAATCAATGCTTGAGCAGCGGTTTGTCCCATGTTTGCCACCTCCTCTCGTCGGATATGAATACGCACCTTATTTTGAACATGCTGCATCAAGGTCTGTTGTTCAGGTGGCTGGCGTCGGTGATAGATAAGCAACACCAGATAGTACATCAATTTCTCCCACTGATTTTGTGCCTCGGGAGGCAGCGTCTCCAAGTGATCGATGGCGGCATCCAACGCCTCACGAATTTCTTGAAGGGATGTATCTTCCTTCTGGATAACCCGCAACACCCAACCGAAGGGGTGAGCGCTACGGATTAACTCCTGGGGTGGAGTTCCCTTCAGGTCCAGAAACAGGGCGTCATGATGGGGTGCAAACCGTTCGAGTTCTACTGGAACATCCATCAAATTTATGATTGAAGGAAGGGCAGGCCACGTTTCACTGCCCGTATAAAAGACAACGGGCAGAATCGGACGGAACCGCCACTGACTTTCGGGCACCTTCTGGTCTACCCATTCCCGCCGCTGCCTATCCCAAATCTGCATCATATAGAATAGCACGCGGAATCCCATGGATGGACTGGGCGTCGATTGATGCTCGATCAGGATATAGAGCATGACTTCGCGTTCCGACTCACCCGAGCGATAAGGAATCAGAAAAACAACGTCCGCTTCTTGTTTGCGGAGATTGTCAGGAACGAATGTCGTCGGAATGTGTTGAATCCGCGAAAAATCTAAATGTTCGACAACATCTGTCGCGATGATGCGTATCAGTTCGCGGACATTCTCCGGGGACTCCAATAGCCATTTTGTCCCTCGATCGGGAAATTGACTCACAGGAAAAAGGGCTGAAAAGTCTGTCACTGTTCTCCTCCTTTCGGTGAATCGGTGAATCAGTGAGTGAGTTCATGGGTAAATGAGTAAATGAAATTTCACGTTTTACGTTTATAAAACGGCAAAAGTACAACTGTTGCGTTCACCCGTCCGTTCGCGGTTTCGACTTCGACTTTGCTGCCACCCTCCGCAAAGGCGGTTCGGACATACCCCATAGCAATGGTTTTGCCGAGCGTTGGTGAATTGACGGCGCTGGTCATCTGCCCAATCTCCTTTTCGCCATCGAAGATGAGCGCCCCCTGCTGCGGTGGTGCCTCGCCATCGATCACGAATCCACGCAGGAGCCGATTCGGGTGCCCGCGATACTTCATGCGCGCGACGATCTCCTGACCGATATAGCACCCTTTCTCGAAACTGAGCGCGTTCTCCAGTTCGGCTTCCAGCGGGATGATCGAATCGTCCAACTCCGTACCGTAGCGCGGGACCCCCGCCTCAATCCGGAGTGAATTCAGAGCGATTAGCCCCACCGGTTGGGTGTCAAAATCCCGCCCTTTCGTCAGGATGGTCTCCCACAGCCATTTCATCGACATAGCCTCCGCGTAGAGATCGTAACCGATTTCGCCTGTTTCGCCGGTTCGGACACAGCCCAACCATTGATCATTGATGTTCGCAACAATGTTATGAGATTCCGGGAGTCCGCTGACATCCAATCCAAAGGCGCTCTGGAGGAGCGCTGCCGATTTCGGCCCCTGGACGGAAATCAGCCCGGTCTCGTCGGTGAGATCTTCGATCGTCACATCATCGGCGATAAGGTATTTGTCCAATTCACGATAGAGAATCTCCGTCGTTTCGGCGTTGGTATCAATGCCGATAAAATCCTCAAAAACGGATACCTTCATGTCGGCGATGATCTTTCCGCGATTGGTCAGGATGGTCGCATAGTTTCCGCCGCCAACTTTGAGCCCTTCGACATCGTTAGAGATAATCCGGTGTAAAAACCGGGCGCGATCTCTCCCTGTCAGGCGGAGCCTGCCACGATGGGAAAGGTCTAAAACCCCGACCTCCTCTCTCACCGCATGATGCTCCTGACAGGGAGCGGTGAAGTAGGAAACCAGCTCCCAGCCTGTGTGAATCTCCGCAAATGTCGCACCGAGTGCGCGATGGGTTTCATAGAGTGGTGTTCGTTTCATTTTTTCCTCCATTGCCTCAAGCCGATAAACGGGATTGTTAACCTTGACTTTCCATCATTATAGCGCACGATGAAAGGAAAAGTCAAGCCTCCAAAATTGGGGGCCCGCCGACGTCGAACTTCCGAAAGATATTCCTGAAAGGTGAGGTGCGCGAAGGCATAGACACCCGTCTCACGCTCCACCAGCAAGCCTGCACGTTCCTCAATCAGGCGAATTATACAGCTTGATTGCAAATTTCTATCGTCTTAAAAATTTTGTTGACTCCGATCTCAAAATGTGATACAACAAATATTGTTTTTCCTAAAGGAGAAAAAATGGCTTTATTGATATTTAATCACTCTTTTATTATCTTATCTGAAATCCCTACAAACACGCGCCCGACTGGACTTGCGGGGGGGTGGGGCACTGGCCGCCACCTGACAGGGGATTTTTTTGCTCCGGTTTCATTGAGTTTTCTAGCTGTATTTATTTTTTTCGTGTTCATCAGGCGTCTTTGAAGCAGTTGATGTGACTTTTCAAAGACGCCTTTTTTGTTGGTCAGGAAGGTGAAATGAGCGATGTATCCCTTTCTTGCTGTCTCACTTACCCTTGGCTGTTGCTTGTATGCGAGCCTCACCGATCTGCGGGAACGGAAGATTAAGAACCTCTGTAGCTTTGGACTGCTCTACTGTGGACTCATTTTACAGGTTATCTTCTTTCTTCAAGGGCAGATTCCGTTCTCCTATCTTTTGACCGTAACGCTTGGGGGCGGGGCTTTGGCCTATCTGTCCTACCTGACCCATTTTTTTGCCCCCGGCGATGCCAAGCTGTTCTGGGCCGCCTGCGTTGCACTTCCACCCACTTTCTTTGACTCGCCCAACGGATATGTCTTTGCTCCCTTGGTGTTGGGGATAAATACCTTTGTGCCTTATCTCGTTGGTCTGTTGCTCTACGCCCTCCTTAAAACGGGCGTCCATGAAAAATGGCGTGTCATCCAAACCGGCTTCGCTCCCAAAACCCTCTCGACGAACCTCTTCGGTCTTTTAGGATTCATGGGGTTTGGCACCCTCCTCTTATGGGTCGTGGAGACAACCGTTTCACGGTTTTCAATTCCGCTTGGACCGGTGGTCAAATTCCTGCTCGTGCTTGGGGGGTATCAAGCCATTTTCTTTTGGGCACGCGCCAGGAGACTCGAAGCCGTTGTCCCCATTCTGGGGACCTCCGTCTGCATCACAGCGTGGCTTTATATGGGATTTTCTGTTCCGGTGGGAGTGAGACAATCCCTGTTCACCCTCATCGGTCTTTATGTCGGTGTCTATGCGATCTTCCGTCCTCTCATCCTCATGTTGGCGAATCCAGTGATCGTCACGGAGGTCAGTATAGCTGAGCTAGAAGCCGGCATGCTTCCCGCCGAAGCCATTGTGAAGGAGGAGAACGCAGGTGAAGTTCGGTACATCAAAGTCGATGCGACACAATCTTCGATCCAGTTCGATCCTGCCGCGGCTTTGGTTTATCCTTCTCGCCCTCTGGATACCGATACGGTGCACCGCCTCAAAGCACAGGCACAAGAAGGGGACTTTGACGACTTTGGGGGTCGCTTGCGAATTCAGAAAACCATCCCCTTCGCGCCTTTCATCGCGTTGGGTGTCTTGTTGACGGTTATATTTCGGGGCTCGATTTTCTCAATGTTTTCGTAGAAGGCGAAGAAGCAAACGAGCGAATTCACGGATTCGCCCCTTCGCCATATTCTCAGAAAAGGAGGTGAAACCGATGACACGCCATATTCGGAGCTTATCCCAACGCGCCCGGCTGAAAGAGTTTGTCTTCAGCGAGTCCGGTGCGATGAGTGCGCAAAAAGCGGCTCAGATGGGGGCAATCTTGGCTGGCTCTGCGGTGGCTGGTATCCTGATGAGTGCAGGAACGGCTGAATCTCATACCTGCCATCCCTGTATGACAGGCGATGATTGTATAGGCCATCCCCCCAATTGCCATCGAATAACCTGTGGTGGGGGTGCGTGCGGGCAATACTGTACGAGTGCTACATTTGATTATTGCTAACAGCAGTCCAATCACCTATGATGCGTGAGAAGGTCCCAGGGGCTGTCGCCCCTTGGACCTCAGATCAATCACGTCGGAGTGACGCCCACGCGATGGAATCCTTGTGTCATACCGCTGGCGTCACTCAATTCATCAAGCACAACTGGAGGGAATCGAAAAAGCAATGAAAAAGAAGTGGCACATGTTCTGGTTCTGTCAAACGGTGGGCACACTGATGTGGATGTTACCCCTCTCATGGGTGTCGGCACGCCCCCCTGAACCCACGATTGTGTACCAGGTGACCCAACAGCAAGGCGACAATTGGACATGGCACCTCTATACCATGGATATCAATGGAGGCAGTGTGCGCCAGTTGACCGACAATCCGTGGGATATTCGCCCCGATTGGTCCCCGGATGGCACCCGCATCGTTTTCCACTCAGAAGGGACCCTTGCCCTCATCAACTGTGATGGGACCCACTTTCAAAGGATACCGACCTGGGAGAAGGCGTCCCCTATAGACCCCGACTGGTCGCCCGACGGGTCACACGTCGTCTTTTCCGCCGCCGCTTGGGTTGACGCTCATGACTGGCACTGGGACATCTTTGTCCTGAACCTTGCCACTGGTATCATCCGTAACCTGACCAATCATCCACGATCTGATGAACACCCCTCTTGGTCACCCGATGGAAAGTGGATTGTTTTTGCTTCAAACCGGGACCCCAACTTTTGGGCAGCCCCTGATGCCTTAACGGCCGATCTCTACATCATGGATGCGGATGGTAATCAGCTCAGAAATCTGACCCAGACGCAAACCCATGAAATGTTGCCTGCCTGGTCGCCCGATGGGGCACAAATCGCCTTCATCAAAAGCATTGATGGCGTCACCTCAGAGCTTTATGTGATGTCCGTCGAAAGCAAGCGCGAACATCGCTTAACGAATTTGAACAAGCCCTTGATGTCTCTGTGTTGGTCGCCGGATAGTCAACAGATTGCCTTCTCTGTCCATATGCCGGATCATACGGAAGATATCTACCGGATAGATCGAGATGGAAAGAATCTGCGCCAACTAACCCACATGGATGCCGGTCGGATCGCCCGGTCCCCCTCTTGGTTTGGGGAAAGTCTGGTGGTATCGCCAATTGGCAAGCACCCCGCTACTTGGGGAGACATCAAGCAAGTGGATCAACCGAAAGCCAAATGAAGGTTTGCTTCTCAAAGCGGAAGAGATGCCACAGCAAATCATCATCCAGACTCCATTCTGCCGGATGTCCCCGCTTCCGTTTGATGCGCTTCCAATACGATTTCAAGGAGGGAAATTCTCATGCGTCGATATGTTCCTTATATCGCACTGGCTATAGCCCTTCCGATTCTTTTCTCTATGCCGCTCATTTACCAGAATTGGTCGAAAGTGCGGCGTGAGAAGATCATCACTGAAGCCCTGCAAGACGCCCGGCAGCTCGACGGGCTCAGCCCTGAAGCGGCGCTGGCTCAACTCACCAATGCGCCTCAGTCCACCGTGACCATCCTCTACACGGGGAATACGCAGGGCAATCTGGAGCCGTGTGGGTGTTACGTCGGTCAGTCCGGCGGTGTTGCGCGACGCGCGACGGTGGTAGAACAGTTTCGTGCAAAAGGCTTACACCCCCTGCTCGTCGATGCAGGCGGGTGGATGGACGCGGAAAATTCGGAAAACGAGTTGGAACGATTGAAATTTCAAACCTATCTTACAGCAATGGCTCAGATAGGATATACTGCGATTTCTCCCAGTTCGCAGGATTTCCACTGGGGTGCCGATTTTCTGTTCAAGGTGCTACAGGACAACAACTTGCCGGTTCTCCTGACGGTATCTGAGTTCGGAACAGAGCACATTCAGCCATATCAGCTCGTCAAGGTTGAAGGAACGTCGGTTGCCTTGCTGGGGGCATCCAATATGAATGCATCCGCCGCGGAGATAAAAACTGGTATTCAGAAAGCGGTGACCAGCGTTTCCAATCAAGCAGATGTTGTTGTGCTTCTCAGTTCCTTGCCGCCCGCTCTGGAGGAACAGATAGCCCAAGAAGTGGAAGGGATTGATCTCATCATCAGTGCCTCCGAACGCAAGACGCAGACCATTGGCAAGACGCTTCTGGTCGGTTCGGTCAGTGGGGGGAAGATGCTCGGGTTCGCCCAATGGGGTGGGGGAGACACTTGGAAGACGGGGCAGATTACGATGACAGAAGAGGTCCCTGAGCACCCCGACGTTCAGGCACGGGTTCAGGCGTTTTATCAGCGAATTGCCGACGATCCAAAGTTCCAAGGTTCGACGAAACGACTCTTCGCGACAGAGCGGCTGGAAAGCGAGCCCCACAACAGCTTTGTCGGATCTGATACCTGTCGAGATTGTCATAAGGATGTGTATGCCCAATGGGAGACCACGTCGCATGCGGCGGCTTACCATACGTTGCTCCAGGCCCAGCGTCACTTTTACCCCGAGTGTGTCTCCTGTCATGTCACGGGCAGTGGCTACGAAACAGGGTTCCAGATTGGGGTGGACGAACGACAGCATCTGGCAGGGGTCGGCTGTGAAACCTGCCACGGGCCTGGACGAAGCCATGTGTCGAATCCGAAAAAGACCAACGTTCGCGCAAAGGTCGATACGGCTCTGTGCCAGCAGTGCCACAGCGAGGAACACCACCCTGGCTTTCTGCAAGTCGCCCAACACCTGCGCCCGAAGGTCAACCATACCGAGACCATCGGCAACATCAAGGAATTGCTGGCGCATCGAAGCCAGTTGCCGGGGAAGGTCGAAGTGGAACTGTTCGTGATGAGTTTCTGCCCGTATGGGGTGAAGGCAGAGGAGCAGTTGATTCCGATTCTGCGTCAGTTCGCGGACAAGGTTGACTTCAAATTACGCTTCATTGCCAACGAAGTCGAGAAGGGCCCCTCTCCTTTTGAAGCCCCGCACGGGATTGCAGAGTTGGAGGAGAATATCCGTCAGGCGGTCATCGCGGCATACGAACCGGCGAAGCTTTATGACTATCTCCTGTGTCGAGCCAAGCATCTGAAGGGGTCGTGGGAAACGTGCGCTCAGAAAGTTGGTCTTGATGTGGGGCGGATTCAACGCATCGCCCAAAGTCCTGAAGCGGAGGCGCTTTTCCGCAAAAACATTCAGCGGACCAAGGAGTTAAAAGTTGGGGCTTCGCCGACGCTATATGTGGACGGTCGGCAGTTCAGTCGGGAGCTGTTTACCAAAAGCGCGAAGGGGGCCTGTGGGCTCTAAAGGTGATGGTGTGATACATGATGTGATGAGATCACGGATTTTCGGAATTGGCGGATTCACCTGAATCCGTTCATTCCTTCGTTTCACTCAGGACAAGTTCTGTCAATCCGTGTTCTACTGCTGATTCGCCGATTCACTTATCCGAGGAATTGACATGAATCAATGGGTGCAAGTTCTCAAAAAGGCGTTGGGAGTGAAAGATAAAATTCCAGCGTATGTTCCCTTCGGTGAACCGGAGTGGAAAGATTACAGTGACAATCCGTACCGGGTGATCTATCTGCTCCAGATGAACGAGGGAATCGACAAGGCGACCCTCTACGAATTCCTCACCCAAGAGTGGATGCCTGCGCTTTCCAACGCCCGAGGCTGCACTGGCGTGGAGATCGTCCATGACTTTGCGCCAGGGAGTGGTTATGTCTTGTTAGAGTTTTGGGAAACGAAAGCGGTTCACGATCAGGCCATCCGCAATTTGTGGCATGGGACGCACACCCATGTCCTAGCAAAATTGAGGGAGCTTTCTGAGTTTGCCTTCCTCTGGGAAGGCATCGTCGTCGAACGGGCGGTGAAGTAAACGTCCGTTCGACATATCCCACAAAGAAGGAGGTGACAACCGATGACACGCCATTTTCGGAACTTATCCCAACGCGCCAGACTGACAGAATTCGTGTTCAGCGAGTCTGGGGCGATGAGCGCTCAAAAAGCCGCCCAGATGGGAGCGGTCTTGGCTGCTACCACGCTGGCTGGTATCCTGATGAGTGCAGGAACTGCTGAAGCTGCATGTCGGCCTGGCTCTGGCACTTCGTGTCTCCAGTGCGGCAGTAATGCAGAGTGCCAACTACAGGGGTTGCAGTTCTGTCGTGCAGCGTGCTGTTCTATTCAAGGTTCTACTGTTTGCGCGCTTAGATGCACGAACGACCCGACAAATTACTGTTAAGCTTAATTTGACTTTGGTAAATTAGGTTTCCGATCGCGTTGTAGCACATGTCTCCTGAGTTGTGACCGAATGGACGCAAGTCAGGAGCCACCTCTAGCGCATACTCTGGAGGGGACGGGGTAGGTTCCTCCACAGGGCGAAAGTGTCCGCCCTTGAAGGGTTCAGGGGGCAGGGAAGCGGGTGTGCAACGTCTCCTTGACCACTACATACCAGTTCCAAATTCTGATGGAGGCAGAGTCATTGGACTTTCATCAGTAACCCAAGTCGCCATCACCAAACGCAGGTTGAGTAGCAGCGCATATCGAAACCCAGTGAGCGATAACCGCTTTTGTCTTGATACGTTTCGCTACAGGTTACCCTTGTATGCGTTGGAAGGAGGTCCATCTTGAAAAAGTCTCGATTGTTGCCCTTAGTCTTCATGTCAATCGCATTTTGCTTTCGGACAGGCCCCGTGTGGGGGCAAGTGTTTCCCGAAAAGCCAATGGCCCGTTTAGGGAAGGGTATGGCAACAGGGATTGCCTATTCCCCTGATGGGACGCGCGTCGCAGTTGCCGGAACACAAGGCATCTGGCTATATAATGCCGCGGATATGACCGAAGTGGGGCGCTTGAACCAACGCGATTTTTTTGTCATCCATGATGTCGCTTTCAGTCCCGATGGGAAAATCCTAGCTTCGGCGGATTTCGACAAGACCGTGCGGTTGTGGGATGTCGCGGCACAGCGGCAAATTGGAGAATTGAAGGGACGTACCGACGAGGTTTACCTTGTGGCTTTCAGTTCCGATGGCAAAACCCTGGCGGGAGGCGACGGCCTGGTCATCCGCCTCTGGGATGTAGAGTCCAAAGCACAGATCGGGCTGTTAGAGGGGCATACTGGTTTTGTCAGTGCCCTGGCCTTCAGTCCCGATGGCAAAACGTTCGCTTCAGGCAGCAGCGGTGGGGATAACACCGTGCGCTTGTGGGAGCTCCGCACCCGAAAGGAGATGGGCGTGTTAGCCCACCCCGACCCTATCAGAACGGTGACCTTCAGCCCGGATGGAGCCATTCTGGCTTCAGCCAGTGATGCTATTCGGTTGTGGAATGTGACCACCCAAAGGTCCATTGGGGTATTAGAGGGACATCAACTGGAACCGGCGGGGGTCACGGCTCTGGCGATGAGCCCCGATGGCAAAACCCTGGTTTCGGGAGGGTGGGACAGCACCATTCGACAGTGGGATGTGCAAACCCAAAAGCAGGTGGCGCTGCTCGCCGAACACATTGGTGCCGTCCGTTCCCTGGCGTTCAGTCGTGATGGAAAGACCTTCGTCTCAATGAGTGATGATCAAATCATTCGGGTCTGGGATGTCCAGACCCAGAAGCCCATGACGGCGTCGCGAGGGCATATGGGCCAGGTCCTGGCGCTGGATGTCAGTCCAGATGGAAAGCTCCTGGCTTCGGGAGGGGCTGACAATGCCGTTCGGTTGTGGAATCCCGAAACCCAAAAACAGACAGCGATGTTAACCGGACATACCTTTATCGTGCCTGCTGTCGCTTTCAGCCCTGATAGCAAAACCCTTGCTTCGGGAAGTCGGGGCGATAAAATCGTTCGGCTGTGGGACGTCCAGACCCAGAAGCCGGTGGCAGCGTTGCAGACAGAATTTTGGGCTGAAGCTCTCGCCTTCAGTCCTGATGGCAAAACCCTGGCGGCAGGCGCTGTGGGCTCCATCTTGCTTTGGGACGTGCCAACGCTGCAACCGATGGGCGCGTTAAAGACGAAAAGTCTTTCATTATCGGTTGCTTTTCGTCCCGATGGCGAACTTCTCGCTTCGGGTCATTGGGACCATACCGTTGGGCTGTGGGAGGTAAAGTCCCACAGGCCAGTGGCTGTGTTGGAGGGACACACCTCAAGCGTCAATGCGGTCGCCTTCAGTCCCGATGGCAAAACCCTCGCTTCCGGTGCCGGTGGCCCGGAAGGGGGTGACAACACGGTTCGGCTGTGGGATGTGCAGACGAAGAGGCAGCTCACCCGGTTGGAAGGGCATACCCATTGGGTCGAAGCGTTAGCCTTCAGTCCAGATGGCAAATGGCTGGCTTCGGGCAGCCGGGATGGCACCCTTCGGCTGTGGGACGTTCAGACCCAAAAGCAGGTCACGGTCTTGAAAGAAGACCAGGGCGAGGTGTTGGCTATCGCCTTTAGCTCGGATGGCAAATGGTTCGCTTGTGGGAGCGGCGACGCCATCCTGCTGTGGGATGGGCAGGGATTCAACACTTTTCCCGTAGATCCCAAGCACACACAACTGCTTCCACTGGGAGAACTCAAACGCACTGCCCTGTTGCAAAACTTCCCTAACCCCTTCAACCCAGAAACGTGGATTCCATATCACTTGGCAGAAGATGCCCCGGTGACGGTACAGATTTACGACGCGGGTGGGAATCTCGTGCGTTTCTTAGATCTGGGTCAAAAAACGGCGGGGACTTATGTCACCCAAGACACCGCCGCCTTATGGGACGGGCGAAACGATCGGGGAGAAGCCGTCGCGAGCGGGCTTTATTTTTATCGTTTCCGATCCGGTGACTTCACCTCCACCCGCCGCATGCTCCTGGTGAAGTGATGAAGGGAGGATTCCGAGCGAAGTGGCCATTGGTGCACTCCGGATCCAAATCCAAATCAAGGCGGCTGCTAGCTTCATTGTTTCCATACGATGCTTCCGAAAGGGATCTTGCGATCCCTTTCGGAGCTTTTCCCATCATCGCAAAATTCCAAAAGGACAGTCTGAGATGCTTTCGGAAAACTTACTGCTTTATTGCTTCATTCTTGTAGGGATTCTCGTTTTTCTATGTGTTCCAATCTTTTCAACATGGGCACGTCCGACAATGCCCACGATTGCATTCACGGGGTTTGATCGGGCAAAAGTCAAATGGGACATCTACACGATAGATCTCGAAGGGCGTAACCTTCGCAAGCTAACGGACGATCAGGCGGATTACGCGCAGCCCTCCTGGTCGCCGGACGGTACACGCATTCTTTGTCGAGTGCAAGGACAAAAAAGGTTTGCCCTCATGGACTGCGATGGCAGCAATATCGAATGGATTCCAACAGGGGAATTGAGGCCTCATTTCGACGCCCAATGGTCCCCCGATGGCACCAAAGTGGCTTTTACTGCCCATATTGCTCCTGATAAAGCTAACGATATCTATGTGTTAGATCTCCTGACGGGAATCGTCCGACAATTGACGAATAATCGATATACTGATGAAAATCCATCTTGGTCACCAGATAGCCGGTGGATCGTTTTTGCGTCTAACCGAGACGAAAAATTCTGGATGCCCCGCCCTGGAGGGTTTGGAGCAGCGTCCGATATCTACATCATGGATATGGAAGGCAATCGTCTCCGGAATCTGACCCAAACCCGCGATCATGAAAGAGAACCCTCCTGGTCGCCTGATGGGACGCAGATTGCATTCGTTATGTCCAATGATGGTTTACCAAATCAGGTCTACCTCATGCCCGCTTCGGGCGGCAGGCGACGGCAAGTCACCGATTTCACAGGCACGTTTCATATTATGAGTACCTCTTGGTCTCCGGATGGGCAGTACATTCTCTTCTCGGTCCTCTTTCCCGATAAGGATGGTGAGGATATTTTTCTGGTTCGCCCTGATGGCAGGGATCTGCGCCGGTTGACTGACCATGTGAACTTCTGGGCAAGGCATCCTCGGATGTTTGGATCCACTTTAGCTGTGTCACCAGTTGGAAAGCAATCTACCACTTGGGGGCAGATGAAGCAAAAGTATCAATAACCCCATTTGCCCATTTCAGAGGGGAGGGGCTGAGTTTCATGCTGAAATGCCCACGACCACTCAAGCGTCTCTATCAGTTCCAACAACAAGACGGCAAACGCTTTATAGCAGATCTCGTCCGTTGCCAGGTGCTGGAAATCGATGCACTCACCTGGCAGGTTCTCGAAAGGTGTCCTTCCTTGGATAATGAAGCTATCATCAAAGAGTTGAGTCCTCATTATCCGGTGGAGGAAATTCGGTCCGTCTTTGAACATCTGAGCACCCTTGAGGCGGCGAGGTTGCTATTCCATCCGGAGAGCGCACCCGAAAGCATTCGCGCAACGGATCGCCCCACATATCTCTGTCCCAATTCCGATACGTTTCTCCCGAACATTCGAGGACTTGCCGGAGGTCACTCCATTGCCTTGCATTACCTCATCCAAGCGGTGGGAGCGTCTTACGCTGATGTTCATATCTGTCGTTCAACAGAGGAAGTGCTTGCCGATGGGGTTTATGGTGTTCCCTTTCACCCCGAAGGGCCTGCCTTTCTGGGCCACCTGCTACAGGAAAAGTATCAGGGGCTCCTGCTTCACTCGACCGCGGATACTGCCGCCATTCCCTTGTTACAGTTTCTTCCCATCCCGGTTGTTATCCCGCTGTATGCCGTCAGAGGACAAGGCGGAGATCGAATCAACCAGGTGTTTCTTTGGTATAGTACCTTCCGAGACTACGATGCCTTCATCGTCCCGTCTGAATCGGTCAAAAACTTCTACGACCGCTTCTGTCTTGATACCACTTGCTTCTACGTCTCTCCCTACGGTGTAGACCACGAGCTGTTTCACCCCATGGACAAGGCTTTGGCAAAACGTCAAGTCGCCGAGATGCTTGAGGACAATCGGATTTTGGAAAAGCCAATCGTGGGTTTTCTCTCTCGACTGCAACCGGAGAAAGGCGGCGGCACCTATCTCCAGATTGCTCGTCTGCTCCCCGATGCCCTCTTTCTGGCAGTCGCTCCGACGTTGGAGTTCTATGCGCATGCCCCCCTGCCGGACAACTTTATCTATGCGGGCGCACAACCGCGCGAGAAATTGCCGCTGTTCTTCAACGCCTTCGACCTTCATTGTTTCCCTTCCGTCGTCGGAGAGGAGACGTTCGGGATGGTGGTCCTGGAAGCGATGGCGTGCGGGACGCCTCCGGTGGCTTCCCACTTTGACGGAATCCCGGAAGTCGTCGGCGATGCCGGCGTGCTGGTGCCTGCGGAGACCTATGTCGGTGAAATGGGGAGCATCGCCGGCTATGTGTCAGCGGAAAAGATGGCGGAAGCGATTCGCGGGCTGTTGGACAATCCAGAGAAACGCCGAAGTTTAGGCGAGATGGCACACAAGCGAGCCTTAAACTTCACATGGGAGAAAGCGGCGCGAGATTTGGTGGAATTCTTTGATGAACTCAACCGCCGCCGGGCTCACCCCATGCCACAAATCCCGGATACAGCGATCTTCTTCACCCCCTTCCTCCACGAAAACGACGGTCGTCTGGACTATCAATCCATCCTGGCTGGCACCACCCATGATCGTCGCATCCTCTTGCAGTTTGATAGCTATATTCAGAGTGTCGAGGAGGGGTTGGCACTGGCGCTGCTGAAGCATCACACCTGGCATGAGGTGGAAGCCCTGCTGCATCAGTTTTGCGGACGAGAGGAAACGAAAGGCGTTCTGCGTCGCGTCCGTCAATTTCTCGAAACGCTATCAGTATAAAAAAGTAGAACATGCTGCCAGCTTGTTCCAGCAATTCGATAGATGGCAAACGAGCAAGCTGCACGTTCTACTTTTGCAAACGTTGTCGGTATGAAACGTGAAACGCCATGCGTCATGCGTAATACCTAACACCTAATACCTAACACCTAACGCCTAACACCTTAATACCTGAAACCTGAGACCTACACGATGGATGCCCTGAGTTTACCCCGCTACCTTCACCGGCTTCACGAATTTCAACACGAGGGCCAATGGTTCGTCGCGGATTTGGATGCCGGCGTGGTGCTGCCGACGCCGGATCCAATACGCCAGATTTTGCACCGATGTGACTCCTTCACCCAAGCCGAGATTGTGGCAGAATTAGAAGGCACTTTCGGGGGAGCGGATTTGGAACGAGCATTTCTCCTCCTTGAAGCCCTCGACGAGCGCGGCTTCCTGTTTGCGGGGGTCAAAGCTGGCACCCCCAAAGCCTCTGCCAAACGCCCGCATCTTTGCGTCAGTCCGAACTTTCTATCGCTCAAGTCCCAGACCCATTTTTTGACCCGTTGGGTTCACTATAACCTGTTGGCTTCCCTTGCCAAACACGCCGATGTCTCTCTCATTCTGCCTAAGCTCAGGGGTGAACGGGAGGAAGAAATTTCATTCCTCACCGAAGCCGTTGAAAGAATTCCGGTCGAGGAGTGGGCGATGCACGCGATTCTGAAAGCCGTCCCGTCGGATTGTGATGGCGTGCTCCTGCTTTCTCCGCTGTCTCGCCAGGACTTGATGTGGTATCGTGTCATGGATGCCCCGGTGGTCTCCTATCTCCAGAGCGAAACTTTCGCCTGGCGTGAGGAGGTCAACCTTCTCATCCAGCATGCAACCGTCATGCGGGACTTCGATGCGCTCGTCGGGGATGCCCCCTGGCTCCCTTCCCTCTACCGAGGTGCCGTCGAAAAGATGCCGGTATTTGTCCCACTGTTCCCAGGAACGGATAATCTGCCCGTGCTTTCAGCGTCAGATAAAGCCGCATTTGGGACGAAGCTTCAAGATCAATTTCCAGACAAAGCCCTCGGCAGAGAAGCCCTGGTGGGGATGCTCTGGGGGCCCTCTCCTTCTGGAGGGGAGTGGCTGTTGCCCGAGCTATGTGCAACACACCCTAACTGGACGTTTGTCACCTGCCATCCCCTCGCCAGACAGCTCATCGGAAGCCTCTTACCGAATCTACTCTGCCTGGACCTTTTCACCTATGAGGACCTGATGGTTTTCGCGGCATTCATTTCGCAGATGGATGTCTTTGTCTACCAAGGCGGGCCTGGCGTCCCCATCCTGCCGTTGTTGATGGCGTTAGCGGCGGATTGTCCCTGTCTGGTTGATGGTGAGTTTGGTGAGCTTGTCAAGGAGCCGGGGTTTGAATCCCGTCTGTCCCTGTTAGAAAACGCCCCGACAATCGAAGGTCTTTCGGAAGCAATCCGCCTCTGCTTGGCAAATCGACACAGGCCAAGGCACCCCGGAGGTTTCTCGTGGGAGGGGATGGCTCAAGGGATTGTTCAGGTTTTTCAGCAGTGCCACGGTGTCCGCCAGCATCATCGAGCCCCGCGTGATTCGAGACCCATGAAACCGTTGTTTCACTACCATTACGTCAAAAGTGAGGGGGCAGTTGAGTCCGCTGCCCACCTGCTTCCTGACTTTGAGAATGTGAGCCTCGCGGATGCCTTGAAATGGGCTTTGGAAGGGAAATTTTCCTCGAATGAAATTCAGGTAGTTCTCAAACGGTTGTGTCGGTGATAGCGATGTCCTTATACCAACTTACGGTAGTTTCGCTCATTTTGGCAGCCAGTTGACGCAATAGCAGGGGCCGGT
>CAZOAL010000095.1:0-27372 GCA_964577695.1 uncultured bacterium | reverse complement strand
GTGAGCCCCTCAACAAGCCACGGGACAGACAGGAAGACAAACAAATTGACAAAGGCAGATCACTGGAAGGGGAAAGTGCAACGCATCCCCCCCCTTCAGAGGAGATTCATGGAGAAGAAATGAGTGCCCCTTCGGGAGCTGATTCCCCTAAGAAAAACATTGACCCCGAAAAAGTGCAAGCTGTAGTGACCCAGATTAACGAAAGCGCTGAAAACTACCGACGGATTTTGATTCAAAGGAGAGACCTCTCTTTAGGACTTTTACATCTCTACCCAGAGGTTGATCCGGTTCGCTACCCCGGCAAAGAGTTACATGAATATATACAGGCACAGGTTAATGTGCAAGAGCGTCTTGAAGAGTATCTAGCACTAACAAATGATTACGATGCATTTAATTCAGGGGGTTGGATTAATCAAACGTTTTCAGGCATGATGAGAATGTGGGCGTCAGTAGAATCCAGAATCCTTAGCATGGGATTTACCGATGAGATGATAAGGAGGTAATGACGAGGGTTTAGCTCCGGTTAAACCTACCGAAGAATTTAGCTAATAGCCTGATGAATGGCGGCTTGATTTTCAAGCTATATCAAGGGTTTATCATCTATTTATTCAGGTGCCTAAACATGGCGAAAATCGCTGATAACAAAGGTGACTCAAACTCTTGAGATAACTTTCATCAGGAGTTAGGGGAAATAAGTTTCCCCTTGTTTTTGAAAGTTGATTTCAGCACATAACTGAAAGGAGATTTAAAATGAAGACACGAAACTTCCGGCTGGCCTATCTTCTAGCCGTTGTCTTGAGTCTAACCGTAGTTTATGCTATGGTTGGCACCAAAGAGGAGATACCTCTTGTGCTCTCTGATACACAAATGCAGAAATTAGTTGGGAGTAGCGGACTCCAATATTACCAATGCCGATACGTGAGTAATGGTTGTGACCCCAACTCTACCGGTACATGTTTAGCTGAAGGGAGTGGGTCGAAAAAGTACTTCCATTGGTCAATCAAGTACTATTGTGACTATACAGGCAACTCCAGTGATTATTGTAATCAATATAACGAGGCGAAAACTTGCCTGAAATATAGCTATACCGATAGTAATTGTCAGAGTTATAATTCTACGACAGAATACTACTACTACACAGCCTGTAATAGTTCGTCATGAGGTGTAACTTCTCCAGGACGTGTGAAAATGCAACCAACCCCAGAAATTCCCCTCTTCTATAAGCCCTCCCCTTTGTCTCCCCTCTGAGGGGGAGGTACAGAGGAGGGGAGAGAGAGGAAGAGAGAAATGATGGGATGGTTCGCTCCCGCCCAATCCTTCCTCATCAAGGGGGAAGGGTTGGCGACGGTCAATTATAGCAGTGCGTAAAATAGGCGAAATTACCGGTCAAAAAATGAGTCCGGTACCTTCGCCCACAATATACGCCATGCCTGAACTTCGGAGAATAATATGCGGAAATTAGTAATTTTGGCAATATTGACTGTTCCTATCTGTGGCTTTCTCTCACAATCATTCGCCGAACCCCCATTGTTGTTGCCACCAATCGGTACTGAGTTAATTATTGCCGGATTGGAACATTCTGAGGCTCTGCTAAAATCTGGAAAAGGACACTTCAAACTTTACAGTGCGGCTTACTTTGAGAAAAAGAAGGAAATTGTTGATGAAAAAAAAGAGAAAGATCTGAAAACCGGATCTGATAGAGTCATTCAGAGAACCCGACTTGTAGAAGAGCTACAGTTTGCTTTCAGTAGGGAACACAGTTATTTCAAATATTTAGATGGAGAAGTCATTTCTGATGGGAAAATTCAATTAATCATTGCTTCCCCGGATCAGATTTCAATGGTTTCTGGGAATCCCTTCCCTCCCTTCCCATTAGATCCGCGAGATTGGGGATTGTGGTATAACCGACAAAAGTTGAGCGATTACTTGCGTCAGCAAAAGAAAGTTCGTGTTATCGGGAGTGAGAAGGTGGATGGCATTCCTTGTTATATCCTTGAGACTCCGGATCCAAAGGTTCAAGAAGCGACCGTGAAGTTCTGGGTTGCCCCAGAAGGAGGCTTTCGTCTCATTCAAAGTCTGCATGAAACCAAGACGCGAAAGAACACTGTAAAGATTGAATGGCAACGATACCAAACCGGAGAGGGAAACGATATTTGGTTCCCTAAGCATGGTATCGCTCTTCTTACCAAAGAAGGAGAAAAAACTCCTAGCAGAAACGAGGTAGAAATCACAGATTTTCAGCCCAATATAGATGTCTCGTATCTTTTTGACCTCCAAATTTCCCTAGACGCGAAGATCATGAACACTGAAATAGGAAAATTCACAACTTTTAAGGAGATTAGCTGGCAAAAGCTCGAAACAAGCACTAAAGAGTGATAAGGAAATAAGTCAATGAAAACAGAAGGATATATCTGGAACAGGATTACCTCAATTTGTCTATTTTTTCTTTTGAGCAGTGAAATTGGACTTTCCCAAGGCGTTAAAGAAGAATCAAGGGGCTCTCTCTGTGGTCCTTATGCTCTGATGGTTGCCGCCAAGACACTTGGAATCGATGTGGATATGATTTCGATCAGCCACTTAGCTGGAACAACTCGCCAAGGGACAAGTATGAAAGGGTTGGCAGATGCCGCACATCAATTGGGGATACAGGCAAGAGGAATGAAGCTTTCACTTCGTCAACTCATAAACCTGAAACCGCCAATCATTGCCTATGTGAATTCAAACCACTATCTATTAATCGAACAGATTTTTGAAGATAAGCTCCGTATTGTTGAAATTGATAAGCTCTCCTATTTTATGTCGTTCTCAGAATTTGAGAAGATTTGGGATGGATATGTTCTAACTGTTTCTCCCAAGTCAAATGAAAACCAGAAGAACCAGCCCAATATTCAGGTTGACCAACCCGTTTATGATTTTGGGGTGTCGGATTGGGGTAAAGTGATAGAACACACTTTTATTCTCAAAAACACGGGAAATAGCGATCTGGTCGTTCGAGATGTGCTTCCTGGTTGTAGCTGTTCTGGGACTAAAATCGTCAAAAACATAATTTCTCCTAGTGAACAAGTCCAACTCTTTATGTCGTTTGATATTGAAGGGCGTTGAGGGGTCACAAGTGCGACTGCCGATGTTATAAGTAACGATCCTGACCAACCTATTGTTAAGTTAACTATAAAGGGAATCGCTAAGACAACTCTACCAATTAGTCCCACAGTAATCGAACTCGGTCATATCTCAGACAGAAACAAAACAGAGCCAATTCTTCAGAAAATCCAAATTCGAGACCCTGGTACGGGTGACCTTCTCATCAAAAAAGTTGAAACTTCCTCTGATGCAATTCAATCCAAAATCTGCCAAGAAAAGAAAGGCGCGGATGCAGAAATCCACTTATCGATCATCCCTGAAAGATGCACGCGAGTTTCTCCGGAGAGTAGAAAGTTTGAAGAACATATCACGATTTATACAAACAACAGCCAATCCCCTCAGATCACTGTTCCGATAAGTGGTGAAATCGGTCCTGTGATTCAAGTATCTCCGGAGCGATTCTTTTTTGGATTCGTTGAAAAGGGAAAGTCTGTTTCTCAGAGTGTTGTTGTGTCCAGCCACGAAGCAGCAAACTGGAAGATTATTAAGGTTGAAACTTCTTTACCTGAGATTTTAATCGAAGTGGCTCCTGTCATTGCAGGTCAAGAATATCGTGTCGATGCAAAGTTATTGAGCAATAAGGCAAACTCAAACATCATTAACGGCCAAGTAAAGCTTTATACAGATCACCCCAAACAACCGGTCGTCGAGATTCCCATTTATGCAATTATACGATAATGTTTTGTCGATTCCAAGAGACACTCTCAAGAAGTTTTTAATCTTAACACCATTTATCGTACTCCTATTAATTGCTGCTGTTGGAGTTTATTTCCGGGTTCATTTATCTTTGTATACAGACGGAGATTATTTCGTTGGTCCTGATTCTTATCGTCATGTGCGCCATATCCGGCAGATTGTTTCTGATGGTGCTTTGCCGAAAGTAGATCTGATGCGTCATGTTCCCGATGGTGTTAAGGCCACATTGAATGCAATCGGGTTTCCGTGGGTCATTGCTCAAATTTATAACTTCCTGAATCGATTCTTGCCGGGGTTGTCCCTGAACAAAACCATGGCTCTATACCCTGCTGTGGTAATTGTTTTCAGTTGTATTATTTATTTCTTGTTAATCAATAAATATTTTGGGTTTTTGACCGCTTTTCTGGCAACACTAGCACTCTCAACGGCTCCAACCCTCATTGATCGAACAACCGTCGGATATGTTGACGCAGATTCACTCATCCTTTCCTTATTTCTTTTGGCCTTCCTTTTTTATACCCTTTCCCTTGATGCTTTAACCACTTTCAAGCAAGTCAGCTACAAATTAATATGTTCGGGCATATTGGGTATTATTGGGATTTTATGGTTAGGTGTCAGCCTAATAGCGGGAATCATCTATGGGTGTGACTTTCTCATCGGAATTTATCGTGGATTCAATAAGAAACAAGCAGTAGCCTCTATTTGGGGAATTTGCTTGTATTTAGGGCTTCTGTTTCTTCCAAGCCGTATTTATCAGGAAAAGCTTTTTGAACCCTTTGCTTTATCGGCGATTATTCCAGCACTTCTGGTAAGCTTTCTCTATATAGCGACACTCATCGGACCAAACGAATTTCAACGCTCAAAATATTTCAACAAAATATTTAGCAAAAAAGGATTGATTGCTCTCAGTCTTCTCTTTGCTTATCCCGTCTATCGGCTGAAAGGAATTGTCATCCCCATCTGTGAGCGTTTACTATTCCCTTTTGGAACTGATCCAATCATGAAATTCGTTGGGGAACTTCAACCTATGGGTCTTAGCGATTGGTGGAACAATTATGGGCTTTTGTACCCTATTGGTTTAGTTGGCTTATTTCTCTTGGTATCAGAGCATTGTTTCCGAGGGAGAAAATCCAAAAATTCTCGGTTTCATTTCATCTTATTCTCCTTAGAAATTTTATGCATCATCCTGACCCGTACTTTTACGCCATTTTTTCTCCGTCAACCGCTATGGGTCAACCTGACTGTGTTGATCATTCCAGCCGGATGGGCTATCCTTCACATATCATATCTACTGCTCAAAAACGGAGCAGAGAAGGTTTTACCCTTTATCGTTTGGTTTTTAGTTAGTTTCCATTTTAATAGTTCGGCTATGCGATTTTCTCTGTTATTTACCCCTATCTTTGTTCTCATAGGGAGTGTTTGTTTTGTAAAAGCACTTGGATACTTTACCCCGGATTTACGAGAAACTATCGGGTTTGGCTCTCTTTTCGCGCTTAACATTATTGCTTGGCTGCTGTTCGTTTGCGGCTCCGACATATTTATGTTGATACAGCGTGCTGTTGGGGCGAGCTTTGGTATTTCGACTCGGATTCGCCTCTTAATAACTCTCGGATTTTCACTTATTTCTTTTGGGGTCTTCATCGAAAAATCAATGATTCACATGGGTGCCAGAATTGCCATAAAGAAATTTTGCGGTTTCCTGGTGATTTGCCTTCTTTGTTTTTTTGCCTATACAGGGGTTTACGGTTTAGGAATTGGGCAGGTAGGATATATACGAGCAAAACCTCCAATTAGTAGAACTGAAAAGTTTGTCCACCAAGTCAGAGAAAACACACCGCCGGATGCAGTTGTTGCCGCCGACTGGAATTATGGAAGTTTTATTAATGAAATAGGCCAAAGGGCAACGATTATTGACGATGAGCAAAACATTGACAGGATTCGGAACTTTAATAGACAGGTAATTGTGGGCAGAAGCGTGGAGGAAATGTTGAATTTTCTGAAAGCCCATCACGCAACTCACCTGGTACTCACAACCAGAAATTTAATGCGATTGAATCAACATTGGTTTGAGGCTTATCCAAACCAACCTCTCGATTCCCCCTTTGTTATCCAATTGAAACCATTGATAATGGAGAACCCTAAAGTGACCCGCTTTGAATATGTCCCGTTAGCGAAATTCGTTTCAATATCCCATAAAGATTCTTCAACAGTATATCATATTCACGTTTCAAAAATTGTTATAGATTTCATCAATGACGAAGGTAACATCACAGTATTGACTCCCCCTCAAGCTATCCTTGAGGAAGGAGATTCATCAAAAAGTATCAGTATCCGCGAGATTATTATGGGCAGTCAACAATGGTATTTTCCAGAAGCCGAATTACCTCTCACTGTCTGGTTGGATGCCTCCATAAATTACTCTCAACATTTGTTGGAAAGAGTTGAAATCCACAATGCTTTCCTCCTCATGCCAAAAGCCTATGAATTGAATGCCGTCAAGCTGTTTTTTAATGAGCTCAAAGAACATTTTGAGGCAATCGTCACAGAAGATAATGGTTACGCAAAGGTATGGAAAGTTCACTATTGACCGAAGCAAGTTTATTGGGTGGCATTTACCTCCACTGAATACTTTATCTGTATTTTCTTTGAGAAAGTCATGTTAGTACGAGCTCTTTTACTCTTTTTACTCGTCATTTCAGTCGGAGAGATTTCTGCCGAAGCAAAAGACCGAGAAACAGTTCAGGCTTGGGGAACGGTATTTGCCGAGGGCAAACCAGTTCCCAATGCCACAGTTGTTACCTGTGATTCCGATACCAAAGTTATTGCTCACAACTACCGAAGAAAAATAGCGGAGACAACAAGCAATGCAAAGGGGAGATTTGTCTTTGACCGCTTACCATTAAAAAAGGGTGAGGTTTACAGCTTGATTGCCTACGCCCCAGGCTACGCAATTGGATGGTATTCCCATCCGAACCCGAAAGAACTTCACGATGTCAGAATTCATTTGGGGAAACCCACTGAACATAGGGGGTTCATCAAAGATGAACAGGAGACTCCCGTCGAAGGGGCAGAAGTCCAAGTTGTTATATTAACTCAAGAATTC
This sequence comes from uncultured bacterium, assembly GCA_964577695.1. GTDB lineage: Bacteria > Poribacteria > WGA-4E > WGA-4E > PCPOR2b > CAZOAL01. Next base: position 20,432 of record CAZOAL010000095.1, on the reverse strand, counting down.
GGAAGATGGGGAAATCGGGTCAGTTTGAGTCAAGAGATAGGATACGGTTTCGCCCAGACAGATAGAAATGGTCATTTTTCCATCCCCAATCTACCTACAGGATCGGGCGTTTATCTTTTGATAGACCATCCGGATTATGCTCTTCAGAGCCAACCAACTATCCCCGTAGGCGAACAAATGACTTTCCATCTCTTCAAAGGTGGAAGCATCCAAGGAAGAGTTTATTTCAAGAAGACAGGCAAAAGTCCCGAACCGCTGACTGTATTAGCAACCCCAGATGTCCGCTGTCACAATGTGCCTCCTCCTCGTGATCAGGTTCAGACTGACGAAGAGGGCCATTTTGTCTTTTCGCATATCTTGCCAGGCAATTACTATTTCCTGTTACCTCAAAGTGTGCCTGGATGGACTTATGTGGCCCCTTATGTCAAGGTAGAAGAAGGAAGGAACATTTCAGACGCGGATATCGTATTAACTCCGGGCGGAGATATTCACGGCAAAGTTCTATACAAAGAGAAGCCTCTGGCAGACGTTGAAGTTCGTATTTTTCATTTCTCTCAACCGCCCTACACTCAAGGAGTCAAGGCGAGTGTTGTTTATACAGATGAGAATGGGCTGTATCAGGCTCAAGTTGCTCATGGAGAAGTTGATCTGTTGGTCATAGCTCCAAATGGCTATCCCCAACGCAAGACGTTGAATCTTAGAGAAGGTGAAGTCCTTCGGGAGATCAATTTTGAATTAAGCAACATCCCCTTCGTGAAGATTTTGGGAAAAGTTCAGAAGCCAGATGGAACACCGGTTCCAAATGCCACTGTGCTAGCGACTCCGATTCAAATCAACTCAAAAACAGACGGCAACGGAGAGTTTATCCTTAGAGACATTACCCAAGGAAACAGCATTGTTCTTGATGTTTCTTTATCCAACCCCCCAATGAAGAGAGTTGTTAAAATACACGCCACCGATGATACGCCAGTGATCGTTACTTTAATGCCCGTTGATGATCAGTTCGCTCAGAAGGCTATATTAACTCAAGACATTCTAAAAGCTGCTGAAAAATATAAAAAGATTTTATTGCGACGACGACAACTTTCCCTAGGGTGTCGAGAGTCTTATCCAGAGGTTGACCCGGTTCGTTACCCTGGCAAAGAGACACACGAATACTTTCAGGCACAAGCAGATGTACAAGAAGCTCTCACTGAGTACTTGCGTCTAACAGACGATTACGATGCATTTAATTCAGGTGGCTGGATTAATCAGGCATTTTCTGGAATGATGAAAATGTCAGCATCAGCAGGAAGCCGAACGATCTTTATGGGGTTTACCGATGAAATGATTCATCAGTAATTTGGGCGCAGTAAGCATTAAAGCCAACAGTCCCCTTCACGCTGAATCGGCGTGTATAGAATTGTTAGGAGACAAGTGAGATGCCAGAACATACAATAGAGATTGAAGTTTCCGTGGTCATGCCTTGCTTGAACGAACAGACAACCATCGGCAACTGCATTGAAAAAGCCCAACGCACCCTGAAAACACTGGGCATCCAAGGCGAGATCATCGTCGCCGACAACGGCTCGACGGACAACTCTGTCCAGATCGCCGAATCCCTCGGCGCACGGGTTGTTCACCAACCGATACGCGGCTACGGGGCGGCGTATCTGGCAGGAATCGCTGCCGCACGCGGAAAGTACATCGTCATCGGCGACTCCGACGACACCTACGATTTCACCGACCTGGAACGGTTCATCACGCCACTGCGCAAGGGGTTCGATCTGGTCATGGGTTCTCGCTTCAAGGGGAAGATTCGTCCCGGTGCCATGTCCTGGTCGCATCGCTATATCGGCAACCCCATCCTTTCGGGCACCCTGCGCTGGTTCTTCCACACGTCCATCTCAGACGCCCATTGCGGCATGCGGGCGTTCACCAAAGAAGCCTACGACAAAATGGGGTTACAGACAACGGGTATGGAATTCGCTTCCGAAATGGTGGTCAAGGCAGTTCAGTTGGACCTGAAAATCTGTGAAGTCCCTATCACCTACTTTCCCCGCGAAGGCGAATCGAAACTCAACGCCTTCCGAGATGCGTGGCGACATCTGCGATTCATGCTCCTTCTCAGTCCGACGCATTTGTTTGTGCTTCCGGGCAGTCTTTTATTCGTGTTGGGCATGCTGGCCTTACTGATGATGCTCCCCGGCCCTGTGCAGATCGGGGCTCATGCGTATGACATCCATGTGATGACCCTCGCCGGCTTTGTGACGCTGCTCGGGTATCAAATCTTGAATATGGGGCTTTGTGCGCGGGCTTATGCCGTTGCCGCCAAGTTTGTGAGAAAGGATGATCTGATCGCCGGTTTATACCAAGTGTTCACGCTGGAACGCGGGATTGCTCTGGGGGGGCTGCTCTTTCTGTGCGGGGTGCTGATCGATGTCCGGGTGGCGTGGCGGTGGATACAAAGTGGATTGGGGCCGCTGAACGAAATCCGCGCCGCACTGTTTGCTCTGGTTTGCATGGTTTTGGGCGTGCAGACAGCTTTCTCTGCATTTCTGTTGAGTCTCTTTACGATTCCTTACCGTCGATGATGAACAACGCTTATCAAACTGAATTCGATGCGTATGCCGCAGAATACGATGCGGTTCTCGCCCGTGGACTCTCGATCTCCGGAGAGGACAAGAATTACTTTGCCCGGGGTCGCATTGCTTGGCTGGCAGGCTGTCTGCGCAAGTTGCAAGAGCGGCCCCAATCCGTGATGGACTTCGGTTGTGGCACGGGGTCTGCCTCGCCCTTTTTGCTTTCTCTGATTGGGGTCGAGTCCATCCTCGGCGTCGATATTTCAGCCAGGTCCCTGGAGGTAGCGAAACGGACTTACAACTCGGAGTGCACGCAATTCCGGCTCGTGAGTCAATACCAGCCGAGCGAAGGGATCGACCTAGCGTTTTGCAACGGCGTGTTTCACCATATCCCCATCGCCGAGCGTGCCGCCGCCATCAATTACGTCCATCGTTCCCTGCGACCGGGTGGGCTGTTCGCGTTCTGGGAAAACAACCCCTGGAACCCCGGCACTCGCTACATCATGGGCCGCGTTCCCTTTGATCGCGACGCCATCACCCTCACGCCCCCTGAAGCACGACGCCTGTTGCGAGCCGGTGGCTTCAAGATTTTGCAAACGGATTTCCTGTTCATCTTTCCGAAGCTCCTCAGGTGGTTTCGGCACATCGAACCCTTTGTGTCGCGGCTACCATTGGGTGCGCAATATCAGCTCCTGTGCAGAAAACGGTAATGGAGCTATTCTTCCATCCTTCCTTCCCTTCCTTCCCTTCCCTCCGTTTCACTGCTCCATCTCCTCATTTCCCCCTAACCCCATGACCCCATTCGTCCATTCGTCTCCCTTCAATCAACGTCTCACCTTCCAGAACCAGCCGATGCCCTGGAATCCTGCCTGTTGTATCATTGCCTTCTACTGTTTTCAAGCATTTTTTGGAAGTGTCAGAAAGGTTCTTGAAATGTCATTGTTCCAGTCGGTTTGCCTTTGCAGCAGTGAAACTAACACCGATTTCGGTTTTTAATTTCCCCTCCCGTAGCATAGCCCCTTGTGGGCGTCTTAACGGGGACAAGCCCCTAGGCTACGGTGGTATGGGAAAAGTAATTCCTAAATCGGTATAACGGTAATTGCACTGAGACAGGCTAAAATTCCCCGATTCATCTCAACTAGAAGCGCTTGATGGTAAGGCAGTTAGAGATACCAGGGCGCTCTCATTTTCATCCTCAAAATCTTCAGTCAGTGCGGGTTCTTGCATTACCTTCTCCTTTATGGTTTTGGCCAAACCTTCTCCACGTTTCAAGGGCACCACCTTTTCTTCCCGCGGCGTTTCCACATCGGTATAGGGATGATAGGTCTTCGACAAACGACCCTCGCGGAACAGTGTGACTTCACTCGTTTCCTCGCTGATAACGATTGCCGCCATCACTTCGTCGAGCGATGAAGCATAAATCGCGGCATTGTGTTTTGTACTTCCTTTGTGCAAACGTTCCACTTTATTGTAGACACGGTGTGTACGAACGCCCTCTACCATCATACAAGAGCGGAAAGTAATTCCTGTTAAATCGATCAGCAGCGCACCATCCCGCTCTTCGTGCCCAGTAATCTCGCCCTTTTCATCCTTCAAGATGACTTTTTCTCCCATATAGCTAAAAACTTCGGTAATCTTAGGCGAAAAGATGTGGGGAAGTTGATCAATCCCCCGATATTGGCTTTGCATCAGATGTTCAGTCTGTCCATCGTGAAATTCTGAAAAATTACCATCGACCATGTTGCGATGATCGACAAGCAACAAAAAAAGCCCGCGGTTCTTTCTCATTTCCTTGTTCGCTCTGGCAAAATTCTGTGCCAAGGCATATAGTTTTTTGATATATAATTCAATGAGATCCGATCGATGGGCCCAGAGTTTTTCAATTTGTGTTCGACTGCCCCCTAGCTCTTTAATGGCTTTTTCCGTTTCTTCGGCAACCCGTAAATCTATCTGTTTATTCAATTTTTGATAATCCTGTTGAAGCAACTCAAAATCCATCAGCGTCTGCTGAAGCATGTTTAACCGCTCATTGAGCTCCGATTTTTCGGCTTCCAGAACCTGAAGTTTGTTTTCAAGCTGGTTATGTTGCTGACGCCAACTATTCCGCTCATCTACTAATTGCTGATACCGTCTTCGACTTAAAATCTTTAAAAAAAACATCTCTTTAACCACCTCTGAACAATAGGAAAAAATCTGCAAATTTGCAGATTTGCAGATTTGCAAATTTCCAGTTCATGTCCCTCTTCTTTCCTTACGCTGTTTGTGAATGAGGTATCCCCCAGAAATTAACACGACCAGCAATACAACAAAAATACCGATGTTAATCAAGCGACGCCCCACATTGAGCGCCCTTAATCTCTTTGACGCTAGATTATATTCGGCCGTGCCTTTCGCCGCTTTCAGTCTCACTTTTGACCAGTATACTTTGGCTTCTGCTCGAAGACCAAATCCATCAGCGAGTTTGGCAGTCGTGACAGCATAAGCAATGTTCTCCAGGTTTGTTTGACTCACGACGGCTGAGAAGGAATCGAAAAGCATCTGCGTAAACGCTGGAGACATCGGCGGAAAGTCAGTCGTGACTTCAATGCCGTTTTGGAAAGCGGCAACCGCCTCATCATACCTTTTCTGGTTAAAGCGCGTCTGGGCAACTTCAAACCACGTTTTTTCGGCGAGGGTTAAATCGCGCCGGATGGGCTCGTACCCATCGTAAGTAAAAGTCACGCTTGCGTGGTAGCGCTCACCCTCTTCAGCGTGTAATGTGTACGTTTTGCCTGGCTCTAAGGAGGCGTTCGCTTTCCACTCCGCGAAGCGATATGCCCCATCACCCCCACTCATCTGTTCGTATTCAGTTCCTTCTATCCACACCCGTGCCCTCAAGGATCTTCCTATCGGGGGCCATGACGCTTCCGTAAACTGCGATTGGTTCTAAATTCCACGAGAGGTTGAGTCCCTCTCCCTGAAAGCCATTGACCTGTACAGCGCGAGAATGCGGGATGAGATACCCGCGCTTCCTCACCTCTACGTTATATGTCCCGAGTTCAAGGTTATCCGTCATGCGCTTTGGGGTGACCCCACTCTCTTTTCCATTGAGGAAAACCGATGCACCATCAGGCACCGTCACGACTTTGAGCATTGGACTGAGTTTTAAGACGATCGCTTCAACATCCCCCGTTGGCACCAAGATGCCTTCTGTTGGCAGCAAATTCCCCCCTTCGGCGGAAGCGTTCATGAGAATATACCTGTGGAGTTCGTCAATGGAGAGTTGCCGATTCTCGTCGAGGTCTGCTGCATCGTTCTGAAGTGTCGCCGACAGGTTCTGAGCGAAGGCGGCTTTGGAAATTACATCCGCAGGCTGAATTGATACAAACGCTGCTGATGCCAGCATTTCACGGTTCGCGCAGAAAGCCTCCAAATTTGGATCTTTTGTGTACCCCTCAAGTATGACAATCGCCTGGTTCAAGGCAAACGCACGAAACCAACGATTCAGTTGTCCGATTTCGAGCGCATTCGCCAGGTTCTCCGATGTCGCCCCATAAGTCAGAAAGTAGAGCGTGTTAGACCTCGGAGGTATCGTCACAAACCCCCGAAAGTAAAAGATAAATCGCTCCCCCTGCTTCGTTCTGCTTGCAAGGTTACGAATGGCAGCCTCAATCCCATCCCGGCTGCATTTATCCCCCTCAATTCGGTGAATCTGGCCGGAAGGAATCTTTCCCCGATTCGTCAGCAGGTTGACCAGTGAATCGAGAGTTTTCCGCGAGTGTGCATCGACGTTGGGAGCGACAATCAGCCACTGAGCCGTTGCATCGACACGTTGGGCCCGTATTGGGAAAACGGCAATCAGCAGAAGTGCAGAAATAAATACGGCGGACGTTAGCGCGCGTTTCATGGTTTGCCCTCTTTTGGTGTATCGCTGAACCTTTTTTATTCGATACAATTCCTGAACACAGGCAAGTGTAGCAGAATTTGCATAGCATTTGCAAGTAAAAATGACGTGACGCGAACCTATTCTCCTTGTGCCTCACTTTGTGCAAGGAGACATCTGCTACTTGCGAGCTGATAGCCCCCATCACCCGTTTTGTGTAGAGGACAAAAGTGGTTGAAGTTCCGCTTGCGTCAATCCCGTAACTTGAAGAATGGCCTCTAACGGCATATTTTGTCCAATCAAGGCTTGAGCAATTTGGATGGTCTTCTCCTTCTGGCCGATTGCTCGTCCTTCCTCGCGTCCTTCCTCTATGCGTTCCTTTCTACCTTCCTTTCTACCTTCCTCTATGCCTTCCCTTCGCCCTTCCTCTATACCTTCCCTTCTGCCCTCCTCTCTGCCTCTCTCTAAGCCCAGAATGCGGGCTGTCTCTTTTTCGGCGTGGCGATCCCGAGATTCTTTCAAACTCCCTTCGTAGTAGTAGATTTCTGCCTCCGTCAACTGCGCCAATTCCGCAAGATGAAACGCCACGGGAAGCGGCTCATCTTTTAACGCTTCAGGCACCTCGCGTAATTCCGTGGCGTGCTTGAGGAAATAGATCCACTTATCTCGATGGGTTGTCAACTGCTCCAGCGTCAAATTGAACTTGGGTAATTCCACATAGACGAAAGTCAGCTTGTCGGAAAACACGTCGTATGTCTCAACATCCATGATTTGAAGCCGACGGATAAATCGATTGTCAGAGTGGAATGTAAAATCTAAGATGCCTACACAGTAGACCGCGTTTAACTGGTAATTCCAATCTCCCCGTTGCGCCTGCTGGGCAATTGGAAACGTGCTGTAGTATAACGCCCGATCTTTGAAGTGGAGTTGTTGAGCCTTCTGCATCTCGACGATGAACCGCTGTCCTTGTTCATCTATACAATAAACGTCAAAGATTCCCTTTCGCTCTTGAGGTGAGCGTGGGAGTTGTTCAGTGGGAAGAATGGTCAGCTCCACAATTGGAGAGGACAGTTCCAGCAAATTAAAGAGAAAACTTTTCAGAACCGGTTTACTTTCTTCCTCTCCGAACAGTTTCTTAAACCCAAAATCAGTCGTTGGATCAAGGTATCTGGTGAACATTGTAGTTCCCCCTTTCTTATAATTCACTAACGTCTATGATTTTTACGTCGCTGTGGCGGAGATGACATTGAGGTTTTCACTCCCACCACGGCTCTCTTTGATTGTTGGGTGACCCAGTAGAGGAGGAAACCACCGATAATGATTAACAAAAAACTGGTGAACTGCGCCGTCGTCAACCCGAAGAGAACCGGGCGATTAATCCGCCAGAACTCCGAGAGGAAACGTTCGACCCCTGCCAGGATGAGATACCCCCCAAACATCTGCCCCGGCGTTTCCTCTTTCCGTTTGCGGATAGCCCACAGCACGCCAAAACCAATCAGCGACATCCCCGTTTCATAAAGTGGCGTGGGGTGGACCAGAACATTCGTTGGAACGGTGCCATTAGGGAATGCCATTGCCCACGGCAGATTTGAAGGCGGCCCGTAATCCCCATCCCCGGAGAGAAAGCATCCAATTCGCCCAATCCCGTATCCGAGTAGCAACAAGGGACCGAGGGCGTCAATCGTCGGCAGGATGGGGCTATTGGAACGATAGATGACGAACAGAATGGCTGCGCTCCCCCCAATCACGCCGCCATACCAGACGAGCCCGCTATTTGAGAAGAGTTCACTCATTGATATAGTACCATCCTGCAAAGCAGAGTAGAGCTTGGCACCGACAATTCCACCAACCGCGCCGGCAAAGATAATCGATGAGGCAAGCTGGGGGTCGAGTTTTTTTCGTGCCAATTCACGTTGCAAAATGAATAGGACCGTTAGAAAGGCGAACGCCAGCATGAGTCCGTAGCTATGAATGGCTATCGGTAAGCGAACTGGGCCAAGATGAATGGTTCCAAAGTTGATGATAGTTGGGTACATGGTTTGTCCTTTATTTTTCCGATATTGCAAATTCTGGTGTTGACACCTGTTTGCATCGGTGTTATTATCATAACACGACTTTATCCAAAACGCAAAAGGAAACTATAGTCTGTTACGAGTTTTTCACTGAGACTTCCGAAGTTTGAGACCAGACCTTTGCTGAATCTGTTTTTCAAGGTTTCACATCGTCTTGGCTCCCCTCGCGTGTTGAAACTTCGGAAGTCTTGCGCTCACTTGTGCTTCACAACTGAAAACGTCGCAGTCTATATACGAAATGGAGAATACTGATGAAAGAAAAGGTGCTCAGAGTTGGGGTTGTTGGTTGCGGTGGACTTGGAAAAACAGAAGCCAAAATTGTCCATCAGATGGAAGATGCCGAACTCATCGGTGTCTGCGATATGGACATTGCGAGGGCGCAACAAGTTGCGGGTGAACTTGGCATTGACAAGGGGTACAACGATCATCTCAAGCTAATCAATGGGAATAATCTGGATTGTCTGCTCGTTGTCACACCAACCTACACCCACGCGCAGATTACGGTTGATGCAGCAAACGCCGGTTTACACGTTTTTTGTGAAAAGCCGATGGCAATTACGCTTGATGAATGTGATCAGATGCTGGCAGCCGCCCAGGCGAATAGTGTCCAACTGATGATTGGTTTTGTGCGTCGTTTTCAGCCGAACTATCGAGAGATGAAACGTCGGGTTGATGCCGGGGAGATCGGCGATGTACGGCTGGTGCAGAGCGTCCGGATGGGCGGGCGTCCGCCGCTTGGAATCGGCGAATGGCGTCGCAAGCGTGACAAAGTGGGCGGCCTGCACTCCGCGTACATCCACGAAATGGATCAGATGCTGTGGCTTGGTGGCCATGTCAAAACGGTGCGGGGCGTCGTGAACTTCGGGACGCTTGACAATACGGATGTCGAAGATAGCATCTGGATGTGCCTTGATTTTGCCAACGGCGCGATTGGCGCGTTGGGGTCAAGCGAACTCCATCCAATCGGCTGGTATACGCTTGATGTGAGCGGCACAACGGGCATGATGCGCATCTCCGGCAGCACGACCCAGATTCAGCTCAAACGTCATACGGGGGAATCGGAAGTGATTGAACTGGATCCTAATAATGCCTTCGAGGAAGAGATTCGCTTCTTCTTTGATGCCGTGCGCCGTGGCGAATTGACACAGGCGACAGGGCTGGATGGGCGTCGGAGCCTTGAGGTCGTGCTGGCTGCCTTTAGATCGGCAGAGGAGGGTAAGGTGGTTCAACTGGGAGCGTAGCGCATGCTGCCAGCTTGTTGTCTCCCTCAATTTATAAAAAAAAATGAACCGTATTTCGACTCGGGTCACGACCAACCTTCCGAAGGTTTGAAACCTTCGGAAGGATAAAACCCAATACGGACTTCTGAGAAGGAGTTGCTTTGAATCCCGATCAGATCGGTTGTCCTACCCCGGCCGCTCGCAACGTGGCTTCATCAGGGCCGCGTCCTGCGCAGCAATCGGTGAGCTTGCCGTCGATCACCACGGCGGGAAGCGATCGAATACCCAAGCCCTTGGCTCGGCGTCCGACATTCGGATCCTTCATGTCCAGAACGCTGACTTCGCAGGATGGACAGGCGACTCGATTAACGAGCTCGACCGTTTCTTCGCACACGGGGCAACCGGCACTGAAGATTTCGATTTTGCGTTTGGTACTCATGGTTGACACCTCCTTTCTTTCCTTTCCTCTTGTCTCCTTATCACCTCCTTTCACTCCGCACAACAACTGAGCTTCCCGACATCCTTGAAAAACATCTGTGCGACCATACGGATGGCTTCGGACATCGTCGGGTAAACGTGAATCGTTTCGATGAGGTCTTCGATGGTCAAACCGAATCTGACCGCGAGAGCCGCTTCGTGGATGATGTCCGCGCCACGGGGAGCGATGAGGTGAACGCCCAGAATCTTGTGGCTCTCCCGCTCAATGACCATATTCACCACGCCACGGGTATCCCGAACCGCAGCGGCTTTCGGGACATAGCTCAAGTCAAGCGTTTGGCAACGGCAATCAATCCCCTGCGCCTCCGCTTCCGCTTCCGTTAAGCCGACTGACCCGACTTCCGGGTCAGTAAAGACAGCGCGGGGAATGGCGCGGTAATCCATCTGCTTACCCGCGTTCGTAACCATGTTCTCGGCAGCGATGACGCCTTCTCGTGCGCCAACCGGCGTGGCGAGTTGCCCGCCGGTCACATCCCCCGCCGCCCAGATATGTTCCGCTGTTGTGCGCATAAAGCGGTCCACCTTCACAAAGCCTTTCGCATCGGTTTTGACGCCGACCGTTTCGAGTCCCAATTCGTCGCTGTTGGGCGTGCGTCCGGTGGTGAGGAGCAGGTGTCCCCCACGCACCGCGCGATGTTCTCCGGCAATCTCGGTGTAGACAACCACCTCTTTTCCATCGCGTTCAACTTCCAAAATTGCCACGGGGGTGATTATCTCAATCCCCTCCGCCTCAAGGTGCATTTTCAGCACAGTGGCGACATCCGGTTCAAAGTCACGCAGGATACCGCTTCTGGCGAGCACTGTGACCTGCGTCCCTAGCCGCTGAAACATCTGGCTCAACTCCATCGCAATGTAGCCGCCACCGATGACAATCAAGGATTTCGGGAGTTCCTTAAGCTCAAACGCCTGACGGCTGTTGAGAAAGCCGACGTTTTGTAAACCTTTGATGGATGGGACTGAAGGACGTGAGCCGGTGGCAATCAGAAATTTCTCCGCTTCTAAAACCGTCTCCCCGACCTGGACTTCCGTCCTTGAAATGAATCTGGCTTTCCCCGACACAATATCGATGTTGTCATCAGCGTCCACAATGTCGATGTACTTTTTCGCTCGCAACGCCTCAACCAGTTCATCTTTCTGACGAATCAATTGGGGATAGTCCACCCCCAGTCGTTTCCCTTCTAATCCCGGAAAAGGCGGGTGATGGGATTTATAAACCAATTCGGCGGCGGCAATCAGGTTTTTGGAGGGGATGCAACCGCGATTGACGCAGGTGCCGCCAATCTGGTCATATTCCGTCATGGCAACCGTTGCGCCAAGTTCCGAGGCTTTAATTGCCGCCGCAAACGCCGCCGAGCCACTGCCCAGAATCACAATGTCGAATTGCTTTTTAATCATCGGATAACTCCTTTTCTTCTTCTTCATCTTCGTGGCATGTACATGATACACGCAACACCGACAAGACAGATGAACGCCCCTACCCAGTCCCAGAAGTCGGGCGGATGCCGATCAATCCACCAACCCCACAGCGTCGAGAGGATGACGAAAACCCCGCCGTAAGCCGCGTACACTCTGCCAAAATGCGCGGGCTGAAATGTGGGAATAATCCCGTATAGCACCAGAATAACTGCTCCCACTAGCCCCACAAAAGCGGATCGGTGTTCGCGTAGCCACTGCCACATCAAATAACCGCCGCCAATCTCACATAAACCCGCCAGCACAAAAAGAACTAACGAAACGACAATTGTCCGAGCCATAAAACCTCCGATTAAGATTCAACGGTTTCACGAGTTCGCTGATGCCACACATTCAAAACACTTGCGGCAATCAGCCCAGCGAGTCCGATGTAGGTGATTGGGGAAAAGATAAACAAGAACAGAAACATCACCACGGCACTCACAAAACCGACAATCAGCGCGGCTTTTTTTCGGTGTGAACGATAGCCGGAGAACAGCCCGATGAGCGTGATGAGTAAAAACAGTCCCAGCAGCGGCAATAAGATGGCATCGTTAATGAGAACCCCTAATCCAATCGCCGTGAAAATAGAAAGAACCGCCGGAACGCCCAGACAGCAGAGCACCGCGATGAGCGAACCGACGATTCCCAGTTTGTCCAGATGTTTCATTTTATCTCCTCTGCAGATTTCAAATTGCCCACTTCTACTACTTTCATCACCCAATCGGGTCTTCCCTCTCGCCCAAGTAATTATAAATTAATAATTATGAATTCTGAATGACAAGAACCCGCACAGCCTGCCCCGATCTATCGGGGTCACAAGGGTTTCTTCAATTTATCATTTATCATTTATCATTCATAATTACTCAGGCCCTTGGTTCTGCTTCTTGCCTCTTAGGAGAATCCGCTTCGACGCTTCTTCTAGTTGGAAGTTGGCGGTAACCTCCAAAAGAAACATCTCGGTCTCCGGTTCAAAGGTTACCTTCTTGACTCCATCGGATTATTCCAGAATCCGTTTGACTGGTGTCACTCACCCCATTCAGAGGCCATCGCCGCGTCGTGGAAGGCCTTCAACAGACAGACGGATGCTTTGCTGAATCGGAGACACCTCCAATGATTGTTTTGCTGGGATTTCTTCCAATCCTTGTTGGACCTTCTGGCCGCACGATGAGAGAGCGATTGCCAGACAAAGGCAACCGAGAAGATGAGCCAAATACTTAGCCATGTGATCATCTCCATCTGATGAGAAATGAGTTATAACACGAGCTGCGGTGAGTGGTGAGTGTGAAAGATTCACGCTTCACCACTCACCAGGAATTCTCGAACCGCTTCTTAAAATGAGCGAACCGTGAGCTTCAAACCATCAAGGCTTTTCTTCTGAAGGCGTCTCCCAAGCCCCCGAAGTTTTGTCTTTAGGTTCTGGCGGTTTTTCCGCCAACAAGGGAGCGAGATCTTTTTCAAATCGCTCCAAAGTCGTGACACCCAAGCTATTCAAATGGATGGTAACGATATTGCCCTTTCGATCGATTTCGAGGAGCGGGAAGCCAGGCAAAGAAGTCGTTTCTTTCTTCAATTGGAAGGCTTGGTGATAGGCTTTTTGGTATGCTTTCAAAAGTTCCTCTTTTGCTTGGATCACAGGGTAAGGGGGGCGATATTTTTGAATCACCGCTTTGATTTCGTCGGCGTCTTCACTTAATCAGGAATCTCCTTCACGCATGGCGGACACCACGTTGCCCAGAAATCAACGATAAGGACGTGTCCGTTCAATTTGGCGAGATCAAGATCTTTGTTATCCACGAGATTTCGCGCCTTGAAGATTGGGAGTTTCCCCGGAACCGCAGCAATCTCATCAGGTGCTGCCGGTGCAGTGAGAAAAAGTCCAATTGCGAAGATGAGGGTGATTGCGATTAAAGTTTTCATTTTGTGTTCCTCCTTATGGTTTCAAAACTTCCAAAATCTCCCGCTCAAATAACGGTTTGGGCTGAATCCCCACATGGTATTTGCGGCTGCGCCCCTGTCGGTCAAGAATCAAGCTAGTCGGCAATCCAATCAACCGATACGTTTTAAAAACGTCGGGGGTGCCAATCAAGACGGGATAATCGATTCCCAATTCCGTGACGAACGGCTTCACCACAGCAATCCCTTCGGGGTCTGTGGAGATGCCCACAATGACAAACCCCTGCGATTGGTATTTGTGATACAGTTCGATCAATCCTGGAATCTCCACCCGACAGGGTGCACACCACGTTGCGAAGAAATTCAACAGGACCACTTTGCCTTCAAAATCCTCTAAACTGACCGCGTTGCGATTTATATCGAGCAGTATAAAGGCCGGGGCTTGTGAATATGTCTTTGTTTCTGATGGGGGTGTTGCCACAGATGCTGTCTGAGTGGGATTTGGGTCATCTTTCCCACAAGCCATCATGGTAAGAACCAGCACGAAGAAAAAATAATTTTGAATATTGAGGTGATGCATGATGTGAACCCTCCTCTCTCAAGGTGCAACCGTCATCGTGATGCTTGCCATGTCGCTGCCACCCTTTCCGTCGCTGACAGTCACGGCAACCGTGACAGTGTAGGGGAAGTTACAGCAGGACGAGGTCGGTGGTGGTGGTGCCCATTGGGCGCGCTCTCCATCTACTATCATGGTGCCATCAAGCCGGTTCCAGAAGTACATCAGCGCATCCCCATCCGGGTCAACGGCACGGACGGTAAAGCGAGCGGTGTCCCCCCGCCCCCCTTCGATAAAGGAATTCGGCTGAACCTCAAAGGCTTGAATCTTTGGCGGATGGTTACCCGCGACAGCGGGGAGAACGTGAACGGAAATTGAAGCTTTGGCCTCTTCCAGGTCGTTAAACACGACGACGGTCAGGGTATAGGTTCCCGGTTGTTTGGGTGGATGCCAGGTCATTTTCTGACCTTCCGCTTCGCCCGGATGCGGAGGCGCGGGGAGCAGTTGCCCGCCGGTTGTCCGCCAGGAGTATTGCAACTCCTTAAACGCTGGGTCGGCAGCTTCAACGGTTACTGCCGCGGTTTGCTCCGCGGTCAACACGCTTGGGGCCGCCCAGAGGGTGCGGATGACCGGCGCAACAAAGTTCACTGTCTCAATCGGCGGCAGATCGCCAAGCTTAAACTTGCTCAACACGTCTCCTTCCGTTCCTGCCCTCCCGTCTCCTTGTTTCATCGTCCGCAGGACACGCCCCGGCTTTTTGCGGGGGAGACTCAGGCGAAGGGGGTTCTCACCAAAGCGTCTTCTGTGACGGTTGACGCGAACACTACAACACATCCGAATCACCTCCTCTTAGCTCTCTTGTCTCGTAACCGTTCAGGATTTGTTTCTCCTTTTCAAGGAGGTCTTGACGAGGGAAAAAATTGAACCCCGATGCCGGACATACCTTTCCACCAGCACGCCTAAACAGACACCGAAAACGATATGAGCGAGGAGGCTGGTGCCAAGGAGCCCAAATCCTTTTTTCAGCCCAAAGTAGCCTGTATCCATGGCGACAACCATCGGTGGAGTGGTCATCATCCCAATCTCAATCAGAAGCCCCCATACAAGTCCAGCCCACCAGCGGACTTTCCCGCAGATGAGGGTGAGGGTCAGGCCAAAGCAAGCCGCCACCCAATAGTGGTAAAGATAGCCGAGGAGGTCTGAAAAAGGGGTGGGTCCTGTTGCCATTGTATCGAGAATAAGGACGCCAAACATTCTCGGCATATTTCCAGGCATCAGACCCAGATGAAAACCCGTCAGCCTCACCGCATCCAGAGTTCCTGTGGCGACAGCTCCTGTCCAAATCCCTGTCCAGATGCGATTATCAAGAACAGTCCATTTTTGATGTTTGGAAAGCCAGAAGACAACCGCAAGCAACAGGAGAGATGGGACGAGAGCAAACTTGGCAAGCACTGGCATCTCTGGCATCCCCGGTGTGAGTCCGATAATCAGGATATTAGGGCCAACTGCCGTACAAGCCATGGCAATAAAAGTTGCCAGCAACTCCCCGAAAGAGCAGGGAGGGGCAATGTCGTCCCTCTCCACTTTCTTGCGGCGGAGAGCCAGGAAAGTGATAATGACCCCTATTAAGGTAAATAGCAGATCCGTTGCTAGACTCACCCATTCCTTTGCATTCATAAGCTCACCCCCTATTTAAACAATGGTGCCGGTAGAGAGAAATTCACCAAAACACGAAGGACACAGAGAGAAAACGCTGTGTCCTTCGTGTCTTCAGTAATCGGACAGTCAACTCTTGAAAAGATGACGAACCCTTTCAAGGGGGAAGGGTTCAGCTTCTGTCCCCAAATTTCTGTCTCGAAGCACGAAGGGTCATTTATTGACTTCGTTCACAATCTCCGAGAGCATCATTCCCATCATTTCGTCTACTTTTGAGAACTCCGGATTGTACTGAGCATAGTTGCTCTTGTAATAGCTCATGACGGTCTTTCCATCTCCCCGTTCAAAGACATAGACCTTCCCCGGCATCTCAAGACCTGCCTCCGGGTGCATTGTCAGGACCATCTTTCCCATATCCGGTTTCCCAAACTCGATCGTCTTGCTCCCCTTCATTTTGACTCCGACCATTGAGAGCATGTTTTGATGGTCAAGGGTGGCAACCACCATCAGCCCTTTGGATTTCATGGTTTTTGTCAGGGTATCAACGGTCTTGTCAAAGTCATATTTGGAAACCGTGTCAACCCGCCTGGATTCCTCTGCTTGAGTCATCAGAGCCATCAAACCGAAACCCAAAAGAGCGGCTACCACCATTGTGGGGATGCAACTTTTCTTTGCGAGCTTTGAGAACTTCATAGAGCATCCTCCTTTATAATTGAGCCCCGATTTCATCATCGGGGCTTACTGGTATTCTTCCTTCCGTAGGTGTTAGGTGTTAGGTGTTAGTTTATCCCCTAAGACTTTGCGCCACCATTTATCGAAGAGACTGTTTCTGCCGTAAGGCTTGATTGACGACTTGCCCGACGTTACCCAGGCAGTAACTGCCCTGGGGGTTGCGGAGCTCGCAGGCACACTTCTCGTCCTTCACGTACTGCGTGATCTCTTGGACCGCCGTGCTCTTCCCGGTCCGGGCAACCTCGTCGAAGAGCTGCTCCCTGGTGAAGCCGAAACAGTAACAGACGGGCAGTGGGTCGCTCGTCTCTTTTTGGTAAACCCGCACGGTGAGTTCGCCCTTTGTGAAAACGTCTATGCCGTTGAAGTAGGCCACAGGGCAGTCAGCGACCCGGCAGAAATGGTAAGCGACGGCGGGCTCAAGCCGCTTCATCGCTTCAGAGCCCAGCAGGCTCTTGAGCGTGACGATGTCAACGGATTTGCCTCGTTCACCGCAACGGGAACAACTTCCTAATCCGCGGGACTTGGTTGGTTTTACACCTTGGGTGTTGCAGCAATCGGACATGTTACTTCCCCCCTTCCCCCTTGACCGAGGATGGATACCCGGCATTTGTCGTGGCCTGAATTAAGTCCCCAATAGAGACCCTGGCGGGGTCGAAGGCAACCACCGCTTCCGGGGGATTAAGTGTTACCTGTGCTCTCTTGACCCCATCCAATCGGGTCAGGCTTTTCTTGACCGTCACGGTGCAAGAGGCGCAGGTCAAGTTCTTGACCGCTAATATCTCATGTGTTGTCGGGGCACTCTCCGCTGGGGTTGTGCTGGCAAAGAGGTGCGGTGCCACGCGGGGGAAGGCAAAGAGCCCTAAGATCAAGACAGTTATTACCCAGAGGATAGCCTTGTTGATTCGGTCAGACCTGGGGTTGGCACAGGAACTTCCCGGAGCGCAAGATTCTGCTTTTGGTTTCCGGTAGACCCTGTAAAACGCAAATCCGAGGAACCCCAGCGTGACCATCATGGAAATCGGTCGATAGGGTTCTAAAGCCGTGAGGTTGCCAATCCACGCGCCGCTGACTCCAAGTGCGAGAAGCACGAGCAGCCCAACACAGCAGACTGACGCGGCGATAGCCGAGATGACCGCGCCGATCAAACCCCACCTGGGTTTTCCCTTGGACTCGTCTGTTTCAATCCTTTTCATACTTCACATCTCCTTCGTTTGATGCGTTAAGTGCCTCCAATATCGGGCACTCGCTGGTCGGGCCACTTCCACTGCATAATGACACCAACTTCGTCAGTGCCGCTTTTATCTCCTGGAGGGCGTGGATCTTCTCTTCGATGTCGGCGATTTTGGCCTCTGCCCGTCGCTTGACGTCACCGCAAGTGGTCTGTGGATGGACCCGTAAAGCGAAGAGCTCCAGGATTTCCTTGAGAGAAAACCCCAGCTCCTGAGCACGTTTAATGAACTGGAGGCGTACGATATCACTCGGGGAGTACAACCTGTAACCCGATTCGCGCCGAGGCGGCTCGGGCAGAAGTCCTCGTCGCTCATAATAGCGGACAGTTTCAACGTTCACCTGTGCTTCTTTGGCTAATTGACCGATGGTTAAATTTTTCATCTTTCTACCTCCGTATGATAGTATACACCCTGTACCTAAGTACGGAGTCAAGCCTTTTTTTGAATTTTTTTCCTCTTCCTCGTTAAATTTTGAAAAAGAAAACGCACCTCTATAAAATAAAAAGGGAACCTAAGTGGTTCATTCGCTAAGTTTATATGGCATGTTATAAACGTAATTTCTCAGAATTGATGCAGTCTTTGACCGTGTTGCGATACCATACGAATTTAGCGAGTAAACCACTTAGTTATTATGCGATGAGAATCGGATCAGCACTTCGTACTGGGAAAATCTCCTTGACTTCAGAGACAACGTCGGTTACAATTTTTGATGTTTACTTTTAGCAAAGTTTCACAATACACTGTCAGCGTTTATCGACAAATGAAGTTCAAACACACTGTTACACTTCTTTTCCTTTTCAGCTTTTCCATCTACAACCTCTGTCCAGTCCTGGTGCAGGGGCATTGTGGATTCCCTTCGGACTCGAGATCGGCTTTCGAGATTTCGCTTCGTTCAACTCTGATCTGTGATCGGGGTAATTGCGGAAAAGGGGCTGAAAACACCCCTCAACCTGCGAGCCATCGGGCAGGGAACTGTTGCGCAGTAGGTTTGCAACTTGCCCGCCCGAGCGAATCTCACGCAGCGAGTCAGACGCTTCAAATTGCCTTTCCACTCATTATTGACCTCCCCTCTCTCTCGACTCTCCCACACGTTCATAAAGTTGATTTTCGTCCGGATCTCCCCTCCAAAAAACGCTACGCTTATTTCCCTGTCCATCATCTCCCCTCTCGGGCTCCTCCTCTTTTTCTTTCCTGATTCTCACTTCTCATTCACTGACCTTTTTCATCTGAATCTGGGAGTTGTGTCACCCTTTTAGGCTTCAGTCTAATAGCCTTTCAGGGATGTTGCGCTGATGTCAGTTGGTTCATGGGTTCATTCCAATCCCTTGTTCCTCTTCACTTTGGGTGGCGACAATTCCCTTCAAACAAAGAGGAGGAACACATGCAACCGTTGGATGTGGATTTAGTCAAACGCACCAAAAATGGAGATACCCTTGCGTTTGAAAAACTCTTTTTAACCTATCAAAAGCGAGTTTATAACCTCGCCTATCGCATGACCGGCAACGAAGCGGACGCCGCGGACTTAACCCAGGAAACCTTTATCTGTGCTTACCAAAGCATTGCTTCTCTTAAAAACGAAGCGGCGTTTTCGACCTGGCTCTTTCGGATTGCCGTCAACCTGTGCAAGAATCACCGCAAAAGTGCAAAACTGGAATGCGACTCCCTTGATCAGATGATTGATGAGAAGGAGGAGGTTAACGTTGTAGCGATGTCGGAAAGCCCAGAGATCGCTCTCGAGAAAAATGAACGCGATCAACAGATTCAGGAAGCGTTGAACGCGCTCACCGATGAACACCGCACCGTGGTCGTTTTGCATCATCTGGAAGGCGTATCCCTCGTGGAAATTGCGAACCGGCTCAACTGTCGAGTTGGCACGGTAAAATCTCGTTTGGCGCGGGCCCGAGAGGAACTCAAAAGAAGGTTGCGCCCTTATCTTGAATCGTAAAGACTGTCAGAATGAAGGAGGGGCACACCATCCTGTGCCCCTGCAAAAAAAGATGGAACCTAAAACCCAATCTGTTGTCTGTAATCAACGAAAGCAGCGACCAACAAAAAAGGTAAGTGTTCAGGTGGGGTGAAAGGGGGGGCAGACTTCCGAAGTCTTTTACTTATCACTCAACCCTCTGTCGGGTATCCGATCGGGTGCCTCTCTCCATACGACATCACCCGTAAAGCGTGAACCCACCCCTACCCCTCCGAGGGAGGGGACGTCAAACGTCACGTGTGAATGGTTACGTTTTACGTTTTACGTTTTACGCATGATTGTCTGTAACGGATGAAGCCCTAAAAATGCAAGGAAGGCGGCGCGCATGAAATGCAAAGAGGTACAAGAGCTCCTGGCAGATTATTCCGTCAATGGACTGGACCGCGCAACAAGCCGTCACCTGGAAGCTCATCTCTCTGTATGTTCTCATTGCGCCTACGAGCTTGAAATCTTATGGCGCGTCGTTTCCTTTATTGAAAGCGCTCCACGGAGACCTCCCCCTCCGGGACTGTGGGAAAGAATTGAGGCTCATATCCGTGGCATTAGGAATGAACGAACACCTAAGTAATTATGAATGATGAATTCTCAATTATAAATTCCCTCAACCCGCGTCGCGTGCGACGTTCTTCCATTCAGAATTCATAATTATTAATTTATAATTACTTAAGTAAGTTCCAAAAAATTCCTTGCACTTTTTTGGGATAGGATGGTATC
>CAZOAL010000094.1:0-27419 GCA_964577695.1 uncultured bacterium | reverse complement strand
TCATGAACGGGCGAGCCGTGCTCGTCCGAGAATCGGACCCGCTCTACTTCCTTCCTTTTCCTCCTTTTCTTCCTCTAAATGGCACACTTCATACCGAAATCGGTATTAGCTCGCCAATGTCACATTTCCCCTGATAGATCGGCCTGCCCCGCTCCCTCGGGGGGCAGGTGTTTACATCCCGCCTAGCGGGGCTCTGTAGCCCAAGATTCTATCTTGGTTCCCGCGAATGATGTCCTCGGTTGGCCAACTTAGAAAGTTGGGCTACGACTGGATCTCATTTCTAATGTGACATTGGCGAATTAGGTTGTATACCCTACCTTCCGCTGAATCTGTCCCATCTGATAAGGCCGAGCGTATATGCGTGTATACATGACCATATAAAATTACATACGGTATCATTGAACCCCCCGAATCGGTAATGGCCGTCTGAGGCCGATACCATCAGGATCGGCTTTTGACGTAGAACCTTCAGTAACTTGTCTAAAAAAGTTGACATTTTGGGGCGATGATAAGCGGTTGGGTGACTTTAGGTTCAGGCCCCTAATTTAGGCTTAGGCTCTAGGGAAAACAGGTCTTTGACCCTATATCGTAATAGGGTCTATACTCTAGGCGTGGGTTTTGCTATAAACGTGACTATCTTTTACATATACCTGTAAATCTATTTTTCCTACCCCTTCCACCCCCCCTCGAATTCTCCGCTTTTAGCTTTGTTGATATTCACGACTTCTCCTTATTTTCTACGCTCGTCGTAGCGCAATTTCTGCCCCTCGAAAACGGCGATGAATCGCCTGACTACGAACCCCCCAGTTCGTTTTGAAAATTATATTTCGGGCTTCCCTCTTTCTCGAAAAGCCCTGCATCTTCCCCCTTCAATTTCTCCGCTTTATCCCCATTCGTATTGACAACTGAACGTAAAACTTGATGATATGAGATTGACCCGTTGTCAACGGTTCTATCTTAGCTTCCCCAGTCAGAGAGATCCGACGGCTCACTCCTGAAGGATATCTGTATCAAATTTAACCACGTCAACATAAAAGGAGCTTTACAACCATGTCTAAGGGATTTTACACCACCATACGATTGGCAGCAATTGGCTGTCTCGCTTTACTCTTTGTTTTCAATACCGCCTGGGCAACTACCTATAGTGGTAGCACCATTGTCAAAAAAGGAAATAAGGGCCCAGCTCCCAAGAATCTCGTGCTCGTACCCGGCGAAGCCGAAGCACAGATCAAAAAGACCTCACTCGACAGTTACCTCACTGAAAACAGTATCAATGAGGTTCAAATCAATGCGACGATGGTAGAGGAAAAAGCCGCGTGTGGAAATGGCACATCCTATAATCTTTCGTTCACTTTCACTCCAAGCGGGGCCTACTTTGATAGTCCAATGACCTTAATGATTGGCGGGGAATATATCAATCCCTCGTGCCCCCTTTGGCTGTTAGACGAAGCGGGGAAGCCACTCGAAGGCACCCGCACGGAGGTGAAAGACCAAAATAATAGGATTACGCAAATCCTCTTTGAGATTAATCACTTTTCCACTTACAACTATACTGATACGGGAAATCAGAATCCATGAGCTGCCTTCTATTCCACCAGCCAAGTGATGGAGGCTGATGGTGGGGTCATCCACATCAACAGCGAAGCCAGCGCCAAGATCTACGAGGATGCGCTCAAGCCGTATTTCCAAGAACAAGGTATCAACTCTGTTGAGATTAAAGTCGAACTATACTATGGATGGGACGCATCGTTGCTGTTCGTGTTCTCTCCCTCCGGTGCCTACTTCAATCCGAACCTTGAGTTGACCATTGCAGGGGGGTATATCGCCGAAAATATGACACTGTTGGGCGAGGATGGGGAAGCACTGGAATGTACCGTCAAAAAGAAAGGTAATGCGTTAACTTTCTACATCCCCCATTTTTCCAAGTACAGCTATGATCACTATTATTAAACAAATTCACCTCAACAAGCAGGCTGGGTTTTATTTCGACATGACCCGGCTATTTCCCAAATAGAAGGAGGATTTCCAAATGTTAAAGAAATTTTGTAACACCCCCATCCGATTCGCTGCCATGCTGAGTTTGGTTTTGGTTGTCGCAATCAGCGCCGCCTGGGCAGTCCAATATAGTAACAGCAAGGTTATCTGCATGGGCGGTGGTGACAATATCAAACTTGCGCCATCGCCTGACAGGGTTTTTCTTCATGTCCCCCCCGGCTCACTCGACGCCTACTTAGCGGAAAAAGGTCTGAATTCGGTTAAAATCACCGCTCAGATGACAGAGGAGTGGGTGCAGAGTAGTAGTGGAGGTTACTATAATCTCACTTTCGTGTTTGGCCCAAGTGGCACCTACTTTGACCCCAATAATCCGGCAGAATTAAAACTCAACGGGAAATATGTTAATGCAAACTTCCATTTATGCCTGTATGACGAAGACGGGGAAGCCATTGAAGGTACCCTCAAAGTAGAAGATGATAAGATCATCTTTGAAACTCATTTTTCTAATTATTACTACGACCACTATTATTAGGACGCTGTTAGTCAATTCTGACTCTGCTCCCGATAGATTGCCCAATCCATCGGCAATCCGGATCTGGTAATCCATCGGGAGCCAAGAAGTGCTGTGAGTTCATCAGATTGCTCCGTGTAATCGAAAAAGGTAACTCACCTGAAAAGGTGACACACAAAGCGACAGATCCTCGCACTGTGCAGGATGGCTGCGCTACCGAAAAAGGAGATTCACAAAATGTTTCAGAAATGGTACACACGAACGAAACGTTGGGCAAGCATCTGCGCCATCGCTGTTGCATTACTGCTGATTATGGCAACTGCACACGCAGGAAGCAATACGAAAAGCCAAAAAATTCGCTTGGGCGATCCCATCAAGCAGATGAATATCGCCCATGACTCGAATGGGAGCAGTATCACTGCCACCATTCCGGCGAAATCCGTCGATAGCTACTTAATCGAGCACGGGTTAAATGGGACCACAATTACGGTCCAAACTATAGAAGAATGGGTGACAGCCCCGGACGGTTCTTCTCACCGCCGTCTCACGTTCATTTTCGGTCCCGGCGGCTGCTACTTTACAGACCCATTTGAACTGGAACTGAAAAAGGATTATATCAGTGCCGATTGTTGGCTGGTTGACGAGAAAGGGGAAGCCATTGAAGCCACATCAAAAGGTAACGGTTCGATGTTAACCTTTTACATTCCCCATTTTTCCAAGTATAGCTATGATCACTATTATTAAACCCATACGAACCGAAAGGAAAATCCATCATGACTCAGAAGTTTTATACCACCATAATGCAATCTACAGTACTCTGTTTAGTTTTGATTTTAGCTTTCAGCAATGCCTCGGCAGCTCAAACCTATCACGCCAGTAAGGTCATCAAAAAGTGAGGCGGAGGCGGGATAAGCGTTGTGTGGGATGGCCCTAACAAGGTACACGCATCGATTCCCAAAAACTCACTCGACGCCTATTTAGTGGAGCGGGGGCTCAAGGAAGTAGAGATCACCATTGACATGACGGAGATCTTGATTCAGTTGCCCGATGGCACGAGCTATTATCAATTGACCTTCGTATTCGGCCCCAGCGGCGCTTACTTTGACCCCAATGATCCATTAAAACTAACGCTTAACGGGAAATACGCCAGTGCGAGCACCACGGTGTGGCTCTATAACGAAATGGGTGAACTCCTTGAAGGAAAACGGACCAGCGGAAATGGCGAGATGACCTTTTATATTCCCCATTTTTCTAACTATTACTATGACAGGTATTATTAAGTTCGGTAAATCTGGCACGCCCCTTGCACACGAATCGGAAGCAGAAGAAGTGGCAATCGTGTAATACGAATTTGCATTCTATAAAGTAACTTGATAAACTTCCGAAGTCTCAAAGACTTCGGAAGTTTGGTGACTCTCTTACTTTTTGAAACGCAAATTGGTATAACGGGTTCATTGTTGCCCCGCTCTCCTTCGCGGTCTTGGGGCTTGCCTATCAGCAGGCCAGTCGATGCAAATTCACAGGCCGAATCTGAGGCTCCGTACTCCCCAACTCGACTCGCCTCATCAATGGAGAAAATAGCCTATGCTTACGTCAACGCAAAGCCAACAATTGAGTCAACTTCTGAATATCGTGAATGAGTTGACAGCGGATTCGATCTCCCAGTGGCATCAGACATTGGCGGCAGAGATCCGAACCGCAGTGGTCCAGATTGAACAGCTAACGGTTGCCGCCAATCAAGCCGCCCTGGTCCAACAGATGGCGCAGGTGTTCAGTCAGCAGGAACAGGAGATCTTAAAGACCCTGGAGTTGCCCTTAAAAGCCCTGCAAAATCTTGTTGAGAGTGGTCATCTCACGGAAATCCAGAAAGCACGCCTGCTGATTCAGTTAGGCAAAACCCACAGCCTCCTCACCCAGTGGGATATCGCCCTGGATGAGTTCTATCGGGCGTTGGATTACTGCCAGGTCGAAGACTCTCGGAACGGAGAGGACTTATCTCAGAAAGCTGAGATTCTGAAGTCCATTGGGCACATCGAATCGAAGAAACGCGACTACTATGCGTCGAAGGCGCACTATCGCGAAAGCCTTGCCCTCTATTCTCAACTGAAAAGCCCGCATCACGTTGCCCATATCTACATCTGCCTCGGCTGGAACGATTTCCAGACGGATAATTATTCCGAAGCGGAAGCGAATTACCAGAAGTCCCTTGAAATCACGGCGGATTTAGCGGGTGCTGAACGTCTCATTGGCGATGCCCACATGAATCTCGCCATTCTGGCGACGGTGCGAGGAAACTTTCAAACCGCCATTTCTGATTACGAAAAGAGCATTCACTATTACGAAGCCCTGGGCGACGAGCGAGGCGTGGCTCAAGCATGCTATAACATGGGGATGCTATATGTTGACATGAAAGCATGGCAACAGGCAGGCAAGGCGTATCAGAAGAGCCTCGAACATGCGCAGAAACACAGCGACCTGTACCTGATCGGCCATATCCATTTGAGCCGGACAGAATTAGCGTTGCAACTGATGGATGTGGCACTTGCCCAGGCGTCCTGCATGCAGGCGGTTAAAGTGTTAGGGCGTCTCGGGAGTCAATCGCAACTGGCCGAAGCCTATAAATACGCGGGGCAGATTCAGCACCGTCGGCGCGCTTTTGGAAAAGCCGAACCCTTGTTTCAAAAGAGTATTCAGCTTGCCCAAGCCTGTCAATCCCGTCTGAATCAAGCCGAAGCGCATTATGAATACGGTCTGATGCTGTTGGATAAACCTGACCAGAACCTGGCGAAAACCCAACTCAATGACGCACTGGATCTCTTCACAACACTCGGAGCAGAGATCGATATCCAAAAGGCGCAAACTGCTTTAGCACGGCTGGAGGGGGTGGAGACGGAAAACTCTTCAGGACGCCGTTTCAAACCGATCAACCGCTCCTGAAGCTGTCGGCATTTATAAGCACATTCGATCAATCCTAATACCGGTCCAATTTAACGGAAATTTGGCATTCGTGTTATGTTTCAGAAAATAGCTGACACTTTCATCCAAGAGACAAGATGCAAGATGCAAGAGAATCCCTGAATGTCCGCTATGCGAGACTCTTCGACCTGAATCCTGTATCGTGGTCTCCTTGAACTCTCCCCAAAAGTGTCAACACATTTTTGAGAACATTTGAAACATGCGCAAATGTCAATATGGATTTGGTATAACAACTCAAAACAGGTGGTGACTCGTGATGGAAATCAAACTTCCCGAACTTCAAGCAACTTTCAAGCAACTGAAACAAGATTCACAAGCGATGGCAAACCCGCAGGTGCGAACGGCGGTGGAGCAACTTGAGGAGATGTTGAGTGAATTAGAGCTCAAGTCTCCATCGGCTGCCCCTGATACCCTTTTCGACCCACACGTTCACATGAAAGACCTGGAACGGCTGATGTCTTTCATTCCCGAGATTTTTGACGCCTCCCCGCATCAGGAATCCCTCTTGCAATTTCTCCTCAAAGGGGCGAGTACCTATCGGGGGATGGGAGAAAATGAGCGCTCCCGTCAGTACAGCGAACAGATTCTGACCCTGACAACCGATGGGAAGTATCCCAAAATCCGAGCGGAAGCGTTCCGGGAGTTGGGAACACAACAATTCTATCAAGGACGGCTCAACCAAGCCTACACCAATTACCAACAAGCCCTTGCCTTATTTGAAGCCGAAAATGACCTGGGGCGCGCCGCCAGTATTTACAATCAATTCGGGTATATTGCCGCTCAACAGGGCGATTATGAACGCGCCAAGGCATCTCATCAGAAAGCCATTGAACTGGCCCAAGAGATTGCTGCCCAGGGCAATGGGTACCAACGCTTGCTTGCCGGTGCCTATAACAGTCTCGGCATCGTCGCCAGCATCCAAGCGGACTGGGACGTCGCAATTGACAACTTTGACAAAAGCATTGGTATCTATGAGGAATTGGACTTGCCTCGGGAAGGGGCGCATGTCTACACCAATCTAGCGATGGCGTATGTCGATGCCGAAGAGTGGGAAGCGGCTGGTGCGTGTTATGCAGAAGCGACAGCCCTGGCGGAACAATCCGGGAATCTGCTCACCCTGTCTGGCATTTACATCAATCGTGCCGAGTTCCTGCTCAACATCACCAGCATTGACGCCGCCCAATTATACTGCGACAAAGCGTTGGAGGTCTTCCAGAGAAGCAACGATATCCTCGGAATTGCCGAAGCGTATAAATTCTATGGATGCATCCACCGACACCGGGGTGAGTGGGAAGCGGCGACTGACGCCTTTACCCACAGTATTCAACTGTATCAGTCCTGCCGAAATCCACAAGGGGAAGCGGAAGGATGCTATGAATTCGGGCTGATGTATCAAGCGTGCCAAGACTCCCCCCAAGCCCGCTACTTTCTCCAAAGGGCCCGAAGCCTGTATGAGCAGCTAGAGGCGACGGACGAGATTAAACGGGTGGATGCTGCGCTTGCGGGTATTTCTGCCCAAACAAGGGTAACCGGTGTTCAGGGAGACCATGCCGGTGTGACCCAAGTTTGAAAAAGGAGACACCTCCGTATGATAACGTTGACACGACGATGCAATCGTATATCCGGTTTACCATGCTTACATTGAGTTGATGCAATTTGGGATACTTCCCTTGAATGAATTCCCCCTCCTCCTACCCTCCTGGTCTTCAGACACTCCGCTTCATCCCCTTTTGTATTGAAAATTCGGCACGTTTCAGAAAACTGTTTACACGTTGCGTAATACGTAATGCGTAATGCGTAAGGAAAGCCCTTTACGCATTACGTCACTGTGTCAACCGATTTTTCATAGCATCTGAAACAGACCCCAACGACTTATGAGACGACTTATGAGAATTCCAAAACGTGCGCAGATGGCTCTCTTATGCTTTGCTGTGTTCTGTCCCATTTTGGTCTGGTCCGGTTTTTCTGTCTTGACCCGTGAAAAAACACGCTTAGGGTTTAAGACGGTTTACGAGGCTATCAAAGAAGCCACTCTGCCAGCCAGTGCAATTTTTGAACGGATGATGCCCGCTAGTAGACCATGGTATGGGTTGTGCGCGAAATATACGGCGACAACTGTCTCCGCTTTCCATGAACAGGTGGAAAACGATCCGGTGTTAAAAGCACATTACAAAAATTTCGACTGGAACCGTGCGTATGTTTTCACGGCAGAAACGGATATGGATATGCACGTTGCATATCGCACCCCTTCAACCATCGCCTGGACGAAACGAAAAATTCGCATAACCCAGGGCGAGAAACTCATTACAGATGACAAAACGGTCGTCCGCACTTACTGCTGTAATCAAATAGCGGACTCGCCGCTGGGGCCTGTTTTGCCAGAGGAACCACCGGAAGAGCTCCTCCAATCCTCCATTAAAGAGAGGGGGCTTCCCGCATCCATGCACCGATCTCTTGCGAAGAGAAGGGCCGGGCCAGCCAGTGATATTTATGCTTGGCGCGTTCGTGCCGCTCCTTCATATCAGCCAACTCCTGATCAGTCATCGCCCCCGGTTGTGGCATCGAAACCTTCATCTCCCATTTCCCAATCTCCGTCTCCGGCTGTGTCATCGGAGGAGTTTCTTCCCATTTTTTCGCCACAACGCTCGCCGCCTCCGATCGCCTCAGCGGCGGAGACACCACCGTCACAGTTCATTGCCGACCCCCTCTCCGTATATATTTCGCTTTTTCGTATGTACTCTTCATACGCTGATACTGGATTGCCTTCGGTTGTGGCATTGAAACATCCATCTCCCATCTTTTCATCGTTGCATCAGGTTGTGCTTTTGGAAGCATCTCCCTCCACTTTTCCGCTGCTCCGCTCACCACTGCCGGTTGTCTCGGTGGAGGAGACACCCCCGTTGGGGCCGATTCCCGAGCCCTCCTCCCTGATTCTGCTTGCCGTTGGGATTATCGGGATGGGCTTCTACAGTTGGCTACGCCGATTGAGAGCACAGAGAATTGAGAATTGAGAATCTTATACCAATTCTCCTTAGATTACCAAGCATTGGGGAATGCAAGATTCAAGATGCAGGATGCGAATGAATCTTGAATCCTGAATCTTGAATCCTGAATCCTGTATGTTGTATTCGGAATGTGACATTTTCAATCAGAAATGGTATTATTAATTCTCAATTCTCAATTCCCCTTGCCAATCTGCTTCAGTTCATCGCTCCAGTCCTCATGCCAACGCCCGGGGCGGCGCAGGAGTTTCTTTTGGCGGGGGGTGCACGTCTCAATGAATTCATCCGAGGGCGACACAAACCAATCGGCGTGGTGAGAAGGTTCATAAGAGAAAAAGAGGGTTCGACGCTGCTTTTTTATGTTGGTCCCGGGATATCCAGAGTGGTAAAGATTTTCGGTAAAGAGGACCGGTTGCCCCGCTTTGAGGTTCAATACCCGAAGTTCAGGCAGCGCATTCACATCGTTGAGATCAAAGGGTGGTTTCATATCCAGCAGATGGCTTCCCGTAATGAACGAGAGCGTGCCGGTTTCAGGCGTCTGCTCCATGAGCGGAATCATCACCTTCACCATCTCGATTTGCGGGATGCCTTGATGATGCAGGTTTTGGGTTTTCCCAGCATCGCGGACCGCATGATAGCCCGCGGGACGATTCTCATTCCTGAAATAGCCGTAGTTTTCTGTCAGACGCGGTGACCGATTTAGTAACGTCACAATCCACGGCAGAACAAAGTCCAGGTCGATGAGGTCTGAGAAGATTTTATTCACCTCCAGAATATTGCGAACGACGATCTGGATGAGTTTCTCGTCCTCATCATAGCGAGGTTCCATGCGAACATTCGGGTAACGGGATGGCTGGAAGTGACATGCGTTCATTTCGTCAATCACTTCATCCATCTCTCTCACCCACTGCTGCGAGATACACTCGTCGAAGGCGTGGTATCCACGCAGCATAAAGCAGTAAAGATCTTGTTCAGATACAAATGCCATGCCGATTCCTCCAAACGTGAAACGTGAAACGTGAAACCCCATTTGCTCATTTGCAAATTTGCTTGATTGCTCATTTGCTTTCTTCTGATTTGGATCCGGTTTGAATTGCCCACAAGGTCTTGAGAATAATCTGAATGTCAAAACCCAGCGACCAGTTTTCGATATAGTACAGGTCGTAGCGGATGCGCTCCTCCAGCGACGTGTTTCCGCGCAGTCCATTGACCTGCGCCCAGCCTGTCATCCCACATTTCACCCGATGCCGATCCAAGTAATGGGGAATCGATTTGCTAAAATCGTCGATCAGTCCTGACATCTCTGGACGCGGTCCCACAAGGCTCATATCCCCTTTCAGCACGTTGAAAAATTGGGGGAGTTCATCCAAACTCCATCGTCGCAAGAAACGCCCAAGCCGCGTTTGCCGTGGGTCGTTCGGCACAGCCCAGGTGTGTCCAACCCCTTTCTCGGCATCGTGCCGCATGGTTCTAAATTTATAAATGGAGAACGGTTTTCCGTCCCTGCCGATTCGTTCCTGCCGAAAAATCGCTTTCCCCGGGGACGTGAGTTTCACCGCGATGGCGATTCCAAGCATCAGGGGGCTAAAGATGACCAGAGCCAGGGCGCTGAACAGGATGTCCATCCCGCGTTTCACCAGTCCGCGCCATCCCTGGAGTGGAAGTTCCTTCAGCTTGACAACCGGGATGCCATCAAATGCCATCACACGAGTGTTGCCGATCATCACTTCGTAGAGATCAGGGAGGACGCTGATCTGAACGGACATCCCCTCGCAACCGTGCACAATCCGCAAAATCTCTTCATGGGAGATTGCCGGAGCGGTAATGAACAGTTCGTTAATCTGATGCTTTTGGACGAGGCTACGAACATCGGTGATATCGCCAAGAACATGATAGGGAATCTGTTGCAACAGTGGACGTTCACCGAGGATAACGCCGATGAATTTGTAGCCACTGTATTCCTTCGCTTGAATTGCGCGAATGAGCTGTTGCGCCGTTGGGTTGAAACCGACAACCGCGATTCGACTCACACCAATGCCATACCGTTGGATTGCCTCTTTGAAACGCTGGACAGCCAGGCGCTCCAGAAAGAGGAAAATGACACTCAGTCCATGCGCCAAAATCATTACCCAGCGCGAATATTCGTTCCGGTGATAGAGGAAAAAGATGGCACCGAGGGTGGATATCAGCGCGATGAGTGAGGCTTTGAAGATATTTAACCCGGTCTCAAGGGTGACTTTATTTTCAACACGGTAAAGTCCTAATCCTCGAAGTGTCAGCACCCAGATAAATGTCGTCAGCGGGATAATCTGGAAATAATAATCGAGCGGTGGGGACGCTCCCTTGTGGATAGCGAACCCTCGTAGCCAGCCGGATTCAAATCGTAGCCAATAGGAAACAAGAATTAATGTTCCAATCAAACAGCCATCGAAGATGACGGTTAAGGCAGTGAGAAGTTGGTGGAGCGTTTTATTCGGCATATTGACCTGAATTTCGGAATGTGGATTTATGAAATTGTACCAAAGCGACAGACACTTCATCAACTATAAACTTGTGCCTCACTGGCAAGTCTCCCAGAAAAACGAGCACAAGCCGTTATTTCAGATAGAATTTACTCTTGCGATCTATTCAATCAATATGCTATAATGTTCGCCTTGAATGTCTTTAAGAACTATTATTAAATTTTAGGATTTTGTGTGACGAGGTTATCATTTCGTTTTAGGACTTTCAAGAAAAATAATCCTTCCAATCGCTCCCGTCGGATTGCCAAATCCGACGGCTCTGGATTTGGCAATCCAGAGCGAGCAGAGGGACGATTTTATTTTCTGCAAAAGCCTTATGAAAACCCCAGTTGCTACCTATTCAACCCCACATCCGCTTGTAGCCTAGCCCCTTGTGGGCGTTTGGGCCAATCGACGCCCACACGCCTGCCCCGATCTATCGGGGGGGCTAGGCTACAGACGATTTTCGTGATAGGTGGCAACTTAGGTTATGAAATGAGAAGATGTTTTCTGAGATTATTAGAAGGAGGAAACTCATGAGAAAATTTTTGGGGATTGCTGCTTATGTAGCAATTGTTTGTTTCGCGATTCCATCAATGGCGTTTGCAGCCGCCGTTGTGTCGATTGACCCGCCAGAGATGAAGTCTCCAGACGTTGGAAAGCCGCTCACGGTCAATATCAATATCAAAGGCGGTGCCAATGTCGCGGGGTATCAATTTACGCTGACCTTCGACGCGACAGCACTTAAATTTATCAGCATCGCAAATGCCGATTACTTGCCGGCTGGCGCTTTTGCGGTTCCACCTGCCGTTGGAGCTGGCAAAGTGACGCTGGCTGCGACCTCTTTGACGGGGCCGGCTGCTGGCGCAGACGGAACGCTCGCCAAGGCGACGTTTGAGGTTGTTACTGTCAAAGATTCCACGCTGGGGCTTACGGAGCTTGCCCTTTCGGATCCCGTCGCGAAGTCACTCCCCGTAACAACCACAGGGGGCAAAATTACGGGTGCGCCTGCGCCTGTCAATCAAGCGCCTGTGGCTGCGATTAAAGCCGCTGACAAAGCGACAGTCGGGGCATCCATCGCGTTGGATGGTGGAGATTCCAAAGATGATAGCGCCATTGCCAGCTACGCTTGGGACTTTGGCGATGGCTCTACAGGTACGGGTAAGTCAGTATCACATGCCTACGCCAAAGCCCGTGACTTTACCGTCACCCTCACCGTCACCGACGATGGCAAGCCACCACAGACGGGTAAAGCCACTTTGATCATCAAGGTCACAGAAGCACTTCCGCCCGTGATCACTGAACACAAACCGGGCGTCAAAGTGCTATGGCTGACAGCAAATATCCCCCAGGAGAAAGCGCCGGCGAAGGGCTTTATCGCCATCTGGGAAGGCGAAATGGATGCGAAAAAGGGTACGTTCATCGAATATCAGGTGAAATTCTCGCCTTCTACCGTCCATAAGAAGGGAGGCGTTTTCGTCCATACTGCGGATGGAACCGTCTTCCCAGATAAGGTCGATGCTGATACGGACAAAGATTGGCACCATCGTAAGGTTTCACTTGACGCGCTGGCTGGAAAAAAGATCGTTGCCATCACACTCGGCACCGATAACGGCGCAAATCCTGATAACGCAGCGGGGCCCTTCAACATGCTGGTTGACAATGTCCAGATTACTGACGGGACGAACCTCTTAACCGAAGTGTGGGTCGGTAAACAGGACATCGGCGGTAGTGCCTCCGTCGCTAAGGCCTTCGGGGCTGCCGTCGGCATTGACAACTTCAAAGCCGAGGCGACTAATGAACCTATTGCTGTCCACCCGCAAGGGAAAGTTATCACCACCTGGGGACGCCTCAAAGGTGCCCAGTAAACGGACATTTTAGTTTTATTGAAAGCCCAATCATTTGATTGGGCTTTTTTTGTTGCTCCTAATCGGGAGGTTCGTCTATACCAGGGTAGACGTGAAACGTGATGCGTGAAACGTGAAACGTGAAGCGTGAAGGAGGGAGCGTGGGAGCGAGTGTGTGAGCAAGCGAGTGAGTTACCAAAACTCCACACGCCCCCTCGCCCCCTCGTCCCCTCTCTGCCCACCCATCCTTCCAACCTTCCACCCTTCCATCCCCATACCCTATTCTACCACAATTTTGTCCCGAATCTTCTCCAGCGTCTTTTCCCCAATCCCTTTGACCTTGAGTAAATCATCGACCTGCCGATACTGCCGTCCAGCGATAATCCTGTCTGCAAGGACGCCTCCGATTCCGTTCAATGTCATCAACTGTTCCCGCGTCGCGGTATTGATGTTGATTTTGCCTCCCGCCTGAACGTCGGGTTGAGGACTAACAGGGACCTTTGGTTCGCTCAACGGCTGTTTCGTGAGAAATTCTATCCTCTCATTCAGAGATTCCACGCTCTGGTTCAGAGATCCTACCCTCTGTTCTTGAGATTCCATTCTTTGGATTAGAAATTCTATTTTCTGCCCCTGAAATTCTACCTTCTGGTTCAGGAGTTCTATCTGTTTTGCTTGAGTTCCGCAACCATTCACCATCAAAACCACAAAACACCAAAGCGAAACAATACACAGCTTTCGTTTCATCACAATCCCCTCCTTATAAATGTGGTCTATAAAGGCTACGCCAGCCCAGCGGGCAACAGCACCAGTTCCGGGACATACGCCCGCGCCGGGAGCGAAGCCACAAACAGACACGCATCGGCGACATCCTGTGGTTGCAAGGCTTTCGCCAACACTTCAGGCGGTGTGGGCACAGGACGTTTGAGAACGAGTGGCGTATCCGTCAAGCCGGGGAAGATTACCGATGTGCGGATGCCGTTGTCCTTCTCCTCCTTGCGCGTGCCGTAAGCAAGACCAACCATGCCGTGTTTTGTTGCCTGGTAGGAAACGCCGGAGGTATCGGGCAATTGCACGGCTGCGCTCGAAACGTAGATGATTAACCCATCTTTCTGCCGACGCATCGTCGGCAAGACGGCTTTCGTGCAGTAAAACGCCCCGGTCAGGTTGGTCCGAATCATCATATCCCACGTCGCATTGGATAGCACGTCGAGGCTTCGCTCCGGAATATTCGTGCCGGTGACATAGACGAGAATATCGATTCGTTCAAACCGCTCCAGGGTCGTATTGATAAGCTGTTCCACAGCCGTTGCATCCTGGACATCCGTCGGACAAGGGAGCGCATTTTCGCCAATCTCCACTGCCAGGGCGTGCAGTTGCTCCGCGCGGCGAGCGGCAAGAACAACCTTTGCCCCGGCACCCGCAAACGCGAGTGCCGTTGCCTTTCCCATACCACTGCTGCTACCGACCACAATTGCGACACGGTCTTTCAATGAACGATTCATATTAGAATCTTCCCTTCTCTTGGTTTCACGGACGCAGATACATTAACGCCATCTGAAAGTCACGACGCTCGAAGCAGTGTGTGCACCACCACTGGGAGGTTCCGTCACCTTCGTTCACACGTAAAACCCATAGATGGTGGCACTCCCTGCGTTGTCCCGATCGTGGAATTTGTTCCAGGTTATCCCAATCACAATCAAGACAGAATGCAGATTCGCCTTGAAGTTTTTGCACTTTACCGCCGCATTTGGGACAAATCAATGTAAACGCCCCCTTGAAAATTGACTGTTGACTGTTATATTTTATTCACTGGCTCATGTAAAAAGAAAGTGCAAGGAGTGAAGAGAAGCCGAGTTTCTCCAAGAAACTCGGCTTCTGATGCACTTTTTCAGTTATAGGCAAAAGTGAGACAAAGACTTCCGAAGTTTCAACAGGCGAGGTAAATTGAGACGATGCGACACCTTGAGAAACAGCTTCAGCAACGGTCTGGTCTCAAACTTCGGAAGTCTCAGTGAAAAGCTCGGCTTCTGATGCACTTTTTCTTAACATGAGCCAAACTTGTATGAATTATCCCGACTCGGCAGGAGGCTTGCCCTTCCCATCCGGAGCCTCACCCGGCCTATTGGATTTCGACAGGCCCCATAAGATAACAACGGCAGAATTTGTCCCTTCCGCGTCCAAAAATGCAACATTAAACGTCACGCGTATATCTATGCCATCTTTCCGTTTCAGAGGAAAATCAACGGCATCTATCGGGGTACGATTCTTCAATGCCTCCTTCAAGACTCGAACGAGGGCGCGGTCAAATACTATTTTTTCAATATCTTTGCCAAAAAGGTGATTGCCCCCTTCTGTCATCAGGCTTTGTATCAGTTGGTTGTGAAACAGCACCTGCCCGTCCATATCTAAAACCAATAACCCAACTCCAGATAGGTTACAAACCGTTTGCAACAAATGGCCCTGTTCACGAATCTTCTGAGTTTTCAAGGTATCGTATGTATTGAACGCATTTATAAATTGCGTGATGGCATGCGCTAATTGACCAATCTCGTCCTTACCCATAAGTGGCATGGAGAGATGCGGGTCGCCTGCTTTCACCTGATTGATGAGGTGGGTAATCCGTTTCAGGGGTCGGATGAGGCGTTGCGTCAGTCCGAAAACAAATCCCGCTCCGACAAGTAAACTCAGTATCATCGTGGTTATCACGTTTCGCCTTGATTGCTCACTCTTCCGGTGGCTTTCCTGGCTATACTGGTCGATTTTCTGACTATGCTGTTCAATTTGTTGTCGGCTGAAATCGGAGATTTTATCAGCGGTTTCCTTGATTTCATCCCCCAGATGTTCAAGTGTCCGTTCAAACACCGCTTGTTCTTCTATGGGGAAGGCAGCCGCCGGAGTGTTGGATGATGCTTTGGAGAGCTGGTTCTTTTGATTGCCGGCTGAGAAGATCGCTATATATTCGGAAACGATTTGCTGGATACGCTCAAATTCCCCGGCTCTGCTCGGAGATAACTCCTTCCCCTGTGAAACATATTGTTGAATTTTATTCAAAGAATCCCTGACACGCTTTTCACTGGCAGAGGTATTTAAGGAGAGATGAGAAATCAAAGCCACCTGCGCCGCAAAAATTTCAATGGAAATTCTGTCGGCAAGCTGCTGGATTTTCATCTCCGCTTGTATGATTTGCTCCTCCTGGGTGATGCCCTTAACGATATCCAGCCCTTGATTCAGATAAACCACTGACAACAACACCGTTGGTGAGGTGAGGGTCAAGATGACAATAAAGCTAAGAATAATTTTAGTTTTGAGGGTCATAATTGATGCGTGAAACGTAAAACGTAATGCGTAAAACGTGAAACGTGATGCGTAATGCGTAATGCGTAATGAAAGTGAGAGGTGATGGGTGATTGGAACACAGATTGACGGAATTAACGGATTCAAGCAAATCCGCCAATTCTGTAAATCCGTGTTCTAATCCCTTCCCATCCTTCCATTCTTCCTTTCCTTCCTTTCCTTATACTAACCCAAGTTGCCTCCTATCCGCCTATTCCCACTGCTCCGTAAAAATTTCGATGGCGTCAGCCGTTCCAACAACTGCCATGATATGTCCTGCCTCGACTTCGACATCAGGGTCGGGGAATCGTATCACCTTTTCAAGAAAAGTGTTTTGGCCATCCGAATCCACCGTCGGGATATGTTTTTTCAATGCCAGGACATACAATCCAAACTTGGCGCGGATGTGGAGTTCCTTGAGCGATTTTCCAACGAAGTTTCTGGGGACTGCAATTTCAGACATCACCAACCCGTCAGGAAGGTCTAATCGCTCAAAGATGTGGGGGGCCTGGAGACTCTTTGCGAGTTGTTCCCCCATCTGCTCTTCAACATAAATCACACGATTCGCGCCCACTCGCTCAAGGATTCGGCCGTGCAATCGAGACATCGCTCGCGCAATGATATGCCGGACGCCGAGTTGCTTTAATATCGCCGTACAGATGATACTCGCATGCTGTTCTTCGCCAATCGCAACAATCGCAGTATCCACTCGATCTAGTTCCAATGCCATCATCGCCGCTTCATCTGCGACATCAGCACACACAGCATGCGCGACCTCATCTTTAATCAACTCTATCTCTCTGATGTCACTATCGACAACGATCACGTCGCAACCCAATTCTGTTAACGTTAATGCCAGGGGGCGTCCAAACCGCCCGACCCCAATAACTGCATATTGTCTGTCCATCGCTTAACCCACCATGACCTTTCCATCTGGATAACGATATACTGCCTTGATGCTTTTTTCACCCACCGCGATTGCTAACGTTAATGGGCCAACTCTGCCGACAAACATCGCAATACAGAGGAGAAACTTTCCAACGCTCGTGAGGGCGGAAGTGATTCCTGTACTCAAACCCACTGTCCCGAATGCCGATACTGCTTCAAATAACAATTGGATAAAAGACGCTTTTTCGACACTCAACAGCAAAATTAAGATGATACTCAAAAATCCAGCCGAGAGAAAACCGATCGCGATACTCTTGTAAACGACCGTTTGGGGAATCGTCCGCCCATAGACTTCCACCTCTTTCCGCCCTAAGAGCATTGCGCGTAAAGACAACGCCAATACGCCAAAGGTGGTTGTTTTGATGCCTCCACCTGTTCCTCCGGGAGAGGCGCCGATAAACATCAGCAAGACCATGATAAAAAGTGTCGCAGCTTTCAGCCCACCGATGTCTATGGTATTAAATCCGGCCGTTCGTGTCGTTACAGATTGAAAATAGGAAGCCAGTAGCTTCTCTTGTAGCGGCAAATCCAACAACTTGTTATCGTACTCAAAAAAGAAGATTAAAATGGTTCCCCCTAAAATGAGGAGGACTGTGATGAAAACAACTAACCTAGTATGCACAGGCAACAAAGAAAGGACACGTTTGGGGCCTTTGCGAAATAGGTTCATGTTGATAACGCTTGCAACAACCGTAAAGCCAATCCCGCCGAGAATAATGAGCGTGGTGATGGTCAGGT
Source organism: uncultured bacterium (assembly GCA_964577695.1). Lineage (GTDB taxonomy): Bacteria > Poribacteria > WGA-4E > WGA-4E > PCPOR2b > CAZOAL01. Next base: position 9,568 of record CAZOAL010000094.1, on the reverse strand, counting down.
TGATGGGAAAATCACCGGCATAAGAAGCCAGATTATCTGAAAATAGCGCAAAACCGGCGTTGCAAAAAGCGGAAACGGTATGAAAAATCGCTAGGTAAATCGCCGTACTAACATCAAAATCATGCCGCCATCGCAAGAAAAGTAAGAGTCCACCAAGCCCTTCTACAATAAAGGTCATTCCGATGATATACAGGATGGACCGACGCATTTCCAGAAGTAGTGATTCATCCAGCAGGTTTTCCATCACCCGTCTTCCTGTCACTCCCAATGACCTTCCTAAGATGAAAACCGTCGCCGTCGAGAGCGTCATGATGCCCAGTCCACCAATCTGCATCAGAAAAATGATGACGGTTTGACCGAAGCGCGAAAAATAGACAGGGGTATCCACCACAATGAGCCCAGTGACACAAGTGGCTGAAGTCGCCGTGAAAAACGCGGTCAGCACATCCGCCCCTTGGTGGCTATTTGTAGACCGCGGGAATGTGAGAAACAACGTGCCTGACAAAATGACAAACAAGAAACTGAGGCTGATGAGCACCGCCGGATGGGTTTGTAACCGAACCACGAGCACCCTTCCCCAATTGGTCCGTGTTGCCGCTTGAACGACCAGAAAGAGCTGCCTCGCAATGATAAAAAATACGAGGAGTTTGAGTGCACTTACCGGTCGAAAGACGGAAAGCCCAGCGAAGTAAAGAAAAAGTAAAATGAAGATAATATTTCTTTTGATAAACCCTAACCTGGATTCACTTCGCCAGAACTTTACGCCCATGACCAGGATAAAGACGATTAAAACCAGGACATCGAGAGCGACAAAAATCCATTGCGCCTCATAGAGTTGTTTGAGTTCATACCCATGCTGAAGCAAAATAATGGATAATTCGACGCTCGCCAGAATTATCAGGGTCCATTCAAATTTATCTAAAAACGGCTTTCGTTGCCGCAGAAGATGTCTGTTCATATTTATAAAAGGCAGACTTAATTCTTACGACACTCGGATCGGCATAATGACCACAGGAATTCCTTGATGATACAACCTTCTTTGCACCGAAAACACCGTGTAATTATGAAGCCATCTCGAAAGAAGTGAATCGTGCGGAAAAACAAGTTGTCCGCCAAAGAAAACCGCCTGGGGAAAACGCTCTAAAATCTTAGGTGCAATTTGGGCAATTTCATCAACAACGTCGACACCGATCGAAGAGAAATCTTCAGCGTAATAACCGTGCTGCTGCATGAAATTGACATAGTGCTTGACTTCGCTTTCAATGTGAGCCTGGAGACGCTCGATTTCTGCTTCCCCTTTGAAATTTCCGGCATCGACCACACCGATCTGAACAAAGACAAAATTCTTGAAAGTCCCTTCAAATGTGCGAATGATAGTGAGGAGGGTATGAAGTCCCAGCCCATTAAAGCCATTCACAAGTAAGACTGCTGTCTTCGCCGTCGGATCAAACTCCTGACGCGACTTAGGAGGCTGCGCTATGTCAGGGAGCAATCCTGAACTGGGAGAGTCAGCCACCGGAACGAGAGCATCATCCAGCGTGCGCAGCAGACGAGCGGTTTTAAGGTAATGCCCCTTAATGAAGATGACCATTCCAACCAATGTGCCAGTAATCAGTAAGGTAATCCAACCGCCTTCATGAAACTTGAGCACTATCACGAACACGAGGATAAAAGTGGTCAGAACTAGCCCCACTCCATTGACGAAGAGCTTTTTCCGCCAGTGTTGAACGCTTGCGCGAGAATTCCACCAATGGCGCACCATACCCAATTGGGAGAGGGTAAAAGTGATGAAGACGTTAATACTGTAAAGCACAACCAGGAATCGAACGGAGCCTCGCGTGAGAAGCATCACCACGGATGCCGCGCCGCCCATGATTAAAATCCCGTTCTGAGTCACGAAGCGATCACTGAGCATTGAAAATCGGGTTGGAACCCAGCGATCTAAAGCCATACTTGATAATACTCTTGGACCGTCCAGGAAACCTGCCTGGGCCGCGATGAAAAGGAGCGTCGCTTCGGAAAAGAGCGTCACAACCACGAATTTGTATCCCCAACTTCCCCAATTTGCCGTCATGCGTTCAAAGAGAACTGCATTTAAGGTTTTCCCCGATTGCGGTTCAACCCGGTAGAGGAGATATGCAAACATGAGTCCCATAACCGTGAAGGCTAATGAAATCGCCATATAGCGCATTGTGCGCTTGGCCGTCTGTACCTGCGGTTCTCGGAGGATTGGAAGCCCATTGCTCACGGCTTCTATTCCGGTATAGGTTCCGGCTCCCATACTATAGGCACGCAGCATCAGGAAAAGCATTCCTGCAAACCCAATTTGGGAATGTGCCTGTTGAACATCAATGATCGTTGATCTCACGACTTCTGGGAAATTCATAAAATGTGAGGCCAGCGCATAGACGATTGCAAATGCGTGCGTGATGACAAAAATTAAGAAGATTGGAGACAGGGGAACTACAGATTCTTTTATCCCTCTCAGGTTCAATAACGTCAGTATCACGACACCAGCCAACGCAAACTCAAGTTTGTTGAAAAAATGCCACCCTTCGGGAAGAAAGCTAAAAAGGGCGTCCGCGCCGCTCGCAATTGAAATGGTGATCGTCAGCACATAGTCAATGAGGAGGGCGCAACCCGACAGCATTCCAAAAGTGGGGGATAGCAGTTTACTGGCGACGAGATACCCACCGCCACCTGTCGGGAACAGCTCGACGATTTGAGAGTAACTCGCACTAATCACAAAGATCGTCAGCGCCGACCCCAAAGCGATAAAGATGCTCAAGTAGTGATGCTCTCCTAATGCCAAAAAGGCTTCCTCAGGGCCGTAGCAGGAAGAGGAAAGTCCATCTGCTCCTAACCCAACCCAGGCAAAGAAAGCTATCAGTGAAAGTTTATGAAAAATCGTGTGATCATGGGGGCTACGGGCACCCCCGATGATCAGCGTTTTCAACCGTTGAGCCAGTGATGGCTTAGATTGCATTTCCATAATGACTTCTCCATCCAGTTGTACCTTGTCACATTAATTCTGACCCGTTGGGAAGGGGTTGTACCCCTTTCCCCATCGGGGGTGCAACCCCCTTGCAACGTGTCAACTCTCCATCTGGGTGTTAGGTATCAGGTGTAATGCCTAAACCTAATACCTAACACCTAACAACTAACACCTAATACCTGATGTCACCTCTCATAATGGGCAAAGTAAAAGACCTTGAGCGGCTGATCGGTATCGTTGATGAGGGTATGTCCCGGATTTGATGGGGCGACAGAGACGGCATCCCCTGGCCGTTGCCGATAGACATCTCGACTGACAACATGGATGCCGTTGCCTTCCAGCATGTACCATATCTCGTCCATGTTCGGTCCATGTCCATGGGTATCGGGCGTCTGCATCGCTTCGATTCGCACCATCAAAACGGAGTGAAGTTTCACCAGCCCATCCTCTCCCCCAAAGATGGGATGAACGAGATGCGTCCAATGCCCCTGACCGAGGGGACGCTCCCGGTAATTTCTGATCAGCGCGTCTTTGCGAGGTGGCGTAACACCTTCGGGGATGACCTCCTCCAGCAGGAGAAATTCGAGCGGCGCATTCGCCTCATTCGTCAGAACATGCGTGAGCCCCGGCGGAACAATAATGCCATCTCCCTCAGTGACTTCTCGTTTGAGGTCGCCTGCCTCAAAGACGCCTTCTCCATCGACAATATAGAAGATTACTTGCCGATCGGCGAAAGATGTGGGAATTGATGCGATTCGCGGCTCAAGGTAGCATCGCGAAAAGCTGTCGATATGAACCAAAATCGCCCCCTCTTTGTCCGGGTGATTCGGGTCTTTCTTCGAGAAGAGCTCCCGTTTGATGATATTACCGTGTGTGAGGCTTGAAGGACATTGTAACCAGTTTCTGATTTTCATTGATAGTTACCTCCAATTCGGTAGAACAAGCGTTATATCCTTGAAAAGGTCCTGAACCCTTTCAAGGTTTGCTTTTTTTTAGGAGATTTACTTTAGCACACAAGTCGTTGCATGTCAACAAAATTTGTGATGGTCTCCTGAGAAATGCTTGGCATTGCCGGGGATTTAGGTTATACTTATACCACAAAAAGAAACCGAGTTTTTCTGAAAAAACTCGGTTTCTATATACAAAAACTTACCTCCGCAAAGTCCCCTAACCTTCCACGCGTCCCTTTAATTATGCTCTTACGCGCTAAATATCTCATGCCAAACAGTAGCGTCATCATCGAAAATGGCGCGGTTGCCATTCACGGCTCGGAGATTGTTGATGTTGGGCGATATTCAACGCTCCGAAGCCACGCGACAGCCCCCATCCACGACCTTGGGGAAGCGGTCATCCTCCCCGGTTTGGTGAACGCACACACGCACCTTGAATTAACCAATCACCGAGACCTTGTTGAACGCACCGCGCGATTTACGGATTGGCTATTGCAATTGATCGGTAAGCCGCAGGATAAGGCGTGGGTCGATCAGGCAATCCAAAACGGCATCCAGATGAGTCTCGCGGGTGGGGCCACAACCGTTGGTGATATCCACGGCTTTGCCCAGATGCTCGGCGGGAGCCTCGCACTCCCGCTCAAGGATTCGCCTATCCGCAAAGTGGTCTTTTTCGAGACGATGGGATTTTCACCCGAAAGGTCCCAACTTGGCATCAGCCGAATCAATGGGCGTTTGGAATCGGCACCGGAGCGAGACCCACGCTTTACCCCCGCCGTGTCACCGCATGCGCCCTATTCCACTGCGGCGACGCTTTATCGCCATTGCCTTGAGATTGCCCAATCGCGCGGCTTACACCTGTGCACGCATCTATCGGAGACGCGGGAGGAGATCGAATTTCTGGCGTCAGGGACCGGCGCGTTTGCTGAGTTGTTGAATACGCTGCACATCCCGATGGAAGGGTGGACGCCCCCCGGCGTCACGCCCGTGCAGTACATGAAAAATCTCGGCGTGTTAGCCGTACAGCCGCTGTTCGCCCATTGTAACTACCTCACGGATGGGGATATCCGGATGCTTGCGGAAAGCGGGGCGTCGGTTGTATTTTGCCCGCGAAGTCACCACTACTTCTATCACACCGACCACCCGATTGAGCGTTTGATTAAAGCCGGGGTGAATGTCGCAATCGGGACGGACAGCCTGGCAAGCAATTGGTCGTTGAGCATGCACGATGAGTTGAGATTCCTGGCGCGAACCCATGGTCACATCCCACCTGAGACGCTCATCGATCTCCTGACCATCAACGGAGCAAGGGGACTCCGCTTGGATCGGGTTGGAAGGTTAGAAAAGGGGTGGCAGGCGGATGTGATTGCGGTAGGGATTGCAAACGATGGGAGACCGGTAGTCGAGCAACTTCTTGATGAATCCGCTCAAAACCTGCTGACCGTTGTTGCGGGGAAAATCTGCTATGACGCTTTCACTACACCCAATTCACAATTTTAGAACTTCCCAGTTTTTCCGTTCCGTTTTCGTGGGTACTTCTATGCAATACGCAATAGAGATCTTTTACGTCTTTTCCGGGAGGATGTCCTCAGATGGACGGGGGGTATGGGCCCAATGTCCGCTGGGGTCGGTGCCGCGACAGATAATGGAACTTTGATTCCAGCCCCGGTAGGCGCGGACCTCAGGAGGCACGAAGCGTATCGTCAAACCGCAACGGCGGCGGCTGGAGGGATTCGGCTCGGAACCGTGCAACAGCAGGTCTGAATGCAAGGAGATTTCTCCGGCTTTCAGTTCAATGGAAACCGGTGCACCCCCGTACCGCTCCGGCGCGTGGACGGTCTGACTCAACACATTATTCTCATCAGCCGCGCTTTTTTCAAAGGTGATCTGTCCGTGCCGGTGCGACCCCGGGATGAACTGCATCGCCCCGTTTTCAATGTCTGAGTCATCAATTGCCAACCAGACCGTTACCGTTTTGCTTGGAGTCAGGGGCCAGTAGGAGGCGTCCTGGTGCCAGCTCACTTGCTTGGTATCGCCCGGCATCTTGCAGAAATAGTGTGTCGCCCAACAGATTAGATTTTCTCCGAGTAGGTCCTGAACATAATCCAGGATGCGGCGCTCTGTGACCAGGTCATAAATACCGGGGCAACGGGCTTGCCACCCATTGATGGAGTAGCTGTTCCAGCCGGCTTTCATCGCCTTCTCCATCAAACGGCTGAAGTAGTCGCGGTGAGCCGCGATTTCATCTTCCGAAAACACATCCAGCGGAAAGATAAAGCCTCTTTCGTTAAAATGCCGAATCTGCTCCCCCGTCAATCTCAAAGGATTGTCGTTCTCAACGGGGATAAATTCCAGTTTGCGTTCCAGTTCCGGCATCGCGTTCGTAATTAGAGCCATTGGGATTCTCTCCTTCTTTCAATTCACAATCGTATTGGGGCTGCGGTCGATTCCAATCGGATGCACTCGTAGAACATGCGGCTTGCTTGTTTCACCCTCAACGAACCAGCCAGCGGCAGGCTCTACGAGGAACCAGCCAGCGGCAGGCTCTACAAGGATCGTCCTCCTCATTTAGTTCTACCAAAGTCAAGATATTGATAAGGCAAGTAGATGTCGTATTTTTTCACGAGGACTAACACTGGAGTCAATCACCTCAAACGGAAGTTGTTTGTCTTTGAGTATTTGGACATGCCGATCAGAGACAAGATAGACATAATCTTTTGATACACGAGTGACTGCTCCCTCTTGAAGCAGCGACTTCCAAACCTGATGCCATGTTTCTCTGGGAATCCTTACCTTGACTATTCTCTGTTTCCCCCCTAAATATTCGACTTCGACTGACAGCCATCGACATTGATGCACGCGCCGGTCACGAGGCTTGCGCGTTCAGAGGCGAGGAACACGACCACGTTGGCAATCTCCTCCGGCTTGCCGAACCGTCCGAGTGGCATATCGCGTTTGACAAAATCGGCAATCCCTTCGGGGTCGGCTTTTTGGCGTCGCTCCCATCCCCCGCCGGGGAATAAGATGGAGCCGGGGGCGACGGTGTTGACGCGAATATTATCCTTTCCGAGCTCATGCGCCAGTGCTTTCGCCATGCTAATTTCAGCCGCTTTCGACGCATTGTAAGTGATATGCCCGCCGCTTTCTCTCCCCCAAATCGAAGAAATCATGATGATGACGCCGCCCCCACCCTTCTGCATCGTTGGGATGACGGCTCGGCTCATTCGTGCGGCGGAGACAAGATTCAGGTCGAGGATGTCGTGCCACTCCTGGTCGGAGATATCGAGGGTCGGCGTCCAGCGACTGCCGCCAACGTTGTTGACCAGCACATCGATCCGTTCGTATCTGTCCAGCGTTTCCTGCACAAACGCTTCGACATCCGCGCCTTTCGAGACATCGGTGGGCTTGGCAAACACCTCCGCCCTAAGCGCCTTGATTTCATTGGCGGCACTTTCGAGTGTCTCCGGCGTTCTGCCGCAGATGCTCAATCGTGCGCCCTCCGCCGCGAAACCGAGCGCAATCGCTTTCCCGATGCCTCGGCTCGCGCCGGTGACGATGACAACTTTGTCTTTGAGTTTAAGATCCATTTGGTTTCCTCCATGGTTAGCCGTTAGGTGTTCGTTCATTTCTAAGAGTGTGTCTGAAAAGTGGTTTTGTTGGACTTCTCAGACACGCTCCAATACCTAACACCTATTTCAAAATAATCATCTTTCGCGTCGCGGTGAAAGTGCCCGCCTGGAGTGCGTAGAAATAGACGCCACTGGTGACAAATTCGCCGGCGTCATTTCGCCCGTCCCAGTATGCCGCTTCAGTACGACTGAGGTACATGCCTGCATCCTGATGCCCGACTTCAATCTGCCTGACTCGCTCGCCCATAATGTTATAAATCGAAATCCGCACCTCGGCGGCTTTTGCCAATTGATACGGCAACCATGTCTCCGGGTTGAACGGATTGGGGTAGTTGGGTAAAAGCTGGGTCTCCGTGGGAATCTCACCGTTGGCGACCAGCCATTGACGCAACAGATGCGCGATGAAACGCATCATCGGAGTTGTGTCGGATAGATTTTCTAACTCGGTCAATGCGGCGCGTAAACGTAGACTCGTACCGTTCGAGGGTGCCCCCATATTCGCGCGAACGTCCATGCCCTTGGAGATGCGAATGGGGGGCGCAGCAGCAACGGTGGTCTCACCAAAGTGCCCCCCGACAAGAACGAGGTCAAAGATGTTGACAATCCCATCGCTATTGACATCTCCCGACAGACCGGCACCGCTCTGTCCGAACTGACCTCCAACTAGGACGAGATCAAAGATATTGACAACCCCATCTTGGTTGACATCATAAGCGGGGAATTGGGGACGCTTATACGTGAATTTAATCACCGCCGACTGACCATCGGGATTGGTGACAGTCACGTCTACAACGCCTGCCTTCCCTTGTGGCACCTTAGCGGTAATTTCTGTTGCCGAGACAACGACGACATTGATTGCCTCATTTCCCCCGAACTTCACCGATGCACCTGCTTGGAAATTTACGCCAATGAGCTTCACTGGTGCACCACCAGCCGTTGTGTCAGTATCAGGAGCGATGCTCGTAAGCGTCGGTGCAGGCAGCCGATACGTGAAGAGGGCTGACAGCGTTGATTTTTGTCCGTCTGGATTGATGACCGTTACGTCCACCTCTCCCGCTTTACCAGGGGGGACAATTGCGGTCAATTCGGTTGCCGAAACGAAAGTGATATTCGTTGCGTCTTTCTCACCAACGCGGACGGTTGCCCCCTTTTGGAAGTTGTCGCCGGTAATCGTGATAAGGATTCCCCCCGTGACAAGCCCGCTTGTCGGATTGAGTTTCGTGACAGACGGTGGAAGCAGGATGTAGGTGAATCCCCCAGTGCGTGTGACGGATTGCCCATCCGGATTGGTGATGACGACATCAGCAACCCCCGCATCCCCGGCTGGCGTTTTGGCGGTCAGCGTTGTTGATGAAATGAATTTCACCTCCGTTACCGCATTGCCGCCAATCGTAATCGTCGCACCGTTTTGAAAATTTGCGCCAATGAACTGAACTGTTGTTCCGCCCGTTACCACACCATTGTTTGGCTCTATTTTCGTGAGCGTTGGTGCAGCCACTTTCTCCTTCAACTGAATATTGATAACGGCTGATGAGGCAACAATATCCGCGTTGGTCAGAGTGTAGATTGTTTCTGCGACGACCTGCCCCTCTTGTTTAACAGTGGCTTTAATCTTATCACCAGCATCTGCGGCATTACCGAAGAATTCTAAGAAGACAACGGAGTAGGCCCCCGTGCCATTTTCGCCTGTGATGCCCATCAGTGTTAGATTTTTGGCCTCGTTCGTCACAGTGATCTCTAGTTCATTCACCGGGCGTCCGTCTGTCCCTATCACAACACCCTGAATCACAAAGATTTGCCCAGCATAACTATTTATCGGTATGACAAGCCATAGTATGGCGAGTCCCAACCATAAACAATAAAGCGTGTGTTTCATAAAATTTCTCCTTGTATTGACAATTCTTAAACAGCTTATTCATTGCTCCAGGCAGTCGATGATGTTAAGTAAGTTCCAAAAAATTCCTTGCACTTTTTTGGGATAGGATGGTATCCTA
>CAZOAL010000093.1:0-27499 GCA_964577695.1 uncultured bacterium | reverse complement strand
AAAGCCTGCTTCCAGCAAGTTGGCTATTATTAGTAACTTATGCGTCAATCAGTAACTTGATCCGTATGGGATAATGACCTTCCAAACCCCATATCCCGTAGGGACTTATGATAATAGTCCACCGATTCATCGGTGGGAACTTGAATCGTCCTTCGCTTTTCTTGCGATACAGGTCATCTCATCTCACGATACGGGCAACCGCTGTGGTCGCCCGTCGATGAGGAAGGCAGGAATACTTCCTGCCTCTACCGCTGCACGGCATCAGTGTCTGGGCAGATTGTTGGAAGTACAAAGCGCCCGTATGTTTCTGCCGCGCGGCACGACTATATTCTGACACAACACAATTTCCAAGGAGGCAAACCCATGCAAGTCAACATCCGTGAAAAAGAAGGCGTTGTCATTTTTGATCTCGAAGGGAAGATCATTGGCAGCGATAGCGTCGAACTGAAAAAGGTCATTGATGAGCGAATTGCCGCCTCTTCTGGCGCTCCGAAGTTCCTCTTCAATCTCTCCGGTGTCTCAATGGTGGATAGTTCAGGCCTTGGGACACTCATCGGCTCCCATCTCTCCGTCGCACGGAAGGGTGGACGCATTGGCGTCATCAATGTCAGCACAGGCATTCGCAATCTGCTCGTGATGGCAAGGTTGATCACGGTGCTTGAACGTTTTGAGTCTGAAGCAGAGGCGATAAAGAGCCTCACCTCAAGCTAAGAATGCACAGATGCAGATACCGAATTCAGCAGGTTTTAAGTTTCTGAAACATGCCGGTAAATAACTTTTAGCGGAAACAAAAAAGCACCGGTAGCGAATACCGGTGCTTTTTTGATAAAATACACGGCATGTTTCAAATTTCCCAGAAAATGAGTTGACACTTTGGAAGGGTGGAAGAATGGAAGGAGGGGCAGGATGCCTTCCAATCTTCCACCCTTCCATCCGTGCGGGTTTCCTGCTCTCACTCACAAAGCGTGTCAAGAAGTTTCTGAAATCTGACTTTGCGCTCTCAGATGGATACTTCCATTCGATGACCGCAGTTTGACCGTTGCCTCTCCGCCTGCGCCGATTGGACCGGCGAGGCTATTTTTTAATTGCTCCGTGACGGGGATTGGAAAATCAGAATGCACGCGCCCATTACTGGTTTTGGCATCGAGTTGTCCAGAAAAATCGGCGGGGAGCGAAAAATCAATAGGGCCGTTAGAGGTCGTCGCAGTCACAGGGACAATGCCGCTACCAATCTTCACATCAATGGCCCCGTTAGAAGTTGAAAATACCCCCTCGTCTCTTAACAGCCCCACTGTGGCTTCGATCTTGCCATTGGAAGTGCGGACTTCAACGCGCCCTGTCACTTCATGGAGCTCAATCCTGCCGTTGGAGGTCACGGCGTCAACTGCGCCGTCCACCCCACGGGCTCGAATCGCGCCGTTAGCGGTGCGGAGAGCGACATCAATTGCCCTCGGACTTTGAATCTCATAACGGACAGAAACGTTGATGCCATCTGGGGGCTTGGGGTGTTCCTTGTAAATCCGGATGGCGTCTCCGTCCCGTTCAACATGGACCTGAACCTGTCGAGCGAAGGCCTCTGCCTCCGATTGGTTACGGGCGCGGACCTTTTTCCAGGCGTAAACCGTCACCTGACCTTGACCTGAACCGTCGAGCGAGATGTCCCCATTGCTGGTTTGTGCATCGATCTTTGAGACACCGGCTGCATCAAGCGTCCAATCCAGTGGTTCGGTTATGGTCTGTTCTTCGTCCGTTCCACCGGTTGCGCCCATCGCACTGAAAATCGAGCCCTTCACCTCATCGACAACCTCGCTGACAATTTTGCCGACCTCGGAGCGTTGGACCGATGCAACCGCCTTACTGATCTCCTGCCCAATCTCCTGAAATAGCTCCGTCACCTCTTTCGACTTTCGCTCTGTCGTGCGGGCTTGTGTGCGTTCAGCGGATGTATCGCTGACCGCACGTAGCAGCATCTCTGCCTCCTCTACGCTGATTTTTCCCTCTGAAAGCATTCTGAGAATTGCGAGTCTCTCTTCACTCATAGAAATCTTCGCGGTGGAAACCTCGCCATTCATGGCGAGGAGGAAGCCGCGCCTCCATTTTGGGTGTTGACAAAATTTACGTTCTGTGTTAAAATTTTAGGCATAGGGTTGCTTCGACCCTTCGGGGAGGGACGCTGGTAGCAAACAGCCCCGAAACGCTCTCCCCCCCTCTGGTCCCCCCGTGGACAGGGGGACGGGAGAGAAAGAGCCGAGAAGCCCGTAAGACCGTTGATGAGCGAGTGCATGTGCCTTGCCTCGCCGTTTACGGCGGGGTAGTTGACTGGTATTCCTCCCTAGACTTCCGAAGTCTGAGAGACTTCGGAAGTCTGGAATGAGAAACCGAGTTTTTCTGAAAAACTCGGTTTCTTGCCCTCGATTTTAAACTCTCGACGACCCTTTCTTGGAGAAGAAGTCGCCAAATGCCTCTCCAAAACCACAACTGAAGGTTTCACCGAAATGATCAAAGGTTTTGGCGAAATCACCAAATTTGAAATCAAAATCGCCAAAAAACGGACCGCGACATTTACTTTGATAATCTCGTTGACCTGTCGATTCTTTCTGCCTTTCGGCGGTATCTCCTAGCGCATCCAAAAGCATTTCTGCTTCTTCAATGGTGAGCTTTCCTTCTGAGAGCATCCTCAAAATCTCTCGTCTCTCTTCATTCATTGCCTTCTCCTTCCATTTCCTCCGCGTGACGACGGAGGGCGATATTTCCGTGATGTGCCTCGACCTGAAGGTTCGCCCCACTTTCGTGAGATGTTGCGATAAACTGCTGGTCATGTCTATCCTTGATGAGCGTCCCTTCAAACTCCGAGACGATTGTCCCATGATGCGTTGATGCTTGAATTGATGCGAATGTCCCTGCCGGAGCCGTCAGATCCACGGGCGTGTGGTGCCCTTTGATAACACAGTCTCCATTCAAAGCTGACTCCACACGGATGAGAAGCGTCGCATGATGGGCGTCAATGTGGAACGTATCGCATACGCCCCGCAGTTCGATGCGACCGTAATGCTTATCAAGCCGAATTTTCCCACGAATCCCATCCGCTTCAAGATTTCCGTGCCGATGCGTCAGCATGACGTCGCCTTGAATCTCATGAAGTTGTTGGTTTCCATGGGCGCGATCGCTCTCCACAGAACCTTGAACCCGACTTAGGTGTGCTTGTCCGTGCGCCCCTTTGAGAAGGACATTCCCTTGAATTGCGTCTGCATCAGCGTTTCCATGGTGAACATTCAGATCAAGGTCTCCATCAATCCCGTGTATAGAAACGTTACCATGCTGGTGTTCTATCGTGACTGTACCGTGCAAATCTCGTACTGACGCCTGACCGTGCCGATTGTTGACTCGCAGACTTGTTTGATGCGGCACTTGCAACCGATAATCGACTCGCGCATGTCGAGCCCCTTGCCACAGGTTTCGCTCTTCAGGGTAGATAGTCTTGATTGATACAAGCGTCTCTCCATTCACAGGGGCATCGTCAGACTCAATTTGGATATGAATCCCCGAAGCGATCTCACGAGCCATCTCTTCGTTTTCCGCCCAAACGGTCTTCTGATATTCCACAAGCACAGCGTTCTCTGTCCATGACACCACTTCAATATCCCCGTGCTGGTGTTCTATCTTCAGATTGACCCTTTCAGCCGTTTCAATCCTTTTTTCTTGTCTGGGTTCTTTGAACCCATGCTGAAAGCGACTGCTGTCCGCTTGCGGTTCTGGTTCATCGGCTTCTTCAGTCTCAATCACGATTCGCTTAAACTCTTTGCTTGCTTGACCGATGTCACGCTTTGCCTGTCCGAGCGTCTGTTTTAAGAGATGTTTCTGTTCTCTAAAAAATTTACCCCGGTTCTTCAAGGCATCGGCTTTAATCGTTAGGGCTTGCTTCTTGAGCGTCTCAGCCCCAGATTTTAATACATCGAACACGTTTTCTTGCCAATTTCCGGTTGTTGATTGTTGTGACGGTTCTGGTATCGGCTCGTCAATTTCTTCGAGGGTACGCAACAGCGAGGCCGCTTCCTCCGGTGTAATCTTTCCCTCCGACACCATTTTGAGAATGAGCATTCTTTCTTCGTTCATCAGTATCGCCTCCTTAAAAACCAGTTGCCTGCTGCTTTTTGAGTTGCTTAATCAATTCAGCCGCTTCGGTTGCGGACAGCTCGCCCGTATCAAGTTGCTTGAGGATTTCACGGCGTTTTTCTGCGACCTCTGAGGGCGGTTGTTCGGATTTAACTTCATAGCCAAGTTCTTCGATGACAGCGTTGAGGCGGCTTCGGACTGTGGGATAAGAGAGCCCCAACTCGCGTTCCATCTCTTTAATGTTGCCTCGATTCTTTACAAAAGTCTCAATGAAATCCAGGCTCTCCTGGGATAAGCGGCAAAAGCGGCAGGTTGAATACTGACTTTCGATCTTGGTATGACAAGAGCGGCAATGTAAACCTGTTATTGTCAGTTCCCCACCGCATGTTGGACATTTTTCCAATATCTTTCGCAAGGCCATCTTCCTCCTTTGAATCATTCCAGGTTCGGATGCATACCGGATACGAGTTTTTCACTGAGACTTCCGAAGTTTAGTACAAGACCTCTGCTTTTTCAACTCCGTCAAGGGTTCGCGTCCTCTCAGATTCGCTCGTGTACTGAGACTTCCGAAGTTTAGTACAAGCCCTGTGCTTTTTCAACTCCGTCAAGGGTTCGCCTCCTCTCAAATTCGCTCGCGTGTTGAAACTTCGGAAGTCTGGGCCTCACTTGTGCTTCATAACCGAAAAAGTCGTAACCGGATATAAGTTTGAAAAATATATCATAACATTAATAATTTGTCAAGAAATAAATAATATTTGAACAATAAATGCCAAAAAAAACGATATATAGAAACCAAACACAAAAATTTATTATGGAGGTTGTCCGATTACAGGGGAGAAGTGGAAAGGTGAACGGGGGGATGGAAGTGCGAGGGAAACAGGAGGCGAAAAGGAAGAACGGAAGGAAACGATCCTTGACTACCAACAAAAAAAGCAGCCATGTTAATGGCTGCTTTTCATGCGAGATGGATGTAAGGGTTTGCTAGAATTATTTGAACACTATTCAACAGCTCCGATTTTAGATGCTTCTGGTGCACTGGTTGGCAGGTCTTGTTTTGCCAAGGTATTGTCTGGCACATAGCCGGAGAAATCAGCAATCGAGCCATGCGTCAACGAATAGACAACAACGTTGGTCATGAAACGATAAACGCCGGGTGAGTAGTGAACAGAACGGGTTGGCAAGCTAACCGATTCCATAGCGCACATATAGTCACGACGGACTATCAGGACTGAAAGTTTGTCTCCAACGGAGATGCCTTCAAGGTAATTACGTTTGGGCGGATGCGTCCCCCACCAGAAAATATCGAAACCCACCGGGGGGCCACCCATTTCATAGAAGTTGTTGTAGACTTCGTGATCGTTCGGAATCCGTTCAATCTGATATTCCGGCATCACATATCGCATCTGAGCGAGGAACAAACGGATCATCGCTTGGGCAGGTGCGTTCACACCGCAGTCGTCAAAGACGAGGAAACCGCCTTTTTCAACCAGGTATTTCCGCATGGAAGCCGCTTCAATTTCAGAAAGTCTGCTATCCAGTTTTCCACCACCGTATTGACGACCGAGCAAGTTCCGCGAACGGACCAGTGAAGGGTCATGCCCTGTCATAAAGAGCATCGGTGCCTTCATCACGTTGGCGTCAGTCAATTTGACGGCGCCACCTTCAACGTTCATGTCAGATTTAATTTTCGTTCGTTCGTTGAGCCATTTGGAAAGGGCGTTGAGCGAAGATGCGTCTGCCCACCAGTCAGAGAGGCTATGACGAACGCGAGTGAATCGAAACACCCCACGAATGTCTCGTCCCTTACCGATCACGCGCCCACCGGGTTCGCCGCGGGGCAGGGGGGGAACTTCAACATTACCGAGCGTCACATTCTGAACTACTTCACCCAACGCATCTTTGGCGGCACCGACGTGCTCAACCATCGCAAGTCCGGCAGGACGCTCAAAAGCAACTTTGACCTGCACGGTACCGGCGATTCCGCGACCAAGACCTAACGCTGGGCCCGCTGCTGGGGCACTGGCGACTGGAGCGGAAAATGCTAACGCGCCGGGAGCATCGGAAACCGGCAAGTCAGCATGTGTCACCACTTGAGGCACCGGTGCATTCGGGTTGACAACTTTCGGAACGTTTGGATTGATAGGTGCATCGAGCTTTACCACTTTATTTGAGAATTCGAGCACTGTTTGAGGTTGAACCGAGCTCGTGCGAACGACCGCCGCGGTCGTTACTCTCGGTTGCACTGAAACCTGTTCAACAATAACAGTGCTTTCCGTTGGAACAGTTGGTTTGATGAGGGGTTTAATAACCGGTTTACGGACTTGAGGTTTGGGCGGTTCCTTCGCTTGAAGCACTTCAGCACCGACCAAATCTTTGAACTGCTGCGTTTGTGTTACCAGAACAAGGCTTACAATAAACGCGACGACGCCGTGAATAATCAACGACGTTGTAAAGGCACCTGAGGTTCTCTTGGCACTCATTTTTTTACCTCCAAAACTTAGTAGTTATTCTCATGAGCCAGAGTCGTTATTCTTACAAAACGTTCATCAGTGGCTCAACAAGACCCTTGCAACATCTCGCACGATTTCACAAGAGCCTATTCACCTTATGTCAAAATTAGAGCAATTTGCATGCCATAAGCCGTATTAACTGAATTTCTTGAATGCAGGACTTCTCTATGCCCAAAATCGTTTAGAAACTTCCCATCAATCTGCACGATTTGGTGCAAAAATAAAGCCCTCCCTGGACATTGTATGAACACGGTTCAGGGAGGGCTTTATTTTACGATGTAGCTGCAGCGAAACATCTCACTTTTTCGGTCTCGCTACGGCGCTTTGTCTTTTTCATCATCGAAATATTTAGGGATAAGTGGTGTTTTGCGAAACGCAAGATTATTGTTAGAGACGCTATCAACCTGGCTGATTAGCCATTGGTCTTTCACTTTCGTAAAATAGACATAGGTCATACCGGGGCCGCTTGCATAAGCGTTGGGGCCTTTCGCACTTGCCTCATTCTGGCGAATATAAAAGGTATTCAACGTTGACCCGGACCAGCGGCTCCCTTTTGTTCCAATACCTTCCCATAAGCCTTTCATCCCTTTGCTTATACCTGCCCAACCTTCCCATCCGGATTGTTCTTTATCACCAATGATGAAGTGAAATTCATCCGTCGTCTTTTGGGCCCACAGGGGTTCAACTTTCCTCAAATCGAAGGTGTTGAAACCTACGACAAAATCACTCCACACTTTTTGAATCGCCACTTTCTCAGCCGCAAAATCAATTGGCTTACTTGCAACCTCATCGTCAGCCGGCGTTGTCGGTTTTGCAGCGGTTTCTTTCTTTTCTTCCTCATCACCTCCACAACCGATGATTCCAAGACTCACAACGCTCATCGCTAAAAGAAGAATCAGGAGAAAGCTTATTCCTGTTTTCATGTTCAGATGCCTCCTTGAAGATAGTCAGTACCCCGCAAAAACTCCCGTTGGATTGCCAAATCCAACGGCTTATGTGGAGTACTGATAGTAGTTATCTGTTTCACTCAGGGTTTACGACGATCCAAAAGGTTTGTTGGGTATTCCCCAAAAACCACTTCAGATGGTGCATAAAAATCGGTGGATCGTCCACCCATTACTTGATTTATTATACGGATGTGCTCCTCAAAAGGTTTAACCCGTCCTCAAGTTTGTATAACTTTAACATACAAAACAGTATCCGTCAACCCTAAAGAAACCGGGTTCCTCTGAGAAATTCAATTTCTCCTGGCAATTACGCCAGTTGGTCGAACCGGCCGAAATTGACCGCGCCACGAACCGGTTTATCGGCGAAGAAATCCTCCAGGGCAGCGAGTGTCATCTCGCCGATTTTGAAGTAGCCGTAATAACCCACCCCAGAGATGTGGGGCGTGATGAAGACATTCGGCAACTGCCGAAATGGGCTATCCGCCGGTAATGGTTCTGGGATTGTCACATCCAGCGTGACGAGGATGCGCCCGGTGCGTGCCTCTGCCAGCAGTGCATCGTGGTCAATCACGCTGCCGCGCGAGGTATTGACCAGGGTTGCCCCATCTCGAAGCAATTTCAGTTGTTCAGCACCGAGCAGCTTGTTCGTTGCGGGGATGCTTGGCGCATGAACGGTCACAAAGTCGGATGTGGCGAATAGCTCGTTAAGTCCGACCTTCTCCACGCCCAGATGCCCCGCCTCCCAATCCGAAAGGTATGGGTCGTAGACCAACAGCGTGACATTGAAGGGTTTCAACAACTGAATCACCTCCCGCCCCACTTTGCTCGCTGAGACGACCCCGACGACACTCCCCCGCAGGAACTGTCCATTTGAGGGCAATTCGTCCGGTTTCCACTCGCCCGCTCGCGTATGGGCGATGAAGTCAACCCATCGGCGCGCGGTCATGATGAGCATGCCGATGGTGGATTCGGCGACATTATACGCAATGGATTCGTTTGCGCTGAATACGCAAATCTGGCGCGGCACAATGTACTTTTCAACAACCGCTCCAACGCCCCCTTTCACAGAGCCCGCCGAGTGCGCGATGATGCGGAGGCTATCCGCATGCTGCATGACCTTTTCAGTGATTGGCGGCGTTCCCCAGCCTGTCACAACTCCATCGAACCCGGCAATCATTTCAGCGACCTGGTCGCTCTTGTAGTTTGACCCTGTTCCGTTCAAGGTGACATCGAATTGGTCCTGAAGCCGTGCAAAAACGTCAGGCTTAAAAACATTATGGGTATGCCCTGATGTGGGCAGATATAAAATTTTGGGTTTGCTCATAGTTTTCCCTCCTTCGTAGCGAATCAAGACTTGGTCATCATTATTTGCTGATACAGTTTCCAACGTAGAGACGTAAGATCTTACGTCTCTACTTACTCGGGGCAGATCCTTCCGAAGGTTTCAAACCTTCGGAAGGTTGGCCGCGAACCAAACCCTAGCCGAATTTTAAAAATGAACCACTCATACTAATTTAGGGTTGCTTTTTCCCATCCACAATAAACGGGAAGGAAGTGCTGATCCTTCCTTTCCTTCCATCCTTCCTTTTCTTCCTGACCCCGGATGGGAAATTCCAAGCCTAAATCGGTATAAGGTGTTCATATCCTCCTATCTCCAATGCAGGTCGAAACAATCAGAATTGGTGTGGGTAATCTGTTTCATTTCACCGCTGTAAGCATCCATGATGTAGATTTCGCTGGTTCGCCGGCCGCCCTGATCGCGCCCCACAAAAGCGATTCGGCTGCTATCGGGATTCCACGTTGCATCGCGCCCTTTGAACAGGCTCAGATTGACAAACGCTTTGAATTGTCCTTTATCGACGGTTGCGACACAGATTTCGTCCGCCACGTAAAACAGGATGCGTTTGCCATCGTGCGACCATTCCTCAATCTTTTGGCACGGTGGTTCATTCTGCTGAAGAAACCAGGAACCAGTAGCACTTGTGACATCCACACCCGCAAGTGCGAGAACCCCATCCGCTACAAATGCAATATATTTGCGATCCGGCGACCATTTGGGCCAGCTTACGTTGTCGGGAAGGGCTTCAAGCAGTCGATTTCTGGGCTCTTTGACCTCCTCACCTTCCACATCCCAATGATACCACCCTTCTGCCCATTTGCTCATGTGGCGCCGTTTTCTGGATTCGCCATCGATTGTCACGCTCCAGTTTTCCATTGGATTGGTGGGGCGGTCAAACTCGAGCGCAACCAGGAGCGCATGCCCCTTGGGCGACCACCAAAATTCGTGGATGCGGAATTGATTTTTGACGAGCTCGTGCTTTTCCTCGCCATTTTCCTTCATCACATACAATGACTCCGCCTGATCGACGCCGGAGAGATAAGCCATCCATAAGCCATCCGGCGACCAGCGCGGACGACGAGAAAGCCCGTCATGAGTCAGTTGATGGAAATCCGTGCCGTCGGGATTCATGGTGCAGATGTCATATTGATAAAACTCCCACCATTTTGCTGTTCCCCTGCCTCTCTCCAATTGGTTGGTCATCGCCCTGAAGCCATCGCGATTGTGCATGGGCTTTCGGATTGTGAAAACTAACTTCCCTTCGTCGGACTGTGCTGATGTCCGACTCACAGGATTCAGCAATAACAGCCCCATCCATGCGAAAAGGCCACCGAACGCCATATACGCGAGTTTTCGTTTCAATCGCATTTTGTTTTCTCCTGTTAGCGTTTCTCGGAAATTACCAAAACACAGGGACGCCGAGTTCTTTCGCCAAGTCCGCCAATCCCTTTAAGTGGTCACGATGGAGCGGCATTCCCTCTTGACTCCATTTTTCGTGCTTCATCCACTCCAACTCACCGGGGAAATAGACCCGCTCAACCCCCTCGGCGGGTGGACTTGACCTAAGCACACGGATCTCTTGGTCTATCTCCTCCGTGAATTCATCAAGCGGGACAAAGCTCTCAATGTTGATGGCGTAAAAGAAAAGCCCGGAGCCCTGTTTGTCCAGCGGAATATCGCCTTTCTTATTGACAGTGGCTGGCATACCCGCCAATGGCCCCGACAGGGCATCCACCGCTAACGCAAGGCTGTATCCCTTTGTGCCGCCCATCGGTAACAGGACATGGGCGAGTCCCGGATCATTCGTCTCTTTGCCCTCCGCATCTAATGCCCAGGCGGGGGTGAGCTTCTGTCCATACAACCGCATCGTGCCGACGCGCCCCCACGCTGAAACGCCGCACGCCATATCCAGGACAATCGGTGGCTCGGTTTTCGCGGGGATTGCATAAGACAACGGGTTGTTCCCGACCACCCGCGTTTTGCCGCCATAGGGCGCAACGCCGGGACTGCTCGTCGATGTGCTGAAACCGATCATCCCGTGCTCCAGCGCCAGCATTGCCAAGGAGGAGGCTGCGCCGAAATGATTCGTTCTGTATGCGCCTACTGCGCCAATACCGGCAACCTTCGCCTTTTCGATGGCGAGTTCCATTGAGAACTTGCCGGCGACATGCCCTAGCGAGCGGTCCCCATCAACCCTGGCAAACGCAGGCCCTTCACGGGTCAGTGTGAGATTCGGGGTCGGGTTGATATTTCCAGCCAGAATGCCTCGAACGTAGCCCGGCAGGGCGCGAGTGCCGTGCGAATGAATGCCGCGCAGATCCGTTTCGACCTGCAATTGAGAGACAGCATCGGCATCGACTTTGGGAACGCCGGCTTTCTGATACAGTTGGCTGGCGAATTCTCTTAATTCATCTACGTTGACGACAATATCTTGTTCTGTTGGATTTAAGTTCATAAAAAATTCGCGGCGGAAACCTCGCCGTTTACAGCGGGGAAGAAGCCGCGCCTCCGTTTGGGTGTTGACAGAAATGTAGACAGTCAGCAGTAGACAGTCAGCAGTGGACAGTTTACCGTCTACCGTCTACTGTCTACCGTCTACTGTCCACTGTCTTTAGCTTGACTTTGGTAAATTGAAATTGGATACGCCTGTAGCCCAACTTTCTAAGTTGGCCCTTTGACTAAGAGCCAAGATAGAATCTTGGGCTACAAGTTAATCTACCAAAGTCAAGATACGTACCCCCCAAAAAAGTTTGGATTACTTTAGGGCATGAGGATTGTAGCTGCCACAAGCCTTTTTTCACGTTTCACGTTTCACGTTTCACTTTACTTACTTCAAACCCCAGATCTCCGCCGCGGTGCCGCCCAGGATGCGTTCCCGTTCGTTGTCTGTCAGAAAGGGCAGTCCGTCCCGGATGAGGCGTAGTTCCTGTTCCAGAGATGGCCAGTTGTGCTTGAGCCGGTGGTGGCCGGGATACCCCGTTCCCCACACCATCCGCTCTGCCCCGAACGCGCGTAGCAGTTTCTGGATGAACGGGTGCACGTCTGAATATGGGAAACCCTCCCTGGAGCGGCCCGCGACATCCGACAGCTTCAGGAACACATTGTCGTACCGAGCCAGAGAGATGATCGGTTGAAAGGCTGCCTCGCCTGCCTCAACTTGCGGGTAGCCCATGTGGTCCAAGATTAACTTCATACGCGGATACCGCTGCGCGATCGCCGCTACCTGGTCAGCGAACTCCGCCCGCAGGTGGAACTGGATAATCGCGTCCAGGGCGGAAAGTTCTTCCCATAAGGGCTCGTTCTCCCGGGTCAGCAGGATTTTTTCGCCGGGGTAATATATCGGGTGAAAACGGAACCCCACCAGACCGCGCTCCTTCACCCAGTAGCGCGCCTGTTCTGCATTGTTTGCGTCCTGGGGATTGATTAAGCCGTGACCGGCGAAGCGGTCTGGAAAGCGGGCGACGGAATCGGCGATGTAGCCGTTATCCCAGGTGGACCAACTGGTCTGCACGAGCACCGTCCAGTCCACGCTGTGTGCGTCCATCTCTGCCAGAAGTTCGTCAGCGGTGCCCGGCTCGTCGGGATAGGAATTCCAGTTGGGGGCGGTCGGCCCCACCGGATATTTGGGCGGCGCAATCTCCCAGACATGGACATGGGTATCTACGATCATAAAAAAACTCCTTCGCAATTCATACAGAAATTCCTTGCCAAAAAATCCGAAATCGGTTATCATCTCGGATACGAATTTGCATTCTAAAGTAAGTTTGATAAACTTCCGAAGTCTCAAAGACTTCGGAAGTTTGGTTACTATCTTACTTCTTGAAACAGACACTATAACGTCTTATCAAGTTGATAGTTTATGGCATTTTTCCCATTTTGGCAAGTGAATTCCCATGATATTATGAAACCCATCCGAAAAGCAATTATCCCAATCGCAGGATACGGCACGCGCCTATTCCCTGCAACAAAAGCTATCCCAAAGGCGCTCTTTCCGGTTGTCGATCGCGACGGCATCGCTAAACCAGCAATCCAGATTATCATTGAGGAGGCGTTAGCCGCTGGTGTCGAAGAGATCTGCCTGGTGATTCAGCCGGAGCAACGGGAACCGATTGAAACGTACTTCTCCGGGGATGTCGTTGATGCTATCCGCCGTAAGCCAGAGCTCGCAACGCAAGCCGACAAGGTTGCGGAAATCAGGCGGCGGCTTTATCTCGCAGTGCAGGAATCCCAGGAGGGGTACGGTCATGCGGTCTACTGCGGAAAAGATTTCGTTGGACAGGAGCCGTTCCTTGTGTTCCTGGGCGATCATCTCTACATTTCAAAAACAGACACGCCGTGTGCTAGACAGTTAGTGGACGTCTACGAGCAAGTCGGCAAATCAGTGACAAGCATTGAAATGTGCCACGAAAGCCAGTTGCATATCAGCGGAATTGTTCGGGGGGCTCGGGTGCCCCATCAACCCAATCTCTTTCAGTTGGATCTCACTGCTGAGAAGCCTGATGTTGACTTCGCTCGAAAACATCTGCGCGTTGAAGGCACCCCGGCTGATATGTACCTCTGCAATTTTGGCATCGATCTCCTGACGCCTCTCCTGTTTGATGTCCTTGATTACAATGACAAGCATGGGATTCGCACCAAAGGGGAAATTCAGCTCCGCGATGCGATGGGAGGGGTTATGCGCCAGGAGGGGATGTACGGCTATCTCATGCAGGGCAACCGCTACGACATCGGGATACCGCAGAATTTAATCCAAACGGTCATGGCTTTTGGGCTGTCCGGCCCATATCGAGAGGAAGTCAGCCAGGCCCTTGCATCGGGAATCAAGAAGCGGAGTTAGTTTGACTTTGGTAAATTCAACCCAAGATTCAGTTGTAGATTTCACTTCGATAAACTCAGTACAAGCGACAGGCTCAATCCGGCGGAACATGCGGCTCGCTTGTTGGAACGAGCGAGCCGCACGTTCTACAAGAGGTCTATCCCTACGTCAAGTTAGCAGACGCAAAAGATGGGCACTGACAGGGGCTTCTTCAGAAACCTTTATCGACGGTGATAAACACGGCGTTGAGGACATCGCGTTCTTGATGCCCCGAAGGACGGTTGACGACTTCCCCATCAACGACAAAGGTGCTTGAGCCCCCCCCATCCAGATTAATGGCTTCCGTCACGCCAAGTTCAATCATGATGTTCGCAAGTTCATACAAGGATATGCCCATGCTATAGCCCGGCTGCCGCCCATCAGCCACAATCAGAATTAGCTTCTGATCGTTATAGCCAAGTACAGTTCGCGGTTCATGACTCAACGGCAACGACGGGGACCGCTGACCGGGGGTATGCCCCTTTTCGGCGCGGTGCATCTGCTCAAGCACTTCAACAACCTTTCCATTTTTGACCAGTCGCATCTGTCCACCGATAGCTTGGACCACACTGTTCCAGACTGCCGGCTCAAATGAAATCTCAATCTTCCCCCGCTGTCCCTTGCTTAATTGAGAGGCGAAGGTTTGATCGATCGGCGAGCGAAAGGAGAGCACAACGCCATCATGCGGAACAAGATTGTTGCCATCCGTCCCAAATCCATCCACCACAAACTCGCTCTGATATCCTCCCGTGATCGGCAACTTGAGCCCCTTGAAAATAATCTCGTATCCGCGATCGCTCGTATGTGTCGAGCCACCCATACGAGGGGTATACAGGATGGATTCGCACCCATCTTCACGTCGCTGATTGATACACTGGATGGGGATAACCTTATCCGCTATCGTGACTTTGCCTTGCATCTGAACAGGGCCTATTAAAAAATCACCTTTATTCGTCACTCCGAAACAGGAATCCCCCGTGACCGGTTGCGTCATTAATTCCCCATCTTGAATGTGCAGGTTTTCCAGCACCCCACTATAACCCCGCATGTCGCCGAGGACACCAAACCCACCGTTGATTGCCACTAACACGCGCCGATCCGCCCGTTGGGAGCGCCGATCCGCCATCGATTGCACGGACTCTTTCCCGAGAATCTGATCGGCGGCGATTGCGGCTTCAAAATGTAGTTTCTGGTGATTGCGATCCATTTCGGCGACATAGAGGGCACACTGCTCCGCCTCCCAATCGTATCGGTAGATATGAACGCCCGGATGGAGTTCTTGAGACAAGTCGGTCCGCCGGCCGGCGGGTTGGCCAGAACAACAGATGACCACGGTTAAAAAGAGTATCAGAAAAATACAGGGAAATGCAAAACGTGATGCGTATCGCGTATTGCGTGAAACGTGAAACGTAATGGAAGATTGGAAGACTGGAAAGTTGGAAGGTTGGCAGACCACGCTTTTATCCTTCCATTCTTCCATCCTTCCTGTTCTTCCTTTCCTTTCTTTTTTCTTTCCTTCCATTTTTTCTTTCCTTCCTTTCCTTATTTCACACGTTTTCGATGAATCTCCACGCCTGCATAAGTGAGTATCTGTTCGATAGGCGGTGATAGTTTTTTGACGATAATTCGGACTTCATGAACTGGAAACCGCTCTAAAATTTCTGTCGCAATTCTTTCAGCCAACGCCTCGATTAGCTGAAAGGATTGCTGCGTGCCGATTCCAATGATGAGATTAACGACCTGGGCATAATCAATGGTGTGGACCAGATCGTCGGTCTGTCCAGCGGCAGAGAGAGCACACCTCAACTCCGCATCAATTTCATATTTCTGCCCAATCTGACGTTCGGATTCTGCAACACCGTGATAGCCGTGAAACCGAATCCCTTTGAGAATGATCTTATCCATAGTGAATGATGCGTGAAACGTAAAACGTAAAACGTAATGGAAGAACCTGGATGGAAGATTGGAAGGATGGAAGAATGGAACCTCCCCTATCCTTCCATCCTTCCTTTCCTTCCCTTCTTTCTTTTCACGTTTCACGTTTTACGCATCACGCCTCTACCAATCTTCGTCGTAGAAGGGCGTACTTGGGTAACTATAAACGTTGCCCTCGTAATTTCTCAGCTTGATTTCGTCATCATCGAACGACACGATCGGATCGGGAATCAGCGCGATTTTGCCGCCACCGCCGGGGGCATCGATCACGTAATGCGGCACGCCAAGCCCAGAGATGTGTCCACGTAACGCCGCGACAATCTCAAGCCCCTTCTTGACAGACGTGCGGAAATGATCTGTCCCATAAACGAGATCGGCTTGATAGATATAGTACGGCTTCACGCGGATTTTGAGGAGCTTTTTCATCAGCTCGACCATGACCTGTGGGTCATCGTTGACGCCTCTGAGAAGCACGCACTGATTCCCGAGCGGTATACCGGCATCGGCCAGCATGCCACACGCCTTCGTTGTTTCCGGCGTAATCTCGCGCGGGTGGTTAAAGTGGGTGTTAATGTAGAAGGGGTGATTCTTCTTGAGGATGGCACACAACTCCGGCGTAATGCGCTGTGGGAGGGTGACAGGGACGCGACTGCCAATCCGAATAATCTCAATGTGTTCAATCGCGCGGATGCCGCTCACGATATAATCAATCTTGCGGTCGCTCAACATGAGCGGATCGCCGCCGGAGATAATCACATCACGGACCTCGGCGTGCTCCCGAAGGTATTGTAAGCCCCTTTCGATACCGTCATCCGGAATGGAGTACGGGTCCCCAACTTTGCGTTTTCGGGTGCAAAATCGGCAGTAGATTGGGCACATGTAGTTGACATAAAAGAGGACTCGGTCAGGATAACGATGCGTTAAATTGGGTACGGGGCTATCAGCCTCCTCACCGAGTGGGTCTTCGACACCCGTACTAATAATTTCCTTGATATCTGGAACCACTTGCTTCCAGATGGGATCGCCTGGCTTTTCAATCAGGCTTAAGTAGTAAGGGTTGATACGGATAGGAAACTCTTTGTGGATGCGCCGCATCTCTTCGACATCGACATCGAATATCGCAGCAAGTTTTTCGGGGGTGTTAATGGTATCCCGAACCAGACGTTTCCATTCTTCCATAAGTGGCTAAATCCTTTCTGAATTTTAAGGATGAAATATAAGCAGGTTTTCACCTGCGACTTGGTGTTGCGTGTAATGTGTTGCGTGTATTGCGTTATAGAACACGGGTGGGGTAGAATTTCACGGCTAACAATCCTCGGTTGGGGACATGAAATCCGTGAAATTCTATAAATCCATGTTCTAGCCGACGGAATGCCCATTTGCCGATTTGCATACTTGCACCCGCCATTCTTCCTGTGACAATACGGTGAAATTAACAACCAGCCCCTCTTCTTGAGGCAAACCGAAGATGAAGGCTTTGCAGGATGTGTTGCATACATATCTAAATTCTTCCCAGCGAGAGGCTTTCGCAGAGGAATAGTCAGCAATCTGATCCAATAAAGGTTTCACTTTTCCACAGTGATATTGGAAGCCCTCAACCCCTATCACTGCCAAATCGTTTTCTTCACAGTTCGTCAAAAACTTCAGGGCGGCTGGGGTTTCCAAATAAAGTTCTCCACCTTGAAAAATTCCATTTTGACGGAAATTCGCTATGATTTCATTTTCGGACAGCATGTTGCACTTCACTGTCTCCCCTGCCCCCCGCAAGCAAGGGGAAAGGGGAGGTCATTGCGGTTTGATACTTGCACAATGTCTCCGGTAATAGTATTTTGGACGACATAGCTCTCATCTTGGTTGATATAAACCGTTGCCGGACCGCACTGTGTCAGACGAATCAAAACCGTAGTCCATTTGCACATTTGCTCATTTGCACATTTCTACCCTGTCCGCCGCGGCTGTATCAACTTTGCCACCAGCCCGGTCCAGCCGGTCTGATGTGAGGCACCCACCCCCCTTCCATTGTCCCCGTGCAAATATTCGTAGAACAAAATGTAATCCCGAAAATGAGGGTCGGTTTGAAGTTTATCGGTATCTCCAAACACCGGCCTTCTCTCATTTTCATCCCGAAGAAAAATGCGCGTTAAGCGACGCGATAGTTCATCGGCAACGTCGTTGATCGTGACGAAGTTCCCCGACCCTGTCGGGCATTCAATCTTGAAGTCGTCGCCGTAATAGTGGTGAAATTTCTGTAGGGACTCAATGATGAGAAAATTCACTGGGAACCAGATTGGCCCTCGCCAATTTGAATTGCCACCAAACATGCCGGAATCGGATTCCCCCGGCTGATAGGTCACGGTAAAGGCG
Organism: uncultured bacterium; assembly: GCA_964577695.1. Taxonomy (GTDB): domain Bacteria; phylum Poribacteria; class WGA-4E; order WGA-4E; family PCPOR2b; genus CAZOAL01. The sequence goes on along the minus strand of CAZOAL010000093.1, from coordinate 9,436 downwards.
TTGCTATTGGCGTGAAAGATGTAGGGGTTGTCTTTGTAGCGGCGCGACAACGCCCGCACCCCGTAATCAGAGAGAAATTCGGTTTCATCCAACATGCGCTTGAGCAGCCTTTTCATGCGATGACCGCGCAGCAACGAGAGGAGCCGGCGTTCGCCGAGCCCCGGCTCGTACCATCGCGAAACCAGACTCGCCAGGTCCGGGCGATAGTTGAGGAACCATTCGAGGCGGCGCTTAAATTCTGGCACGCGCTCCAACAGGTCTGGCTCAAGCGTTTCCACTGCGAACAACGGAATGAGTCCCACCATAGAGCGCAATTTCAAAGGGATGTGCTCACCACTTGGGCAGTGCAGCGTGTCGTAAAAGAACTCATCTTCTGTATCCCACAAGTTGATGCCTTTGCCGCCGATGTTCGCCATCGCCCCGGCGATATAGAGAAAATGCTCGAAAAATTTGGTCGCCACGTCCTCATACACCGGGTTCGCCAACGCCAATTCCAGGGCGATTCGCATGAGGTTAAGGCAATACATCGCCATCCAACTGGTGCCGTCTGATTGCTCGATGTAGCCACCGGTGGGCAACTCAGCGCTGCGATCAAACACACCGATGTTATCTAAGCCGAGGAAACCGCCCTGAAAAATGTTGTTGTCTTCTGCGTCTTTGCGATTGACCCACCAAGTAAAATTGAGCAAGAGTTTATGAAAGACTCGTTCGAGAAAAGCCAGATCGCCCTGGTCGTTGTGCATTCGGCGATCGATTTTGTAAACGCGCCACACTGCCCACGCATGCACCGGGGGGTTGACGTCGCTGAAATTCCATTCGTAAGCCGGCAGTTGCCCGTTTGGGTGCATATACCACTCGCGCGTCAACAGTACCAGTTGCTCCTTGGCGAAATCCGGATCGATCATCGCCAGGGGGATGCAATGAAACGCCATATCCCACGCCGCATACCACGGATACTCCCACTTATCCGGCATGGAGATGATGTCTGCGTTGTTGAGATGGAACCACTCCCTATTACGCCCATGGAGGCGTTCCGGTGGTGGCGGCGGTTGACCGGGGTCGCCATTCAACCACTGCGGTATATCGTAGTAATAAAATTGCTTTGACCACAGCATCCCCGCGAATGCTTGACGCTGGACGTTTTTGGCATCCTCGTCTGCGATTTGTGCCTGGAGTTCAGCGTAAAATTCGTCGGCTTCCTTGATGCGCGTCGCAAAGATTTCGTCAAACTGGGAGGGTGAGGCTCCTGCCGAACCGCCAACGAACGCATCTGCCAACAGTCTATCGCTCAAGCGCAGACGAAGGGTCACTGATTCTCCAGCGGAAATGGTGCGTTTGTAATTTGCGGCAGCCTTGGTGCCCGTCTGTGCCAGGTTCACCGCATCCTTTGCATCATGCACAATATAATCGTTGATACCATCTTTGAAATAGCCCCCGATGGAGCGGGGCAGGCTCTGCGCTTGAGTGATGCCATACAAGCGTTGGACGTTGGTCTCGTTGTCACAAAACAGTAGCTCCGGGGCACCCTCGCAATAGAGCCAGCGGACTCCCGCGTCTTCGTGTTTGAGTTCAATAACGTCTTGGGAGATCGATAACATTTTAGGCTTGTCGTCATTCCCGCCCCACGACCAGGTGTTACGAAACCATGTTTGCGGCAGTATGTTGAGCGTCCTTGTCTCTGGCCCCCGGTTGTACACGGTGATACGAATCAATAAATCTTCCGGGGCGGCTTTGGCGTACTCGACAAACACATCGAAGTAACGATTTTCATCGAAGATTCCTGTATCGATTAATTCAAATTCCGGTTCTGTTTTCCGACGGCGGCGATTTTCTTCGGCCAGCCGTGCATAGGGAAATTCCGCTTGCGGATATTTATACAGCATTTTCATGTACGAATGGGTCGGCGTGCTATCCAGATAGTAGTAATACTCCTTCACATCTTCGCCGTGGTTGCCCTCGTTGCCGGTCAAGCCAAATAGCCGCTCCTTCAATATGGGGTCGTTACCGTTCCATAGGGCTATCGAAAAACAGAGGGTTTGTTTTTCATCACAAATGCCAGCGATTCCTTCCTCCCCCCACCGATAGGCTTTGCTGCGTGCGGCGTCGTGGGAAACGTATTCCCACGCCGTGCCGTATGGGCTATAATCTTCACGCACTGTCCCCCATTGGCGTTCGGTGAGATATGGCCCCCATTTCTTCCAGGGCGATTTTTGTTGGCGAGTTTCTTCAAGACGTTTCTTTTCGGCATTCATAACGATATAGCGATACGGCGTGGCCATCGCCGTCTACAGTCAGCGGACGGTGTAAGCGGCTGCTTTCGTGTTGCCGCCATCAGTTTTCCCTCTCACCGCGTATGACCATTTGATACCAGTAGCTGTCAATTTCTTGAGTTGGCTTTCGCTGGCGACAGTGCAAGGTTCATCACCATAGAGGACACCGTAGACCTTGCCATCTTTCACCAACAAGTCAAGTGCTTTTCCGCCTTCAGCATCGTCAGGAAAAACAATGAGGAAATGCTTTTCGTCCAATGAAGGATTGAAGTCCGTTGTTCTCATCATCTTCACCTCGTTCAGGAAATGAGTGGTTTATTTTTAAAATTCGATACGGGCCAATCGCGCTTCAGTGCTTTGTGGTGCTGCACAGATGGATGGCAAAAGCCCGGTCAAAATGATGCAAAGAATGAGAAGGGGTTTCATCTTTCTCCTTCGTTGTTTACACATTTGCCAATACAGCCGTTGATTTACCCGCCCCATCGGGTTAAAATTATAATTGTGCGATGACGCATGTGAGATATCAACTTTCAGAGAAAAAACCGGCAATCGAGTGATTACACGCTTGCGCTCTCATTCGGCGGCTTGTTCATACAACCGTTCAAGTGCCTGCGTTGCGCCCTGCTTGAGATCAAGGGTTGCGGGGTTAATAACGAGTGGCAATTGGATGGCGTGTTGGGCCAATTTATCAAATCGGGCGAGAAAATCGATAATCGTGTATCCAATCACCTCCGAGGTCTCCGGGTCAACTCTGATAAGCAGTTCCTCTTCTTCTTCTACGCATACGGCTTCAAAAGGTTTATCAAAATAAATATATAAGACATCCCCTTCTTTATCGTAATGCAAGCCTAGGGTTTTGGCTTTATCCATAGTAATCTTTTGAATAACATTCAAGAAAATAATCGTAAAACGCTAAATCAATTTTCTCGTTGACATATTTCTGAAGATCCTTCGCTTGACCTTTGGAAACCTGATAACAATCGTACATCGGCTCATCAGGAGATTCTTGGAACAAGAGTTGTAACTTCTGAAGTTCTACACCTTCTAATTCAAACTCACTTAACGGAAAATCCCCATCTTTTGGATACTTGACGAGAACCCGTATCACATGCTTATCGGATTTCATCACCTTTTCCCTCCTTCATTACGGTTCGACCCTCCTGCTCCTATCGGCGGGTTTAATCTGTTCACCGGTGTTAGGATTAAATTCGCCTAAATGCCTTCCTCTTTTATCATATTTTTCAATGGTACCATGTCTGCTATCCCATTCATAAATAGTTCCTTCTTGATTTTTCCATCGCTTTCGCAGTTTGCGGCCCCCTTGTACGGGAGTTTTAGGTCGAGCGGATTTCAACCCCGGAAAGGCTGGCAAATCTTGAGGGGAAGGTATATAACCTGAAGTCCTCATGCCATTTCCTCGCTTTCACGTTTTACGTTTCACGCATCACGCCTCACGTTACGCGAATCATACAATCTGCGCGATAACACATTTGAGGTATCGACTTTCAGGGAAAAACCCCGCAATCGGGTGATCCCACGCTTGCCCCCTTATTTCGAGGAATTTGATTGTCCGCCCGGCGTCGTGCGCGGCGGATTGGAGGACGTTGAGGAAATCCGACTCCTCAATAAGTTGCGAACAGGAATTGCTCATCAAAAACCCACCGGGGGCGATCAGGCGGATTGCCAGATGGTTAATGGCACGATAACCGCGCAGGGCGTACTGAACGTTGGAGCGCTCTTTCGCAAAGGCGGGCGGGTCCAAATTCACGACATCAAACGCCTCCCCTGACTCTACGCTATGATTCAGCCGGTCGAATGCTTCCCCAACTTCAAACCGGCAGTGGGATTCGACGCCATTCAACCGGGCGGTTTCCTCGGAAATTTCAATGGCGCGTTTGGAGGAATCAATCGCCCTGACCTCAGCCCCGCTCATCGTAGCGTAGAGGGCAAAACTACCTGTATAACAAAAACAGTCGAGAACGCGATCTCCGGGACGAATGTATGCTGAGAAGCGGCGACGGTTGTCGCGCTGGTCTAAGAAGAAGCCTGTTTTCTGTCCCTTTATTATATCCACTAGGAATCGAATGCTGTCCAGTTGAATCTCAACCACGGGGGGAACTTCGCCATAAACAACCTCATTGCGAGGTTCAAGCCCTTCGGGTTCACGCCCCCTCACATTGCTCGTTTCAAAAATTCCCTTGGGACGATACAAATCGATCAAGGTAGCTAAAATTTCATCACGACGGATGTCCACACCCAGCGTGAGCAATTGAAGGACAAGGTATTCATCGTAGCGATCAACAATGAGTCCGGGGATTCCGTCGGACTCTGCAAAAAAGGCACGGTAGACCGATGAACCGCCGGCTAACCGTGTTCGGAGAGCTTTTGCGGTTTGCAGGGTGCGGACAAAGAACGATTGGTCAATTTTTTCGTCGCGTTGACGAGAGAGAATTCGCACAGTGATTTTGGAGCGTGGATTGATGTAGCCTTTGGCAAGAAATTCCCCTGCTGAATCTATCACTTCGACAATATCCCCGGGCGCAAACGCGCCGATATATTCCGCAATATCCCCTCTAAAAATCCAAGGGTGCCCTTCGCGGATGCGTCTTTCTTTTTCAGGTTTGAGTTTAATCTGGTGGATGGGATTCATTAATATCGCATGCGAATCGGCTACGTAACGAGTAATGCGTAATGCGTAATACGTTAGGAAGAATCCCTAACTAACTTTGAAGAATAAACTTTACATTTTTCGGGAAGGAATGGAAGGAAAGGAAGGATGGAAGAAACGCATTCCTTCCCTTTCTTCCCTTTCCTCCATTCTTCCAATCTTCCCATCCATCGAGTCGATTCAAAAGACAAACTTTAATATTGAAAGTTAGCTATAAGAATGACTCTTTACGTTTCACGTTTCACGCATCACGCATTATTTCTCAAGATGGTAATTCTTCAATGTGGCCTTGTTTATCTTATCTCCAACACGTATCTGGTCCACAACATCCAACCCTTCGATGACCCGTCCGAAGGTAGTGTACTTCCCTTCGAGGTGACTATAGCGATTCGGGTCGGGATTGAGGCAGATGTAAAACTGACTCCCCGCAGAATTGGGGTCGAATGTGCGTGCCATGGCAATAACGCCTCTTTCATGTTTGGGCATTTTGGCGCGAAGTTGAGGGTCTTGAAATTCGCCGGGGATGGTCCATGGCGGTCCTCCGGTCCCATCGCCTTTTGGGTCGCCACCTTGAATCACAAATCCGGGGTCATATCGATGGAAAGTAAGTCCATCATAAAACCCTTGCTGGATGAGGGTGGCAAAATTTTCTACCGTTTTGGGGGCGGCATCGGGGTAAAGTTCGATGACAATTTTTCCTTTGTTGGTTTCAAGCATTGCAGTCGGATTCGATTTTCCGCAACCGCAGCAGATGATGAGGCTAAAAAGGGCAGCACACACCCCTATCTGATTTCGCATACTCCGGATTCTCGCAGTCATAAATGAGTCTTGTTTTTTGAATACTTTTAATTATACCAATCATGAGGCAGACAGTCAAACCAAATTAGAAATGGCGTTGACTTTCATCCGCGATTCTGCTAAAATACCACTGACTAAGTCGCACACTTTGTAAAATTGAGACAGCAGTGGAGGAATAAAATGCCAACGATTTTAATAGCAGGTGGAGCGGGTTTTCTGGGTTCTCATCTGTGCGATCGCTTCTGGGAAGAGGGGTTCGATGTTATCTGTGTCGATAATCTCGTCACAGGGGCAAAGAGCAATATGGCGCATCTGATCGGTAGAGCGCGTTTTACCTATATTCAGCACGATATTACCGAGCCCCTCCGGCTGTCATGCCATTTGGATTACATCTTAAATTTTGCCAGCCCCGCAAGCCCCCCCGACTATCTACGCCTGCCTATCCAGACCCTCAAAGTTGGAGCAGTGGGGACGTATCATCTGTTAGAGCTGGCAAAGGAAAAATCGGCGATCTTTATGATGGCATCGACTTCCGAGGTCTATGGGGACCCATTGATTGCGCCTCAGAATGAAGCATATTGGGGGAACGTGAATCCGATTGGGCCACGGAGTGTTTATGACGAGTCGAAGCGGTTCGCAGAAGCCATCACCATGGCGTATCATCGGCATCACGGACTTGATGTCCGCTTGTTGCGGATTTTTAATACTTATGGACCAAGAATGCAGCCAAAGGATGGCCGGGCAATTCCAAACTTTATTTCCCAAGCCCTGAACAACGAACCGCTCACGGTTTATGGTGATGGCAGTCAGACACGGAGTTTCTGCTATGTGAGTGATGAGATTGAAGGAATTTATCGGTTGCTGATGTCCAACCTCCATGAACCAGTCAACATTGGGAATCCGAATAATGAAATGACCATGTTGGAATTAGCGAAGACGATTCGGGAGCTGACAGGGGCATCCAGCGAAATCGTTTTTAAGACGCTTCCCAAAGATGACCCTAAGATTCGCTGCCCTGATATTACGCGGGCGCGTGCGCTCCTGGGTTGGGAGCCGCGCGTCTCTTTAGAAGAAGGTTTAAGGCACACCATCGAATACTTTCGTGTTCTCAAAAGTCAGGGCAAGCTATAGAAATGTGCAAATGAGCAAATCTGCAAATGGACGGATGAAGGGGAGCAAGATGTACTGGCTCTGAATTATGACCAGACTTAAACGAATCACAAAAAGAGAGGGAGAACATGCCAACAAAAGAGGAACTTTACGATGTCGCATTAACGCATTTTGGAAACAACGCGCTCGACGAAGCGGTTGCCGCATTCAATGAACTGATTAAACAGTATCCCGATTATGCCGATGGGTATATCGGGCTCGGACATGCCTACGAACGGTTGCACAAGTACGACGAAGCAATCGAAGCCATTAAAAAAGCGATTGATATTAATCCGAACGACAACCTGGCTTACACCAGCCTGTCCGTGTGCTATCAGCGCAAAGGGATGATTCCTGAAGCAGAAGAAGCAAAGGCGAAGTCGCAGAAACTGCAGATGGGAAGGTGAGGCGTAAGGCGTAAAACGTGAAAAAGCAGAAAACGTGAAAATGGGAGAAAAGGAGAGGGGAGTATGGGGAGAGGGCCCCCGGTCTATCGGGGGGGTGAGGGGGAATTTTCAACATGCCCAGAAGCTACTTGACAAATGCGTAAGTCATGAATATAATACCTGATATTAAAACCCCTATTTTCAAAATCTGCGAGGATATGGATTCTCGTTTAGCTGTTACGGCATTGGCATTAGATGCGATTCTGGTGACTGCGGATAGTGATTTTCAACGGGTGGATTACGTGTGGAGGATTGGACAAGGTAAAGGACTCAAATCTGAAGGAATGAGAAACGAGATGGAGGCTTAACGGAAATTGGTCGGTACTCGACTTTTAACGGAGATGATAGTCATGAATATAGAGATAGAAATCCAGACATTGGACAAAGGGCTGATCTTTGATTTGTTGGGAAAATCAACCCCTTCTAGGCATGAGGAAGTTCAGATTTTAGAGGGAGTAAGTCTGAGGTATGATGGAAGCCGCATTCCGATTCGGAAAGGGGCTGATTTCCCTGAGATTGCTAAGTTCGTTTTAACTTGGGTTTTGAGTATACCGGCCAGTATGATAGCAGCTTGGTTGTACGGTAAGCTCAAAGGAAAGGAAAAAACAAAACTGATTATTGAGAAAAGAGAAGTTGAAATCGATCAGGGTGAAATCAAAAGAATCATTGAGGAAAAGATAAGGATTGAATGATACTCCGCACTTGCTTTGGAGGCTTAGTAAAATGAAAAGAGCAGATCTATTGAAAGAAATCGAGAAAGAATCTTTGGAAGTCAAAATCGTCCTTCGCAAGTTGATTGAGAAAACGATTGGTAAAGATGAAGAAATCTATTCCAAGTTTTGGAAAGATAAAGGGAGTGAAAGTTCCTACTATTATGTCGTCACCAGTAAGAGATTTTTCATATTCCATCTCAGTCCAGACTTATTCGGATACAGATTTTGCCCTCTAAGGTTACTCAAGGGATACGAAGAAATAATCAAACCCTATGATGGAATGGGCAGAAATCCTGAACACTTTGGAAAAAACGACTTGCCCGGAGAATACACCGTGAAATTCTCTTTCAACACAGACGATGAGAAATTGAAAGAAATCAAGTTCCCTTTGTCATGGGATTCCCATGAACTTAAAGAACTGAAGGAGTTTATTAACGGATTCCATGAGGCTATTGCTTGCCTGTGAGCTATGTCTTGCCTAGCTATGCAAGGTGAGGAGATCTTCTCATGCCAAAAGTTTTCATCAGCCATAGGTGGGCTGAAGGTGAACATGAGTTTGCCCGTGAGTTAAAAAAGAAACTCGAAGAATATCAAGACATCACGGCTTTGCTCGACGAGTATGAGATGTTGCCCGGTGACACAATAAAAGACTGGATGGACGATACTATTCAAAAGGGGTGTGATGTCTTCTTGTTTGTACTGTCACCCCACTCCTTGAAATCGGAGTATTGCCAATATGAGTTAAAGCAGGCACATCAAACAGGTGTTCCAATCATTCCTGTTTACCTGAGAGCGTGTGAAATTCCAGAAAGTTTACAAGGCATTCTATTTGCCGACTTTCGGGAGGACTTCAAGCTATCCTTTGACTCGGTAACTCGTTTGGTAGATGGAATTAGGCGGCAAGCTGAAAAGTCTCAACTCAAGAAATCCTCCACCCCCATTGGCAATGAGAGATTGGGGAAAATAACAGTTATTCAGCCTGCAAATGACGCATCAATTTCGGAAGCCACCACTGTCCCCCTTCTGGAAGTGAAAATTCAACGGGAAAAAACCTACCCAGAATTGCCGACAAACATCAACTCGTGGAAGATTACACTTGAGAATAACGGCTCAGTTAAAGCTAACGAGGTTGTTTTGGATATTGAAATCCCTTCTCTTATGAAGCACAGCACGGAAGGTCTACAGGAGCTCGAACCTGTCCTGTCCAATAATAGCCACTACACACGTTTCAGATACACAAATGCAGGAGACACAAACAGCACCTTCTTTCCACCAGAAAAGACTCGGATCGTTGGAATCGATTTGCCACAGAAGTTATTCATCAACAGTGAGTGGGCTATAATACTCCCCAAAAAATGGACAGCACATTAAGGTGGATTTCCACCTGTCTGA
>CAZOAL010000092.1:0-27554 GCA_964577695.1 uncultured bacterium | reverse complement strand
ATTTGGAATTAAACCAAAATTACATAATTATCTGCCAAAGCGCACGCCTAACTTATAATTAGACGTCCCAATAGCCGTCTTTTATTACGGCTATATGAACGCCTAATCTGATAAATACGCCTAATTAGCCATCTAAGACAAAATTTAGGTACTTAGACTGCTATTTATATAGCTCGCCAATTGTTTGAGATGTAGGTATAATACTTCCACCCCAATCGCTCAACTTGGATTGCTATATTATACACAAGGAGGGTAACATGGTCAAGCCAAAACGGTTGGATCAGATCCGTGATTTGATTCGGCTTAACCATTACGCACCTTATCCTTGAAAAGGTTTTGAACCTTTTCAAGGATTTATTTCCCCACGAACTTCTGCCGACATTTACTATTGGTTAATTAGTTCTACAATGTCACGTTCGGGTGAGGATACGCTTGTAGCCCAACTTTCTAAGTTGGAAAATGAAACGGATGATTGCCATGAACCAAGATAGAATCCGCCGGGTTGAGCTTGTCGAAACCTTGGGCTACAGGAAACGTGACATTGTAGTGTTAGGCAGTAGATTGTGAAGTGAAACAAGGATACATAGATTTTTGCTCACCCTTCACGCCACTGCACCAAGGGGTGTCGGCGGTCAGCGAGTGGAAGTTCAACCCGGCGTCCACCTTCGCGGTGGGATTGGTAAATCGCCATCATCATCTCAAAAGCCCAACGCCCCTCCTCGCCACTGCTCGGCGGTTGCGTGTCTGTTTCGATGGCGTGAACCATTCGCCGATACATCGTGACCACCGGCTCCTCAACGCCGATGTCCGTCAAGTCTACCAGTTTCCAATCCGATAACTGGGCGGGCGTGCCTTCCATCGGACGCGGCAGATGCCAGAGGTTCTCCGTCAATCCGCCCGTCCCACGCATCGCCAACTGTCCCCCCGTTCCCAGAACGTCCACACCATAATTCAGGTTCATCGTTTTGGCGTAGTCGATAAAGTGAATTTCGCCCAGGATGCCACCGTGGAAACCGTAATGGGCAAACGCCCGCGTCCCCATCACCAGCCCGGAATCTCGATCGCGCGGGGACATCTCTTTCGCCTCCATAATATCCTCCGGCCCGGCGAGTCGATTCCCGGTGTAAACCGTCCCCGAGCACCACTGCGGAATCCCACCGAAGCAGAGCATCATGTCAGCAATATGGGTGCCCATCTCCATGAACTCATTTCCACTTTTGCGTCCAGCTTTATTTCGCCCGCGAACCAGGACGACTTCGCCGATAACGCCCGCTTTCACCATCGCCTGCGCCTTGCGGATGCCGGGGTTGACATGGTTCTGTTGATGGATGGCGAACTTCGCCCCGGACGCTTCCGCAGCCGCGACCATCTCATCCGCTTCGACGGGAGCGATGGCAATCGGCTTTTCGCATAAGACGGAGATGCCCCGCTTTAACGCCGCAACCGTCGGCGCACGATGCCCGCGCGTCTGCGTGGCGACAGTAACGAGGTCTAAATCCACCTCATCGTACATCCGCTCAAAATCGGTGTATCGCGCCGCCACGCCGTATTCATCCCCCGATCGATTGAGGGATTCCGGGACCACATCACAAAGGGCAGCAATTTCAAACTCTGGTAAACTCTTGAGAACGCTGAGGTGATGGCGTCCCATGCCGCCACACCCAACGAGACCGACACGATAGGTTTCGGACATAGCCATTTCTCCTTGATAATTGTGGCTTGCAGATTGTGGACGTAAAATCGCCAATTTTGAAACCGCAATATTAAACCTTATCGGAAATAACGGGAGCCTTATCAATACTGGGTTTCAGGCGATGGACAAAAAACACCCTAAACCTTTATACCGTCAATGTTTCAGCCAGCTAACTTGATAAATAAGTTGAACAAAACCACCATCAAACCCGCCGTAGCAAGCGGTTTCGTAGATTACGAAGCCAGAACAGCAGGCGTATCAGCAAGTCTTGATGCAATGGAATACACAATGTCTTCTTGATGGGATGAGGTGCGTCCGACAAAGCCTCCTGAATGTAGATGCGTGCAAAAGGAGACAATCGGGGGGGTAAAACTGCGCAGGGGAACCACCGTACCTCTAATGTCTCTGCCCCATGTTCAATCGGTTCCCCACTAACGATATGTCCTAACCCTACATATGTCAGACCGCCACCTCTATGTCGCCGCCAGTATTCGCCAACGAGACGATCTATGACGATGTGATAGCCCGTCTCTTCATACGCCTCACGAACGGCTGCGGCTTCCCATGTCTCGCCGGGTTCGATACCTCCCCCCGGCACTGTCCAGATGCGAAAATCCCTTCGCTTGTGAAGCAATACTTTCCGCTTATTTTCACTAAAGACGACAACGCACACACCTTTGGTTGGCATCGGTTACCTTTCGCAGCACGAATGCTGCCTAACGACCCAAATTCATTTGCGGCAGGCAATTTGAGGGAAACGAGTGACAGACCAGAAACCGTCGTTTGCAGATTGACGCTCAAAAAACTGCAAGACTGCCGCTGTCAACTGCAACGCTTGGTTAGGCGAAAGCGGGTTTTGAAAATACTCAATATATTCCTAAGTGGCGTAAATAGGGTTGACGAAGGTGAAACTAACATTCTTCTCCTTTGGGTTTCGTTCCTCAACCCAACCTACCAACTTATCCATTGTGGATTATAAGACATCGAAACGTAGACACGAGACTTCATACAATTTACGTTTTACGCATCAATCCACAATGTTAGATTGTTTTTCATGCTGTTCAATCGCCCATTTTGCGTTAGAGCGCAGTTTGACGTCTTGATCTTTCTGAAGAATTGTATCAATCGCTTTAACAATGCGGTTGTCAGGCGGTTGGCAGCCCAACAGATGAACAGCCGATCGGCGGACTCGGATGCTTGAATCATTGAGGGCGCGTTCTATGAGAAGCGCAACCACGTCAATTTTTAGTGGTGACGCTTTACAGGGTTGACAACCGATTCCATGTACCGCATGGCGGCGGACATCTGCTATCGGGTCATCTAATGCAACAACCAGGGCATCGACACACCGATCGTCTGCATAATGGTCCATAAAAGCCGCGCACCATTTCCTGACCCGCCAATTGGGGTGGGAGAGCCCCCCCAAAACGTCCTCAATCGCGTCGATGCCCGCACGATTTAAGATGGGATACGCGCTTCTCCAGCCTTCAGCCGTTCCCAGGCGTTCAACGTATTCTTTGAAACCGTGAGATCTGACCGTCTTTTTGTTGGATGCTTTCATAACATTCTATAGGACTTACGCAGGTACAACACAGAATGAGTGTCTCTCCTGCATCTTGAATCCTGAATCCTGAATCCGATTCCAAGATGACGTGATACCATTGTCTCTTGAATCTGGCATCTTGAATCCCCTGAATCTGGCATCTTGAATCTTGAATTATATCCCTTTGGCCTCAACCCACTGCCAGTTTCTTCATCTTCTCCTCATCAATCTCCATGCCCAACCTCGGTTTCTGCGGCACGACGATGTACCCATCTTCAAAGACGAGCGGCTCTGTGAAAATCTCATCCAACTGTGGATTGCGCCCCGTATACTCCTGTGGTCGAGTGGCGGTCGGCAGGGAAGCACAGACGTGCAGGTTCGCCGCCGTCCCGATTGTCGGTTGGGTTTGGTGGGGGACAAAATGCTTATTATACACCGAGCCAAGCACGGCGATTTTGTGCATCTCGCTGATACCGCCGCACTTGACGACATCGGGTTGGATAATATCGACCTTCGCCTGTTCAATAAGGTCACGGAATTGCCAGCGGGTGTACTCATGCTCGCCGGCGGAGACGGGGACATCTAACGCATCCGCAACCGCCGCAATCCCCGCGTAGTCGTACTGCGGGACCGGCTCTTCGTAATGGTAGATGCCGAGCACCTCAAATTTGCGTCCCTGCGCAATCGCGGTGCTGACAGAATAGCCGTTGTTGGGGTCAAAACTGAGAGGGATGTCGTCACCTGTCAACGCTTTGACAGCTTTGAACATCTCGAAATCTTTCTTTACATCTGCATCCTGTCGTAACGCGCCCCAATCCATCCGAATCTTGATCGCTTTAAAGCCTTGATTTAGCGCACTCTCAACGCGCTTCACCATCTCCGCCGGCGTCAGGCTCGCCCCGCCGCCGATGCTGGCGTACATGAGTACCTTTTCGCGGTAGCAGCCGCCGAGCAACGTGTGGATGGGCAAGCCAGTCACTTTGCCCAGAATGTCCCACAGGGCGATGTCCACCCCCGCAATCGATTCGGGCTGTGCACCTTGCACACCGAGTTTATACGTCCGAAAAGTCATCTTGTTCCACAGCTTATCGCTCCCTAAAGGATTTTCGCCGAGGAGCAGCGGTTTGAGGGCGGTGTCCACAAAGTGGGCAATAACGCTTGAGTTCATCGGGCTACATTCCCCGATTCCTGTGACGCCTTCATCCGTGTAGACCTGAACGATGATGGAGCGGGTTTTCAGAACAGTTGCTTTGACATCGGTTATTTTCATTTTGATTCTTTCACCTCAATTTATTCCAGTTCTTGGCTTGAAAAACCTCAACAATCTCTTTCCCTCAACCCTTCAACTTCAACTTTAGGCTTGACCAAGGCGAGTGGTTGTGATATAAATAGCTGTATTTTATTGTATCAGGTTTTTGAAATTTGTTCAACAGGATTAGATGGAATTTTTCCCGTCTAAGCACAAGTTATGCCTCTCATTTCCCTAATATCTGAAACCGCAATGCCGATTTTGAAATTAAAAACTTATGAGGGTATCATATAGCCGTATCAAATTCAGGGGGTAACCAATGCTTGACAAAGTTAAAGTAATGAAACAGTCTAACAATAAACTGCTTGCACAAACCAAGAAGTGGCAAATAGCCTGGAATAATTTGGAAAAATCGCAGACTGTTGAAAATTCTGATGCTGCGTTACAAAAATTTTATGTTAATCAATTGACCGGTTGGTTGGACATTTTTCCTCAACACAAAGAGGATTTTTTAGTTTTAGAAGGAAAAATAGCCGAACGCTACAAAGATATGATGCGTCGCTATAAATCCCTATTACAAGACGCATGTCATCAACACGGACATCATTTAGAAGGTGAATTCGATAGTTTTACAGTAGATGGACTGATTAAAATAAGGGTGGACCCCCCCAAAAATCAAGCTGTGATTAATGGCAAAAAGATACCCAATCTATCTATAACACTGGTTACAGAGGCTATTGCCAAAACGTATAAGCAAATCTGGCAAAGAGATTTTGACCCTCTGGCTTTCCTTAAAAAAATGTTAATCCTCTACATTGCCCTTTGTAATGAGAAGGTAATGGCAGTAGGTGAATTTGTATCTATTAGAGATATTTATCAGGGGCGAAGAGAAAAGGATAAAAAATATACACTTGAACTCTTCGCTGCTGACTTGAGCCGCTTGATTGAAAGTGGCACTGAAAGTGATGAAAAAGGTAACAGGCTAGTTTTAGCCCCTGTTAGAGACCCCAAGAAAGCTGTATATGTTTACGACCGCCAAAGCCATAACGGGCGCTACTTGGGGTTAATACGCTTTGAGAAGGAGACAACAAAGTGACGATAACAATACAAACTATCAACCATGCTACAGCGCGTGAGATTATCAATCAATTAAAAGGTGGCACAACCCCATTAGATGCGACCCATCATCTTAATGTTGGGCGCGACAGGTGGTATTGCGGTATGGATTACTACTTTGAGAGTGCCGAAGATGGCGAGTCGAAGGTGCGTTTCATCCGGGGCAACTATGGAGACGGAAAAACTCACCTGATGGGTATGGCCCGGCATCGTGCTCTGAAACGGGGCTTTGCCGTCAGTTATATCAGTGCAGAAAACACCAAACTTGATAAGCTTGAGGAAATTTACAAAGGAATTGTCAAAAATCTACAAAGTTCGCAAGTATCGGGTGGGTTAGAATTCTTCTTGCAAGACTGGCAAAAGAAAACTGAGCAGCACACTGACTTAGAAGTACAAAAGCTCAGAGCGGTGACTGGACTTGATATAAATTTTCGCACTGCGGTTGAAGCCTATCTTCATGAAAAAGACCCACAACATCATGATATGATTGTCAAATGGTTGTTGGGTGAACCGGTGAAATTGCCCGAACTTGGCATTAACCGCTACTTGCGAGCCGGTGACAGCCGTGATTTGATGCGCTCTTTGTCAATTTTCCTGCGTTTCACTGGCCACAAAGGATTATTGGTTCTGGTGGATGAGTTAGATAGAATCCAATATGAGCGAGACCGAACTAGACAAAACTGCTATCAAGTGCTTCGTGAATTGATGGATAATACAGATGGTCATGGAGGCATGCAAGGCACACTATTTTACTGTGCAGCCCCTACGGAGATGTTTACTCAAGACAAAGGGTTTAAGGAATATGATGCTTTGCGAACACGTATAGAAATAGCCCCAACAGCCACTCAGAGTTTTTCTCACGGTCAAGTTGACTATCGGGGCACGATTATTGATCTGGAGCAGACACGTCTGCAAACAGATGATCTTTACAAAATTGCAGCAAAAGTCCGAGATATTCATTCAGTGGCGTTAAATTGGGATGCATCTCAAGCGCTCCCTGACTCTGAATTAAAAGCATTAGTTAATCAGATTATTGCCGAGAAATTTAATATCCCCACGCCACGTCTTGTCGCCACAGCAGTAGTCATTCGTGCCGATATGACAGAGCAAGGGCCAAGCATTGATAACGAGACTGTAATCAGAAGAGCCTACGATATATCAGAAGAAGCGCGGGCAAAAAAGCATCGTCAACAGTATGAGGATTAACCCGTGAATGATAGCAATCCTTTGCCATTTGGAAAGCAAATTTGCCGAAGCGTAATCAATCGACTTAGAGATGGTCTGCCGCCACCTTTTGAAGCGATTGAATTTTTAAGCGTCGGTTATCGGCATCATCTGGACCAGGTCAAAAAAGGCTTAAAAATTACCCACAATGGAGGTTACAATGCTATGTTATTGGAGGGAGACTATGGCATCGGTAAGACTCATCTATTGAGTTTAATAGAGTTAGTGGCTAAAAAACAAGGGTTTACAATCAAAAAATTAGAGGTAGGTGCAAAAGCATATTTTAACAATCCTGATCGAATTTATGAGCAAATTTTGGATGGTGAAAAGAAACCCTGGTCAGATGAATATAACCGGTATGGCCCTTACTATAGCAACTATCTCCGTAAGTTTATTGCCGGTCTGAAAATCTTAGCAGAACGGCATCGAAGGCGGGGAGCATCAGGTTTAGCTATTTTGATAGATGAACTTGAGAATACTTTTAGCTCATACAATCTCCCCAATTTTCGTTCACGGGCAAAAGTCTATCGTATCCTCGACACGTTATTTAGAGGGGGCGTTCAAGCTGGAAAGCAGGATGAAGCGGGCTCGATGGTTTGGCGAGATGCACTCAAGCTGGACTATATTTTCATCGCCTTAGCTATTACGCCGGGGACTATTAACCAGGCAATCCAAGATGGTCCGATATTGGGATATAATACCGAAAATCCCGCAGAAGATTGGCAGCTTCCAACTAGAATAAACATAAGACCATTAGATGTTCAAGAATCCTTTGAGTTGGCAAAACGGATTCGGGCTGTCCATAGTTGCGCTTTTAGTTGGAACGCTCAAGATTATGTAACCGATGAGACCCTTGAGCAACTTTGTAAAAGTTGGTCTACCCAAATTGGTTCAAGAAATGAACGCGAGTTGGTGAAGTCAGTTATTCACCTGCTTGAAGTTGCCGAACAAAACCGCTAACCTAAAATAGCATGCCAGACTTTAACTACTTGTTACCCAAAACTTTCTACGCTTTTTTTGGACAATACCCTGCACTTCGCCCTGCCCAGGAACAAGCCATACCTCTCATTGTGGCGAGTCACAATATTGTTCTTATTTCCCCGACCGGTTCAGGCAAAACGGAGGCCGTGGTTGCGCCAACTTGCGAACAGGCTCTTGCGGTTCCGAGTGAATTGTACTGTTTATATATTTGTCCCACCCGCGCCTTAGTGAATGATATTGAACGCCGGATTGAAATTCCACTTAGCAAACTACAAATGCGGGTTGGCGTCCGTCACGGAGACCGAAAAACACTACGCGGTAAAACTGTACCGAATATTTTGGTAACGACGCCTGAATCTTTAGATGTGATGCTTGGATCCAAACACTCAAATGATAGAGATCGGTTACGAACAGTACGAACTGTCATCATTGATGAAGTGCATCAATTTTATCAAACGCACCGGGGGTATCAGTTAATTCTTTTGCTGGAAAGGCTAAAATGTCTCACCAAAGCTCCCCTTCAACGGCTTCTTCTTTCGGCTACGGTGGCTCAACCCGAAAAAATGGCGAAGTGGTTTCAAGGTAGCGATAAACCATTTGAGATAGTACAAATACCGGGTGGACGCGACTTAAATGTGTCTCTCGATTTAGCCACAGCCGCCAATGGAGGGGACTTTCAACGAGGCCAAGCTATTGCGGCTCTTATTTCCCCCATTTTGCAGGACCATAAGAAAGTATTGATGTTCGCCAATTCACGCAATGAATGTGATTGGTTGTACTGGAAATTACACGACCAACTTAAAATTGAAACTTTTTTGCATTATTCAACTCTGGACAAAAAGTTTCGAGAAAGTGTTGAACGTCGCTTTCAAAACGCTCACCGCGCTTTGTGCATTGCCACCAGTACCCTTGAGTTAGGTATTGATATTGGTGATGTGGATGCTGTTATGATGTATGGCGCACCCGCGTCAATCAGCAGTTTTGTTCAACGTGTTGGGCGTGGGAATCGGCGTTCCAACACCTGTACCATTTATGGTTTTTGTCGAGATTACCATATTGATGGCACAAAACTGGGTGCGGAACATGACTTGATAATGTTTTATGCCCTTGTGGCTTCGATGTTGGACTCCGAACTGGAAATTAAACCTGATGCGGAGTTATTCAGTGTCCATGTCCAGCAATTTTTCTCCCTAGCTTATCAATATGAGAGTGTGATTGTTGATGTTTTACAAAGGGTGGTTGAAACAGCCGAAACAAATGTATACCCTTTTGCGACACCAACCGATTTAGAAAACATTCTGTCGGTCTTATCAACCGCAGGCTTTTTCAATTTTCGTCCGCAGGTGAAAGCATACTATCCTACAGAGAAGTGGGAAGGGGTAAAAAATAGCTTGCAATTATGGGGTAACATTCCCTCAAAATTTTACGACACCGTTATTGATACCAAAGAGGAAGTGCCTATATCACAAGTCCCCAGCGGCAAAACCCAACCCGGACAAGTATTTTTGTTTGCTGGTGTGCCTCGCCTTGTTACCGAAGTAACTGGCAGTTTAGTGAGGACTTCACAGTTATTGATAGATGACCCTCGGTTGATAATCTATGAAACGGCAGGCGCAGCTACGCCGCCAGAGGTGGCACGGAAAGCATTGGTATTGCTTCAATCTGTCACCTTTCCAAACTTGCCGGTTCATCTGGATGAAAGCGTGCACAATTTAATGAGGCTATACCGACAACGTTTCCGTGAGTTCAATTTCAATGATTATATTCCGGTTGAACAGATTGAAGGTCGTTATTGCTATTATACCTTTGCAGGAACCTGGGCGAATGAACTTTTGGCTATAGCTTTACGCAAAGAAGGAATAAGCATAGAGGTAGACAGTTGGCGTGTTTATACAAATCGTCCAATTGAGTTTTCTAACTTACCTGCAAATATTTCCACACTCAAAAATCTTGTTCAAGAGAATTTACCGGCTTTGATTCGTAGGATACAATTCTCGTACCATTTTTATCAACTTCCTGAAGATTTACAGTTACGGGAAGTCTATTCCCTTCTTGATTTACCTCGAATAAGAGACTGGTTTGAAGTAATCCGAACCAAAATGCCAGTACACATCGAACGGAATGATAAAGCATGAGATTGGATTATAAAGCTCCCTGCTGGGGCATTTTATTGCTCTCGGACTTTATTTTGGCGGAAATTGCGTTTATTCTTGGAACCAGTGTAATGTAGTTTTGCTGGACGGTTTGAATACCGGATGACTCGATGTGAACCTATTCCAGTCGCTTCGTGACTACGAAGAGTTCAAAGCTTTCATCGTGATGCACCAGGAGCAGGCAGAGCAGATATAGCTCATCAAAACAGGAAGGAGTACAAAATGATAACGCGAAGACCAGGCAACGAGCGAGGCCATGCCAATTATGGCTGGCTGGACACCTATCACTCATTTTCTTTCGCAGGCTATTACGACCCCAAACATACGGGGTTTCGCGCCCTGCGTGTCATCAATGAAGACCGGGTGCAGCCCGGCAAGGGCTTTGGGACGCACCCGCATCGCGATATGGAGATCATCACGTATGTTCTGGAAGGGGCGCTGGAGCATAAGGACAGCATGGGAAATGGATCGATTATCAAACCGGGGGACATCCAGCGTATGAGCGCTGGCACGGGCATCACACACAGCGAATACAACCCCTCTAAATCTGAGCGCGTCCACCTTTTGCAAATCTGGATTTTGCCGCAACAGGAGGGTCTCAAGCCCAGCTATGAACAGCGTGCCTTTAAAGCGGAGGAAAAGCGCGGTCAACTGCGCCTGATTGCCTCTCCGGATGGACGCGATGGCTCTGTCACGGTGCATCAGGATGTTGAACTGTACGCGACGGTGTTAGCTCCCGGCGAGCAAGTCACGCATCGCCTAAAGCCAAATCGCTATGCCTGGGTGCAGGTGCCCGGTGGCGCGGCGAAGCTGAATGGACTCTCCCTGCAAGCGGGGGACGGGGCGGCAGTCAGTGAAGAAGAAATCCTCGAAATCAAAGCGAACGATTCGGCAGAACTCTTGTTATTCGATCTGGCTTAATATCACTCCCTCACCCCGGCCCTCTCCCACGGCGGGGAGAGGGAGAAATCCGCTGTCTCCTTTAATTCGGCGGCCAGGGGTCCAATGTCGCTCCACCGGGCCGAGGGGCACTGGGTCGGATCGGCAGTTTTTCGTAAGAGCGGTACGCAAGATTTGCCATATAAGGCGTTTCGAGCCGAATATGCCCCTGATGTCTTGAGTGCATGGCAACATCCAGAACGCCCGTTGTCAACAGGGTTCGCTCGGCGGGATACTGTGGAACGCCGGTGAGGAACATCTCCTCAATATTCAAACTCAGATAGCTAAAATGCGCAAAGGGCCCACCATTTTGCAGATAAAATTCCGTGCCTTGGCCTTCTCCCTTCGATTGTCCCGCGTAGGCGAAATGGTTGACATAGCCGTTCAGCATCAGCACGGCTGACCTGAATCCATCGCTGTGCTCAATGAGAAAGAGAGCAGGATTTTTACAGTGGTCTTCCATGCGCCCCCCCGGCTTCTCGGCGATTGGGGCGCAGGCGGCTTCCGCCAATTCGCGTGACCAAAGCCCTTCATCCCCCGCCTTCCATACCGCATCCCCTTCGAGGCATTGCACGGCAACGACGCCAGACTCCCCTCCTGCCCGCCGCTCGACCATACACTGCAACGTCTCAAGCGCATGGAAGCCGTAGGACTCCAGTCCTCCGTAGCCAATCCCAATTGCCGCCTCTAACGGCGCGTCGAGGTCATACTCAAGATAGGGGTTCCGCCAGCAGGTCGGCAGCGATGAACCTGCCATGAAAGGGACCTTCAGTTCCCGCGCCCGATCGAACATCCACTTCGCGTCCGCCCAGTTGTATGAGAGATGCTTATCACAGAACACGGGCACGGAACGGCCGCTTGATGCGAACACACCGCAAATTTGCTCGAACATATAACAGCGCGGGTACATATGTTGACCGAACTCATTGTGCGGATAATCCCCGTGTTCGCCGATCAGCAGCACGCCATCAACGGCAAGCTGATTCCCACCGAGCGTCAACGCCTGCCGAATGCTCTGATAGAGCGGCACGTTGTGCGCTTGGGCGAGATCGCGTCCGATGTCCCGCGGGTCGAGCTGGTCTAAATAGATCGAGGCGAGCGCCACGCGCGGTTGGCGAAATCCCTCATTCGTGGGAAATCCTTTCATATATTTCGTCACGATCACATCCGCGTGAGAAAGGGGATAGTAAGTTGTACAAATTGCTGCAATCTTTTTAGGTTCTGCCATTGAGTTCCTCCGTCGGGAAAGATGCAGGATACAAGATGCAAGATACAAGATGCAAGATGCAAGATGCAAAATACAAGTGAATCCTGAATCCTGAATCTTGCATTCCCGGTTTCTGATTTATCCATTCGCTGATTCGTTTTCGTCTGCCCGCTCTTTGACCATATCGCAAACGGCAACCAATTCCGCGAGATCGCTCTGATGATAAACGCCCGCATGGGTGTTGCCAATCCCACGCATTCCAATCACTGCCACTTGTAATGCCATACCAATTCTCCTCCATTGTTTTGTCGAAAAGGTTACCATCTGGCGTTACACTTGTGCAATTGTTTTCTTAATAAGGGACAAAGGGAGGAGGGAAGGAAAGGGGAGGAAGAAAGGAAGGAAAGATTGGAGTTCCAAATGAGACTATTTATGTCACTCATTCTATAGACATTCAGAGTCGAAGACTTCCGAAGTCTCAAAGACTTCGGAAGTCTGAATTTCCAACTCATTTTCTGAACATCTATAATACCATATAGAAAACATCGGCCACAAGAAGGCGTTCACACCCCTGTTGTTAGGGGTCAAAGTGAATCTCCCCGTCATAGCTGCCACCTATGCCCGCTATGCCCGTCAAGGTGAGCATCCCGCGCAGGTGAGCCAGCCCCGAAGTCCCCTGCTGAATGACGAGTTGGCCTTCCGCATTCCCTTCAGCGTCGATGCTGCCCTGGAAATTGAAATCGAAGGTGCCTGAGATGTCCTCCACGGTCCCTTCGTAGGTGCCTTGCGCCTCAAAGGTTTCCGGGGCCGGCTCGGAGCACGGGCCATGATGCACAATCCTGAAGTGGGCGTCGAAGGCACCTTCAAAGGTTCCTTGGAAGTTAAACGTGGCATCGAGCTCGATGATGCAGGTGTTCCCCACCTCCTGCACGGATGTCACGTTGACGCTCACCACTTGAAAGTCTCCGCTCGCCTCTTGGGGTAGGGACGCATAATCTACCCCAATCCGCAGGAGAATGAAGCCGACAAGAAAAATCGCCAGGAAAAGATTTCGCATGGTTTGTCACCTCCTATATGGTATGGTTTGGTGGTAACTACTCACCTTGTCTCCAACAGGGTTTTTACTGGCCCCGCTTGACCTCCCCCCAGGTCGTCGCCAGCTTGCCTCGCGGCGAAACGGCGAGACTCCAATCCGCCGGGGTATATTCCTCTACGGTTGGGTACACAGTCCCGATAGGTCCATCAGGGTCCCACGGTATGCCCGTTTGTCCCCCGATGGCATAAATCTTCCCCTTCACCACAGCCGTCGAGAGGCTCCCTCTTGCGGTCGGCATTTTTGCTCCCTTGATCCAGGTGTTGGTTGCGGGATGATATACCTCCACGACCGCACTCGGTCGTGCTCCCTCCCAAGCCTCATTGCCTCCAATGGCGTAGAGCTTATCGCCGAGGACACTGGCAGAGAGCAAATGTCTTGGGGTGGGCATATCGGCTCTCTTTGTCCACTTGTCTGTCACTGGGTCGTACTCCCATGTGGTTAAAGACACAAAACCTCCTCCAACGATATAAATCTTCCCATTCACTTCAGCAAACCCGGCATCCGCGAATGTCATGGGCCCATTCGCTTTCTGTTCCCAGGTGTCTGTCACCGAGTCATACACCGCCACTTCTGGCTGCATCGCATTAGACCAGCCTCCCATGACATAGACCTTTCCGTTCACCGCAACGGCGGCGAGTCCCTCTCTTGCGAAAGGCATGGGTTTCTTTTTTTCCCAGGTGTCCGCCGCCGGGTCATACGCTTCGACAGTGGCTAGAAAACTGCCGTTCCAGCCGCCGATGGCATAAATCTTCCCGTTCACCACACAGGTGGCCAGCCCCACTCTTGCTGTCGGCATATCGGCCTTCCTGGTCCAAGTATTTGTTCTTGGATCGTATTCTTCGACAATCGAGAGTTTCCTCCGCAGAGCGATCGAGCCGCCGATGGCATAAATCTTGCCATTGACCGCACTGACAGATAAGAAGAACCTTGGGGTGGGCATGTCGGTTTTCTTTGTCCATTTTCCCTCTTCGGCAAAGCATATTGAAGGCAAAGCCCCCAAAAACGCAATACACATCAAACTGGCTAATTTTCCAAACATCTTTCGTTTCATAGTCAAATCCTCCTTGTATACCTCTCCACAGAATTTCTTCCAGTATTTGTAGTGGCGACTTGAGTCGCTTCTTCGGCGCTATAAACGACTGAAGTCGTCACTACGAACTCGTAAATTATTTCGTGGAGAGGTATATCAATTAAAGTGCATCAGTGTTATAAACCGCTTCATTTCCGTTAAATTCGACGAGGTTTTGTAGTCGCGCCATTCATGGAGTGTTAAAACGGCCGATGAATCGCTCGACTACAGAGACCCTATACGGACTTACGAAATGAAGCACCAGGGGTTAAGGATTGTGCTTCAGTGAACCCCAGGTCACCGCCAGTTTGCTCTTGGGCGTGACAGCAGTGGTTCCAACCGCCGTTGAAATGTCGAGGTTCATCAGTTCCTTAATTTCAGACTGCGAGAGGGCGCGGCGGAACATGACTACCTCGTCAATCATTGCGGATCGAAGGTAATCCTTGTTGTTCAAGTCTCCGCCACGACCGATGCCAATAGCCATCCGAATCGGCTGGTCTGGGAAGGTCAGGTAAGGACCTGGAATCGGCTTGGGATTGCGGGTTGCGCCGCCTGTCGCATCTCCGTTCGTCGCTTTGACGATTTCGCCGTTCACATAAGCCGTGACGTTCTTACCGTCAGCGGTCAGCGCGACGTGAAACCACTCTCCGGCCTTGTACACATCCGCGGTCTCAAACCACCCTTCTGTGCTCTGATTACAAGCCCCCCACGTCAGGCTCGAGTCATTGGTGGTGGCAATACGGAATAGGTAGTTGGGCCCCCATCCGATTGCTGCTCCCTTGTAAACAATGGCCGCGTGGTCTCCACTTTTACCGATGAAAGCCCAGGCAGCAACGGTAAAAGCATCCTTCATGGCATCCATTGAGGGGCCGTGAGGAGCCTCGCAGTAGGCATTCTTGTCCGCATCCATCATGAGGTGTCCACTTATCTTATTGGCGGTTGGGGCATCCATGACATACGCACCGTCCATGAATTTCCCGTTGTTCCGGTTAAAGAGATCGTTTCCGGTGCCGTCGTTAAACGTCCAGGCAGAGATGACGCCATCCAGCAATGCCGCTGACGCCATGTTGGTCACCGCGCAAAATCCCAGAGCGACAAGCACCAGCCAAGCCAATTGAGATGGAGAAATCCCGCCCCTTGTTTTGAGAAACATCATTCGTTTCATGGTTGTTTCCTCCTGTTTTGAAAGAGTTGTTATTGGTAAAAAAATGAGGTATAATGACTTGTGCGAGTTTCATGGTAATCCATCAGCAATGGGCTTCGTCGCCCGACTTACTAAGTGGGTTCATCGCACCGAACCCAGATAGAATCACCGACGACCGCAAGAATTCGCACAAGTCGTGAGGTCTAATCTCAGTCCATCCCAATGTCGGCGTCGGATCCGAATCCGTTCGGCGATTTTTGTCTTTGCGATTCATCCCCGACTCGGAAATGGTGAAGGACTTTTTTTCGCGCATAATTATATTCCCCGTTCGTGACAACAGCGTGACGAATCTCCACTTTCACACATTTTTTTGAAATTTTTGGAAAATTTTCCTCTTTTTCAATAATTTTTCCATCCCCATCGACTTTTTACCATCGCATCAGGTCTGAATAGCTTTTGAACGTTGCGCTTTCATTGGACGACGCTATCGACGGAGGTGTTCTGATGATGCCCGTTGAATTCTATCTCCTTGGCCCGCCCTCGCTCCGCATTGCGGGCCACTCGACCCGTTTGCGCTCTGCCAAAACACTCGCGCTTTTGGCGTACCTGGTCCTTGAACCAAACACCGCCCACAGCCGGGAAAAGCTGGCTGGACTGCTGTGGGGAGAGAGCCCAGAAGAACAAGCGCGGATGAGTTTGCGTCAATCCCTCCACTCGATACACGAGGCGCTTGGCGATTGGGGTGACGATTGCCTTCTGCTCAAAAAGAGTAGCGTCGCCTTTCGGCTCCCGCCGGACGTCTGGGTAGACGCAATCGAGTTTATGTCCCTGGCGACCCGGGAAGGGAAGCCGCTGGATGCCTTACGCCGAGCCGCGGAGTTGTATCGGGGCTTGTTTCTGGAAGGCATAGAAGTGTACGATTCTCCGGCCTTCGAGGATTGGCTCTTCCTCCGCCGCGATGCGCTCACGCAACAAGCTTTGCGTGTGCTGCACACCCTGGCGGAGCGTCTCAGCCGGGGTGGCAATTACCCCGACGCCATGTCCTTCGCACAACGGCTGGTGTCGATGGATGCCTCCCACGAAGGAGGACACCGTTGCCTGATGCACTGCCACGCCGCGCTAGGCGATCTGGATGCCGTGCGCCGTCAATATCGGCGGTGTACCGACGTGCTTTCTCGCCAGTTGGGCGCCGAACCGACAGCCGAGACCCAGAAATTGTACCGCCAACTGATGGTGGGGAAGAAACCCGAAGGGGCCGCGGAACCAAAAACTGCCGTCCGTCTGCCTTCTGCCGCCCAAACCTCAACCTCGCCCCCATCTCTTTCTCGGGACGAACGTCGTCTGGTCACAATCCTTTTCGTGAATCTTGTTGACGCCGCGCAAAGCACTTCCAAACCCGCTTCCAAAGAACGCCTCGAAAAGCGGGATTGGTGTCTGAAGGTGATTAGGGAAGTCGTGTCTCGCTACGAGGGGAGTTTACAGGAGTCCACTGAAGGTGGCACCTTTGCCTTCTTCGGTATGCCCGTCACGCATGAAAATGACCCCGAGCGGGCCATCCGGGCCGCCCTTTTGATAAGGGAAGCCGTTGCCAAAGTCGGGATGAACCTTTCTGTGGGTATCAACACCGGGATGACTTCCTTCGGCCTCATCGGTACACCAGAGCATAAGGAAATCGGCGCTTATGGTCCCTCCGTCAACCTCGCCAGACGGTTGTGTGAGGTCTTCCAACCGGGGCAGATTCTCGTCGGGGAGGGAACGTATCGTTTGACGCATCGCGCGTTTGAATTCCGGACGCAGCCGGAGTTGACGCTCAAAGGGGTTGCTGAACCCATCCGCTCCTATCAGGCGCTCAATGTGTTGCCGAAACCGGAGAAGGTCCGCGGCATCGAAGGCTTAACCGCACCGATGATCGGCCGGGATGAGCCGTTCACCACACTCACGGGCTGCCTTGAAAAGGTGATGGCTGGAAACGGACAGATGGTCTCCATTATCGGCGTCGCTGGCGTCGGCAAGTCGAGGCTAGTGCGGGAGTTGAAAGGTGATCTCGAAAGTCAAGCCCTTGCATCCCGTGTGAGTGGGGAAGAATGGAAGAATGGAAGGTTGGAAGGAGGGAAGGAAGACCTTCCCCAACCTTCCAATCTTCCAGCCTTCCATCCCCTTTGGTTGGAAGGTCGTTGTCTCTCGATCGGCGAATCGGTCGGCTACGGGCCGTTTATTGACAGCCTCAAGAGTTTCTTCCGGTTCGACACAAACGAGGCAGGGCCGATGATGGTAGAGAAAATCACGGCGGCGATTACCGATCTTTTGCCCCATCAAGCCGACGAGATTCTCCCCCTGTTTGGCAACCTGCTTTCGGTCAAATTTGGAAATGAATGGGACGATCGGCTCAAATTCGTCGAACGGGAACAGATTCAGCGTCAGACGTTTATGGCATTGCGGGACTTTTTCTTCGCCTCGGCTACCAAACAGCCGTTGGTTCTGGTACTGGAAGACCTGCATTGGGCGGATCGACTCTCTTTAGATCTGATTTCGCTGTTGATGGAAGGGCTCTCTTCCGTCCCCTTGATGCTGGTCTGCGTGTATCGTCCTGAGCCCGAACACCGAAGCGGACGCATCCCTTCCCTCGCTCAACACAAATGCTCCGACGCTTACACGGAAATTCATCTGCGGGAGTTGCGCCCGATAGAGAGCCGTCTCATGGTCGAAGCCCTGTTGCCGGCAGCAAACCTCCCCGAAACTGTCAAGACGCTCATCCTCACCCATTCGGAGGGCAACCCGTTCTTCGTCGAAGAGCTCATCCGTTCGTTGATCGACACGGGATTGGTCTATCGCGAAGGGAAGGTTTGGAAGGTAAAGGAAGCGATTGAAGCGTTCACGGTTCCCGATACGATTCAGCATGTGATTCTGTCGCGCCTCGATCAGTTGCCGAAGGAGGTCCAATCGGTGCTGCGATGCGCTTGTGTGATTGGGCGGGTGTTTCCCCAACGACTGCTTTCCTGCATCAGCGGTCCGATCGAATCAGACGGGCGCGGTAAAGCGGCTCTGGATGGGGCCCTCTGGTGTTTGGAGGAGAACCAGTATATCTATGAAGAACGCACCATCCCTGAATTGGAATACAGCTTCAAGCATGTCCTGATTCAGGAGACGGTGTATGAGAGCTTAACCGAGCCAACGCGCCAGGAACTCCATCGGAAGGTCGGCGCGGGAATCGAGACGCTTTACCAGGGTCGTCTGGAGGAATTTTACGAGGCGTTAGCGTATCATTACGACAAGAGCCGGGATGTCGAAAAGGCGGTGGAATACCTGATGAAGGCAGGAGAGAAGGCGAAACGAAACTTTGCGGACGAAGCCGCCGTCGCTTACCTGACCAGAGGGCTTTCGTTGCTCAAGACGACCCCGGACACTCCTGAGCGGGCACAGGGTGAACTCACGCTGCTGATCGCCCTGGGCCCGCCGCTGATGAACACCAGAGGGTGGGCTGCCCCAGAAGCGGAAAGCGTCTACACCTCGGCGCGAAAGCTATGCCAGCAGGTGGGGGATGCCTCCCAGCTCTTTCCGGTACTCTGGGGGCTATGGCTGTTTTATCAGACACGGGGGGAACATCAAACGATACGCGAACTCGGGGAGCAGCTCCTCACTTTGGCTCAACGTGCACAAGACCCCTCCCTTCTCTTGCAGGCCCACCACGCCCTGTGGACCAATGCGCTCGTCTTCGGTGAGTGGCCCTTGGCTCGCGAACACGGCGAGCAGGGCATGGCCCTCTACGACCCCCAACAGCACCGCTCCCATGCCTTTCTTTATGGCGGGCATGATCCCGGGGTGTGCTGCCGGATCGTTTCAGCCCAAGCCCTGTGGCATCTTGGCTATTCGGACCAAGCCTTAAAGCGGATCCACGAAGCGCTTACGCTTGCCCAGGAATTGTCTCACCCTTTCAGCCTGGCTCATGCCCTTAACTCTGCTGCTCAACTCCATCAGTTCCGTGGGGAGGGACAGGTAGCTCAGGAACCGGCCAAGGCAACCATTACCCTCTCAACCGAACAGGGGTTTCCGGTCTTATTGGCATGGGGAACTATCCTGGGGGGCTGGGCGCTGGCCGAGGGGGGACAGGTAGAGGACGGGATTGCACAGATGTGCCAGGGTCTTGCCGCTTACCGGGCCGCGGGCTCAGAGTCGTGGCGGCCGTATTTTCTTGCCCTGCTGGCTGACGCTTACGGGAAAGCCGTCAAGGCCGAAGAAGGGCTGACGGCCCTGGCTGAAGCGTTGGCACAAGTGGAAAAAACCGGGGAGCGTCACTATGAAGCAGACCTCTATCGGCTCAAGGGAGAGTTGCTGCTGATGCGGCAGAGATCGCCTCTCCCTGCTTGCGGGGAGGGGTTGGGGGTGGGGGATCCTGCCGAGCAACAAGCCGAGGCGTGTTTTTATAAAGCACTCGACATTGCCCGCCGTCAGCAGGCAAAATCGCTGGAGCTGCGGGCAGCGATGAGCCTGAGTCGGCTGCGGCAGAAACAGGGGAAGAAAGCAGAAGCTAAAACGCTGCTTGGAGAAATCTACGGCTGGTTTACGGAGGGGTTTGATACAAAAGACCTACAGGAAGCGAAGGCGTTGCTGGAAGAATTGACGTGAAGACTTGAGCGGATCGGCAGCCGGGTGAACGCCCTCTGTCGCGCGGATAGCGAGGAATGGTTCACGGCAGGCAGCGTTGAATTTCCCGTCGATGATTTGGTCGAGATTGGTCTGCACGCTATCGGCAACATTGACCGGACCATCTATCACGGCGCTTTCCCGGAAAGGACGGCGATTCGATTTGAACGCTTTGAATTATATTTCAAATTTTAGAATACAAGATCGGGATGGTTCATTTTGTTGTACTATCCTCCTCCCTGGATTCACCTTGACAGAACTTCCACAAATTCGTAAAATATGCAAAGTTGATAATGATGTCCAGGTACTTGTTGAACGAGCAAATCTGAAAACTGAATAAGGATGGCCCCCTATCATGAAAATTCATCACCCATCACGTTTCATACAACACGCAACACGTAATACGCACCACGCAATACGCATCACGCATCACGCGCCACGCACCATGTCTCTCTTCATGGGTACAATCCTCCTTCTGGGTCTCATGATCGCGAACGTGCCAAGCGCGGTTGCCGCTTCAAAGCGAGTCGCGGTCCTATATTTTGAGGACCATAGCCGTTTCGATTCTCCGACGGGCTGTGGCTTTATTCCAACGTGGCCCTTTAATAAAATCTTTGGGAGTGGCAAGGGGCGTTCAAAGTGGCACCTCAAAGATGGATTTCGGGAGCTATTAAACCGAAAACTCCAACAAACGCAGGTCTATGAACCCGTTCCCCAAGCCGAAATCATGGATGCAATGGCACGGTTGGGCTCATCCAAGAAAGCCCTTCAAGCAGATGCCCACAAACGAGCCGCCCTGGCGAACGCCCTAAAAGTGGACGCCCTCATTGTGGGGGACGTACGGACGTTTAATCAAGAGAAAGTGAAGGCAAACGCCTCACGAACCCTGCGAGAAGCCGGGCAGCAGGAGCAGCGGACTCAAAGTAGCTTCGTCGGTGGAGTCCAGATCTTAGGGTACTTTTATCGCGCCACCGTTCAATTGGACATGCAATTTTATGGAACGTCCGGAAATGAGATTGACAATCCCAAAATTTCGGCGAGCCGAAATCATCAGTTGGGTGGTGCACGGGTTGCTGCCCTGGAAGCGATTGTGACAGAAGAAGGAACGGAACTGAATCTCGGACAGATGCCCAATCCAGATAAGAAAGTCCGCCCAATTGTTGAGACCGCTGCATTGAACAAAATCGAATTTGGTGGCCCGGAATTTGATCGGACGCTATTCGGTCTGACAACCGACGAGGCATTGGGAAAGGTTGTGTTGGCATTACGCGAAAGCATCGGTCCCGAAGTCATCGCCTCTGATACGGCGGAAGTACAGAAGAAAGGTGGGGACACATCAAGCCAATCGGTTTCTCCGTCCGAGGCGATTGAGGGAGTGCTGATCTATGTGGATGCGAACGACCCCGAAAAAGCCTATATCAATATTGGCTCCGCCAAAGGGATTGCGGTACGTCAGCAATTGACCGTTTACACGCCCGGAGAACCGCTGGTTGACCCGAGCACCGGTGAGGTGCTTGGATACGTTCCCCAAGAAGTTGGAACCGTCGAAGTTATTGATGTCCAAACGGACCGGCTTTCCAGAGTCCGCGTCATCGAAGGGTTAGGCGTAATCAAAAAAGGGGATACGGTCAGAGGTAGAAATGTGCGAATGAGCAAATGATGCGTAATACGTAATGCGTAATGCGTAAGAGATTTCATGTTTTATGTTTTACGTTTTACGTTTCACGTTTCACGTTTCACATTTCACGTTTCACGTTTTATGTTTCACGAAAAAGGTGGTAATTACTAATATGATGAATCTTGAGCGCCTTACAAAACACTTTCATCAAGGAATGCTAAACGTTTTACGAATTGCGATTATTGGTGTGTCGATGCTGATTTGCTTCGGAATTGGATTCGCCGGCGGGATTGTACTTGCGTCGTGGAAAAGCGTCAAAGCGATCAATCTGGGACAACTCGAATACACCAAAGTGGATACATGGAAACAGCATCTTGAAATCTATTCCTCGGTCTGTACCGTCCAGCGTGGGGATGCAATTAACTTTCTATTGGATAAATTAAAACGGCTGGAATATGAAGAAACCCAACAAAAATCCATCGACTTGAGCAAAGCCGGACAGTATTCAACGGAGCTGGACGCTTCAGGGAAATCCGGCAAAGTTTGGATTTACCTTCAGGGTTTTCACTATCCGCGCGCCGATCGCGCCGCTTATCGGGTGGAAATTTCGGTGCGCTATGGAAAGATTGACTCCATCCGCAAGGAAGGAAGCGAATCCATCGCGAGTTTTGATCTCCGGCCGGAGTTAATCAGCGAAATTTATGATGCGAGTCAGTCGGCGCGGGAAATCGTTCCACTCACGAAAATGCCTGACAATCTGTTGCGGGCGTTCCTTGCCGTAGAGGATAAACGGTTTTACGAGCACTGGGGCGTAGATATATGGGGGCTTCTCCGAGCCGCCCTCCGTAATCTAATGCGGACACACAGCACACCACACGGTGCCAGCACCATCACGCAACAATTGACCCGAAACATCTATCTCACTCAGGAACGCCAGCTTGTGCGGAAAGTGAAAGAAGCCCTGCTTGCCTTCCGAATCGAGAAACATTACTCCAAAGACGAAATTCTGGAAAGGTATCTCAACTTCATCAATTTTGGGCGATACGGTGCGCGTGAGGTGCTTGGTGTCCAGGAAGCGGCAAAAAGCTACTTTGGCAAACCGGTGTGGGGATTGGCGATTCATGAGTTCGCAACGCTTGCTGCCATCCCTAAATCTCCCCCCCTCTATTCGCCGATACGGAATCCTGAACGATGCAAGACGCGGCGGAATCTTGTCCTCGAGCAGATGCGACGCGCAGGCTACATCACGCAGGCGGAATATGACGTGAGTATCAATCAGCCGCTTGGTGTTGAAATGCCTGTTACCGCGGGAAGCAAAGATACCTCCCATTTTCTGGAGTATGTTCATGGGCAACTGACCGAAATCCCGGAGCTGGAGGAGCACTTATACAGTCAAGGGTTGAGGGTGTACACAACAATCGATACGTCGATGCAAAGGGTTGCCGAACGCGCGGTTGCGGAACATCTGCGTGAACTTGACAGGGACTTCCCCAATCTACCGGACTACGACCGCAACAAAGAAAACCCGAATGGGTTAGATCCAATCACCAACTACTTGCAAGCCGGGCTGATTGCTATTGAGCCACAAACCGGTTACATCAAGGCGATGGTTGGCGGCAGGGATTTCTACATCACGCCCCAAAAAATCAACTTCTATAACCGTGCCATCCAGGCCCAGCGGCAACCCGGGTCATCGTTCAAGCCGTTTGTATTCGCCGCGATGTTCAATCCGCCGCCATTGGCGACTCCGGCAACGGTCGTCCGTGATGAGGCATGGTTTACGGCAGATGAATATGGCAAAAGGTGGAGCCCAAGCAACTACGAGGAGGCGAATCACTATGGGGATGTGACTCTGCGAACGGCTCTGGAAAAATCGATTAACATTGCGGCGGCACGGTTAATGAACGAAACCCCCATTGGAAGCAATGGAAAACCGGAAGGCATCAATCGAACCATCGCGTTAGCCAAGCGTCTGGGAATCCAGAGCCCGTTGCGACCATATCCCGCATTGTCATTGGGGGCCTCCGATGTGACGCTCGCCGAAATGACCGCTGCATACGCTGTCTTTGCCAACGAGGGCGTCCGAGCTGAACCGGTTAGCATTCAGTATGTCGAGGACCGGGGGGGAGACATCCTGGTTGAGCACCCGGTGAAGCGCACACGGGGCCTTGATGAAAATGTGGCGTACCTAATCACTTCCCTCATGGAAGGCGTCATCCAGCATGGCACAGGGCGGGGGGCGATTCAGATGGGTTTGAGGCGGCCGGCGGCCGGCAAAACGGGAACGACCAACGACTACACAGATGCGTGGTTTGTTGGCTATATTCCGCGTCTAGCGGCTGGCGTTTGGGTGGGGTTTGATGACCCCAAGAAAAGCGTCAGGAAAACCGGATCCAAGGCCGCCCTGCCAATCTGGGCGCAGTTTATGATCGACGGGGCGCGAGGCCCTGTAGACGATTTCCGCGTCCCTTCCGGGATTGTTTTTCGAGAGATTGATAAAGAGACCGGATTGCTGAAATACGAAGGCAAATGCCCCCCTGAAAACATTATCCGTGAGGCGTTTCTCGTCGGGTACGAGCCAAAGATGCTCTGTAATGCGCATGAGTAGGTGTTAGGGCTTGGGGCTCACGCTTTTTCGGTGTATTGCGTACTGTGTATCGCGTAGAATGACACGGAATACGCACCGCGTTGATGAACTGTGCGATAAATGTTTGCCGCCATCGAATGATAAGGCTAAGTCGGATTAATCAAATTCCCCCATCCCGATGTGTCTGCAAACAGGTCAGGCATATCAGTTTCCTTCGTTTTCTTTGCTTTGCGTTTGTTTCATCAAAGTCTGGCCGATGTATTTGTCATTTCCATTCGCCCAATCTGGAATGTTGCTCCTGAACGCCCCAATAAAATTCCCCACGGGGTCTTCGATAGCTGTGCGAATGGCACTCATTCCCAAGCCCGTTGACATTTGATAAATCGAAAACTGCTGTGCTCGTCCGAGAATCGGACCGTCAACTGCAACGCTTGGTTAGGATTGGCTCGCTACAAACGTTAAACCGCCGAGCCTGACGAAGCGTGAATGCGTTCGACAACCCACTCCTGAATCAAATTCGCGTGGGAGATTCCACGCGAATTGGCAAGAGCTTTAACAACTTCAGCTTCTTCGGGCTCTAGGCAAACAGTGACTACGATTTGACGTTCAAAAACAGGTTCACTCACTTCCTCAAGTTCGTCCTCGAAATCCGTTAAGTCGTATGTGTCCCAGAAATGAGCAAGTTCTTGAATTGAATCGGTCTGTGGAATGTTTGTACGATTCATTTGTTCCTCCATCGTCTATATCGTCTTTTCTCCTTGTCGGTCATCGATCTTGTCGTGACAGGGTATCCTCTGCCATCAGGAAATTGAATCACCACACAGAACAGATAACGTCCTGCGTTTGTTTGCCCCAAAACATAGTAGACTGGATTTTCTCCCTGAGATTTTGCACGTTGAACAAATGGTCTGCCGAAGCAAATTTCTTCAACTTCCTCTGGTGTAACGCTGTGTTGTGTAATATGATCAATTCTATCTTGGGGCCAGAGCAACTCATGTATTCTCATACCTAAACCCGTTTGTGCTCGGTTCGGTGTTTCTGCACTTTCTTTCCCTCAACACCCGCGATTATTCCCCTCCTAACGACAAAAGTTCAGTCCACTGCACGGACGAGCACGGCGGGGGTTTGCCGAAAAACGCCCGACCAACCAAAACCTGCCGCAACTCCAGGAACATTCATAAAACCACATCTCCCGCCGTCAACTGCAACGGCGGGTTAGGATCTGAGTTGGCGTGGTTGCCTATTTGCGAATCCTTATTCGATGAACTTCTACCAACAGGAGTTGTCCCACATAGTGAGTCATATCAGGATGTGTTGAGAGATAGTCTTTCAGTCTCGATAGCATCTGTGGCAAGACATCCGGATGGTTCCGCACCTGAAGTGCAACAATCCCTTTGTAGTCGGCTGGTGGATAAGCGACTATATCAGCAAAGTCTCCATTCAAAGAAACGAGAATCGTATTAAGTTCTTGCGCTTTTGAAATGACGACGGAATCCGGTGATTCCACAGGAATATAATCTCTCACACGCCAAACTTGATGCCCGGCATCGCGAAGGGCATCAACAACAGCGTTGGGGACACACTGATCAGCGAAGAATCTCAATCCCATTAAGCGGCTACCTCAAATTCTGCTAACTCACGAGCATAGTCAAGACATGCTAGGATTTGTGTTTTCTGTAGGTCTGGAAACTCGGCAATAATCTGCTCTGCTGTATGATCTATCGCCAAATATCCAAGGATAAGACTTACTGGAATTCTCGTGCCTTTAATGCGCGGCTTGCCACGCAGTATATCAGGCGTACTAACGATGTGATCTCGCCAGTTGGTTTTCATGTTATTCTCCAATCACCTTCGCTGTTTGTAATCTTCCTCCTAACGACCCAAGTTCAGTTGTCCCGATCTTCGATCGGGACGAGCACGGCGGGGGTTGCCGAAAACGTCCGACAAACTGAAACCTGCCACAACTCCAAAAACATCAATAAAACCGAAGACCCTGCCGTCAACGGAAACGACGGGTTAGGTGGTAGACAGTTTCACCGGCTCTTGATCATTTTTGAATCCCGTTTGGGATGACGATTCACGATTGACTTTAACGCTCACCATCGCAGTGGCAAGACGTTGATTCACAACTTGCCAAAAGGTTGCAACGGCACCCTTTTTGGCATCAAAGAAATCCTCAAAAAATCCACAGGTGTTTAACGAAGGCGGATAGGCGTAGCGTTCACCGTCATCGCCGGATTCTGTGACCCAATCAGCCGGCTCACGAGGATCGATAATCTCGAAAAGTCGGCAGGGATACAAATACGGCCGACCTTGATTATTCAATATTCGGAAATCATCGGCTTCGATGCCGATCACCACATAACCTTGGCCAGGTGTCAAATCTGGATAACGCGAATTTTTGCGTCGCAACTTCACAATCATATTTAGCTCACCCGTTTACGCTTCAGTTCAACCCGACCCATGCCGGGATGTTCATACCAATGATACTCATAGTGGTAATTACCGATTGCAAAAGGTGGGCTGCTTTTCTTGACCCACTTGGATCTCCTACCACCGTAAGTATCTACCAAGCGTTGCACATCGCGGATGCGAACCCCTTTCGCAATCACACGCGATTGAGAAGTCATACGTGGAGTCAGTTTAGAAATTGCATAAATCCTTTCTGCAATTGCACAAGTTGAACGGAGATAATATGGGGGCAGACGATTCTTTGAAATCTTCTGTTTCCTCTGCCTAACGACCCAAGTTCAGTTGTCCCGATCTTCGATCGGGACGAGCACGGCGGGGATTTGCCGAAAACTGTCCGACAAACCAAAACCCGTCGCAACCCAAAAAACATTCATAAAACCACAGCCCCCGCTGTCAACTGCAACGGCGGGTTAGGTGATAAACGCCCTAACACCGAAGGTTAATGGCTATGTCGTGGCATCGATGCCACTATAAACCAACAAGACGATAAAGGCTAAGAAAATGACTGAAACAAGAATATCCATCTTAAAGCTCCCGTAAACGTTCGATTTCACGCTTAATTCTTTTGTGTAGCACCAGCATGCCCACAGAGATCATGACTATTGCAATGATATCGGAAATTAAAAACAGCAGTTTAGCTTTTTCATAGTTGGAAACCAGCCAACCGATTAAACTGATATCCGTCACCACAAGGATACCAAGCCACAATTTCAAATAGGCAATCTTTTCCTTCAAGGAGTCCAGTTCTGACATGAATCCCGTTTCCCATTAGTACTACTTTGTCAATTAGCGGTTGGCCATTCGTGAGTGGTGAGTGGTGAG
>CAZOAL010000091.1:0-27913 GCA_964577695.1 uncultured bacterium | reverse complement strand
CGCTTGCGGCATAGCGAACCCAAAAGTTTAAACAATTAATTGGAACTTACTTAACGCTGTGCAATTCCAAAGAAGATTTCAACAATGAGCCCGCTGACGCATCTTCTCTTCTTCACTCCATCTCTGTGACAGGGCATTAAGGAATACCTTATCCGAAATCGCAAGCGGCTTTGTATTCCAAACACCGAAACACGACAATCTATCCGCTTGCTTCATCAATATCGTGAAGAGCTACGTGAATTGGAGGGAAATTAGGTGAACACCATAGAATGGCCCATCCTTGATATACAAAAACACCCGGTGGTGCCAGATCTCTACACCATCGCTATACAAAGAAGGGCAATAGTACCCTTGCCGGGCAAAGCCTATCAAGTTAAAGGGATTCCTCAAGTGATTGTTGAAGTCACCGGTGAGGAGCTTGTTAATCCTGGTCAACGAGGGCTCATGCGACTCGCGATGTACCTCACCGGGCTTTCCGCTGCCGAAGCAACCCAACTTAAAGGGCATGCTATTGTGCCAAAAGCAGAAGGGGTTGAATTTGAAAGTCTTATCAGATAAACTTTGTGCTTGTCAATTGAAAAACTATTTATAAGGAGAGAAAACTCATGTCAAAAACGTACCGTGTTGGATTTGCTTCGCTCGTTCACGACCACGTTTGGGGGGAATTGCGACATTGGAAAAACCAACCGAACGTCAAAATTGTCGCCGCTGGTGATGTCAATCAGGAGTTGCGCGACAAGTTCAAGGCAGAGACCGGTGTCAATACCCTTTATCCTTCTTGGCAGGAGATGATCGAGAAGGAAGAACTGGACATCGTGCAGGCAGCGGCTGAGAATAGCGCCGGCGCGGACATCGTCGAAGCGGCTGCGGCAAAGGGGATGCACGTTGTCTCCGAAAAACCGATGGCGGCTCGCTTGTCACAGGCAGAGCGGATGATTGCCGCCGCTGAAAAAGCGGGGACCCAATTGATGGTCAATTGGCCGACGGCGTGGAGTCCGCCCCTCAACACCCTCACGAAGTTGATTAAGGATGGGGCTATCGGAAACGTGTTTTACTTCAAATGGCGTTCTGCCCATAATGGCCCCAAGGAGATCGGGTGCTCGAAATATTTCTATGAATGGCTCTACGATGAGGAGAAGAATGGGGCGGGCGCATTGATGGATTACTGCTGTTACTGTGCGGATATGTGCGCCTATCTACTCGGCTTGCCTCAGCAGGTGACAGGATTCCGCGCCACCTTCGTCAAGGACTATCCGGTTCCCGACGATAACGCGATCATCGTCATGAAGTACCCCCACGCCTTTGGTGTCACCGAAGCCTCGTGGACGCAGAAGGTGGGATACATCACGCCGAACCCTGTTGTGTACGGGACGGAGGGCGGACTGATGCCATCCGGTGGGAAAGTCCATCTGCACCGTGCGGGTAAAGAGCCGCAGATTATCGACCCCACTCCGCTACCGGAAGGTCGCCGCAACGCCGCTGAATACTTCATCCACTGCATTGAAACAGGCGAACCGATCGAAGGCTTGTGCAACGCCAAGGTGAGCCGCGATGCACAGGAGATCCTTGAAGCGGGGCTCGTTTCGGCGGATACGGGAAGGGTTGTCAGCCTGCCGATGACGTAGGGATTCGGAATTGGACACATTCAGATTGAAAATTGGCATTTCTGAAGATCTGGAAGGAAAGGAAGGAAGGGAAGGAGAGGGAGTAGGCTCTTTCATCCTTCCCTCTCAATCTGCAATTCCAAGTTCCCCTTTGCGGAATCCGCGCGAAGCGGGACCTGAATCATTGGATTTATGCTACATTTGCTCAAGAAGGAGGCAATAAATAATGGCGGAAATGATCGGCGAACTTCCTGAACCGATTTACAAACGGCTTTCGCTAGAGGCAACTGCCGGTGGGCTTTCACCTTCAGGGTGGCTGGCACGAAAACTCCGCCGCGAATTTGGGATTGCCATCAGCACCGAAAAAACGGCGAAACGGCGTGCAATGAAAACCTTACGCGCCGAAGCTGGGAATCTGCTTCGCGCCGGGAAGCCGCTCTTTGATGCGACAACGTTGCAATGGCGTGTGCCTGTGTTGCCGAATCTGCGTGACAGGGAATTGAAACCTGTTGGTTTTCTTTGCCTTGACGCCAAAACCGGTGAGGTTTTAATAGATTCTCGCACCGTGAATGAGATGGCTGAGAAAGCGGGACCAGAGCTTGGCATCCAACAGTTGCCTTTCAATGTGCAAAATCGACTCGACGCATTGTTAGATGCACAGACAGAATCTGCTTTGACAGACAGTGAAAAACGCGAATTAGACGAGTTGGTCACGCATTGGGAAATCCACAACTTGACAAATCTGCTGCGACTCACGGAGCGCTTGCGGATTCCTCCGTCCAATCAATCCCTGCTTGATGCCGCATCTGCCCATGCAAAGGACACGTTGAGGACGCTTCATGAGAAAAACGAAGTTACGTCTATGGAGGAAAAATGATGCAGTTCCAACAACATAATGAAGATGACTCTCACCTGCAACTCCTATTAAATCGCTCGTTAGCTGTATTCCAGGTTCCTCAATCAGAGTTGGAAATCTTTTCTGCTCGTCTACCAATTTGCCAACGCTTACGTCAATTGATACCTCACATCGATTTTCGTGAACCGTTCATTATCGGACAATCGGCATGGGAAGTGTTTCAACGACGATTAGATCAATTGGCACCTGAGGAACCCACAATACTCTTTTGTTCGCTAGCCGGATCTCAGTTTCTTTCCATCTCTCAGAAATTGCTCTATCATGTGTTTTATCCACTCTACTATACCCACAAATCATTTATTTTTCTCACCTCCTTGCCATCTGAATGGTTTAAGCCACGCGCGTTACACCTTCATACTGAACCTGAAACCCCCTCGTTTATAGATGAATTATCCCGGGAACATATTGGGGAAATTCTGCATGACCGAGCAATCTGCGTACTAGAACCAACACAACTCTCTCTGGAAGCATTTACCAGTAAGATTCCGATGACCCCTATTGAGGAAAAGATGGAGGAAGCACTGACGGAAAATGGCATTCCCTACAGAGCACAAGCAGCAGTCGGAAAATATCGTGTTGATTTCTTGATTCCACTTCCACCTTCTGCCCATCATTTAGTTGTGGAGTGCGATGGCAGGGCGTACCACACCCCTGAACGAGATCAACAGCGCGATGATGCACTGAGACAATATGGAATTGTGGAGATTCTACACTTTACAGGGTCACAAATCTGTCGAGACGCTGATGCCTGCATCCAACAGGTGGTCTTGGTGCTTCAGGCGGCACCCCGTTCTGTTAGACAGTGCGAATTTGACGCGCTCGACGAGTCTCAACGCAACGCTATCGAACAACCTATCCGTCCGATTCGTGTTCTCGCTCCGGCAGGGGCGGGAAAAACCAGAACAGTCGTGAACCGGGTAATCAAGTTGCTCAACGATGGTGTTCCAGCGAAATCAATCTTATTGCTCGCCTTTAACAGGAAAGCCCGTGAGCAAATGATTCAGAAGCTAACACAAAAGAACTTACCTGTGGAAGAAAGGCCCGGTGATGATGGCGTCGCGGTGCATACCTTCAATTCGTTCGGTTATTGGTATCTACGCGAAGCATTGAGGGGATGGGAATTTGAAAGCGATAAAAGATTTTGGGCGGATTTTCTGAGAAATGTTATCAATGAAACAGGACATCCAATCATACCCCAGCGATATCAAGACCCCTTAGCCGATTATTTTCGGGCAATTGAGCGCGTCAGACGGGATTTAGAACCGCCGGATTCGGTACTTGTTGAATTGACAGACTTGAGAGGAGACCCGATTCCGCCTTTCACGCTTCAGCCGGTTCTTGAAGCCTATCACAGGAGACAAATCGAGGTCGAAAGATTTGACTTTGATGACCAGATTTACTTGACACTCAAGCACCTGCTTGCAAATCCTCCCTGGCGACAGAAACTTCAGCGGCGGTTTGAACATATTCTGGTGGATGAGTTTCAAGACCTCAACGCTGCCCAATTGGCATTGGTGGACATTTTATCCCGTCCCCAGTGGTCACTGTATGCCGTGGGCGACGATGATCAAATGATTTACGGGTGGAGAGGGGCACAGGTGAGCAATATTCTCGATTTTCCAGAGCGGCATGCGATGTCGAAAACTGTTACACTCAACATAAACTACCGTTGCAGCCAAGAGGTTATTCGCAGAGCGTCGTGGGTGATTTCCCATAATACACACAGACACCCTAAGACAGTTACACCGAGACCTAACGCGAAGCAAGGATACTTTCAAATCAAATTTGGTGAAGGTCCACATGCTGAAGCAAAAGAGATTGCTGTTTTCCTTAAACGAGTCAAAGAAAATCTGGGTTGTGCTTGGAGAGAACTTGCTGTTTTATGTCGATACAAAGACCAGCAACCGATTGTCGCATTTGCTCTTGACCAACACGGCATTCCCCGAACCCATCTCCTTACCTATAAATTATTTACCAGTACCCCCGGCAACGTTCTTCGTGGATATCTGGGAACAGTTCTGAATCCAGAGCAATCGAATGGGGAAGATCTGAGGTACATCCTCAAGCATCCGAACCTTTACTTGAAAAATGAGTTAATCGATTGGATTGTGAAAGGTTCCCCTCCATGGTCACGAATCGAAGATTTGTTGCAACAACCCAATCAAGAAATCACCAATTCCGCCCCTGGAAATCTGGAAAAATTTCGTTCCAAAATCCTCAACTTACACGGACTGGCAAGTGAAGCGTCTGCTGAATGCCTTGTGAACCAAATTGTAGCCAACTTCGGGTTGCAGGAACATTTTATCGAGCTCAAAGAGTCCCGAAGTCGGGCTCTTGACCAGGCGACAGATGAACACTTGCTGGATATTTTGCTAGATATTAGCCATGAATATTTGACTTCTGGCGAGTTTCACGCATTTCTGTGTGAACAGGCTGAAAAAGAACAGATGGGAACCGAAATGGGAAGTGACGAGCTTGCTCGCGAGGAGGATGTTTCCAACGACCGAGTCATCATCTCAACGATTCACGCAGCAAAGGGACGAGAATATCAGGGGGTTGTCCTATTTAACTTCGTTTCAACCCATCCCATTTCTGATGAGCAGGTCGAAGAAGAAAGACGCGTTTTTTACGTTGGAATGACCCGTGCTATCCATTCACTACTCGTCACAACCGACAAGAAGAAACTTCACCCCTTTTTGAAGGAAGCCAGTTTTCCTCCTGAAAAACTATCTGCACCGTCCCACTATTTCGAGCAAGAACTCAATCAATGGCTGCAAAAGAAACAGGGTATCGAAGGGCGAATTGCTTCAATCAATGAAAAAATAAGCAACACCCAATCGGACATTGAAGGAATCACCTCTGGCGAGTATGAAAGACGATTGAATCGAAAACTGGACGAGATTGCGCCGGAGCGGGAGCGAATACGGCAATTACGAACCGAGTGGGAACGCAAAGAACCCGCTAGCTGGCTGAAACGCTTGTTCAAGGGCGGGGTTTCTCAGCAGATGATAGAAGAAAAATGTCGTCAGTTACGAGAGGAATCTCAAGAACTTGAGCGGCAATATCAGGAAGTTGAAAAAGCCTTATCAAGTCAGAATCAGCGGAAATCAAGCCTTGAACAAGAACGTCAAGAATATTCAGAGCGACAAAGGAATTTGATGGTTGATTTGGATTTGATTCAGAGCGAGATTGAGATGTTGGAAACCATAGTGGGCTGAATCACGTCGATTGTCGATTGTCGATTGTCAATTGTCGATTGTCAATTATCAGGCGATTGCAGCAGCGTTTAGAAATTCTTCAAGGAAAACAAGATGGTTCTACAGTTTAGATCTAATCGCAGATGAAATTCAGTAAAACGAGGTAAACGAATTTATGAAAAATAAACAGATTCCGTATTCCGACAGTGAACTTTTCGATGTTGCTCCTGCGCCTGTCTACACCGGGCGGCAGTTGGATGAGATTGCGTTTCCACTCGGTGGCATCGGGACGGGAATGCTTTCTCTCGGCGGGTGGGGGCAACTGCGCGACTTCGAGATTTTTAATCGTCCCGAAAAGGGATTGCAGTTCGCATATACCTTTTTCACACTCTACGCCAAACGCGGCGATGAGGAACCTGTGACGCGCATTGTGCAGGGGCCCGTTGGTGGCGTCAATTTCACCGGACGCGGCTCTGGCGTGGACCGGATGAACGGGGCGGGATTGCCTCACTTCCGCGAGTGCCGGTTTACCGGCTCATTTCCCATCGCCCGGCTCGATTTCGCAGACCCTAAAATGCCACTGAACGTTTCGATGGAGGCATTTAACCCGTTCATTCCGCTGAACGATAAGGACTCCAGTTTACCCGTGGCGATCTTTCTGTTCCACCTGGAGAATCCGAGCGACCAGCCCGTCAGAGCGACCCTGTTTGCGAATCTCGAAAATAAGACGGGACACCCCGAATCCGGGGGCGGCGTAATCGCTTTCAAAGGGGGGGAGTACGCCGCTGGATTGGACATGCGCACAAAAAAGCATGACCCCGAATCGCCGCGCTACGGCACCCTGGCTTTGACAACGATTTGGAGTAGGGAAGCTCTGCTTCCGCTGCAAAAGCAGAGTTTTTGTACTCCCAAAGAGTTGAACGTCAAAACCCATTGGTTGCGCGGCGGGTGGTTTGATACGCTCCACGACTTTTGGGATGCTGCTTCTCAACATGGCGAACTCAAAGAGCATCGCGAACCTGCCGA
Source organism: uncultured bacterium (assembly GCA_964577695.1). Lineage (GTDB taxonomy): Bacteria > Poribacteria > WGA-4E > WGA-4E > PCPOR2b > CAZOAL01. The sequence continues at coordinate 21,170 of CAZOAL010000091.1, read as the reverse complement.
AGCCGAAGCGAATCGCAACGATGTCGGCTCGATCGGGGTCAAGGTGGAGATTTCCGCTGGCGAAACGGTCACGCTCCCGCTCTTCATCACCTGGCACAACCCGAACTTTGAGAAGTATTGGGGTGGTGCTGATTTGAAGCCGGTCTGGAAAAACTACTACGCCACAATTTTTGGCGATGCCTTTGATGTCGCTGAATATGTCGGGAAAAACCTGTCGCGTCTCGAAGCCGAAACCCGCGCCTTCAGGGACACGCTCTATGAATCGACACTTCCTGCTCCGGTGCTCGATGCGGTTTCGTCGCAGATCTCCATCCTCAAGACGCCGACCTGTCTGCGCCTGACCGATGGAACTTTCTACGGCTTTGAGGGGTGCAACCCAAATGCCGGTTGCTGCGAAGGGACGTGTACGCACGTTTGGAACTACGAACAGGCACTCCCCTATCTCTTCCCCAACCTTTCCCGCTCTATCCGCGACGCCGATTACGCCTACAATTTGACGGGTGAAGGGCACATGACCTTCCGCATGCCACTGCCGCTTGGCACGAACGCGAGTGGTCAATTTCACTCGGCTGGCGATGGGCAGATGGGGGGCATCCTCAAGGTATATCGGGAGTGGCTGATTTGCGGCGATGACGCATGGCTCCGAAAAGTGTGGCCACAGACGAAAAAAGCGTTGGAGTTTGCATGGCAGGGCTGGGATGCGGATAAGGACGGGGTGATGGAAGGGGTTCAGCACAACACCTACGACATCGAGTTTTACGGCCCGAACACGATGATGGGGAGTTTCTACTTGGGTGCGTTACGTGCCGGTGAGGAGATTGCCCGTTATCTGGGCGACGATGAGAGCGCCAACGAATATCGTAGACTCTTTGAAAGCGGCAAAGCGTGGATGGACGAAAATCTGTTCAACGGCGAATTCTACCGCCAACAGGTTCGCACACCGGAAGGAGAAATCCTGACAGACCCAAAGACGTTTCCTAAGTATCAATACGGCGAAGGCTGCCTCTCAGACCAGATGATTGGGCAGTGGTACGCCCGGGTGGTAGACTTAGGTGCTCTGTTCAATCCTGAAAATGTTAAGCGTACTATGGCATCGATTTTCAAGTACAACTGGAAGGCAGATGTGTCTGAACACGCCAACCCGCAACGCATCTATGCCCTCAACGATGAGGCAGGGCTATTGCTCTGCTCATGGCCCAAAGAGGGACGCCCACCCCTGCCGTTCGTCTACTCGGACGAGGTGTGGTGCGGCATCGAATACCAGGTCGCCAGCCACCTTATCTATGAAGGCTTTATTGAGGAAGGGCTCGCGATCGTCAAAGGGGTTCGTGACCGGCACGACGGGACGCGCCGCAATCCGTGGAACGAATTCGAGTGCGGCAATCACTACGCCCGATCGATGGCAAGCTATGGGGTGTTGCTTGCGCTTTCTGGCTTCCACTACCATGCGGCAGCCAAGAAGATTGCCTTCCATCCGCGCCTCCACGAGAAAGATTTCGCCTGCATCTTCTCCGTCGATTCGGGGTGGGGCATCTATCGCCAACGGATCGGCGACAATGGCGCAAAGGTGGAGATTGAAGTCCGCTACGGGACGTTGAGCCTTCGGACGGTTGCGCTCGCCATCGGCGGCGATTCGGTGGGGGCAAGTCTCGCCGGCAACGCAATCCCCGCGACACGAGAAGGGAACGTCATCACGTTCGCGGAGGCGATTGAGATCGGTGCGGGCGAGACGCTGACGTTGTCGCTGTAATCAAATAAGGAGGTTCCATGATTACCCAACGAACGATTCACGAAGTGACCTGTTTGCTACAGGAGGCGGCTTCGCCCACAAAGATTGTGTTATTTGGATCGTATGCTCGCGAACAGGCACATGAGGATAGCGATCTGGATGTGTTAGTCATCAAGCGTGAGGTGGAGGATCGAAGGCAGGAGATGGTCCGACTCCGTCGCGTGTTGCTACCGCTCCGCATTCCCGTTGATCTGATCGTCGTTTCCGAGCAAGAGGTGCGTGAGTGGGGGGATTTGCCCGGAACAGCCCTTTATCTCGCGCTGAATGAAGGGAGGGTACTTTATGACGCCTCGTGACTTAGCTGACCGATTTTTAGGCAAGGCGGCCCAAGATGAAACGCTATTGGACAAGGTTTTGGACGATGCGGAAGTCTCGGATGAGGTCATCGGCTTTCATTGTCAACAAGCAGCAGAAAAACTGCTCAAGGCGGTCCTGATTCATGTAGGAATTCAATTTCGTCGGACACACGATTTGGCGGAGCTGGTACAGCTTTTGGAAGACCATGACATTTCCCTGCCTGAATTCCTCGCTAATCTGGATACGCTAACGCCTTTTGCGGTGGAATACCGTTACGATTTCCTGGGTGTTGGCGAACCGTCATCTTTTGATAGAAAGTCAGCCAGAAAGATGGTCTCTATATTACGACAATGGGCAGATGAGCGGATCCAACTGGCAGAACAAAAAACGGAACAGACAACATAACGATCTGGCGAAACTTGCGCCCATCATGATATAATTTTATGGTGCTATCACTAAACCCTCTGTCGTCGCACACCGGCTTCATCCGCATTCTGTTCCCAGAATCTTCATCTGAAACGTGAAACGTAAAACGTAAGGGGAAATCTTCTTACGTTTTACGTTTCACGTTTTACGCCATATTTTTTGGAGGCGTTTATATGTTAGACAACATGTATCTTCCGCTCACCCTTGATGAAATTCCCCAAGACGAGCAGCAAACTCTCCTTGAGCGGATTGCAAGACAAGTTGTGAAGCGGCGGTTGACTGTGCCGGCGATCTTATTTCTGGAGGTGTGCAAACCTCTCAATTTTCTTGGGAGTCAGGCCCTGATCGCATTCAACCCGTTTGTTGGTTCGATCTTTAACACCACCGAATATCAGAAATTCGCCTTGGTTATTGAAAAAGATGCAAACGTTGAATTGCTCATTCGATTGATCGAAGACCTGGATAGGGAGGAGAAAAAATAGTATGCCGAACCAGCCACAGGAGATTCGCTCCATCCTTGCGACAGACTGCGGAAGCACCACCACGAAGGCGATCTTAATCGAAAAGCGTGGGGATGAATACCACCTCATCGTTCGTGGAGAAGCCCCGACAACGGTTGAGGCCCCTGTCGAGGATGTCACTGCCGGTGTTATCAATGCGATTACGGAAGTTGAAGAGCTCGCTGGACGCAAACTCCTGAATGATGGACAGATCATTAAGCCACAACAAGGCGACGAGGGGGTTGATCTGTACGTCTCAACGAGCAGCGCCGGCGGTGGGTTACAGATGATGGTGGCAGGTGTCGTCCGCAACCTCACCGCAGAGAGCGCAGAGCGAGCCGCACTCGGCGCAGGGGCAATCGTCATGGACGTGATCGCCTCTAACGATAAGCGATTGCCCCATGAGAAAATTGAGCTCATCCGCCACCTCCGCCCGGATATGCTCCTCCTCTCAGGGGGTGTCGATGGCGGTGCAACCTCCCATGTGGTAGAATTGGCAGAGGTCATCGCCGCTGCAAACCCCAAACCACGCCTCGGAATCGCTTACCAATTACCGGTCATCTTCGCCGGGAACAAGGATGTACGTGACCTCATCCGTGAACGGCTTGGAGATAAGATGTCACTGGAAGTTGTCGATAATCTGCGTCCCGTGCTGGAGCGGGAAAATCTGATGCCCACCCGTCTGAAGATTCAAGAGCAGTTCCTTGAACATGTCATGGCGCACGCCCCCGGCTATAAAAAACTGATGTCATGGACAGACGCGCCTATTATGCCAACCCCCGGAGCGGTAGGTGCTATCGTCCAGACCATCGCCAAACGTCAGGAGATTCAGGTGGTCGGCGTTGACATCGGTGGCGCGACAACGGATGTGTTCTCTGTGTTCAAAAACCAGGAGGGGGTTGCCGTCTTTAACCGCACCGTGAGCGCCAATCTGGGGATGAGCTATAGCATTTCCAACGTCCTCGTGGAAGCGGGAATGGAGAACATTTTACGCTGGGTACCCTTCGACATTGACGTGAGCGACCTGGGAAATCGTATCAAGAACAAAATGATTCGCCCGACGACAATTCCGCAAACGCTTCAGGAGTTGATTATTGAGCAAGCCATTGCACGCGAAGCCCTGCGTCTGGCATTTGAACAGCACAGGCAACTCGCCGTCGAATTGCGCGGGGTTCAGCAGCAGCGCACTATCTCCGAAGCCTTCTCCCAATCCGAAACCGGCGGAACGCTTGTGGACATGCTCTCTCTGGACCTGATTGTCGGGAGCGGAGGCGTCCTCTCCCACGCTCCTCGCCGTCACCAGGCGATGTTGATGATGATTGACGCTTTCCAGCCTGAAGGCATCACGCACCTCGCCGTCGATAGCATCTTTATGATGCCACAATTGGGGGTCCTTGCGCAAGTCAATCCGGACGCAGCGACGCAGGTGTTTGAACGGGATTGCCTCATCCACTTGGGAACCTGTATCTCACCTATCGGTGTAGCGAAGCCCGGAGAAGCCTGCGTGACGATTAACGCCCATCCCCCCAGTCAAGGGCATCTATCGGAATCTGTGCCGTTTGGCGAGTTGCGCTTATACCTACTTGGTGTCGGAGAAAAGGCGAAAGTGACCCTCCAACCGGATCGGCGCTTCGACATGGGAGCTGGACGTGGGCAGCCAGTCGAGGCGGAAGTTACGGGAGGCATTGTTGGATTGGTTGTGGACACACGCGGTCGCCCCCTTGAAATCCCAAAAGAGCCCGCCAAGCGTTCGGCGGAACTCAATCGGTGGGCGAAAGCGGTGGGAGTGTATCCTGAACATTAACACATCTATACTTTCGTAGACTGGCGTGAGAATCCAGATGGCCCCTTTTTCTGATTCAAGATGCAAGATTCAGGATCCAGAAATCTCTTTCACCCGCTGAATGCAAAAAATGTGGGTTGACTGTACAAAAATTCTGAAACCGAATTATCCAACAAACGTAGATTCTATGTTGTGTCATTCGTGATCTATTTCCGGACGCAACCGACATAAACCGCCAGGGTATGGAATCTTTTTTTTGAAAAAAGCCTTGACAGATTTTTAGATCTGTTGTATTATACAGCGTCTTTATTTTCGGAGAGACTTGTGGAAGGGAGATGCGTCAAATGCCAGCAATCAGAATCAAGACTGACGACAAAGAGTTGAGAGAAAAAACGTTCCACACCATTGTGAGAAATGTGGGTTTCGACTATCTGCCAGAAAGAATATATGTCGTCAAGGAAAGGGATCTTGAGTGGATTGTGAGTAAAGGCTTACCGATCGAGGTTCTGAGCGAAGAAGAGGTCATAAAGAGCGTCTCTGAATATAAAAAGAAGAAGGGGCTATCCTAAATGGCTCTTGGTAAACGGTATGAGATTTATCTGACCATCGAATACAATCTTGATGAGCACGGTAATCGCCTTCGGATTGAGGAAGAAAAGCTTGACCAAACCTATGAGGAGTTATGGCAAGAATTTAGAGGGGTAACAGTAACTCCTGAATCGCAAAATCAGGCACTGAGAGGATTCTGGTTGGATGAAGCTGGTCAACTTTTCAAAGACAAAGTGTTCACCGCAATTGTTTACGCGACCGACATCAACAAGGCTGACCATTTCTTTCGGCAAGCGCTCAATGTCTACAAAGAGAGGTTTCAACAAAAAGAAATTTTAATCCTCTCTATGGATAGTCGAAAGGATAGAATAGCCGAAAATGTGAAGCATGGACAAACAATACAAAGGAGAAACCTCCGTTCTTGTCTTGCTAGATGCCTCCTTGCTCAAAGCGGTAGACAAATGTGCGAAGAAACTGCACTACACCCGTGAGCAATTTATTCTGATGGCGTGTCAGCAACTCATTGGACAGATCGACGTGCGGGAACTTGAGCGCATTTATTGTGAGCGGCTAAAGCAACAGCCGGAGGAATTAGAGTTAGCAGAGACTGGAACTATCCTGGCAAGTCAGATATTGCCGAAGGAGGCATGGTAGATATGCCATTGAGCCGAAAATTTCAGGAGGAGTGGAGGTAAAGATGTTCGCACAAACGATTCCAATTGACCAGGGGGGACGTATTACCCTACCTCAGCAAATTCTTGAGGCGCTCGGCGTGCAACCTGAAGCAGAGGTTGTTATTGCGTTGACAGAGACAGGAGTTGTGCTAAAGCCTAAATACGCTGTTACCCCAATCACTGACCGCCTGGCTGCCATGAACCTGCCAGTCTCTGACTGGGAGCGGATGGAACAAGAGATTGAAGCGGGACGGATGGAGTGATGGCAGAAATCACCTTTTTGGACGTCAACATCTTCATGTATGCAGTTGGTGGGCCACACCCCTACAAAGTTCCTTGTATACGCGTTTTGTCTGATGTGGAAATTGGTGCTTTGGTAGCGGCTGTTAATACTGAAATCTTCCAGGAGTTACTTTATCGGTACAGTCACATCAAACAGGCAGATAAGGGTGTGCAACTTTGCCGTGATATTCTGAAATACCCCCTTACGATTTTGCCCGTGACGACGGCCGATGTTCGTTTGGCAATAGATTTGTTTGATTCCCATCGCGCCGCGGGGGTGAAGCCACGGGATGCTATTCACGCGGCAACGATGCAAAATAACGGCATCGTTCGGTTGATTAGTGCTGACAAGGATTTCGATCTCTTGGGTTTTGTGACCCGGATAGATCCCCTGGTTTACCCTACCTGAAGGTAAACACAATTTTCTGGATTTGGAAGATGCGCAGGTTCGTAGGGATACTAAGGAAGCGCAAGGATAGAGAAATCCCTGAATTCTGAATCCTTGAACTTCTGGTAGGTTTCACGTTTCACGCATCACGCATTATCGTTTTCACTCTTAACTTTTACAGAAAGGATTACAATTTTTTCTATGGATACATCACATCAATCGTGTCATTGTGTTAAAAAGAGATCTTGCTCAAACCCTTTAACCAAACAATGGAGGAAAAAAAGGACTATGAGTCAAAGCAAGAGTTGGAAATTTGGTGTTTTTAGTTTGATTGCCCTGATGCTCACAATGGGGCTGTTTGCGGGTTCCGCGCTGGCAGCGATTAGCGCAAACACCCCCGCCGGGCGTATACCAGCAGGCAGCCAGGGCAATACCATCACACTCAATATATCAGGTATTGATACCACTGCCACTAAGGGGCCGATTACGATTGCCCCACCTGCGAGTTGGTCTTCAATGCAAACAGCCAACAATAATACCGAAGGGTTTACAACAGGTGTTACTGTCCATACAGCGGGGCTTGTCCCTCCGCCCACCGGTGGAATTGTTATTGATCCAACAGCCACACCGATTACAGTCATATATGGCGATACCAGCATTAGCTCTGATGGGGGAGCGACAGCTAACCCTGTTATCACCAGTAGCGGTGTTTTTACTATCAAACAGTTTACTACGGATGGGGCTACTGTTGCCAGTCAAACAACCGTTCCTATCATTACGGCTGCTGAAGGCTCTGGGGCAATCACGCCGCTCGCCCAATCAGTTTTAGGCGGAAAGACGGGCTTAAGTTTTGAGTTCACATACAGGGCAATTGGAAATATAGGAGAGAATGTAGACCAACTCAACGGTGGCACGTTTGAAATTGTCATTCCAGCAGGTTGGTCGGATCCAAACGGAAGGATCTCGCGTGAAACCCCAGACCCCGATAAAGTAGATTCACCAGCAAGTGACGGCCCCGGGGATGCTGCGAATGTAGGAAGCATTCCCACAATTACAGGTAGCGGCCCATGGACTGTCAGCTTTTCCATCATTGACATGGATGGCGGGGACATACTTAAGATTAAGTATACCAATGTGACTGCTCCTATCGCTTCTACAGATCCAACACCGTATACCTTTACGACAAGGATAGCTCCCCTGGGTCGCTCTCCGAGACAACTTGTGAGTGGAAGCCCTGTGGTCACAGTGACGAAAGCGGGCAAAGGAACGGGAACAATTAGCGTTGTTTCAGGGGGGCGTCTTACCGCCAACAGTGATGGCAATACACTTGCCTTCCGTTATACCGCTGCCGGAACATTAACCGGTGGTCGTATGGTTATTAAACGCCCCACAACGGGGACTTGGCCAGTGCCTCAAGTTACATCTGGGGGGGCGGGGGCTACAGCTATTTCCTTCCCCAACGGGGGTTCTGGTACCGTCATTGTTACGAAGGATGATGATAAAGGCTTCGTGGCTGACGATATAAATATCATAATCGACTCACTCATTATCAATCAGGTCATTCAAGTCACTTACGCGAACGTGAAGGCCCCGTCAACGCTGGGAACACATATCTTCAGCGCGTTTGTGACCCCGGATTCTAAAATCAACACGGCGGAGGCCGCAACAAAGCTTGACCCATCGCCCGATGTCACGGTACAGGTAGGGGATGGACAGGGAGATATTGGTGTTAAGGTTGTTCGGACCAATAGTAATCAATCCAATGCGGGTGAAAAGGAAAAGGTAGAGTTTACATTCGCTGCAGTTGGAACAATGGACGGTGGTGAGCTTTCGCTCACGATAGATAATGAATGGCCAGACCTCCCGACGAGCGGGAATACAGAGGTTGCTTCACTCCCCGGCGCGACTGGAACGGCAGTTTTCATTGGACGAACTATCACCATACCGATTGTCGCGTTGAGCAACACCCAGACGGTTACCATAAAATATGGCAAGAACGACGACAACAAGGTGACCGCGCCTCCCGAGCCAAAGACAGGGGATAATAAATCGAAATTTATCTTCAAGTCGAAAGGTACACCCAGCGGGGTCCTGACTCAAGTGAAGAATCCGCTTGAAATCGAAGTTCTGCAAGCCAAAGATGGTTCTGGTTCTGCGACGATCTCCTTTGTCTCAGGTACAATGCCAGGTGTAATTACCGCCGGTGGCACGAACAATCAAGTAACGATTGTTTATAAGGCTGTGGGTCGGATGGATGGGGGCACAGTGTTACTATTCCGTCCTCAAGGCTGGACAGACTTTAAGGATAGCGATGGTGTCATCCATATTTCTATTGTGTCCACAGGTACGGTTGGTGCCCAAAATATTCAAAATGACCGAGCGATTATTGATTTGGTAAGCTTAGGCAAAGACGGAACAGTTACCTTTGCCTATACCGGTGCAAAGGCACAACCCAATGCCCTGGATAATGTGCCATTTACTGTTCAATCCAGAGGTTCTAAATCAGAGAACCCCATGCAGCCCATAGGCACTCAACCGACGCTCAATGTGAAAAGAGCGGCGGATGGTTCTGGAACCGCTACAATCGCGATCGAAGGAACTACACAAGGAGCAAGTGCGAGTGCCGCAGCGACGACTACCCAAACCTTCCGATTGGTTTACACAGGGATTGGTACGATGGACACCGGTACCCTGTCAATGACGGTCCCAACGAATTTTTCCGCATTGACTCTGGTGACCCCCCCCGCCACGCCCACAGCCGATGGGCAGATTCAGGTGATAACGGGAACGGGTGTTGCCCTCGTTGATCCTACACCCCCTGCTACTACATCTATCATCGTTTTTGGTCGTACAGTCACTGTGCCCATTAAAACACTCGGTGCGGATGGGACGATTAGCTTCCTTTACATAACCAATGTGGGCTCAACCAAGAATGACTTTCCCTTTGATTTCAAAACAAGGGGGTCGAGTGAGGATGGACGTTCTTTAGTCACTCTGCCACCCACCCTTCTTCCAAAGGTGACGGTGACCAACGTGCCCGATGGTTCAGGAACTGCGGAGATTACCATACCCGCTAAGGATACGAGTGATGGGGATAAGCGTAAACTCCCCGTGAAAGCCGCAAACCAGACGATTAAGTTTGTGTTTACGGCTCCTGGTCCAATGAGTGGCGGCGCAATCGAGCTCACCGCAGAGGATAACAGATGGCCCAAGCCGGGCGGGCCGACGGGCACAAACTCCCCCACTGACCCAGGGTTTATACAGGTTACACCTTCTGGCAATGGTGAGATTGGTCCCTATTCGTTCGGGCCCTCTAATGTTTTGACAGCCACGATTCCAATCGTGAGCCTCGTCAAGGACGAGACCTTGACAATTGAGTATCGTAATGTAACGGTGCCGGATGCGGCGGGCACTTATAGGTTCCCAATCAAATCAAAAGGTAGCAGTGGTGGTGCCTTCGCAGAGCTTACGACAAGTGGGAAGGGGGCAATTTTAGATCCAACAGGAACGCTACTTCATGACACGGTTAAGCTGCAAATCGTAGCGACCAGCCTGGAAGGCAGTGGTACTATCGAAGTGTTTCCAAAATATGCCTTTAGAGGAGATAAAAAGACTTATACCTTTACCTATACAGCCAAAGGCCCCATTAAAGCGCTGACTATCAGCCTTCCTACCGGGGGGGGTTGGTCCACCATACAAACCAGCAATTCAACCGGCGATGGTTTTTTGAGTCTTTTGTCGTCGCCGCGGGGTGGAACGCTCTCTGGGGGCGGCAATGCAATTAGTTTTACGAACCTGGCCTTAAATGCAGATGAACGGGTTGTCGTAGAGTATCGAAACGCGGTGGCCCCAACCCCAAGCTCTCCAACTGCCGGAGATTTTGCCGTGTTTTCATCAGCAGACAATACTGCACCAACAAATCCAAGTCAAAAAATCAGTGGGTCCGGCGGATCGGTTTTTGTCACCGCCAAGGTCTCGGAATCGAATGAATCCGGTAAAGTTGTTGCGAATCAAGTCGATCCAACGACTCCTGGTACTTCTACCACTGTTACCTTAAAGAACGTAGACAACACTGAAGTTCGTGCGACCGGCAAGGCAACAATCCGGTTTGTCTATAAGGCTGATGGGTTCATCAAGGATGGGGAGTTGGAAATTGGTGTTCCTAGCGGCTGGACGACGTTACCGACGACCGGCGATGCGCGTGGAAAGGTGACAGTATTTCGTACCCCCGATCCAACTTCTGATGCGGTTGACGACCCTTCCATCACCAATGTCAGTGGGGGGTCGATTCTTGTCGCGATTCCCCGGTTGGAAGCGACTCAGACTGTTACTGTTGTTTATGGTGGAGAGAAGAGCAATTCTGATAACAATACAGTGAATGCGGATAGGAGTGCAAGTGCACCGGCAGCTTCTGCAAATTCAGGATTCGTAGTTCGCCTCAGAGCCAATCCATCAGATACAAGACTGGCCATCCGCCAAAACGAAATTTCCGCAGGGAATGCGCAAGTGGTTGTTAATGTTAAGAGTGCCCCAAGTGGAACAGGCTCGTTTGCATATACTGGTCCGACCACTGTCAATAGTGGAAGTGTAAGCTATCGCTTCATCTTCACTTATGTGGCTGGGGGGACAATGAATAACGGTGCCATTCGTGTGGCGATTCCAATGGACGCCAGCAGGCCAGCGGGCACTGATTGGAGTCCGCCCACTTTAAGTGATGTAATTAGTGTGCGTGGAAAAGTGACCGCCACTTCGGACGGGGATATTGATGTGAACAACGATGGGAGTCCAGATATCACTTTCACAGGGACCCTCGGCAACGAAATCAATGTCGGTATTGAAACCCTCCGTCCAGGCGAGCGGATTATCATTACCTACGGTAGCGGCACAGACCGTGAACCTAAGGTGCAGGGGGCAAAGGCGACGGGTGACAACAAAGTGTTCTTCCTGACCCAAGCCAGAGGTGGCGAGTCAGGGGATGCGTTTGCAATCGTCGGTCCCGCGAAAGATGGCAAGCTCCTGCTGACTGTCGAAAATGGTGCTGATGGCTCCGGCAGCCTGGGAACTGTCACCTCACTGAAGTCTCCAATCACGGCTGCAAGCGGTGGGAATCAGTTGACTTTCACCTATGCGGCTGTCGGTGACATGAGTGGAGGGGCGGTTCGTTTGATTCCCGGTTCCGGTTGGACAGTGCCGCAAGGTGCTGCAACCATCGCGGGATTCACAGTCATTGATCCCATATCCACTGCAGAAACGCTTGGTACACCTCAATTTGACAACAGTAGTAGGAGTTTTATTGTTCCTATTGTCACAATGACGGCTGGCACAACCATTGTGATTAAGTATGGCAGTGGTGGAGGAAGTTCTGGTGCAGTCGCCACCAATGCTAAAACTGATACAAGCAATTTCACGATTCAGTCTAAGGGTTCCTCCGGTGGCACGTTCACTCAGGTGAGTCAGCCTTCTGTTGCCATTACAAATGTTGCTGATGGCGCGGGAAAAGCCAGCACTTCCGTTTCTACGGTTAAGGCCGGCAGTCCAGATAATATCATCGCCTTTACATATACTGCCGCTGGAACGATAGACGGTGGTGCAATCCGGATGCTTGTACCGGATGGCTGGACTGCTCCAACAGTTACTGCCGCTGGGGACGGAGGAAACACTACCGTTACTAGCTCCGGCACGAAGGGGTCGATATCCCTTGACCCAAGCAATACCCGTAAGGTGCTGGTTCCGATTACTACGCTCGGTGGAGGCGGAACGGTCACCTTGACCTACAAAGGAAACGCCCAACCCACCAAAAATACGGATCCAAAGGTTCAGTTTACCTTTGAGTCCGATAGCGGTGAGGATGGCACAACTAACCGAGATTTTGCGGTACTTACAAGTAGTGCAACTGCTTCAGGGAGCGGCGACCAACCCCTGGTCTCTGTGACAGAAGCCGCTGACGGTTCTGGTACGGTTAATGTCGATTTGAAGGTTGTCAAAAAAAGTGAAAAACGCACCTATAATTTCACCTATACACCGGTCGGCACAATGACTGAAAACGGTGAGATTCGCATTGCGGTGCCATCGACATGGCCGACACCTCCGCAGACGGGTGATCCTGGGGCAGATGGATTCTTCTCCGGTTCGTCTACTAATGCTTCAGTTACCTATAAGGTGTCAGGACGCGAGATGATTGCCACGATAGGGACTACCCCTCTCGTCGAAGCGACGACCCCTGTAACGTTCCACACTGTAACGTTCCAATATAAGAACGCGCCTGCGCCGTCAGTTTCGATTGCTGATCCATTTACCACCCAAACGAAGGGGAATAAAGATGGAGTTCTGACAGCAATCGGCACCTCTCCTGTGGTAACAGTGAGCAAGGAAGGCGACGGTTCCGGCGCTATCAGCGTTACGCCGACATCGGTCAGAGCGGCCAGCAAAAACACGTTGACCTTCACTTATACGGCATCGGAACAGATGACCGGTGGTGAACTTTCGATTACCCCACCGGCAGGCTGGACAAAAGCGAAGGATGCGATTTCCACGACGGCCGGCGTTGACGTCACAATTTCTGGTGGTAACCTGGGTAGCATCTTCTTTGAGGATGCAGATCAGACCGTTGTGATTGGAATTGCGAATCTCAGTCCGCAAAGTCAGGTTACCGTTAAGTATAACAACGCAACGGCTCAAAACACGGTAGGTACAGCGATTTTTGTGACCAAAACGAGAGTGTCGCAGGCAGGTACACGCACCGCGGCACAATCTCTTCTTGACAGACCGTCACAGGTAACGGTTGATAAGGTCAACGATGGCACCGGAACCGCCGCGTATGTCGGGGATGCCATTGCCGCGGCCAGCTCGGGAAATCAACTCACTTTCGACTTCACCGCCGCTGGCACGATGGATACCGGGGCGATTTCACTCACAGTACCTTCTAGCTGGACACTTCCCCAAGGGACCCAATTCCAGCCCGGCTATACGATTGTGACAACGCCCCAAGGTGGTTCGGTCGGCAATTCAACATTCTCTGGACAGACTATCACTGTTCCAATCAATACGTTGGGCCCCAGTCAAAAGGTCCGCATCGTTTACGGTAGCGGCAGCGGTTCATCTGGTGTGCAATCACAGTTGAACGCAGGAGGGGCAACGTTTATCGTTAAATCCAGAGGAAAGAGCGGCGGAGAGCTCAAGAACATCTCAGATGCTCCCAACAACGCGTTACAGCCTGTTGTTGTTGTGATCAACGCCAGAGATGGTTCTGGAACGATGAGCGTTTCACCGCCGAGCGTTACAGCAGGTAGCGTAGCTACATTAACCTTTACTTATGTCCCCGCTGGTACAATTGATGGCGGAGCAGTTAGTATCACTGTACCGCAAGGGTGGCCGAATCCCACAAGCACCAACACAACGGTTCCATCAGAGTCGGGTGCTCAGTTTGGGACGCTTGATGTTTCTAGCGAGCCCGGTACGGTAAAAGTCCCAATTATTGCGCTGACAAGCGGACAGCGGGTGCGTATCCAATATACTGTTACAGTGCCGGCAACGCTTGATACAGTTCGCTTTATCACAAAATCCCGAGGTTCCCAAACGGGCCAGTTCTTGGAATTAGATGCTGGATCGCCCTCTGTTACAGTTGGTGGTGCCGCTGACGGTTCTGGTACAGTAACGGTGACGTCTGTCACGACACCTGTCACTGCCGGTAGCACTGGTAATGAAATACGCATCCTCTATCGGGCTGCTGGACCAATGGCTAACGGTGCTATCAGTGTTGACCTCCCCGCTGGTTGGAGCCCACGAGAAGGGCAAATCACAGTGGATTCGACCGGCACTATTAATAGCGCTGGAGTTACCTTCACAGGTGGAATTGTGACTGTGCCGATTACGAACCTCAATGTTAACCAGACAATAACACTGACCTACTCCAATGCGAAAGCACAGGGAAATGCTGGAAATGCCGTATTCCGTGTCAAGTCGAAAGGGAGTGGAACCGGTCAACTGGTTGATGTCACGCAGGGTTCATTTACTGTGACAGTCGACAACGCCGCTGATGGTTCGGGTACAGCCGCTATATCTCCTGACACTGTCGTTTTAGGCAGCAGTAATAATCTCAGGTTAACATATACTGCTGTCGGCAGTATCAGCAATGGGCGGCTTCGTATCAGTATACCGGCTGGATGGACAATTGGAACTGTCGATACCTCTTCTTCTGAGGGCATTGTTCAGCCTCCAGAGGTTTCCGGTACTTCTATTGGAGTTACCATTACGACCCTGGCAGCGACTCAGAGAGCAGTTATCCTGATAAACAATGCGACAGCCCCATCAACCTTAGGTGTTTCGCCACCATTCACGGTTGAATTGCGAAGCAGTGGTGGAACCTTCAAACCGCTTGCAACAAGTCCATCAATCACAGTGAATGTTGCCGCAAGTGTGCTTGCTATCTCAAGCACACCGCAAACGGTCTCTAAAGGCGTGGTCTCTGGCCCAATTACCATTGTAACGCGCGATGCCGATGGCAAGCCCGCAACTTCAACGGGCGGTGTGACGGTGAATCTGTCATCGTCCAATACTTCGACAGGTGCATTTGACACATCCGCCACCGGTGCCTTCAATGGAACTGTTATCTCTGTACTGATTCCGGCGGGTGCAACTTCCGTGCAGGTCTTCTACAAAGATCCAACGGCTGGAACAGCAACGCTCACTGCAACTGTGGCAAGCTTCCCTGAAGCGACACGGACAGCAACACAATCGATTACGATCAGTGAACCGCCCGCGCCGCCAACTGTGCTTGCCATCTCAAGCGCAGGCACTGTCTTTGAAGGTGACGCCCTTCCGGTGACCATTACGCTTCGCGATGTGAATGGCAATGCCGCAGCTTCAGCAAGTGACGTGACGGTGAGCCTATTGTCCAATTCAACGACCGGCACTTTTGAACCTGCCACTGTGACCATTAAAGCAGGAACGTCCTCTGCAACGGTCTTCTACAAAGATACGAAGGCCGGCACAGCAACCCTCACAGCAAGTGCCACAGGCTTCACGAGTGGAACGCACGATGTCACTGTTAACAGTGGCGTTATCAGCGTGACAGTCAGTGGTAGCCCTGTGAAAGCAGGTGGAACCGCTGCCGTAACGGCAATCGGTAAACCAGGCGCGACTGTCAGTTTCTCCATAGGCAACATCGTGACTGACAAAACGATGACCGAATCGGCTGCTGGAACTTATACCGGTACTTTTAGTCCTGTCGTTGATGTCCATGTGGACGGCACTTATGATGTGGTCGTCAAGATTGGCAGTAGCAGTCTGACAAAGACTGGTGGTGTCGTTATCGACAATACCGCTCCGACATTGACTGTCACGCCATCGGCCACAACAACGATTAAGAACGGTCAGACCTTGGCGCTTGAAATCAAGAGCGAACCTGGCTTAACAGTTAAGGCTGATGTTTCCGCGCTGGATACGACTCAAAAAGATGTCGCTTTGGTTGAAAGCGCAACGGAAGCTGGCGTCTATAGGGCGTCGGTTGTCATCAGCGATAAGAATACTGCTGCCAACGGCGTGCATGCTGTCACGATTAACGCAACAGACGCGGCAGGCAATGTTAGGAGCGTCTCAGTTTCTGTTGATTTACGCAACGGTGCAGAGTTTGAGTTGTCTGTTCCAAAAGACATCAGTTTGATTCACATTCCGCTGAACGTCACAGAGGTCAATGGGCAAACCAAAGCAATCAAGACCGTTAGTGCTCTCTACGATGCGCTTGGTGGTTCAGCCAACGTAAACTTCATCATCACGCGCGACACATCAGCGGGTGCATGGCGTAGCTACCTGGGTGATCAGAACAAAGGTACAGCGCTAGACAGGGAAATCACCGCTGACCTGGGTCTCATCACCGTGATGAAGAATGCTGTCGCCGTGCTCCTCAAGGGTGACGCACTAGGCACCGATGGAAAGAGCCAGATTACCCTCAAGAGAGGAACTAACCTCGTGGGTGTGCCGCTGAAGAATGCAAACCTGAAACGCGTCAGCGACCTATTGAGCCTGACGGGTATCAAGGATAACGCCACATCGATTATCGTCTCTGACAAAGGCGCGTTCAAGGTGGTTACACGCCCCGATGATCCGGGTGATATTTCCATCACAGGCGGACAATCCTTCATTGTCACCGCTCGTGCAGATGGTGTCGCAGAAGTGACTGGCGAGGCTTGGGATAACGTATCAAGCCGCGCATCTGCCGCGCCTCCAATGGCACTTGTTGGTCTCAGGGTCGATACACAAACACCGGTTTTGGAAGTCCATGGTACAGTGGTCGATGGGGTCAAGGGTGTGGCCAAGGATGGCTTCCGCGTCAGCGTGAAGAACCTGTCCACAGGGGCTTCTCTCAATACCCTTTCCGGTAGCGAAACGTCTGACGCTCGTTACAGCATCACGTTCGTCGAGTCTTCAGGTCGTGCCGCACAGGTAGGTGATATTCTGGAGATCAGCGTTGATACACAAAATCCGCTGATTGGCGTTCAACCCCTGCGTCACATTGTGACAACGGATGATGTGAAGGCAAGTCAGATTCAGTTGGAGAATCTAATCACCTATGAGATTCCAAAAGAAACGAAACTGCTGCCGAACTATCCGAATCCGTTTAACCCAGAAACCTGGGTTCCGTATCGGTTAGCCAAAGATTCGTCTGTCACATTGACAATCTATGACACGATGGGTAAACTGGTCCGAACCATTCAGGTCGGCTATAAGCCTGCTGCCGTGTACGAGTCCAGAGACAAGGCAATCTACTGGGATGGCCGGAACAATAACGGTGAACGGGTTGCGAGTGGAATTTACTTCTATAACTTAACCGCGAAGGATTTCACAGCAACACGCAAGATGGTTATCCTTAAGTAGGTTTCTACTATAATCCAATTGAGCTGCTAAGTGTCAGCAATGGCACTTAGCAGCTAATTTTTTGTTTAATGGCATGGCTGAATTTACATCCTTAGAAGCAATTCATCATTTTAAAGAATCCTTAAAAGATTTAGGCCCGCTGGTTGAAGTACGCACCCTTTACCAACTCCCAACAAGCGCAGGCAATCTCCAATTGCCTATCACAGTGGAAATCCGCCAAAACGGAAGTTTCTTTTTCGCCAGCATTGCAGACCTTGAAATGGTGGAAGAGGGACGAACCCGGGAAAAGGCTGTGTTGAACTGTTTAGAAACGTTATTTGAAATCTATCACTCTTATGCCCGGATTCCCTCTGAACAACTCACTGAAGGTGCTCGTGTTTTTCTGAATAGGTTGCGGGGTATTGTAGTTGATACCCCATACGCTAACTCAGTAAAGCAAGACTGTACGTTATGACGCTTCCAAGAAGAAAGTTAGAGAAAGCTTTATCTCAAACGGGGTTTCAATGTGAGGAAGGCAGTGATCACCGTAAATGGTTCTTTTATTATCAAGGACGTCGAACACAGATTTTTACTAAAATTTCACGGGGGAGCGGATACAAAGATTATGGAACTGAATTGCTGAACAAGGTCAAAATACAACTCCGTCTTGATAACATAAAACTGTTGATTGATTTGGTCAACTGCCCAATGACCGAAATCGACTATGTAAATTATCTTCAACAAAGAGGTATTCTCTTACCATCGGATTGAAAATCTTTTCATCCATAGCCTGCATGGCTCATGTCTTCGACCAAATGTTTCGCTTCCTAATTGCTTGCAATCGATGGCAACCGAAGAATGAAAGTTCGAGCGGAGTTTACCTTTGAGCGAAAAAATTATTGAGATAGTTACTAAAATGGTTGTTTATTTTGCGTGATTATGCTATACTGAAACACCAACGAGGATGAGCCCCCCGGCTACCTTTCGTGTCGGTGTGTTTTGTAGTAACTCTGTCGTAGTTTAGCCCCTTGTGGGGATTTCATTAGAGCATTTATTAAACGAGGGTTGGTGCTCCTTCCTGTAAGGCGACATGATGACCTACCCTCAACTCAGGAGGACGAGAATGAATAATCGAACACTCGCTGGTCTTTTGTTATTTTTATTCTGTGTTTATAGCTTGGCTACGGGTGGCGTAGCTTATGGACTAGAAGAAGTAGAGAGTTTTAATTTAGATGGAACAGTCCGAGAAGCAACTGGTAAGCCTGTTGAAGCAGGATTCATCGTGGACGCTATCAACCAGCGTGTTCCAACTGGTTGGCTTCAAGATTTGAATCTGGGTCGGGAAACAAGAGCTGATGGAACTTATACAGCGAGTTTCGCCGATATCTTCGGTCCTCGCCGCACCAAGGTGGGGGATGAAATCCGAATCACCGTTAAAGACCCTGCTGGTAAGGTAGTTGGCAGAAAAACTTATATTGTCACTCAAGCGGCGGTTGATAACTTTGGAGACAAAGGAGTTGACGTTCTCCTTTCAGGCATCCTGGTAGTGCCTAATCCCAATGCGATTCCCGCGGATGGTACTTCGACATCAACCATCAAGGTGACGGTGCAAGATCAAAATGGAGACTTCGTCACAAATGATACCTTAACCATCACTCCCGAAACTGGCAAAGGGAAAGTAGGTACAATCACGAATAATGGAGATGGTACTTACGCCGCGACATACACGGCTCCTTCTTTGCTGCTGACCGCACCCACTACGGATATATTAACTGTCCACTCAAATACACTCAATGCGTCCATCCAGACAACGGTCACGTTGCAAGTGGTTCCAACTGTCGTCACCGTCACCGTCGCTCCGAGCGTATTCAGCGTAGACGGTGCTACAACAGGAACGATTCAGGTTACTGTTAAGCGTGGAACTCCCGTTGCCGATGAAACGATTCAATTGGCGTTGACTCGCACCGATGGGGTTGCGGACAAAGGAACAGTCAGCAGCGTCACAAACAATGGGGATGGCACGTATACAGCGACTTATACCCCCGCTAAGGCAGTTGGCAAAATTACCCTGATTGCAACTGCTACCAAAGCGAATGCGTCTTCATCTCCGGCAACAATCACCATTAATGCAGGCCCAGCAGCGAAGATAGCATTGACTGCGACGCCTGAAACGGTCTCAAGCGAGTTAACCTCCCTTATCGCTGCCACGGTGACGGATGCCGCTGGCAATCGTGTCGGTGGGTTGACGCTCAGTGCAACAACCGCAACCGGTGGGACGGTGACACAGTTTACCGAAGATGCGACCAATTTCGGGAGATACACCGCCACCTATAAGGCGCCCAAGGTTGACGCGGCAACGCCCGAAACAGTCACGGCGACAATTGCTGGCAGCAATGTTTCTGCCCGTCAGATTCTAAACCTTACACCGGTCCCCCCTAAAGAAGTTCGCGCGCTTGTTGTTACGGGCACCGTCTTAAAGAAGAGTAGTACACTCCCTGTGGCGGGCGTTGATGTCACCGTTACCGTCAACGGCAACCCCTCACAGACAGAACGAACATCTGATAAAGGGCTTTACAGCATCACGATCTTTGATCCGCTTGGTGTTGCCGCACGTACCGGCGATTTGATATCAATTATCGTGAAAGACAGCCAAGGGGCGGAACGTGGCAAGGTTGAGTTTGCTTTGACAAACGAGGACCTGGGCGAAGCGGATTCGGCAACAGTCAAACGGGATGTTCCGACCAACATTGGATCGACCTCTTCAGCACTCGCCGTTTCTGGAACTGTCTTTCTCGAAGATGGGTTGAGCCCCGCGCCTGGTGGTCTCGCCGTCAAAGTTGCTAACACGAGCCGTGGCATCGAGGAGACCGGCACGACAGATGCAAATGGGACCTATAGTATCACCTTCTTCAATCCCCTGGTCGTTGTTGCCCAAACAGATGACCTCATTGATGTTGCAGTGACTGTGACGACGGAAAGCCGCGTGGTTGGAACTGCGATGCACACACTCTCAACGGATGAGGTCGAAGCAAGTCGTGCACAGATTGATGTCACAACTAATCTTAAAGCGCAGACGAATCTTCTTGTCGTAGAAGGCACCCTCCGGAACCAAGATGGGAGTCCGGCCGAAGCTGGGCTCGAGGTAACCGTCACCATGGGTAACAACCCACCGCAAACCGTTCAATCGACTGCCGGTGGTAATTATTCTGTTACGTTCCTCGACCCACTCCCAGGTGGCCTCGTTGCTGAAAGTGGGGTTGCCGTGGAGATTCGCGTTTTACGTCCGGCGACTAGCGAGCTCACTGTCTTTATAGGAAGCATCACAACAAAACAGATTTTGGCTCGACAAGCGACGATCAACGTTTCCTTCCCGAAAGAAGTGATTTCATCAGTAGACCCCCCTGGGCCGGTGACGCTTAAACTCGACGCAAAGGGTGAAGCCACTAGAGATTTGACCGCTACCGTCGAGGATACGGCAGGTCGCTCTGTGACCACGACAACAGTCACAGCCCGCCTTGTTGGTATCGGTAGCGTCACGTCACCCGCCAAGAATAATGGGGATGGAACGTATACGGCGACGTACTCCGTCAGTAAAAAGTTCGGAAAGGCGACTATTACGTTCACAACAGCG
>CAZOAL010000090.1:0-28082 GCA_964577695.1 uncultured bacterium | reverse complement strand
TGAACCAACATTGCATAAGAGTTTGTTAGAGCGCACCAATCAGCCTAATGTAGGCATGTCTGATGACTTACAAGCCCCCGCATTTATGCGGGGGTTATTGATACTTCACCTCTCATCATATATTTGCAGGGTTCACCTATCGCAGCAAATCCTTTGGGAAGGTCCCTATGCCGGGGCCGAGGACCCCCACATAGATGATAAAAGCAATGATAGCCACCACAATCCAGGGAATGCTGCGCTTCAGCGGCATGGCCGGATGAGGCGGTTCATCTCGCGTCCCCCGAGGCCAGAGCGGTAAAAAAAGCAGCCAGAACACTGAAACCGGTGCTAACAGTGCTTGAAGCAGACCGGCTTCAAAACGGAGCGGGCTCGGCAGGCCAGCAAGTACGCTCACGACAAATGCAGTCGCGCAGGGGATACGGGTCAGCAGTTTTATCCTGCGTCGGCGTTCCGCATCGTCTCCACCTATCAACGGTCTCCACAGTCGAATCGCCTGAAGAAATCCAATCAGTACGATGATGACGCCTACCACTGCTAGACCATACCGCCAAAGCAACAACGGTTTCAGTCCATCCGAAAATTCCCACCAGTCCCCGTAGGGAACTTTCATCGGTGCAACCATGATAGCGTTGCCCACGTTAAAAATGTTAAAACAGGCGGATATCCAGAGAAAGTAGTGCAACGTGGGTCGAGTTGTGCCAGCGAGGGGCACCAACCCTAAAAAGATGACCGCTGCAATCGCATTCACCAGATGGCCCGCTGCAAAATAGAACTTTCCACCCCAGAAGGTGACATCTATATCAGCACATGCAGCATGCGTCATGGTGGTCGCTACCAACTTGTCGCCTCGTAAAATGCAGGCACCGCCATGCCCAACAACCGTATGCAACACGTTGAAAATAATCCAAGCAAACACTGCAAGCGCGATAAGTGTTGGGATATCCAGTGACACACGTTCGGTTTTGTTTGTCATAAGTAACCTCCATAACACCCATGATACAAGATTCAAGATGCAGGATTCAAGATGCAAGATACAGGTGAATTCTGAATCTAAAGTGTCAACACATTAAAGCTGTTCTAACCCCTGCTCGACAGTTTCTCGATCAAAGTTCTTTCCAATCATACTGCTGATATGACGGTCTCTCGTAATATGCAAAGCCGTTTCCTTGGGGTAGGCGCTGTAATAGAGTGGGCACACGAGCTGGGCATTTCGGATCCATTCAGCCCACGCCTCAACGCGATACAATCCCCCCGGGGGGTAGCCGACACAATTATTAAAAAGGGCGTCCAGTCCAAAATTGAGCTTATCGGCAAAGTCGCCCAGATAGTTTTCCCAGGAGCCATCATAATTACTCATGACAAATCCGTACTTACCGCCATCAATAATCAACCAGTGGAGAAAGTGGATTGTGTAAACGCCGGTGAGTTCGCCGGGCGGATAGCCGTACCCGGCAAGATACCCGCCGCCAAAGAGAGCGAATTGCAGACGCCACAAACGCAATCGGCTCGGCTTAATCGGCGCGAGAACAGTTAATTGGTTCTGTTCAAAATGACTCTCATTGTCATCCAGTTCCTGTACATGCTGAAGGTATTGGCGGTACTTGCTGGGGTTGCTGTAAATGTCATGCACTCTGGGGTACGTCTTGGGCTCACCAATTTCAGAATAAAATTTGACAAACCACAGTACCAACGGCACCAACACGCGACGAAGGGAAGCCACAATGGCCGATTCAATGGCTGCAATTCGTCTATCCAACACAACCCATCCAGATGGCTGTGAGATCTGAGAAAGCCGGTCAAGAAACGGCTTAACGCCAGGACGCTCGATGTACTCCGCCACATCCTCACGGTCTAAAAACTGTTCCAGTTCCTGGCGAATGCCAATCTTGTTGCGAATACTGTCAACAGTTTCGTAGGGGAAGGCGGTGAACCAGTAAGGAGATTTAATGGAGTGCTTGCGCACGAACTGCAAAAAGCTGTTCTTGCCGGTGTAGCCTTCGCATTTCCCCCATATCTCATCCAGCCCCGGCGATACCCGAATCAGTTCCTCAACATAGCTCTCCAAATCGCCGTTATATGTGCCGGCGAAGGCTAAACGCGGGCCGACTTCCGGAGTCGTGAAGATGAACCAGCGTGCAAAGTGGGTTCTGTGGTCATCAGAAAAACGGATATAGGGATTGTCATATAAATTGTTGTTAATCTCCACTAGGAGTTTTCTCAACGGTTCCTCTTGTCCCGGCTTTATCTTCGCAATGACTGACAGCGGCTTCATTCGATAGACTCGCCTGGCGCGTATGGCATCGATGGAGTACTTTCCACTCTCGCCGATAGCCAGTGCCAGCAAGCCACCGATCAGCACCAGACTGATTCCGTAGTCCGGGAAAAGGGGTTGACCGGGAAACGGTTCCGGGAGGCGGCCGATGATTAACGCTTGGAACGCAAGCCCGCCGGTGCTGATGATATTCAACCACGCCGCGGCCGGAAGAAAGAACCCCAAGAGAATAGCCAGACTGCCGCCAAACTCAATGAGTCCGACAGCCCACGAAACGACCTGGGGCAGCGGCACATTCAGACCCTCAAGGAGTTGGAAGACGCTGGCATGCCCGGCGGCAGTGAAGAGCTTCGGAAAGCCGAAAATGAGGAAGTTCACGCCAAAGATTAGGCGTATGGGCAGCGGTGCCCACTCATTTCCCATCTGATTGGACATTTGAATCTCCTTCCAGACTTCCGAAGTCTTAAAGACTTCGGAAGTCTCATAACTTTGTGCCGGTACTTATGTGGCGGTGTATGTCATGACGTTGTGTCAGCGCGTCGGGCGGCAAGAAACCTATCAATGGAGTATGCGCCCGCTCCGCTGATGAGGAGTGCCAACAACCCGCCGAGTGTCAAGATACTGAGGTGGTAGCCCGGAAGTTGATACGGGAAAAATTGTAAGTCAGGCAACGCTTCCGGGATGCCTCCCCTCACCAGCCCTATGAACAGGAGCCCCAACAGTTGAAGCGCGTTAAAGGCTGACAAAATTCTGACCAGCGCCCCCACAACCAGCGCCAAGCCGCTGCTGAACTCGACGATTCCCACAATCCAGCCCACTCCCTCTGACATGGGAACGCCAAATGCCGTGAGTTCATGGACGATGTTTTGATAGCCAGGTCCCCCAGGGGGAACAAGCTTTAAAAGACCGGCAGCCATGAAGCTGCCACCCAGAATCAAGCGTAAGGGCAACGGTGCCCATTCATTTCGCTTTTTTGACATTTGACCCTCCTTTGGATTCGCATCTGCCATTCGCCAGGAATCGCAGGGCTGTCATGCTCGGTAAGAAGAAGTATCCGCCACCCCTTACGTTCACAAATCGGGGTAGGTTCATCAGCCGTTTACGGACGGGTCGCCTCTGGATGGTCATGTGACTGGAGCCATCGTTGTTCCCTACGATCGGGTCTTTGTTGTTAAACAGGCTATTAAATGAGCCTTTGTTGCACCATGTTTCCTGGATGAGCTCAAATTGACGCCTGATGGAGGCGTTGATAGCGAAGAAGTGAATGCCGCGTTCCTGACCATCGTCCTTGAGGTTCAACGGGATTTTGCCGCGTTCCACATCATCCCGGGGGAACAGGTCGGTGCCAAAGGAAACCGCACGCCGGAGGATGCGGTGCCGGTTGATAGCGATCAACGATTCTTTCGGCTCCTCATTGATTCGCGAGTCGCGCGGATTGGATCGGCGGACGTGCGAACCGATAGGACAGGCAAAACCCGCTTTGTCCGTTGGTTGGTACATGAAATTATTATTGCGAGAAAGGTCCATCCCAAGCACCGGGTCATCTTTATCTGGGGCAAGCACCAGGGGCGCACCACTGGGCCATCGACCCACGCACTTGGAGGCGAGATAGACCATAGTACGAGCGGGCGGCTCGCCCGTTGGCAACGAGCCAGCGGCTCGCTCTACATCAGGTAAACCGTCTGAGCCACGTTTCGCATGCGCTGCCATGTAATTCCAGAATCCGGCCACATCCTGCGCCAGTTTCCGGTACACCATGTAGCTCCCATGACGCCCCAAGTCTTTCCACTCCGGTATCGCATTGTCCGGCAAAGGCGGCAATATGTTATCAGGGTCATTTTTCGCAAATACCCCCGGACTGAGAGGATACTCGTGGTATTCATTCAGATAGCCCAGGATAAACTCACCGGTTCTAATCACCCACTCATTCGGTTCCGGGTTTCCTTTGCTGCGCTCAATCAGCGGCTGGGAGATGCCATCGAGAAATCCGAAAGGTTCTTTATCACTTGCAGGCCTGTGGCCATGTTGCTCATTCACTTCGACAACGCCGCCATCAGTTTCTGACAGTAATGCCCGATGCGCCTCACGTAGCCCATCCCGTGCTTCCTCGTCCATCGCATTCAGCACCAGAATGACATGAACCTCTTCCGTGTTCGGGCCACCCACCTCCCAACTCTCCGGAGCACTCTTACCCGTATCCCCTATGACTTTGGCGCGGCCAGGCATACCCAAAATGAATTCCCTGGAAAAAGTAAGCAGAGTGTCCTCCAGTAGACCTAGCGTTTTAAGCCCTGGATAGGTAAATCCAATATTCAAAGTGGTCTCAGATTTCCGCTTCCTCCCACCGGGGAGTTCCCATCGCCTTGAGGTCGTTGTCTGGGGAATGACCTTGCTCAACCACACCTTTGCTTTCGCTGTGTCCTTGAGCTGTAGAAAGAGATATGAACCGTACCTCAAGTGTGAAAATGCACTTAAAATTGTTCCCTGAATATCTTCCAGGTCTGCATCCGTAAATTCTGGCATTGTTAGCCCTCCTCTAAAACGAATGGCACTGACTTAGCGAGGGTTGGTCATAATTACTTACGGATTGAGTTGTAGCCCAAGATTCTATCTTGGCCCCTTGCGCCAGGACCAAGATAGAATCTTGGGCTACGATTGCCTCCCCTGGGAATAATGACCATCCCTCACTTAAGCCGAATTGTCGTCGCCCGTTTTCACCGTTTTTCCGTTAAGTGAGTGACATTCCGTCTAAAACAGTGACAGCAAACGCTCGGCAACTTCTCGATCAAAATCCGTTCCTAGCGTTCTGCTGGTCTCACGGTCTTGAATCAACTTCAAAACCGACTCCCGCGGGTAGGCGCTGTAGTAAACAAGCGCCGGAAACTGACGCTCCCGAATCCAATATGCAAATGCGTCCGTTTGCGTCATGCCCCCTTCGGGATAATCTTTACAACTTGTATAGGCTGTGTTGATTCCCCAATTGAGTTTGTCGATAAAGTCGCTGAAATAGTTCTCAGCGCCGCCGTTATAATTACTCATGAACCACAGACGCTTTCCTCCATCAATGATGGCAAAGCGGAAGGAGTGGAGTGAATATACGCCGGCAAAGTTACCGGGCGGCCAACCATATTTGAGAAGAGGCGGGGCAAGCAGAAAAAGCAACCGTATAAACCAGGTGCGTCCGGGTCTGATTTCCGCAAAAAGGCTCATGGTTGACTGCACGAAAACCCCCTCGCTGTTATCTAAGGACAGTATGTTGTCAAGCGTCTGTACTCTCTGAGCCGGTTGACCATGGTAGTTCGTTGTTACATGGGGGAAGTCCTTGGGGATGCTCCTGTTGCCGATGGCTCGCACAAGCTCCTGAATCGGTGGGAGGAACACCTTGCGGATAAAGGCCGCTATATCCGACAGGCGGGCTTCTATCCCATATTCCGCACCTGCTTTGATGAGTTTTCGGATTTTTTCAGCACACCCGCTATACGATAAGAAGCAAATCGAGGCATGGAGCCTCGATTTGCTTCTTATCAGGATCTGCAGGGGGGAAAGGGGGAAAGGGAGCGGGGGAGAAGGTGACCTTTTTCCCATCGCCTTTCTCCCCTGCTCCCCTGCGCCCCTGCTCAATGCAAGTGACATGCGGGTTTGAGAAATAAATCCCAAAATCGGCGATTAGAGGTGCGGAATGTAGGGTATAAAGCATTGTCCTGAGAATATCTTACTTGATTGACCAGTTCTGCCTTCCACTGGTCATACGGGAGGAGCTTGAGCGGGTAACCCAGCTCCTTGATCTTGTTGACAAGCTCATTCCATCGCCTGGGGCGATGGGGATTGACCAGGTGAAAAGTCTTCCCCACGGATTCTTTCTGTTTCGAGAGATGGACAATCGCCTGACTCACATAGTCTGCAGGCACTATCTGCAGAATCAGATCTAGGTCTGGCGCACACCCAAGTTGAATACAGCCTTTGGCCATAATGCACACATGGTCATGGGCGTTAAAGACCCCTGTTTGGCTGTGCCCTCCCAAGCCTGGCCGGTAGATACAGACAGGGATGCCTCTTTCTCCCGCAATCCGAACTAATGTTTCAGCGACCCATTTACTCTGAGCGTAGCCAACATACAGGGGTCCGCTATTTTCCATGTCTTCCTGCTCCCGGACGACCCCGATCGGCGATTGGGGTGATGAGAAAACGCCGATGGTGGAAATAAAATGGACCGGCTTCACTTTGGTATGACTCGCCAATCGAAGGATTTCCTGGGTTCCAAGAACATTTGCCGCTTTCAACGCACTGTATGGGTATGTCCACTTCACCAGCGCACCGCAGTGATAAATGACGTCGATCTGACTTGCCATCAGTCTAAACTGTTCCGTTGAGAGGCCCAAAAGCGGCTGAGACAGGTCCCCGACGATTGGAATGATTCTGGGGTTCAGACCCTCATCCCAGAGCAGATAGGATTCAAGATTTTGTTTCAGCCTGTTTACGCCCTCCGTAGGATGGGAGGCACGTACCAGACAATAAATGTCCGCCTGGGTCTGCTGAAGAAGTTCATAGAAATCTTCGCGGCGGAAACCTCGCCATTCATGGCGGGGAGGAAGCCGAAATCACTCCTTGTTGTGATTGACTTCTAGCGAGTTTTGTGCTATAATAAACACGTTGGCTATATCGGCTATGCGTTTGCCAACGGTGGTGTCAGTCAATGCACCTAATGTCGTCCGTGTTGTTTACGTCCATAGCACGAAAGTTGGAATGGCAAGCCTCGCCCTTCAGGGCGGAGTAGTTGACAGAGTAAAAAAGCACCCACAAAACCTGTTGGCCAGTCAAAAAGATAGCGCTCGGATTTCTGACATGCTGTAATCCCCCCTTCCCCCCTTTGAAAAGGGGGGTGGGGGGGATTACAGCTTCAGGATAGATTCCCGGGTCCAGGACCGCTTCAGTTTTCATCTCCTCAACTGTCATGCCAGTGTGCTGAATCGAGAAGAAATCCGCCGGATTGAGTTTATCGAAATCTCTCCGATGGACACCCCCTTTTTTCTTTTTAAGTTGGAGCAAAAGGAGTTCTCGTTTCGCCGGAGAAAGATTCGCCAGACGTTGCGAAAGGTCACTCATCAGAATCCTCCATACCCCCCCCGCCC
Source organism: uncultured bacterium (assembly GCA_964577695.1). GTDB lineage: Bacteria > Poribacteria > WGA-4E > WGA-4E > PCPOR2b > CAZOAL01. Next base: position 20,681 of record CAZOAL010000090.1, on the reverse strand, counting down.
GCGGGGGGGACCAAGGGAGCATCTGGGGGCCCCCCCGTGGACGGGGGGGGCAGTTGCTTCTCCGCAGCAAGGATTGCCTGCGCTTCATCCTCTGATAGCTGCTCTAGCGCTGCTAACATCTGCTCCAACGTTTCACTATCTACATGCTCTTGGCGCTGTGAGGGCGTGGGGGCTTCCGTTGTCAGTCGCTCCAGCAACCGTGTTGCGAGCTGATCGACGCTGACCTCGTCGAAGAACGTTGCCACAGGCACAACCACCTCCAGGTCCGCTTCGATCCGGTTCTTCAGTTCGATGACCATCAAGGAGTCGACCAAAGGCGTAAGGGACTGGTTCACATCCAGCTTTGCGGCTGGAAGCCCTAGCACTCTTGCGACCTCCTCGCCAAGATATGCCCCTAACATCCGATGTCGCTCCCCTGGCTCGGCAGCGTAGAGTTTGTCCTTAGACAGACTGCCTTTTCTGGATTGAGAGACTGCCGTGGACACACGAGCCATGCGCTGTAACGTCTCACGGCTGATCTGTTTTAAGGATACGCCCGCGACCTCTGCCACCATCTTTCCAGATTCATCAAACAAACGGAAATCCCCGGTAATTGCCTCTTGATAGTCTTCACTTTTCCGGAGAAGGGCATGGCACCATAAGGGGGCACTGGGGAGCGGACCGTAAACCCGGCAGGATTCTTGGCCGGTCCCGACATAGACATCCTCTTCTGTCCCAACAGATTCCCCCGATAGATCGGGGTCTCGCTTCGCTAGAGACCTGCCACCGCGGGGCAATGCCGCCATAAAAAGTTGTACGCAGGCATCTAGGACGAGCAGGTTGGGGCGCACGATGTATGGCGCTGGCATCTCTGGGAACCGCATCTGTGCCAGGACCTCCCCGTCTCGTCGCCATAGTTTCTCAATACACTGGAAGCTGGGACCGAGTTGAAATTCCGGATTCCAGATGGTCTGATAGAATTCGGTGCCAGACAACGCCGCTCCGTTCCGTGAGTCTTCGACTTGACATCGCCCTCGGATTTCCTCAAGAGAAATCTGCTCACGGAATGACGGGCGAATATCCGCTCCGTTCCGTGAGTCTTCGCCTCCGTTCCGAGAGTCCAAGACCTGCCCCCGCCGGAGTTTGCCACTGACATGCAACCGCCAGGACTCACCCAGAGTAGAGCGAGCCGCTGGCTCGTTGCCAACGGGCGAGCCGCCCGCTCGTACATGTTCTGAAAAAATCTGAAAGGATGCCCCACCTGTGTTGTCAGGTGTCAGGATGACCTGAACGGTCTGCGCGGGCCCCAAAACGTTGCCGTTTGGTCCCCCCGCAGGCGGGGGGGGGGCGTCATCAAGGACAAGGGGTTGCATAATCGCCAGGTCTGCGATGAGAAGGTCATCTGTATCTACCTTCAGGTTCTCCTCCGCCGCGGCTAAGACCATCTCCATGTAGACCACCCCCGGCACCACGACCATCCCATAAATGCGGTGGTCCTTTATCAGAGGCGCTGAATTGACACTCAACTGGGATTCAAACTGGATGTGCTTGAGCGGTGAAGCCAACCGCTGACCCAGCAAAGGGTGGTAGGACGCACGACCTGCTCGAGGGGGCACTCCGGTTCCACCCCTGCCTTTCTCGGTTGTCTCAATCCAATATCGCTCTCGCTGGAAGGGATAGGTCGGCAACGTCACTTTTCGACGCGGATAGGCTTTCTCAAATCCAGCCCAATCCACTTTCACGCCGTGCACATACAGCCCGCCCAGGCTCTCAAGCATCTGCTGCCAATCGTCCCGTCCTTGCCGTAGCGAAGGCAGCCACACCTGCCCCGCCTCCGGCACACACCGACGCCCCAAACCCAACAGCGTTGGACGCGGGCCAATCTCCACGAACACCTGATACCCCGCCGCATCCAGCGTCTGCATCCCTTGAGCAAACTGCACGGCTCCCCGGATGTGACGGAGCCAGTATTCTGCCTGCGCAATCTCTTCCCCCTTCACGAGTTGCCCGGTGAGGTTAGATATCAGCCCCAGCCGCGGGGAGGTGTACGCGACTTCAGCCGCAGTGTCCGCAAAAGCCGCCAGCATCGGTGCCATCAACGGCGAGTGAAAGGCATGCGACACCTTCAGACGATGAGCCTTGACCCCCTCTGCCTTCAGGGACGACAGCACCGCACCTACCGATTCACGCGCCCCAGAGAGCACCGTCTCCGTGGGACTATTGACGGCAGCGATCGACACCGAGTCCCGAAAGGGGGCTACCGCGGCAGCCACTCGCTCCACCGATGCGAACACTGCTGCCATCTCTCCACCGGCGGGTAGTGCCTGCATCAGCCGCCCTCGTGCCGCTATTAGCTTCAACCCGTCCTCCAGACTGAAGACACCCGCCAGACAGGCGGCCACATATTCTCCCACGCTGTGGCCCATCACGACGGATGGCTCAATGCCCCAGGACCGCCACACCTGGGCGAGAGCGTATTCCACCGCAAACAACGCAGGCTGCGTATACGCGGTCTCGTCCAGCCTCTCCCCCCGCCCGCGGGGGGACAAAGTAGAGCGAGCCGCTGGCTCGTTACCAACGGGCGAGCCGCCCGCTCGTACTATGGAGTCGCCCGCTTGGGGATAAAGCACCTCCAGTAGGGGTCGGTCCAGATGTGGCCGGAGCAGTTCGTCGCACCGGTCAAGGGTCTGACGAAAGATAGGCTGTGTTTCGTAGAACTGTCGTCCCATGCTCACGTACTGCGACCCTTGTCCCGTGAATAGAAACGCCACCTTCGGCCGGCTCGCGGCTCGCCCCTGGACGAGACCGTTCAGCGCCCCGGCCGATTCCTGTCCCGTGGCAAAGGCTTCCAGCGCCTCACCCATCTGCGCCGATGTATCTGCCATCACAGCGAGCCGGTGGGCAAAATGGGCGCGTCCGGTATTGGCGGTGTAACACACATCCGGCAGCGCCCCATGGGGGTTCGTCTTCAGGGAATGTGCAAATCGACTCGCGAGTGCCTTTAACGCCCCTTCGCTCTTAGCCGATAGCGTCAGAAGGTGAGACGGACGTTCAATGGCTGCCCCCTCTGCTCCTCCAAGGAGGGGAGAGGGGGCTTCCTCCACAATCACATGCGCATTCGTCCCACTGACACCAAATGAACTGACGCCGGCGAAGCGACGCCTATTTCCTGACAGCCAGGGAGTTCGCTGAGTTGGAATGACGGCCGGAACCTTCTCCCAGGCAATGTGAGGATTGGGTGATTTCAGGTGCAGGTGAGGCGGAATTTCCTCATGCTGTAATGCAAGCACCACCTTAATCAACCCCGCTATTCCAGCCGCCGATTCCAGATGACCGATATTGGTTTTGGCTGTGCCGATTATAAAAGGCTTCTCCTTGGGTCGTCCCTCACCCAACACCGCCGCTAGAGCCTGCACTTCAATAGGGTCTCCCAGCGATGTGCCTGTGCCGTGGGCTTCCACATAATCTATTTGGGCAGGTGATACCCCGGCATTGGCCAGTGCCTCACGGATGAGCCGCTGCTGGGCTTGGGCATTGGGGACCGTGAGGCCGCTGCTGGGACCGTCCTGGTTGACGGCTGAACCTCGAATCAGAGCAAGGATGTTGTCACCTTCTGCGAGCGCATCGGAGAGGCGCTTCAGCACGACCATCCCGCAGCCTTCTCCCCGCCCGTAGCCATCAGCTGCCGCATCGAACGTCTTGCAGCGGCCATCAGTTGCCAGCATTCGGGCTTTGGACAATGTGACGGTCGTCTCCGGCAACAGAATCAGGTTCACGCCACCTGCCAGTGCGAGCTGGCACTCACCCACCCGCAGACTCTGGCAAGCGAGGTGAACCGTCACCAGCGATGAGGAGCAAGCTGTATCCACCGCCATGCTGGGTCCGTGTAAACCCAGAATATAAGAAAGGCGGCCAGGTGCAAAATTAAACGGATTCCCTGTACTCACGTAAGCATCAATGCGGTCAAGGTCACCGAACTTGAGATAAAGCTGCGCGTAGTCGTTGGCGGTAATCCCGACATACACCCCGGTTCGGCTGCCAGTCAGTTGGTCCGGTGCCAGACCGGCATTCTCCAGCGCTTCCCAGCTCACCTCCAAAAGCAAGCGATGTTGCGCATCCATACTCACCGCTTCACGCGGGGAGATGTCGAAGAAGAGAGGGTCGAACTCGTCTACCCGCTCCAAAAATCCGCCCTGTCGCGTATACATCTTTCCGGGCGCATTGGGGTCTGGGTCATAGTAGGCATCTACGTCCCACCGGTCCTTCGGAATCTCCCTGATGCCATCCTCCCCGTTTTGCAGGAGACGCCAAAAGGCCTCGGGGGTGTCTGCCTCACCTGGAAACCGGCACCCCATGCCAATAATCGCGATCGGCTCCGTCTTGGCGCGTTCCATTGCTTCGAGCTGAGAACGCATTTTTTTGAGTTCAAGTAATGCCCGCTTCAAGACATCTTGACGCGGGCTACTTTCTGATATATGACTCATAAAAACCCCTTTAGCGCACCTGACATCAGCGTTTGGAACTACTTTGAACCAGCTTTTGCCAGGATTTCTTTCTTTTCTAGTTGAACCTTTGCCCAATTGTCTCCAAAGTTCAGGTCGAATAACGAAACGATGTAATCGATTGCTATGGACAAAACTAATCTTAAAAGCGGCTCCTCAAAAGCATCGGGGACGCCCGGGAATTTGATATCAAATTTAGCATTAGCCTGTCTATAATAGTACAAGAAGATGTCAATCACAATTTCTTTTTTTCCTGCACCCTTTTTGCCCTCCAGTTCTTCGGCTTCCCTGATGAGAATACTAGGCTCTGTTGACGAACTCGGGGAAATGCGCTTGTAGCCTAAGTTTCTAACTTGGCCCCAAGCACTAAACCAAGATAGAATCTTGGGCTACGACGGGATCGAAAAATAGTTCGTCAACACGCCCTAGTCAATCGCTTAGTCTTGCTTAGAGTGTTGGCACACCCGCTACAAGCCTCGCCGTTTACGGCGGGGTAACTGACCTTCAAGCAATGTGATTAATTCTTCTTCCGAGAGCCCTTCCAACGCTGCCATGGCCCCTTCCTGTTCAACCGGGTCTTCGACGGGCACTTCGCCAGACGACTCGGACGATTCCAGGGAGAGCGATTCCGCGATCAGGTAGCCAGCAAGTGCTTCAGCAGTTGGATACTCAAAAGCAACTGTCGCCGGAAGCGTTATTCCAAGGCTGGCTTCGAGTCGGGTTTTCAACTCAACGCTTGTGATGGAGTCCATGCCGATTTGGAAGAACCCTTGCTGCGCATCCAGTGGGTGCGATGGTTCAAGCCCCAGAACTTGAACAACCTCACCTTGGATATAGGCAATCACCGCATCCAGACGTTCATTGGGGGGCATCTCCTCAAGTTGACCGACAAACTTGCGCCCTTCCATTGAGGGCGTGCCGCTCTTCACTCGTGTTGGGACCTCGATCAGGTCCAGGAGCGGTCGCCGCCGCTTCGCCTCAAAAACCGGTTTGTACATGCTCCAATCGACCGGAGCGACGGTTTTCTGGACGACGTTCGAGCCCATAAGAAGTCCCAAAGCACTAAACCCCTGGTCCTGGGGTATCATCTGCAACCCAATCGCCTTGAAATAATCCAATTCCTTTTGTGAAATCATGCCACTGCCGTCCCACCACCCCCAGTTGACGCTCAAAGCTGGCAGTCCGAGCGCGTGACGATGATGCGCAAAGATGTCCAAGAAGTGGTTCGCAGCGACATAATGCGCCGCCATGGCGGACCCCCATACCGATGCCGCCGACGAGAATAAGACAAAGAAGTCCAGGTCTATCTCTTGAGTGAGTTGATGGAGAACCCAGGTGCCTTCAACTTTGGGTCGAAGGACGGCCTGGAACGCTTTGAAATCCATCTCTTGTATGGTCTGGGGCATAAAAACGCCCGCCGCATGGACGACCCCGCGCAGGGGTGGCTGTGTGCGTCCCAACGGCTCAAACACTGAAGTCATCCGAGCCACATCCGTGATGTCCGCCGAAACCGCGTGAACGGTGGCCCTCCGCTCTTCCATGTCTTGAATGGCTGCAATTTTTCTCGAAACCTCCGCATCGTGTGAAAGCGAATCCCAGGTCGAGCGCTCCGGAAGTCCTCGCCGCCCTGTCAGGATGAGGTACCGCGCTCCCTGCTCCACTAGCCAGTGGGCAATCCTGAGCCCCAGGGCACCCAAGCCGCCAGTTACCAGATAGCTGGCATCAGGTCTCAAGCGCACGCTGGTGATTGGTGACTGGTGATTGGTGATTGGTGACTGGTGACTGGTCCATCTGGTCACTTCGCACGAGACGAGCGACATAGCGCTGCTCCCCACGATAGGCAATCTGGTCCTCTCCATCCGGTTCCCAAATCTCCCCTAATAGGATTGAAGCGTCGTCCTCAGAGATACCGGCGTCCAGGTCTATCAAGCCGCCCCACACTTCAGGGTGCTCCAGGGCAATCACGCGGCCCAACCCCCACAAGGGCGCTTGCGTCAGCGATAAGGGACCATGCTCCGGGCGTACAGACTGGACTCCTCGGCTGACCAGCCACAGATGTGGCGGGGCAGGCCATCCCATCTTGACCATCGCTTGAACCAGATGAAGGGCACTCCCACACTGTGTGACCTGAGCGCTCTCCAAGGTGGGGAGGGTTATCCCTTCCGTTGGGATAGCATCCAAGCTCCACAGGTGGACGACTCCATGGCATGGCAATTCCGCCTCCTCCAGGGTGTCACGTAACAGCCGATGAATATCTTCCGGATTGGCCGGGTCTATCCGCCAATGCCCCTCCTTTAATCTTTCAAAAGTCTTACATGGGAAGACCATGAAACATCGTTGACCGCGAGCCGCGAGCGTTCTCGCCAGAGCATCCCCAAGGCCCCCTGCATCGGCGAAGATGAGCCAACTGCCCGGTTCTGAAATCTGTTTCGCCTCCAGGCGCGTCCGGGGCTGCCACTGGATATCATAAAACCAATCGCCCAGGCGTTCCTGCGCGCCCCGCAGGAGTACCTCGCGGTCCAGACGCTGGAAGCGAAGTCCCTGTGCTTCTAGCACGAGATGCCCGGACTCGTCGAACAGGCACACGTCTCCTTCAAAATGTAACGCCTCTCGACTCTGAAGTTGAGCATGACTCCACACTTGGCCCCCCGGATGACTGTAGATGCGGAAACTCTGTAAGCCCATCGGCAGGTAAATATCCGCCTCGGGTATCTCGGGCAAAGCGGCGACAAGGGCATGGAAACAGGTTTCTAATAGAGCCGGGTGAACCTGGTAGGCATCCGCTTCAGGAACCAGCGACTCCGGCAACCGTATCTTTCCGAGCGCTTCTCCATCCCGCCGCCAAATCTTCTCAATTCCTCGAAAACTATCCCCCATCTGAAGCCCCTGGTAAAACGCTTCGCCAGAAACCTCATCACGGCAACGCGACTGCACATCCGCGGGCAAAAGGTATAGGGGGGCGCGAGAGCGAGTGAGCGAGTTGGCGTGTCGGCGTGTCGGCGAGTCAAGACTCACACACTCGCCCACTCGCCCACTCGCCCACTCGACCTGACCTCCTGGCCCCGGTCCGACAGCCAGCCGCCCGGTGGCATGCAATATCGAATCCGTCAGCTCATCTTCATCTTCGTCTGCGCGGAGACTAAAGAACTGGAAAAAGGCAGTTTCGGAATCTTTCGCCGTCAGTATCAACTGGATGGTCCGCTGGTCTCTCTCAAGAAGGGCAAGCGGGTTATGAACGCGGAGGGCCTCCACAACGTGGGGTCCTTCTCCAAAGGTCTTTTGTGCTGACGCCAGGGCCATCTCCAGGTAGACCGAGGTCGGTAGCAACATCACCCCCTGAATTTGATGGTCAGCCAGATAAGGGAAGACTCGCGCCGCAACATCGACTTCCCAAAAGCGCTCCCCTGAAGCCGATTTGAAATACCGTTCCAGGAGGGGATGTTTCACCCCGTTTCGGCTCCGCCAGGGTGTTTCCAAACTCACGTCCGCCTTCATTCCCGTCGTCTGTAGCCAGAAGCGCTTCCGCTGCCATGGATAGGAGGGGATTTGAACGCATCGCCCCCCGGAGCGATAGAGTTGACTCCAGTCGATGGGGTATCCCCGGGTGTAAAGTGCGCCGAGGGACCCCAGCATCACCACACGCTCATCTTCCTCACGTCGCAACGAAGGAAGCACAGCCCCTTTTTTACCAAGGTGGCGAAGTCCCTCCTCGATGTACGAGCCAGCGGCTCGCTCTTACAGTGAGTTCCTCCAGCAAAGACCAGTCTACATACGGTTGCATCGCCTGAGCGTACTGCTCAAGGGTGGCTCGAAAGACGGGTTCACTTTCCATCAGTTGCCGTCCCATGCCAACCCACTGTGACCCTTGGCCGGGGAAGCCGAAGACGAGCTTTGACCGGTGGTCTGAAACTTTAGAGCCAAAAGAAGCAAAGGGGACGACTACCTCGCTTTTTAGAAAACCCTGAATCCGCTCGGTAAATTCCAGATGGGAATGAGCAACCAGAGCCAGACGATGTTCATGGTGACTGCGACGGACGCTTGCCGTGTAACAGATGTCTGGTGACGACTCCCCGCCGTAAACGGCGAGGCTTCTCGAAGCACGCATAACCCACTGGCTTACGTTATGCTGCGATGGCCCCGTCCAGGCCTTTGTGTTTGATGTTGAGTGCGGCGTTTACGTCTCGATGCAATTCGCACCCACATTCGCAAGCGTGCCAACGTTCCGACAGGCTTTTCTTTGCGATTGCGCCGCAACTCGAACAGGTCTGTGATGTATAGTGGGGGTCAACTTTGACCACTCTCCGACCAGCTTCTGCCGCTTTGTGAGAGAGTATCATCGAAAAAGTGTACCACCCCGCATCACTGATCGATTTCGCAAGATGGTGATTCTTGACCATGTTGGAAGCTGATAAGTCTTCAATCACAATGACATCATATCGGTTGACAAGCGCACGCGCAACCTTGTGATGCGTATCACGACGTTTATTGGCAACCCGTTGATGGGCCCGTTTTAACACGGATACGGCTTTACGTCGTCGTCGAGAGCCTTTCTTCCGACGTGACACAACCCGTTGAGCCCGTTTCACTTGCTTTTCGGCTTTTCGGAGATATTTCATGGGTGGGAAAAATTCCCCGTCGGAAGTTGTTGCGAAATTCTCAAGACCGACATCAACACCGACGGATTCCCCTGTTGGTGGAAGTGATTGATTGTCAACGTCACAACAGAAGCAAGCAAACCACCCATCAGCTTGACGATGAATCGTAAGGGTTTTGATTTTTCCTTCGATGGGGCGGTGTAACTTGATTCTAACATCACCTATCTTAGAAAGCGTCAATTTTTTCCCCACTTTGAATCCTGATTGTGGATAGGTGAAAGAATCATAGCGTCGCGCAGAACGGAAGCGAGGATAACCCGGCTTCTCGCCACGCTTGACACGGCGGAAGAAGTTTTGAAAGGCTTTGTCTACACGACCCACAGCATCTTGCAAGACTTGGGAGTAAACGGTTTGATACCGCTCATCCTCCTTTTTCAGAGCGGGTAATTGCTGGATTTGATCATAACAGGTGATAGACTGTTGAGTTTTCTCCCAAGTCTCTTTTCGTTGTGCAAGGCAGTGATTATAGACCAGCGAACAGGCAAAAAGCGTTTCGTGCATCTGTTGCTTCTGGGCTTGGGTAGGGTAAAGTTTGTACTTAAAGGTTTTGAGCACGCTTTGCCTCCTTTTGTTGTTTCTTCTGAAGGCTAAAGATAGAATCTACCAAAACCTGAGTCACAGAACGATGGGTCTGTTTTGCATATTGCTTCAGGAAATCATGAAGTTCTTTATCAAGAATGAAAGTAATTTTGGATTTCATGCCATATATTATACATTAAGTATATGACATTTTCAAGCTAAAAACGTCGCATTCATCTCCGCCCTAAAGGGCGAAGTTTTCTGCGAGGCTTTCTATAACGATACGCCGGACCCAAGTCCATCCACAAGAAATGCCTGATACGCTTGAGCCAGAGATTTAAGGGCCTCAGGCGTGCGCGCCGACAGAAGCAACAGATGCGCCCGGTCCGCTTCAGGTGCCTCACGTATCTCTCGGTCCATGAGCGGTCGAGGTGCCTCCTCCAGGACGAGATGGGCGTTGGTTCCGCTAAATCCGAACGAACTGAGCCCAGCGATGCGCCGCCCATTTCCCGACGGCCAGGGAAGCCCCTTCGTTGGCACCACCACCGGTAGCCCGTCCCATGCGATGTGTGGACTTGGATGTGTATAGTGCAGATGCGGTGGAATCTCCTCATGTTGTAACGCAAGCGCGACTTTGATTAAGCCAGCCACCCCAGCCGCTGCCTCTAGGTGACCTAAGTTGGTCTTCGCCGAACCCACGATGAGCGGTTGGTCTGCTGAACGTCCCTGTCCCAAGACTGCTCCCAATGCCCCCATCTCAATCGGGTCTCCCAGGGGCGTCCCCGTCCCGTGAGCTTCCACATAGTTCACTTGGGCCGGCATCACCTTGGCGGCAGCCAGCGCCTTACGAATGAGTGCCTGTTGCGCGGGACCATTGGGAACTGTAAGCCCGCTGCTCGGGCCATCCTGGTTGACTGCTGAACCCCGGATGAGTGCTAATATCGGGTCACCACCCGTAACTGCGTCAGAGAGACGCTTGAGCACCACGATGCCGCACCCCTCACCCCGGCCGTATCCATCCGCAGACGCATCGAAAGCCTTGCAGCGACCATCGGGCGACAGCGCCCTCAACTTGGACATGCCGATGGTAACAGTCGGTGACAACATCAGGTTCACACCGCCAGCCAGGGCCAAATCGCATTCCCCCATGCGCAGACTCTGGCAGGCAAGATGAACGGACACCAGTGACGATGAGCAGGAGGTATCGACTGCCAGGCTAGGGCCGTGGAGCCCAAGGAAGTATGACAATCGCCCGGCTGCAACACTAAACGTATTACCTGTCGCCGCATAAGCATCAATGCTTGAGTGGGTGTCAGCATTTATCAATTGCATATAATCGCTGGTGTTAATTTCGACAAAAACCCCTGTCTGACTGCCGGTGAGTCTGTCCGGCACCTGGCCGGCGTTCTCCAGCGCTTCCCAGGCCACTTCCAAAAGCAATCGCTGCTGGGGGTCTAAACTCATGGCTTCACGCGGGGCAATACGGAAGAACTGGGCATCGAACTGGTCCACCGCAATGTCCAAAAATCCTCCATACCGGGTGTACATCTTCCGGGGCGCATCGGGGTCTGGGTCATAAAAGTCATCCACATTCCACCGGTCTGGGGGAACCTCTGTGATGGCGTCGACACCATTGCGCAACAACCGCCAAAATGCCTCTGGATTGTTAGCGCCCCCCGGTAAGCGACACCCCAGGCCAATGATAGCAATCGGCTCCTCCATGAGGTGTTGCGTTGGTTGGGCAGATGCCAACTTCCCTGGCGACTCTAAGGCGAGGACATCTGTGAGCAGGTATCCGGCAAGGGTATCAATCGTCGGATAGTCGAAAGCCACCGTTGAAGAGAGGGAGCATCCCAGGCGGGTCTGGAGGAGGCTCTTCAATTCAACAGCCATGAGGGAGTCCATGCCCATTTCAAAAAATCCCTGCTGTGGCTTTGGACGTTGGGAAGGCCCAAGTCCCAGAACTTTGGCGACTTCGCCTTGAATGGAGTCAACCAGGCGCTTCCGGCGTTCTTTCGGAGGAGCCTCCTTCAAGAGGCGTACCAGTTCGGTGCTTTCCACCGACGCCCCCTCCTCCCCCGACAGTTGTGTGGAGGCGGTCTCCAGACCACAATCCAGCAGCTCCAAAAGGGGACGTCGCACCCTGGCTTCATAAACAGGTTTGAATTTACTCCAATCCACCTTAGCCACTGTCACCTGGGCGCTGTCTGCTCCGAGAAGGTGCCCCAAGAGTTCGATCGCTCCCTCCGAAGGCAAGCGTTCGAGCCCCATTCGCGCCAACGTCCGCTGTTCTTCAACGGAGGCCGAGCTATCTTCGGCCCACGGCCCCCAGTTAACGGTCAAGGCCGGCAGCCCGAGGGCCCGGCGATGATGCGCAAGGGCATCAAGAAAATGGTAAGCCGCCGCGTCATGCCCGAGTCCCCTGGAACCCCACACCGAAGTGACCGAAGAGAATAAAACAAAGAAGTCCAAGCGCATTTCCTGGGTCTTATGATGCAGCATCCACGGGGCCATCACGGTGGATTGAAGAACAGACTCAAGTGTGTCAGGTGCCATGTCTTTTAAGGCTTGAGGCGTCGAGACACCGGGCAGGCAAATGACGCCACGCAACGGTGGCTCTGTGTTGCCCAGGCGCTCAACCACCGAAGACATTTGTGCCGCATGACTTAGGTGAGTTGAAATCACCTGTACTGTGGCACCCAGGTGCTCCAAGCCTTGAATCTGGGAGACCTGTTTCCACGCCTCACTATCGTGTGGAAGCATTGCCCATCCGGAGCGCTCCGGAAGTTCTGTATGGCTTGCCAGCACCAGGTGTCGCGCACCTTGGGCCACGAGCCAGCGGGCGAGTTGACACTCCAATCCGCCCAATTCCCCAGCAATCAGGTAAGTGCCATCAGACCGCAAAGCCGCTGTCGGTACGCCCTGCACCTCGCTACGCCAGCAGCCCCGCCAGCCGCTCCCCAACGCCGCCCCGGTCAGCAAAGATCAGCCACTTCCCACCCTGTGCTGGAGGTTTCGGCTGCAACGGGCGCTCCGACTCGACTCGCGCCTTAGCTTGCCATTCGATTTCGTACAACCAATCATCCCAGTGCTGCGACAGCGGCGCATTTACTCCTGAAGGCACGTTCGTTCGGTGGTCAGGTCGAAGACTCTCGGAACGGAGCTCAAGCGGCTCAATCCAATACCGCTGGCCCTGAAAGGGGTAAGTCGGCAGCACGACTTTGCGGCGGTCGAAGTCCTGGTCGAAGGAAAGCCAGTCCACTTTCACTCCGTGCACATACAGCCTGCCCAGGCTCTCAAGCATCTGCTGCCAATCGTCCCGTCCGTTGCGCAACGAAGGCAGCCACACCTGACCCGCCTCCGGCACACACCGACGCCCCAAACCCAACAGTGTCGGACGCGGACCTATCTCCACAAATACCTGATACCCTTGCGCATGTAGCGTTTGCATCCCCTTCGCAAACTGAACACACCCCCGGACATGATTGAGCCAGTACCTCGCTTGAGCCATCTCTTCCGCCTTCACCACTTGACCCGTGAGGTTGGAGATTACCTCAATCCGCGGGGGGGCGTACTCGACCAAGGCCGTAGTGTCCGCAAAAGCCGCCAGCATCGGCTCCATCAAGGGCGAGTGAAAGGCATGAGACACCTGAAGTTGATGGCTCTTAATTCCCTCCGCCTTCAGGGACGATAGCACCGCACCCACTGATTCACGCGCCCCGGAAATCACCGTCTCCGTGGGACTATTGACAGCAGCGATCGACACCGAGTCCCGAAAGGGGGCTATCACGGCAGCTACCCGCTCCGCCGGCGCAAAGACAGCCGCCATCTCTCCACCCGGTGGCAGTGCACCCATCAGCCGCCCCCGTGCCGCTATCAGCGACAGCCCGTCCTCCAGACTGAAGACACCAGCCAGACAGGCGGCGACATATTCCCCGACGCTGTGGCCCATCACGACGGATGGCTCGATGCCCCAGGAGCGCCACACCTGGGCGAGAGCGTATTCCAACGCAAACAACGCGGGCTGTGTATAGGCAGTCTCGTCCAAGCTCTCCCCCCGCCCGCGGGGGGACAAAGTAGAGCGAGCCGCTGGCTCGTTACCAACGGGCGAGCCGCCCGCTCGTACTATGGAGTCGCCCGGTTCGGGATAGAGGACCGACAGGAGTGCTCTATCGAGATGCGGCCGCATGAGTTCGTCGCACCGGTCAAGGGTTTGACGAAAGGTCGGCAGCGTCTCATAGAGTTGGCGTCCCATGCCCACATACTGCGAGCCTTGTCCTGTGAACAGAAATGCCACCTTGGGCTGGTTCCTGCCCTCTACCAGCCCGGTCAGCATCCCAGATAGGTCCTGTCCCGTGGCAAAAGCAGTGAGCCGGTCGCGCATCTGCACTGATGTGTCTGCCACTACAGCCAGCCGGTGCGCAAAATGAGCCCGGCCTGTGTTGGCCGTGTAACACACATCCGGCAGCGACCCGTGGGGGTTCGTCTTCAGGTCATCGGCAAATTGGCTTGCAAGCGCCTTTAAGGCCTCATCGCTCTTGGCTGATAGTGTAAGGAGGTGGGATGGGCGTTCAGGGACTGCGCCCTCACCCCTCACTCCTCTCCCATCCACCCCGGAGAGGAGGGGAGGGGAGAGGGGAAGGGGTGAGGGGGCTTCCTCCACGACCAGATGCCCATTCGTCCCGCCGAACCCGAATGCACTCACCCCGGCGATACGCTGTCCATTTTCTGATAACCAAGGGGTTAGTTTCGTCGGAATTACGACAGGTAGCGTCTCCCAGGAGATGTAAGGATTCGGCACCTTAAAATTCAGGTGGGGTGGAATTTCCTTATGCTGTAGGGCAAGCACCACCTTGATCAGACCAGCAATCCCCGCGGCCGATTCCAGGTGGCCGATATTCGTTTTAACCGAGCCGATGGCAAAAGGCTGTCCCTTTGGCCGTCCTTCGCTGAGTACGGCACCCACGGCTTGCAACTCGATGGGGTCTCCCAAAGGCGTGCCGGTCCCATGCGCCTCAACATAGCTAACTTGAGCGGGGGTGACGCCTGCCTCTTTCAGCGCCTCCCGGATGACCGCCTCCTGGGCAGGTCCGTTGGGGGCTGTCAGCCCATTGCTGCGACCATCCTGGTTGACCGCCGAGCCCCTGATGAGGGCAAGTATATTGTCGCCATCTTTGAGCGCATCAGAGAGGCACTTGAGGACAACAATGCCACAGCCTTCCCCCCGGACATAGCCATCGGCGCTGGCGTCGAAGGTTTTGCACCGGCCATCAGCAGCCATCATCTGAGCTTTGGAAAAGACAATGCTCAACTCCGGTGACAGCATCAGATTGACACCGCCCGCCAACGCCATATTGGACTCGCCGCCCCTGAGGCTTCGGCATGCCAGATGGACTGCGTACAGCGATGTGGAGCAAGCGGTATCCAACGCCGCGTTCGGACCACGCAGGTCAAGCACATAAGACAAGCGATTCGCGCCAACGCTACGGGAATTGCCTGTGCCGGCGTAAGCGTCGAGCTGGATGGGATTGCTGAACTGAAAATGAGAATACTCGTCGTTGCCGATTCCGATGAAAACGCCGGTTCGGCTACCACCAAGCCTGTCCGGTGCCTGACCCGCGTTTTCTAAGGCTTCCCAGGCCACCTCCAGTAGCAGTCGATGCTGCGGGTCCATACGGGACGCTTCTCGAGGAGAAATGCCGAAGAAGGACGCATCAAATTGGTCTACCTGCTCCAGAAAACCGCCCCAACGGGTGCTCATCTTCCCGGGGGCAGCGGGGTCTGAATCGTAGAAGGCATTGATATCCCATCGCTCCGGCGGGACCTCGGTGATGGCATCGGTGCCATTGCGCAGGAGCTCCCAGAATTCCTTCACATTTTTAGCACATGGGAAACGACAACCGATGCCGATGATAGCAATTGGCTCTGTCCGCGCTTGCTCAATGGCATCGAGTTTAGCGCGCATGTCTTTCAGTTCAAGATAGGCATTTTTCAAAAGTGATCGATAGTCGATGTCTTGGGGGGGAAGACTCATTCTTATTCTTATTTCCTTTTCTTGATCGTTGCGATTTCTTCAGCAAGTAATTGGGCCATCTCGGATTCGGAGAGTGTATCAAGGCTCTCGGATTCGGGGGGGCCGTCTCGATTGAATGGAGCACTGTACGAGCGAGCCGTGCTCGTCCGATTAGATCGGACTGGCTCGTTAAGCAACGAGCCAGCGGCTCGCTCTACCTTCTGCGATTGAAAATGCCCCTTTGAATGCGCCTGGGAGGTTGATTTCGATAAACTCAATCCGGCGGATGCTGAAATATCAAGTTCACTTGCCAGATGACGCGCCAAAGATTCAATAGTCGGAAAGTTCCACGCCATCGTTGCTTCAAATTTTAGCGTGCTTCCCAACCAGTCCTCCAAGGCTTGAGCTAATTCCACTGCTTTCACCGAATCCATACCATAGTGAGCAAAAGGTTTGCTCGCATCCACGAATGTGTCTTCCAATCTCAATTCTCTGACCATCCAATGGATGACCCAATCCTGAATCGACTCGAGGGTATGGGTAAAAACAGTGGGCGGGGATTTCGTATGCCCCACAGCACGGAGGGGCCGATCACCGGACTTCTCAGGAATTTCTAACGCTGTGTGTGACTTCAGCCCAGGAGCGATTTCAGAGCGTTCCTGTCGAAGCAGCGCATCTAATTCATGGTCTGCGCCAGCGAGAGTTTGTTCGAGAACCCCAATCGCTTCAGCGTAATTGGATATTAACTTGCTCACGGCATCTGCACCGGAAACGACAGATTCAACGAGGGGACCAGAGAGGGCGCTTTCGACTTTCTGTTCAAAGTGAAGCTGTGTCCACTCGATAGCGCGACGCAGGGGCTCTGACTCGGAGCGTTCAGAAGCCCTTTGAACCGCGGCCAGCAAAACCGCAAAAGTAGCGACTTCACCGATGAGCATATACGCCCATTGGGTTGTGGTGGTTTGGTCTGAGAAAGGCGTTCCTGGTCCGGCGCAACGCTTATTGATTTGCTTTGCAGCTTCCCTCAAACGCTCAGAAATCGTTGGTGCGCCAAGCGTATGACACAGAAATTGGTGGAGTTCTTCATCATTATTGATGACGCGCGAGCCAAGGAACATGGTTAAAGTCTCCGTGGGACCTTCAAAAATGCGCAGAATCCTTGCATCTCGGAGTATCTGGGGAGCGATATTCGTTTCAATGTAACCACGACCCCCCAGCATCTGAACAAGCGTGTCGGCGGCTTTCCAGAAAAACTCTGGGCCCGCTATCTTGCATACTGTGTAAGCCTCCACCGGAACGTACCGGCCCTGGTCGAGTAACTCGGCAATCCCGGCAACCAGGCTCTCCACTGCTGTGATAGCCGCTGTGAGGTCACTCAATCGCGTCAATGTCACCGGATTATCCAGCAATCGCCCCGTTGATATGGAACGGCGTTGGGCATACCCAAGCATCAATTGCGCACAACGCTTCATCCCACCGACGCTTGCTGCCGCAATAGCTAATCGGCCGTACATCATCGCATCTTGAGCGGCTTCCATCCCCTTCCCCGGTTCACCCAACAAACTCTCTGGGCCGACAGAGACGCCCTCTAAATATATTGTATTCTGAATCATGCCCCGCATACCCATTGTCAGTGCTTCGGGGCCCTGCCGGAGGCCTCTTGTGCCCTGACGAACCACAAAGCCGCTGATTCCTCTGGATACCCCATTGGTGTCGAGATGCCCGTTAAGCAACGAGCCAGTCCGATCTGATCGGACGAGCACGGCTCGCTCGTACTTGGTTCCGCAGATTCCTCCATTGTCAATTTCCAGACACCAACAACATCCAAGCTATCTTCAAGGTACGCCGCCCGGCAAGCGTGCCGCTGAATCTTGCCACTGGAGGTTTTGGGGATGCTTAAAGGCTTGATGAGTACGATAGCATAAACCCCTAGCTCGTACTCTTCCACCACTGCCTGGCGAATCGCGCCGATGACCTCATCCACATCCAGCTTCCGGAGGTAACTCCGCTCCACCTCCTGAACAACGACGAGTCGCTCCTCGCCCCCGATTTCCACCGAAAACGCCGCCCCACCCCCCGGCTGTAGGGCCGGATGGCTACCCTCCACTGTAAGTTCAATGTCCTGGGGGTAAAAATTCTGGCCTCGAAGAATAATCAAATCCTTAATTCGCCCCGTAACAAAAAGCTCCCCGTCATTCACGAATCCCAGGTCTCCGGTGCGCATATAAGGGCCGTCGCCGGTATCCGCCATGTATGCCTGAAAGGTGTGCTTCGTCTCATCGAATCGGTTCCAGTAGCCTTGAGCAACACTAGGGCCCTTCAACCAAATCTCACCCACCTCGCCGGACGGACATCGGGTCAACAACTCGGGATGAACAATAGCAACCTGCATGTAGTCTTCTATAATGCGACCCGATGCGACCAGTGTCTGCGTACCTCCGCTATGCGAGAGGTTTCGCTTCGCTTCGACTTTGTTCCGTGAGTCTTCGACCTGCTGGTCTTCGGGGACCTCTACAATCCGGTGTTTTTCCAGTGCTTCTGCATTAACTGTGCAGAAAACAGGTTCGTACTTTCTCCGTCCGCTCGAAACCATCAGCGTTGCTTCGGCAAGCCCGTAAACGGGATAAAGGGCGTTCCAACGAAAACCACAATCCCCAAACGCTTGAGCAAACCGTTCTAAGACGTCTTTGCGAATGGGTTCTGCACCGTTGTAGGCCACACGCCATTTGCTGAGGTCAAGGGTCTCGCGCTGTTCCGGTGCAATTTTGTGAACGCATAGGTCATAGGCGAAATTCGGCGCGCCACTATTGGTGACCTTGTAGCGCGAAATCATCTGGAGCCATCGAATCGGCCGCTGAAGAAAGGCCGCTGGCGACATCAAGTAACACGGGTATCCATTGTACAGCGGTTGAAGGATGCCTTCAATGAGCCCCATGTCATGGAAGGGAGGTAGCCACGTTCCACCGATGCTATCCGCCTCGTTCTCCTGTACATAGTTGATATATGCCGAATTGTGCAACAGATTCCCATGACTCACCATCACGCCCTTTGGTGCTCCCGTAGAACCGGAAGTGTACTGAAGAAAAGCCAGCGTATCGCTTCCTACATCGGGCTCACGCCATTCTTCCGCAAGGACGCTGTTAAGGGTGTCAGTCACCACCCAACGCAGTGACTTCATCTCGGGAGCATAGACGAACCGGCGTTCTATATCGGAAAAGATCTGCGTGTTGGTGAGGGCTAATGTCGCCTGTGCATCTGCCACGATAGCCTGAATTCGGGGAATCGGACGGTTGCGACGGGGTGGGTAAGCCGGGACAGCAATGACCCCAGCGTACAAGCACCTGAAAAACGCAGCGATGTAGTCTAACCCGGGCGGATAGAGTAACAGTGCACGTTCCCCGGCGGGAGTCAGGCTCTGGATGCGAGCACCGATTGCCTGCGCTTGCAAGTCTAATTCTCTATAGGTTGGACTGATTTCCTCTGTCTCGCCATCCACCAAGAAGGTGTAAGCCCTTTGGGTAGGCCGGTGAAGCGATTGGAAACGGAGAAGATTCACTAAAGTGGTAGGCTCAGAGGTTGATTCAGAAAAGACAGTAGAAGGATCGGTCATAATATTTCTACAGGAATAACCTCGATCTTCAGAGCTATAGCCGAACGTTCGTTCAGGCTTGAGAAAGCCGTGGCGCCTTTCGTAAAATAGCGAAGGATTTCAAGTGCAGAGGACTCGGCAGCTATCTCTCTGTTTTAGGTTGATCGGGTCAGGGGGTAATAACTGTTGTTAAAAACAAGGACTTACGTATTTCATCGAATTCTTGAATCCTGCATCCGCCGGGTTGAGCGTGTCGAAACCTTGAATCTGGCATCAGGATTCAGAATTCAAGAAAAAAACTAGCATAACGCCCTATTAATTCATTCAGAGGCTTTCTAGCGATGTTTTATAAAGACACCACGTTTATGGAATAAGTGTACGGCCGCCTCAATTGCACCGTTCACCAATGCGTCTACAATAGCAAACAACAAACCGGAACGCAGTTCAAAACCCAGGTCATCTAGCACAGCGAACACCAGGTCGTGTGCATACGCCTTCTTTTTCGGACCGCTGCCGGGACCGCTCAATGCGAAAAAAGCCTCGGCTTCCCGTACAACAACGAAAACAAGTCGAAAGGCGGCAATCACTTGTCTGCTATGCGTGCCCAACCATACCTTTGCTTTCGTGCCCCCTGTCAACAGCTACTTTGAATTGAAGAGCAAACCCTCACGCTCTACGAGTTTCAAAGCGGACCGGAGTTTCGGTCTGAAGGGAGGTCTCCGATAACGCAGTGCTTGCCAGATATAGACCCCCAACTTGGCCAGGGGATACCACAGCGGCCAGGTTATACGGCTCACCGCCTTCGCTACCCAATGGAATGGGATTGTGAGTCTGCATGTCCATGACCTGGGCGCTGGGTCGTTTGTGACCCAAATGCGACCACTTTCGTTGAGAATAGAAACGACAACCTCAATGCTCCAATCTACCAGCAGGTCGATGATGACCGGCTCAATGAACGCTGGCACTTTCGGTATATTCAAACGATCGGCACGCAAAAGATAACGCATGACGGATTTGACTTCTGACGCCTTGAGCGCCCCTCGGCCCGATTTGCTCCCGTAACGGGTCTCTGCGTTCTGGACGAGGACTTCAATCAGTTCAACCCAGGCAATCACGGACATCTGGATGTCATCGCTGTGCTGGGCAAGCGAATTGAGCGCGTTCGCCAATTCTTTGCCCATCCCATCTTCCAGCGCCTCTCCCAGAAGCCGGCGCAATTCCCAAATCTTGGAACGAAGATGTCCGCGCTGGCTAGAAGTCCTGGGCCTCTTGTTTCGCGTAAATTTCCTTTTTGGCGCTCGAATGAAATCATATAAAATCTTGTAGGACATACAATCAGTGAAATTGAAGATTGTAGATTGAAGATAATGTAGGGATAGGTAGATTCCTTATTCGGAATTTTCCCCCCCTCCAAACTGTACGTG
>CAZOAL010000089.1:0-29697 GCA_964577695.1 uncultured bacterium | reverse complement strand
GCCACATCCTAACACATTCCGAGAAAGTGATCCATATTTTCTTAAAGTTACTTATAACCAATAGAGGTGGAATACAATGACAATTACAGTTCATATACCCCATAACATCGAGATGCAGATACGCGAAAAGGTATCCCGTCGTGATATGGACGTCGTTCGCCATCTGCTGCTGGAGGCTCTTGAGCCCACAGTAGAAGTATTAATAAATAACGATACACCCCCAAAGTTATCTGATGATGAATTCGAGGCCCTAGCCGATCAGTTGGCAGACGAATTTATGGCTTATGTTGGTCCAAATTGCCCACCATTATCCGATTACGCGGTGAGCCGCGAAGGACTTTATGAGGATTATTTATCGTCGTGATTTATCTGGCCGATACCAATGTTTTGTTGCGGGTTTTACATCGCACCGATCCACGCCATCCAATCGTTCGAGCCGCTGTGCGTAAATTGCGGGCAAATGGCCATCAACTACAAGCCACGTCGCAAAATTTCACAGAATTCTGGAACGCATCGACTCGTCCCATTCACCGAAATGGTTTTGGGCTCACTCCATTGGAAACAGATCGACTCTTGCGAATCGCAGAACGGCTTTTTCCTTTGCTTCCAGATTCGCCTGCCGTGTATCCTGAGTGGAGACGGCTTGTCGTGACTTATGGGGTATCCGGTGTTCAGGTTCACGATGCTCGATTGGTGGCGGCGATGATTTCTCATGGCGTGACGCATATCCTGACCTTCAACACGGCAGACTTTGCCCGCTACGCGCCGGAAGGAATTGTAGCTGTTGACCCAGCGACGGTTTAGGTGATGATGTCACTGGGATGCCAGATAGTTGGGTTGAGACCTTAGTGAATCTCTGGTTGCACCAAAAATTAGCGGAGCAGCCCCAGCATCAGGTTATGTCGGCAGAATAGCAGTTCAGTGTATACCACAAATAAGTAACTGAAGGGAAACCGACCGTTTTCAATCGTTGGTTGACGTTCGTTCCACGCGCTTATTAAATCGGTTCATGGCCGTTTGGAGGCCATCTGTAATGAACGTTTCGATTGCGTCGGTGGCGCGTTGGAGCGCTTGATCTATTTCGACGCTTTCGGCAGGGGAGAATTTGCTGAGGACATGCTCCATCCAGTTTTCTTGCTTCGACTCGCCGATTCCGATACGCAAGCGCGGAAAATCCTGGGTTCCAAGTGAGCGGATAATCGATTTCATCCCGTTATGCCCCCCATCACTCCCGCCTCGACGGAGGCGCAACACACCGATGTCTAAATGCAGGTCGTCATAGATAACGCATAAATCGTCTGTGGAAATGCCAAACCGATGAACGAGGCCAGCGACGGCGCTCCCACTGTTGTTCATGTAGGTCATCGGTTTGGCCAAAATCACTGCTGCGCCTCGCCATTCCGTTCGAGCGAGAAGCGCTTGGCAAAGATTCTCCAATCGAGTGACCTGGGCTCGCCGCAACAGTTCATCAATAACCTGAAAACCGACGTTGTGTTTTGTGTTTTTATAGCGTGGGCCAGGGTTCCCAAGCCCAACGAACAATTTTGTTTGTTGAGACATTGTGCGTGAAACGTGAAACGTAATGCGTGAAACGTGAAATGGGTAAACGAGTCCAATGAGGGCATGTTTCAGAAACCTCTGTGAGTGGAAGGATGGAAGTGCGTGCTTCTACCCTTCCATTCTTCCATCCTTCCAAAGTGTCAAGTTATTTTCTGGGAAATTTGAAACATACCCATCCTTCCCTTCCTTCCATCCTTCCCGCCTCTTCACCCTTTCTCCTTGTCCCTCCCCCCACTCACTCGCTCTTTTTCTCTCCTTGCGCTTCTGTTGTGTCGGTAGAAGTCTCGTGCTCAACAGGAGTTTCTCGCTCCCTGGGGCGACTCTCAGGTGTTAGAGCGAAGGGCTTTGAAATATCGACATGGCCTGCGATTGTATCAACCTCTTGCCCCTCAATGAGTATCTGCACCTTTTTGATCTGCTGGGGGAAATTGGCACCAACCGTGCGCAAAATGGATTCTACAGTCAGCATTTCGGCGGTTGTGCCACCGATGTGCGCATCTGATAAACGCCGTGAAAAGTCCAGGTATGCAATGGATTGCTTGTCAATGTATACTTGATGGAACTCTGTCCCCTTGGGGATGGTATTCTTCAAGCCCCCGGTGGAGCCGGTGAGAAGTTCATTAATAATTTGCTTCAGCCGTTCGGTCATATCTTCGGATAAAGGCAACTCCCTTTTTTCGCGTACCAGCGCAAGGGAGGTGGTACCACAGAAAAAAAGATCGACATTCTGAAGCGGGAGTTGGGAATTGGAAGAGTCAGCAACGGGTATCGTCTGGATAGGAGTTGTGAGATTGGGCGGTTTAGGACGGAATACAACACCTGCAATGGTCGCAACGATGATTACGGTGCCAGCAATTGCGATTCCCCCAATGATCTTGGTTCTTAAATTTGCTTGCATGGCATTATTCGCCTCACGGCCTCCCCTATCTAATCTGAGCCCTTGATATACTTCTGAATTGCGCGCGATATTGCCATTGCCATGGACGAAATATTGTCAGCGTTCGAGAGGCGAGCGGCATCGGTTCCATTGGACAAATAGCCAATCTCAATTAAAACTGCCGGCATGTAAACCCCCGACAACGTTACCAAAGGAATCTCTGTTACTGGAATTGCCGCAGTTGCCTGCGGTTCCAATTCGTTTTGGAGGAGAGTGGCAAATTTACGGCTTTGCATCAGAAAATCATCTTGAGAAAGCACTTTGATGATGGTAGGCTGCGAAGTCCGATTTGACACGGAGGGGCTGACCGATTTCAGCTCTCCCGAAGAATTGTTGATATAGAGTCGGATGCCTTCTGTGTTAAAAGAAAAAGAGGCATTACAGTGCAAACTCAGGAAGAGCTGCCCCTGATTCTGGTTCGCGATATGGCTGCGCTCGCTCGGGCGCAATTGGACATCTGACTCCCGTGTCAGCAGAGAGCGAATCTGATTCTGCTGGCAAAGTTCCTTAATCTGTTTGGCAAGGTCGAGAACAACATTTTTTTCAACTATCCCTGTGTTTCCACGGCACCCTGTATCTTTGCCGCCATGTCCTGCATCCACAACCAGCAAAAATTCTGTTTTCTGCCCGGTTGACGAAGACGGACGTAAATTGGGAATGAACGCGGTTTTTTCCGTCATCCGTATCGTCTGCAAAACGGAATTATAAGAAACATTGAAATCGTAAACTTGCGGGATGAGTTCTGTAAAAAACTCAATCGGGAGCATGGGGCGACCGTTAATGGTCAGCGGGGGATGGGAGAGCCCTATCACTCTACCGTCCTGTTCAAGCGTTGCTGAAGCCTCCCCAATCCGCAGGTGAAAGCGTTTTCCTTTGAGTTCTAAGATGAGCGTCTTCGTCAAGGGGATATACTGTTGCTTCAGATTCAGGTCGAACGCATCCCGCAAGGATTCAAGCGTGAAATACAAACTCTCACCCTGGGCAACCGCCTCCGCCTGCGCCAGCGTTCTGCCACCCTCGTCGACAAAACGGAGCGATGCCGCTTGCACGAGGCATAAGCTGGCACAGCCCCATAACAGCATAGCGATGAGCAAGCGTAATCGTTGCGTCATTTTTTTTCCTCATCACCCCGTTTTCGGGAGATGACCTCTGGTTCTTCAGGGGGTGTTTCTGCTGCTGCCTCAGCACCTTCCACTGTTGCCGGTGCCGCCTCAACTTTGGGTGGGCTCACCAGGACAATTATGGTTTGTGGGTCATCCAGCACTTCAATGTCTTCACGGAGAGATACGTCCCCTACACGGATAAAATCATCAATCCCTAATTCGCTCACTTCCACGCTGACCTCGTTGGGTAAAAGCGTTGGCAGACAACGGACGCGTAAATGTCTGTGAGTGAATGAGAGGACTCCACCATCCCGGACGCCGGGAGCAGAACCAACCAAAACAATAGGTACTGTCGAGGTCACTGGCTCTACCAGGGAAACACGAATAAAATCAGTATGGAGCACGTTGCGTTTGACTGGATGCCGCCGAACCTCTTTAATAATAGCAGTTTCGAGTCCGTGGCCAGCGATATCTAAATCAATTAAGATATTTTCCCCATGGGAGCGCAGAAATCGTTGGAAGGATCGCTCATCAAACTGGAGAGGGATGACATCTTTGTGGCGGCCATATAAGACTCCTGGAATATTTCCAGCGCGTCGGAGGGTGCGCGCGGCACCTTTACCGAAGACATTCCGTTTTTGGGCTTCAAATCTAACTTGTTGCATAATCGTTCTCCTTACAATAAGTTTGGATCCGTTTTGGAGCTAGCGGTATTGCACTGATTCCGCTACAAAATCCCCCCTTTATCCCCCCTTTGAAAAGGGGGGAAGGGGGGAATTCGCACGCCATTGCCAGGATTTTCAAATTGAAATTCATACCGATTTTTCCGGCGATCAAAATGTACAGGAATGTGTGGCGCGTCAAATGGCAATTCGTGAGCCACCCAACCGATGATCGCGCATACAAGCCCTTCAGGCTGATAATCACATGGATTATACCAGATATCCTTCACGCAAACCACCAGAGGGCCAGAAAAGGGTGAGTGTTTTTTGATCTCTCCAGCGACAAGCTTTAACCCCTGTGCCAGGTACTCATAGTCTGCGCAATCAAGCCCCTTCACCTTGACAGCAAGCCATAAATCGCTATTAATCTCAATCGCTTCTCCATGAAATTGCCGACGCGCAATAAACTCCGCGGTCAAATCTATAGCAATTCCCCAACTCCATTGAATCATTCGATACTTAAACGTACTCTCCATTTTTATTCCCTGAACCTGAGATGTTGGAAAAC
Organism: uncultured bacterium; assembly: GCA_964577695.1. Taxonomy (GTDB): domain Bacteria; phylum Poribacteria; class WGA-4E; order WGA-4E; family PCPOR2b; genus CAZOAL01. Next base: position 24,867 of record CAZOAL010000089.1, on the reverse strand, counting down.
AGATTTATCGAAGAAATGCTCAACCCCAATAGCTGTCCCCCTTTGAATGTGTTGATATTTGTGGTTTGGGGTTCCGTCCCACAGTTTATTATACCGACTCATCCAGGGCTCCGGGTCTACCAGTGCATCAACATTTAGACTGTGGAACGAACTGAGTTGTCGATTACCGACACGAAACGTCATAATCCGTACGTCAGGTGCACTGCCCGCAATCCGATTTAAATACACCTCTGCCTCCGCGCGCCGTCTCCAAGCATAAACACCTTCTCCAAGAGCAGATCGCGCTGTTGCTGTTGGCCAAGGTTTGCCGCCTGACAGCAATCGGGCAGCATCAACACTATCTTGCACCGTATAGAAGCGAGTTGAATTATTTCTAAACCGGTTAAGGTGCCAGGCAGCAATTTTCCTTTGCAACCCCTTTTTAGGCCCTGCTTGGAACCACTTGTCTATCCACCCGCTGACAATGCAAAATCCAACCACAACCAATACCGTTTGACTCCCCGCCAACATCACCAGGATTTATAAGGTTTTCTCCTCCTAAAAGGAGAAGCCGTAGCTGTGATGATAGCTACGGCTTGTCAGCTTGTAATTCATTCTTTTATTCCGCTTACGAAGGTTGGCGAGTCCCTATTTAAGAATAATCATCCGCCGGGTCGCGTGATAAGCGCCAGCCTTGAGGTGATAAAAGTAGATGCCGCTAGAAACTGGCTCTCCTGTATCACTTCGCCCGTCCCAATAAGCCGCTTTACTCCGGGCAATGTACTCGCCCTCCGGCTGCGTGCCGACCTGAATCGTGCGGATATAGTGTCCATCAATATCGTAGATTGAAATTTCAACCTTCGATGCAGTTGCCAACCGATAGGGAATCCACGTTTCGGGATTGAACGGATTGGGATAGTTCTGAAGAAGCGCGGTTTGCTTGATTTGCCCTAACATTGTCGGCTGAAGTGAAGATGGCTCGACAGGGAAATACACCTCGCCGAAAAGCGAGCTGGAATCAAAGGCATAAGCCGCTCCCGCGTCGCTTCCAGCATCATCATTCTGTGGTGCCCCAACGATGGCGAATTTCCCGCTGATGGAAACAGCAACGCCAAACAGGTCAAATTTCTGCGCACCTGGGGCGATAACTCTTATCTTCTGGCCCCAGGAAAAGCCGCTACGCAAAAAGGTGTATGCCGAGCCCTTGTCGATTTGGTCAGCCGGGTCGTCCCTGTTGTCCGCGACCGGTTGATCGTCTTTCCAGGCACCAACGATAGCGTAATCTCCACTCATAGCCACTGAAGCCCCAAATTCATCCCCCGACGCTGCGTCGGTGGCGGTAAGCTTTGCCTGCTGGATCCAATTCGCCCCGTTATAGACGAAGATATAGGCAGACCCGGCATCAATTCCAAGGTGGTCATCTTTCGGCGCACCAACGATGACATAGTTCGCAATGATCGATACGGCATACCCAAATTCGTCTCCGATTTCAGCGTCTTTGGGGCTCAGTTTGACCTGTTGCGTCCAGCGGGTCCCGTTGCGCGTGAAGATGTAGGCTGCCCCTGAATCAGGGCCGGCAACATCATTCTGATAAGCCCCGACGATGGCAGTATCTCCGCTAATCGAGACTGAAAATCCGAATAGAGCACCTGTCACAGCATCGTTAGCGGTGAGTTTGGCCTGTTGCGTCCAACGGGCTCCGTCGCTGACAAAGACATACGCCGCCCCTGAATCACTTCCGGAATCATCCCTGCCATGCGCCCCAACAATGACACTATTTCCATCAATAGAAATGGAAGCCCCAAAATGGTCAAACATCCGCGTGTCATTGGCGATGAGCTTTGCCTGCTGAATCCAATTGATGCCGTCACTGACGAAGATATATACAGAACCGGCCTCGGGGCCCGCATCATCGTCGCCGCAAGCCCCGATGGCAGCGATGTTTCCGCCGAGAGCAACGGCACACCCGAATAGGTCGCCTGCCGTTACGTCGTTAGGGGTAAGTTTCGCCCGTTGTATCCAATCGGAGGTGCGACGCACGAAGATATACACCGCGCCTGCATTGCTGCCAGCATCGTCGTCCTGTTGAGCCCCAACAATCGCCGTGTTCCCGCTGATCGCGACCGCTCCGCCAAACCCATCCTCCGTCGCCGTTTCGCCATCGAAGAGAATCCCTCGCTCCGTCCACTCCTCACCGTCTCGCCCAAAGACATAAGCCGCTCCGGACCCTGGCCCCCCAACGCTGTGGCTCGGTGCCCCGGCGATGAGGGCATCCCCGCTGATGGCAACTGCGAATCCAAGCGCATCACCGTCTCTCCCATTGCTTGCAAGGAGTTTTGCTCGTTGCGCCCAGAAGGGGCCATCCGGTGTCAAAATATACGCAGCTCCCCACGCATCCTCTCCAACCTTGGTGGCTATCGCCCCGATAACAGTCGTCTCCCCGCTGATGGCAACGGAGTAGCCAAAGCCATTCCCGTCTTTGTCCCACGGAAACATGGACAGCCGGACACGATTCCTCTGCTGTTTCCACACCCCTTCCTCACGCTTAAAAATATAGGCGGAGCCCGTGTCACCATTTTTGGGAGAGCCAACGACGGCAGTGTTTCCACTCACGGCAACAGCGAATCCGAACTGATTGCGATCTGTTGTGTTATCACCCACTAATTTTGCCTGCTGCACCCACTCGTTTGCGTTACGCACGAAGATATATGCCGCGCCCGAATCTTCACCCTTTGCATCGTTTCTAATCGCTCCGATGATGGCTGTGTCTCCGCTGATGGCAACAGAATAACCGAACCAGTCAAAGGCTTTTCCATCATTAGCCGTCAGTTTTGCCTGTTGAATCCAATCGGTTCCACGACGAACAAAGATATACGCTGCTCCGGAATCGGCTTCGGGCGCGTTGCGATGATAAGCCCCAATGATGACCGTGTCCCCGTCCATAGCGACAGAGAATCCAAAAATATCCTCCGCCTCCGCGTCAGGTGCCGTCAGTTTTGCCTGTTGGACCCAACCCGTTTCGCTGCGAAAAAAGATATAGGCTGCACCGGTGCCAATTTGACTCCCCGATTTCCCCGGCGCGCCAACAATGACGTAATCTCCACTGATCGAGACAGTATGTCCGAACCTGTCACCGGCCTCCGCGTCCTCCGCCGTGAGCTTCACCAGTTGAATCCAGCCCGTTGGGCTCAAGAAGAAGATTTGCACCGACCCTGACTCTGTTCCGACTACTCCGCTGTCTTGAGGTGCTCCGGCAATAGCGTAGTTCCCGCTGATGGACACACTACTTCCGAGGCCATCACCGACCACCGCGTCACCGGAACTGAGCTTAACAACGTCCGCGTATGCCCCCTTCCCCCGAACAACGCCTGAGATCAAAAGTATAAGGAAGATTATTTTTAGCGTTTTCATCGACTTTCCGCTTGTATTGTAGTGGTCAACAAGATATTAAAGGACCCGCTCGGCTTGGATTGCCAAATCCAAGCCTTTAGCCGACGGATTTGGCAATCCGTCGAGAGCAATTGGGAAAAATGTGAACGACTGAGTATACGCCAAAGACGGGGAAAGGTATCATAAAAAGACTGGGCGGGTAGGACTCGAACCTACGAATGCGGATTCCAAAGACCCGTGCCTTACCAGCTTGGCGACCGCCCATTAAGAAATACACAACCCAATTCGACTGGTGGTTGTCGCCGTACAAAAAGCGAACTCCGCTTTGAAGTTTGACACAACGCGGCTGGCTTTAGATTCACTCTGCATGAGCGCAAAAACGGTTGCACCGCTACCGGACATGAGTGCGCCATAACTTCCCGGACACCCGGCGAGCCTAGTTTTTAACTCAGCAACAGCAGGGAATCTAACGAAAACAGGTACTTCTAACCGATTATAAAGTTGAGCGGTAAGTTCCTGTACCTGACCATTTTGCAAGTGGCGAACCAAGATTGTAACATCTTTTTGTGGCTGCGTCAATGATAAATTTATGTTTTGATACACCCAAGCGGTCGGAATTCCGAACCCGGGGTTTGCGAGCACGAGCCATGCCGCGTCCAAAGGGGGCAAAGGGGTCAAGACCTCCCCAATTCCGCGTCCGAGGGCTGCACCCCCCAACAGACAAAAGGGGACATCCGCGCCCAATTGCGCTCCCAAGCGCATCAGATTCTCCTGTGTCAGATTTAAGTCAAAAAGTTGATTCATGCCCCAAAGGACTGCCGCCGCATCCGCACTCCCCCCCCCAAGTCCCGCCGCAACCGGTATCCGTTTCTGAATGGTAATCTCGACACCGCCCATACCAGGCGTCTGATCGATCAGCACCTTCGCCGCCCGATAGGCGAGGTTGCGCTCATCGCATGGCACTTGCGGGTGGTCACAGTGAACTGTGATTGCCCCATCCCGCCGCTTGCGGATGATGACGTCGTCATGCAGCGCAATCGAATGGAAGACCGTCTCGATCTCGTGATACCCATCCGGTCGCTTCCCGATAACGTTGAGGTAAAGGTTGATTTTCGCGTACGCATGGACGCATAAGTCGGAGTTCGTCATTATGACTCCCATCTTCCCCATTGCCTTATTGGCAAGGGGATGGTTGTGTTCGTCTTTGAGTTATAAGTTACGGTATGACGTTGTGGACTCAAGGATTTGAATGATCATTGCAAGCCATTGTCGGGCATCTTCCGAATCTGAAAAATATCGATTGGCTTCGCGGCCAACTTCTTCCCCCGGAAAGACTTTTTCTGCTAATAGCGTTTTACCTTTCTCAATCACTCGAGAACGCAGCTTGGGTGAGACTCTAAAGGTATAGCGCTTAACGACCTCTTCGTCCGAAAGTCCCTCAAAGTCAGCATCGGGGAATTCTGATCCAAGGAAGTTTGCCAGTTCCGGATACTGTTGATCTAATTTCATGGAATCTCCTTTCATAGTTCCGGGAATGCAGTCAGGATAACATATTTCCATCTTCCTCTCGGGGCGAGGATGACACGGCCATCTCCACTGAGAGCACAGACGACCATATCCCCGCGCCTGAGCCCTCGCCCTATGACAACATGGCTTAGGTTCAGCCATCGAAGCCGGAGATATTGTCCGGCATTCGCCTCGTTTCGTATCCAACGACCTATCTCCATTCGATTTTGTCGTATTGTTTCTGAGATGACGCGCTCCGCAGTTGCCTGATCTAAAAACCGCGTAGCACTTCTAATTCTTGCATCCGCAAAGCGGCCTATCAAAAACGCATCATCTACATTAACGTGAAAGGTGAGCGTGTGTCCAAGGGGGCTTCCCTCATGGTAAATCAGCCAACCTCCTCTTTTGGCGATATCTCGGGCTGTGAAGCCAAATAGCCTGGCTGCTAAACCGGCATGTTTCATTTTTCCTCAAAAATGACTTTACAATTTGACGTAATGCGTAATCCGTAATCCGTAAGAAGAGCCCCTTTACGTTTTACGTTTTACGCATTACTTTCCCGAAAGTGTAAATTGTTTTCTGAAACATGCCCTCCCTCCTATCAGAGCGTCTCTGCTCTCCCCATCCGGCATTATAGACTTCTAATTAGTCAAACGTGCGGCTGTTGAAACATCATCCGCCACTCCGGGCGTGAAAAATATTTTCTGTTGATATTCTTGTGAGGATATGCTATATTTGCCACGTCATTCGCATCGGTTCCGTCAAGCAACCCGATAATGGAAAATAGGGTAATTGATCTTTGCGGATTTGTCAAGGGAGATTTTCGGAAGCCATTGGCTGCGTAGTCTTAAATTGGGAGTCTCATCATGGGAAATACCTTTGGTCAGCTTTTTCGCATCACGACATGGGGCGAATCGCACGGCGGCGCGATTGGCGTTGTCATCGATGGATGCCCGCCGCGGTTGAAGCTCGATATGGAAGCAATTCAGTTTGAACTCGATCGGCGTCGTCCGGGGCAGAGCCATCTCACAACACCCCGTCAGGAAACAGATCGCGTCCATCTCCTCTCAGGGGTTTTTGAGGGGCAAACGCTTGGGACGCCGATCTCCATGTTGGTGTGGAATGAAAACGCAAAACCCGCCGATTATGAAAAACTCAAGGATGTTTATCGTCCGTCACATGCCGATTTCACCTATCAGCAGAAGTATGGGATTCGCAACTGGCAGGGGGGAGGCCGAGCGAGCGCCCGCGAAACCGTCGGGCGGGTTGCCGCGGGGGCAATTGCAAAACAGATATTGCGCGAACAGTGTGGGACAGAGATCCTCGCCTACGTCAAGCAGGTCCACACGATTGTTGCTGACGTTGATTCCGATACGGTGACACTTGATGAGATTGAATCGAGCCCCGTTCGATGTCCGAATCCCACGGTCAGTCAGCAGATGGCAGAGCGAATCGACCAGGCGCGCCGTGATCGGGATTCGCTCGGTGGGGTTATTGAGTCAGTGTCGCGGAATGTCCCCGTCGGACTCGGTGAACCTGTGTTTGACAAACTCAAGGCAGACCTGGCGAAGGCGATGATGTCCCTCCCGGCGACGATGGGCTTCCAGATCGGTTCAGGCTTTGGCGGTGTCACCATGACCGGATCGCAGCATAACGATCCATTTTACAACGAACAGGGGCGCATCCGCACACGAACCAACCACTCCGGCGGCATCCAGGGGGGAATCTCAAACGGCGAAAATATTCTGTTTCAAGTGGCTTTCAAACCGGCAGCGACCATCGGTAAAGAGCAGCAAACGGTAGACATCGACGGTAATGAAGTCATCCTGTCCGCGCGTGGGAGGCATGACCCATGCGTTTTGCCTCGCGCTGTGCCGATTGTTGAGGCGATGACGGCGCTGGTCTTGGTCGACCACTTTCTGCGTCAACGCGCAAAATTGTTTGAGACGATGGAGCCCTAGAAACCGAGTTTTTCAGAAAAACTCGGTTTCTGATTCCTATAGTCCCATATTTCGATAGGGAGAAGCATAAATGGTAACGACACGGGAGCGGGATGAAATCCTTATTTCAACAATCATCAAGCTCATTAAACGCGGGGCGATACCCAATCTCCAAAAGGTTATCGCTAAAATGCACGCGGCAGACCTTGCTCATCTGTTTCCTCATTTGCGCCCCGAAGAGAAGAGTTTGGTGTTTGACCTCTTAGTCAAAGCCAAGCGTATGAGCGAAACGATGAGCGAAATGAACAGTGAAGATCGGAATTTTTTTATTCAAACCACGGACTCCGTGACTCTGGCAGAAGTCTTTCACAGTATGCCAGCCGATGATGTCAGCGATATTCTGGTAAACCTTCCTGAAGATGAACGGGAGCCTCTTCTCAAACTTATTAAGGGAAAGGCATCGGAAGATATCGAGCAATTGCTGCAATCTGACGAAAAGACAGCGGGTTATATCATGACCCCGAACTTTTTTGCATTACCAGAGGAGACAACTGCATCAGCCGCAACCGAGCGCATTCGCGAAATGGCTGATGTGGAGATGGTATTCTATGTTTATGTCACCGACGAAGAAAATCACCTGAAAGGCGTGCTCTCTTTAAGGCAACTGGTCACAACAAAACCGAATACACCCCTGAAGGATTTTATGATAACGCGGCTATACACCGTCCACACAAATACCCTGCAGGAGGAGGTTGCACGGATGGTTGCACGGTACAATCTGCTGGCAATACCCGTCCTTGATGAAATCGATCGCCTCGTTGGCATTGTCACTATTGATGATGTGATTGACGTGATACGTGAAGAAACCACGGAAGATATGCTGAAAATGGCGGGTACAGGGGATGTCGATATCGCTTCTCAATCCGTCTTCAAAAGCACCCGCGCACGGCTACCCTGGTTGTTTGCAAGTTGGGTCGGTGGGCTCGCAGCCGGACAGGCGATCGGCCTATTTCAGGGACAATTGGAAAAGTTAGCGGTGTTGGCGGTCTTTATCCCGATTATCAGTGGGATGGGAGGTAACGTTGGCTTACAGTCATCGACGATTGTCGTACGCGGGCTGGCAACGGGGGAGGTAGACCTGAAGTGGATATGGAAAATTCTGCGACGTGAATTTGCAATCGGTGCCTTACTGGGGAGTCTCTACGGTCTCCTTCTGGGCATTTTTGCAAAGCTTCGTTATTGGAAAATAACGGCTACAACACCCAATTTAATCTGGTTCCCGGTGGTCGTGGCTTTGGCAATTTTTCTGAATATGACCCTTGCTGCCACCATTGGCACTATTATGCCAATGCTTTTTAAGCGGCTCCGGATTGACCCCGCTGTTGCGACCAGTCCATTTGTCACCGCCTCACTTGATGTGTGTGGCAACTTGTTCTACTTCATCATTGCGCGCGCTCTCCTCTTTTGAATTGAAAGGATTTCTATGAGTTTTGACACAAAAGTCCAGGAGATTGAATCCCTGCTAGAGAAACACAAGGCGTTTCGAGCAAACTGTTTGAACCTGATCGCGTCTGAAAATGTCCCATCTCCATTGGTGGAGCGGTTCATCGTCGAAGATCTCGATCAGCGTTATGGAAACTATATCGGCATCGACCTGCACCGGCGGCATTACCAGGGGAATCGGTTTATCGCGCAGATCGAGGAATATACCCATGAGTTGGCGAAGAAACTCTTCGACGCGGCGTATGTTGATCTGCGTCCACTGTCAGGCAACATCGCGGGAATCGCCGCCACTTTCGCGCTGGGCAGCCCCGGCGATACCGTCCTGGAAGTCCATAACGGGCATCGGTATGCACACAAATTGGCATCCTCCCCCTTGAAGGTTGATCTTCGTTCGATTTCAATTCCGTGGGACGGCATCAGGTTCAACATCGCGCTCGATCAAACCCTGGCGCTCATTCAACAGCATCGCCCCAAACTGGTCACCATTGGCTCGGGGGTCTTTCTCTTTCCGCAGCCGGTGCGTGAACTCAAGGAAGCGATGCGCCGTGCCAATCCCGATTCATACCTAATCTATGACGCCGCTCATGTCATGGGGCTGATTGCCGGTGGGCGGTTTCAGTCTCCGTTGCGCGAAGGCGCGGATGTGGTCATTTCCAGCACCCACAAAACCCTCGCTGGACCGCAGGGCGGAATGCTCCTAACCAACGATAGGGAAATTGCCGCTCGGATTGGGCCGGCGATTTCACCGCTGCTGGTAAGCAACCACCACCTCAGTCGCTTGCCCGCGCTTGCGGCGACGTTTCTGGAGTGGATGGCTTGTGGCGCGGAACACGCAAACGCAATCATCAGCAACGCGAAGGCATTGGGCAACGCCCTGCACGAGCGCAATGTTCGTCTCGTTGGCGCAGCGCTCGGATTCACGGAATCTCATACCCTGCTACCGATCGTTGATGAATACGGTGAAGGGGTGGCATTGGCGGAGCGGCTTGAGGCGTGCCATATCATCACCGGAGCAGCGAGGGTGCCTGCGGAATCAGGAACGCACGGCTTACGCATTGGGGTGCAAGAAGTGACTCGACGCGGTATGACCGAATCCGATGCACCCGAGCTCGCTGATTGCATCGTCGAGGCGTTGGGCGGACATGACCTCGAAGCGGTCAAACGCCGAGTGATTGGATTAGCTCAACGATTTAACCGGATGCGATTTACGCTGGATTCCATATAACAGCAGAGACCGAGTTTTTCAGTTAGCTCAGAGAGCGACTCTCTACTCCCCCCCTCAATCCCCCCGCGGGCAGGGGGCGGGAGATAGTTTTCCCCTCCCCGCCCGCGGGGAGGGGCAGGGGTGGGGGTATAGGCGCGTTTTAAGTGAAAAAGTCGTATGATTCCCACGATGGATTAAAAAGGAGCACCAACCATGTCAAAACAGTACAGAGCGTGTCTGATCGGTTGCGGCAGAATGGGCGCAACCATTGATGATGAAGTGAAAGACGGTCTGCCGTTTTCGCACGCGGCGGGGTACACAGCCGTTGAAAATGTCGATCTGGTTGCCGTATCAGACATCATCCCGGAGAAAGTCAAAACGATTCAAAAGCGGTACAATGTCCCGAATGGCTATACGGACTATCGGGAGATGATTCGGGCGGAACAGCCTGATATTGTGAGTATCGCCACCCGTCCCGCAACGCACGCGGAGATAACAATCTTTGCCGCCCAAAACGGTGTCAAAGGCATCTTCTCCTACCGCTTTTACTCGTGCCGTAAAGCGGAAAAAAGGAACCAAGCCAAACCATAGAACAGATTTGCAAACTTAAAATAGAGGAGACTAAAATGAAAGAACCATTAAAGGTTGGAATCGTCGGCGCACACAGAGGCGCTTCCTTCATTCGACCCTTTACAACGATTACAGAGACAGCGGTCACAGCGCTCTGCGATCTCAATGAAAATACCCTCAACGCGGTTGCCGAGAAGTTCGGCATCCCAAAGCGTTTCACAGATTATGAGAAGATGCTGGAGGATGAGGATATCGACATTGTTGTGCTTGGGACACCTGAGAACTTGCATGTGCCGCAATCCGTTTTGGGGTTGAAGGCAGGAAAACATGTCATCAGCGAAGTGACAGCGGCAACCTCTCTGGAGCAGTGCTATGAACTGGTTAGAGCGGTCAAAGGCAGTCAAACGAAGTACATGATGGCTGAAAACAGTTGCTACTCAAAATCGAATGTGCTGATCAAAAACATGGTTCGTCAGGGGCTGTTTGGTGAGATCTATTTTGGCGAGGGGGAATACGTCCATAACGTCAAGTCGATTCACCACGACAGTCAGGGCAATCCGACCTGGCGTTACTACTGGCAGGTCGGCATCAATCGAGGCAACTATGCGACCCATAGCCTTGGGCCGGTGTTGCAATGGTTTGATGAGCGAGTGGTTTCCGTGTGTTGTTTGGGCACGGGCGTGCATACCGACCCGGAACACGCGATGGAAGATACGATTTTGATGTTATGCAAGACCGAGAGCGGTGCCTTGATCAAGATTCGCATTGATATGCTTTCCAATCGTCCGGCGAACTCATACTATAGTTTACAAGGGACGAAAGGCTGTTACGAAGGCACGCGGGGATTTGGGGATGGAGCGAAAGTTTGGCTGACAGATTTCGATCCAGGTGGCAGATGGTGCCCCCTTTCGGACTTTGAGAAAGAGTTTCTGCCAGAGCAATGGAAAAATCCACCCGAAGAAGCGGTGAAAGCGGGAGACGTGAGCGGTGAGTATTTTGAACTGCGAGACTTCGTGGATAGCATCCTCCACGACACAAAACCGCCGATGGATGTCTATGACGCGATGGATTTTACGGTCCCGGGCCTGGTTTCCGAGCAATCGATCGCGAATGGAGGGAAGCCCGTCGAGGTGCCCAACTTTCGTGAGATCGATTAACAGGAAGATAAGGAATAAGAAACCGAGTTTTTCCGAAAAACTCGGTTTCTTGCCTTCAAAAATTCTGCCCCTTCCCATTTGGGCTTGATTGTCCAAACAGGATGGGGTATAATAAATAAAATTGGACCTGATTAGTGCTTTGTCAAGTTTAAGTTAGTGTTTCCTAAACTTGAGAGCTGTATCCTGTCTCATGACAGGCGAGAGGTAAATCATGACAACCCTAACCCTTTCCCCCAAATATGTCAATGTCCTGCAATCCCTGGGCAGCTTAGAAGAAAACCTTGAGGAAGCTATCCGTTCCTATGCCATTGAGCGGATTGGTGAGCGAATCGGAAAACTTCAGCATGAAATTTTAACCTTTCAAGCCAGGTATGATTTGCCTTACGAGAAATTCTATGCGTATATCACAACGGATGAGGAATTTGTCAAAAATCTGCGGCAGTCGCACCCAACATGGGAACGTGATTTTAATGCTTGGGAATACTATATTGAGGAGTTAAACGAATGGCTTGGCCGCCTGGAGAGCATATCGAAAACGTAATTGCTCAAGCCAAAGAACTTCTGACAGATGTTCGTATCCTTCGCCACGATGTAAGCCAGGTTCGAGCCATCATTGACCTGGAAGGGGAGTGGAAAGGTTATCGAATCATCGTCTCAGAAGTTCATCGCGCTAAGGGGGGTGTCCGTTATGCGTACTATGTTTTGGACACGCATCACCGGATTATACATGCCTTTGACAATAGTCCCGACACGCTGGCAATTAAACAGAAATATGGGGCCAATTGGAAATCTTATCGTTACGCAGAAGTTCCTCACCAGCACGATGCAGAAGGAAACTTGACCTTACCCCCAATGCCAATGACTTTTGAGACGTTCGTGGAATGGTTAACTAACAATTTATAGACCCGATTTCCGCTTTTCACACACCCTCTTATACCGATTTCGGTTTATTTTTTCCCATCATTTTATCCCCCCGCAAATCATAGAGCCCCGGCCCGCTATGCGAAAGCTCCTTTCCTTCGGCAGCATCTCTTCAGTGGAGTCTCTTGGCCTGCCATGCTTCCCAGGATTCGACAGTTTCTGGATGCTCCAGACTGCGTGCGACGAAACCGGGCCATTTTTTGTAGAACCACTCCAAAGAAATGGAAGTTTTCTCAAAGTCCGATAATAGCAAATTGTCAACATACATTCAATCAAAAAATGCTTGACACCAGAACGCGCTTATGACAAAATGACTGACAGAATAGCCGTTGTACATCCAACCGATGAAGCCAAATGGGGTAAACCAGTATAAATCAATCAATACTTCAGAGGAGAATCTCTATGTTAAAAGCAGGATTTATTGGTGCCGGTGGTCGGAGTCAGGGCGCACACTATCCGAATGTGAATCGTCTTGAGGAGCAAGTTGAGATGTTAGCAGTGTGCGAACTTGATGAAGGCCGACTCAATCAGGTCGCCCAAAAATATGAATTTCCGCATACGTTCACAGACCACCGAAAAATGCTTGATACGGTGGATTTGGATGTTATATACTGTGTGATGAACGAGAAATGGGTGTTGCAACCCGCCATCGATTGCCTCAACGCGGGGAAACATATCTTCATTGAGAAGCCGCCGGGAGCCACAAGCGATGAAACTCAGCAGATACTCGACGCGGCAATCGCGAACAATGTCTATGCGATGGTCGGATTTCAACGTCGCTACACTGCGGTGACGCGCGAGGCGATGCGTCGCGTGGCTGCGAAAGGCCCCGTATCGCTCGTAACAACCACGTTCAATAAGCAGATACTCGGTGGCGATGGCAAAGAGTTCACGACAACGCTCTGGAACGACGTGTGTCATGTGATAGACCTCCTGCGGTATATGGCGGGCGGTGAACCCGTAGAGGTGACGGCATATCGTGACAAGTTTGGCGGTCAGAGCCGAAACTGCTATACCGCCCTGGTTCGTTTTGATAACAATGCGACGGGCGTTGTGTTCGGCAATCGGGCATCAGGCGGGCGTGTGCTTCGCGCCGAGCTCCACGGTGTCGGAATCGGGTGTTATATGAAACTCCCGGAGGAGATCGAAATTCATGAGGACAACAAACGCCACGTCATGGGCGGCTGGGAGGTTGACGGTGTGGAGCAGAACGATGTAAATCGGTATGAAGGTGTTTTGACGATGCACGAACATTTCCTGGACTGTGTGCGCAACAAGAAGGTGCCGATCAGTGACCTCCGCGATGTGATTCATACGGTTCATCTTGTCGATCAGATCGAGGGAACTTTGTCTTAGGAATCGAGGGTAAATAGATTTGATTACCTACCTCACTTTCAATATTAAAGTTTGTATTTTGAATCGACTGGATGGGCGGGAAGAATGGAAGAATGGGAAGGAAAGGAAGGAAGGCATTTCTTCCATCCTTCCTTTCCTTCCATTCCTTCCCGAAAAACGTATCGTTTATTTTTAAAAGTAGGTATGAAGATTTCCGCGTCCATTTTCACGTTTCACGTTTGTCCTTGAGTGACCACAATTTATCAGTTTACCATCAAACCAACTGACAAGGAGGAGAAAGATGCTTGATGAACGTCACCTTCAGCATCAGATTACCGAAGAGCAACTTCAACATTTTAATGAGCAAGGTTATCTCATCGTTGAAAACGCCCTACCCGATGACCTCGTGGAGGCGCTCGAAAGGCGCGTTGATCGAATCCATCAAGAACATTTGGAGTCTGGGTGGGACCCCTACACAAACAGCGCCCTGACGCCACGCAAGAACTTCTTTTATCCCAATTTTCTCGGCAGAGATCAGCTCTTTGTCAATCTGCTGGATTGGTATAAAGTCTTCCCGAAAGTGTGGGGCATCCTGGGTTGGAACATCTACTCCTACCATAGCCACCTAATCATCACCCCGCCACGACCTGCGGACGCCGATCGCACGCCGAAACCGCTCGGGTGGCATCAGGATAGTGGGCGCGTTAATGTGGAGATGGAAAGTTCACCGCGCCCGCGCTTGTCGTTAAAGATTGTCTACTGGCTCTCCGACTGCTCAGAGCCCGGACGCGGCAATTTCTACATCCTTCCCGGCAGCCATCTTCGTGACAAGCTCGAACGTCCGAGCGACGGGTCACTTCCTGAAGGCGCGATCGCTGTCTGTTGCAAGCCCGGCGATGCGGTCTTTTTCGATCGGCGACTCTGGCATGCTCGTAGCGAGAATGACTCCGACATCACGCGGAAGGGGCTCTTCTACGGATACGGGTATCGCTGGCTCCGCTCGAAGGACAACCTGACTATTCCAGAGGAAATCTATAAGAATAACGACCCGATTCGCCAGCAACTGCTCGGCGGCGGGACCAATGCGAACGGGCATTTCTCGCCGAGGGATGCGGATGTGCCGCTGAAGGTCTGGCTTGAGGAACGTGGGGTTATCCCCAAGTAAATACCTTGATGTGTTAGGTTTATCCGAAGCCCGGGATTCTATCTTGGTTCTTGGACAACAGGGCCAAGATAGATTCTTGGACTACAAAGGCATCCGTATTGAAATTCTGGTGTGGCCCAGAAATCGAGTTTTTTCGGAAAAACTTGGTTTCTCAACGTGCTCATACCTTTCAGGAGAAAATTGTGGAAATAAAGCAAGTCGTCGTAACGGGTCAGAATCAGGTCGAACTTCAGCAATCTGAAATAGACGACCAGAATCTTGGACCAAACGACATTTTCATTGATACAGAGTATACGTTTATCAGCGCCGGTACGGAGTTAGCCAATTATACAGGCAAGGAGCCAAAGGTTTTCCAGCCGGGGAGTTGGTGTGCTTATCCCTGGCAATCCGGTTATGCCAATGTGGGGATTGTGCGGGCCATTGGAAACCGCGTGACTCGCGCGAAGCCGGGCGATCGCGTCTTTACTTATGGCAAACACGCATCCGCTATACGGTATAACGCGGAACGATTGGTCATTCCAGTACCGCCGGGCATCGAACCATCCACTGCCACAGCTTCGAGAATGGCTGGCGTCGCGGCAACGGCGATTATCGTTAGCGAAATCCGAAGTCATCGGTGGGTTGCCGTCTTTGGGCTTGGCATGGTCGGAAATCTCGCGACCCAGGCGTTCCGCATTCGCGGGTGCCGCGTCATCGGCATCGATCCGGTCGAAACGAGGCGGAAACTCGCCCAACAATGCGGTATTCACGATACGGTGGGTGGAAGCACGGAAGAGGTTCAGCAAGCAATCGTGGAGATTACCGGGGGCAAGCTGGCCAATATCACAGTCGATGCGGTTGGACATAGCAACGTCGTGATGCAAGCCCTGAAGGCGACAGCCAATTTTGGACAACTCATCTTGTTGGGCTCCCCTCGCGTGTCGGTTCATGGCGATCTCACAGAACTATTGTCGGACACGCATCTGAGATGGATTACCATTCGCGGTGCGCTCGAATGGTGTTTGCCGATGTATTCTGAAATGGGAAATCAGGAATCCCAGTTCAGTAAACAACAGATGATTTTTGACTGGATGGAGCGGGGTGAATTGAAGATTGAGTCGCTCATTTCACATCGGTTAAAACCTGAACAGATCCAGGAAGCTTATGAAGGACTGCTCAAACAGCCGGAGACCTATACGGGGGTGGTCCTGGACTGGAGATAGTCTTTACCATGTAAAACGTGCTTCGCAAAAAGAAGACAAAAAGTTTTGCAGGATTGAGCTCCTTAGCACATGGACGAGACAGCTACATCAGGTCTCTGGAAAGGAGTGCATGCAAATGAGAAACCGATGTTTCTTGAAAATAGCACTCGCCCTACTTTTGTTAGCACAAAAATGTTTGCGTTTCAAGTGACGCTTTACGTTTCACGTTTCACGTCAGATACTTCCCAATCAGCAGATCAAGTTTCCGCCGGGTCGCTTCAGGAATGAGCGTCCGGTGGGTTGCAATCGCCTTTTTCAGTGCACGCGGGCAGTAACACCCTTCGCGTCTCTCCGGAATTTTGTGGATGGCGGCTTTGACAGCCTGTTTCGCAATCTCCACATTCGCTAACAGGGTCTGGATAATCATCTCCGTTGTGACGGTATCGTGGTGTGGATGCCAGCAGTCGTAATCGGTTGAGCACGCAAAAGCGGCGTAACAGATTTCCGCTTCACGGGCAAGTTTCGCCTCCGGCGCAGCCGTCATGCCAATCACGTCGAATCCCAGTTGTCTATAAACGTTTGATTCGGCTTGGGTCGAAAAGGCTGGGCCCTCCATACAGAGATAGGTCCCGCCCTTGTGAACCGTTGTGCCGGTCTCGGTGGCACCGTCATACAAGATTTCACTCAGAATCGGGCAAAACGGGTGGGCAAGGCTGACGTGAGCCGCAATTCCTTCACCGAAAAAGGTATCCATCCGATGTTTCGTATGGTCATAGAGCTGGTCAGGGATAACGAAGTGGCGAGGTTCAATCTCTGTTTTGAGGCTACCGACCGCACTCACGGAAATAATCCACTCGACGCCTAAACTTTTTAAGGCGTAGATGTTGGCGCGGACATTAATCTCTGATGGTAGCAGGCGATGTCCTACGCCGTGACGCGGCAGAAATGCAACACGCTTTCCGGCGATGGTGCCCAAAGTCAATGGATCGCTCGGTTTTCCAAAGGGCGTATCGAGGTCAATCTCTTCGATTTCGGTTAGCCCCTCCATCTGATAAAATCCTGTACCGCCAATCACTCCGATTTTGACGTTCATAAGTTCTCCTGTTGCGTGAAACATGATAAAGGATACAAGATGCACGATTCAAGATGCAAAAATAATATTCTGCATCTTGAATCGTGCACTCCTGAATTTATAAATCAACCTATCTTCATTGATGAGATTGAACATCAAGCATGGTATTATTACATTGCGGAAATTTAACAATTGAAGGCGAATCGAGTTCAGCCGTGGCAACGTATCTACGGGTCAAAGAACTAGATCTCATCTTTGACTTAGGGCGATGTCCGATGAGTTTTATCGGGACGGGGCATGTGTTTATCTCCCACTTTCATCTCGACCACTACTTTGGGTTGCCGATCTATATCAGCCAACGCTGGCTCGCAGATATCCCGCCGGGGAACATTTACGTTCCCAAAGAGGGCATCGCTCCATTACAGGAGATCATAGATCGAATCGCGACCTTGGACTGTGGGCGTGCCTGGGATTATCATCTCACAGCGGTACAAGCGGGTGACGAAATTCCATTCCGACGCAATCTTGTCGCCCACGTTCTGCCGAGTGACCACGGTGTTCCATCGGTGGGATACCTCATTTGTGAAACGCGGGACAAGCTCAAACCTGAGTTTCACAATGTGCCGGGGGTCGAAATTGCTCGGTTGCGAAAATCTGGGGTAGAGGTCACCACGCGAGTTCAGCTCCCGCTCATTGCTTACCTGGGAGACACCGGCAGCATTCCGATGGATTCCCATCCGTTGCTCACCCAATGTAAGGTCTTGATTTGCGAGTGTACCTTCCTGATGCCTGAACATCGAGACCGCGCCAGGAAAACAATGCACCTCCACCTTGATACCCTGCCGACATTACTGGAATCATTTGAAAGTGAACATATTGTCTTAACCCATTTTTCAAGGCGTTACACACCTGAAACCATTCCCAAACTGGTCCATTCCGTGCTATCGCCAGCGGATTGTTCACGCGTTCAGTTACTGATCTGAGTGTCGGACAATCGTAAGGGCGAACCGCTGTATTTGCCCTGAGGCTATCCCTCCGGTTTTTAGACCTGAAGGGTTTCAAAAACCCTTCGGGTCTCGGGAGAAGCGCAAAAACTTAGGTGCATAATAAAAAAGCAGGGAAGAACATTCCCTGCTTTTTAACGGGTACGACAGGTCAATAAATTGCGTCAGTAAGGGGGAGGCGACTGCCCCCTACAGTCATTTGGATTGTGTTAATCCGGCTGTGGTGGCAGGCTCACCACCTTTTTGGCACCCGGGTGGTCATTTTTATCTTGATCGGATGTTCCGGCTTCCTGCTCTTGATAGAACATATAGCCATCACCATCTTCATCAAGTTCCATTTGACGGACAATCCGGTCGGCTTCGCGATAATACTCTGCATCACGGCTTGTACTCATATAAGCCTTGAAACCTTCGTAAGCTTTGCTAAACTCACGAATGGCTTGATAACAAACAGCTTGATTGTAAACTGCCCTATCGCGCCATGTCGTTTCTGGATTCTTTTCAAATAGATCGCTATACGCATCAATTGCGCGTTCATATTGCCCGTCTTGTTGATACAGCTCTGCTACCCGATACAGGGCGTCTGCAGCGGCAAACTTTTTGTATGACAGGTTTTCTGCCAATTCCCGGTAAGCAGCAATGGCAAACGGGTAGTTTTTCATCTTGACCCAACCCGCAGCGATGTTCTGGTACTCCTGAACGATTCGGTCATCGTAACCCAGAACATATCTTTCACTCGGTAAGACTTTGCGACCTGCGGCTATATATTGGAGCGCCTTCTTGCTCGTATACTTTTGAATGATCGCCTGATTTTGGGCAATCTCTGTCAGGACATCTTTTGACTGTTTCAGCAGGGTCGCGGCTTGAGATTTTTCGTAAGAGGTGGGAAATTTTTGAGCCACTTTGACGAATGCCCCCCAGCCGCCGGAGTCGAAGTAGTCATAGAGTTTATAAAAATAGATATTACCGATCTGATATTGCGCTTGAGGTGCCTGTTTATAGTTAGGGAACTCTTCGACCAGTTTGGTGTAATATCGAATCGCTTCTGAATAATTGCCGAGTGTTTCATAAGCCTTCGCGATATTCAGTAGCGCTTGTACGGCATCAGCCTGGCTGGCTTCAGTGTCGATGCGGTTGTCGTAGACACGCTTTTGGTCTGTAATGAGTTGGCGGTTCTTGCGGATATCGGCAATACCACTCTTCGCCCGGCTACCGAGATAACCGGTCGGCGCAATATCGACAATCGTTTGATAATGCTCTGTCGCTTTATCCCAATCGTAACGTGTTTTGTAAATCGCAGCCACCTGGAAGTGTGACCACTGGGCATATTTTCCTTGAGGCTCTTTCTCAATGATTTCAAGGTAGCTTGCTAATGCCTCGTCGTACAATTTCTTCTGTTTAGCGAGGTCTTTTTCTTTCTGTTCTGGGGTATCGGATCGAATCTGAGTCTGTTCTGCTTTCTCAAATTTGAGATCCGCATTTTGCTTCTTTACACTCAATGGTATGATTTGTAGCCCCCCTGCACAACCAGCAATCATCACGATGAGAGCGGCAAGTGCAAGGCAGTAGTAAACAGACGCAACGCGATTCATGGTTATTCCTCCTTAAATGGTTAAATCGTGGGTGTAATTCCAATTGTCATATCAAGCCACATCGGATAATCATACCATCTCTGAATGAAGATGTAGCATTATGGACAGGATTCAAGATGCAAGATTCATTTGCATCTTGCATGTGTAAAATGTTTGATAATCAATCAGAATGGGTACCTAACGTCGCTTGATATGAAGGTTATCCAGTTGCTACTTTAGACTGACACAGTATATATCAAACGGTTATTCTTGTCAACAGGAAACTGAAGCATTTAACGATTCGGCTGGGTCGTAAAATCAATGAAGATCTCTCCTGATTGTACGACTTGCGATACACTCTTGGGCAAGGGGCTGAATCGAATATTTTCGACATACTCAATGGCCTTCTGTTTCAATCTAGCCTCACCCACTGTTGTCTTTGGCCCGGGCTTAATTTGAACGTCGAAAACTGTTCCGTCAGGCTGAACCTTGAAGCTGAGTTGAACACCACCTCCCTGTTTACCTTCTGTCTTAAGTGATTTTCCCAAATTGTATCTTCTTCCACTCACTTCACCCGAGATGATGATGGGAGGCTCTCCTTCTCCTCTGGTGACTCGTTCCGTCCCGGTGTCCCTCATCCCCCCGGTGGCAAGGTTCCCCGCTAAGTTACTCCCACCTGTCCCTCTCGTGGGCTGTTGTGTTTCCACATCTGGCCCCCCTCTGCGTTCCGAAAGTCCGTAATGTCCGGGTTTCTCAACAAGTGGCTTTGCCCGGGCGGTCGCGTTCAAATCATCGTCGAGCGAATCCCGACTGCGGCCTGGGGAGGAAGCCCCTCCTAACGAGAGGCGATCCGGATTTTGATTGGAAGCCCGTGTTCGAGAGGGTAGATTCGGCAATCCCCCTTTTGATGGCGCGTCCCCCAAATAGCGTTGGACATTTTGCGTAAAGCGGAGCGGTGGTAATTCATTCGGGATGTCAGTCCGTTGAAAAGGCAGAATTGTAACCGGAATTTCGGTTTCAAGCTTTTTTTTCTCTGCTTCGTTGACAATGATTTCCACGCTGACCGGACGATCATCCGGTTTCGACGCCGGTGCTGTATAAATGACCCCAGCCAGAACAAGGGTAAAAATGAAGTGTTCAACGATTGCAATCACTAAGAAGATACCGATTCCCCTCTCGCCATATACCGTTGTCATTTGTTTCCCTCTTTATTCCGTTCCTTAATTTCTTCAAAATCCTCCGGGAACAACTTATACTCTTCTGTGGAAAGGAAGCGAACCAACGACCTCCCATGTCTTTCTAACTCTGTCAAAAAGCCATCCACTTTCATACTAAAATAATGTTGAGCGATATAGGTCGGCAAGGCGACAATTAAGCCGGCGGCAGTCGTGATTAAAGCCTGCGAGACTCCCGAAGCAATTTCGGTAGGCTGCCCAAGTTGCCCCCCCTCTGTATATAGCACACGAAAACACAATATTAGGCCGACGATCGTACCCAGTAAGCCGGTATACAGCGCAATGGCAGCAAGCATACTCAAGGTGTCTAGGTATCTCGTTAAGACGCGCCTTTCCGTGTTCATTGCTAAACGCACAACGCGCTTGAGCATTTCCTCGTCAGCATCTCGATGCTCAATCCCTGCTCGAAGAATGTTGGTCAATGGGCCAGGTCGCTTCTCACACATTTTGATTGCGATTTCAGGATTTCCCTGCACTAACTCATGATAGATGCTGCGTGTTACAAAGTGTGAAGGGATGATTCGCTCTCGACGCAGATGGTAAGCACGTTCAAGAATAATTGTGTGGGCCCAAATTGAATAGATCGCCAGGGGAAATAAAAGGGGCCCCCCTGTACCCAACTGCTCTAACCCTGAAATGATGATGTGAACAAGCTGGTCCATAATTCAGTTAGTACTACTTTGTCAATTAGCGGTTGGCCATTCGTGAGTGGTGAGTGGTGAGTGGTAGAGTGGTAGAGTGGTGAGTGGTAGAGTGGTAGAGTGGCAGAATGGTCATGACCTGTTACCACTTACTCCTCACTCTATAATACTCCTCACCACTCACCACTCACTCCTCACCACTCACCCATCGCCAACGGCTTTGTTGTAAATGACAAAGTAGTGTTAGGTGTTAGGTGTTAGGTACTAGGTGTTAGCGCTACAATGTCACGCTCGATTGTAGCCCAAGGTTTCGACAAGCTCAACCCGGCGGATTCTATCTTGGTTTCTGCGAAGGAGGCCCTTGGTTGGCCAACTGAGAAAGTTGGGCTACGATTGGATCTCATTTCTCATGTGACATTGTAGAATTAGCTCATCCGCTAATACCTAACACCTAACACCTAATACCTAAAACCTCAATTCGATTCCAAAGTCAAAGTTATTTTTCGAGAGTTCATAGCCTTGTAGCAAGGCGTACTCACCAATTGCGAAGGTGCCTCCCACAAACGCATCGGTGTACCCACCCAGGGCTTTACTAAGCTTGGGCTTCAGGAGAAAGTAGCTTTTCAGGGTTTCGTCTGTCATTGAGTCTATATGCCTTGCCCCCCGAAATTCTCCGCCCAGTTCAATACGAAAATCCTTTGGGAGATGATACGCGACCTCCACATCCATCAGATTCCGCGCTCTGTAAGCAATGTATTCTCCCTCCTTCGGATGGTGCAATTCGTGGGTGTACTGAAACCGTACATCGAAACGATCGGAAATAGAAGCGGAAACGTCAAGCTGTCCGCCGTAAATTGAAGCGTCGATGTTCTTCGGCTCCCATGTGAGCGCTGCCCCCGCTAGGTCGGTGGGGTTCACTTTGTCCAGAACAACGAGAGCACCAATCCGTTTTGCAAAGCCTGAAAAGTTCATCTCAAGCTTTCTGCCCTGATGATGTTTCAATAAGATTTGCCCACTCCATGCCTTTTCCGGGCGCAGGAAAGGATTGAGGCTGATATAATCTGTGTCAAAATAAAGCACTGACAGTTTAGCTCTGCGTGTTGTCCGCTCACCTTCCAGTTGGAAGGTCCACTGATGACTCAAATTGGTTGTTAGCGCGATGGACGGGTTCAATCGCAAGTGGGTTTGGTCCACTCCTGCATCATCTCGTTCGCGGGAGCTCACCCCTTCCGCCCCCAGGCTTAAAACGAATAGATCCTTATCCTGTGAACCAATGGGGATATACTGATTCCGAACATACAACCGAAAGAGTGACCCCCACGCATCGCGGTTTTGTTGCTCATCCGTTGCGGAAAAGTATTCGACATTACCACCGGCGTGAACTGGATATATAGAATACCACGGCCCCGTCATGTCAAAATTCAACCGGAGATCGGTTCCGCGATCCGATTGATTTGATTTGCCGTGCGATAAACGAAGGGATTCGGCATCAAAGTTCAGGGTAGACCACGTTGTTTCTGAGAGCTGCTGCTTCCAATTTAAGTTTGAACCAAGCAATAACAGATCTTTCTGGAGATTTGAATCTCCCGCCATCGCTTCGGCAGGAGCCTCGCGCTCCCATTCTAGGTCTTTGAGGTTCAGCCCAACATCCAGAGCGATTTCGCTCAACCCACGATACTGATAACTCAGCCCGCCACGAAACCCATCAACATTGTAATCCCCCCGTCCTTTTGTCCGCTCGTCGCCAAACTGTTGTCGATTCAGATGGAGAAACCCCTGCGTCTCATTGAAACGGCCCGCAAAAAGGAGCTGATAAAAAAGCGACTTGGGTAAGCTGGGATAGGCCATCAGAGAGATGAAGTGATCTTTCGGTTGAGGCGGTTCCGGTCCGACTGCCTTTTGCGGCGTAAAAATGGGAGGCAAATTCCATAAGCGTTCCTTGGCATACAGCCCGATAGCCTCGATGAGTCGAGGCTCCGACGGGTCGTTAAAGCGGAGGCGCGGCTCAAGCACAATCTGTGTGGTGTCAATAATCTGTGCGCGTATGACCTCCGGTAAATCTGCCTTTAGCTCGGCAGGAGCCTCGCCCTCCCGTTCTGATTGAGGGGTTTGGGCATGGACGAGCGAAAATATACCCACCAGAAGGCTGAATAAAACGTGAAACGTGAAACGTGAAACGTGAGGCGTGAAGCGTGAAACGTGATGATAGCCCAGATTGGCAGCATGAGCCGATTTGCATATTTGCATACTTGCATATTTGCTCATTTCCTCATCTCCTCCTGCCCCCATGCCTCCATTTGTCCCTTCGTCTCCCTGAAATCAACGTTTCACCTCCCAGAACCAGCCGATGCCCTGAAATCTTGGCTATTATATCATTGCCTCCTGTTGTTTTCAAGCCTTTTTTGGAAACGGTAGAAATTTGCAAATGAGCCAATCTGCACCGATGAGACCGAAAAAGCAGTAAACCGCTTTGTCAATTTTCCGAAAGCGCAAATTTTCCTTGACATCACTCCGTCTATTTTGATAAAATATACTCAACATTTTTACGAGGAAAAAAAGATGCCCACATCCCACGATTCTCAGTTTAAAAAACCACGACGCGGAACCGCACTACGACTGGGTTCCAGGTATATGGGGGGGCCCCCCCCGGCCCCCATCCCCTAGGGGATTTTTCTGCTCCGGCTTTATTGAGTTTTCATCCGCCATTACGCTTTCAAGGCGTCTTCAAAGGGGCGAGTCTGCCACTTTGGGGACGCCTTTTTTTTTGATGCCAAAGGGGAGGCAATCGGATTGAAACAGGCGATTTTTCACGTGCCGCTTTTATCTTTAATCAGCTTCCTATCGTTGACGGCATCGGGTCCCCAACCGGCTCCCTTGACCCTATTGGTCAGCGGAGAGGAGTTGGGCTACCTTGAACCGTGCGGTTGCGCGGACGGGCAACTCGGTGGATTCCCCAGACGGGATAGCCTGATCCAACTGTTTGCCGCGAAAGGCAAAAACCCCTTGCTGGTCGCCAACGGGGATTTGATTGACGACGCAGGACGTCAATCGGAGTTGAAAGCTGAAATCGGGTTCACAGCCCTCAAAGAGATGGGATACACCGCCTACAACGTTGGGGAGAAGGATTTGCTACTGGGGGTGGATCGGTTGAAATACTTTGAGGAAACGTCTAGGATTCCTTTCCTGTCTGCGAATCTGTATCAAGGGAAGAAACCAGTCTTTCAGCCTTTTGTGTTTCACACCATCGATTTTCAAAATCGCCAATTGCGGGCGGCGATTGTGGGCATCCTGTCGCAACGGTTTGAGGTTCAGGTCCGGAATGCGAGCGAAGATCTCAGGTTGAGAGCTCCCGGTGTTGTGCTGAAATCGCTGTTACCTCAACTAGAACACGATTCAGATCTCATCGTCTTGCTGGCACATGCAGACGTGGCTGAATCGAAGGCGTTGGCATCTGCCTTTCCTCAAATCGATGTCGTTGTCTCTGGGCATGAAC
>CAZOAL010000088.1:0-30843 GCA_964577695.1 uncultured bacterium | reverse complement strand
AGCCCAAGTTTCTAACTTGGCACCTCGTCCCCAACCAAGATAGAATCTTGGGCTGCAGTTAGATTGCGAAACAGTTCGTCAACACGCCCTAGTCTTGCTTGGATGGAAAGAACAGTGTCCGAATTTAAGCTGGATAACGTATGTGGAAGGTGACGCCCCGAATACGTAATGCGTAAGAAAAGGATATTTACGCATCACGTTTCACGTCCAGAAGGGTGAGGACAATGAACCGCGAAACCATCGTCGTTTTAGATTTTGGGTCACAGTACACGCAGTTGATCGCGCGGCGCATCCGTGAGCGAAAGGTGTATTGTGAAATTCATCCCTATCATATCTCTGCTGATCAGTTGGCATCAATTCATCCGAAAGGTATTGTCTTATCCGGGGGACCGTCGAGCGTTTACGCTCCGGATGCGCCCCTTCTTGACCCCCAAATCCTGATGCTTGGTGTGCCCATCCTTGGCATCTGTTACGGCATGCAACTCATCGCCCATCTATCTACGGGTGGGAAAGTGCACCCTGCCCTTGAACGCGAATACGGTTCAGCGGAAGTGATTGTTGATCGGCCGGCCCCTTTGTTTGCAGGGCTTCCCGATAAAATCCAAGTCTGGATGAGCCATGGGGATCGGATCGATGCGTTACCGGATGGGTTTGAGACCATTGCGCACACCCACAACTCGCCGATCGCAGCGATGGCAAATGTAGAGCGGGGTATTTACGGTTTGCAGTTTCACCCGGAGGTTGTTCATACGAAAGATGACAATCGTATCCTCTCCAACTTCGTCCACGAAATCTGTAGGTGCAGCGAGCGTTGGACGATGCGTTCTTTTATTGCCGAAGCGACAGAAAAAATCCGAACCGTGACCCAAGGGCATCGCGTCTTATGTGCCGTCAGCGGCGGCGTGGATTCAACGGTGCTCGCGACATTGCTCAAGCATGCCCTCGGCGATTCGCTCGTCTGCGTTTTCGTCAACAACGGGGTGTTGCGTAAAAATGAAGCGGAGGGTGTCCTCGATAACTTCCGAAAGCTTGGAATTGATGTGAATTATGTCGATGCTACTGACCGTTTCCTGGATTGCCTTGCAGGTATTGAAAGTCCCGAGGAGAAACGCAAACGGATTGGCGAGCAGTTTATTCAAGTTTTTCGGGATGCGCTCGGAAAACTGGGACAGATCGATTTTCTGGCGCAAGGCACCCTCTACCCTGACGTCATTGAGAGCGTGTCCGTCAAGGGGCCTTCGGCGACCATCAAGACGCATCACAATGTCGGCGGGCTCCCCAAGGATTTGCCCTTCACGCTGATCGAACCTTTTCGTGAACTCTTCAAGGATGAGGTCCGAGCAGTTGGATTAGAATTAGGCATCCCGAAAGCGATACTCGGACGGCACCCGTTTCCCGGCCCCGGTTTGGCAGTTCGGGTCATCGGGCCGGTCACGCGAGAGCGGCTGGATATTCTACGCGAAGCGGACGAGGTATTCATCACAGCGATCCGAGCGGCTGGATTATACGACGAAATCTGGCAAGCGTTGGCAGTGCTGCTTCCGGTGAAGAGTGTCGGCGTAATGGGCGATGAGCGGACCTACGAAAACGTTGTGGCGTTGCGGGCCGTCACAAGCACGGATGGAATGACAGCGGATTGGGCAAAAATTCCGCACGATGTTTTGGGAGTCATCTCCAATCGCATCATCAACGAAGTGCGAGGCATCAATCGTGTCGTTTACGATATCAGTTCCAAGCCCCCAAGCACGATTGAATGGGAGTGAAATGAGGTGGTTGGGTGGTTAGGTAGTTGGGTTCCTAACAACCGAACCGCTCAACTTCCCCCTCACCCCGGCCCTCTCCCACGGCGGGGAGAGGGTGAGAACTGACCTGCTGGCTTGGCTTATGTCGGTCTATGTCAAACAAACCACTTCTTTCTAAAATAAAGAGGACATTCGCACATTTCTATGAACCAGCTTTTGTGGCTGTCTGTGATTACCGTGCTTGGATTTGTTAGCAAGTTCTACAGGGGACCGGGCGCATGGTGGTTCAACAATTATGCGGGCGGACTTTTATACGAGATTTTCTGGTGCCTCATCGGCACCTTTTTTTTTCCGCGGGTGAAACCATTTTGGATTGTCCTTTGGGTCTTTGGGATAACCTGTTCCCTGGAATTCCTTCAGTTATGGCACCCACCGTTTTTAGAGGCTATCCGCAGCACATTCATTGGGCAAACCCTCATTGGGACGACATTTAGCGGGTGGGATTTTTTATACTACCTCATCGGGGGCGGCATTGGCTGGCTTTGGCTGAAGCAGGTTTCACTTGGCTCTGGTAAATCCAAGTGAAACCTTGGTAGTATAACTCTCCCGACTGGTCATCCGCCTCTTATACCGATTTAGGCTTGTCAGTTCCCATTTGGACCTCTCCCCCGGCCCCTCTCCGACACGGAGAGGGGAGAGAGGCTTTTCCCCTTTCCATCGTAGGGAAGGGGGCCGGGGGGTTAGGTCGGAGGGGAAAAACCAAGCCTAAACCAGTATTATACCTTCCACGAGTCGATTTGCAGATTTGCTCTTATGCAGATTTGCCTATTTCTAACTTTCGCCTTGAACCAAATTTCAGGAGTCCTTTATGACAATGCCTACGAATTTACTCGTCAATAGTGCCCGCATTGATGCTGACACCAGAGAAGGCTGGTTGCCCTGGAGCCCCATGCCCAGTCTTGCGCCCCATTTTTCCCTAGAGGAAACATCTGAAGACGCCGACAGAAGCAGTTTGTGCATATCGGGAAACGGCAACCGACACTGTTTCGGGGCGTGGTGTCAACGCATTCCCGTTCACCCCGGAAATGCTTATCGTTTCCGGGTCTCGTTGCGCTGCTGCGGAATCGAAGACTTAGGCTTGCATGTGACGCCGCACATTGTCTGGCGACGGGGTGAACTGCCGGAGGAACAGTGCGCCGAGGATGCTATCCGCCACTTTCGACGGGAAGGGGACTCCATCATCGGCGAGGATACCTTCGTCGCACCGAATAACTGCGATGCTGCCGAAGTGCGTCTGTTGCTACGTTATGCCGCTGGTGCGAAGGTCTGGTTTGACGAAGTTTCGCTCACCCAAGCAAAACCCCCGACCTCGCGTCGCATTCGTGTGGGAACGATGCGATTCCGCCCACCGCAGTCAGCGACAGCGGAAGTCCATCTTCAGGCTTACAGCGAGCAGATTGATCGGCTGGGAGCGACTCGCCCGGATCTGATTGTGCTGCCCGAATTCTCGAATACCGCTTCCCTTCCGACATACCGTGGAATCGACTTGTGGAAGGTTGCGGAGAGGATTCCGGGGCCGTTCTGTAGTATGTTGGCGGAGAAGGCTCGCACTTATGGCTGCTATATCTGTGCCGGCGTTTTGGAACAAGATGGGGCATTTATCTTTAACGCCGCCGCGCTTTATGACCGACAGGGCATACTGATCGGCAAACAACGCAAGGTTCACCCCTATTGGCCAGAGGAGCCGCTCGGCATCTCCCCCGGCGATGGCTTTGAGGTGTTTCAGACCGATTTCGGTACAGTCGGTATCATGATTTGCTACGATAGCTGGTGGCCGGAATCAGCGCGGATACTGGCATTAAAAGGGGCCGAACTCATCCTCTTCCCAAATGCAGGATATGAAGAGAAGATTCTTCCCGCCCGCGCCATCGATAACAACGTCTATATCGTTGCCGCCACACTCAATTCACCCGCTGCCATCGTCAATCCGCGAGGCGACCTTTTGGCAGTCTCCGCTGTCAATAACACCCTCACCGCAGACATTGACCTGAATGACCGTCCCAAATGCCATCCCAATGCCGGCGGGAATTTGAATCCCGGACCAGGCGGGGCTCGCTGGGCGCGAAACGCCAATTCGACCCGATTATACGAAGAAATTTTAGCCGAGGTGAAGCGTAGCGTAGACAATGCTTGAGACGTTCTGTTTGAATCCTGCATCTTGCATCTTGCATCTTGCATCCTGCATCTTGCATCCTGCATCTTGAATCTTGAATCTTGAATCTCATCCAGAGGACATTTAGGTTCTCACTCAAATCTGCGAAAAAGAAAGGAGACCTCGAAGATAATGTCCACGCAAGCCTCGCACCCCGATCAAAGATTGGGTCAATATGAACAAGACGGTTACTTTATCGTGCGCAACCTCGTTTCTCGCGACGCCATTGCCGACATCCGCAAGGTCATCGTCGATTTCGTTGACAATCCCGGGGAAATTGCCAACGCCTGCCAGAACGCCTACGACGCGCACTTCGGGCTAGACCCCGACCGCTGGTACGATGTCGAGGTGACGTTTGTCGGGGGGCGGAAGGTGGTGCGGCGGAATATCGTCCCGGGTGACCTGCCGGGGCATCGGCTGGTGGTGCGGGCAGGGAAAAGGGAGTTCGTGGATACCGCGTTGTTCAAGTACGAAACCGGTGTTGGCAGTTCGTTTGATGCGGGTATTACAAATGTCCAACCCATTCCTGAACCTGCGACCTATCTGCTCATGAGTGTGGGGTTTTTAGTTCTTTTCGGTATTCCTTACCTGCGAAAGTGGTGTAGGGGCTACGAGTTTTTCGGTTAGTTCCCTCGCCCTCCGTCAAATCCCTCCCTTATTTCTCCTCCCCTTGTGGGAGGAGATGTCACGAAGTGACAGAGGAGGGGGAGGAGAGGGTTCGGGTGAAGGGGGAATTGGGTGGTTTGGTGGTTGGGTTGTGAGGTGGTTTGTTCCCCAACGCCGTCTTTCTGAAAGAAGAAGGCAACCACCCAACCATCGAACCACCCAACCACCTCATGTCCCTTCACCCCGGCCCTCTCGAAGCTGGGCACCCTCTGGGCACGGCGGGGAGAGGGAGGAAGACCCTCTCACCATCCACGACGCGAAATTCAACGCTAACCGAAAAACTCGTATAGGGGCCAGCCATGACGTTTACTCCCCCCGGTTCTGAGAAACATGGGAATCAGCAAGAGGAATCGGAGCAAGCTGATTCCCATGTTTTATACATATCACGCTTCACACGTCAACTATCGATTGCCGCTGAAACACCTCTTGCGTTGCGGCGGGACCGGCATCCAGCGGCACATCGTAGCCAATCTTCGCCAATCCTCTTTCATTTACGCAAAGCTTACTCCTATCCCAATAGCCCAGCACGAACTACACGAAGCTTATCGCCCCTCCTGAATTCTGAAAGATGCACAGTAGCCTCCCACGCTTCCATGAACTCCGCACGTTCTTTGGCATCGGTCACGAAGCGGGGCGTGGACATCTTCTCTGTTTCGCTTCCTTTTGGACTTTCGCAAACACTTGAAACCGGCCATAGATCTCTTTGCAGATTTGCTCATTTGTAACCGTGCCTCTCTGATTTCATGTTGACATGACTCGCCAATCATGCTACACTGTACCGCGAAATCAGGGAAAAATCAAGCCGAAAATCCCTGATTGCGGGGGATGCCCCGTAACGATTCGTTGGCACATTATGAATCCATTACAGCATTTGCTCAGGAGGTATACCAGTGAATTACCAGGAACGACACGATTTGGTGGAATATCCGATACAAGAGAATGTCACGTTACAGGTTTATTGGAGAGACGATAGAGGCGGCCGCGGACCAGCAGCCTCCTTATATGTCCACGATGACGAGGTTTTGCGCTTCGACTGCTTTGGCGGAGATCAAGGGCATTGCCATGTGAATCTGAAGCAGACCAGAGGGCACCGGTGGTATTATCCCGAAGGCACCGCGCGTGACCATATTGAACGCTCCGCGTTTGAGTTAAGGGTGAATCACCCGTTTAGCCTTCGGACTAACCAGGATGCAAGGATTCAAACGGTGAGAATCGACCCTGAAAAACTCAAACAGGTCACAGACCAGATG
The DNA here is from genome assembly GCA_964577695.1 of uncultured bacterium. Taxonomy (GTDB): domain Bacteria; phylum Poribacteria; class WGA-4E; order WGA-4E; family PCPOR2b; genus CAZOAL01. Next base: position 24,973 of record CAZOAL010000088.1, on the reverse strand, counting down.
CAAGACAAGCTGCTTGAGTTTGCCAATCAACTGGGTCTCTAAGAGGGTGTGTGAGAAGTTTAAACCCTATAACGACTGTTAAAAGTGATTGGTGATGAGTGAATGGTGAATGGCATCGGGGTGTTAGGAGCATGGGAGTGTTAGGAGCATCGGAGCAACGGAGCAACGGAGTCATTTCTCCTAACACCCCTAACACTCCTAACACTCAAGAGACCCCTAACACTCAACGAACATTAACTTTTCACACAGGCTCTAAGGTGCACATGTCCAGGGTACGGTTATCAAACCAACACGAACCATGCCCTGGATATGTTTGCAATCGCCAATGGTATTGCTACTGCCTCGTTACTTTAAATTTGATAACTTGTCATTCTGAGCCGAAGGTGCTTGCATCCCGCACAGCGGGGCGAAGAATCTGGTTCGTTGAGATGCTTCATTTCATTCAGCATGACATGCACCTGTCAAAATTAAAGTAACAGTGTAGTAGTTCAATTCTGCGAAAGTATAGACTAAAAGAATGAGAAAAGCGATGAGAAAGACAATTTGCATAGCGCTACTGGTTTCACTTATTTTTGGAACAAACATCTCGACCATTGATGCGAAACCTCGTGTCAAATCTCGGGTAAAACCGAAAGCGCCAGTGAGCGCGAAACCCAAAGAAACGCCTTCCCCCTATCAGGCCCGCCTTCTTGTGGAAGCCGATACGGGCCAGGTCTTGTATGAGGATAACCCGCATAAAAAATGGCCCCCCGCCTCCATGGCCAAAATGATGCTTGCGCTGATCGTTATGGAAAAACTCAAAGAGGGAAGCATACAGTTGACAGCTCCCGTTACTGTTTCAAAGTCAGCCACCCGTATTGGGGGGTCACAAGTGTATCTGAAGGAGGGCGAAGTGTTCACCCTTGAGGAGCTGATGGAGGCGGTGTTGATCGCATCGGCGAATGACGCGAGTACCGCTGTGGCCGAATATGTGGCGGGAAGCGTGGAAGCTTGTATCCAATTGATGAACGAGCAAGCCAAAGCACTGGGGATGAATGATACACAGTATTTCAATGTTCATGGGCTTCCAGCGAAGGCTGGACAACAGGATGATGTAACGACCGCATTTGATTCGGTCATCTTGGCACGCGAGTTGGTTAAATATCCTGACGTGCTCCGGTGGACCTCCACTGAAGAAACGAGATTCCGAAATAACACATTGACACTAACCATTACGAACCGTCTCATAGGAAGTTTCCCTGGCGCTGATGGATTGAAAACTGGATACATTGCCAAATCGAGATTTAACCTTACGGCAACGGCCAAACGCGATAACATGCGTTTAATCGCAGTGGTGCTCGGCGGAGTGAGCAGTCACGTTAGATTTCAAGAAACTGCGCGACTTTTGTCAATGGGATTCGATACTTATCAGAAGCAGATTGTGTTGAGGAAAGAACAGCCGGTTGATCAGCTCCTCTCTGTGAAAAAGGGCCAGAGCCAATCGATGAAACCGATCGCGGCTGAAGACGCAGTGGTCATCATAAAAAAAGACGAAGCACAGCATCTATCGTTGCATCCAGAACTCCCTGAATTTGTCGAAGCACCTGTGAATAAAGGGCAGGAGTTGGGAAAAGTGTCAATTATGCTTTCCAATCACACGTTAGTCACCGTCCCTTTAGTCGCACCTGAAGATATCCCAAGAGCAAACTTACTTTGGAGGCTATTCCATTATTTAGACGTAAATCCTTGAGGGGAATAGACGTTGTTATACTGTGGACGGTCACAAATAACGTTTTTGTATCTTGAATCCTGCATCCGCCGGGTTGAGCCTGTCGAAACCTTGAATCTGGCATCAATGCAACATTCAAGATGCAAGTTGAGCGAAGCGAAATCCCGATCTATCGGGGATGCAGGAGGGTAGGGCTGTCAGTGATAACCTATCGTGGTATAGTAAGACCTATGTTTTCTCAAAGAACCGGTTGGGAATTAGGGTTAAATCAATGGGCCCTCTCTCTACAAAGAATGAGGGAAAGGGGAGAGCGGATACTCGATCTCACGGAGTCGAATCCAACTCGGTGTGGCTTCCGCTACCTTTCCCCAGAACTCCTGGCCCCTTTAACGGACGCAAACAATCTCCGCTATGAGCCGTCCCCCAAGGGAATGCTCACGGCAAGAGAAGCGGTCGCAACACACTACGCGCGAAGGGGGATTCGAGTCCATCCAGAGCACATTTTTTTAACTGCCAGCACCAGCGAAGCCTATTCGTTTCTTTTTCGACTCCTTTGTGACCCCCATGACTCCGTTTTGATTCCGCAGCCGAGTTATCCTTTGTTCGATTATTTAGCCACTCTCAGCGATGTTATCCCCGAGCCCTATCGCCTGGTTTATGATAGCGATTGGCGTGTGGACGTTGCCGGATTGAAGCGAGCCATTCAGCTCCGTCCCGTGAGTCTTCGACCCGAGACGCGAGCCATCCTGCTCGTGAATCCGAACAATCCGACCGGTTCATTTATTAAGGAGAGGGAATTATCGCTCATGAATCAAGTCTGTGAACAACATTCGCTGGCTTTAATCGCCGATGAAGTGTTTTCTGACTATGCCTTTTCTGAAGGGAGAGACCGGGTGAAAAGTTTTGCGACGAATGAAGAAGCGCTTACATTTACGCTGGGTGGGCTTTCAAAAGGGGCGGGGCTTCCGCAAATGAAGCTGGCCTGGATGGTTGTCAGTGGGCCAACCGAACTTCGTGCTCACGCGATTGCGCGTCTTGAGGTAATCGCGGATACTTATCTTTCTGTAAATACCCCCTCTCAGAATGCCCTTGCACACTGGCTTCAATTGGTGCCCGGTATTCAGAAAGAAATCATGACGCGGCTTTTATCCAACCGCGGGTTTCTCATTGAACAGACCAAGCGGCCACATTCTCAAGAACAGGGGGTCAAGTATCTCGCTTCAGAAGGAGGGTGGTATGCAATTCTCCGCCTTCCCGCTCATCTTGATGAAGAGGAATTTGTTTTGACGCTTTTGGAAGCGGAACATCTGCTGGTGCATCCGGGCTACTTTTTTGACTTTGAAAAGGAGGGCTATATCGTATTGAGTCTCCTTCCTCCTAACGAAGTATTCAAAGAAGGAATTGAGCGGCTTCTCAATAGCGTAAACTAATTTTTAGGGAAAAATGAAACATGTCAACGATTACATCATACGGATTAACTTTAGCCCCGATCTCAAGATCGGGGCTAATAGCTCAAGTCCACTGAAGTGGACTGAAGACCAATTCCAGTCGTCTTCAGACGACTTGGGCTTTTAGCCTGAACTTCAGTTCAAGGCGTTTGTGGGGTGTCAATACCCCTAAAATTTCCTTAACTTAATCCGTATGAAACATGCCAACGATTACATCTTTTTCAACTTAACTTGGATGGATTGCGCCTTGCCAGTCGGAATCCCAACGACTTCAACCCAAGCAGACTCATACCCCGCCTTCTGAACCTTCACAATCGAAGCGAGATTCGCCCAGACAGCGATTTCAAACCTTCCCTCTGGATCGGAGACGCCATCCAGAATCCCGCAGATTCCTTCAGCACATTCGATTTTGATCAAGGCTTGGGCAATTGCGGCTCTTGTGTTCGCATCAACTACCGTTCCCGTGATTCGGGTTGGGATGAACTCTCCTGTGTCTTCAGGGTAGATGACCACACGGCCAATATCAATGGCTTCCCCAGCCACAACCTGGATTCCTTTGAGGGCATCGTTCGGCACATAGCCGAGGGCGGATGCTCGGAGGTCATACGCGCCGGGCGCAAGATTGTCGATCTGAAAGATGCCATCTCGAACCCCCACAACCGCGATAATCTTCCCATCCCGCAACACCGTGATTTCTGCATCGTAGACAGTAATCGGCGAAATATTGCCACTGATTGAACCTGTCGTTGGTCGTAAAATGGGGTCCGCCTGTGGCTCTTCACGGGTGCAACTGGCAACTAGGGCGTGTTGACGAACGAATCGTTGATCCAGTGGTAGCCCAAGATTCTATCTTGGTTACGCGCTCAATACCAAGTTAGAAACTTGGGCTACAAGTGCATTTCCCCAAGTTCGTCAACAGAGCCTAATATACAGGTCAGCAAAACAGAAAGCAGAATAAAACGATTCATTTTTTAACTGGTGTGCGTAGAAACCGAGTTTTTCGCAAAAACTCGGTTTCTACGCACCGTACCTTAAATCTTGAAAATGCGTAACCACTGACTTCCGTCAAACGGGAGTGCGCACGGAAAAGTGGTTCGCCCGGCGCACTCCATCTGGTTAAGGTCATCGGTTACTGGACAGGGGTTTTAATCTCCTGAATCAGGTTCTTATCGGAAAAGTCAATCGCTAAGATTTTCCACTTGCCGTCATTGTCCTTCCTGAATGCGGAAACGAGCTTACCCCCTTGCAGCCAATTATAGTCAGCACGCAAGGTTGCATTCTTTCCGCGAGAATCAATCCCGACTTCCGTAATTGTCACTGTCATTGGATTCTTGAACTTCTCGAATGTTCCTGCAAAAGATTGTTTTACCCCGTTCCATGTTTCAATGCGGGTAAAGGCGTTCCAGAAATTCCATGCCATGAAGACCTCTGGCTTTTCTAGCTTCAGCCAGTGATCCATGATGTCGTTGACTTTCCGCTCGGTAACAGCGGTAGCATGCGATGTGAACAATTGTCTGATTGCAGCCTCTTCTGCGGCGAAATCAACGACTTCCTGCTTTACATCTCCATCATTCGCCGGTACTTGTGTTTGAGGTTGGGTCGTCGGTTTTGTGGGCTGTTCTTTATCATCATCGCCTGAATCCCCACAGGCAATCAGCCCGACTGCAAATAGGGTGAGAATTAAATAACAGACAGATTGGCGTTTCATGGTTTCCTCCTTCTTATGGTTGCATTTTGAACGGACAGAGTTTCATCACAACTTCTTGTGAACCATTGTAGCCGAGAGTGCGCGAAAAGTCAACCGGAAAAATACGGAGTCGCGCATGTTAAGAAATCGTGCCCAGAAACCGAGTTTCTCTCAGAAACTCGGTTTCTCTTGGCAAAGCGAATTCAGGCAGGCTTTTGAATTTCTTCAATCTGTTTCCCAAACCTTTCATTCGTGTAATCAATGGCACGGATTTTCCAGACCCCTTTCTCCTTTTTCATTGCCGCAATCAGTTCGCCGCTGGCAGCCCATTGATATTTTGCGCGTAACGTTGCGTTTTCGGCTTTGGTATCAATTGCCACGCTGGTGATATCGACCGTCATGTTGCCACCGAGCAGACGAAAAATGCCAGTCCACCCATTTTTGATGCCTTTCCACCCGATGTTTTTCTCAAACGCGCCTGCCCAAAAAACCCAGGATGTAAACACATCGTTGCTTTCGCTTTTCAACCAATATTCCATGATTTTGTCGGTGTCTTTTGGGCCAATGGCAGCGGCATGGAGCGTAAACACCTCTCGAATCGCTGCCTCCTCTACAGCGAAATCAATCTGCTCCTTCTTGACATCGCCTCCATCCACAGAGGGTGGCGTTTGGGATTGGGTTGTCGATTTTGCAGGCTGAACTTTTCCCTCGTCATCGCCTGAATCCCCACAGGCGATAAGCCCGGCTGCAAATAGCACGAGAATCAAATAACCGACAGATTGGCGTTTCATGATTTCCTCCTTATGGTTGTGCCCTGAACGGACAGTTTCATCACAATTTCTTGTGAACCATTTTAGCCGAAATCTCTCTAAAAGTCAACCGGAAAAATACGGCGTCGCGCATGTTAAGAAATCGTGCCCAGAAACCGAGTTTCTCTCAGAAACTCGGTTTCTCTTGGCAAAGCGAATTCAGGCAGGCTTTTGAATTTCTTCAATCTGTTTCCCAAACTTTTCATTCGTGTAATCAATGGCACGGATTTTCCATGTGCCTTTCTCCTTTTTCATTGCCGCAATCAGTTCGCCGCTGGCAGCCCATCGATATTTTGCGTGTAACGTCGCGTTTTCGGCTTTGGCATCGATTGCCACGCTGGTGATATCGACCGTCATGTTGCCACCGAGCAGACGAAAAACGCTTGCCCACCCATCTCTGATGCCTTTCGACGTCACACTTTTTTCAAACGCCCCTCCAAAAGTCCAAGCAGCGAACACTTCTTCGGTATCACTTTTTAACCAATAACTCATGATTTTATCCAGGTCTTGTGTGCTAATGGCGGCAGCGTGTAGCGTAAACACATCTTGAATTGCTGCATCTTCGGCAGCGAAATCAACCGGGGTTTGCGGTTGGGTCTGGGTTGCCGGTTTGGTCAGTTGAGCTTCATCAACCCCTGAATCCCCACAGGCGACAAACCCAACGACAAATAGCGCGAAGACCAAATAACAGATGGATTGGTATCCCATCGTTTCCTCCTCTTACCACTGTATAATGAGCGGGTAGTTGCATTGCAACACTCGCAAGCCTTTTTAACTTTGTCACCGTTCTCAACGAGCGAGGCGAAAGCCGATGACAAATTCTGCGTATTCTTTGCTGAAAAAATCAAAGCTGCTGCAGGTGTTGAGGTCATGGGTATAGAACCACGCCCCGCCACGAACCACGCGAAAGTGCTGTTCATCGTCGTACCATGTGCTGGTCCACTCCCACACATTACCGACCATATCGTAGCAACCGAACGGGCTGATGCCTTCTGGAAAAGCTCCCACGGGTATTGTGCCTCCTGCGCCAAGTTCTGAGGTGTTACAACGCGGCTTGTCGATTTCATTCCCCCACGGGAATTGCCGTCCGTCACTCCCACGCGCGGCCCGCTCCCATTCCTCAAACGCGGGCAGTCTGCACTCCGCCCACGCTGCATAAGCTTCAGCATCCTCACAACTCGCATACGTGACCGGGTGATCGCCCTTCTTTTCTGGATAGGCATCTCCGACCCATGATTGAGGAGGTTTATATCCCGTCTCTCGGATGAACCGCTGGTACTGGGCATTTGCCACAGGATAACGCCCAATCTGGAATCCATCGACCCATAGCGGGGTTAAATCCTCGCCAATCAGAACCTCTCCGGCTGGGATGTCAACCATGTGGTCCAATACCTGGAAAGCCACATCCCGTAGTCTCTGGTCCTCATGAGCAAGCGCATATCCTAAAGGCGAGATGACCTCTCCGACTGGCGGGGTGGTTAGATTCGGCATCTCCTCCCAGCCCAGGTCTGCGGCTAACAGGACCCTGGCTGCCTCCGATAATGAATCGTCGAAATGCCACGTCCAATATGAATCAAGCAGAGGCCGCAACGCCGCCGGTTCGTCACTTTTGGCAAGCGCGACTCTCGCCTCCCTTCGCTCATCCCAGTCGTTGCCATCCAGCGTTTTTAGTTTTATCAATGTCTGCTCCGCCAAAGCTTATCTCACCTTCTCAAATTCGGTTTTGTCATTCTATCAGCCCTAAGATAACATATCTGCACAGGCATGTCAAGTGAGAGATAAAAATTTGCAAATGAGCAAATCTGCAAATCTGCAAATGGCCCACCTCCAGGTGAGTTTATCTCCGTTCTGTGAGTCTTCAATCTGCGAATCTGCTCAACCGATCTGAAGAGGCATCTGTTTTGATGAGGTTGCCCCCTGCTCAGATCTCATTGTAAATTTCTATTGAAGGGGAGGGTTCAACTTTTGAGTAGATTTTTTTTGAAAAAACTGCTATCATCTTGACGTGTTGGAAATCAGGAAATAGGAAATTTACGCATTACACATCACGCATTACCTCGCCAATGTCACATTTCCCTGTAGCCCAAGATTCTATCTTGGCCCCCGCGGCTGATGTCCTCGGTAGGCCAACTTAGAAAGTTGGGCTACAACTGGATCTCATTTATAATGTGACATTGTAGAATTACTTTAGGGGAGGGAGTCAAATGCTCAAAAGTTGCGATACAATGGTTGCTTTACCCGGCACAACCGCAGACCGTCAGATGCTTTTCGCCAAGAATAGTGATCGCCCCGCAATAGAGTGCCAACCGCTTGTTCAACATACAAGGGAGTCGCACGCCGCTGGGGCGATGACAAAATGCCAGTTTGTCCAGTTTCCCCAGGTTTCGACGACATACCGCCATGTTGGATCACGGCCATGCTGGTGTTGGGGGTACGAACACGGATTTAATGAATATCAGGTCGTCATCGGGAACGAAGGATTGGCCTCCAAGGAGGAGTTTGATTCGCCCAAGCTGATCGGCATGGAGTTGATTCGGCTCGGCTTGGAGCGTGCGCGGACTGCCGCAGAAGCGGTTGACGTCATGACGGAGCTGGTCACCCAATATGGGCAGGGGAAGTTCAGCAATGACCAGGGCGTTCGCACGTATGATAACGGCTACATCGTTGCAGACCCGAATGAGGCGTACATTATCGAGACCGCTGGGCACGAATGGGCGGTTAAACGGGCGCAAGGGGCGGTGGGGATTAGCAACGTTTATTCCCTAGCAGACGACTGGGAACGGCTCGCACCCACAGCGATAGAACGGGCGCGGGAGCGCGGTTGGTGGACACCCCTCCCCTCTCTCCCCTCCCCTGAAGGGGAGGGGAGGGGGGAGAGGTGGAGCGTAGGCGGGGGGCGGTTTAATTTTGCCAATGCCTACAGCCGTGAAGCGGAGCGATCGGTAGGGGGTGGCGCGATGCGTCGTCGTCGCTCATGCGCGGTGTTAAGCAAATGTTCAGGTCGTATTGATGTTCAGACGATGATGGCACTTCTGAGCGACCATTCCGATGGCAGCGCGCCCGATGAACCCTTCCAAACGGGAATCTCGAAGGGGACGAGCATCTGTGTTCATCACAACGACGAGGGGACCGGTGGCAATACGGCTGCCAGTCTGGTTGCGCACCTCTGCGCGGATGGTTCACGGTTGCCGGTCTACTGGTGCAGTTTGTATTCGCCTTGCTTAGGGGTTTTTCTGCCGATGTACATTGAAGGGGAGTTGCCTTCTGTCCTGGCAGTGGGGGGCGACCACCCCTCGAATCACAGTCCGTGGTGGCTATTCCGTCAGTTGAGCCTGACGGTGCGCTCAGATTCGACCGACTTGCTTCCGATCGTTCAGGCGCAGTGGAAAGCGTTCCAGGAGCGCCTTTTTGTGAGTGCCTATGAGATGGCAAAGGAGGGGAAAGTTCTCATCGCTCAAGGGCGTGAAGCGGCTGCCCGTCAACTCTTGACGCGATATATGGCAGAAAATGTGACGACGATGTTAAAGATGGTTCGGCAGATGCTGTCGCTCACGGCTGAATCAACGGAGATGGCGGCGGATTGAGTGATGGGCTTACTTCAGGATGATACCGTATTTTAGGCATGCCCTACCCTACAAACGACGATATCCATGAGAAATACAACGTGGACGTTTTTTAAGGAGAACAGGATGAATCCAACGATACTATCCAAAGACCAGATTGACCAGTATGACCGGGACGGCTACCTGCTTGTCTCCGGGCTTATCCCAGAGGTAATCGCCGCCAAGGCGGAAGCGGCGATGTGGCGTTGCGTCCCGATCGGAGATCGGGACGAACCCACCTCCTGGCAGCATGCGCGGGGAGGCATCCGTTTATTTAATGACGCAGATTTAGCGAACTGTTATACCCCCGAATACCTTGCCGCGACCGCTCAATTGACAGGGGACGACCCATCCACGTTCAGCAAGTGTTCGATACACCCGAAGACCTACTGCGCCCCCGACTTCCTCGCGGCTCAAGCGGCAGGAGAAGACCTGACCCGGTTCTTCAAGTGGCATAGCGTGTACGCCATTATTATATTCCCATCTTCAGGGGAGTGGACATGGCCGGGGCCTCACATCGACCACTCCCTCAAGGAACATCATCACCGGACATTCCCGCCCGTTTTCCGGAGCGGCACGTTGACCTACCTCAACGATGTCCAACGGCACGGCGGCGGCACGGTGGTCTGGCCAGGGTCGCATCAAAAGTTGGAAGCACTTGCCAAACAAGCCCCGGAGCGCTACGAATATCGGCACACGCTCACCGAGGACATCCAAAAGGTTCCCCTCGGTGACCCCATTGAATTGACCCCCAAACGTGGAGACGTGCTGTTTTTACATCACCTCTGCGCCCACGGGGGGAGTATGAACTTGAGCCACCGACCCCGATTTGCCCTCAATATGAAGTGGTGAGACGAATCGCATTTTAGGTGTTAGGCCCTAATACTGATTTAGGTTTGACTTTTCCCAAAAAATTTCTCTGAGGGAAGGAATGGAAGAAAGGAAGGATGGAAGGAATGACGGTTCTTCCTTTCCTTCCATCCTTCCTTTCCTTCCTCTCAAATGGGCAATCCCAAGCCTAAATCGGTATAATACCTACCAGCGCATGCTCATAACAGCGATAGGTCGCCGCGTCGAAGAGGGCAAAACGCACCTCTTCGATCTCCTCATGCCCTTCCAAAAATTCCTTCACGGCATTGAGGGCAACAGCCGCTGCCTTCTCGGCCGGATAGCCGTAGATACCTGTGCTGATTGAGGGGAAGGCGATGGTTTTGATTCCATGCTGAAGTGCCAGCGATAAACTCTCTCGATAACAACTGGCGAGGAGGTCGGGCTCACCGGCGTTTCCGCCTTGCCAAATTGGACCAACGATATGGATGACATACTTCGCGGGGAGATTCCCGCCCGTCGTGATGACGGCTTTGCCTGTTGGACAACCACCCTGCCGAGCGCGGATGGCATCGCATTCCTCCATAATCTTTGGACCGCCAGCGCGGTGAATCGCCCCATCGACGCCACCCCCTCCCGCGAGATGCTCATTGGCGGCGTTGGCAATGGCATCAACTTTCTGTTTTGTAATATCTCCTTGAACAAGGGTGAGTTTGGTTCGGTTGATTGTCGTTTCCATAGATTCCTCCTTGGCGATCACAATCACTTCTTTCATCATTTCGTTGCACTGTCTAACTTTTGTCTACCAGACCAGTGAATGGGCATCCGTCACGTAATTCATTGAGCCTCCTCATAGCTGAAAAGAGAACGGCGTGCTTCCCAAAACAGGTCTTCACTGATTTGACTGCCTTTCCAGATGCCTCGAAGGGAACCCCGTTTTTTGGGGGTGCTTACCTCCGCAATTTCAGTTTCATCAACTCCGTTCCGAGAGTCTTCGACCTGTTTGGCGATCTGAATTAACTTTTCCAAAGTCTCTTTTTCAATCAGAACCTGATTCTTCAGGACACTTTCAAATTGAACTTTTAACATTTTTGCACCTCCACGATGTAGGAATGTGCGTTCAGACTTCCGAAGTCTTTGAGACTTCGGAAGTCTCAGAGACTTCGGAAGTCTATTGGTTCACCACACCTCGTTCGCAATCTCATAATCCTGCGTTGTGTCGATTTCGTAATACCCGCCCGCAATATCTACTTTGTGAATCTCCACTCCACCGTCGATCATCTCCTGAAAGAGCTGGATGAGATACGCCTTCTGCACCGAAGCCGCCCCTTGAAAAGGTGTGCCATCATATTGACGACACACTCGGTGATAGTGGGAGCGCAAAATCTCTGCCCCGCGCCGACTGAATTTTGCCACGCCGATATACTCGCCATGCGCCGTTGCGGGGTTAATATCACGGCTGACCCGCGTGATGCGTTCCCCGGTTGCGAGGATTTTTTCACCATCGTCTTCCGGGTGGAGCGTGCGTGTGGCGTACCGCTCTCGCCAGGCGGTGTCAACGACGAGCGCAATGTCGTGGGGGCTCTCCACCAGTTTCTGTGTGACCCACGGGCGGTAGATAATATCTGAGTAAGTGCATATAAACGGGGCGTCCATCTCGGCTTCCGCGCAAAAAAGGGAGGCTAAAATATTATTGTGCTGCCAATCCACATTGTGGTAAAAGCGGAACTCTGGATAATCCTGCTGGATGCGTTGAATCTGATACCCCCCGACGAACGCAATTTCCGTAACATCTGCCGCATGCCACGCCTCAACGCTCCACTCGATAATTCGCTTCCCTTTAATCTCCGCAAAGCATTTCGGCGTCTCCTCCGTCAGGGGCATCAATCTTCTGCCTCGCCCCGCCCCGATGATAATCGTTTTCTCCATTGCCTTTACCTCTAAATACTCTTGACTGGGTCTGCCCGGTTGTGGTATGATACCCCTTGTTTTCACGGATTCAAGAAAACCAAGGAAATGTCTGAGTTTTCATTGGTTCCAACCCTTCGTTTTCCCTTGATTGTATCAGATTGATTAGGTCAACTGCAACTTGAATTATACGGAAAAATTAGGCAAAATCCCAGAGCCCTTACCTGACTTGATAGTGTGGAGGATGGAGTGAATAATGCCAGAACCGCGCTCAAAGTGATCAATCAGCCAAACGTAAATATTCCAGAGTTTGAATTTGATGACTACATTCCGCTGGTGGTTCGATGGCCAATCACAGGTAAATCCCGCCCCTTTTATTGGTGGTCTGCCAACGATTCTAAAGGGAACTTCCTTGAGATTGGGTTGAGTGCGGAAAATGGAGCCGTTTGTGAAATTACGTTGACTTCAATCGCAACGTTTTCTCCTTTATTGACTTCTGAGGGTGATAGAGCGAAGGAAGTCATATATGGACGCCCGGTTTGTGATTTAACGGATTGGCCACCAGACAGCGATGGGGAGTCTCAATCTCGTTTTAAGCGTGAAAACATCGATTTTCAAGTTCAAATCGGAGTGGATAAGATCAGGGTTCGCTTGGGAGAGCATGAATTACCAGACGTAAAGTATATTGCAGGGAACGTTGTTTTTAACGTTGCCTTTAACGGCAATCTGTGTTCAATCGAATTCAACTGGATTGAGAAAAAGAACATGAAGCGTATCATTGATATTATTAAACGGCCATGAATTTCTAATTTTGCGGCGATTATCGGCATGTTTCAGAAAATAGTTGACACTTGGTTTACGTTTCACGTTTCACGTTTCACGTTTCAACACATTTTTAGGAAAATTTGAAACATGCCCATTTCCCCTATGATTTTCAAATCCTTGTCCTACTGGCTCTGGTTCGCGGCATTGGCGATTCTCGCGTTGATTTTAGCGAACCTTCCGCTGTTGAATTTATTGGCGTTCGAGTTTTGCGCGATCCTTGCAACCGGCATCTCATTCGCTGGGGCGCATATCGCCATCACGAGTGTGCGTCGGCTCAGACGCAGGGATACCCCCCCCCTTTCCCCCCCCGCGGGCGGGGGGGAGGCACCCCTATCCATTTCCAACGCTTCCCCCTCTCAGATTGTGATGAAGCTGTTTTGGAAGTCGTTCGGCGTCAATCTGACGTTGTTGGTCGCGCCCCTCGTCATCATCCTGCTGAACGCCCTCCGTGTCAAGAATTGTAATTTTGGAGAGGGGTTTCTGTTCTTTCTCCTTTTGCCGGTGATTAGTTGTGCTTATGCGACCGCTGCCGGTGTGTTCTTCGGGCTATGGACGAAGAAGCGCTGGACGGCTTACCTCGTTTATCTCGCCTATATCTTCGCGACGCTTCTGCTGCTCGTCTACAACATCGTTTTTCACCCACCTGTCTTTGGCTACCATTCAACCTTCGGCTATTTCCCGGGCCCCATCTATGACGAACGCATCCTGATCTCCGGCACGTTGCTCATTGCGCGGGGGACAACGCTGCTGTTGACGGGAATCTTTCTGCTGTTAGCCATCAACACCCTGGACGAAAGCACCTTCACGTTGCGCTGGCGGAAGAGAGGGAGCGAGGGAGCGAGGAGGCGTAGAGGCGAGGGAGCGAGGGAGCGAGGGGGCGAGGAGGCGTGGAATGCTTCCCCCAACCTTCCAACCTTCCAACCTTCCAATCTTCCAATCCCCCAATCTTCCAATCTTCCATCCTTCCATTCTTCCATTCCTCGCGTTCTTCTTGCCGCCCTGGTTATCGCGTTTGGACTAATCTATCTGCACCGCGGCGACCTCGGGCTGCGTCCAACACGGAGCTATATTGAAAAGAAACTGGGTGGGCTGAAGGAAACAGAGCATTTCAAAATCTATTATGAAAAGGATTCTAAGGTCGAACGGGAGATTGAGTGGATTGCGCAAGACCATGAGTTTCGCTACGCGCAGTTAATCCGCTATTTTCAGATGTTGCCAACGAAGAAGGTCAGATCTTATATCTACACCACGTCTGAACAGAAGAAGCGGCTGGTGGGTGCGGGAGAGACGTCGATTGAGGACCCGCTTGGACACGGCTTCCACATCAATTACGAGGACTTCCCTCACTCCATCTTGAAGCATGAATTGGCGCATGCGCTAACGTCAGATTGGCACCCCATCCTGAAAGTGAGCCTCAAGATTGGGTTGCATGAGGGAATCGCCGTCGCTGCGGATTGGGACGAAGGACGGCTGACGGCGCATCAGTGGAGTCAGGCGATGCGACAGTTGAGGATTGCGCCCACGATGCAACAAATCATGGGGCTCGGTTTCTGGGCGCAATCTTCGTCCCGGAGTTACACGCTGGCGGGGTCGTTTGTGCGATTCCTCGTCGATACCTACGGGATTGACAAATTCAAGGGCGTTTTCCCAACGGGAAATTTCAGTAAGGTTTACAACAAGCCTTTGAAGGCGCTGGTTCAGGAATGGGAGGCGTTTCTGGAAACTGTCCCTCTGACAGTGGCGGACCTGGCAGTTGCGGAACAGCGTTTCAAACGCCCCAGTATCTTCCAGAAGCCGTGCGCCCATGAAATCGCTGATCTCTCTGCGAAGGCGTGGGGAGCGTATCGCCGATCGAATTTCAGCACGGCAATCCGCCTGTTTGAGCAGGTCTACAGATTTGATCGCGATAACCCCTCTCCTCTGCGTGGGTTAATGTATGCGCACTATCAGATGGACGATTACTCCTCGACCTTAGCATTGGGAGCGGGAATCATCACACACCCCAAAGTGAGCATGGGACAGATTGCAGAAGCGAAAGAGATGGAAGGGGATGTCTACTGGCAACAGGGGCAACGCGATCAAGCCCGCTCCCGTTATCAAGAGGTCTTTGAACTTCACCCCTCTGATGCGTCTGATCGGGAAGCCCAGGCCAAGCTGGCGACGTTGGGGCTCGACTCCGCAGAGGTGCAGGATAAGCTGAAGCAGGTGTTCATTTCACAAGTGTCTCCCCAACTCAAAATAACGCTCCTCCATGAGGTCATCAAAGAGATGCCAGCGTGGGGGCTTCCATACTATCTCATCGGACGACAGCTCCATTTTGAACAGGATTACGCTCCCGCCAATCGCTATCTGCTCAAGGCAGCGGCTTTCGGTCTGCCGCATCAGAGCCTGGCAATCGAAAATGCGCGGTTAATCGGCATCAATTCGTATCGCCTTGGACAATACGAGGGGGCCATTGAGCAGTTTCAGCGAATCGCATCAGACCCCCTTCTGCCCCTCGGCGTGATTCACAACGCAAAGGATTGGATTGAGCGGTGTGAGTGGCAAATGGGCAAATGAGCAAATTTGCCCATGTACTTCTCCCTATTCCAAAACAATCTGAATTTCCGCATTGACAAACTCCCCCTCCCAATCAATGTCAGCAGTGATTGGCCCTAGCGATCCCAGTGGAAACAGGTTATTCATGACGCGCGTTGTCAATTTCGGATCGAATTTCTGCCCTGAAGCTGAAGCAAGCAATCCCAAAATGGGGAGGAAGCGTTTCAACTCTGGGACGAACCGGTTGGGCTGGAGCAGGAGATGGCTCCCACCGGATTGATTGAATTGAGCGGGGAGTGTCGTTCCAGCCAAAGCGGTTTCTCGACCCCCAAAAGTATCGATGGCAGACTTCAGCCCCGCGACCGTTGTACCGACCATCCAGTAGTTATCGACAATGGCGTATCCACCCTTGAGGGAGAGCAAAAACCCAAGGCGAAGTTGTGCCAGTTGCAGCGCTGTGCCGTTATAATCCTGGGGCTCGAGAAATTGGAGTGGGGTGCCGTTGATTAAGATCTGCTCCTGTTTGAGTTTCATCAACTCCGCTTCTAAGCCCGCGCCATCCGTGATGGGGAAGATAAGGAGCAGCGAAGGCATCACCATCGGCGCATCAGAGGCGGAGGCAATCAGGGCAAGCGCCATTTCCGATTTCAGGTAGGACGATAGATTGATTTGGCTCCCCGGAAGTTGAATCGGTAAACTGGCGTCCACTCGCTTCCACAATGCTGTGGGAGACACATCATTGCTAATGCCCAGAAGTGCAGTTGTCGTTGGAAGGATTGAAAGCAGAGGGGCACCCATTGGAGGGGAGGTGCCTGGTCCTTCGCTGGCGATAGCATCGACTGGTTCTCCCCGCGTGGAAATGCGCGGCTGTTTGAGCAGGAATCGGTGTTGGGAGTGAATAACTCCGCCCTCGTAACGATTGCTGAACGTCCACGCACTGACCCCATCGAAAAGTTGCTTTGAATCCCGATGCAATCGGGGCGGTTTGAGCCATTCGCCGGACGCGACAACCTGAGAAAGTTTGGAAAAATCAATATAAATTGTGTTCCGGTCCGTATTGTACCGTTGGCGCAACGCCTCGCCCATCGGCTGGAGGTCAATGAACCCCTGCTTCTGTTTCGCGTTGATGTCGATTGTATCTTGGAGCAACGATTTATCAAGCGTCAACACACCAACCTTCCCGATGAAGGCGTAGCTAAAATCACGCGGATAGCCTGTGATAGTGCTGATGGTGATACCCCTGTAATTCTCCTTAATCCGTTTGTAGTTAGGGTTGACAGCATCTGTCGCGGTGAGCGTCGCAATTTCTAATTTCTCCTTCGCCCCAACGGCACTCACCATCAAAAAGGAGAGCTGGTTGTCGCGCTTGTAAAAGGCAAGGATTGCTTCTTCCCCGAAATAGCCTTCGATCTTCTTGAGGTCGAGTTTCCCACCCATCTGATATTCCCACAACTGTTTCTGATAAACGAACTCCTGCCACCAGGGTTCCCGTTGGAACTCGGTGAGGAGCGGCATCTGTAGGGTCTGTTTGCCAAAATCGCTACGCGCAAAGGTCTGGACCAATCCGCCGAGGCCTTTGATGCTCACATACCCGATCGGGGCATCGGGAAGCAGGGTAATCAGGCTTTGTGGTTCGGACTCCGGGGAAGGGAGAGTGAGGCGATAAATCATAATCGCCAGCAAGATGAACAACGCGCCGGAGATCAAGGTGAGGATAATAATCTGTTTTTTAGAAGGGCGAAATCTCATTGGGAGGTCTAGAAACCGAGTTTTTCAGAAAAACTCGGTTTCTTCTCGTTTTCAGTTTCTGATTTCCCTTTGAACCAATCTGTGAAAATCGGTGTCCAGGTACTTAATTTTAACGTTGAAATGGTAAGCCGTTGGAAGAGTAAGCGGATGAAAGAATGGATAGATGGAACAATCTTCCATTCTTCCATCCTGAACCTGGGCAAGATTACCTGTCCGCTTTCAGCCTTCCCAGGTGGTTGCGAGCTTGTCTTGTGCTTCAACAGGGCGGAGACCTGTCGCCGCCTCAAGCCCATCGTTCATAATTTTCACGATATCCGCCGCGTCGAGAGGGACATTAAAGAGCGCGACCTCATCAAGCAGCCCTTCCGCCTGGTGACCGCCATCCGACCCATCTCCAATCCGCAGGCGATCCGGTTTAGCGTCCAGGCTCGGCTTGGCATATCCTTCCTTACCGACCTCAATGCCGTCTGCATAGACCACCAGACCGGCTTTTTGACCGATGACGCCGGCGAGATGATGCCATTTGCCATCCGTCACCACAGGGCCTGCAATCGGGCCTGCCCATTGGTCAGGAGCGCCTTTGGTAATGCTGAGTTGCAATTTCTGCGTATCTTTGTCAACAACGAGCAGATAGTTGCGCGGGTTTTGCCCCTTCATCATGATGGATTGCCAGCGGGTGCCTTGTGAGGATTTGAGTTTTGCCCAACCCATCATTGTCAATTCCTCCAGAACAATGCTCTTGTTGGATTGAACCTCGACATACACATCTTTGCCGTTGAATTCGAGGGCTTTTCCAAACTTCCCATCGGCCCATTTCTTTGGACCGACAATTGTACCGTCGTTGCCGGCGGGAGAGCTGTCTTTGGCGACATCGCCGCCGTTTTCGTCAAACAGCCACATACCAACGACAGTCGCGGGGTCAATCTTGGCGTTCGCCTGGGAAGCGGAAAATCCAACCCAAAGCACTGCCAAGAGTATGAGTAACTTTGTCCCCCAGATGTGAATCTTGTACATCTTGATGCCTCCTTTGAAATGAATTCAGGTGTTAGGTATCAGGTGTGAGCTCTAATACCGAACCCCTAACACCTAACACCTATACCGAACAACACGTATTATGCCATTTTCCTCTTGAATTGTCAACCATTGATCTATGTCTTTTCGTAACTTGACTTGGGTAAATATCGGATGCGTCAAATACGAACCTACAAATTGTGCCCATTACACTTGTTCAATCACGAAGTAGGTGATCGTTTTGGGTTTCATCGTTATCGGCACATACACGTTGTAATCCCGATCTATCGGATACGTTTGAGGGGCTCTCTCCTGCTCACGAATCTTCGCTTTATCACTGAGACCGGTGTAGTAGAGCGGTAGCTTGAGCGTCATCTGTTGTTCTTGAGCGGTTGGATTGTAGGCCATCGCCAATCCTCGTGGGGAGGTCTGCGAGTTGACGTGCAAAACGCAGTCGATGGTTCTGCCGTCCGGACGACGAACGTGGATGAGATCCGAGTCCAGGATTTGACGGTATTTTTTGTAAAAATCGACCCATTTCTTAACGACGGCTTGGGTCTGATCGGTATCATACAGACGCGGGCCACGATAGCAGGCAATCACGCCACTCCCGAAATTCTGTGCCAGATGCCACTCGTAATCCCCAAGATGCTCGCACAACGGTTCAAACGTTGCCGCCGGCCCGCCGCCGTGATATTCAACTAGCGGCACGAACATCCACCCCATGCTCGGTGTCTTCTCGAAAGTCCCGTCGTAAATATTCTGTCTCGCAATCAGAATCTGCCGGTCTCTCGGTAAACTGAAATTGGTTTCGCGGTAGCCCATGGCGCATTTGTTACTTCCGTTGAGATAGTACCAATCCGGCGTGTTGATGTAAATGCCACGCCCTCGGCATTCGTGATAAAAGTTGGCGCACGCCTGCCACTGTCGCAATTGCGAATCGTTCAGGTTGCGATGGTGCTTGTGAGAAGTTGACGCACAGACATCCCCGTGATACGGGCCATCCGTTTCGATGACGTCCATCCCCGTCGCATCCATGAAGTTCAGCACGCGTTCAAAATAACCGTCCGCCCACTCACTTGCCAGACACGCGCTCTGTCCGAACTTGCTACCGGGCTGACCGGTTTCGGGGTCGATGCAATTGTGCGCCGCTCCGACATTGCGCGAGGCACACATCAACGTGTAACCGCCGAGTTCGATCCCTTTGCTATGGGCGTAATCCGCTAGCTCCTTCATGGTCGCGATGTAGTTCGCATCCTCGCTCTCAATGTTGAAGCCGCTCCAAAACGTCATAATCACCATCTCGAAGCCAACTTCGGCGCACTGCTCTATCGCCAACCGAACCGCCTGCGGTTCGGAGCTCCTGACGTGCATGAGGATGGGGTTTTCCGTCACTTGCGGCGCGAGCGTGCGATACATCTTGCGACACGCCAATCCCTGCCGTTCCCGGTCATCGCTGTCATGGAGGAGCTCAAAGGTCCGAAAGCTCTCGAACCTATCACCGGGTGTAATCGCCACGCCGGGACCGAGCGGATATGTACTTGTCATCAGTAACGGCATCTGGTAGTGGTAATCGATCTGCGTTTTGTAGTCGGGGTCTGGGCCCCAATGGGTGGTGGCCATCCCGCTGAAAGCGCAATCGCTCTCGACATGCAGCCGATGCTTCTCCCGCTCGTTGACCGCCAAAATCTCGCATGCCAGCAATTCAATGACCATTTCACGCTCGCCTTCGTTGCGAATCTCAATCCATTTCGACAGCACCGGCACCCCATCGTAAGTTTCGTAGTGGACGGAAACGCCCACACCCCGGAGCTGCGGCGGTGGGCTGAAATGGATTGTCAACTTGACGCCCCGGGGCGGCCATTGGGTCGATGACGCATGGCGTTTGGGTGTCCACGGATAACGTTTCTCAACCCCGCCCACGCTGTACGCACGAAATTGAAATGCGTTCACATCCGACGTGAGACTCTGAATCCAGGCAGGGTCGAGGTAGGCGTAATCGGGTTGACCCTTCAGACCGCCGATCTCAAATTGCGCTCCATCGATTGTGAGGGTTGCCTCCGGCTTCACACCCCGAAGGATGCTTGTGTCCGTGATTGCGTTCGTATAGTCGATCGTCGCAACGTTCGGTGAGAGGACAAAGGTTCGGTGAATCAAGCCGTTGCTCAAAATCAACCGATTATCCACTTTTTTCACTTGGGCGCGTCCCCCCCCCGCCCGCGGGGGGGAGCTACTGGGAATCCTTTGGTCCCCCCCGTGGACGGGGGGGGCACCAAACGGTTGAACGAGCCAATCATTTTGCTGTGATGTTCTTTGCATAAATTCTCCTTCAGACTTCCGAAGTCTTAAAGACTTCGGAAGTCTATATCATCCCTTGGAGGGCTTTCAAACCCCGGTTATCGGAAGGACACCGGACGTTTGAAAGTCACATAACCGTTGTATCAGGCGGTTGATTTCCCTCTCGATTTCTCCTAACGGGTCATATTTTGCTGTTGGAATACCGTCTGTCACATCCCAGTATTCAACTTTATCAGCCCAGTCAGGGTAGCGTTCCAATAAATAGGGTCGATGCTCTGATTCCTTCAACGCGATAATCACATCCGCTTCCTCAAAATCTATCGCTTTCACCTGAATCGGATATCGCTGTACGCCGGTCAATTCGATGCCGCGTTGTGCTAAAGCCGCGGTGACATACTTCGACATGGGGCCAACGTTGTTGACGCCCAACTCCAAAGCTAAAGCCCTTGAATCCGCTTTCCAGTTCAGTTCCCTTTCAGATACGAGCGAGTTAAAGAGAATTTCCGCGAAACGGCTACGGTAATAATTGCCTGTACACAAAAATAGGATCTTGTTTGCCATTTGTAAAAAAATGCGCCCCCTGCATTTCCTTTCTCGGTCATGCGTGATAAGTTAGTTTGCAGTTTGAGATGCGACTTTGGGGCGAAGGGAAAAGGCGGACGGTCTGAGTCTAACTTTAGCACACTTATTGACACCTCCAATCGTCTCATTTGACACTCCAACATGGTGTCTATTGTATCATATCAAAAATGGGAATGAATAGAACAATTTACCCTGGGCTAATACCTTGATTTTTTATAGCAGGTACGGCGGCAACAAGAAATTTCATGACCATTAAAGCCCCGTCCCGCCGCCGACTGAACCATCAAGTTTTCTGCTGATAGATTATTGATCTTGGGCATGCCCGCTTTACAACGAGTCGCATTGCGGTCAACAAAATTCGTAGCTAAAAGCAAAAAATGTTGAAAAAAAAGCAAGGAATGTTGGGTATTCAATTTCTCACTATGTTATAGTATTAAGCGAGTTTTTATTAACATGATAAAATCATGATGTCAATCCGTTGCGCAAAGATTGAGTCCGAATCGCACTCGGACCATGGAGGCAGAAAATGTCCAGCACACCCATTTTGCTCATTGGCCAGGAGGCTTCGTTCCCCATCACGGAGCATTCGCAATTTGAAGAGGCTCTTGAAGGCATTTTCAATGGCTTCCCAGAACCAATCGTGGTGGAAGGAAGGTTCATTTTTAGAAGGGCTCAAGATTCCATTTCTCTACACTTGGTTTTCAATCACTTCCCTCAATTCATTGAGAGCCGAATCCAGCGGGCGTTAGATTTTATCCAAGCGCATTACGCGGATGACATTTCCCTCGCCCAGATTTCCCACTCGGCATGCTTGAGTGCCTGTCATTTCTGTCGGCTGTTTCGGCAAGAAATGGGAATACCTTGTCGGCAATATCTCAGTCGCTTCCGCATTAGCAAGGCCAAACAACTCTTGAGCGAAACAGACTTATCGATCTCACAGATCTGCTTCGATGTTGGCTTCAACAGTTTGACCCATTTTGGGCGGGTGTTTAAGCAGAGTGAAGGGGGCACCCCCTCTAAATACCGGAAAGCCATCAATGCAAAAAAGGCAAAAAATGTTGAAAAAAAAGCAACCGATGTTGAGCCTTTTTCTCTCCCATAAGTTATCATTATCTCGTCAATAACCGTAGGTGAGAAAAATGCCACCAGCTTCTAAAAAAACTCTGGTTCTGAAGGCGGAGAGTCAAAGCGAAAATCTTCTGACAAAGGAACAGGGGCAACACATTTATGAGCGCGTCCGCAACGAATTAAAAGGCTTGCCGTGTCCAGGACTCCTTGTCTTGGATTTTCTGGGGATACAGCATATCACGCTCACATGCCTGCACCAGATTTTGAAGCTTTTTTATGAACGCAATCGAGAAGAATGGGCCAATAAATGTTTGCTCATCAAACTACAGAACGCCAATTCGGACATCAAAGCATGTCTTTCGCTCGTTGCGAAAGAAGAGTCTTTGGCGCTGCTTTGCTGTGATGCGGTAGGGAACTGGGAAATTTTAGGCAAGCTGACCCACGCATTGAACATCACTTTGGAAGTGGTACAGCAACTCGGAAGGGCAACTTCCGAACAAGTGAGCCAGGAGTTGGGGCTGTCGTTAAGCGCCGCCAGCAATCGCCTCCGACAATTATATGAGATGCGGTTGGTTATCAGAGAAGAAGGCAGTTTGCCCATCACAGGCGGCAGGCGGTTTGTCTATGCGTTTGTGCTTTCATATCCGTTTCGGGAGATAAGGGATAACATGAGCACTGCTTTCCAGTGGTTTAAGTACCTACTTTCCATTTTACCCGATTTACGGGCGAGCTTCAAGTCGTAGTATTGCAATCAGCGAGGATAAACAATGCTTGACGTTACCATTGATGAGCATGCGATTCGGATCGGCCAGCGCTTCGCTGTTTCCTTCCAGCGTACACTTCGTATTCCCGATGATGGCCGGACCTATCCATTGCCTCCCGGTCTCGGTGTGTTCCCGATACTCAAGGTAGCGGATGACCCGGCTCGCGTCCCGTCCATGTGGCGCGAGCAAGGGGGTGTGTTCATTCCTATGTATCAACGGGAGGCACTGTGGCTCGGTTTCAACGCAACACCCTGGAAGCCCAATGCCGTTAAGATCGCTGTGGGTCGGATTAATGCGATTTCCGGCGAGCCTTATGATGAGGGGCTTCATGCCCATCCTCAAGACTATATTGTCTGTCCTGACCAGCCCTGGCTGGATGGCATCAATGCAGGGCATGGTTCCATTCGCCAGTTCATTGCAATGCCCCTGGGACTCGGTTACACCGTCGAAGCCGCCGTTACCGGCATAGAAAAATTCGGTGGTATTCAGATCATGGTCTTTGAACCGAAACCGGGTCAGTTCCCAGAGAAGCCGCCGATCCAGACCGAGACTGGTCCGAGCCGTCTCGCCGGACCGAAACCAAGCGCGATGGTCGCACAACAGATGGGACTTGGCGCTGGGGGCGTGATGAAACAGAAGATCTATCCCGACCCGCATGGCATCGACGTCTGGGACCAGAACAACTATGGGCGCGTTGTCGTTCACATTGTGAATAGCGCACAGTTTTTTGAGCTCACAGGGATGGAACCGCCGCCAACGCCTATTGACGCGAAAATCTACACGGAATACGGGCTGCCCTGGTTTGACCTTTACGACGAAACCAGGGGAGATGTCACTCCATCCGAACGCCTGGCCGAAGTGAAGACCATCGCGGAAAGAGATGCGGAACGGGGAGAGCCTACCGGGGACAAGGCTTCGTTTGATGTGTCTGAATCACAAATTAAGAAATTGCGTCCCGATGACTCCGGGTGACGGAGCATCGTCTTTCTCGCCTCATTCAACAGAGCATTCACCCGAACGTGAATGAAACTATCATCAACTGGCGTCGATAGTTCGACGCCCTCGTAAAGGAGTTTATTGATGTCTGAGTATCTTCAGGTATGCTACGACAGAGTTTTACCTCAAGACCTTCGGCGTTTTGCTCAACCGGACATGGCTGGCGTTGCAAGGATGGCGGTGTTAAAGGCAAAGAAGTGGCCGAACGGGTCAACGCTTCGGGTACGGTTCATGGGTGGCAATTCCGCTCAACAAGACATCGTCAAGCGATTCGCCCCTCAGTGGGGTCACCATGCCAATCTGAGGTTTGATTTTAACAACGCGCCGGATGCGGAAATCCGCATCTCCTTTGACGAAATCGACGGCGCATGGTCGTACATTGGCACGGATTGCCAAGATATTCCCTTGAACCAAGCCACGATGAATTTAGGCTGGCAGGATGAGGGCGTCGTCCTCCACGAATTCGGACACGCAATCGGCCTGATACACGAACACCAGAATCCGCAGGGAGGCATCCAATGGAACAGACCAAATGTAATTCGAGATCTATCCGGCCCGCCGAACAACTGGCCCTTGCCGACAATCGAGCACAACATGTTCGCAACGTACGCTCGTGAGCAGATCAATGGAACTTTGCTGGATAAGAAGTCGATCATGCTCTACGCCATTCCAAAAACTTGGACCCTGGATGGCTTCCAGTCTGAGCCTAACGAGGTGCTGTCGGAAACCGATAAGCGGTTCATCGGTGATCCGACCAATTATCCGTTGGCTGCGCCGGAGATTCGGGAACTCCCCGTTATCGAAACGGTAGGCACGGAAGCCTCAATTGGTCAGCCTGGGGAGCGGGACCTCTATAAGTTCACCGCGACGAAAGCCGGCCGCTATACGATTGAGACCGAAGGCCCGACGGATATTGTGATGTCGCTCTACGGCCCTAATAGTCAAACAAGGCTTATCGCCGAGGATGATGACAGCGGCACGGATCGGAACGCGAAAATTGTCGTTAACCTGACGCCCGGCACCTACTTTGTCCAGGTCCGACATTATAATAGTGCTGGTGGTACCGGTTCGTACCGCATCAAGGTGAGTAAATGAGGAGATGTGCGCCGCATCAGCGGTGAGTAGAAGTGCCAACTAAGTTGGTATGAATTG
>CAZOAL010000087.1:0-31241 GCA_964577695.1 uncultured bacterium | reverse complement strand
TCCCGATGACGCTATTGCGTCCGCTCTTGATGGCATTGTCGTTTTGATAACGCAACCCCATAAAGAGCAGAGCCATTGCCCATAGACAGGAAAACACTGAAAGCCATATTGCCGCTTGACCTATTTCTGCCATCATTTACTTACTCCTCCGAAATGAGCATGTTTCAAAAATGTGTTGACACTTCATGGATACCAAATTCAAGATTCAGGATTCAAGATTCACTTGCATCTTGCATCTTGAATGAGATTCAGGATGCAAGATGCAACAGGCGTTCACAGACGATTTGGCCCCCTGAAGTGCGTAAGTCCTGTTAATAATCGCTTTTTATTGTTCTGCTGTTCTGAGCTGCAACCCCTTCCGCCGCTTCATATTTCGAGGCGCATTTCGTCTGAATTTTCGACGCAACGATCAGATTTCGCTTTGCGTCATACTTTCCTTCGACAAACACATTACCGCCATCTTTGAAGTTGTCCGGTCTGAGTTTGTTGGCATAGATCACATTGACCATTGCCTTTCTTTCTCCATCCTGCACCGCGAAGGTGAGCTCAAACTTCACGGCATCCCATTTGGTGGTTCCCTCCGAAATCAGCCCGTCAACTTGAATCCCTTTATTGTCAACCGCCTCGGAATGGGCAATCAGCTCGTCAGGCGTGAAGTGGCGCATGCTTGTGTTCTTAACCCCAGCGACGACCAGAAACGCCATCGCAGAGGCTAATATGAGGCTCGCAACGATGATTTTGGATTGTCTTCCGCTCATGTTTGTTTCTCCTTGTCACATTCTATTCTGAAATGCAAATTGATATTATACTATTTGCAGTTGTGCGCCGATTCGTGAAACGTGAAAGTAAAGGCATCACGCTTCACGCCAAAGCGCACGACTCAAAATGGTATGAGATATTGTGAAAGATGTATAGAGGCAAAAGGTGTGCCAACTGATGGGCCGCATTGGATTGGATGGCGCGGTTAGAGAACATAGAGCCTGGGCACGCGATGTGCCGGGCACGGTGCGTGATGTGCAATGGTGCGATATTGGATGCAGGAGAGTGCTATGGACTCACATCAACGCCAGTTCATTTGGACAAAATGTCAACCGGATGCAACGTCAATCATTTAACTTTGACAAAATGTCAACCAGATTCAGCGGAGATTCCGACATTCTGACAAATTGGCGAATCCCCCTCTGTCCCCCCTTTGAAAGCGGGAAGGGGATTCATTTTTTGGCATGTTGTGCTAATTTCCTGCTGTGATTTTCCATCACCGTTTGGTAGGCTAATGGGTGACGACGACGCAGTTCTTCTATGGGAATACGCCCCTTCAGCCACACGGGACTCATCGGGAAAACCTCCGGTCTCCAATGGACATGGTAGAAATGCCATACGACAATCGACAAAACCGCCAGGATAGCTTCATACCGGTGGATGAGCGTTGCGATATCGAGCAGCAGCTTGGAAAACAGGGATTCAAACCAGAGTAAAAAGCCAGTGAGGGTCATCACCGCTACCCCCCACACCAGTGCCCAGTATTCGACCTTTTCGACATAACTGTACCAGCCAAACTGGGGTGGGGATTCATTTGGATTCAGATAATGCCGGAGCATCTGCCGCAGATCGGCAAGGTCTTGCTTGCGAGGCAACAATTCGGAAAAGAGCCAACGTCCACGCCCCGTAAAAAGGAGGTAGCCGATATGATAGATACTGACTACAATCATCAACACCCCAGAGATCCGATGAATGTTCCCACGCCATTGGAAAAAACCTTCTGCGCTTCCTCCTATGAACACAACATACTTTTCTGGTAGGAACACCAGAAAACCCGTGATCGCCAGTAATGTGAATGTCACGAACATGCCCCCGTGTTGCAAGCGTTCGTTGAGATTCATCCGCTCGACATATTCTTCAGGGATTGACATCATTCTTCCTCCGACGCGCACTGATATAATCCAGTATATTATGTAGCACCATGCCTCCAACAATAAAAATAATCAACACCGTATATCCCATCTGAATCCATCTGAGGATGTTAGGCGTCTCCACAACTCCCAGATGGACGGGACCTAAAGTAAACGCCTGAACCGCCTGGGGGTGACAGTTCTTCTGACCGCAAGTGAGATGCAGATTATTGGGGTGGATGGATGAAGCAGGGTCCGCCGATGGCAAGATATTGTGAACGCCGTGGCAAGTGGCACAATTAGCCACCGCGCGCACACCGTATTTATTCGCCAAGCCATGATAGCTTTCTTGATAGGAGGCAACTCGCTTGATAGAGATACCGTATTTCCCAACAATCTCCACAGCCTCATGGCATCCCGCACACGTTTGACTCACATGGGTGGGATTGACACGAGACCTGGGGTCCTTTGGAGAAAGGATTCGGTGAACGCCGTGGCAATCGACGCAACTCGGTGCATCAAGCACTCCATCCCAGAGCAACGCTTTGCCGTGGATGCTCTGCGAATATGCCCTGTAAATTTCGGTGTGACATTGACCGCAGGTTTCTGGAACGTGCATTTTGTAAACCTGTGATTGTGCGTCTCGCGGCGAAAGGATATTATGAATTCCGTGGCAATCGGTGCATCGCGGTTTTTTCTTCTCACCCGGACTCACCTGAGCGTGAACACTTTCAACGTAATCCCTGTACTCATCCCCGCCAGGGGCTCGGCGAGGATTCCCCTTGTAATGGCAATCCACACATTTGACGAGGGCAACAACGTCATCGTGAGGCACCTTGGTCATGTCCCGATGGCAATCGAGACAAGCGATCTGCTTATGAACCGAACTCCTGAGCGTTGCCACATCGACATAGGAGGGAGACTTTCCCTTAATCACGACCTGATGTTCCATCTGCCCGTGACACGATAAACAGGCGCGATCGGCACTCAGATTATCTGCGAACACCGGATTGGATAAAAACACCAGTGGTAAAATCCTGATAATGACGGTCAAGGCAAAGTTCCTTAGCACCTTCTGTCTCCTTAGCCGGTATACCCGGGCATCAGTTTTTGCGGAAGGATAGTACAGCACGGCGAAAGTTTTTGCCCCCCCCTGGCCCCCCGTGGACGGGGGGAACTCGGCCGCTCCTCCCCGCCCAATATCCCCCGTCCACGGGGGATTATAGGGGGGTGGAGGCCAGGTGGGGGTCAATTATTTCCGCCGACGTGCACTAGAAACCGAGTTTTTCAGAAAAACTCGGTTTCTTCTGCCGACCCGTATTTGCGCCTACCGCTCTACTTCAGCCAGAAACTACTTGCCAAAATAAACAAGAGAATGGAAATTCCGATGAAACCGAGAATAATCGATATCACTCGATAAACGTTAAAAAATCTTTTCTTTTCCACTGGGTTGACTCCTCATACGTGAAACGTGAAACGTGATGCGTGAAACGTAAAACGTGAAATAAATCCTTCCATCCTTCCTTTCCTTCCCTCTCATTTGCTCATTTGCAGATTTGCTCATTTTATTTCTTCTGGATGGCTTGCGATAACAGGTCCAAGCATTTTTGTAAGCGCTCTCGGGCGTTCTTAAGGAGTACATCTGTGAGTTCGGGGTTATGCACACCGAATGAGGCATCTGCTTGAACGAAATTGATGTCTTTTTTGGCGGATTCATAGAGTTGTCGCGCTTCTGGCACATTGAGTGAAGCAAGCAATGCGGCAACTTTCGCCTCGGTCACTTTCAATTCGCCCAAAGCCCCCCGCGCCTTCGTTTGCCAGACATCCATGACGGCAGCATAATCGCCGGTTTTATGACATGACTTACAGCCATTTCGCGTTGCGACTCCAATTGTCTTCGTTTCAGCCTGGTGGCAGCCTTCGCAAGTCACCTGTGCAGCCAGTTTCAAACTTGGAATATTGTAGCCCGTTCCTTCAAACATCGCAGTTTGATTGGGGTGGCAAGTGCCACATTTTGCCACAACCTGTACCTTGGTTTCATCGTGATGGCATGAAATACAATCCGCTTTGAAAATTGGCTGGACGTTCGGAGCATGACACGCATTGCACGAGATGCCACGTTGGGTCGCATGTAAATCGTGATTGAACGCTTTTTGTTGATAAACGATCTGACGCGGCAATTCATCGGAGGTATGGCACGTTTGACAGGTAACCTTTCGAGCGGGCGAAATCCCCCCTTCCCCCCTTTGTAAAGGGGGGATAGAGGGGGGATTTCGGGTCGGATCAATTGTCCCGCTTTGCGAGATTTCGCTTCGCTCAACTTGCCGATGGTGGCATCCATCACAATCCGCGGTGCTGGTGAGGGTCGTTTTACCGTGTTCCGGTTGACCCTTGGGCTGACTTGAATGGCACACCGAACAATTGAGTTGGGCTGTGATGGTGTGCCGTCCATGCTGAAAGGTCCGACCGCCAAACTCGTTGGTGTGGGTTTCAATTCCAAAGTGACAACTGAGACACGCTCCCCCGGCTGGAGTGATCGGTTTCTCCAAAGCGGGCACACGATGGGCGGACCCCAGTGATTTCAACGCCTGGTCTAAATCATCCCGGGCAGATTCAATCAATTGCTCCGAGTATTCGACGTTGTGCGCTCCTTTTCCGTACCGCACCAACTCAATGTTATGAGTTGCCCGCTGATGCAGTTTTTCGGCTTCGCCAATATTGACAGTCCCCGCACGCTCGGTTCTCTCAACTTCAGTCGCAACCAATTGGAGGTACGGTGTCAATTGGTTAATCAGATTTCCCATACCTTGGGTCCACCCATCTTGAATATGGGCATAACTCGTGCCGTGACAACTCATGCAAGCGGCAGGTTCCGCCACACGGGTAATCCCTTCAATTTCACCGCCCTTGTGTCCGATGTGGCACCCCTCACAACTGACACGGGCGATAAACATCGGGCTGGCTTTGGGGGCAGCGCCTTTACCGCCGACCCCCATGTACAACTCACGCTGGGCGGCATGGTGGTCCGGATGGCAGGTTTGGCAATTGATTGCCAGGGGTTCGGCCATGGACTTAATTTTATGCAAAATTTCGAGATGACATTGGGTACACTCTACCTTGTGGTCAGTGACATGATTCTTGTGCATAAACACAGAATCATCGTATTTTGCGAGGCGCTCCGGCTCGTTATGACACCCCATGCAGCGTTCACGGGGCACGACCCCGTCTCCCTCAATCACGTCAAGATGGCACCTGCGACAATCGACGCCTTGCGCTATCATGTCCTGGTGCTTAAATGTTACCCCTTGAATTTCGATTGTCTTCGTTGGCGCGGTATGGCACGACGGACAACCAGATATCGGCTCGCCCTCCGGTAGGTCCTTAAAATGGCAAAGGAAGCATGTCGTTTCTGTAACGGTGATATGCGTTCCCTGCACAATCTGTGAATGACAACTGACACATCGCAACTGCTTCCCACGCCGTAACTGAGTCAAGTGGGTTTGGTGGTCAAACACAACACCCTTGAATACGACCTTTCCATGAAGGAGCCGTTCCGTGTGGCAGCCGGAGCGCAGGCAACTTTTATCGCTAATCTCCGCCCACGGTTTCGTGCCGTAAGTCTTTGTAAAGTATTTCACGACCTGAGAGATTGCCTGCGTCTTAGATTCAACATAACCCTCAATTCCCGGTGGGAAGTGACATTCCAGGCAGGAGACTTTACTATGCGACGAGGTCTTCCACGAGTCATAGTAAGGCTGCATGATGTGGCAGGACGTACAGAATTGCGGCTGTGATGTGTACTCGATAGCCGTGAATGAAAAGATGACAACAATCGGTACGGTGATGAGTGTCACTTTAAGCAGTGTTTTAATGATGAACGCAACTCTCTTATTCATTCTTTTGTCCTTAAAATGGGCATCAGATATTAGGTGTTAGGAACAGCACCTCACACTTAAACCCTGATACCTAACCCCTCTCACGCCATTCGCGATCCGCGCGTCGCAGTCTCCAAAAGAGGGCAACAATCGTACCAAGAAGGAATACCCAGATAAGACCCAATGCCACTTTGCGAATTTTCAGGGATTCAAAATAGTTATGGATATTGAGCTTAACCTTATCTGCCTCTCCCTGTGATTTTTCCGTGAAATCCTTGACCGTTGATAGGGACATGGTGTGGGTAACGGGAATGACACGCAAGAGATTGGTGCGCGCCTCTTCTAGCACGAACTCGTACTCAGCAGTATGCACTCCCTGGTGTTTCGCGTCTGCAACATACTGATTCGCTGCATCAAGAGCTGTTGTTGCGTTGACCAATAACGTTTTAATCTCCTGCCCTCGCCTGAATGCGGCGGTTCCCGTCTCGTGGCAACGCCCACAACTGGTATCAAAGAGCGCAAGTGTTGGTATTGCGATATCGTGGTTACTGTGACAGCTTGCACATTCCGGAAGTTTCTGCTCCTCCATCGCTTTTTTATGGGGACTTTGATTGAAATAATCGCGCGTGTTATTATGGCACTGCCCACACACTTTGGAAACATCTGCGACCCCCGGCGGTGCCGCACCGTGTGTGCCATGGCAACGAGCGCAGTTGGGGGCAGCCGTGTTTCCCTGTTCGAGGAGGGCCTTTCCGTGAACGCTATTGACATATTTATCGTATTGATTGGTCGGAATACCGTAAGGTTTCATCAAGGCGGCATCGGCGTGACACTTCGCACACGTCTTCGGCACGTTGGCGATGTATGTTGTACTCCGCGGATCGGTATGAGACAGGGTCTCATGCGTTTGATGGCAGTTAGTACAAACGGCAACATTCGTATCGTTGTGTTCAAACAAGCGGGTCCCATGGACGCTAATCCGATATTGGCCGAACTGATTCGTTGGCAACCCGTAGGGCGTCATGATTCGTTCATCGCTGTGGCAGCGAGCGCAGAGCTCCACGATGCCTTTCTTGTCCGGCTTTCCCTTAAATCCTGCTGTAGGTGACATCGCTTGTTTCTGTTTCAAACTTGTTGAATCACCGCCATGACAATCCGTGCAGGTAAGACCGCGCTGATCATGAATGCTGCCCGTATAGGCAACCTTTTCCTTCCCATGACAGACCTTGCAAGAGCTTCCTTCGATCTTAAACATCTGTTCGGGTAAGAGTTGGGCGAAAGCCTCGAAAGCCAGAAAGCCGGAAAGCCAGAAAGCCAGAAGCGTGAGACGTGAAACGTGAAACGTAAAACGTGAGGCGTGAGGCGTGAGGCGTAAAACGTAAAACGTAAAACGTGAAATAAATCCTTCCCTTCCTTCCATCCTTCCCTTCCTTCCATTCTTCCTTTCCTTCATTTTGTCAATTCGCTGGTTCATTGTTTTCCACCTCCCTCGCTCAGACCGCCGGGTTGGCTAATTTCGGTCTGCACGCCTGTTTGTTCGGTCGCTATCACACGATGCGGAATGCCCTGCTGATCAAAGGTATATTTCGTCGCACTAATCTCAAGCGTTCGACCACTCAGAACACCAAGTAACATGAGAAGAAACCCCAAAACCAGGGAGATTCCGACAAATGCCATACCCCATGGTCGTCGTGCGGGATGACGTTCCGGGGAGTTGTCGATAATCGGCCAGGCAAAGTGCAGAAAAGCGACAACCCCAAAAATCAGCACAACCGCAACCGTTTTGCCGCTCGCAATGAACATTTCTTTTGGAAAATATTTCAGCGCCTGATAGACCCAGAGGAAGTACCATTCCGGTTTAATGTGCTCGGGTGTTGAGAGTGGATCGGCTTTCCCGTGCAGGGAAAATGGAAAGAAGATTGCCAAACTCAGCACGATGCCAATGACAATGTAGACAGCAATCACTTCTTTGAGCCAGTGGTTGGGGAAGAAGGGAACCCCTTCCTCGGCTTCATCTGTTTCTTCTGTTTGGTTCTCTCCAATCGGTTTTTCAGTCATTTGTTGTTCCTTTCTTTGAAATTGACGATTGACAATCGACAATTGACAACGGCCCCGAAATCCCTTGTCGCCGCACCATGAACAGATGGACCATAATCATCATGGCGGTAAAACCGGGCAAGATGACGGTATGCACTGTGTAAAACCGCGATAGCGTCTCTCCCGAAACCGCTTCTCCGCCTCGCATAATATGCAATAGCGGTTCCCCAATGATGGGTATGCTCGCAAAGATCTCCGTCCCAACCGTCGTCGCCCAGTACGAAAGCTGATCCCACGGGAGCAGATAGCCGGTGAACGCAAAGGTCAACGTGAGAAACAAGAGCATCACCCCTACCATCCATGTTATCTCGCGAGGAGTTTTGTAGGAACCGTAGAAGAAAACCCGCAGCATGTGTAGAAACACCATGGCAACCATCATGTTCGCCCCCCAAGCGTGAATCTGTCGGATCAGCCACCCGAGATGGACATTGTTCATAATATGTTGCACACTTTCGTAGGCAGATTCAGGGGAAGGTTTATAGTAGAAGGCAAGCAAAACGCCCGTAAACGCCTGAATCATAAAAAGAGAGAGTGCACTCGCGCCCAGGCAAAATGTCCAATTGAGATGCTTAGGCACAGGCTTTTTCAACATTTTATCGAGCGCCTCTCGGATATGCAGGCGGCGGTCAACGGGCCCGTAGAAGACGCCAACGATAGTCAACCAACTCAGCACTTCCTTGGCGTCCCACGGAAAACGCTGACGCAACCAGCGCGCAATTCGGCTTTCGGACGCTCTGCCCTCAGGCATTCGATCTTGTTCAGCCATTCGTGTACCTCCTCATACGTGAAACGTGAAACGTGAAACGTGAAAAGAAAATCATATCTGATGTCGGACATACCGATTTCAGATTAATGATTGCAGATTGCAGAATTAAAATCCGAAATCATTGGATTGACTCGTGTTGAGTTTATCGAAACATTATCGAAATCATCAATCCGCAATCCACAATTCCCATCTGCTCTTCTCACGTTTCACGTTTCACGTTTCACGTCTTTGGTTAATCTCCGTTTTGCCGCGGTAAATCAGTGTTGTGACGCTTCCCCCAAAAACGCCGCTGGAAATACCGGTGAAGTAGGGGGAACTGAACAGGTTAAAGCCAGCGCAATCGCTGTCAGGAAGCACCGACAAGTCTGCGCCGGTGTCAGGAACAACGTCAGGATAGGTTTGCGAGTCGGTTTCAACATGGTTCCAAAAGGTGACAGTAATATGTGGAAGGGCAAAAGGCTGATAGGTCTGGTTGTAAGCAAACTCTGCCCGTCGCACCCGAAACACTACCGTGTCTTCCTCGCCGGCTTTTGCTATGTAAGGATGCCCGCTACAGGCTGCCGCCACTTCTGTGACTTTGAGCAGGTCTTCACCGGCTACAACCACGCACCCATTGTGAATTGCTACCCACTGTCCGCGATAGCGTTCAAGCAGGCTTGCGCGCATTTGCAGATAGGATTGCTCATTGGTGAGAAAGTCGGCGTGAAGCCGCTGCTTCTGAGAAGGCGGTAGATTTGCTGTCTGAGAATGTAGCATCGAACGTTACCTCCAACAATGAATCATTTTGAATTTTGGATTATCTTATCATAAATCTCAGAGAACGTCAAGGCTATGGGATTTCAGTTGGGCGGTTTTAAGTCTGGGAAACGCCTTAAATACCTTCACGCATCACGTTTCACCCTAAGTCACATAAATCTTCCCACCAGCCACCACCACTTCATAGCTCGGCAGCGACCGTGGGGCAGGACCAGATAAGACATTCCCTTGCGTATCAAATTTGGCGGCATGACATGGGCAATCGAGCTGCTGCGTTTTTCCGTTCCAATCAACCAGACAACCCAAATGGGTGCAGACCGCTGAGAGCGCAAAGTACCCCCGCTTTGTATTTCCGACAACAACAGGGTGACCACGATGCAAGACTTTGAGCGCGGTACCAACGGGTAATCGTTCAAGACCACCCACCTCGGTCCGGCTTTCTCCCTCTCCGTTGGTCCGTTTGGGCGGCAAGATGAAGGTAATCGCTGTGCCGACTGCTGCCATGATTGTTGTGAAGAAAGTACTACCGATAAAAATATCCAAAAATCTGCGTCGTGTGACTTGGGTTTGCTCAGACTTCATCAATTTTTCGCGGCACTCCACCCCAATTGATGGGTGGGGAGGAAGCCACGCCTCCAGAATTGTAGTCATTAATCGCTGTCTCAACGTCATCCGCCGGTTCTAACGCGAATAATTCCTGCAAAGCGCGGACATACTGGACATGATTGCCATTGGTATCATTGACCGCCCGGCGCAAATGGGTCGTTGGCTGATGCAATAACTTCTTGATTATTGATTGGGTCATTGCTTCAACGACCGCCTGCTGTTGGGGCAACAACTGTGCCTTGTTGAAGCAGACACCTAATTCTTTTGCAGCGATCTGCCCAAACTGTTGATGTAGCCCCTTGATCGTGGGATTCACTTCAAACACTTGCAACTGGGAGTAGAATTTTGTTGCTTCCGTTTCGACAATCCGCTCGGCAATCGTCGCCTCCCGCTGTCGTTCTTTGAGGTTGGAGTCAACCACCGCCTGTAGGTCATCAATATTGTACAGAAAAGCATTCTCCACTTTGCTTACGTCAGGGTCAATATCCCGCGGCACGGCGATGTCAATCAGGAACATATAGCGATGCTTCCGCTTCTTCATAATCTCGGCAAGGGGTTGACGACGAATCAGATAGTGCGGGGCGTTTGTCGAACTGATAACGATGTCGGCATCAATCAGGAAATCCAAGTCGCCATCATAACCCCAAGGAATCCCGTTGAATTTTTCAGCGAGTTTCACCGCTCGCTCGTAGGTTCGATTGGCGACGATGACTTTAGAGACACCGTTTGCCACAAGGTGTCGAGCCGTTAATTCACTCATTTCACCGGCACCGATAATGGCAACCGTTTTATTTTCTAAGCTCTGAAAAATCTTCTTGGCGAGTTCAACGGCGGCAAAGCTGATGGAGACGGCACCGGATGCAATGTTGGTCTCCGTGCGAACGCGCTTTCCAACGCTAAGTGCTTTGGCAAACAATCGGTTCAACACCATGCCAGTTGCCCCAGCGGACAGTGATTTATCGTACGCATCCTTGACCTGTCCAAGGATCTGCGGCTCTCCGACAATCATCGAATCCAAGCTTGCCGTCACTTTGAACAGGTGACGAATGGCATCCAGATTTTGATAGTGATAGGTAAACTGGCTCAATTGCTGCGGTTCGATACGATGATAGGTTGAGAGAAAATCAGAGAGCGCAACGCATCCATCGACCCCGTTGGTCGCCGCATAGATTTCAACACGATTGCAGGTCGAGAGAATCGCGGTCTCTCGGACATGATGATGCTCCCTCAAAAATTGAAAAGCGTTTGTCAATTGGTTTTCAGAGAACGACACCCGCTCCCTAAAATCGAGTGGCGCAATATGATGATTGGTGCCGATCGTGACAATCTGATTCATCTCCATAATTAACCCCTTTCAGGGAAGTGCGTAAAGCGTGAAACGTGAACCGTGAAACGTAAAACGTAAAACGTGAAACGTAAAGCGAGATTCTTCTCTTCCTTTCCTTCCCTCCCCCCCACGCTCCCTCGCTCACTCACACACTCGCCTCCTCCTTCGCTCGCTCATTTCCCGTTCTACCACTTCATATCCCCGTGGCAGCCGACGCTCGTGCAGGTTTGCGCCGCTGGGTTCCAAACGCCGCGCACAGTGAATTTAACCGTCGCATCCCTTTGATCGTTCGGCGTTATCGCTGCCTTGAAGGAATGCTGATGGTCACTGTGGCAGATACGGCACTCAAATTTGAGTTTGACAGCGTGGACTTGATGCTGACCGGTGAGCGGAGGATAGCCATGGCACGATTGGCAGCCCCATTGCTCAACGCGAAGGTGACAGCTAGTCGCGCAATCTCCCGTGAGGGAATTATAGGTAAAATCGCCAGCGACATCAATGGCGCCGCTGCGATCATCCAGGTCGTGCTGACGCCCTTTGTGGCAGGTGTCACAGGTGATATTATCTTTGCCAACATGAACCAGATGAGAGCCCGTGCTGGGAGGTTCTCCGTGACAGTCCTCACAACGACTTCCCCAAACCATCGGCTCATGGCACCCGGTGCCGCTGCATGTCCGCGTGGCGGGGTTGAAATTCCCACCGCCTGCAAAGGTCACGCGAACATTTGTAAAATCCCTTGGATCGATTGCTGCGTTATACGAATGTTGATGCGTGGCATGACACAGATTGCAGGCAATTTTTCCCTTTCCAAGGAAATTGCCCTCGGGCATATCGTGGGAGAGGTGAGTCCCACTCTGTGGTGGAAAACTATGACATGTGTCGCAAGTCCACTGCTGCCGTTGATGGCACGATGACATACAATCCCCCGAAAATGGATCGTATTTGGTGAGAGAACCACCCCCGATCTCAATTCTGCCGGAGGTCTTATCCAGGTCGTGTTGAAATTCACCGTGACAATCCTGGCATTTGGACCGTTCCCGAACAACGTGCAGCACATGGGTGCTGGTGTTCGGCGGATTTCCGTGACAATCGGTACACTTGCTTCCCCAAACTCTTTCCTCATGACACCCCACGCCGCTACATGTTCCGTTGGGGGTCCCATCATTGGTGCTGTCGTGGTAAGTTCCACCTCTCGCAAAGGAGGCTTTCGCATCCCGAAAATCAAGCGGACGGATTGCGGCAACATAAGAGTGCGAGTGCTCGCTGTGGCACTGGTCGCATGAGAAATTGTGAACGGTTCCGTCATGGTTGCCATCTTTAGGCGGATATTCATGGCAGCTATTACAGCCCCACTTCAACGCTTTGTTTTCATGGCATGTCGATGTGCAATCCCCGGTAATCGTGTTGTATTTAATCCCACCAATCTCAATGGACCCGGAGTTTTTATCGTTGTCATGCTGATTTCCGGCATGGCAATCGCGACAGGTTAAGTTGGGCTGATTCAGGTGTACGGTGTGAACCCCTGTGTCGGGAGGGTTACCGTGGCATGAGCTACAGCTCCCGCTCTCCCAGGGACGGGTCTCGTGGCATGCAACGCCGCTGCATCCACTTTCGGTGCCGGATGCCAGTGTCGTTGGGGTGAACTTCCCACCGCCAGCAAAGACAACGTTGACCATTCCGTTCGCATGGACCTTTGAATTTTGTCGCCCTGGATGGCATTGCGTACAATCCTGGTCTTTCGGCCCCTTGAGAACATGCGCTAAATGACTCCCGGTCGATGGAGCGCCGAACTCACTTTGCACTTTATGGCAGGAGCGACAGGTATCCACTTGATTGTTGACACCATTTTGCCCATGACAATCGCTGCACACATTCACTTCAACAGGCGCTGGCGGCCGGTGACATCGCGTGCAGTCCGCCTTTTGCCAGCCATGCGGGTGGTTCTCTTGTGAAAGGAGCGGCGCGGATTCAATCTCCGTCGTCAGGAGCTCTGCACGATGATACTTCAGCAGCACTGTTTTTTCATCCGGCAGCTTTTTTTGCGTGGGTATCACCGGATTTTTTTCCTCCGGCTCATTGCACCCGATGAAGGAAATAAACACACTGAGGCAAAGCAGGAGCAACAGGAATGTATTGCGTGATGCGTGAAACGTGAAACGTGAAGATGACTGTTGGAACGGGATGCGTGAAATGTATCTCGTTTTCCCATTTTCTCGTTTTTGCTGATTCCATTTCATCAGAATTCCCCTTTGATGTGGCACTTCAGGCAGAGCTGCTCATTGTTTGATGTGATGTCTCGGTCCCACCCCGGTGGGTGAGGTGAAATCGTGCTGTGACAACCAAGGCAATCCTCCTCCTCGTGGCAAGTGACGCAGTTCGTCAGTCGTCGCTTGGCTTCACTCGCATGCTGAAAGATAAAACCGGCTGGATGTACCATCTCGTAACGGAAACCGCGGTCTTCATGACACTGCCGACATTCCTGACGCTCATGGCACGTTCTGCAGGTATTTGAGTTCGCCGCCGCATCAATGCGATGGGTTTGGATATAGTTGTTTTCGTGTACCTCTTCCGGCCAAATATCTCCACGATGGCAGTCCGCACAGGAGCGAGCCTGCGCGACCCGGCTGTGGTCGGGCGCGATGGGTTTGAGAATGTTTGCCATCGGGCGAATCTTTCCACGATGGCACTCTGCGCAGAGTTCATCGTTTTGTGACGCTTGCAAACGGTGACGGTTGAGCCACGAACTATCGTGCGACACCGGCAGGAGGGTCACATCGACACTCAAGTTATCGTGACAGGTTGTACAATCCACTTTCGTCACGTCATGGCATTCCCGACACACTTTCATGCGAGGTTGATCGCTGTTGTTGCCGTGGGTGCTCTCCGCAATCATCAGATGGCAGGTTGTGCACACAATTTTAGGGTTCCGTTGAAGCTGTAGATGAAATTTATGAGAGAATTTCACGCGATAGGGCGCAAGCGTGAAGGAACTCGCATTTTTAACATCCCGATGACACAGCTCGCAGCCTTGAGTCCGCTTGTGACAACGCATGCAGTCCTTCTCAGCCGGAAGCTTATTATCTGACGCAAACCCGCTTTGAGGCGTATTGGTGTGACAATATGCACACTCAATATCCATCTGTACATGGCGTTTGTGCGAAAAGATAATCTCCCCCTCTGTTGGCCTTGTGGATACCCCCTGCCGGCTCTGCCAGATTGCACACCCCACCAACAAGCCCATCCAGATAATAAAAAAAATGAGAAACCACCGCTTCCATCCTTCCATTTCCATCCTTCCATTTCCCAAATCGTCAATTGTCAATTTTTCAATCAAAAGCCAAAATCAAAGCGAAGCGAACCATAAGCCCGAATGTTGTATCGAAAATCAGGGTTGATATTATCTTCGATGCGTACAAGCAAACGGAGATCATTCCGAAACTGGTAGTTTGTGTTGAATTGAAACGAATACGCCCGTTCAACTTGGGTGATTGGAGAGAATTGGTAGTTGTTGTAGTAATGTGACAATCCAATCTGCCATCGCTTTGTCACAGACCTGTTGAGCGCGGAATAGGTTCGCCAATATTTGCGAGCCCCATCATCAAGCCGCTCAAACTGGAAGCGCACCAGCGTCTCGCGTTGGTTTTTGAGAGCAAATCCGTAGATATAGCGATTAATCTCCCCAAGGTCAAAAAATTGGCGTGCATAACGTCCATACAATCCTAGCCAACTGGTGACATCGGTATCGAGCCCAAACCTCAGTTCCTGAATCGGTTCAATGGCGAAAACGGAAAAGATCGAATCCGCGGGGAAAAGCGGTGTCTCATGGCGATATTCCGCGCTGATTTGTGTTCTGCCAACGGGGCAAAATGCGATTGAAACGTTCCCAGAAATGACCTGCTGTGTGAGGACATCCGCGCTTCCTCTCGCGGATAGATTCAGTCGCTTTCGGGTCTCACGATGGACATCGAAAATACTAGCCCCCGGTACTTCCAGACCAAATCCTAGAATTGCCCGATTCACAGATTCCTGATTAAACAATGTCAAAAAGCTCACTGTAGGTTGGAATACACCGAACCTCCGTTGCCCGATTTCCACACCGAGCACCCCTTCTCGGTCACCGACGAGTGTCCACGGCGATACTGATACGCCCCCGTAAATGGATGGAGAGATCGGTTCTAAAAAATTCAGATTGATGCGGACGCCATCCATCTGCCAAAAACCGACATCGTTTGGCAGGAACTGGCGTCCCGCTCGAAAATTGATTGATTTTGTCGGCTTCCAATCGAAGTACCCCTGATAAAAACGTCCGTCCCACTGCTCTTCGCCGAGACGGTTCCAACGCACACGCCCTTGTGTGTGTAGAGCTAACTGCTGCCCACCGATGTTGACCATATTGAGGCGGAAATATTCATAGAGGAATAGATTAGTCTCAACATCTTTGCCCACAGGGGGCGTCCGATTTTCCCTTGCCCACGCAACTGTTGTCAGGCTTGCGCGTCCTTCAATCGCGTGCACGGGTATCGCGGAAAACCAAAGTATAATGATGAGTGTGAATAATACAATCAATCGTCGCATAGTTTGATAACTGCTATTGCTTGTAGGAATCGTAATGTGTGATGCTGATAACTGAGGTTAATCAGGGATTCAGGATTCAGGATGCAAGATTCAGGATTCAGGCTTGTCTGTAAACCTATCGCAGGCGAGGCCTGCCAGCATTCGGATAAATTCCGGGTGAGCCCCGACGGTGCCGGCGCGAATAAACCCCATCCCATGGGACTCGGCGGTCGCTTTCGCTTCCACATCAAGGTCGTAAAGCACTTCAACGTGGTCACAGAGAAAACCAATTGGCGAGACGATGACGTCTCGAACCCCTGCCTTCTCCCGGATGAGAGCATTGATGTCAGGCTGTGTCCAGGGAATTGGCGTACCTTGAGGTTGGCTCTGATAGGCCAAGTCGAAATCTTTACCGATGAGACTTGCCACGGCCGTTGCAGTTTCAGCGAACTGATGAATATACGGAGAAGCATTTGCCGCAGCCTTTGGAATCGCGTGCGCCGTAAAAACTAAAGAAGCGTTGTCGAATCGGTCTGCAGCCATCTCTTTGCACACCAAGCGAATCCTATCTGCAATGGCTTTGATATAGCCGGAATGAGCGTACCACACATCCAGATAATGGATAGTGGGTCGATTTCCATTTAATGTCTTAATTGCTTGACTCACCCCCTGCTGGTATTCATCCCAACTGGCTTTGGACTGATAGGGTGCCATAATGATACCCAGTATTTGGCGATGCCCTTTTTGTGCCATCTCCGCTATGACTTCATAGAGGTATGGCGTCCAATGCCGCATCCCCGCGTAGACCGGAACATCAATGCCTTTATCTTTCAAGGCGGCTTCAAGCGCTCTGGCTTGTTGGAATGTGAGGGCGTTAAATGGGGAAAATCCACCGAGTGCCAGGTAGTGGCTGACGACTTCTCTGACCCGTTTCGCCCAAGACGGCGCGGTGCCGACAATCCCTTCGACAAAACAGTGGGCTTCGCCAGGACATGAAGCGTATTTTTGGCAGCACCCGGCCGTTGGGCCGCCGAATCCGATTAGCAATATACTGTCATAACTATGGGTATCGCTCATGTTTTGTTTCCTCTTTAGCGCGCAACGTAAAACAGCATTCGCCAAACATCAGGCAAAAAGCATACCAACCTAAAATCCACCTTCAATTCACTATTTCCCCTCATTATGGCGCTCGGTCGGACCTTTCTCGGGTTACGCTATCTGACATTTTGACAAACCAGGCGATGGATGTCAAATCCCTTTTGACATTTTGTCAATCTTCCCAGTCCTTTGACAGAATCATTTGACATTTTGTCAATTAGAGGATCACCTGAATCAAAATCATCCCACCGAATCCCAAGATGAATGTCCATGCGATCTCAGTTGCGGTTCGATCTGCTAACGCATCCGGAATCAACTCAACAATGACCAGGAACATCATCGCCCCAGCAGCGAATCCGAGAAAGGGCACCATCAGGGGCTTGAAGAACCAGACGAGCAAACTGGCAGGCACCGCCGCGATCGGTTGAGGAAGGCTCGTGAGAAAGGCGAAAAAAAAACATTTGGCAATGCTGGCACCACCCGCTCGCATGGGAATCGAGACAGCCAGTCCCTCCGGAATATTGTGGATGGCAATCGCTAACGCGATATAATGCCCGAGCTCCGTGTTTGTGGCAATCTGTTCTGTTGAAGTGTATCCAACCCCGACAGCCACCCCCTCTGGAATGCTGTGAAACGACATCGCCAGAAAGATTAAAATCTCCTGCCGACTGCCAATCTTCCGCCAAAAAGAGGTGCTGATTCTCTGTGGCGTAAGATAGTGTTCCACTCCCCAGAGGAATGCAGCGCCTGAAAAGATGCCAACCAGCGTCAAGATGACATTGTGAACACTGATTGTTGATTCATTCAGGTTTAGCGCCGGCAAAAGCAGGTTATAAACGGAAGCCGAAAACATTAACCCACCGGCAAATCCGTAGCCAAGCCCAACTTTTCTTTCAACATTGAGTGTTTTGATCAGTAGCGGCAGGCTGCCTAACCCGCATGCGAAACTTGCGAGCATTCCAGCAATCGCGCTTTGAATGACAAATCTGTACTGTTCCATGAAGGCTTTCTCCGGTAATCGCTGCCTCGCCTGAGAGTCGTAACTCAACAAAGTGCTTCACTGAAAAAGGGAGCATTCAAGATCAATCCTGTCCCTATTCGCCTCCAAG
This sequence comes from uncultured bacterium, assembly GCA_964577695.1. Classification (GTDB taxonomy): domain Bacteria; phylum Poribacteria; class WGA-4E; order WGA-4E; family PCPOR2b; genus CAZOAL01. The sequence goes on along the minus strand of CAZOAL010000087.1, from coordinate 13,164 downwards.
ATGGAGGAGGCATCTCACAATCCGTTGATATGCTTCGTCAGCAATTGGTTTTAATTCCGGGTTTTGTGTCACGCCGACCATCGACAGGGGATCGACGACGGAAACCACCGACTGATTTTCCCCGACTTCATACACGATGACATTACACGGCAGCAACAAGCCGAGTTCCAGTTCCGTTTGCAATGCCCGGTGCGCCAGCGTCGGGTTGCAAGCCCCTAAAATGACGTACCTCCGAAAATCCACATCCAGTTTCTTTTTCAATGTAGCTTTGACATCAATTTCGGTCAAAACGCCGAAACCCTCCTGTTTCAAGGCTTCAGTCACTTTCGGAATCGCTTCCTCATAAGGAAGGTTAATTTGGGTTGAAATGCCGTAGGCGTGTTTCTTTGTCATTTTTCTCCTCCCGAAAAAGAACTTTGAAAAGGTTTGGAACCTTTTCAAGGTTAAGCTAAACGATTGCCTCTCAAATAGGCATCTATCGCACCAGCGGCCTTTTTGCCCTGTCCCATCGCTAAAATCACGGTGGCACCGCCGGTGATGACATCGCCTCCGGCAAATACTCCTTCCCGGCTCGTCTGTCCAGTCTCCGGGTCAGCCACAACAACGCCACGCCGATCCACTTCTAAGCCGGGCGTTGTTTTCGCAATGATGGGATTGACGTTAAACCCCAATGCGGTAACGACCGTGTCCGTCTCAATAACAAATTCCGAATTAGGAATGGGTATCGGACGGCGACGCCCCGATTCGTCGGGTGGACCTAACTCCATTTGAGCACAGGCTAAACCCTTGACCCAGCCATTGTCATCCGGAATAAAATGTGTGGGGTTGGAAAGAAATGAAAATTTTACCCCTTCCTCTTCCGCATGCGCTAACTCTTCAATTCGAGCCGGCACTTCCTCTCTTGACCGCCGGTAAACCACCGTTACTTCATCGCGCCCTAATCGAATGGCAATCCGGGCGGCATCTATCGCCGTGTTGCCACAGCCAATCACCACGACTTTACGACCCACCATCACGGGCGTGGTATATTCGGGAAAGTGATCGGCTTGCATGAGATTAATCCGCGTGAGAAATTCATTGGCAGTGTAAATGCCCTTGAGTCCCTCTCCGGGAATTTCCAGCATGCTCGGGTGCCCGGCACCCGTTCCTAAAAAGACGGCATGGAATCCCTGCTTAAAAAGTTCCTCCACTGTTAAGGTTCTACCGATAAATACATTTTTAATAAACTTGACGCCCAACCTTTGGAGTTCCATCACTTCCCGTTCGACGACTTCATTTGGAAGCCGAAACTCCGGGATGCCGTAAATCAGTACGCCCCCAAACTTATGAAGGGCCTCAAACACTGTAACCTCATGACCTTTTTTAATGAGTTCCGCCGCTACGGTGAGTCCGGCCGGGCCACTACCCACCACGGCAACCCTCTTACCCGTGGGATTTCGCTGAATCAGTTTGGGCTGACCATAAGTCCGCTCGTAATCCGCCGCGAATCGCTCTAGCCGACCAATGCTGACAGGCGTCGATTTCTTACCCACAATGCACACTGCTTCGCACTGACTCTCTTGAGGACAAACCCTACCACACACAGCGGGGAGTTGATTGGTTTCCTTTATTTTTTCAGCGGCACCGATAAAATCCCCCGCTTCGATTCGTTTAATAAAAGCCGGGATATCAATGTGCACCGGACAACCTTCCACGCAGTGAGGCACTCGGCACTGAATACAGCGGGCGGCCTCAATCTGCGCCAATTCTGGGCTAAACCCCAGATTGACCTCCGCAAAATTACAGACCCTGATGCGTGCATCCTGAACCGGCATTTTCTGACGAGGGATTTTCATTCGCTGGCGTGGATTCAGCTCCAGCGTCCGGTTGGGGTCAATCTCTGGAGGCACATGGATGGGTACGCTACGAATGATCTCTTCAATGGGGCAGTTTTCATCGATAGGAAAATATCGCTCAATTTCTATCCCGCCCTCCACCCGTTTTAAGGCGGTCAACTCCATTTCTTTATACCACTTTTGGCGGTTTGCTAACGACCTGAAATCCACCAGATGCCCATCGAATTCCGGCCCCTCATAACAGGCGAATTTAATTTCTCCCCCAACTTCGACCCGGCACCCCCCACACATCCCTGTGCCGTCCACCATAATTGGATTGAGGCTGACCGTCGTTGAAATACCATACGGCCGGGTCAATTGACTGACCGCCTCCATCATCGGCACCGGACCGATCGCGAATACCTTATCAATCTGCTCCCCTTCATCAATCATCTGTTTCAGTACATCGAGCACTAACCCTTTGGTGCCCAGGCTGCCGTCATTGGTTGAAACTCGGACCTCATGAGAAACCGCTTTCACCTCATCCAGCAAAATTAACAGTTCTTTTTTTCGTGCCCCCACAATCGAAATCACGCGATTGCCAAGCTTCTGGCACGCTTGGGCAATGGATAAAATCGCCGCTACGCCGTACCCACCTCCAATAAATACAACGGTACCAAAATGCTTCAGCTCGCTTTCAGCTCCTAAGGGGCCCACCACGTTTTCAATGATGTCCCCACCTTCAAGAGCGGTAATTTTTTTCGTCGTCTGTCCAATCGCCTGAATCACAAATTGAATCGTCCCCTTTTCCGCGTTCCCACCGGCAATCGAAATCGGAATTCTCTCCGAGTGCGAATCTGGACAAATCATGATGAACTGCCCCGGACGACGGCTCATGGCAATTAACGGGGCTTCCACTTCAAACAGGTAGGTGTCTGGGGCTAACTTTCTTTTGTGAATGATTTTGTGCATTTTGGCTACTCTTCCGCAAATATGGCATAAATCCCATCCAGCCAATCCGCAGTGTTCAGGAATAGACGACTCTCAACCTCACCGATGACTTTCTTTACGTCCACATCTTCTCGGAAATATTCCTGGATGAGAGCCCCCATTTCAAACAAATCTTTCTGAAGTTCAGTCCATAATTCTCGGAGTTGCCGATTTTTATCCAGATAAGAACTCCGGTAGACCTGGTACAATTCTTCTAAATCCCCCCTATATCCCCCCTTTTCAAAGGGGGGGAAGGGGGGATTTCTATCAGGGCGAGTTTGATTCATCGAAGCTCCACTTTCGCTATGTCCGATTTTCCGACTCAAAAAGATGTAAATCGGTTCAAAGAATCCGGGGGTCATATCGCTCACGGGATGAAAAATCTCCCGGTGGTGAAAGCTATAGACCTGTCCGGTTTCCGTTAAATTATAGTGAACGTCTCTGCCGATAGTTCCTAGGGCATCGCCAACGGCATCTTGCTCTGCGACCTCCTTCAGGATGGCATTCCGGTACTCCAGAAAGAATGTGGTGTCCCATCGCTCCGAAAGCAGGTTTTCCTTACCCAGTCGAGTTTCAAAAGCCACCTTAACATTTTGGGGGGTTGTGTAGATGTGGGCGGGCTCTTTTTTGATGTGAGAGCGTTCAGCGATTCGAGAAAAGATTTCCTCGCCGGCAAGATTAAAATGAGAGATTTCAAAGGTCCGTTCTAGCGCCCCATTGATCAGCACGGTGACGGCTGCCTCACTGTGGATTTTGTCAACGAGCTCAATATTTTTTATCTCCAAAGAATCGACCCGAATGCCGACCTTGGCAAATAGAGATTTCAACGCCTCGAAAACGCCGTTGGGCTGTACCTTCATACGAAACACTTTTGCCTTGACTGCTTGGGGAAGCGCATTAAAGCTACCCCGCGCCCATTTGAAATGGAAGTCGGAGCGCGCTAAGGGTCTAAAATAAAGACTTTTGGGATTTAAAAGTCGGTCAATGCCAGCTTCCCATTGGGTAGACCAGACAGAATGCAAGAACTTTGCGGGGTGTTTGACCCCCAAACTTTCGAGTATCTCTTTCCGCTCCTCACTCGTCCGATCTGTTTCGGGTTTTTGGAGAAATGTGTCAATCTGTGCGCTTAAAGAAGTATCGTTTGGAGATATCATTTTTTGTCAGTCTCAATTTCAACTGAAAAAGGACGGTGTCACTGTCAAATATACATGCGTAAAACGTAACGTATGAAGTCTCTTACGCATTACCGAAAAAGTTTTGATAAGTCACCCATCAGAATTAAATGAGGGTTGGTCATAATTCCCACGGGAGGTGGTCGTAGCCTAAGATTCTATCTTGGCCCTGGCGCAAGGGGCCAAGATAGAATCTTGGGCTACAACTCAACTGCCGGATAATTATGACCACGCCTCAATTAAATTGGTGAGGTACTACTTCCGCAGAATCATCTTGCGAGTTTCAGCAAAGTCACCGGCTTTAATCTGGTAGTAGTAGACACCACTGGCGACGGGTTCGCCGCTATCAGACCTGCCATCCCAGAAGGCCGCGCTTTGCCGATCGAGATACACGCCTGCTTCGCGATGCCCCAAATCTAAGCGGCGAACAAGCTGTCCCATCGTGTTGTAAATTGAGATTTCAACATGCGATGGCGTCGCCAGTTCGTAGGGCATCCACGTTTCAGGGTTAAATGGATTCGGGAAGTTTGGATGGGCCTTGCTGACCTGTGGAAGTGCTCGGGAAGCAAGGTACTCACCTAAGATCGATTTGCGTAGTTGATATGGTAACAAGCGCGCCTCCGAATCAACTAACCGCACGTTCGCCAAACGAATCAGCAGCTCGGGTGGGGTGCTCCATCTTTTCATCCGAAAAGTGACGCCTGCCAGAGTTCCGCGAGTTTGTACCTTTCCGGCAGAGCCGATTAACGTACTAGCGGCTTGCGACCATCTCCCCGTTTGATTGTTAATCTGTCCAGCATACCAGTAGGCATCTTCAGTCGATTTGCCGAAGACACTGCCCTGGTCGGTTGCGATTAACTCCATGACAGCCGGATCAAACTCAAGGTCGAACTGATAGCCGTAGAGATTTTGATCAAAGTTGCCCGTAATCTCAGCGATTAGCAGATCGGCACGGCCTTGGCGATACGGTTTGAGCTCAATACCAACCTCGATTGGGGACGACGTCGCCGCCAAAACGGATGGGGCCGCAGCGGGGGCTGTTTTTTCGCCGAAATGGCTGCCAACAAGAACGAGATCAAAGATGTTGATCTTGCCATCCCCGTTCACATCGCCGCTGAGCCCGGCACCGGATTGTCCAAACTGACCACCGACGATGACGAGATCAAAGATATTGACTTGTCCATCCTTGTTGACATCCCAGGCAGGGAAGGTCGGCGCGGGTGTTTCTAGCACCGATGCGCTGAAGTCCAGCAAGCTCTTGGAGTAGGTTAAATTGTGAACTCCCGCGGGGTCACCAATCTTCACCAACTCGACATTAAATTTAGCCTGCTGATATGCTTCAGCGTTCTTATCCTTAAAACTATCGAGTAACGGTGTCAATTTATCCAACCGAGAGGAAATTTCCTTCTGTGCATTTGCAAATCGCGCCTCGGTGTCGAAATGGCAGGCATCGCATGCAGCGAGATTTGCCTTAAATGTGTGTCCTAAGCCTGCTGCCGCTTGTGCTGCATCGACTATCGGCGTATGACACCTCACACAAGCGTCTGCCACCATAATGCGGCTATGGATGCCTTCGTTGTCCTTGACGCCAAAACCGCCTTTTCCTTTGAAGATTTCGACTTGACCGGATCTGAGTGTTTCTCCAGGTTTAAAACTAGCTGCACTGTGGCAATTGAGACATAGCTCGTTTTTGGGTTTTAGCAGCTCGCTGTCCTTCCCAGCCGGTCTGCCTTGAGTGGGGTGGTCTACATGGCAGGTGGTACAACTATTGCCGAGCTGGGCGGTTGCAAGCGTCACCTTTGCGGGGTCTTTGCGATAGTCTGTTGAATGGCAGGCAAGACAATTGTCTTTTGCCTCCGGGCTTTCCTTGAGCGTTTTCAGACTCTTCGCGTGCGCAGAGGTCTCCCACTGCGTGACAACAGCAGGGCTCAAGCCACGATGACACGCCAAACACGTTTCCTCAGTGACAGGTGGCGGGCCCCCGCCGCCTTCTAACAGGGAGATACTTTTCTCCAAAAGGGCTTTGGAGTATTTCAGGTTGTGGACGCCGCCATCGCCGGAGACCTTCACAAGGTCTACGTTGAATTTGGCGTTTTTGAAATCGTCTGAATTTTTGTTGGCATGAGCCTCCAGCAAGGGGTCAACCTTCGCAAGCAGATCCGCGATTTGCTGGTTAGCGTCCGCTTTTTTCTGCTCGGCATTTGCTGGATGGCACTGGGCACACTTAGCGACATTCGCCTTGAAGGTATGTCCGCCAACGGCTGAAACCACCGTCGGGTCTGCTTTGAAGGTGTGGCAGGTAGTGCAGCCATCTGGCATAATCAAGCTATGAATGCCGGCTGAATCCGGAACATCAATACCACCTTTGCCGGCGAAAATCTCGACCTGCGCAGAACGTGGAACTTCGCCCGGTTTCGCGCTGCCTGCGGTGTGACAATCGTTGCAGACCTCCTTTTTCGACTTCAGGAGCTCTTGATTGACGCCAGGGAAGCGGAATTCGGCGTCATGCTTTTTGTGACAAGCGGTGCAGGTATTGCCAAGTTCGGCGGTCGCCAAAGTCACCTTTGGATCGGAGCGAAAGTCCGATGAGTGACAGACGAGACACTTATCGGTCGCATCAGGACTTGCCTTCAGTGTTTCCAAGCTTTTGGCATGGGCGGAGGTTTTCCACTCTTGAACCTGAACCTGACTTGTAAACACGCCATGGCAATTCAGACAGGTTTCGGGGGCTGCATAAACCGTGTGACTCAAAAGTATTCCGCATAAGAGGAAAGTCAGGACGGTTATAAAAACAGCGAATTTCATACGCATAATTGTTGTCCTCCATAGTGGCATAAGTAAAAAATCGACAAACTAATACGTAACAGATTTTTTAATCATATACCAACCTGCCAATAATGTCAAGCTAAATTTTTGCTTAAACGTTTACTTGTTTGAGGAGTGGTCATCATTATCCCCTAATCCAATCGTAGTCTAGCCCCTTGTGGGCGTCTTTTGTTCGATAACGCCCACAAGGTGGAATCGAAACGCGTGAATCCCGTATCGTTCCCTAGGCGTCTTTTGTTCGATAACGCCCACAAGGGGCTAGACTACAGATGCACTGTCTCTGAATGAAAGCCTCAACTATTTGGCTACAATCATCTTCCGCGTTGCGGAGTAGCCGTTTGTATCAAGGCGATAGAAGTAGATACCGCTCGACACGCGTTCACCCCTTGAATTGGTGCCATCCCAATAGGCGGCGCGGTCTCGACTGATGTAGTAACCAGGCTCTTTTCTGCCAAGGTTGAGTTGACGAACGAGCTGGCCATGAATATCATAGATCTGAATCGTTACATCCGCCGGATTAGCCAACTGGAACGGAACCCATGTTTCTGGGTTGAACGGATTGGGGTAGTTTTGTACCAGTAACGTGGCTTTTGGCGCACGCGGCACAACCAGTTTAAGATGAACATACGCTTGGGCAAGGTCTTCGGGATTGAGCGAAATCGTAATCGGTTCGGAAACCACTTCTCCTGAAGAACCCCTTACGCGAATCTCAAACCGATCCCCGGATTCCACGACACCCCTCTTGGACAAGTCTGCCCATACCGCGGCAAATTGTCCATCAGCGCCAAGCGGACTCACCGCTGTTTCACCAGACCTTAAGTTTTTCACGGTGATGGTGGAAGCATTCAATGCCAATGGGACACCGTTTTCATCCAGGGCGTAACCGCTGACGATAAATGCCCATGTAGCGTTTCCAGCATTCGTGGGCGCAGCGGAAATGGGCGGTTCACTGGTCCATGCGGTGCCCGTGAATGCCACGGTTTTGCCTTCCTGGACATTGACGATGTATCCCTTAGCGCCATCGATTGAGAAGCCGTTGCCAGCATCAGCCGCTGTGAAGCCTAAAAATCTTTGGCTTTTCGCATCGATCTTGATAACGATGGTCGCGCCAAGTTCCTTTGCCATGCTTCGCGCCGTGTAGGGTGCACTCGGCTCCAAGGGCAGAGAAACCATATTCAACCCCTTCTCCAGCGTTGTGAAGAAGACGTTGCTGTAATCTTTTGCCTTGGGCACCATCTCTTTGCCGGTGAGTTCCTTGTAGGTTGTACGCAGCACATCAACCGTATACTTGAGGTTATGCACACCGGAGCTGCGGTCTAGGCGGACCAGCGCATAATTATAGTTTGCTTTCCGCTGTTCGAGGGTTGTCTTGGTGAGGTCAGTCGGAAGATTGCCGTTCGCCTCTAGTGGAAGAGCCTTGGCTAAGATTGCCATCATGCCTTTAACTTCTGTCTGAACGCCCTCGATGACGCCATCGCCGTCGTAGTCTTCACGGGCGGGGAAATCGAAGGTCGTCGTAATGTTGACGTGGCATGTTTGACAGGCGGAAACATTTTTGACGTCATCGCTCGGATCGTCTGGGGTGCCATTATTCCATGTCATATTGAGCGTATGGCCACCGACCAGATTGTGCCCGGGTTGACCGGGTGCGGGGGTTGTTGCCATGTGACACCCAGCACACTTCTTCTCAACGGCGACAATGTGCGATGAACTCGCCAATTTTTTACCATAAGTAATCGCGCCGGTTCCCGAGAGCATGTCCGCCTGAGGCCCCTCGTGTGTGCCACGGAAGGAGGTTTTGATATACTCTTCCGGGTTCACTCGACGTGCATTATGGCAGGACATACAACTCGCCGCAACACCGGCGGCAACTTTGTCATTATAACTGGGTAACGTCACATCGCCTGTGAGCCGCAATTGAAGGGCGTTTGTTGCATCATCGGTGTCATGGCAGGTCGAACAGGTATGTCCGTATTTCGGTCGTTCAGCAAGATTCGCAGTAGGCGGTGCTTCACCTTTTGTTTGAATGCGGACGAACCATTCGGAGTTGTGACATTTCACACAACCTGCAGTTATCGATTGGGAACGTTCAGCCGTGTTAAAATTGTGAGGGGATAATTCCCACTGTTTGTATCTTTCTTCGGTGGTTTCACTGGTCACCGGGCGAACAGCAGTAAGCGGAGCGGCTTTGATTGTATCACCGGGGAGTTTCTTACCGGTGAGCTTTTCATAAGTCGTTCGCAAGACCTGGACAGCGTAGGCGGGGTTGTGGATGCCGTAACTCCTGTCGAGGACGACAAACGAATAGTTATAGTTTGCCATCCGTTGTTCGAGGGTTGTTTTGGTGAGGTCGGTTGGAAGCAATCCGTTCGCCTCAAGAGGCAATTCCGCCGCTAACAGTGCGAGCAAGCCCTTGACCTCCGTCTGGACTCCTTTGACAACACCGTCGCCGTCATAATCGCCGCGAGCGGGTCTATCGAATGTGTCAAGTCCTGGGTGGCATTGCTGACATGCGGCAACGTTTTCCACATCATCTTTCGGATTGTTTAGCGTGCCGCCATCCCAACTCATTTTGAGGGTATGTCCGCCGACTTGATTATAGCCACGTTCGTCCATCGCGGGCGTGACTTTCTGATGGCAGGTCACGCACCCTTTGTCCGTCACAACGGTGTGTGCGGAACTTCCAAATGTTTCGCCATAAGTAATGGCACCGGTTCCCGAGAGCATATCTGATTGTGGCCCTTCATGTGTGCCACGGAAGCTGGTTTTGATATACTCTTCCGGTTTCACACGGCGGGCATTATGACAGGACATGCAACTCGCCGAAACGCCAGCGGAAACCACATCGCCATAGCTGGGCAGCCTCACATCGCCAACTTTTCGTAACTTCAAAATGTTGGTTGGATTTTCGACTTCGTGACAGCTCCTACACGTATGACCATATTGCGCCGGTGCGGCAAGGTTGGCAGCAGGTGGGGCCTCGCCTTTGATCTGTATCTTGACAAACCACTCGGAATTATGGCACTGCACACAACTCCTGTTCGTCGATTGTCCACGAATCGCAGGGTCAAAATTGTGGGTAGATACCATCCATTGTTCTTCCCATTTTGTTGTTGTTGATGGCACCGTGCGGTTAATAATTGCACTTGCCGCAATTGCGAGCAGCCCAATCGCGATAAGTGAACTCAACACAACGAGCCATCTTGTCTTTGATTTCATTTTGTTACCTCCTTTGGGGTAAGGTGAAACATAAAACATCCAACGCTTCACATTGTCAGCGAGATGTTTTACAGTAATAACACGAATTCTCTTTTGGAGAATCTGGAATAAACTCTGTCATTCTGAGCGAAGCGGAGAATCTAACCATGAGCTCTTTCGCTTCGCTCAAGATGACAGTAATTAGTATAATTGTGAAAATAATAAAATGGTGAGGATAATAAAATTATGGAGAAACAGCATAAGCAGAATACCTCCGGGTGTGTACAGGAGATATTCTGCCTGAAGATACCATGATTTGAAACAATTTTGGCTCATGTAAAAAGAGAGTGCAAAGCGTGATAGAGAAACCGAGTTTATCTAAGAAACTCGGTTTCTGATGCACGGTCTCTTAACATAAGCCAAAATTCAGGTGTTTTAGGCAATAGCGCCGCCTGAGATTATTTGATTTTCATCCGTCCCCAGGTCGTTGCCAATTTACCCTGTGGCTCAATACCTGTGGGTGTTGTAACGAAACTCAAGGCGGTGACGCCTGCCTGCCAGGAATGCCGCACCTGTGCATTGTCAAAGGTCGCGACACCAAAATAGTATTTCTTGAGCGGGTCGGTGAACTGCACATCGAATTCGCTACCGGTGTTTTTCAAGCGTCCGATCTCAAGCGTCCACTTGCCACCTGCATAGACCCCTTTGCCGGAGATATCTCCGCGATCTCCGAGCCGTTTAGCAACAATGATGCCAGCGATTTCATCACCCTTATTGTAAGTGTCAACGAACGGTGTTTTCTGTTCGTCGAGAATCCAATAGGTTCCCGGTTGAGTGGGCGAGGTAAACGCCGGACCATCTTTCGCCGCGTTTACGTTATCTTTGTAACCGCCTCCCGTGGCAGGGTCGCTTTTACGGCCAGCCTCAGGAGCGGTATTCGCATCGTAGCGGGTATCGTCCACATACTGGTCATCAACCTGCCCGACAGGATTTGTGCGGACACCCTTCCAGTGCCAGATATCGCCACGTTCGCCGGACTTTGCCGTATATTTGTTGCCGAACGGTTTACCGGCTTCCCCAGCGTGGCAAGTTGTCATACAGCCGATTTGGTTGAAGCCTGCAATTGAGTCGTTGATGTTCCAGATCATTGCGAGCTTGTCCTCATAATAGGTAGTTTCATCCTCGCCCTTGTTTTCAGGACCTACCAATTGCTTCCATGTCCCATCAGCTTGTTTCTTCCATGGAAAACGAACAACGCTTCCCGTAGGGTCTGTCCATTGAAGCAGGAAGTAAATCATATCTTTGGTGTTCACTGAACGCACGCTCACTTGAGTTGAGCTGGTGTTTGCTCCACCGGCAACAGGAATGACAACCTCTGCCGCAGCGTTCCAAACACCTTCCGCAACGCCATCAATGGCGGGCGGTGTATCTACAGGAACGGATAGGAGTTGTGCAACGGCATAATCACTGCCGCCCAGGCTCAATAGCATGGCCCCTATCATTGCGAGTGCTACAAACGTGGATTTCATGTGATAATCCTCCTGATGATTGTTGTGTTGAGAATAGAGTTCACTCATCTCCTCGAACATTAAACGACATGAGCCGGAGATGATAACATTGTGAAAAAATTCACAAGCTAAAGTGCGCAAGAAGTATACCACTCAACGAATTCAACTAAATGAGGGGTGGTCATCATTCTGTGGGAGAGTCCTCCCGGACTCGATAAAGCGCATCGCGACCTAGAGGTCGCTCCCACAGCAAAGTGATAGCCCACTGGATCGGCCGGTAATTATGACCAGCCCTCAACTAAATTTCAATGTGTTATCACTAAACCTGTGAGGAACCGCACACCGGCTTTCTCCACACTTGAAACGTAACAATCTCACGCCTCACAGCTTGCCTCCTGATCAGTGATCGGGACGAAGGGTTTCACGCTTCACGCCTTCTGTCAGTGGGTGAATCCATGCCATCGAACGGCTCTTCTCAGGGGGTGAGTGATAGAACGGAAGTTAGTACCTCTATCGCCAAGATGCAGGTAATAATTAGCATAACCAGATGCGGTTTCAACTTCCCAGAATCCAATCCGACGACATTTTGGCAAATCAAGGGCTAAACTCGCAATTTTGATTGACATTTTGTCATTTTCTGCTCACTTCTCAATAATATTTTTGAAATTATGTCAAACTTGAGGGTTCAAAGCGGAAGTGTCAGCGGGCATGTTTCAAATTCCTGTGCTATCACTAACCCCTCTGTCGCCCCACGTCAACTGCATCCGTACCTGAAGCGTGAAACGTGAAAAGGTGACATCTCACGTTTCACGTTTTACGCTTCACGCCTTTGTCATTTCAAGATTTCAACTTTGATTTAGGTATGCCTCCAAAAAACTACGCGGTATACGGCGGAGTTATAAGTGTTGAATGGGACTGGATTCTGGTGGTAACTAACTTTCACGACGACTTCTGGCGCGATTGGCTTTAAGATAATTGGCACCGATGGACGTTGAGGCATCTGTAAATTGGAATCAAGCTCTGCTGGTTGCTCAATGAGCAGGGACCAGTTGTCGCTTGGGACTGGAACAGTGCCCATACCCCGGACAAGGCATTCCATCACCTCGCCCGGCCGTTTGTCGGCGAAACAATCGTGTTGGCAGATTTCGGCTTTCGGGAATAAGAGGGGGGAACCGAAAATCTCAAGCTCTGCCCAAAAGGCACCTGCAATGAACGGATGTTGATTGAAACCGCTCTGTCGATGGTGACCGTGGTGTGTGATCTCAAACGTATCCACCATAGACGCCCGGTCTACATCCAGGCGCGTAAAGCCAAAGTGGCAGCAAGGTTCAATGTGCTTTTGGCGTTGTTTCACCAATTTTACCCTGAAGCCGATGATTATCAGATCGGCATTGCAATATTTTCGCTCTAAAAGTGTGTCAAGTGGGCTCATGAGTTCTAAAGGGTTTTCTGGTGACATGAAAGTCTGCAAAGATGGGCTTCAATTTCGTTCTTTGAGGCATTTGAGAAATGATCCGGTCAAGAGACCCTCCCGAACAACTTTAGACACTTTAGACATTTTAGCACATTTATATAGCACCAAAGGTTATTAGGCTACGACTTTTTCACTTAAAGCCGATCCGAAAACCCCTCCCCCGGCCCCTCCCCGAAGCGGAG
>CAZOAL010000086.1:0-31628 GCA_964577695.1 uncultured bacterium | reverse complement strand
GGTCTTTCAAGAACCGTTTCTCTCGACCAGAGCGTTTCTTGAGTTTGCGCTTTTAATATATTCTTACGTTCACCTCCGCGGGTTGGGCAAGCTGGAAGGGCATCCACGTTTCAGGGTTAAAAGGATTGGGATAGTTCTGAAAGAGCTTGCTTTGAGAAGGGATGACCTCACCGACACTGTGATTTACGACAAGCGTCGCTCTGGCAAGGTCAATTTCACGAATCTGATTTTCGACAGGAGCCGACACTAATTCCCCTCTGCTGTTTCGGACAGTGATTTCCAACATATCTCCTGCTTGAACGACGCTCTGACGGTTCATATCAACAAAAGCAACCGCAAAGTCCCCCGTATCATTCAGCGGCTTGGATTGCGAAATCTGACCCGTTCTTTTGTTTTGAACCGTAATCTGAAGTTCCTTCACAGGCCATTTCAGGTGGGTTTCCGCAGATATACCACCGGCTACGGCAAACGCCCAAACGGTGTTCCCTTCTTCTACAATCCGTTCAGATGAAGCTGGCGGGGCATTGGTCCATACTGTTCCTGTAAAAGGAACTCTCCTCTCCTCAAGCACGTTCACGATATACCCCTGTCCACCTTCAATCCCAAAACCGTCAGTCCTTGACACTTCAGGGACAAAAGGGATAAATCTCTGTGAAGGAGCGTCATATCTGACGACCAAAGTGGCAGCCAGCTTTTCAGCAAATGTCCTGGCAGTGTAAGAAACATCAGGCTTCACCGGCAAGGAGACGAAATTCAAACCCTTCGCTAAAGACAGGGTGAATGTCCCAACGGCGGAAGTTTCAGAAACCGTTGTAAACTTCTTTTCCGTTGAATATTCCGACCACGCGCTCCTGCTATCCTGATGCCGGACACGCCAGTAGTAGGTGTTTCCAGCGCTGAGTTTTCCCGCTTGGAGGGTAAGACTTGTCAGGTTCTTCGTGTCTGTTCCGCTGTCGTAGACCGGGTTGGCGTAGTTTCCAGAAATGGTCGAGATCTGCCACTGGGAAGCTTTGTGAGTATCAAAGGATTCGGGGTCGGTAAAGGGGGAAGACTTGAGCGTTGGCGTCAGGGGGATGTCCTTTGCCCCATCTACTGGTTCGGCGTTGGAAGGTTTACGAGGCGGTGAATTGGAGCGAACTTCGTTAGAGAACCCGCTCTCCACTTCATTGGCGTAGTACGCGGTAACGGCGAAGTAATATATGCCGCTGCCAGTATTTCCCGTAATGGTGTTGTTTGTTATTGTAACTGTACTGCCAACAAGAGGATATATACCACTGCTCTTATTCTTGCTGATCGTGCTATTTCGGATGACACCTTTTTTGTTCACCCAAACGCCTATCCTCGCGCTATTGCTTATCGTGCAATAGTCAACCAGCAAATTAGAAGCGTTCACCCTCACAGCGGCACCAATGTCGCTCATGCCGCCGGCATATTCGATGAGCGCATATTCCAGGAGGCAACCCTTGACGTAGTTCCCATCACCATCTAGCTCGGTGGGCGTACTTTTGTCCGTGAAGAGGATAGAGCCCCAACTGCCGGGATTCTGGCCCTCGGCTGCTGTAAAAGTGATGGGCTTCTCCTTCGTTCCTCTGGCAACGAGGGTTCCGTCCACCTGTAGGGCCGTATTGGGTTTGAATCTCACCGTCACCCCAGGCTCAACGGTCAACGTCACGCCTTGAATGACAGTCACCGGTCTCGCGTGCGAATGCTTCGCCCCTACTACCCCAATAATTCTGTCTGACTACTTATCTCCCAACGCGCGATACAGTTCCGGCCGCCGGTCTTTCAGCATCGTGGTTGTCACCTCATCCAGGTCGAGGTCGTGAATCAATACGCTCGGAACGTTTGTCTGCAATTTCGCTTCGACCCCCCCTTTGGGATTGGTAATCAGCGCGACGTTCGGGTGAGCAAAACAGACAAACATTTCGTTTTCATAAGAGCGGGTGCGCATCCACCACTCATTGTCCAGATGCCACATCCCGTAAGTGGGCATCAGCACAATCTCCGCTCCTTTCACTCGCAATGTCCGGATGGTTTCTGGCCACCGCCGATCCGCGCAGATGACCATCCCCGCGACCCCAAAATCCAGTTCAAAGACCGGCAAATCCTCTCCCGGTGTAAAGCGGAGGTCATGGCTCTGAAGATGGGTCTTGTAATACTTCCCCGCAATTTCCCCATTTCTGTCAACGAGCAGGGCGCAGTTATAGAAATGTTCGGATTCGCGCTCGGTGAATCCGAACACGATATACGCGCCCGTTTGGGCGGCAAGATTTTTCACTCCCTCCACATACCGGCTGTCATCAAGGGCCTGCGCCACCTGGGCAAATTTCTCCCGCGTCCAATCCTCCTCTGTGATTGCATATCCATCGAGGAAGCATTCAGGGGTGATAAAGACATCCACCCCATCTTCAGCGTGGCGGCGAATGAGCGTCTCGAAAGTAGACCAATTTGCTTCGACATCCCATTTTTTCGGTAGGGCAACCATCATGCCGATTCGTACTTTTCTCATCAGGGCACCTCATCTGGCTAATACAACTCAGAAAATAAGATCTCAAAAAGGGTCGCGGGGCACCATCAAGCCCGGTAACATATCCTTCAATTTTTTTGTGCCATCACTTAACTCTCTGGCACCGCATCATGACGAGAACCATGCGTAAAACGTAAAACGTAAAACGTAAAAATTCACACGTTACGTTTTACGTTTCACGCTTTACGGGCACAGCATCTAACTCGTTACGCATCACCCATCACAGATCAACCGCTTTTCCGGTCTCAAAAGACTTGCTCGCTGCCATCATGATACGGAAGGTTTGCAAAGCATCGCTATAAGGCGAAAGGATCTTCGATGAATCCCCCGTTTTCACCGCATCAATAAACACGCGATCTCGGTCCTGTCCGCCGGTTTGGGGAAGGGGTTCTTCTGTACCTTTCCGGTTAATCTTGTTGGAACCGCCGACTGTTATTACTAAACCATGACAGAAAACCTCTAAATGCACACGCCCCCAGCCTTCCATCGCACAGCATGAGACAATATTGGCGCTCGCGCCATTCTTGAATTCGATATTGACCATGCTCAAGTCGTCGATGTCGTAGTTCGGGATATCTGCCATACTTCCGCGGGTTGCAACGCCATGTACCGTTTTGCCATCGCTGCCAACCAGGTAACGGGCAAGGTCAAAAATGTGCGTCGTTTGTTCCACATGCTGCCCACCGGACTGAGCACGCACCCGCCACCACGGCGTGCCGGGCATTCCGCCCATCCAGTACCCTAACGCACCAAGAATTGGTGACTCTTTCTCCAGGGCCGATTTTGCATACTGTGCATTTCCGCCGTAACGCCAATGATAGCCAACACTGGTGATAACACCACTCCGTTGGACATATTCATTGATAATAATCGCCTGTTCCAACTCCACCGCGATTGGCTTCTCAATAAACATCGGGATGCCCCTCTCACAAGCGATTCTCTCTTGCTCACCGTGTGCAAAGGGAGGCGTGCAGATATAAACAGCGTCGAGGGTCTCTTTGTCGTACATCTTATGGAAGTCTGTGTAGGCGTTACCACCGAACTCCTCCGCCCGTTTTTTTGCTCGCTCCTCGGAGACATCGCACATCGCCGTGAACTCAATATCGTCGAAGGTTTGCAGGTTTTTCATGTGAGCCCCTGCCATACCACCGGTTCCAATAAAACCAAGTTTTACGCTCATGTATTCTCCTTTGAAAAAAAAGAAATTGCTGATAATTGCTATATCAACAGTGTACCAGAAAACGCGCGATGTATCAACCAATAAATTTATGTGAGGTAATAAATTCTGACCTCAACGTCGAAAGATTGCTGGACTTTATCCGAATGATGACCAACGCTCAAATAGCTCCCGTCCGAGCATTAACCATAATATTAACACAAAACCCACAATCAGGGCAAGCCCCCATAAAAGCGTTGAAAAAGATTGTCAGCCTGTGCTGAAACATGTTAAAATGTAGTTCTTCACAGCACATCCTTAACTAACTTTCAGTATTAACTCGCCAATGTCACATTAGACATTCGATCCAATTGTAGCCTAACTTTCTAAGTTGGCCGGCAGAACTGATGATTAACTCAAACCAAGATAGAATCTTGGGCTACGGTGAAATGTGACATTGGCGAATTAGGAAGTTTCGGAAATTCCGAAGCCTGTGGCAACAGAAAGGAAAAAGATGGCAGCAAGTTCGACGAGTTTTGTTCAACAGCAAATGCGCAGGCCATTACCGCTCATCGCAGGATTGCTTGCGGTTGCCCTTGTTTTTGTGCTTCTCCTCTTTGTTTTACAGTGGTATCTGATCAATGCGTTCTTTCATTTCGCCGCCGAGTTGGTCAAAGGGGAATTGCTCCAGCAAGCGCCTGAAGGCGTGGAAGTGTCAGAAATCACAAAAACATTTGAGCGTGTCGAGCGGGTCCGCCTTGCGGACTCTCGGAACGGAGCTGTCACGAGTATGCCGGTGAGCTATATCACCGGAAGGATTGACTTGAAGGTAGCCAAAGCCGCGGCGGATTACGCTTTGAAGGCGAATGAGGATGGCACCTGGACTTCAGAGGAAATCAATACGTTGCTTCAGATGATGAACGCGGCTGTCGGATTCAAAAGGGAGGAAAAATAACGGATGGTCGAATTGACAGGACCTTATGAGAAATTTGCTTATGTCTATGACCGCATGATGGCCAACGTGGATTATGTCCGTTGGGCAAATTATATAGAAGACCTGTTCAAACACTATAAATGTCGCCCGCGTCAGGTTTTAGAGGTCGCGTGTGGCACAGGGGCTTTGACTATGTTGATGGCGCAACGTGGTTATGAAATGTGGGGACTGGATCGCGCGGAAGGGATGTTGGAAATCGCACGTCAAAAAGCCGAGAGTCGTAACCCGGATATTCACTGGCTTCAAGGGGACATGCGCAATTTTGCTCTCGACCAACACTTTGATGCCGTCCTTTGCATCTACGACAGCATTAACTACGCGGTTGATGCGGGCGAGCTTGCCAATGTATTCCGCTCCGTTTCTAAGCATTTGCGCCCATCAGGGCTGTTCATCTTCGATGTGACGACCGAACGGAACATCGTTCAGCACTTCCATGCCCAAACCTTTGCCGAAAATCACGACGATTACTCCTATACCTGGAAAAACATCTACTCGTATCACGACAAGGTTTGCCGCACAGCGCTGACCTTTTTTATCCGCGAAGGGGAGCTGTTCCGCCGGTTTGAAGAAATCCACACCCAAAAAATCTTTGAGGTCGCACAGGTTAAAGACGTTCTCAATCAGACAGGATATAAAATGCTCAGTGCTTATGATATGTTTACCTTTAACCGGTGGAGCCGACACTCGGATCGAATCAATTTTACGGCGCGTAAGGAAAAGGAAGTGGTTTAGTTGTATCGCCCCAATTCTGCATGTCTCAAAAACTTCTTTATCCTCCTTGTTAGAGGCATCGGCTTCGATGATGTTCATTGTGATTGTCTCCATCTCCTTCATAGAAGGTAACGTCTGTTATCCATTTTGGCTCTATTATACCTTATGAACCCTTCGATGAAAAGATGTGGGTAAAGATAAGCCGCCGTGGGAGAGGGCCGGGGTGAGGGGGATGGAAGTTCCACTTTAGCGCGCCGCCACGACGGACATCGTAGCTTCTGCCCGCCCATCAAGCGTTAGCCCAAGCCCCGGCCCCGTCGGCACGGGCAGGCTATCGCCCTTCGGGGCCAGCGTATCTCCAGAAAGCCTATCCGCTAAGAATTGCGGTCCGTTCAGCGCACAGGGGCGCGCCACACCAGTCCACGCAAACAGATGGACTGACGCCGCAAGGGAGAGATCAGGGTCGGTCAACCCCGAACCGAGAACCATCAGGTGATGCTCCTGAAGCAACGTGATGATCTGTTGGGACGGCCGTATCCCCGCGTTTCGCGCTGGCTTCATGGCGATACCGTCAAGCATGCCAAGAGCGATGAACTCTGCCACCTCGACAGGAGAGAGGATTCCCTCGTCCATCAAGATGGGCAGAGCGCCGAGGCGCTTGAGCCGCTGATACCCCCTGATGTGCGTCGGCGGTAGGGGGGATTCCAGCACGTCAACGCCAGCATCAGCTAACTTTGGCGCAACATCGAGGGCGGTGTCCGTCGTATAACCGGTGTTGGCATCAGCCCAGAGAAAGCCATCGGGGGCGTATTCACGCACCTTACGCGCCAGTTCGATATCATACGCTGGCGTCTGAGGAGCGCCCACCTTGATGTTGAAGTTGTGATAGCCCCGCCGCCGCCCCTCTTCAAGCTGTTCCTCAACCACAGCCATGTCCGGTGAAGCGACTGTCCAACTGAGTTTCAATGCCTTCTCTCGGTTTCCTCCCAAAATGTCCGATACTGTACGATGGGTTCGCTTCCCGATGAGGTCATAGCAGGCGAGGTCTACAGCGGCTTTGCACAATGGCTGTCCGACGGAAAAGGCGGGGCGGATGGCTTGATTCATCCGGGCATGGATATCGTCGATGTCCTCCGCATCTGCGTTGAGAATCGCACCGGCGAGATAGCCGGTGAGCGTTGTCTCCACAGTCTCGACCGTCTCATACGTCCAGGTGTGGGTCGGGACAGCTTGCCCCCACCCCTGCACCCCGTCCTCGTCCGTCAAACGGATGAGGACGGACGGACGACGCACGCGCCCATCGGGACCGGGCTTGAAAAACTTGAACTCGCCAACAACATTATAATCGAATCGCCCCACTTCAACCTTTACAATACGGCTCATTTTTTTTACCTCTGAAGCCCTAACGATGAATTGTTGGGCTCATGTCGAATGTCCACACGAGACACGGGAATCGGAATTGATTGAAAATTCTACCATGATTGGATTGACACGTCAAAGAAATTCTAAAAGATCCAAAGAACTTTCGCTGGAGTCCAAAATCATTGGGCTCCAGCTTTTTTTTGCCTGAAAACTCCGGTTGTTCTTGTTAGGGTTATGGTTTCTGTGCTACAATATTCATTATTGAGTCTTTAGGGAGGCATGTTTCAAATTCATGCCAATTTACCAAAGTCAAAGTAAGGAGCTATACAAAATGGATACAAGGCGATGGAAATTTCTTTATCAGATAACCGCTATTTTTACGCTTGCGCTTCTGATGGTTCCTGCGGTCCTATCGCAGACCAATCAACCCCAACAAGAAAAACCTGTCGATCTCAAGAAGGAACCGTGGAAAGAACCGCTTCCCGACGGGTTGTATATCAAACCGTATTTGCAAAACGTGACCCAACATAGCATTGTCGTGATGTGGGAAACCAAAGCGCCTCTCATCGGCCATGTCGATTATGGGCTCAACAGATCGTTTGGAAATAGGTTCTCAGAGGCAGCCCCCGTGACCATCCATGAAATCGAAATTGGAAACCTTAACCCCGGCACGACCTATCATTACCGTGTGCGGTATGGGGAGGTCACCCTGGATGCGTCTACCTTCAAAACAGCACCGCCGGAGGGCGTCCGGAATTACCGTATCATTGTCTATGGCGATGCCCGCTCCGACCCCAAAACGCATCGAAAGAACGTCGAACAGATGCTGAAATTCAACCCGGATTTGATTCTGCATACGGGCGATATTGTGGCAAGTGGAACCACCTACGAACTTTGGCAGCCGCAACACTTCTGGCCCGTGCAGATTATTAGCGACAAGGTGCCGATGTTTCCAACGCTGGGGAATCATGAACAGAATTCGACGCATCACTTCAACTATATGTCACTGCCCGGCAACGAGGTGTATTATTCCTTCGATTATGCCGGCGTCCATATCGTATGTCTGGATAGCAACGCCGGTTGGACCCCATATCAGGCGGGGAGCCCACAGTACGAATGGCTAATCAAAGACCTGGAAGCGCATCAAGATGCTGAATGGACCTTTGTTTACTTCCATCACCCGATTTTTCGCTGCCAACCGACTCGCGGCATTGAAGCGCAGCGGTACACCTGGCACCCTATTTTTGAAAAGTACGGCGTCGATCTGGTCCTGTCAGGGCATGACCACTACTACTTCCGCTCCTATCCCATTGGAAAGTTGGGGCTCGAGCCCAGACAGGGCGTGCATTATTTAACGACAGGGGGTGGTGGTGCCCCTCTTTATCCTATCAGTGAACGCATTTATGGGGCCGCCAGCAAGAGCATCCATCATACCACCGTGCTGGATATTCAAGGGAGTCGGATTGAGGGCAGAGCCATTGATTCCGATGGGAATCAGTTTGATTATTTTACCCTGACGCATACCCCCACCCCAGGGGCGGAATATATCGCTTATGAAGTCTTCGAGATTGAACGCGGTTTGCGGGATGAACTCGATAAAATCAAACCGGTCATTGTGGCAAAGTCTGGGGAAAAGGTTGTCATCAATACAACACTTTCCGTCCCCACTGATTTTGAAATCAGAATTGAGGGCGAGATGGTCTGGGACGATAGCGATAAGTGGAAATTTGTTGCCCAGAAAACGCCATTCGTGATTAACCCAGGGGCAACGCTGAAGATTCCGATCAAGGGGGAAGCGACATACCCGGACGTCTATCCCATTCCAAAACTGACCCTTCATTTTAGCAAACTCATCGGCAGAAAAGAGGGATTCAGAAACAACACATTGACGTTGTACCCCATGAAGATTCAGCCCCTTCTGCCTGTAACAGTTCGCCATGTCTACACCCCCGTTGCTGTAGACGGAAAGCTAGACGACCCCGCCTGGGCGTCCGCAACGAAGTTGAGTGATTTCGTCACGGAGCAAGGGGACGCGCGTCCGACTCAGAAGCTCACGGCGATGTTAGCGCATGATGGGAAATATCTCTATGCGGCAGCGCAGATCGATGGCGACCCGAAACTGGTTGGAGAGGTCCTGTTTCGCATCCCGTTGAATCCCCCCCTTCCCCCCTTTGAAAAGGGGGGTGGGGGGGATTTGGACAACGAAAATATATCGGATGGCTTGCGACAGGCGTTTAAGAATAACGGCACCCTGCTTTCTCAAAACGTGGCGGCTTCGGTGAGAAAGAAAGACCAATGGTGGCTGATAACCGATAGAGATAATAGATTCAGTTATTCGGCCAGGAAAGCCGGGGAGTCGCTTGACATTTCCGTTGAGGAGGGGTCTACCGATCGCGACAATCAAAACATCCTGAACCGGGACGAGCACTTCGCGGTGTACCTTTCGGATGGGAGCAACGTTTACGTCTTTGGCGCGAATGCGCGCGGCACACAGCTCGATGCCAACAAGTCAGACCGTGGTTGGAATCTGGATTGGGTCAGCCGCACCGTCGCAACGGAAACGGGGTGGGTCGCTGAGATGGCGATTCCAATCGTCGCCTTTGGCACCGCGCTATCCGAGAAATCGTGGCGAATTGGGGTCAGCCGCGGCGATAAAACCAATAGTGAATTTGTTTCACTTGCGCCGTCATTCACGATGACATCCCTGGAAAACAAACTCCCGGAGTATGGCCATTCATCTTCGGATGTGAGCAGCCTATCGCCGCTGGATTTTGAAGGCATCGTGCCGTCAAAGTAGGATCCTTACGACCTTTTCAGTGAGGGCGTTTCTTCAAACCTCTCCATACGCATCAGGTTAAGCGGTCAAAACGCCCCGATCTCAAGATCGGGGCTAAAAGCTGAAGTCGTCTCAAGACGACTGAATCCCGTGAGAGTCCACTTCCAGTGGACTTGAGTTTTGAGCCTGAACTTCAGTTCAAGGCTTTGGCACGTACCAATACACGAAAAATCTCCTTAACCTGATGTGTATGGGGCGTCTCTTCAAACCCCTCCCCCGGCCCCTCCCCGAAATGGAGAGGGGAGAAATGCTCCCCCTTCCCTCCCAAGGAAGGGGACCGGGGGTGAGATCTGACCTTAATCAGGTGATGACTGAAAAATTCGTAGACCCTTTTGGGATATGCCCACATCACAACGCCAACCGAATCAGGACCGCTCCGCCCAGCGCAAAGCAGTAATAGGAGAAAAGTGAGAATTTTCCCCGATTGAGCGTCGCCAGCAGAATGCGCAATGCAACGTAGCCGACGACGAACGAAACCAGCATCCCGACCACGATGGCCGAAGGGGCAATCGTAACTTCCGTCACGTCCTTGAGCTTGAGGACTAACGCACCGAGAATGGCCGGGATGGAGAGGAGAAAGGAGTATTGCGCCGCGGCCTGTGGAGAAACACCCAACAGCAGGGAAACGGAAATAGTTGAGCCAGACCTGGAGATGCCCGGCGTGATGGCGATCCCTTGCGTGGTGCCAATCAGGAGCGTCCGCCACGCAGTTAACGGGCGATCTGCGTTCATCCGCTTGGGCCTCAGACGTGGCAGTTGCAGCAGCAAACCCGTCACGATTAACATGGCGGCAACAACCATCGGTTTGGCAAAGAGGGCTTCGAGCTGGTCCTTGAACATAACAGCAATGAGCCCGGTTGGAATGGTGCCAAGCAGGATGAACCATGCGAGTTTGAGTTCTGGTGTGTCACCGATGGTGCGGAGCGGGTGTCGGTAGGTGTTCGCGCTAAAGATAGCGGAAAAACTCGTTCGCACCAACCCCCAGATCGATTGATAATAGATGATAAAGACTGCGCCGAGCGTCCCGATATGAAGCATCACATCAAAAAATATCTGGGGTTCCTTCAATCCCAAAAAGTATTGCATCAACACTAAATGTCCGGAACTGCTGACCGGCAAAAATTCGGTCAAGCCTTGTAAAACGCCGAGTACAACCGCTTCAAGAATGGTCATTTATCCTTCCTTTTTCTTCCATTATGCAATCACTTAAAATCCTGAATCAAGGTTAATTAATGATATTTTATAGGACTTACGCAGGGGGCACCTTTCCTATCTCTTGAATCCTGAATCCTGAATCTGATTCAAGATGCAGGATTCAAGATGCAGCGGACGTCATGCGTAGGTCCTGACTGATATCGGATGGTACAAAAATCAGGGATGACGCGTTCCCCTTCAATCCGTAATAAACCACCAGCCGAAATCTGAAATGTAGTGGTGTATTGTATCATAGCACGTTGTGACGACTCCCAAATCTAAAGAATTGAGCTTCTAGGCTTTCGCCAAGCATTGTCGTCCCAATGCTAAGATATTTAGAGACGCATTCAAATCTCTGTCGATTTCAAGCTGACAGCAGGGGCACCGATAGACCCGTTCTGACAGTTCCATCTTCTGTCGATGCCCACAATTCGAGCAATTCTGAGAGGTATAGGCTGGATTGATTGCAACAAACTTCCGACCAGCATATTCTGCTTTGTACGAAAGGGCGCTAAAGAATCCTGACCATGCCACATCATGAATACTTTTGGCGAGGCAATGATTGTGAACCATGCAATTGACGTGAATATCCTCAACCGCAATCAGACCGTTGGTATCAACTATCTTTCGACTGTGTTGGTGGATGAAGTTGTGACGTTTGAAAGCAATCCGCTCATGAATCCTTGCAACGATTTTCTTGAAACGCTCGGTTTGTCTTTGATTTTTTGCTTCTTTGGCTTTTGATAATTTGCGTTGTGCTTTTGTTAATTCTGTTTCTTCAGTCCGAAAGAATCGGGGATTGTCTATCTTCTCTCCAGTAGAGAGAACAGCAAAGTGAGTTAATCCCACATCAATGCCAACGTCCTCTGCCTTGTCTGGCAATCGCTGGGGGTTATTTTCACAAGCAATCGTGGCATACCATTTGCCAGTAGCCGAACGGCGAACCGTGACGGATTTAGGCGTTCCTTCAATCGGTCGATGGTAGACCATTTTGATTTCCCCAATTTTGGAGAGTTGAAGTGAACCATCAGGATTGATTTTCGCACCATTGCCATACTGTGGATAGGTTATCGAATCGTAGCGATTCTTGCCACGAAACCGAGGATAGCCGGGCTTTTCTCCGTTCTTGACTCGACGGAAGAATGCCTGAAATGCAAGGTCAATCCGCACCGCAACATTCTGAAGAACTTGGGAATGTGTATCTCTGAGAGAAGGCCGCTCGGTTTTCAAGATGGTATACGTGCGTTGTTGTTCAAAGCAGGAGATGGAATGCTGATGGGTTTCCCATTCTGTCTTGCGTTGTTCAAGCAAATGATTATACAACCAGCGACATTCATCCAGCGTTTGATTGAGTCTGGATTGCTGAGATTTTTTAGGATAAATTCTGTACTTAAAGGCTTTAATCATGCAGATATGATACCACATTAAGTGGATATCTGCAAGTGCTTAATTCTGTTAAAACAAGGAGAAGCCCTTATATCCCAAACCTGAAGGATTGGGATATAAGGGCTTGATTCGTAAAATACAACTTCCAAATCAGAGATTCTGGAAGGTTGACAGCGCCTCAAAGGAGTGATATACTGTCTTTATGAATCGACGAGGTGCGCAATGACCAAACGTGCTGTATTCATTGGATTGTTACTCATCCCTTTGGCTTCCTTCTGGGTCTCTAATTCGGAAATGGTGACGGGCGTCACCGAAATTACGTCGACATCACTCCTGATCGGTGCCGTCTTTGTCCTGTTTCTCCTGGTATTGCTGAATGTCTTTTTAGAAAAGGCGCTCCCTCGTCAAGCCCTCACCGGCGCGGAGATGCTGACGATCTATGTGATGCTCACGATCGGCATGAGCATTAACGGGATCGGCATGTTTGGCTTTCTGGTGACGGCACTTTGTAACCCCTACTGGTACGCAACCCCTGAGAATGCGTGGAGCGATTTTTACCCGGCGATTCCCAGTTGGATGGTCCCACAGAGCAAAGAAGCGATTACCGCTCTCTATCTCGGCGAATCGACTTTTTACCGCGCCGACCATCTCCAGGTGTGGGCGACTCCCATTCTGACGTGGAGCATCTTCACGCTGGTGTTACTGTGGATGATGCTATGCGCAAACTTGCTCATTCGGAAACGGTGGCTTGAGCAGGAGCAACTTTCGTTTCCCATCACAACACTACCAGTTGAGATGAGTTTGCGCGAGCGGCGTTTCACGGATTACCTGAAGAACCGTTACCTGTGGATAGGATTTCTGATCGCGGCCTCCATCCAGACCAACAACACCCTGCAATACTACTACCCCCAGCTCCCTTACATCAAAGTGAAGCCTTTCGACATCGGCTATCTGTTCACCGAAAGGCCGTGGAACGCCATCGGCTGGTTCCCGATTGCATTCCATCCCTGCGTCATCGGTCTTACCTACTTTATTCCCCTTGATGTCTCCTTCAGTTGCTGGTTCTTTTTTCTCTTTCGCAAGGGCCAACAGGTCATTGCGGCGATGATTGGCACAGGCGGTGCTGGTGCAACGGCGCGTTATCCTGCAATCGCAGAGCAGGGCGTGGGGGCTTGGCTCGGGGTTGCATTGATGACGTTGTGGATGGGAAGAGCGCACCTCGCTGGAACGATGAAAAGGGCGTGGCGCGGTTGCCCTCACCCTCAACCCCTCTCCCAGAGGGAGAGCAAAGGTGAACCGATTCACGACCGTTATGCGTGGCTTGGCTTGATCGGTGGGTTTGGCTTTATGGTCGCTTTCTGTCGCCTGGCTGGGATGAACTTCATCGTGGCTGTGATTTTTTTTGTCCTGTTTCTGCTGTACATGATTGGGTTGACGCGCATCCGTGCCGAAGGTGGCGCAATCTGGCATTTTGGCCCCTATATCAATCCGCAAAGCCTACTCGTGAAGCTTGCTGGCTCAAGAGCCCTGAATCCAAACAGCCTCACGGTTCTCACATACCTGCAATGGTTCAATCTCGATTACCGATGTGCCGTGATGCCGCACCAACTTGAGGGTTTCCGAATCGCACGGGCGGCGGGGATACGTCCCCAATCGATGTTCGTGGCGATTTTACTTGCAACGGTTGTGGGCATTATTGCCGCGTACTGGAATGTCCTTCGGATGTACTATGTCAAGGGGGCTGGCACGCCCCATGTCAATCTATGGCGGACTAACATGGGGTTGATTCCCTATCGATTGCTGCGCTCATGGTTAGACTATCCCAGCGAAAGCGACCTCGCCAGCATCCCCTATATCGTGGGCGGTATACTGGGAACTTTCCTGCTCATGCTTCTCCGAACTCACTTTTTGTGGTGGCCCCTGCACCCCATCGGTTACGCGGTTGGGCATAGCTTCATCATCGACCTTATCTGGATGCCGATGTGTGTTTCGTGGGCGTTGAAAAAGTCCATCCTCCAATACGGTGGCATTCGCGCTTACCGCCGTGCGATGCCCTTTTTCATCGGACTGCTCCTGGGGGATTATGTGAGTGGGTGCATTTTCAGTCTCATCGGTGTCATCCTTGATATTCCGATGTATCGCGTTTTCCCCAATTAACACTGGATAACAACGAATTAAAGGGAGGAAACGAATTGAATTCGATAAATCTGCTTCCCAGACTTCCGAAGTTTTCTGAAACTTCGGAAGTCTTATCATGAATTCGATAAATCCATCCAATTCGCTGTTATATACCAACCCATCAAGGACACGTCAGACCTGTTTTTCACACGGTTTTATCAGTTAATCAGGGGGGATGTCGCTGTGATAAAAGGTTGCGTGACAAAGGGGATTATGATAAAATATCGTCTACGCTCTACTGTGTGACCAACCGTTCCATAAGTTGCGGAATTAGAAACCGAATTAGAAAGATTGCGTCAGCTTTTGGCACAACGTTCCACATAAAGGGTGGAGTGCCTAACGACTCTATCAAATTTCTGAAAGGAGAGAATTAATCATGAACGCTCAATTCCTAATTTTAACCAAGGAGGAAATTACAATGCAAAGAATTTTAGTCTATTTAACGGCTACGCTCTTGTTGAGTGTCGCCCTGGTATTGGTACCAACCGCAGACGCCGCTCCCAAGAAGGGGACGTTGCGCGTCAGCGGTGACAACACATGGATCGCTTTTGTGGATGGAGAAAAAGTTGCTGAAGGAAATAACTGGCAAGTGGCAACCGTTTCTGAGTTCCCAATCAAGAGTGGGTTTGCGGTGGTTGCCGTATATGTCCACGACGCTGAACCGGGCGCTGCCGGCAGAGGCGGCTTTCTCGCGGACATCATCCTGGACGATGGCGGTTACATCGGCACCAGTGATGGAAAAGGCGATAAGAAGGACACATGGCCCGGCTGGAAGAGCGACGCCGGAAAACCGATTGGGGAGCGCAAAGATGGCTGGGAGAAGCCCAAGTTCGACGACAAGAAATGGGTAGAGCCCATGGAATATGAGCAGTTTGGGGGGGGAATTTGGGGATTTGGCGCGGGCGCAATGCGCGTCATACTTCAAAAGCCAGACTGCCTTGCCCATTGGGTTTGGGCGGGGCCCAATGATGCTGCAGATGAAGTTTATTTCCGCTATACCATCGGCACGCTTGCTGTCGAGCCCCAGGAAAAACTCGCGACATCGTGGGGAAAAATTAAGACAACCTATTAACTTCCCATATACTGTGTTAGATTTTCTTGTAGCTCAAGATTCTATTCTGGTTAGACCGAGTTCTGCCAACTTAGAAAGTTGGGCTACAAATCCCCCCTTCCCCCCTTTTCAAAGGGGGGTGGGGGGGATTTTGAATGTAACAAAACCAAACTAATTTAAGGAGGATTGTAACCAATGAAACGATTTCTTGTAACAACAGGTGTACTTTTGCTCACGCTGACTTCAAGCATCTGGGCTGCAAAACTACGTGTCAACGGGGATAACTCGTGGGTCGCCTTTATCAACGGTGAAAAGGTTGCTGAAGGAAATAACTGGCAAGTAGCAACCGTTTCTGAGTTTAATCTGTCAAAGGGGTTTGCTGTCATGGCAATTTATGTGCATGACGCAGAACCCGGTGCCGCTGGACGGGGTGGCGCGTTAGCCGATGTCATCCTTGATGATGGGACCTACTTCGGATCGGACAAAACGTGGAAAGCCAACGCCGGCGTGCCAATCGATCAGCGGAAAGACGGTTGGGAGAAGATCGATTTTGATGACAGCAAATGGGAGAATGCGACCCAGCTAGATCAATTCGGCAGTGGCATCTGGGGGTTTGGTGCCGCCGAGATGCGAAAAGTCTTGAACAATCCAGACTCAACAGCCTATTGGGTTTGGGCGGGTCCAAATGATGTCGCAGATGACATCTACCTTCGATTGACGATTGGCTCTCCCACTGCGGTCAAGCCAGCGGGTAAACTCGCAACTACCTGGGGCAAACTGAAATCAAGGTTTTAACGTGGTCAGCGATACAAGGATACAGGGCTGTAATTAACCTGTATCCTCGTATCCTTGAATTCATGTACTCATTCCTTTCCTTTTCTTCCCTTCCTCTGCTTCGCTCAAGAGCCCCGAGGAATCGGCCTGCTCCCCAAGGGATCGGGGCAGGCCGATTCCTCGGGGGGCAAGCTCTGAACGCAGTGAAGGGACAAGCGCTTCCATGCAAAACGTAAACACATTTCTCCGGGAATTTGAAACATGTCGAAAAGACCGACCTGAACATATCAAGCTTTGCCCAACAAGAGGTTGATGAACGGCTGAAAACTTCGGCGTACTCTCATTCAATATCGTCTCTTTCCTCCCAAGTGGAGTCATTTATGTATACCTACGAGTATCCGCGCCCGGCTGTCACGGTTGATATTCTCCTTTTCGCTGACGATTTGGTCGGGCGAAAAGTCTTGCTCGTTCAACGCAAAAATCCGCCATTCAAAGACCATTGGGCATTTCCGGGGGGGTTCATTGAGATGGACGAGTCTTTGGAGGGTTCGGCGCGTCGTGAATTGAGTGAGGAGACCGGGCTTTCCGATGTCCAATTGACTCAACTGGGCGCGTTCGGCGACCCGCACCGTGACCCGCGCGGGCGAGTCATCACCATCGCTTACTACGGGCTTATTGATGCGGAACGGGTCCGCCTCATCGCAGGCTCTGATGCAGCCGATGCGCGTTGGTTTTCTGTCGCCAGCCTCCCACCCTTAGCGTTTGACCACGCGGAAATTCTCGCGGCTGCCATTGAAAAACTCGATTGGGAGGCATAGAAACCGAGTTTTTCAGAAAAACTCGGTTTCTTACTCCCGTTTGAACCAATATGTGAAAATTGGAGTCCAGGGACTTATCACTTGCTCTCTTGAAAAGGATCCATAAGATATGACCCAACTCCGTGTTGCCACGATTGGAAGTGGTGCCATTGCTTGCGGGCGACATCTTCCGGCATATCGTGGATTAGAAAATGTCGAAATCGTTGCCACTGTGGACCCAGATACTGAACGCGCGAAATCGGTTGCAGAGACGTTCAGTATTCCCACGGTCTATACCGATTATCAAGAGATGCTTGACCGTGAACGGCCCGATCTGGTTTCCATCTGTACGCCCCCGTATTTTCATGCTGAGGCTGTGATTGAAGCGTTTGCCCGCGGTGCACACGTCATCTGCGAAAAGCCAATGGCGAAATCGGCTGGTGAGGGGAGCGCGATGATCGCCGCCGCCCAAAAGGCGGGGCGACTTCTGACAATTGTCTTCAACCAACGGTATGAGCCTCAAGCGCAAGCCCTCAAGGGTTTTGTCGATTCGGGGCGGTTGGGCGAGGCTTATTTTGGCCGCGTTTGTTATACACATCCGGCGATTCCGGGCTATAGCGTCCATCATCTGGATGGATTCAGCGGGGGAGGGGCGCTCATCAATTCAGCCGTTCATTCCCTTGACCTTGTATTGTGGCTCATGGGTTTTCCAAATCCGATTGCTGTCAGCGGCATGACCTGCCAGAAATTCTATAAGAATTCGGCATACCAGGCGCAGTGGGCGAATCGACAGGATTTGCCTGACGTTGAGGATTTCGCGGTGGGATTTGTCCGCTTCCAAAATGGTGTTGCCCTTCAGATTGAAGCCGATTGGTTTGCCCTCGCAAATCGACGCGGCGCGGATGTTGTTGGGACGCATGGGGAGATTCATTTTGACCCGTATCGCGCCTACGAAGTCAACGAACAGGGTCAAGCAATCGACGTGACGCCTGAGTTGCCGGGCGAATGGAACGGCCATGATCGCTTGATTGCCAATGTTGTAGATTGCATCCGCAACGGGGGACAGCCGCTTGTGAAGCCGGAGGAAGCCCTCTGTGGGCAACGCATCATGGACGCCCTCTACGCCTCTGCGAAGAGTGGGCGCGAAGTTCGGATGGAGTGAGATTTGAGTAGAGGTTTCAATACAATTCAACCGACATTACT
The DNA here is from genome assembly GCA_964577695.1 of uncultured bacterium. Lineage (GTDB taxonomy): Bacteria > Poribacteria > WGA-4E > WGA-4E > PCPOR2b > CAZOAL01. The sequence continues at coordinate 13,459 of CAZOAL010000086.1, read as the reverse complement.
ATATCAGAGAGGATTATGAATACCAGCCCGAATAAAATCAAAGTCATTGATTTATTCGCCGGAGCAGGCGGCTTTGGGCTTGGCTTTCATCTGGCTGGATATGAAGTGACGTGTTCACTTGAAATTGATGCGTGGGCTGCCGAAACGCTTCAGATAAATAATCCCGGCATGAAAGTCATTCAGGAAGACATCCGACACTTTAGAACGCCGGATGAAATCCGTGGGGCTTGTTCTGATTTGCCGCACATCATCATTGGGGGGCCGCCCTGTCAAGGTTTTAGTATCGCTGGCCCGGCACAAAAGTCTCCGAATGACCCACGAAATAATCTATTTCAGGATTTTGCCCGTTGGGTTGAGTGCCTGAATCCACAAGTTTTCGTCATGGAAAATGTGAAAGGGCTTCTATCACGACGAAACTCAAACGGTGAAGAAGTGATAGACATCATTCTCAAAACGTTCATCCATCTCGGATATTCTGTTGAAGTGTGGCTGCTCAATGGGGCAGAGTATGGTGTGCCGCAAACACGAGAGCGTATTTTTATCGTAGGAAATCGCGTCGGAGTGGAAAAAATAGCTCCCCCTCCCAAAACCTATTCAGTGTCAGAGGAGAAAACGACCAAGGCACAAATCAGGCTATTCAAAGACTGTGACGGTTTGCTTCCCGCTGTTTCATTGTGGGATGCAATCTCTGATTTTCCAAAACTTGAAGCGGGTGAAGGTGAAGAGGAACAACCTTATACTATCAGCCCGAACACAGAATACCAGCGCTGGGCGAGAGGAGAACAGGAGAAGCTTTTCAATCATGTCGCTATGCAACACTCGAAGCGACTGGTTGAACGGTTCAAACACATCGGTTGGGGCGAGTCAAGTTCAGATGTGCCAGAGGTGCATCGGGCGCGGAAACGAAACAGCAACGGAAAAATATCACGAACATGCTACGACCAAAATAATCGTCGTCTCTATCCTTATAAACCATCACACACGATAGCGGCTTCGTTTTACGCCAATTTTATCCACCCATTCCAGCATAGAAACCTCACTGCGCGTGAAGGAGCGCGGATTCAATCCTTCCCCGATAGTTATCGGTTTATGGGAAAGAAAACAGTCGTCTCGCACAGGCTTCTTCAAAGGGAAGGCCGACTCGAAGAAAAGCACCTTTGCCAATACAACCAGATCGGAAATGCAGTGCCCCCGCTTTTGGCAAAGGCTATAGCAAAGCATCTACGAAAGGTAATCAGTCCATGTTAGTTCATGGCTCAAATCTAGCGCAGAAGGAACAGCATCGCACCAAATATCAAGACCCTGTAAGCAGGGCATATCTTGCCGAAATCCGTGCCAAATATGACACATGGCATGCTGCCAATACCCAATTGATTGGCCCCAAATCGATACCGGACAACTCTGACCAGGGTATTGTTGCCCAACGGGTTCAACTGCTTGAAGAATACAAGGCCTTTCTTGACCGACAGAAATATGCTGAACAATTTGACTCACGCTCAAACCTGCATTCATCAGTGCTGGAGGAATTTCTCTACTATCTGTTCCATGGTCTTGTGAGCGATTTTGGCAATCGGGCCCTCATTGGAAAATCTCACACGTTCAAGGACATCTTTTTTGCGCCGCCCAACTACAAAGCCATGATAGACCGTCCATACGTTAGTATCGAACGCAAAGACCATGATTTTGTGATAGGTGTAACTGTTGAAGCCCGACTACGGATTGAGTTACATGAAGGAATCAGCGACGAAGCATCCAGAGTTTCAGAGCCATCTGCTCGATATAACGCTCAGGGTAAAGGCGAAAGTGAAACGCACCTGTTCGATGTTCCAGCCATCGTTATCGAATGCAAAACGTACCTTGATAAAACTATGCTGGAGGGAGCATCGCGGGCAGCAGAGGAACTGAAAGCCAGAAATCCGAATAGTCTTTACATTGTGGTCATGGAATGGCTGAAACTCACAGAAGCGATTAATTTACGAAAGTACAAGGTTGATCAAATTTACGTTTTCCGCAAGCAAAGGAACACGGATCGAGAATTTAGATTTGAGCCAACCTATGTCAAAAATCCGATTGACCCCAATGTTGTATGGCACTTGTTTGAAGCGGTGAGAAAACATCTCACGGCAGATTGGGAAAGCGGAATACGGTTCGGACTTGAGCGCGGCTGGCTGCTATAGACCAAAATCCGACTCGGAAGAACGATGCCAGATTTAAACAATAAGGAGAGCCATAGAAAACCTGGTGGTGTAGAAAAATGGATGAATTCCTTGATAAAATCACTTTAGGCGACTGTTTAGACCATCTTCCGCGTATCCCTCCCAATTCCGTCCATCTATTTATCTCTGATATTCCTTACGGTATCGGTCTGGATGATTGGGATGTCCTGCACAATAATACAAATTCTGCCTATCTTGGCCAGTCGCCTGCCCAAGTGGGCAAGGGGGCTTTTAAGCGAAGAGGGAAACCTATCAACGGCTGGAATGCCGCGGATCGAAACATTGTCAGGGAATATCAAGAATGGTGCTCCAAATGGGCCCAAATGGTTTACCCAATCATGAAAGATGGAGCCAGTTTATTTATATTTGGCGCGCGTCGAACCATTCATCGAGCGATTGTTGCACTCGAAGAGGTTGGCTTTCTGCTCCGAGATATGCTTATTTGGAAAAAGCCGTCAGCCCATCACCGCAGTCAACGTATTGAGATTGTGCTCAATAGAAGGAGCGAACGAGACCTTGCTGAAAAATGGAAGGGATGGCGAATTGGCAATTTAGCACCGATCTATGAACCGATCGCATGGATGTTCAAGCCTTACGAAAAAACGATTACTGATAATATCATCGAAAATGAAGTCGGCGCAATGAATATCGACGCATGCCTCATTGATGGCAGAAGCCCAACGAACATCCTGGAGATCGGTTTCCGCGCCGACGAAGAAAGGTCACATGAAGCACAGAAGCCGGTGGGTCTGATAGAGTATCTAATTCGGCTCACAACCATTGAAAATCAGGTTGTGCTTGATCCATTTATTGGCAGCGGCACGACTGCGATAGCATGTCGAAACCTGAACCGGAAATTCATCGGTTTCGAGATAAACGAGAAGTATTACAGGGAGGCAGTTCGCAGGTTAGAAAGCGAAACCAGACAACTGCGGTTTATCCATGAGTCAAACAAAGAATCCTGATGCCAGATTCAAGATGCAGGATTCAAGAATTCGATGAAATGCGTAAGTCCTATCTTATTTAGCACATCGGTTATACTACGAGGAGGTTACAACCATGAAATTCACAACGATTATGCCCTTTCTATGTTTGTCCTTTATCATTTCGTTGGGTTGCGGAAGGGCTTATCAATCCATAACAGCCAATAATCTGAGCGCACAATTGAATCGCTATGAAGGGCAGCGCGTATCAATTGCAGGCCTTCCGGCGGCACCGCAACACCATGATTTTTTGCCGCCAACTCCCTGGCGCGCGGGACAGTGGACGCTTGTTGTCAACGGGGTTAGATGTATAGAGATTATCAATTTTGAAAATGAACCTCGCATCCGATCTATGCTTCAAATGGCTGCGTCCGCTCGAAAAAAGAAACAGTCGATTGCCGTTTCAGGCAAAATGGTTGGCGGCCAGTTGGAAATGGAATCGTTTGAGGGGATTCATACAGACACATCCTGGTATAAAAATAAAAATCCGTACTATTCTTACGGTGATTATTATGAGTGGTATCCCTTCGCTTATAGCCCAAATTCCAGGGCACTCACAGCCATAGGAGTCAGATAAACTTCATGTAATCGTTCAGCCGAGGGCCAAAGAAACCGAGTTTTTCATAAGAGGAAAATAACACTGTCGCACCGGAAACCCATTGATCGCCTCAATTCGGGTTTGTGACGGTTCAAAAACTCGGTTTCTGGCTGACCCTCTGAACGCTTACAACTTCATTTTCAAAACGGAGGTTGTATATGAAATGGAATTTTCTCTCAAAGATTTTTGATGGCGCAGTCAGTATTGAAAAGACTTATAACGATTGCGACAAAGCAATTAATAAATTGCGCGCATACAATGAGCGAGTTGAGAAAATGCAGGAGAATCGTGAGGATGTGAGCCGCTTTCCCGCGGATGAGAAAGCAGCGCTTGACCAGATTGTGAATCATGCAATCGAGAAAGCAACGCAATTGGTCAACATGGAGCCGGAACGCAACTGGCCGGGGGTCTTCAGGGAGATGCACAAGAACCTGGCGACTATCTATTTTGAACTGCACGAGTATGATAAAGCGCGTGAAGCGTGCGAGAAGTTAAGAAACTACGGTGAAGTGGGTCGGCAAGACGCAGAAGAAGTGTTGCAGAAACTCAAAGACAAAGAAGGTGGCAAAGTCGATACCCGCGAGGAGGCGACCGCAACGGTGTAAACGGGCATGTTTCAGAAAGCGCACACACTCTGTGTGATTGGAAGGATGGAAGGATGGAAGATTGGAGGACTGGTCTTCCCCCATCCTTCCAACCTTCCATCCTTCCATCCAAAAGTGTCAACACATTTTAGCGGAAATTTGAAACATGCCATATTTTATTCTTTCCGCGTCCCTTAACGCGCCAGGATGTCCTTGATCGTGTCAATCACATCGTAAATGTCTTCTTCGGTCAGAACGGGATGCAACGGTAAGGTCACGACACGCTTGAAGGCAGACTCAGCAGCGGGGAAATCTCCTTCCTGATAGCCGTATCGTTTCTGATAAAATGGGAAAAGATGCAAAGGAATGTAGTGGACGCCGCATTCGATGTTTGCTTCGCGCATCTGCTCAATGAATTGATCGCGACTGATTTTGAGCGCGTCGGTGCGGAGTTGGATAATATAGAGGTGCCACGCGTGGCGGATGATTGCTTGCTCAGTCGGCGTCACGATTTCGGGCAGTTCACCCAAGCCGGCCTCGTAGATGTGGGCGTACTTTCGGCGGATTTCAAGTTGCTTTTCCAGTTTCATAAGCTGGCACAATCCCATCGCCGCTTGAATATCGGTCATGTTGTATTTGTAGCCCTGAATCGTGACTTCGTAGTACCAAACGCTCCGCTCGCTCTGACGCGCCCAGGCATCTTTGCTGATGCCGTGATAGTGCATGGGTTTGATGACTGATGCGAAATAATCATCGTTAGTCGTAATCATCCCGCCTTCACCTGTCGCCAGGTTTTTGGTGGCGTAAAAACTGAAAGCGGAGAGGTCACCGATAGCACCGATTCGATGTCCCTGATATTCTGCTGAGACCGCATGCGCCGCGTCGTCAATGAGAGCCAGATTGTATCGTCGGCTGATTTCCAAGAGGGCGTCCATATCACAGGGCAATCCCGCGATGTGAACGGGAACGATGGCTTTCGTGCGTGGGGTGATTTTCGCTTCAATCTGATTGACATCAATATTCAAGGTCAACGGATGAATATCGACGAAAACTGGCCTGGCACCGGTGTAACCGATGGCTTCCGCCGTTGCGGTGAATGTATACGGCGTGGTAATGACCTCATCGCCCGCCTCAACTCCTGCGGCAACCAGCGACAGATGTAACCCCGCTGTGCAGGAACTGACCGCCAAAGCGTGCTTCGCGCCGACATATTCTGCAAACCGCCGTTCAAACTCCGCCGTTTTAGGCCCAGTGCTAATCCACCTGGAGGCAAGCACTTCGCTCACCGCTTCAATCTCGGCTTCATCCATCCATGGGCGACATAATGGTATCAGTTTTTTTTGCTTCATTAGCCTCTCCTGGCAGTCCTTTAGAGCCTCTCCGAAAAATCCATGGATGCCTCAACTTGTTGAGGGGAAAGTCCCCAAACAAGTTCAAGCTTTCGATTCAGACAGGCTTAGAGTAGTTTCTTGAATTCCTCGACAGTTAGCCCTGCGTCTTTGATGATTCCGCCCATTGTGAAGGCGTTAATGGGATTGGCGCGAGGAATAGTGATAATTCGGTCACCGTTGGTCATTGAGATATGCTTACCTTGGCGGAGAACCCAAAACCCCGCTTTATTAAACGCCTTGACAGCGCGACGGTGAGATACCCCTGGGAACTTCGGCATGGCTACGCTGGCACCTCAACAAAACGAGTGGTTTTATCCTTCAGAAGTTCCTCAACCGTTGCTAAATATGTCTCTATGGCATCTTTAATATTCTCAAGGGCTTCTTCTTCAGTATTACCCTGAGACCAACACCCCGGCAATCCAGGGCACCAAACCGCATAACCTTCTTCAGTTTTTTCAAGTTTGACACTGTACTTCATCGTACCCTCCTGCATCAAATAGCAGTTCTCTCGCCATTTCCAATGCCCTCGCTCGATGGCTGATTCGATTCTTCACACCCTCCCCCAACTCCGCAAAGGTTTGATTGGTGCCAGATGGAACGAAAACCGGGTCATAGCCAAACCCACCACTGCCGCGCGGGGCACGAATCATCCGCCCTTCACAAACACCAACGACAACCTGGGGGTGACCGGAAGGGTCAGCGAGGGCAATCGCACATTTGAAACGTGCGGTCCGTCGCTCATCAGGCACGTCTTTGAGTGCGTCAAGTAGCTTTGCAATCCGGTCCGCATCGGAAGCATTTTCACCTGCATAGCGTGCAGAATGAATGCCGGGTGCACCATCAAGCGCATCCACCTCTAAGCCAGAATCATCAGCAAGGGTTAAACACCCGGTATATTGGGCGATGACCGTTGCTTTTTGAATGGCATTTTCCTGATAGGTTTTGCCGGATTCGATGACATCTGGCGCATCAGGGAAATCAGCAAGCGACAGGAGTTCGATCGCTTTTCTATCCCTTAGCATTTCATCGAGCTCTCGTACTTTTCCACGATTACGGGTTGCCAAGACTAGCTTCATTGAGTTTCTCTATCAGCATGCGGTTTTGGAGCCGAATGAGTTTTTGAATTCCATTCACAGCGAGCGCTAACAGTTGATCCGATTCTTCCATAGAAAATGGGGTTTCCTCGGCTGTTCCCTGTATTTCGATGAACTTACCTGTCCCTGTCATGACGATATTCATATCAACCGCAGCCGTGGAGTCCTCCGCATAGCAGAGATCCAGCATGGGCGTTTCATTGATAATGCCAACGCTGGTCGCCGCCACATTGTCACGGATGGGAAAGGTTGTGATTATCCCCCGATTCATGAGCCACTGACAGGCGTCCCACAGGGCGATAAACGCGCCCGTAATCGACGCGGTCCGTGTCCCCCCATCCGCTTGAATCACATCACAGTCAATCCAGAGGGTGCGTTCGCCGAGCGCATGGAGGTCTATGACCGCCCGCAAAGAACGTCCAACTAACCGTTGAATCTCTTGGGTTCGCCCGCCGAGCGAGCCGCGTGTCACTTCGCGCTGCATCCGTTCTGAAGTCGAGCGCGGCAGCATGGAATATTCCGCCGTTACCCATCCTTTTTCTCGGATCTGCTGTTCACGCATGAAACGCGGTTGTTTGTCCTCTACCGATGCGGTGCAGATGACCTTTGTATCTCCAACAACAATCAGGGTAGAACCTTCCGCTTGTTTAATATAATTCCGAGTTATGGTGACAGGGCGCAACTGATCCGGCTTGCGCCCATCTATTCTCGCCATTTAAGTTCCTCTTTTCCAGGTTTTATTGACAATTATTGTTACGATGTTTTCAGCTATGAAGCGCAAGTGAGAACCACACTTCCGAAGTTTCAATAGACACGTTGATTCAGATCTGATATGAACCCGTGAGGAACCTAAAAAGTCAAAGGTTTAGTGTCAAACTTCGGAAGTCTAAGTGAAAAAAGTCGTATTATTGTAACTTCAGGCAAATTTCTATTCCCTTCCAAAATCCATTTGCAGAACTTGTCTCCGGATCTTCGATCGGGACGAAGGATTTACACATTTTAACGTTTTGCCTCATGGGCGTTCTTACCCATCAATATTGATAGGCGTATCACTGAGCCCAACGAAGAAGGAAACAAGCTATTAGTTGTTAGGGGCAGCAAACTGCGGTTCTGGCAATTTTGGTGAGCACAGCAAATGAGGGACAGATAAGCAAGTGAGGTATAATAAACGAATCTATTTTTTACAGAAAAATATTGTAAAATATTGTAAATTGTAAAAGATTAAATGGCTCGCCTTATGGCGAGCCATTCCTCACATCATGTCCTTTAAGACCTCCTGTGAGGTGGAGTGAAATACTCCTCGTGACTGTTAAATCGGCTTTTGACGCCTCGCACACCTTCACCTTTCGGCTACCCTTAATACGAGACCACAGACGGAGAGCGGCAGTGAAAGTTCCTCTTTCACAAGCCGCTCGGCTTTGCGACCGACTGGAATCACATCTGTCGGTGTGATGACCGATCTAACTGCTGCTTGGGGCAAATTGGTCTCAAGCCCACTGTTAGCCCCATGTCTATGAATATTTTTCAATAGATTTAGGGACTATTGGGAGCAACGGATTGCATGGTGCGACGTTAACAACCAATCTGGTTTGTCAAACTCAAGCGATTACCGGAACCCCAAAATTGAGTAAACTATATCACCCTATTGGATACGATGTCAACCTAAAATTCCCGTGTCCTGTTCCATCAGTTCTCATCAATTCAACGCACCCGCAATCATGCGCATTCAAAAATCATCAGGCCTTGCCCCCCGTGTGCCGGGAATATGCGCAAATTCGTTGTAAGCGGGCTTTTTGAATAAATCGGGAAGTTCAAGTTCCGGTTGTTTGAGCCCTTCAAACACAGCAAGTTGTTCATCGCTGAGATTGGCTTTAATCTCGTCGGTTAAACCCGCGATTTCTTTGGCGTAAGCCTTCCGCTGTATCGCGAAATTTCTGGCCTTCGTCCTCAGTTCATTCTGTTCTCGTATAACGCTATCGCCTGACCTCCGCCCTTCGTATCGGCCCAATCGAGTTAAGTTGACATGGTTTCTATAACGAAGATAGTCCGCCTCCAGTTCATGTTTTTCAAACTCATAATCCTCGACGATGTCATGGATTAACGCGATTTTGGGTTCAACCGTCGCTTGTTGCGCCTTTGAAAGATTGAGGGCTGCCGAACTTTTGGGAATATCAACCAACTGAATCCCTCCACAAGCGGAGAGCCATAAAGCAGAGATGAGGATAAGCGATTGGATGCTGAATTGTCTCATATCATAAAATCCTTGGGCATGTTTCAAACTTCCTGAAAAATGTGTTGGCACTTTTTGTATGGAAGGATGGAAGAATGGAAGGATGGAAGCGGGCACTTCCATCCAACCTTCCATCCTTCCATTCCTTCCCCACGCTGGGTCTTGTGAAAAAAGGAACGAGCGCATCTACTCCGTTCTTCCCCAAATCTGGATTTCCATCGGCTGCAATTCCACGCGGACGGCCCGTATTGGGCCTCGTGTCACGGTGCCATCAATTTCGTGAATCTCCACGCCGCCTGCCGGTTTTTCAACCACCGGGCCGGGATTGGCAGCCCCACTTTTATTGCTGAACAAGATACCGTAAGCCGAACCCACGGGGTTGATAGCAAAGTCGACAATCACCTCGCCGGTCCAGGCATTTTGGGGGTTTGTATTGGCGATGACCACTACCTCGCGGTCATTCAGAATCCGTGAGAATGCCAGCACGCCCGCGGGGAAATCAGAAATGCCAAAATGGACGCCGTTACCGGAAATAGGGCGAAAGTATTGGCGGCCATAGCGCAGGGCGGGTTGCCGATTGCGGACTGTGGTCAGTTGCTGAACTGCGCGGTAAAATGGCTGACTGCAATCGAATGCGTCCGGCTTTCCCCACAGCGATTCGCGCACGGCTTCAGGCGTCCCGCCGGCCCCGTGAAGTCCCTGCTCGGTGCCGTAATACAGACACGGTATGCCTTGCAGCGCGAACAGACAGCAGGTGCCTAAAGTGAGTTGATCATCATACCGAGTCGGATGGCTAGAGTCACGGTAATAGAAGCGAGTGTCCTGGTCGTGGTTATCAAGAAAAGTTACAAAAAATTTGCTTGCCTCTCCGTGCGAGCTGATAATACCGCGTTGCACCTGTTTGCGCCGTTCAAACATATTGACAATTTGGACTGGTGCGAGCATCCCTTTCACTGCGCCCGGGAGGTTGTAGAAAAGCGGAAAGTCAAGGGCGGCATCGACGCCGGTCAAATCGCCTGTTTCGATGGCGTTGCGGCCAACAAATCGAGCGATTTTCTCCTCGCTGTCATACACCTCGCCGAAGGTGAAAAAATCTTTCTTCCCGATGCTCAACGCAAATTCACGGATGGCATTCCCAAAAACCCGAGCGAAATCCGGTTCAATAAATTTTAAGGTGTCAATCCGCAATCCATCCACATCGTATTTGGCGATGAGATATTGATATGCCCGAATCAAAATGTCGCGCACTGGATAATAGCCCCCCTCCCGGAAATCGGTGACCAGCTCCTTGAGCGAGTAAAAGTCGCCGCCGGATTCGCCGCCTACCCCTTGCCGCCGGAAGAACTCATTGCGGCGAATCTCTGCAGGACCAACCGCAGCATCGGCTGGTAATTTGGGGTCAGTGGGTGATTCAGTCCAAGCCGGATTTCCCTCGCCCTTCTCATCGCGCCAATAGATCGGGTAGGGGCGGTCACTCCAGGGGGCGTCCGCACCATGACCTTTATATTCAAAAACATCGCCAACGTGATTGAGCACAATGTCGAAAATGACGTAAATGCCGCCAGCGTGGGCTTCATTGACCAGATTGCGCAACTCGCCCTCCGCCAGTCGTGGATTCGCTCTTGCCGCTTCTGGGTCTGAGGCAAAGCGTGCATCCACCTGCAAAAAATCCTGAATCCCATAGCCGTGATAGGTGAAGGGGTTATATTGGCAATTCTTCAACACCGGCGAAAGCCAGATCGCGCCGACTCCGAGCTCCTGAAGATACCCCAGTTGCGCCCTGATGCCGTTGAACGTGCCGCCCTGAAAGACACCGTGCTCGCCATCCCACGGGAGGTGTCGAGGCGGTGCCGCTGGATTATTGAAACGATCCACGAGCAGGAAGTAAATCCACTTATCCCGCCAGTCTGCCGGTGAAGGGAATGGTGTGGGAATAGCCACGGTTTTGCCCCCAACTTTAACGCGCCGGGTACGGGGGAAGCGGGCCTGGTCAAAGACAGCTTGTATATCGGAACTTCTGATTGAGTTAAGCATAAAAATCCTCCTTAATTTTATTCACGTTTCACGCATCACGCCATACGTCATCTATAACCTGTACAACTCCCCATATTTTGTCCGCAGATAGCGGATGTAGGGCGCAATGCTCAAGGGACCGCCGGTGACGCGCTCAATCAGTTCTGGCGCAGTGTACTTGCTTCCGTGTTGGTAGATGTGCTCCTTGAGCCAGCCGTGCAAGGTGCCAAACTCCCCCGATTCAATCCGGGTGGGAATCTCCGGATGCACCAGTAAAGCGGTCTCGAAGAACTGCGCGCCCAAAATGTTGCCCAACGTGTATCCCTGAAACGACCCGCCGATGGAGCCGCCGTACCAATGCACATCTTGTAGCACGCCATCTCGGTCATCAGGTGGAGCGATGCCCAGGTCCGCTTTGAACCGCTCACGCCACGCTTCGGGGAGGTCGCGCACGGCGAGTTTCCCCTCAAGCAGAGCCAACTCGAAGTCAAAGCGCATCATGACGTGCAGGTTGTAAGTTACCTCATCAGCGTCCGTGCGAATTAAGGAAAGCTCAACTTTGTTGATGGCGCGGTAGAAGATATCCAGCGGCACCGACCCCAGTTGATCAGGAAAGACCGCTTGAAGTTTGGGATAGAAAAACTGCCAGAACCCCCGACTCCGTCCGACGATGTTCTCCCACAGGCGAGATTGGCTCTCGTGAACCCCCGCCGACGTCCCGTCCGCAAGTGGCGTCCCCTCGAAATCCATCCGAATGCCCTGCTCGTACAGGGCGTGCCCTGCCTCGTGCATCGTGCTGAACAACGCTTCACTCAGGTGGTTTTCCTTGATGCGGTTGGTAATGCGCACATCGCCGAGAGAAAATTTCGTCATGAACGGATGGTGGGTTTTGTCCTGTCGCCCACGCCCAAGGTCGTAGCCTAAGTGTTGAATGACCTCAAGCCCGAATGCCCACTGCTGTGCTTCAGGGAAGGTTTGGCGCAAGCAGGAATCGTCCGCGACGGGTTGAGCGGTGATCGCCTGCACGATGGGCACCAGTTGCTCACGCAAGTCTGCAAAGAGGGCGCGCACGGTTGAGGCTTTCATCCCCTCGTCTGCAAAGTGAATCAAAGGGTCGGCGATGTGCTCATAGCCGGGGAAAAAATCAGCGAGCTGTCGGCTGAAGTCAAGCGTTTTTTCGAGGTAGGGTTGCACGACGTTGAAATCGTTCGCTGGCCTGGCTTTCGTCCAAACCTGGTAGGATTCAGCCGTGTGGCTACGAAGCGTCGCTACGAACGCTGACGGGACCTTCACCGCTTTCTCATAGTCGCGCCGCGCAACCCGGATGAGACTCGCCTCGTCCGAGTCGTAGGGCAGGCTCTCCTCGTAGGGACGCAGGTCTTCCAGCAACTGCCCGATGGCTGGGTCAGTGAACTTCTCGTGAGCGAGCCGGCCCAGCGTGGCGAGCTGACGGGCGCGGGCAGGTGCCCCGCCAGGCGGCATGTAGGTTGACTGGTCCCAATGCAGCAGCGCGGCAGCGGACCCCAGGTCATCGATTTCTATGAGACGGGTTTTGAGTTTTTGTAATTTGGCTTCCAGTGGGGGCCTCCTGATGGGTAAAAGGTGAGATGTAAAATGGGACGCGTGAATCTGATTCTTTAATTTTAATCCATTGAATGTAAGTACCTAAATAAATCTCTTGAACGTTTGACTGGGATTTAACCGAGGCGTGGTCATAATTCGCCAGCAGTTGAGTTGTAGCCTAAGATTCTATCTTGGTCCCTTGCGTAAGGGCCAAGATAGAATCTTGGGCTACGATTGCCTCCCCTGAGAATTATGACCAACCCTCATTTAACCCCAGTCAAACATCGCCGGGGTACACCCCCGGCTCAACGGAAAGTGGCGTTTATTTTCTAATCGTTACTTGTGAACTCAAGCATAAAACGAACTCTCCTATCATTTTATCAGGATGGATTCTCTCAATCAAGCAAAAAATGTATTCCTCTGTCGGGAAATCTGCAATTTTATACCAATTTATAACGCATGTTCCAAAAATCTCTTGACTTCTATAGGGTTCGTCTCTATGTTGCAAATAGGGGTTTGATTCTTTGCCCATTTTATGGTATTATTCGTCACAGCTTGAAAGCGGCTTCTTTCATTGCTCAAATTTTTAATCGGATTCGACAAGGACAGTTGGCAGCAAATGTCATCGCTGTGGTTGAACGACCTGCTGTTTCGGTACAACAGTCATTAGCTGCATCAAGATAAATCATGCAAGACAAGATTTGTACTCCATCCAAAAGGAAACTCATTCTAATAGGGTAGACACCGCGATTCCTTGATTGCTCAAGGAGTACCGTATGTCCCCCCC
>CAZOAL010000085.1:0-31982 GCA_964577695.1 uncultured bacterium | reverse complement strand
GCTTGGCAATTTTTCCCTTGACAATTCCTAGAAAATCTTAACTTGTGACTAATGCCCTAACGCTTCGCTCTGATCGGGGCTGATTGCCTGAATGCGGACGCGCCCGGTGGCACTTTCAACCGTAATGGACATCGCTTTGCCCTGACGGTCTTGAATATACAACGTGGTGTCTTCGGAGGATGCAGTGGGGGAAAAGTAGATATAATCAATCCCTGAATTCATTTGATTCGGCTGTGAGTTGTGATTGGTGCTTATGTTCAACAAACTCACATTCTGACTCAACCCCCGTGGATCGCCGAGAAATGTACTGGTGCGAGACAGTGTTGATTGATTGGTCTCAGAACGGGTCTGTGTTGTCGTTTGTTGATTGGCCTGACGGACCGTGCTCGATGAACTGGCAAGTGAAGAAGTCGAGGGCGCTGCAATATCGAAGGTTTCGCTGGAGGCAAGCCAATAGCGGTTCCGATCCAGATCAAACACGACAAGATAGGCTGTCCGCTCTGTAATTGCCATGTCCCGCGCAAAGTTGAGCATGTCTCGAATGGCATGGGCGGAAGTTTTCAAGCGGGTTGACGCTGCGAAGCCGCGCAAAGAGGGTGCCATCATTGAGGTCAAGATGGTGATCAATGTGAGCACCAACATGATTTCAATCAGCGTGAAGCCGCCGTTTGAATGCGGCATCCGTGTGCGTGATGCGCGATGCGTATTGCGTATTGCGTATTGCGTATTACCTTCCATCCTTCCATTCTTCCTTTCCTTCCTGATTACTCACTCGCCCCTCCCCCTTTTCAGGCTGAAGGGAGTATGACTACTCTGTCTCCTCAACCCAGTTGGTGATGTCGGTATCAAAACTCTCGCCCCCCTCTTTTCCATCTTTCCCGAGGGAAGAGAGGTCATACTCGTAACCCTCGTGATTACCGGGGGACACATAGACATAATCACGTCCCCACGGGTCCTTGAAGTTCGGCTTTGTCACATAAGGACCGTCCCAATTTTCAGGTTGGGGTTCCGGCGGTTTCCAAAGTGACTTTAAGCCTTGCTCGGTTGTTGGAAACGTGCCCACCGCGATCGAGTACATCTGCAGCGCGTTTTCCAATGCGGCGACCTCCTGTTTCGCTTTCGCAACCTTCGCTTTATCAGGCGCACTCAATACCCTCGGGGCGATAAAACTCGCCAGCAATCCGAGAATCACAATGACAATCGTGATTTCAATGAGTGTCATGCCTGATTCATCTACTCTCAATCGTTTTAACATTATTTTTATACCTCCGTTGAATTGACAACTGACAATCCGTAATACCTGAAATGTAAAACGTGAAGCATGATGCCTAATGCGTAAAGTGTCAAACGTTATCTCCATAGATGTCGTAGAGTGAAAAATGAGGCATTAGGACTTTTGGCTTACACAGGATTCGTTCAAACGTTTTGAATAGCTTTCTAATATTCCTGATATTTCTTCTGGGGAGCTATCTTCAATGAACCATAATTTATAAAGCTCAAATATCTCTCTGACTTTTTCATTTGAAGAGACAGCGATGACGCATAAATCGTTGTATTCATAGTCCAATCCGGCCTTTGCTACGAAGCCGCCAAATTGGAATGTGCCATCATCACCATAGTCAGATTCTTGGACTCTCATGACCTTTTTCAAGTCATCGGAAATCCAACTCGTTAAAATCGTATCCTCCTCAAACGGAAGCCCATACCGAAGGATTCTGTCATCGACTACACTTATACCTTCAATTGTAGCCAGCTCTGTGAATCTCTGTCTGAGATCATTTCTGATATACTTCATATCACCCATATCCAGGTCTCCTTCACCCATCAACTCATGCTATCACGGAACGAGGTTAATTGGACCACGAATGATTTCAACATCAACCCTTATATCTGTTCCTTCAAACTGGCGATTATGAAAGGACTTACTACCTATGGGACCAATTCATCCACCTGCTGCCACGCGCCTTATCCATACTTCGGCCTTTTGAAACGCTTCATCTCTTTTATTCAAATCTGCTTTGCTCAGAGACGCTTTTAACTGATGCAGTGCCGCAATCGCTTCGGCAGCCGTGACAGGTCGCTTGAGGTTAATGGGAACTGATTTTTCCAAGCCTCCCCCTTGGGCTTGGACTCGAACTGTATATTCTTGTTCCCGCCTACTCTTGGTTTGAGTGGCGGTCTCAACTTGGACATCAGCACTATCCATTCTTGCTGTCCTTCTCGGCATGTTTCAGAAAACTGTTGACACTTCGAGAACGTAATGCGTAATGCGTAATACGTAAGAAGAACCTCTTAGTTACGCATTACGCATTACGCATTACGCCAAGTGTCAACACATTTTTTCAGAAATTTGAAACATGCCCACTGGTTTTCTGGCTTTCCTTTACTGTCCTCCGAGCGATGAACTGGCTTCAAAAATCGGGAGGATCATCGCCACTGCGATAAACCCGATCAACAATCCCATCAATAAAATGACCAGTGGCCCAATCGAGTTCGTTAGCCGTTCCAGGTTCTTCTTGATTTCTGTATCGTAATATTCTGAAAGTTTTGCAAGCATCTGTTCAGGATTACCGGATTCCTCTCCAATCGCAATCATGTGAGTGACAAGGGGTGGGAAGACACGGCTCTCCTGCAACTGTCTCGATAAAGTAGAGCCGCGTTCAATCTCCTTTTCTGCCTCCGCAACCGCATTGCTATAAACCAGATTTCCAATGGTATCCTTGACGACTCGAAGGGCTGGCAGAAGCACCACGCCATTTTCAAGCAATGTCGCCATGGTGCGCGTAAAACGCACCAGCGCAAAGGTGCTGAAGATTACTCCGATAATCGGAAGTTTGAGTTTCAATCTGTCAAAAGCGAGGCGTCCACCTTCTGTACGCAGGTACTGTCTTATCCCAAAAACTGCTCCAATACCCCCAATTAAAATGACCCACCAATAAGCACTCAAAAAGTTAGTTATGCCGATGAGAATTCGTGTTGGCCCCGGCAGGTCAACGCCCAATTCCGTGAACATCGCAGTGAATTTAGGGATAACGAAGGTCATTAAAACAGAAACAGCAATCACACTGAGGCTCAGTAGAATCGCGGGATAAAACAACGCCGAAATCACTTCGTTTTTGAGATGGCGTTGTCTCTCTGCAAATTCAGCGAGACGTTCCAGGACGACGCCAAGCACACCGCCGGTTTCCCCTGCCTTTACCATATTGACATACAGATTGGGAAACACCTTTGGATGTTGTGCCAGTGCATCGTAAAATGTTGAACCGTGTTCGACATCGTACTTGACCTGTTCGACTATCCGCTTGAGCTCAACGTTTATCAGTTGTTCAAGGGTGACAGCCAAAGCGCGGGGTAGGGTGACGTGCGCATTGATCAGCGTTGCCATCTGATACGTGAAGAACTCGACTTCTGCGGGCTTAATCCGGGGGCGAAACAGGGAAATTTGGAGCTGTTTTTTGCCTTCGGCTTCCGCGCTTTCCTCAATGATGCTCGTCGGCCAATATCCCATCGTCTTTAATCTAGACACAAGTTCAGCCTGAGAGTTCGCTTCTTGTGCCTGACTCACTGTCACACCGGTGCTCGTGAGGGCTTCGTAACGAAATCGGGGCATCTAAAACTCCTTGACGTAATGCCTAATGCGTAATACGTAAGAGAATTCATTTACGTTTTACGCATTACGTTTTACGCATTACGTTCCACGCTTCACGAATCTATACCGCTTCACCAATGTCAAACTCATCCTCTTGCGTCAGGCGCACAATTTCATCAAGGGTGGTGTAGCCAGCGGCGACCTTTCTCCAACCCTCCTCACGCAAGGTCTTCATTCCTAAGCGCATGGCAACACGTTTCAGTTGGCTTGCAGAAGCGTGCTGTAAGGTCATCTCCCGCAATTCCTCGCTCATCAGGATGACTTCAAAGATTCCAATCCTTCCTTTATACCCCCTCCCTCGACACTCCTTGCAGCCAACAGCACGGGGAATCATTAGGTCGGCAGCCACGCTTCCGGAGCGGTTGCCGAATAGCTCCTGAATGCTCAACGGATCGGGGGGATACATTTCATGGCAATGCGGGCAGACGCGACGGGCGAGGCGCTGGGCAATAATTCCCTCTAACGTTGAGGCGACTAAGTACGGCTCCACTCCCATGTCCACGAGGCGAGTGATTGCGCTCAGGGCGTCATTCGTGTGCAGCGAACTAAAAACAAGATGTCCAGTCAATGCCGTATGAATTGCCATTTCTGCGGTTTCATGGTCTCGGATCTCACCTACCAGCACTTTGTCCGGGTCTTGCCGTAGAATGTGCCTCAATCCTGCGGCAAACGTTACGCCAATCGCCGGATTCACCGGAATCTGATTAATACCGTCCAGCTCGTACTCCACCGGGTCTTCAATCGTGATAATCTTGACTTCTGGGGTGTTGACCTCTTTCAAACACGCGTACAGTGTGGTTGTTTTTCCGCTTCCCGTTGGTCCCGTTGCTAAGATGATTCCGTGAGGTTTCTGAATCATTTTGCGGAATTGATTCAGATTGTCCTCCATCAGTCCGAGATGTTCTAAACCGAACGAAATTGACTGCTTATCAAGAATTCGGAGGACAACGCTTTCGCCGCCATGAACTGTGGGAACCGTTGAAACACGCAGGTCGATTTGTCGATTCCGGATGGTGAGGTCGATCTTTCCATCTTGAGGGCGACGCCGTTCCGCCACATTCATGCCTGCCATAATCTTGATGCGAGAAGTAATTGCCGCCTGGAGATGGGGCGGTGGTTTGGGTTGTTCCTCTAAAACGCCGTCAATTCGATAACGGATTTTCACTTCATTGGGAAAGGGTTCAACATGAATGTCACTGGCACCGCTTCGGACCGCATCAATGATGATCTGATCCACTGCATTGATAACCGTTGGATCCTGGCTGAGATCCTGCTCGCTGATTCCATAGTCATCAATCGACTTACGTTCAAGCGTTGCGACAGCCCCGACAGGCCCTTTGATGCCTTCGCTGAGGATTGCCCCTGCCGTTTTGCCGTAGAAGCGAATAATTGCCGCTTCGATATCTTCCTCGTCTGCGAGGAGCGGCTCAATCTCACATTCTGTCACCAGCCGAATTTCATCGATCAGCATGACATCGAGCGTGTCCGTCATTGCAACGGTCAGCGTATCGCCATCCAGGTGGATGGGCAAAATATTGTTTCGATATGAAAAACTAGCGGAGACTTTTTTGATTGCCTCAGGTTCCGGAACCATATCCGCCAATAGGACATACGATACATCGTACTCAACACTTTTCCTGACGAGCGCAAGTTCTTTTTTGGTTGCGAACTTTGAGAGGGCTTCGTCAACCGAAACGCCTGCTTTTTCGATCGCTTCAAGAACCTGTCGATGCTCATCTTCAGAAATGAGTTTTGAATCGAGCATCACCTGAATCAACGATTTATCCGGTACATTATACATTGTGGCGGCCTCTCCTCCCACTCCTGTTACATCTGACTTTGAGTATGCAACCTGACAACTGTCAGATCGCTTGGTTTAGACGCAGAAGGATAGGTGAGGTTTAGAGGGGTGATTCTCTCATGCACATCAAGCAGATTTAGAGCGTACTCCCCCAATAAGCCCATTTGCAAATTTTTGATATAGCTTTTGTCTGGTAACTGTTGGTATAATAGTGATGCACACTCGAAGAAACATCCCTTATGAATAAAAACGCGGTAAACCTGATGCGCGCAGAGATCCTCATTGTTGATGACATCCCAGCGAATCTGAACATTTTACGCCAAGCCCTTGAGCCTGAAGGCTACGAGATCATTGCGGCTGCAAGCGGCGAGGTTGCGCTCAAGATTGCCGCTCGAACACAACCGGATGTGATTCTCCTGGACATTATCATGCCGAAGATGGACGGTTTTGAAACCTGCCGCCGACTCAAGGCTGACCCATCCACCGCGGATATCCCTGTGATTTTCATCACCGCGAAAGACGAAACGGAAAGCCTCGTTGAGGGCTTTCGGGTCGGTGGAGTGGATTATATCACCAAACCGTTTGAGAGCGAGGAAGTGCTGGTCCGTGTCCAGACCCACCTGAAAATCCATCAACTCACACAGGAACTTCTACACAAAAACAGGGAGTTACAACAGGAAATCTCCAGACGTGAGAGGGCAGAGGAAGCTCGCAATCAAGCGAATGAACAGCTCTCCCGAATCTCCCAACGTGAGGCGGAACACTGGGGCATCCAAGGGTTTATCGGCAAAAGCCAAACCATCGCCAAGATTCTTGACGATGTGAATCGACTCCAGACCACTGGGACGGTGGGCGTTTTGATTACGGGTGAGAGCGGTACCGGCAAAGAACTGATCGCCCGTGCCATCCATTTTGGCGGACCGAGAGCGAAACGTCCCTTCATTCCAGTCAATTGCTCTGCGGTTCCTAAAGATTTGGCGGAGTCGGAGTTCTTCGGGCATGTCAAGGGAGCGTTCACGGGGGCAACTGCGGAGCGGAAGGGGCACTTTGAACTTGCCGATGGTGGGACGTTGTTTCTCGACGAGGTCGGCGATATGCCGCTTGACACCCAGGCGAAACTCTTGCGCGTCCTTGAAGATGGCTGCGTGACTCCCGTCGGTGGGACACGCGCAAAGCAGGTCGATGTCCGGGTTCTCGCTGCAACCAACACAGACCTTGAAGCGAAGATCGCCGAAGGGACGTTCCGGCGCGATCTCTACTTTCGTCTCACGCAATTTCGAGTTGTGGTTCCGCCGTTACGCCAGCGTCGGGAAGATATTCCCCTGCTCGCTGAACACTTTCTCAAGCTGTTCGCCGCGGAAATGGGGATGGAAAAACCAACCTTGAGTGGAGAGGCATTGGCGGCTTTGGAAGCCTACCATTTCCCCGGCAATGTCCGGGAGTTGAAGCACATCATCGAAGGTGCCCTGATTAGAAGCGGCGGCTCGGAGATTCAACCGAAACATCTGCATTTTCTGCCCGCCATAACGTTTCTCAAAGATGAGTCATCACTTGAGATTCCCCTCAACTTGCAACAAGCCGAGGTTTTCCTGATTAAGCGTGCGCTGACGCAAGCCGGCGGAAACATCTCCGAAGCCGCCCGGCTGCTCGGCATCACTCGCCCAACCCTCTACAGCAAACTTGCACGCGCTGGTGTATCGCTCGATTCTGAATAGATTAAGCCAGGGTCATTTCGTTTTCGACCCCATTGGCATCAGGTTAAGGAATTCCGGGCTCTCAAGGGTGTTGTTGACAAATTACGGCAAGGCTATGAAACCCTGTGCGAGTTCCACAAAGAATTCGCGCGGTGTCACAATACGCAGTCCGGTACAAGCAGCAACCTCTGGCGTGAAATGGGCCGTATTGTGGGTAATCAAAAAATCCGGGGCAGCAGCGATGGCGGAAAGCAACACAGGCACATCGGTCAGATGACGAATCAACCCACGAGAACGCTGAACTTCTGAAAGCGAGGGAGGTGGGATGATTTCGGGAGACGCCAATTCAATGAGGCGGACGTAATCCTCCAACAAATGGTCAGCATCGTCCAGGGCTAATTCGGTGGCGTGCATCAACAGATTGGTTTCCACTTCACGCTGCACAACCTCTGCGAGAACCCATCGGATTACCTTGGCGGCGGAAAGACTGAGAATGGCTTTGTCCAATCCCCATTCCGAAAGCAGTCCGCCGAGAATGACGTTCGCATCCAAAAAGACGCGCAGGAGCTTAACCGACATCCTCCTCCTCCTCAAGCCCGTAGAGTTCCTGAAAAACCTGCCGTCGGGCTTCAGGTAGCGTTGCCAGGATCTCCTCTGGTGTGCGTCCGGTTTTAGCGAGTGTTTCCTGAATTCGCCTTCGCACCGTTTCAAATTCGGTCATCTCGGGTAGCAGCAGAAGCGCCTCGCCCAGTTGTAACAGTAAAAGTGCCTTACCAGATTCCATCTGAAGTTGCTGGCGTAGCGGTTTCGGAACGGTGACCTGTCCTTTCCGTGTCAGATGGACCTTGCCGACGAAGCCGACAGTCAGTTCTTCCACGGTTTCGGCATACATGGTTGGTGCCCTCCTTAAATTCTTGACTCCGTTTTTTTGTATTCTACCACTTTCTCTACGCAGGAGCAAGGAAATTCACATTTCACTCTCATTAGGAATTCAAGAACTACAGACAATAAAAATGATTCTATTGTCCGTAGCTTTTCTTCCATCCCTCCTTTCCTTCCATTCTTCCTTTCTGCCCCCTGTAAAAATACTTTACAACCCCCTGTAAAAATACTTTACACCCTTTACAACTCCCCGAATTGTCTTTGGGGTGGGTATTGACGCGCCTGTACCCTGTCATATAAGGCTCCCAACGTTTCCTTCTCAACTGGCACGCTCTTTGATATGATGACGTTTGTAAGGTTTGAGCCGTCAATCGCTCACATTTTGCTTGATTAAAAATATCACCCGTATTATCCGGTTAAGGAAGGTTTGACCATGAGAAAACTGATGTTGGGAACATTAGCGAGAGGAAGCGTCGAAAATCAATTCCCCGAGAGCGTCTTATTTTTGTGCATGACGCTCTGGTTGCTGATCGCTTTGATGGCTACGCCATGCGCCAGGGCAGGGACATTTCGGGACGATTTTGAGGATAAAAATCTTGATGGCTGGAGACAGGACTCCCCAAAGGAACCTGAACCTACGTTATGGAAAATCGTTGATGGTGAACTTGAATGCACACGACAGGATTCCCAGAGCACGGTACTGATTACAGGGGATTTCACCTAGAAGGATTACACGATTGAATACGATGTGAAATTACTGAAAGACTTTGGCTCCGGGGATGTTGACATAATCGCACGGTACACCGGTTGGGATAGTCAAGGCATGCTGTTTGGGTTTGGAGATTTTCTCGGAAATCCGGCGGCATTTTTGCAGCGATGGCCTGGGGCGCTAGACATAGAAATGCCATTTGACCAGTTGAAATTGAACGAATGGCACCACTTGAAATTGGAAGCAAAGGGTAAGGAGTTCACCTTTTGGGTTAATGGAAAAAAAGCCCTGGAGCATAGAGAAAATGAGTTAAAAGCGGGTGCTGTCGGTCTTGGATTAGCCAATTATATTGCTCGGTTTGACAATGTGGAGATTAGCGGTCCCGACGTTCCCGATGTGACACCGCCAACGTGGAAAGCCCGCCCCGTGCAGCCACGCGACAAGTTATCGACCTTCTGGGGGAAGGTGAAGGTTGGGAAATGAACAGAAGGTAGGGGCACTCCTTGCCGTTGCCTTTTACGCCGGTGTGGAGGTATAATTTGGCTATGATTTCTCAACAGATTATCATCTTTTCAATTCCAGTTGAAAGGAGTTTGTCACAATGTCAATCATTCACGGAACACCAGTGAGACTTTTCACACACCCCCTCAGGGGATTGGACGTTCGTTAACCCGGCGGAGCAGTCTGTTCTTCTCCGACCTGGGATAGTGCTCACCATTTCGCTCCATCTGCTCCAACACGGGACGTATCAGCGGAATGACGCCACGACGTTTGAATCCTTCCAGTAAATCAAAGGTGCCCAGGGCCACCTGAACACCAGCGTTCAAGGCTTCTATCTCTTGAAGGTCATCCTGCGTCAGCAAAACGGCTGACCTGGCTAGAGCAATTTCGATGCCTTCGATGTCCTCTGGAGAGAGGTTGGGGTTATACACTCGGCTGCGGGAAATGAGGTTGACGACAGTGAGTTGTATCTGATTGGCGGCTTGCGCTTGATTCAGCGCGGCGTCAATTGGGGGTCTTCTGCGACATTCCTTTTCTGCGCCACTCCCCATAAACAGGGGCTGAAAGAACTGCCCCAGATGGACAAGAACGCCGCCACGCACCAGAGCGATAAGCGTGCTGCTGTCTATAACCGCGGGGTAAGTCATGAAGTCTCTTTGCCAAAGATAAGGTCTACCAATTCTGGGTGTCGGCGGCAATCCGAAGTATCGATCCCCTGTCGGCTTGCGAATTCGGTAAAATCAGCGTGGGACATCTTGAGTAGATGGGCAGCCCGCTGCGTGGAGATTTTTCGCTGGCGGAACAGTTCTAACACTTCTTCTTGGGTTTGGGGTTCATATCGGGTTTTCATCATTTCTCCTCCAGAAAGGCTCTTCCGTCCACCGCTTGGACATGAGTCCTATTATACCACACTGCCTCCTCTAAGGCAAGTCTCCTAGCGAATTTTGGGTAGGGCATCCACAAGTAATGATGAATGGTGAATTGAAAGAAGCCAGATGTGGCACGGATTTCTGCAATTCAGAGCAGAAGCGCCTCGCCCAGTTGTAACAGTAAAAGTGCCTTACCAGATTCCATCTGAAGTTGCTGGCGTAGCGGTTTCGGAACGGTGACCTGTCCTTTCCGTGTCAGATGGACCTTGCCGACGAAGCCGACAGTCAGTTCTTCCACGGTTTCGGCATACATGGTTGGTGCCCTCCTTAAATTCTTGACTCCGTTTTTTTGTATTCTACCACTTTCTCTACGCAGGAGCAAGGAAATTCACATTTCACTCTCATTAGGAATTCAAGAACTACAGACAATAAAAATGATTCTATTGTCCGTAGCTTTTCTTCCATCCCTCCTTTCCTTCCATTCTTCCTTTCTGCCCCCTGTAAAAATACTTTACAACCCCCTGTAAAAATACTTTACACCCTTTACAACTCCCCGAATTGTCTTTGGGGTGGGTATTGACGCGCCTGTACCCTGTCATATAAGGCTCCCCACCTTTCCTTCTCAACTGGCACGCTCTTTGATATAATGACGTTCGTAAGGTTTGAGCGGTCAATCGCTCACATTTTACTTGATTAAAAATATCACCTGTATTATCCTGTTAAGGAGGATTTGACCATGAAACGAAAGATGTTTGGAACGTTAGCCAGTTTGATGTATATCGCGTTTTTGGGGGCAATGCCTTCAATGGGCTTTGCCAAAGAGGGGAAATGGACAAAGAAGGCTGATATGCCTGCCGAAAGATATGGTCTATCTGCCAGCACGGTAAATGGAAAGATATACGCTATTGGAGGCTCTGGTTTCAGAAAAAGGTTAGTAGAAGAATATGATCCTGTGGCAGATACATGGACAAAGAAAGCTGATATGCCAACTCTACCCACGTTTTGGCATGCTGCCAGCGCAGTGAATGGAAAAATCTATGTCATTGGAGGATGGGAGTGGGCCGTCCTTTCAACAGTATTAGAATATGACCCGGTGAAAGACACATGGACGAAAAAATCGGATATGCCCACAGCTAGATCGACTTTATCCACCAGCGTAGTGGATGGAAAAATCTATGCTATTGGTGGAGAAGATGGAAACAGGTGGCTACCAACAGTAGAAGAATATGACCCGGTGAGAGATAAATGGACAAAGAAAGCCGATATGCCTACCCGAAGAGGCTATTTGGGTACGAGCGTTGTGAATGGCAAAATCTACGCCATTGGAGGACGTGTCGGAGGCGGTTTTACTTCAGCAGTAGAAGAATATGATCCGGTGGCGGATAAATGGACAAAGAAGGCTGATATGCCGACTGTGCGTGATCAAGTAACCACATGTGCCGTTGCTGGAAAAATTTATGCGATTGGTGGCTCGGTCATCCCCAAAGCCGGTTGGGTTGGTAATAACGAAATTGCTGTTTCAACAGTAGAGGAATATGATCCGGTGACGGATAAGTGGACAAAGAAAGCTGATATGCTAACTCCCAGATTTCAGCATGCTGCCAGCGTTGTTGGTGGCAAGATTTATGCCATTGGAGGAATTACTGGACAGGGATGGATTAATGTAATTTCAACGGTCGAAGAATATGACACCGGATTCGCAGGTGAAGGGGGACAAAGCGTCGACCCGAAAGGAAAGCTTGTCACGCTATGGGGCAAGTTCAAAGCGGCGAAATGAGAGGCAAAGCATCAAACGGGCGCAATCAGATTGTTGCCCTCTACCTTTATGTTGAGGTATAATTGGGCTATCCATTCAAAGTCCAGGAAAGGAGTTTCATGCAACGCCGTGGCAAGTGGATTGACAAAATCCAGTCCCATACGGATCAACTTGAGCCCCGATCTCAAGGTTTCGATATGCTTCGCTACTTTATTAACCCTACGATTCCAAACTTTTCAAAATGTCAGTTTATGACCGTTGAAAGTCTAATCAAAACAGGAGGCAAAAGAGAAAATGGCAACTGCTCAACTGACGAAAATCTCAGAATTACTGAGTATACCAGCAGACAAATTGCTGGTTCTCAGTATGCAATCGTATCTGCGAGAGCAAAAAAGAGTTTTGATGATAGAGCGTCTGGAATACCTCAGACGTTATGGTGTTTCTCAGGGAGAAGAGATGAAGCGGAAGATAGAAAATGGAGAGATTCCAGACCATCCGGCTTGGGAAGATTTTATAGAAGTATCGAATATTGAGGAAGAAATCAGGAGGCTTTCGGATGCTCTCAATAATCTTTCATCGCCTTAGCGTAATAGCGCTCACGGAATTTCCTCATATTGTCACCAAAACAGAAATCGTATACACTCACGCGGGCACTCCGCGAAAATTGCGAATTCATCTACTTGATACAAGTTTCATAGATGTTTGGTTATCCTTGAGTGGAGATTACTCCTACCATTGGGAAAGAACTCCAATTGACGGAACAATTTTCCGCCACGATAACGCGCCCCATGCAAGTTGGCGGCATATTGCAACATTTCCCAAGCATTTTCACAATGGAAGCCAATATTCCGTAGAGGAAAGTCATATCAGCGACCAACCGGAGACTGCTTTTAGAGAGTTTCTTCGATTCGTTGCGACCAAGATTTAAGTGATTGATGGGATACGATGGCATTGGAGGGCAACCCTTGTGGTAGCCCTCTCTCCTAACAGTTTGCTTGATTAAAAATATCACCTGTATTATCCTAAAGGAGGATTTAACCATGAAACGACAGATGTTTGGAACGTTAGCCAGTTTGATGTGCGTCGCGTTTTTGGGGGCTTTGCCCAAAATGTGCCTTGCCAAGGAGGGAGAATGGAATCAAGAAACAGAAGGTAGGGGCACTCCTTACCGTTGCCTTTTACGCTGATGCGGAGGTATAATTTGGCTATGATTTCTCAACAGATCACCGTCTTTGCAATTCCAGTTGGAAGGAGTTTGTCACTATGTCAATCATTCAAGGAACACCCGTCACCGTGGAAGCCCTTTTAGACGCCGTTGCGAAACTGAGTCCTGCGGAACAAGCCCAGTTTGATCGCGGGTTGAAAGACCTGCGCCAACGGAGGTCAATGAAGGAAAAAGTCGTCCGCTTGGCGAAATCTTATCAATTCCGGCCAGAACAGCAGGAACGGTTAAGCGAACTTCTTTGGAAGAACAAAGAGGGGGTAATTCAACCCGAGGATGAGAAAGAATTAGATGCCTTAATCGAAGAACTTGACCGGCGCAAATTGCGACTGGCAGATGACATTCAAAAATTGGCTTGCCCTTCGGCTGGTGATGCAAGCAAAGATGAACAGGGAGAGACTTCATGAGACGACTTACATCCCCTCTGCTCTGCGACGACTCGTCGTTGAACGAGCCGGGCAACGGTGTGAGTATTATGTGATAGAACAACATGCCCACATGACGAGGTAGAGCGATGAAAAAAACACAACGAACGAAACAGACAACAACGGCGCTTGCCCCCCCTCCTTCAGCCTACGAGGCCTTCGCAGGAAACATTGCCGCGTTGTTGGATGAGGCGCGGCGGCAGGCGGCGCGGTCGGTCAACGCGATTCTGACAGCTACCTATTGGGAAATCGGGCGGCGGATTGTGGAGTTTGAGCAGAAAGGTGAAGAGCGGGCAGCGTATGGTGAAGAACTGCTGGTCAGGCTGTCACAGGACTTGACTGCTCGGTTCGGGCGGGGGTTCTCTCGTCAAAACCTTCAACAGATGCGGCAGTTCTACCTGATATCTCCCCCAGAAAACATTTGCCAGACAGTGTCTGGCAAATTTGAGATTCCACAGACACCGTCTGCCTCTTCTCTGGGCGACTACCTGGCTCTTCTTGCGCAAGCCTTCCCGCTGTCGTGGTCGCACTACGTTCGGCTGATTAGGGCGTGTTGACGAACTGTTTCGCAATCTAACTGTAGCCCAAGATTCTATCTTGGTTGGGGACGAGGTGCCAAGTTAGAAACTTGGGCTACGAGCGCATTTGCCCGAGTTCGTCAACACGCCCTAGTGTGAAAACGCCTGAAGCCCGCGCTTTCTATGAAACAGAAGCATTACGAGGTGGATGGTCGGTGCGGCAACTTGACCGCCAAATCAGC
Organism: uncultured bacterium; assembly: GCA_964577695.1. Taxonomy (GTDB): domain Bacteria; phylum Poribacteria; class WGA-4E; order WGA-4E; family PCPOR2b; genus CAZOAL01. The sequence goes on along the minus strand of CAZOAL010000085.1, from coordinate 17,714 downwards.
TCGTCGTTTTACGAGCGGACCGCGCTGTCAAAGAATAAAGCCGCTATGCTGACCAAAGGCCAAAAACCGAAACCCTCTGACGCCGTGACTGTAGAAGAGGAAATCAAAGCCCCCTATGTGCTGGAGTTTCTGGGGCTGAAGGACGAGTATTCCGAAAGCGAATTGGAAGAAGCGTTGATTCGGCATCTGGAAAGTTTCTTGCTTGAACTCGGCAACGACTTCGCCTTCGTCGCGCGGCAAAAGCGGATACGAGTCGGTGATACATGGTATCGGATTGACCCCGATAGATCGGGGCAGGCTCTGCTCCTCTATCATCGGCGGCTGCGGTGTCTGGTCATTATTGACCTGAAGGTGGGCAAGTTCACGCACGCAGACGCAGGGCAGATGAATCTCTACGTCAACTACGCTTGGGAGCACCTGACTTTGCCCGGTGAGAACCCGCCCGTCGGGTTGATTCTTTGCTCCGAACGCGACGCGGCGGTAGCTCACTACGCACTGGGCAATCTGCTGAACAAGGTAATGGCGACGGAATATCAGCTCGCGCTGCCCGACCCAAAGCAGTTAGAGGCGGAGCTCGAAAAGACACGGCGGATGTTGCAATCGCCTACGAGGAGGTAATAATATCTAATTTGTATGGAGACGACGTTCCAACGTGAAGTGGACGCTGACACCCCCCTATCTTCCTTCTTCCTTTCTCCCCCCTGTAAAAATCCTTTACAACCTCCTGTAAAGTTACTTTACAACCTTTACAACTTCTCCGAATTGTCTTTGGGTTGGGTATTGGCGCGCCTAAACCCTGTCATATCAGGCTCCTCACCTTTCTTTCTCAATTGGCACGCTCTTTGATATGATGATGTGCGTGATGTTTGAGCGGTCAATCGCTCACATTTTGCTTGATTAAAAATCTCACCTGTATTATCCTGAAGGAGGATTTAACCATGAAACGACAAATGTTTGGAACGTTAGCCAGTTTGATGTGTATCGCGTTTTTGGGGGCAATGCCTTCAATGGGCTTTGCCAAAGAGGGAGAATGGACCAAGAAAGCGGACATGCCAACCAGAAGAGGAGGGTTATCCACCAGCGTGGTGAATCGGAAAATCTATGCCATTGGGGGTTCCCCGGATGCGAATGTCAATCTTTCAACAGTAGAAGAATATAATCCGGTGACAGATAAATGGACGAAGAAAGCCGACATGCCAACCCCAAAATGGGGTTTATCCACAAGCGTGGTCAATAGAAAGATTTATGTCATTGGAGGTGCGATTGGAGGTTTTGGGCCTGGCCTTTCAACAGTAGAAGAGTATGACCCGGCAGTAGATCAATGGACAAAGAAGGCCAATATGCCAACTCAAAGATTTGGGCATTGTACCGTCGCTTTGAATGGAAAGATTTATGCCATTGGAGGCTATGATGGTATAGCCGGGCTTGGTAAAATGCTCTCAACTGTAGAGGAATATGACCCGGTTAAAGATCAATGGGCCAAGAAAACTGATATGCCAACCGCAAGGTGTTGGTTTTCTGCCAGTGCCGTGAACGGACGGATCTATGCCATCGGCGGAGGCTGGTTCGGACCTATACTCTCAATAGTGGAGGAATATGATCCATCAACGGATACCTGGAGAAAGAAATCCGATATGCCAACCGCAAGACAAGGGCATTCTGCCGGTGCCGTGAATGGTACAATCTTTGTCATTGGTGGATCTCTAAATAACAACGGAGGGATTTCCACTGTGGAGGCTTATGTCCCGGGAAACGATAGATGGACCAAGAAAGCAGATATGCCAACCGGAAGATGGTATTTTCCCACGAGCGCGGTGGAGGGGAAGATTTACGCCTTTGGGGGAGTGAGGGTATGGGGACAGGTGCTTTCGACAGTGGAAGAATATGACACCGGCTTCGTGCCCCCCAGAAGTGTCGAAGCGAAAGAAAAACTCGCCACATCGTGGGGGAAGGTGAAGGTTGGGAAATGAACAGAAGGTAGGGGCACCCCTTACCGTTGCCTTTTACGCCGGTGTGGAGGTATAATTTGTGGTATAAAACTGTCGTGGTATGATATCGTGCTCAAGAGAAGGAGGTTGTTACATTGCAGACGGTTGAACTTCAGCTAGATGATCCGGTTCTGGAATTTGTTTCTTCATTAGGAGATGTGAATGAAATCGCGCGCGTGGCACTGAAACGATACGCGACCGATGAGATTTTAAGGCGTATTGAATCTTTGAAGCGTTCCATCATGAAGTGGGAATCCCAATACGGTATGCCGTATGATCGGTTTCACACTCAGGTGATTGATGCTCCAGCGTTTCTTCGTCAACTCCATCAGGCCTCTCCCATGTGGGAAGTCGATGTTTTGGAATGGGCCTCCCAACAACAGGAGTTCGATCAGTGGATGAAACAACTCGAGTCTATTTTGAAAAGTTAGCGGGTGCCATACGCGCCGATTTTGACGATGTGCAAATGGCTCGATCGTCGCTCACAGAACAACGCCCTTTGTTAGACGTCTACTGTGCGTTCAAAGGGTATCGAGTCCGCATCTTTGAACTGATAGATCGCGTTGGCAGAAGCTATGCGTATTATGTTTTTCATGGGGATGAAATCGTCGCTGGTTTTGATAATGCCCCTGATGGGGAGGCGTTGAGAAAACAGTACGGCAACGAATTTGGGAAACACCGAACTGAGCAGATTCCTCACTTTCATGGGCACAATAAACAAACTTTATCCCTTACCCAGGAAATGACATATCAGGCGTTTCTGTCCTGGATACAACAATTGCCACCTGTTGATTGACTTTGGTGAAGCGATTAAGGGGAAAACCGACATGAAGGCTTCTATGCTGATCCATTTTCTGATTCTTGTGATGACGCTCACGGCATTTGGACAACAAATCGAGCGCAACCCCCAAGGGGCCTATTTTGAAGTGGGCACAGACAAGTCTATCGAGGAATGGCTGGTCATTGGATCCTTTCCGGGCGATTGGGGTACCGATTTCCTTCAATCGGCGGGCGGCGAAGCGAAGATTCGCCCGTATGAAGGCATGACCGTTACCGCGCCCGATGGAAAAACCTATACGTGGAAACGGTATCATCGTCCCCGCAGATACTATTCTATCAACCTCCGGGATGCCCTCAAACAGTTCCTGTTTTCCCTCGAACCCGCCTTTCAAAGCGAATTGGACAGTCTCACGTTGCGGCCTTCGGAAAATTTGCAGCGCGCGTTTGAAAAGAGCAGGGTTTCCCTTTCTCCAAACACCACCATTGTCATTATCAAGAAAGGCGACCAATGGCGAATCATCGATAAGGAGAACCAGAAAGGGTACCTGATCATGAAAACTAAGCCCCAAGCACCTCAGGAGCCAGAGAAAGAAGCAAAGCCCGCCCCTGCGGACGGAAAATCGGAGGAGGCACTTGAGGTCTATCTTGAGCCGAAAAATGCCGTTGCTTACGCCGCCTGCAACCTGCTGAGTTCCAAAGACCAGCGTTTGGAAATAGTGTTGTCGTCTGGAGGGGATGGTCTCAAAGTCTGGCTGAATGGCAGCCTCGTTCCTGACGCAACCGATGATTGGGGCGCACATCGCTTTGGCATTTCTCTCAAAAAGGGAGTGAATCGTTGCTTAATCAAAACGGGTCAAAAAGAAGAAAGTTGGTGGGGCTTCAATACGAAAGTTCAGGATGATGATGCCTACCGCCGGGAGCTTTCGTTGCAACTCACTGTCCGACGCCAAAACCCAGGCGGCCGGGATAAGCTGACCATCTCAGCGCGTCCGGAGCCTCAAAGCCCCGTCTGGAAGTTGCCATCCCTTCCTGTACAAATTGAAATCCGGGATGAAGACCAAAAACTACTGGCGCGGCTTTCTGCCCGCGAGGGCAAACCCCTTGACTGGACGGTGCCCGATGACCTCAAGGGCACACTCAGTATTCTCGCCAGGCAAACGGACGCGAAAGGAATGACGCGCGAAGCGCGATTCACCTTGAGGGCGCACAGCACCGTTCCCATCGCGCCCGCTCGGGTGGGGCACTGGGAGACGATAGATGTCACGGGTGGATTGGACGACAGTAAAGTGACATCAATTGTGCAGGATAGGAATGGCACCTTATGGTTCGGATTGCGGAATAGCGGCGTCAGCCGCTACGACGGACGGACATTCCGGATGTTTACAACCCAGGATGGCTTACCGAGCAACAACATCTCGACGATCTACCAGGACAGTAAGGGAAATTTCTGGTTTGGGACGATGCACTACTCGACGTTTGAGGGTTCAGGCGTATGCCGATACGATGGGGAGAGCTTTAAGACGTTTACGACGAAGGATGGATTAGCCAGTGATGCCGTCATAGCGATTTACGAGGATAAGAGTGGGAATATGTGGTTCGGCACCTTTGACGGAGGGGTGAGTAAATTCGATGGGGTGACGTTTCAAAACCATACCACGGAGAACGGATTATCTATCGGGTTGGTTGGAGCGATCATCCAAGACAAGGACGGGAATCTCTGGTTTGGACATGGACATAAGACATGGACTGGAGGTGCTGGCGTCACTCGATATGACGGGGAATCTTTCAGGCATTTTACACCGAAAGACGGACTTGGTGGTTATGCGGTGACATCCATCACGACGGATGCACAGGTCTCGGACTCTCGCGTGAGCGGAGGGAACCTGTGGTTTGGAACAAGCGGTGGTGTGAGTCAGTACGATGGAAAATCATTCCAGAACTTGACTCAGGCGGACGGATTGATCAATAACCGGATCAATGATGTCCTTTTTACGAAAAGCGGGTCGCTCTGGATTGCAACAGAGGCCGGGGTCAGTCGATACCGCCCCCCGACCACCGTCCCCCCTTCCCCCTCAAAATTGGCGGGGATTGAGGGGGGGAGGGAGGATCGAGGAAAATTCCAAAATTTTACGACAAAAGACGGATTGGCAGAGAACCGGGTGATGTGTTTAGCAGAAGATAGGGAAGGGGACCTCTGGTTCAGCGCCTGGGGCAGCGGGGTCAGCCGATATGATGAGAGCGTTGAGATTATCCCAATGGACATGACTTATTTTCCTCCCATAAAAGACCCGCATGGGAATCTGTGGTTTGCCCTTCCGGATGGCGGGCTGGGTCGATATGATGGACAGCGCCTTCGGACATTCGCAGTGGAGGATGGGCTACCGACGCGTATATAGTCAATTTATCGAGACAGTAAGGGAAATATCTGGATCGGAAAAACCGGAGAGCTAACCAAATATGATGGGAAAACGTTTCAAACGGTTACGAAGGATGTATCGGGCTTTATCCGGGCAATTTATGAAGATAGGGAGGGTGTTTTATGGCTCGGGGGAGACTACTTAGGCGTCGGTACATACGATGGGGAGAAGTTTGTCAATGTTATCAGCCCGGAGGAGTTTGGCAATGTTTCGACCTTCATCTCAGGCATCACTGAAGACAAAAATGGGGATATGTGGTTTGCTACCACTGGACAGGGAGTGTACCGAGTCGTTTACCCTGAGCGAAGCCGAAGGGACAGGAAGACGCTGACCCGATTTACGACAAAACAGGGTTTGCCCAGCAACATTGCCTGGGAGACCTGGACAGACCGCCACGGAAATCTGTGGGTCAGGACGGAAGGCGGGCTTTGTCGCTATGACGGCAATACCTTCCGAACGTTTACAATAGATGGTCTTCCTTCAAACACACTTGGATATGGGCGTGTCTTTGAGGATAGCCGTGGAAACCGGTGGTTTGCTACACTCGCTGGCGGTGTCTACAAATATGACGGGAAGAACTTTCAGCAGTTTACGACCGATGACGGCTTGTTGAGCAACACAGTCCTGGGAATCATGGAAGATGAAGCTGGTCGTTTCACCTTTGCGACCGCGAAAGGCCTCACCATCTACACCCCGCCAAAGGAGAAAATCCCTCCGCCAGTCTCCGTGATAGAAGTTGTTGCGGACAAAACCTACCCTGTGGATGCTTCTGAAGGACGCCCACAAGGGGCTAGGCTACAATCGGAAGGTTTCAAAATTCCTTCCACGGCCAAAACTATTCGCTTTACCTATCACGGCATCAGCTTTAAGACCAAGCGAATGCGCTACAACTACACCCTCGAAGGCTACGACAAAGAGTGGAAGGCAACATGGGATAACGAAGTGAGTTACGAAAACCTCAAGCCCGGCGAGTACACCTTCAAAGTCATCGCCATCAACCGTGACCTCGTCTACTCCGAAACCCCTGCCATCGTCCACATCAAGATTGTCCCGCCGTGGTATCTCAACGGGTGGATCGTCTTTCCATCGGGAAGCGGGATTTTGGCGTTGATGATTGCGTCCCTCTTCTTAGGCTATCGCTACTCCGCCCAACGCCGCGAAACTCAGCGGGTCCGTGAGCAGATGCTCGAACAGGAACAGCACAACCGTCAAGTCGTCGAAGCGAAAAACGTCCAACTCCAAGAAGCCAAAGAAGCCGCCGAAACTGCCAATCGCGCCAAGAGCGTTTTTCTTGCCAACATGAGCCACGAGATCCGCACACCGATGAACGCCATCCTCGGCTATGCCCAGATTTTGCAGCGAGCCCCCAATGTGCCGCCGGAGCAACGAGTCGCAATCGATACGATTGAGAATAGCGGAGAACACCTGCTTGCACTGATTAACGATGTTCTGGACCTTTCCAAAATCGAGGCGGGACGCCTGGAATTTCACGAAACGGATTTTGACCTCAAAGCCCTCATTGATGGGATTTCGGCGATGTTCAACATCCGGTGTGAGCAATCTGGTCTGGCCTGGCGCGTCGAAGGGCTTGGTGAGAATCGAATGCTGGTCCATGGCGCTGAAGGCAAGCTCAGAGAGGTCTTGATTAATCTGCTGGGCAATGCAATCAAATTCACGAATGCCGGCGGGGTTGTTTTGCGAGTCAGCGAATCGACAGAGCAAAGAGATGGAAGGATGGAAGGAGAGGAAGAAAAGGAAGGAAGTCTCACGTTTCACGTTTCACGTTTCACGTTCGAGGTGATTGATACCGGCGTGGGCATTCCCCCCGAGGAGCAGGCAAAAATCTTTGAGCCGTTCACGCAAAGCGAAGCGGGGATCAAAAAAGGCGGAACCGGCTTGGGGTTGACCATTGCCCAGAGATACATCGAACTGATGGGCGGTGAGTTAGATCTCGAATCCGAGCCGGGGATGGGAAGTTGCTTTTTCTTCACGATTCCGCTCCCACCGGCCACTTCCGGCACCGTTGTCGAACTGTCGCAATGGAGCCGAGTGACTCGTCTCGCAACGGGTTATCACGTCAAAGCGCTGATCTGCGACGACACCAAAATCAACCGGGATGTCCTGGCGAAGATGCTGAAAGAGCTCGGTGTGGAAGTCGTCGAAGCCGAAAATGGTCAACAGGCGGTGAAGATGACTTCAGCGCATCAACCGGATATCGTGTTCTTGGACATTCGGATGCCGGTTATGGATGGTTTGGAAGCGGCGCGGCAGATTCTTTCACAATTTGGCAAAGACCGATTGAAAATAGTTGCTGTCTCCGCCTCCGCGCTGCAACACGAGCACCAAACCTATCTGGATGCCGGGTTCGACGACTTCGTCTCCAAACCCTTCCGCTTTGAGCGGGTCTGCGAGTGCATGGCGACGCTTTTGGGCGTTGAATTTGAAAGGGGCGAACCGAAAATACAGCCGCAGACTTCCGAAGTCTTAAAGACTTCGGAAGTCTCGCTGCCGGCAGAGCTCCTGGAGGGACTGAAGACAGCGGCGGAGTTTCATCGGGTGACCAAGCTGGAGAGCCTCCTCAACGAAGTCGATGCCCTCGGTCCAGCGGAGCATCAATTGGCGGAGCGGCTGCGTGAAATGATTCGGAACTATGACATTGATGAGGTTCTCAACGTCTTGTCAGAGATCGAGCAGAAGTAGCGTATGTCTCCTGACTTGCGCCGACTCGATCACAAGTCAAGAGACATGTGTTACGATGCCTTCCACATCATAAAATTCGGAGAAACCTATCATGAATAAAAACCTCGTCGATCTAAAAAACGCGGAAATCCTCATCGTTGACGACATTCCGGCCAACCTGAACGTTTTGCGCCAAACCCTCGAACCCGAGGGTTATGAAATCATTGCGGCTGCCAGCGGCGAGGTTGCGCTCAAGATTGCCGCTCAGGCGCAACCCTCTCTGATCCTTCTTGATGTCATGATGCCGGGGCTGGATGGTTTTGAGACCTGCCATCGGCTCAAGGCAGAAAAAGCAACAGCGGACATCCCCGTGATTTTCATTACCGCCAAGGACGAAACGCAAAGTATCGTCAAGGGATTTGAGGTGGGCGGGGTGGATTATATCACCAAACCGTTTCGACATGAGGAGGTCCGCGCCAGGGTCAAAACCCATTTGACCATCAAGCAGCTTCGAGATGAACTTGAGAGATCTTACCTCCGATTGGAAGCCGATAACGCCCGCAAGACTGAAGAACTGGAAACCGCCCGCATTATCCAACAAGGCTTTCTGCCGGTTTCCATCCCCGTCCTTCCCTATTTAGAGATCGCCGCATTCCAGAAACCAGCAACCGAAGTCGGTGGCGATTATTATGACTTTTTGCTCAAACCTTGCGAAGGTTCGGAACCTTCGCAAGGTTTTGCAGAGCCCTCCAAACTTGTCGTTGCTATCGGCGATGCGACAGGGCATGGCGTTGGCGCAAGTTTGATGGTCTCGGCGACAAAAACCGCGCTGCTGACCATTGATGAACCGGATCTAACCAAGCGAGTCAGCAGAGTGAATACCCTTTTGAAACAGATCAACAGTTACCATCGACTCAACATGGCGCTGACGCTCGTTGAACTTGCGTATGATGCCAATTCAAGTACAGTGGGGGTAAAAGCCTCCGGTGGCGGTATGCCGCCGCTTTACATCCTCCGGTCGAATGCTGGCGTTGAGGAGATCGGGATTGAGGGGTTGCCGCTCGGTGCGATGGAGGGGGCGAAATACCGATTGACCGAATTTCGACTGGAAAAGTCAGATCTGTTGGTTCTCATGTCAGACGGTTTGCCCGAACGCTTCAACGATACAGGTGAAATTTTAAGCGATGTCAGACTTGTCGCTGAAATTAAAAAAGCAGGAAAAACGGGGCAAAGTGCATCGGTAATCCTGGAAGCTCTCGTTAAATGGGGCGATGACTGGTCGAATCACACCCCACAGAACGATGATGTGACGCTTGTCGCGCTGAAAGTTAAGTAGAGGAGGAAAGACGAATCGGCAAATCAAGGATAAGAAACCGAGTTTTTCTAAAAAACTCGGTTTCTAGCCTTCCGCATCACGTTTCACGCTTCACATTATTTATGCGAACCGAAGAACTGTGGGAGCAGGTCTTTTGAGGCAAGGAGTAATTCGTCGAGCATCGCTTCCGCTTTTTCAGGCAGAATTGCCATTTCGTCGACCAGCAACGCCTGGAGGGCGAGGTTGCGGTCTCCCTTGACACCGGCATCGGCGACCAACTCGTGCCACACGAACCGTTTTTCAAGGATGCCCTTGAGGACGGGCGGGGCTTCGCCCACCTGTATCGCTCGCACACCGCCGGAATCTGTCACGCCCTCCAATTCGACTTCAGCGGTCGCCGGAAGGTTGGAAATCGCGCCCCGGTTGGCGACGTTGACGATATGAATCTCTCGACGCCCATTCGCGATCGCACTGATGAGCCTTCCAATGCCTTCACCGGTGATCGAGCTATCCTGTTGTTCAGGTAGTTGGACATCGTCCAGAAGCGCCTGGTATCCTTTGAAGAATTCAGCGCGGACCTCTTGTGGCGGAGGCGCTGCGCTCGGTCTGCCAGTTTCGTATCCATGCGCCTTCAGACTCTCGTACATACTGTAAGGTAAATTCTCCGGCCCGCCCTGCACCTGCGCCAGAAACGGGTAAAACTCCACAATGTGGTCATCGGAAGGATAGACGATGTGATACCCGTAAATCTGCGACAATCTCGCGCTGAGAACGCGCCCCTTCGGCGCTTGGCGTTCGGCAACGCGTCGCATCAATTCGGGATACAGGTCTGCTCCTTTGTGCAAGATACGAGTGAACCAGAAGTAGTGATTGGTTCCAACCCAGACGCAATCCAACTCCTTCGGCGGCACACCGAGAATCTGCGCGGCGTAAGCGATTCCGGCTTGGACACCGTGACAAATGCCGATGACGTTTACATCGGTGTATTTGTGCATGGCGCGTAACAGAGTTGCCATCGGATTGGAATGGTTAAGCAGAATCACCTTTGGGCACCGCTTCTCCATCTCTCGACAGATGCCGATGTAGGCAGGAATTGACCGCAACGCCATCATCATTCCCGCCGGGCCGCAGGTGTCACCGATGATCTGACAGATGCCGTATTTCTCCGGTATGCGGATGTCAGCGTTATGGAAATAGGAACTGTAGACGTTCCGTGTGATTTCCGCCCCACTGCCGCCAATCCGCACCGGTTGGTAAGGAAACTTCCCGAGTTTGGCCTCGTTGATTTCCACGCCGATGCCGGGGCGGTCCGGCACCACCACATATCCCTTCTCTCGTTCGAGGGGGTTGTCAATAATCTCATTGAAGGCGTCGGCGCCGGTGTTGCTCTCATGAAGGAAAAAATTGGGAATTGCAGCATCCAGTTGAACAAATGCGGCAATGTTCACCGGACTTCCCATCAGGTGGGGGAAAATCCCCACAAAGGATGCTTCAGCCAGTGCGGCGATCTTTTTGCACTGGGTGATGCCGCCAGCAAGTGAAACGTCGGGACGGATGAGGCTCACCGTCTTCCTATCAATGAGGTCTTTGAACTGATAGATGGTGTAGAAACGCTCCCCGGTCGCTATCGGAATGTGGACATGCCGTGCGACATAGTCCAACGCTTCAACGCTCTCCGGTGCAATCGGGTCTTCATAGTAGCGGATTCTGAAAGACGCCAGCTCGCCCGCTAGAATGATTGCCTCGTCCGGCGTCAGGTTTCGATGAATCTCAAGGCCCACATCGATATCGTACCCGATCGCCTCGTGGATGGTTTTGACAATCTCTACCGCCGTCGTGATGACCTGGGTTGAGGTCTGCTTCTCCCAACCCGGTAGAAATGGCGTGGTTCTCAGCGAGAGGAATCCACTCTCAACGTTTCTCATTGCGCTTTCCGCTCGCTCGGTCAGCGTGTTTCCGCCGACAGTAGTAGTCGCTCAACTCGCGTATGGCTTCGTAGACCATTTTGTGATGCGCCCATAATCCAGCTTCGCCGGTGCCGACGATACCGGCATCGGTGTAAACCCGGACGAGCAGGAATCTGTCTACCAAAAACGGTGTTATTTTCTCGATTTTCATTTCACAATCTCCATCATCTGTTGCTGAATACGATTTTGAATAGTTCCCATCGATGAATCGGTGGGCTATTTTCAAATGTTCCTACGGGACATGAGGTTTGGAAGGTCATCATCCCTCGTCCCGTAGGAGCCTGCCCTTGAGCGAAGCGAAGGGACGGGATGACCCTAGTACAGCACGGCGAAAGTTTTTGACCCCCCCTGGCCCCCCGTGGACAGGGGGAATTCGGCCGCTCCTCCCCGCCCTCCCCCCTCCCCGTCCACGGGGAGGGCCGGGGTGGGGGGAGGGCGGGTGGGGGTCAATTATTTCCGTCGACATGCACTAGCCCCGTGATTCATCACGGGGAAGTAATTGTATTTCCTGCGCAGGATGCAAATTTTGCGAAAATCCGCAATCCGCAATCCACAATCTGCAATCGGTTTACCCTCAATTGGGCACGCGCCAATTGGCGTACCAGCGCGAGTCTTCCGGTGGAGACTCCTTCCCAGACTGCATGGATGCGAAGTCCTTGAGCCGGGGACGAACCTCCTGCTCCCAGAGCGCTTCGACCTGATTAAATGTCAGCGGATTGTGTTTCGGGTCCAATTTCGCATAGTCTTCGAGGAGCGCCTTGGCTTTGGCACCCAGCAACTGGACAAGGTCGGCGACCATTTGCTCACCCACTCGGCGGTCAGATTCTGCGGCATAGTCGCCCATTGCAAAGTGCGGTCCCGGTGCCTCCGGCGCGGGAATCCGAGACGTATCCACACACGCTGGCTCGACCGCCCATAAGAGCGACGTTTCACCCCTTCCCGCATGACCACCCATACCTTTGTCGTCGGGGAAACGAGATTTCGGGGCCCCCGCCCCGATGATGCTTTCCAAGCGCACCGCAAAATGGGGACGGAGGATTTCCAACAGGGTTGGTACATCCTGGTAATGCGGCCCAGAATGACCCGAAAAAAGGATGGCACCGTGGAATCCCAATGCGTCCACAGCGCGAACATGATAACAAAGGTTCTTGAAGAACATCCACGCCGGAATTGCCGTCAGCCATGACCGCACCTCTCCAACCCGCCGGTACGCCCAGGTGCCGTAGCCGCCGTGCTCGTGAATATGCCAATAGTGAGGCGGCACCACAATACCACCACACTCGCGGGCAACGAGGCATGAAACGGCGTATGCCCGCAACGCATCCATCCCCAGTGCGTTCTGTGGCCCATGGGGTTCACACAGACCGTAGGGCAAGTAGACAATCGGACATTCTTGAAAAGCAGTTTCCAATTCATCTGGGAACATCCGTTCCCAACGGACTTCTCTTCGTGTCATCGTATCCTCCTGATTGATTAGGACTTACGCATTTGAGGGGCTTCACGTCTGTTCCGCCTGCCTCCTGAACCCAGATGCAAGATGCAGGATTCAAGAAACAAATGGTAGCACTATATGCAACTCTATTTTCGTTTGGTCACAAATTACTTCCAATGGGGCAATTCGATGAAATCAGGATTATTCTGAAAAATCCGCATGGCCCTCCAGAGATCGGGGCAAAGCCTCTGTTTGGCCCCCCCTATCCCATCGGCATGTCACGGTTTGACAGCCGATACAAGGAGGGCAGGCATCGGAATTTCTAAAAAGCCATCTTTCTCATACACTTGCGCAACACTTCTGACAGCCGCTCGAATGGCGTTTAATGCCTCGCTGGATTGGGCACGGAGGAGACCCCCTGTGCGGGCAGTCCCCTCATAAAACGCAACAAAAAGGTCGTCGGCAGAATCGAGCCTCCAGCGTTGTGGAATTGTTGCAACTTCGGACGCGATAAAGCCGATGTCAAGCAACGTCCTTTGACTCTCGACGGGATGGCTAAAACGGAAGAACGGCGGGCCTTCTGGCAGTGGGATGTCACGGGTGCCGTGTGTTCGGATGGCCTCCAGCATGATGTGAAACCCGACCGCTGTTTCGGGGCGAGCCCAAACGGTCAAGCCAACCCTTCCGCCGTGACGGAGGACGCGATACGCTTCCGTTAAGGCGCGCTCTGGGCTGCCAAAATGTAATAATCCGAAGTTAATCACGACCGCATCAAAGTTGCTATCGGGGAAAGGCAATGCCTCGGCATCCCCTTCGCAAAAGTCAACGTGTGGGTGCCGCTGCCGTGCTTCGGCGAGCATCGTCGCTGAAAAATCAACCCCAACGACCCTAGCCCCTCTGGCGGCGGCGGCTTGTGCGACGTTGCCCTGGCCGGTTGCGACATCGAGCAGGTCCATCCCCTCGTGTATCCCAACAGCAGATAAGAGGGGCTCGACCGCTTGAAGCGTGAGACGGGTCCAAAAGTGGTGGTACGGCCTGGCGCTTCTTTCCCACGCGCTGTGTTCAAATGCCCGGAATGCGTCAACATTCACGATCGGGTTTTTTGCCATGGAAGCCGCCTCCTTTGTGGTGATTCTTTCTGGTTCTCCACCGATGCCTTTATCATGAATCCAGGTCGAAGATCGGGATTTCGTTGGACTTCTCACACACCCGCTTATGATTTTGGCTGCCACAGGTACGTCTTTATAACCTCGTTTGTCCGCGTGTGCCGCTCGGCCATGAACCAGAGACCACAGCCGGCACTGTGATACCACCACTCCGTTTGCACGCCCATGGTGTTATTGCGCAGATAGAGGTAGCCGGCCCACTCCGCATCACTGAACCGCAGGGGGTCTTTGGGCCGCGGGTTGTACTCTCCACCGTAACGAAATTCACTGACGTTTCGGGCCCCGCAGTTGGGGCAGGTTAAAAGTAGCATTCTTGTTTTCCTTCACGCATGTAAGGGAGTCAAGATACAAGATACATTGAATCCTGCATTTTTGCATCTTGAACTCTGCATATCTTTATTCCGGAGCGTACTTCAATGCCCCACCGCCGCCGCACCTTTTTCTCCGACTAGGTCATGTTCTGCAAAGCGCGACAATCGGAAGGGTGCAATGAGCGCTGGGGTTACCCCGGTGGCGATTAACGCCGCCAACGTTTTGCCGCAAATTGGGGAGGCCTTGAAGCCGTAGGTTCCCCAACCAACATCCACCAGAAATCCCTCCACAGGGGTGATGCCCATGATCGGACTGTAATCAGGGGTCATGTCACAGAGGCCAGCCCACTGACGCAACACGCGGACATGACTCAAGAACGGGAAGAGTTCGAGGATATGTCCGGCAATGCTTTCAAGGAATGATAGCGAACCAGTCATCGAATAGGAAGCGAAGGGGTCTACGCTCGCCCCCATCACGAGCTCGCCCCGGTCACTCTGGCTAACGTAGACATGCAGGCTGCCGGAGACCACGATCACATCCAGGAAGGGCTTGAGTGGCTCGGTCACACAGGCTTGCAGGGGGAAGGTTACAAGAGGCAGCTTCACCCCGGCCATCCCCGCGATGATCGACCCCCAGCCAGCGGTCGCGTTGAGCACCGTTCCGGTTTGGATGTCGCCGCGAGTAGTCTGCACTCCTGTTATTTTCCCCTCTTGTACTTCGAGCCCGGTGACTTCCGTTTGCTGGTGAATATGGACGCCGCGCACATCCGCTTGATGGGCATAGCCCCAGACAACTGCATCGTGGCGGACAATGCCTCCGGGCGGGTGGTACAGGGCGGCTAGAATCGGATAGCGCGGATGGTCGCTCAAGTCGAGATAGGGGCAGAGACGGGCGATTTCATCGGGCCAGATGAGGCGCGAGTCCACTCCCTGAAGCTGGTTGACTTCGGCTCGACGGCGCATGGTACGGATGGAACCGTCGGTATGGGCAAGGGTCAGGTGCCCCCGCTGGCTGAACATCACGTTGAAGTCCAATTCCCGCGCCATCTTCTCGTAGAGTTTTACACTCTCATTGTAAAAGGACACGCCCTCCGGGGTGAGGTAGTTGCTGCGGATAATGGCGGTGTTGCGCCCACTGCCGCCTGCACCGATGTAGCTCTTCTCCAGCACCGCCACGTCGGTGATGCCGTGTTCTTTGGCGAGATAATAGGCGCAGGCGAGCCCATGCGCCCCCCCACCGATGATGACCACATCGTATCGATCTTTCAGTGTATGAGACCGCCACATCTTCGGTAATGATCGGCCCTTGTTGAGAGCCTGACGGATGAGTTTGAGTGACATCTGTTTCCTCTAGGGCTTTCCAGTTTTCGTATTGCTTTGAAAGGTTTTCAATCTTGAACGCGCCTGGTCACACGATGCGGCGGGCTAGCTCCTGAATTCGATCCATCCAACCCGTCAAGGCAGGGGCATAAGTTCGGGGAACGCATTCGCTGCAAATCTCGTTAGCCAGAGCCGTCATTGACCGTAGCGTCATTTGGAAAGTGGCTGAACGCTGAGGGGCTTCCGAAAGACAATTGAGCAAATCGTTGAGCTCCTGAAGCCCGGCTGCCAGATTTGCAAGAATCGCCTCTAGGACCTGCTCGTCCGGAATCTGTTGCGGACGATACAGCAGGTCATGGATCGCTTGGAGTTCTCCCGCAAAAACGGTGGCTGCACTCTCGACCCGTGGGAGAATCCGCTCCGGTCCAACGTTAGGGTCGGCGCACATTCCCGCAATAACCTGGAGGTCAGACAACACCAGGTGAAGGTTCGTCCTGACCCGGCCGAGGCGGTCTTCAAAGGCGATTCGGTGAATCTCCTCGATCAGTTCTTCCTGCCGTCGTGATACCAACTTCGAGATGACACACCCAAAAATCAGAAGCCCACCAGCACCTTCCGCAATCGCCAGGATACGCATCAGCCCAACCGGGATAATATCCCCGTACCCAATCGATAAGGCCGTGACGAAACTGAAATAGACTGCCGTTGCTAACCCTTCCCAGGTCATCCCCAGTGGAACTGTTCCAGCGCGTAAGCCGTGTCCGCCCCAGGCGCTGGCACTCCAGTAGACGAGTCCAAAACCGACAATCATCCCCAACCAGAGCAGGAGGAGTTTTCCGATCGAGCAGTCCCCCAAGGCATCGATCAGGCGAATTGACCTGTCATGGCGAGGCGCAAAATCCTGTGAGCGCTGGAACGCCTGTGGTTTCGGAGAGGGACGAGTTCGGTCTTGATGCGTCGGCTCATGGGCCGGTACTCCCGCGACAAGGCCGTGGTGGGCTGTCCAGTCCGCTATTCCGCCCCTGTAATGACGAACGTTCGTGTAGCCCAGCGATTGCAACAGGCCGACGGCCTGCTCACCGAGGGGTCATGTAAAACTGGCGCAGTATACCGCAATCTCTTGCGACAGGTTCGGCAGCACTTCACGGGCTTTCTGGTTAATCTGGGAAACCGGCAGGTTGATGGAGCCGGGAATATGCTCCACAGCGAACGCCTCGCGTGGGAGCACGTTGACTACTACAAGCGACGAATCGTTCAGGCGTTTACGAACCTCGTCACGGGAGATGTCTGGAATCAACTGCGGTGGATGGGTGTCAGTCTGACGAGAATCCATGGTGAGGTTGAGCCCTCCTCCTTATTTATTCCAGCACTTCAGCTGGGGTGCTGATGATTGTGATGCCGGGTTTTTTGGTGAACAGGGCTTGAACGGCGCGCAGACGTTCTTTGACCTCCTGGACCACCTCCTCTGGAAGGGCGATCAGGGCGACATTATTCAGCCCCGGCCAAGCGGGGTCGTTCGCTTTACGTCCGGTGCCCCCAACGCCGTGGGCATCGAACAGTTTCGTCCAGCCTGTAATCGGCGGTTGGTCTAAGACTTCCGTCACATCCGCGTCAATTCCACTGTCGTAGATGATGATTAAGAATCGACTCATAATTGCCCCCCCTCCTTATGATGGGGCTATGGGCTGATGCGAGATAGTTGATAGCTGAAATCTTCTTGACTTTGTGTATGGAGTATGCAACAATAATAGCGTTTTTAGGGATTTAAAACAATTATGGAAGGTATTCTGAAAGACAATGTTACGCTTTCCTAATCCTGGCTCAGACATTAATAGTTTTATAAGGATATATCAAGGACTTTTTGATGTGCTTCGCCAGCGTTCCGCTTTTGGCCTTGATGATATGTCCAAAGCTCTTGTTGAATGCAACCTTGCCACATCATCTGGCTATATGGGAGAAGAAGCCTTATTGCGGTCAACGCGCGAAGATCGAAGCCGGGACCCTCTATACAATCAATCCAAAATGTATTCTGAACTTTTCAAAGTGCTTGGTTGGCTTCATCCGTCTCCAACAAGTGCTTTGCGATTTAGATTTACATATTTAGGTGCTCATGTTGTTGAAGCAAGGCGAGACCCATCGGCTATTTTCCGCGAGTCAATTCTAGGTATTGTCTATCCTAACGCCATTCTAAACGTTAAAGGGAATTATGCACTCCGTCCCTTTGCAACCATTTTACGAACAATTGAAGCTTTAGACGGGCTACTTTGCCGCGATGAAATGATTGGGTTCTTTGGGAATTTCTGTGGTAGCCACAAGATGTAGTGGTGTCACCACAGAGT
>CAZOAL010000084.1:0-34995 GCA_964577695.1 uncultured bacterium | reverse complement strand
CGACACGAGCTGACGACAGCCATGCAGCACCTGTCGCGCTGTCCTTTGCAGGAAAGCCATATTTCTATGACGGTCAGCGTGATGTCAAGCCCTGGATAAGGTTCTTCGCGTTGCTTCGAATTAAGCGACATGCTCCACCGCTTGTGCGGCCCCCCGTCAATTACTTTGAGTTTTAACCTTGCGGCCGTACTCCCCAGGCGGGATACTTAATGCGTTAGCTACAGCACAGGGGGAATCAATACCCCCTACACTTAGTATCCATCGTTTACGGTCTGGACTACCGGGGTATCTAATCCCGTTTGCTCCCCAGACTTTCGCATACTCAGTGTCAGTATCGGACCAGAAAGCCGCCTTCGCCACTGGTGTTCTATACGATATCTACGCATTTCACCGCTACACCGTACATTCCACTTTCCTCTTCCGTACTCAAGCCATACAGTATCGAACACAGCTGCTTGGTTGAGCCAAGCAATTTCACATCCGACTGATATAGCCACCTACACGCGCTTTACGCCCAGTAATTCCGGACAACGCTTGCCCCCTACGTATTACCGCAGCTGCTGGCACGTAGTTAGCCGGGGCTTTCTATTATAGTACCGTCAAGTGAGCCAGCTTGTCACCGACCCACAATTCTTCCTATAACACAGAGTTTTACAACCCGAAGGCCTTCATCACCCACGCGGCGTCGCATCGTCAGGGTTACCCCCATTGCGAAATATTCTCGACTGCAGCCTCCCGTAGCAGTTTGGGCAGTGTCTCAGTCCCAATGTGGCTGGCCACCCTCTCAGGCCAGCTACCCATCGTTGCCTTGGTGGGCCATTACCCCACCAACTAGCTAATAGGACGCAGGCTCATCTTCGAGCGGCGGCAAAAGCCGCCTTTCATTGAGAAATCCGAAGAACTCCCAATCGTATCCGGTATTAGCAGCCCTTTCGAGCTGTTATCCCTGTCTCAAAGGTAAATTACCCACGCGTTACTCACCCTTTCGCCACTTTCCTTATAGCCGAAGCTACAATTCACGTACGACTTGCATGCCTAATCCACGCCGCTAGCGTTCGTCCTGAGCCAGTATCATACTCTCCAATAGAGAATATATCTTGCTAACCCGAATGGATTAGCAAAAAAACTCTTAACCGACAAGAGAGCTTATCAAAAACTCTAACTCGTCATAAAAGACATCAGGGCACGTCACGAAAAACTATTTAGCTTTCAAAGAGCAGTTCCTTACTTCCTTGTGAAGCGGGCTAATTATAACATGTGCCATTTTCAGTGTCAAGGAAAAACGTAAGAAAATAATCATTTTTTTTATGAGGTCAGTAAAAACCGAGTTTTTCGCAAAAACTCGGTTTTTACTGACTTTACCGTTAGTCGAAAGGAGTTGAATGGCATACACTACCGGCCACCACTGATGGCTGGTAAAAAATGAACTTCTGTCTCGGCGCTCACAGGCTGGCGCATCCCTTCTCGTGAGAGGACGCCATCAATGTATACCGCGATATTTGGCCGAATCCGGTTTCCATCATAGAGACGGGACTTAAAACCGGGATAGATTGTCTCTAAATTCTCGATAATTTCTCTCACCGTTGTACCTTCCACACGGACCTTCTCTGTCCTGTGAGTGAGGTCTTGCATCAGAGAAGGTATTGATACTGTTGGCATAGATGAATCACCTCCCGAACAATGTGGTGAGTGATGCACTCAGGTTCATTACTTAAATTCGGCTCGAGTTTAACCGTTCAGACTTCCGAAGTCTTTGGGATTTCGGAAGTCTATGAGAAATCCGATACGGACTTAGAAGCGGACCACTAATTAGACTTTGTTAAATTAGAAACGAATGCCCTTGTAGCCCAACTTTCTCAAGCCTGCCCTTCCGCCTCGTTCAGGGCAAGCTCTGAGCAAATTCAAGGATTACGTGTTATCGAACTTCTGCCGTGAGGCACTCGTCAGTTGGGGCATTTCCTCCAATGCTTCTTCGTAATCGTGTCGATCATCAATGTCTCTTAATACACGGTCCGTATCAACAGTCACATAGTGGATGTCATCTGCATATCTCCCGAAAAGCGATTTGACGCCTCCGCTCTCCTGAGAGAGTGCGAGGATGTCGGCTGCATAGCGTCGGTTGAAGATGACCGGATGCCCACGACGATAGTTATAACTCGGCAGCACAATGCCTCGATCTGTTTGCGTGTATGTGTCTATGACCAGATTAATCAGATCTGACGTGATAAACGGCTGGTCTACGAGTGACAACGCAAAAGCATCGGCAGAGTCGGAAATCGCTTGTACGCCGCATTGCGCCGAGGTGAGCATGCCGCTCTGGTAATCGGAATTGAATACCATCCGGAGCGGTTTGTGTTGGAGACGTGCCTGAATCTTGTCTGCTTCATGCCCGATGACAACGATGACCTCATTGAGTTTCGCCCCAAGCAGGTTATCGACCACGGTTTCAATAATCGTGCTGTTCCCGAAAGGGAGGAGTTGTTTCGGCTCGCCCATGCGGGTGGATAGCCCGGCGGCGAGGAGAATGCCGGAGATTTTGGGAGTCATTTACTTTTTAATATTCCGTTAAAGTTTGCCTTTTGAATCGACGTGATGGGCGAGGAGATTGGACACATGTCAAGTTTATTTTTGAAAATGAGTTAAAGCACCCCTGCCTTAATTATGTTCGTTGTTCCCGGCACATCCACGGGGATCCCTGCGACGATGACGGCTCGGTCCCCCTTCTGAGCGAGGCCCGACGCTAATACAGCACCTTTGGCCTTAGCAATCATCTCATCGGTATTTTCAGCCAGTCCGATCTGAATCGGATACGTCCCCCAAAGGAGCATCATTCTTTGCAGCGTATTTTCGTAAGGGCTGACAACGGCAATGGTAGCGTGAGGGCGATATTTTGCCACCAACCTCGCCGTTTGACCGGAGCGGGTGCAGCAGATGATCACCTTTGCCCCTATCGCTAAGGCAGTGTGGCATGCGGCGTGAGCAATCGCATCTGGAATGTCATCCCCACATACTATCGGTTTGCGTCTGAATTGTTCCATGTAGTCAACATGCGCTTCAGTTGCGACAGCAACCTCAGCCATCGTCCGAGTGGCGGCCACAGGATATTTGCCGATAGCCGTTTCCCCAGAAAGCATGACCGCGTCAGTGCCATCGAAGATGGCGTTGGCAATGTCAGTGACTTCAGCCCTCGTTGGTCGGGGATTTTTGAGCATTGATTCGAGCATTTGTGTGGCTGTAATCACGGGCTTGCCAGCGAGGTTCGCCCGCTTGATGATATCCTTTTGAGCAAGCGGTACCTCTTGAATCGGTATCTCCAATCCCAAATCCCCCCTGCCGATCATAATCCCATCCGCTTCCGCAATGAGCCCGTCCAAATCATCCAACGCTTCCCGTTTTTCGATTTTGGCGATGATTGGCACATCGGAGCCATTCTGTCGAATGATGGTTCTAAGAACTCTGAGCTCATCAGCGTTCCTGACAAAAGATTGGGTCACCCAATCGACACCGTGTTGAATGCCGAAGATTAAGTCCGCTATGTCCTTTTGCGTTGGAACAGGGGTTGTCAGTGCAACCCCTGGCGCATTGATGCCTTTGTTCGACTTGAGCTCCCCTCCAACGATGACTTCGCAGTGAACATCGGTTTCCGTTTTGGCGCGCACGCTCAGTTCAAGTTCGCCATCCGCCAGCAGAATCCGATCTCCGGGTTTCAACGCCTCAACCAGCGTGGGGTAGTTGATTGATACCGAAGTTTGATCGCCCAACACCTGCCGCGTCGTCAGGACAAACGGAGAGTTGGGGGCCAATTCAATCGGCTCTTCAGCAAGCTTGCCAATCCGCATCTTCGGTCCAGATAAATCTTGCAGGATGGTCACTCGTGCCCCGAGCTGATTGGATACTGTTTTCAGGCGGGTGATGAATCCGGCATGCTCTTGTGGCGAGCCATGCGAGAAGTTAAGCCGTGCGATGTTCATCCCCGCCTCAATCAGCGCCCCTATCGTTTCAGGGGAGTGACTGGCAGGGCCGATGGTACATACAATTTTTGTGCGTCTCCACTCCATTCGATAGCTCCTCGTAAGTGCCTAAATCCCATTTCACGGTTTGTGTGCGTGATTCGTAAAACGTAAAACGTGAAAGGTGAAAACCCATTGCCTCATTTGCATATTTGCATATTTCCTTTCCTTCCATTCCTGCGAATCCGCTTGTCTACTCATTTCGTATTGGGAACGTGATGGTAAATTGTGTCCCTTGACCGAGGACGCTATCACAATGGATTGTGCCTTGGTGCTGTTTGATGATTTCTTGAGCGAGCGGAAGTCCCAAACCAGTTCCCCCTTTCTTCGTTGTAAAAAACAGAACATAGATACGGTGCAAATCGGATGGGGAAATTCCCTGTCCGGTATCGGAAATGCGCAACACAATCTGATTGGATTCCAAGCGGGTTTCGATCGAGAATTCGCCGCCTTCAGGCATCGCTTCGATGGCGTTTTTGAGGAAGTTATGCAGGGCGCGTTGGATCTGCTCTACATCCAGCAACATATCAGGCAGATTCGGATCGAGATCGATTTTCAACGCGACTTTGGCCTGGTGAAGTTGCGGCTCAACAAATTTACAAAATGCCTGTATGATGGTGTTTAAAGGTTCCATCTCAAATTCAAAGCGAGGCAGTCTTGCAAACGCCAAATATTCTGAAACAATGCCATTTAGCCTTTCCACCTCGACGCGAATGGCTCTTAAAAGTTCTTGTGCCTCCCCCGAAATCCTCGCCCTTCCGCTGTCGTTTCCCCTTTGAAAAGGGGGAGAAGGGGGGATTTCACTTTGTTCATTCCGCCTTGCGGAATCTTCGCTTCGCTCGACTTGCATAGTCATCCCTGTGGCATTGTCGATTTCCGTGGCGAGAAGATCCAAATTCAGTTCAATTGATGAGAGCGGGTTGCGAATTTCGTGAGCAACATGCGACGCCAGTTGCCCAATGGCAGCGAACCGCTCGGACTGAATTAACTGCGCTTCCAACTGCTGACGTTCCCTTTGTATCCGATGGCTCTCGACCGCCCGCTGTACCGCCCACGGCAGAATCTCTAGGTGAGACCCATCCACCGACTTCACTAAATAATCGGAAGCCCCACGCTTCATTGCCTCCACCGCAATTCGTTCATCGCCGTGCCCTGTCACAATAATGACAGGAGGGGCTGATTCAAGGGCTTTGATCTGTGCTAAAACCTCAAGACCATTTCGGCGTGGTAAGGAGTAGTCCAACAAAATGACATCAAAGTGTTCAGATGTGAGGCGTTTCAAGCACCCGTCTCCATTCGTGACATGGGTCACCTGACAGTGAGGCGAGTTTTTGGCACATGCACGGCCCATCAGACGCGCATGGGCAACATCGTCATCAACGAGCAAAATGTGAATCGCAGTATCTATCATTCGCGTGACTCCAACAATTGGTTGGTTGAAAACCAGTATTGCTTTAACTGAACAAGCTTGGCTTCAAACGCTTTGAAATCAACCGGTTTGCTGATGTAGCTATTGGCATAGTTCGCATACGCATCCAAAATATCTGCTTTATGCAGGCTCGTTGAAAGAATGACAACAGGGATGGTTTTCTTAGACGAATCTGATTTGAGCTGCTTCAACACTTCTAAGCCGTTAATTTTGGGAATATTAATGTCCAACACAATCAGCGTTGGAGAATTCGGATTTCCCTCATACTTCCCTCTCCCATAAAGATAATCTAATGCTTCTTGCCCATTACTTAAATGAACAATTTGATCGGAGTAGGTTGCCTTTCTGAAGGCTCGTTTAATCAAAATCGCGTGAGCGGGGTCATCCTCAATTAACAGCAAAATTGGTTTTGAGTCGGACATTTTCTGGCTCCTTATTCTGCTATACGTTCAAACCCCGTCCAAAGGACACCGGGTGTTTGAGCGTGACACCCCCGGTGTCCGATAGACAACCGGGGTGTAACTATAAATATAGAAATTGACCTCGCTTACCAATTCGGTCGGCCCACATAGAGGGCGCGGTTGACCATCGGCAACTGCACGCGCACACCCCCCAGACGATGAGACTCGATCATCCCCATGAGCATTTCCTGACTGCGGCGGGCGAGTTGAATCGGGCCTTGTGTCTCACGTCCGGTGTCCAGCGCCTCGGCGATGTCTTTGATGCCCATCACCGTGCCACTCTCACGAGGCACATCGGGGAAGGGAACGTCCTCTAGGATGCGAGAGAACTCACCCGTTTTGCGGAACTGGCAGGTCATACCGTTGTTGAGCGCCCGCAGCTTGCCCTTCGTTCCACACACCTCGAACTCGGGCCCCGTCCCCGCGGTGTTGTAGCCGTGCACCCCATTGGCAAAACGGATATAGCCGCCCGCGATGCCGGGGTCAGCGTTCAATCGATTTCCGTCCCAGTCCTCGTCCTTGCACAGAATCGTGCCTTGAACAAAGTCAATCTCCGGGTCGCCCGCCATATACAGCAGCATGTCAGCGGCATGGGTCAGTCCCCACAGCGCGGCGCTGACACCATATTGAGCGATCACGCACTGGACATCACCGATCTCGCCCGCGCTAATCAACTCGCGCATCTTCTGATAAAACGGCATATAGCGACGTTGCGTGCCGTAGTTAAACTTGACGCCGTGCTTCTTGACCACCTCCACCATCGCATCCGCCTCCGCCATCGAACAGCAGAGCGGCTTTTCGCAGTAGATACCTTTGACACCATGCCCGGCAGCGAAAATGGTGATTTCCGAGTGCGTCGAGGGACGAGTGGCGATGCACGCGATGTCGGGCTGCTCTTTCGCGATCATTTCGCGGTAGTCGGTGTAGCCGCGGGACGCATTGTAGCGTTGACGAATCGCTTCCGCTTTCTCCGCGACTACATCTGACACCGCCACCAACTCCGTCCGATCGCATGCCACAGCCGCCGCCGCATGCGAAAACGGAATCCATAGAACACTGTCGGGGCGTCCCTGGACTTCGTCGTCAATAGTCGCCCCCATGCGTCCGCACCCGATGAGACAGGCTCGGTATTGTGTTGACATCTTTTTGACTCCCTTTCATTGGCTGATTCATTGATCGTTATTACGATACTCCAAAAGCCGCCTATCACCTATCGAAATTTCTTCCACTTCTTTTGGCTCATCTTGAACGCCATCAATTGACGGTGTTCATTCATGCTGGACACCTTCTTTTTGCTCCTTTCTGCTACGGAAGACCATACAAAGTAGATACCATACGTCACTGGAATTATGAGTAGCCAAATACACCAGATGATATGAACTGGACGAAGTCCGATATGTTCAAGGTACGCGGCAACGGGAGCAAGGATAATGGAGATAAGGATGTACAGAGTTATATTGAATCTCCTGTTCTCTAAAGCTTTGTCAAATGGTTTGAGCAGTTTAATGATTGTCATGATTTTTCAACTCCGTTAAGTATCGAAAACAGGATGGTTCATTTTCCACCTGAGTTGGGTTGACACTTTCAAGCTCCGCCAAAAAATCGGAAACGTGCGGTAGAAACCGAGTTTTTGGCAAAAACTCGGTTTCTGGTGCCCCCAATTGTTCAACGAATTGTGCACCATCCCCGATTGCAATTAAAAAATCCTCTGCAAGAATACGATAGTAACGGACTAAATTCTGATTCCATTTTCTGTTTTTCCCAGGGTGTCTCTTGGGTTTTGCTTCAGTATTGTGATTATTTGATGCTTTTTTCGGCATAGCTTCCATTATACCCATTCGCCAATCTGTGTCAACAAGAAAATGTTGAGCCGTCATGAATGACGAAGATTCTTCGCTTCGCTCAAAATGACAGTAAACTCATGAATCGATCGAACCGATTTTTCTTGAACCATCAATCGATTAGGGTATAATATCATGGATACGATCTGACACCATCACCGATGAGGAATCTGAAAAATGTCTACACCACGCTACCTCTACCTGACGACACTCCCCAATCAAGATGCAGAATTGATGCACGCAGAGTGTCGTGCCTTAACGGGTCATGCGCCAAATTCTTACGGGATTGCAATCTCAGAAAGACGGGTTGATGTCAAACGGGGCGCTTATGTCAAAAGCTGTATGGAGGTCCTATTTGAGGGCGGAAGTGTTTCGGAGATTTGTGCACACATCCAATCTGCCGAATTATACGCGGCGGATTTTCGGGTGTCTGTTGTTAGGCTTCCGCGTCACCTGAAAGTGGATACCCTGAAAATAGCTCACACAGTCGGCGGCGCTATCGGCGGAAAGGCGCGTCTGACGCAACCGAAAGTCGTATTTCCACTCGTGGTGACAACCGAACAGATCTGGCTAGGAAGGCTTTTGTCTGAATCAGATGGAAGGTGGGTAACCCATCAAAAACGACCCTATACCACATCAAGCGCGCTGCCAACACGGCTGGCGCGAGCGGTCGTCAATCTGGTAACTTCCCCAAATGATCGATTGGTCGATCCCTGTTGCGGAACAGGGACCATTGTGTTGGAAGCGGCACATATAGGGGTGGAAGTGGTGGGATATGACATTAACCCCAAAATGGTCAGCGCGACGCGGGCAAACCTGACGCATTACGGTTTGAACGCTCCAATCCATCTCGGCGACGCCCGTCAAATTACCGGGCGGTTCGACGTTCTCGCAACAGACCTGCCTTATGGAATCATGCTGACCGGCGACGCATCACAAGATCGGGAAATTTTGCGGAATGCCCGTCGTATGGCACCCAAAGCCGCCTTTATCGCGATACGAGATCTGAGCGAACAACTCGTCGATTTGGGGTATCGTATCAGGCAAGTGATTCAAGTGCCTAAACATAGTATTGTCCGCCGAATCTTTGTCACAGCGTCCGAATGAATGCACTCATACCGATTGAGATCTTGCTTTGCGGAACTTGCGATGGTTTCGTAAAAAGGTATTTAGAGTCCGTCAATAATCCTCTTCATCATCGTAGAAATCGGTGTCTTCTGGATATTCCTCATCAAGTTCTTCCTCTTCATACACATCGTACTCCGATGCTTCCATCAATATATCCAGCTCTCTTGGACTCTCAATGCTCATCTTGCAGAACCACCCATCTCCTTCGGGGGAACGATTAATCAAATCGGGCTCATCCTCAAGCGCATGGTTGATTGCTTTAATCTCCCCGGTCACAGGGGCATAGATATCAAACGCGTCACCATCAGCGACTTCTACCCTGCCGATGGGGTCTTCCTGTTCGTATTCCTCGCCGACTGTGGGAAATTCGACGAAAACAATGTCGCCGCACATTAGCTGGGCGCGTTCAGTAATCCCAACCGTCCCTCGTGAACCAGTAACCTCAATCCATTCATGTGTTTTCGTATATTTTATCTCACTCAAGGTGACTCCTCCCGCAGCACACTCAGAATGTCAAAATAGATGAATGATTAGACTCACCCACGTTGCTTACCTATTGTGGGAAGTTTGGTATCACAGTGGACGGAAAGGAAGAAGGCAACCTTCACCCTTTTTTCCTTCCTCCGTTCCGAGAGTCTTCGACCTTTCTTCCTTTTCCTCCATACCTGCAAAACGACATTGGAATCAGCACAGCAACTTGGGTTAGACTATAACGATGATTATACTGCATCAGAACTAATTATTTCAATATCTGAGCTGATTCCTTGCAGATTTTCTCGAAATGTTGCAATCTCTCTTTGTCGGATTTGGAGATGTGCAATGGCACGTTGCTCCGATTCGACGTTCAATACTTTCCCCCCGAATCGATGACACAAATTGAGCACAGCGCCAATTTGTTCATAAGGGGTTTGAATCTGCAACGTTTGATAAAGAATCCGAGTTTCAACTTTTGCCTTCTTTAAGCAATCTCTTGCACATTGTCCATAAGTCCGAATGAGCCCACCGACGCCGAGATTAATTCCACCGTAGTAACGCACCACAACACACATCAGATTCGATAGCGCAGATGCGCTGATTGCCGCTAAAATTGGCGGCCCTGCTGAATGTGTCGGCTCACCCGCATCTGTTGCATATTCTCGCTTTTCGTGACCGAATCCGATACTATATCCATAGCAGTAGTGCGTTGCCTTGGGGTACTTCGCTTGGGCCACCTCCAGGAACGCTTTCGATGCCGCTATCGTATCAATTGATGTCCCCAGACCAATGAACCGAGATTTTTTCACAATTAGCTGTGATTCCGCAATTCCAACGATAGTCTTGTATTGGTCTGACATGACTTTTGGTATCAGAATTCAGAAATCTTGACCGATTGAGAATGAGTAAACGGCCTCACCTTGATCGATTCGGACTTGCTCCTTCTCGTTTGCTATCGGTTTCATCTGCGGTGTATAGGCAGCGTTAATGGTGATTGCGCCCCAATTGAGGCCAAGCCCTAGCGTCAGCCCTTCCGTTTTCCAAAGGCGTTCCTCACTTTCAACCTGTTCACGCTCAAGGAGAAAGAGCGAATCGTACCGCTTTTCGGTGTGACGGAGATAACCAATTCTGCCCCCAACAAAGCGATGGTACCAGACCTCCCCGCCGATATTGGTACGGATACCGTCCTCGAAAGGCGGGTTGACATCCAAACCGATCTGAATATCCACGTTTTTATGGTGCAGTTGGTATGCCCCCCCGAGCAATACATCCCGTTGAAGTCGGTCGGGAATGGCATTGTCAGAAAATGACAAGCCATTGCTGAGATTCCGCGTCACCGCTCCGATTCGGAAATGGGGACCCACTTGCTGAATCAACCCTAAGTTATAGGCGTAACCGTGTCCGATATGCTCTTTATTCTGAAGGTCCTGCACCTTGGAGCGCATCCACTTGGCATCGACGCCAATAGCCAACCCGCCAAACAGGTTGACCCCATAGCCGAACCCAACCACGAAATTGTTTTCGGGAAAATTATTCGTGGCTTTACCCAGGTTGTTGACGCGGCTGAATCGCCCATCATGTTCAAAGGCAAAATCGAAGCCGATAACACCGGCACTCCCCATCGGCACACTGTAGTTCATAAATTCGAGCCCCGACGCTCTCAGGTCATATTGCCCGTAATCTTCATACCGTTCCGCTTCATTCGGTTTAGAAATCACCGCAACGGTACGCGGAAAGCGAGCAAAATGAGTGACAAAACGGTTGTTATTGATGACACTGAGTCCAGCCGGATTGCTGTTGAGCGCATTCGCGCCCGCAATCGAACCGGCAAAACTACCGCCCATACCTTGATGTTCCGCCGAAGTGAGTCTCCTGAGAAAAAAATCCGCTGCTGCTCGAAAATCTTCATTGACAACCTGTGCCGATGCCACATTGAAACTACCGAACAAACACAAGATGATGATGGGAAACGTGAGACGTGAAACGTGAAACGTGAAACGTGAAACGTGATGCGTAATGCATAATGCGTGTTGTGAGTTCATAAGTTTAGAGATTCAGGAATGTCCCGATGCTGCGTTTTTGATTCGTTGTGTGTCAATGAAATTGAAGATTGTCTATTGGCTAAGGAGAAACTTAAGGAGGGCACCTATGCTCTTTTAATCTTCACCGGTCAGTCAGACGCAGCAACAGAAGCCACTTCAGTCAGCTTCCGCGCCTGCTCCGCTCCGGCAAGTCGAGAGTCTTCGACTTGCTCTATCTCAGAGAAACGGACACGGTAATACTCCTCCAATTCCTCCCACAAGTGATACATCTTCTTGTAGATACCAATGATGCTCAACTCTTTGTTCGGGTGGTCCGGGGCCTGTTCCACGCGCGACAAGAAATCCTTGAGATATTGCATCTCACATTGCGCCCCTTGATACTCTGCTTCGCTGCAAATCATAGTCTCACCTCTACGACGCCTTTGCGACGCCCATCTGCTTCCCGTGTCTGGCTGAAGAATTCAACCCAATCTTCCCACATCTCTTGGGAATGGGCAGGAAACAGTTCCTTGGGCTCGCGTGTTCTTAACATCGTTTGCAACTCAATCGCTTCTGGGCTTCCAACATTAACCTGTTCTTGGAAATTGTCTGGCAACCACACGACCGCGTCCACATCCCCCGGCTCGGCTTTGTCTGTAACAAAACTCCCGTTGATGAAGAACCGCCTCGTCCTCACTGCCCTCGCCAGTTCCAGCCAGTGCCGTAGTCGTCCCATCAAGTATGCTCGGCGTAGCGTGGACTGTCCAAAACGGACGATGACTTCTTCTTCGCTCGCTCCGTACAGCCCTTCGGGTAAATAGCCATCCTCACGAAAGGCAGGGATGAGCATGCGTTCACCTTGTCAAGTTAATCTGCGTAGCGATAGATTGCGTCTGTCATTTGGGCGACTCGACGCATGGCTTTCACATCATGAACGCGGATCACATCTGCACCATGAGCAATCGCCCAGGCGACCGTCGCAGCAGTGCCTTCCACTCTATCGTCTGCGGGAAGATTCAGGATTTTCCCGATGAAGGATTTCCTGGAAGTGCCAATGAGGATGGGTTTATTTAAGCACCGAAATTCATCAAGCCTGCGTAAGATTTCCAGAGTATGTTCTAAGGTTTTGCCAAATCCAATACCGGGGTCAATCATAATCTGCTCCGGAGCAATTCCCCCTGCTTCTGCCTCGTCAATACGCTGCTGAAGGTAGGAGAGAATCTCAGGAATCAGAACATGGTAAACAGGCGAGTGCTGCATCGTGCGGGGCGTCCCCTGGATGTGCATCAGAACAACCCCTGCTTTCATTTCGGCAATCACCCCCGCCATATCTGGAGCGCCCTTAAGGGCAGTAATATCATTGACGATGTGCGCGCCCGCTTGCAGTGCCTGTTGAGCAACCGTCGCTTTAGAGGTGTCAATTGAGATACAAGCAGTAGTTTCATCCACAAGCCCTTCGATCACCGGTAAAACGCGAGCTAATTCGTCCGCTACGGAAACTGGCAAAGCGCCCGGGCGGGTCGATTCGCCGCCGATGTCGATGATATCCGCCCCCTCTTCAACCATCTGCCTGGCGCGAGCGATAGCTTTATCGACCTCGAAATAGTGTCCACCATCGGAGAAGGAATCCGGCGTCACATTCAGGATTCCCATAATGAGCGTGCGACCCCCGAAAGGGAGTAACTTTCCCCGACAGTTCATAGAAACTGTGCGTTGGGATTGACTTCGTTGAACTTGTGACATTTCACTTTTACTTATGTGTCACTTCCAAAGAAAATTTTATAGACCGTTTCAATCAAAATATAGAGCATTGCGATAGCTCCAACAACCAACACGACCTGCTGATTTTTCAGATTTCCTAATTCCCTAAAAAGGGCAACATAGCCTAAATAGCCACTAGAAACGATTCCAACACCAGAGACAAGCAAAGCAATCATTCGATCTAAAGGGGGCTTTTTTCTCTTGAAAAGCGTGAGAGAGACAAAACTGACCACCAACAAGAGCCCTAAACAGATTCCCCAGAATTCAACCTGTGGATTCATTGATTTTGCCTCTGACGTTTTTCATATTCGTATTTAGAGAGAGAGTTGACCCCCACAAAACCAACAATACCCCCAATCAACATTCCCACCAAAGGGCTTGCCCCCGGAGCAACCCATGTGGAAATCGCCGCTCCAGTCAAGGCGCTTCCAATAGCTGAGGAAATAAGGATAGAAGTGTCGGTATAAAACCGTTTGCGTTCTTTTTTTTCATGAATCATTGCTTTCACCCTCCTTCTTCCAAATGCCGCTTAGTCCCCCAGGACACCATTCAACCACCCCAAAGCAAAACAGCGTTTATCTTGACTGTTTTTGAGGTTATTACCGAAAATATGTTGCTGACAACTAGAGAGTAAGCTCCTGAAGTGGACAAAAATACGTTTCTCCTATCCGCTGCGATCCTCCCAGAAAAGTAATTTGCGTTTACCGCAAGCCCTGCTTTCCAATTCTTAAAAGCAATGTCATCAAAAATTAAAACCTCTACATCTGTTCCCTTCAACACTTCAAAATCAATGCTAACGGCAGGGGAACGCATACGAGATGTTACTTCAAACCTGAACTCTTGAAATGAGCCGGCAGATACAGTGAGAGTCCCATCAACAATCGATTGGATCTTCACCGCTTCTTCATGTTTATCTTCCTCTGATGAACACGAAACAAAAATAAACGCCACTCACAGGCAACCCCAAACCCCTTACTGACATTTCTCCCTCCTATTTCACATAATGCGCTAATCATCCCCAATCAACTTCTTGTGTAGCCAAATGTAACCAATCACTTCTGTTGGGGCTTTTTTACGGGTTGATATGCAACATTTTACACATCAACCGGCATTCGGTAAGATGTCCAACACGCCAACCTTCACATGCGGAAACACCCCTGGGGAAAGCGTTTCACCAGGGCGGTATTCCACTCTGATTTTATACCCCGCCTCCGCTTCAGTTCCCACCGGCGTCTGGTACACCTCAACTCTCTGGTCGGGGATGTTGACAACCCACACCTCCGGAATACCGGCGGCAGCATAGCGAGGCAGCTTAACCGTTCGATCCTCTTCAATGGTCGTATCAGCAACCTCAACAACCAGCAGCACATCAGCGGGACGCGGATGCGCATTGGCATAAGCATCCGCTCGTGGTTTCAGAAGGGCAAGGTCCGGTTCTGGTTCTGTTCCATCGTTCAGGATAATCGGATTTTGCACACCTATCGTTGCGTCCTCTGGTAACAGTGCCCTGGAAAAATGCCTGTTCAATTTTGTCACACAAGCCGCGTGTTTGCTTCCGATTGGGTTCATTTTGGTGATGATTCCATCAATGAGTTCAACCCGCTCATCTTCCCTTAAGATGCCGACCTCCCCCATTCGGTGATATTCCATGATGGAAAAAGGTCGAATCCGTTCTATGGGCACGAAAGCCCGTTTGCTTGACGACGGTTTTTGATTCGAGTACATAAGATGATATCTCCTCTCAGATTACGCCTCAATCCCCAATCGGTAAGATGTCCGCTACGCCAACCTTCACACTCGGGAACACCCCTGGGGAAATTACTTCACCGGGGCGATATTCCACCCTGATTTTATAACCCGCATCCGCTTCGGTTCCTACCGGGGTCTGGTACACCTCAATTTTCCGGTCAGGGATGTTGACAAGCCACACCTCCGGAATACCGGCGGCAGCATAGCGAGGCAGCTTAACCGTTCGATCATCTTCAACGGTCGTATCAGCTACCTCCACGACAAGCAGCACATCAGCGGGACGCGGATGCGCATTGGCATAAGCATCCTCTCGTGGTTTCAGAAGGGCAAGGTCCGGTTCTGGCTCTGTCCCGTCGTCCAGGACAATCGGATCTTGCACACCGATCGTTGCATCTCCCGGTAACAATACACTAAAAAGCCGGTTCAGTTTTTTTACGCAAGCCGCGTGTTCGCTTCCGATTGGGTTCATTTTTGTGATAATTCCATCAATGAGTTCAACCCGCTCATCTTCCCTTAAGATGCCGACCTCTCCCATTCGGTGGTATTCCATGATGGAAAAATGTCGAATACGCTCTTTAGGCACGAAAGCTCGCTTGCTCGACAGCGGTTTTTGATCCGAGTACATGAGATGATATCTCCTCTCTTTGCTCAATTAAATGACAGAGATTTCTGGTCTCGGCCCAAGAATCGCCTCAATCTCTTCTGCGACAAGCGTTTCTCGCTCGAGCAGTCCATCGGCGAGTTTCTTCAGCCCGTCAAGATGCGTTTCAAGGTGGTGTGTTGCTTTATTATAGCATTCCATCACAATACCACGGATGGCCTCATCAATCTCAATCGCTGTCTTTTCGCTATAATCCTTGTGGTGGGCAAGCTCTTTGCCGAGAAAAATCTGTTCCTCACGCTTGCCGAAGGTCAAAGGCCCGAGTTCACTCATGCCCCACTGCGTAACCATCTTCCGTGCCATCTCCGTTGCCTGTTCAAAATCATTCTGAGCACCTGTCGTCAGTTCACCAAAGATGAGTTCTTCAGCAACACGCCCACCGAGGGCAGTGATAATATTTGCCATGAGATACTTTTTGCTAAAGTTACGGCGTTCCTGGATAGGCAGTGACGTTGAGACACCGAGCGCCCGTCCACGCGGAATGATAGTAGATTTGTAGTTGGGGTCGTTTTCACAAATCACATGTCGCAACAGCGCATGTCCTGCTTCGTGGTAGGCGGTTATTCGCTTTTCCTCCTCACTGATGACCATGCTACGGCGTTCAGGGCCCATCATCACGCGGTCTTTCGCTTCCTCAAAACAGCTTCGATCCACGGAATCTTTGTTCCGCTTCGCCGCTAACAGGGCGGCTTCGTTCACCATGTTTGCGATGTCT
Source organism: uncultured bacterium (assembly GCA_964577695.1). Classification (GTDB taxonomy): domain Bacteria; phylum Poribacteria; class WGA-4E; order WGA-4E; family PCPOR2b; genus CAZOAL01. The sequence goes on along the minus strand of CAZOAL010000084.1, from coordinate 18,745 downwards.
GCCCCCGAAAAGTAGGGCGTCGCCCTGGCAAGCACACTGAGATCCACATCTGGATCGACTTTAACAGGCGGCGCGGTATGAACTTTGAAAATTGCTTCACGCCCTTTAATGTCGGGGAGATCAACGACGATTTGGCGATCGAAGCGCCCCGGACGTAGCAATGCTGGATCTAACACATCAGGCCGGTTCGTCGCAGCGATGAGAATCACCCCTTCAGAGGTATCAAAACCATCCATTTCAACGAGAAGTGCGTTTAAGGTCTGTTCGCGCTCATCATGTCCACCGCCAATCCCTGCACCACGATGCCGACCCACAGCATCCAGTTCGTCGATAAAAATGATACATGGGGCGTTCTTTTTTCCGGTCTCAAAAAGGTCACGAACACGGGAGGCACCAACGCCGACGAACATTTCGACAAAGTCAGACCCGCTGATGCTATAGAATGGGACATTTGCCTCCCCCGCAACGGCACGAGCGAGCAGCGTTTTTCCGGTTCCCGGAGGCCCCATTAACAAGACGCCCTTGGGAATACGCCCACCGAGTCGTTGAAATCTCTTCGGGTCTTTCAGAAATTCGATGATCTCTTCAAGCCCTTCTTTCGCTTCATCACACCCAGCAACATCAGCGAAGGTTTTCTTGGTCTGGCTTTCGGAATGCAGACGGGCACGGCTCTTACCGAACGATAACGCCCGGTTGCCAGTGCCTTGCATCTGCCTTGAAATAAAGTACATGATTCCAATGAAGAGAAGAATCGGTAGCACCGTTGTTCCAAAGAGAACAATCCATTGGGGTACGCTTGATGACTGCTCAATATCATAAGGAATCTCGGCATCAAGCAATTCTTTTTCGAGTGGGTACTCGGAGTATATATCACGGCCGGTCTTAAACTCCTGAAATGTTCCACCCGACCCACGCGGCTGCTCTCGAGCGGGTTGCGATTCTCGAAATTTACCCCGAATCCACTCTTTACCGATGATGATGCGTCCTTCAAATAAATCCTTGCCATCCTGCCGTTGAATGTAGTGATGAAAATCAGAGGCTGGAAGTGGGTAAACTTTCTCTTTCGGATTAATCAGTTGGTACATAGCGAACACGACGATAGACGCCATGACAAACCAAACCAACATACTTTTCGCGTTCTTATTCACAGCAAATTGACCTCTCTGTCCTATAGGCGTTGAAACTCGGGCAAACTGAAACTCCCAGAACGTGCAAAGACCTGAAAAATCTGTGGAATTAACGTAAATTTAGGTATACGAGTTTTTCACTTATCACCCCATTGAGTCAAACCAGCAGGTCCGTCCTCTCCCTCTCCCCCTTGTGGGAGAGGGAACAAAGTGAAAAACTCGAAAAGTGAAAAACTAAAAAAAACACTGACACGCGTTCCTTTTCTTCCATTTCAAAAGTATAACAAATCCCTTTTCAAATATCAACTGTAAAGTGGAAAACAACGTACCATCTCCAATCGCTAAACCAAAGCCACCACGGGGGCTCATCATTCAGACAAACTGCTCGACAAAATGATTCTCCCACGAGTGACCCACTCCATAAACACCTGTCACGCTATGATAGCGGAAGTGAAGTATATCAAACAGCCTCTAGGGTTGTCAAGTTGACATTTTGGCATAGTAGCATATTCCTTATGATTGACTTTCTCTCTGTACCTGTGTTATCATTCGCATTATAGCTTACTTTGGTAAATTGGAAGAAAGGAGAACGAAATGGATCAGAAGGTACTCGCAATCAACGGAGGTCCCAAGGTGATTAAAGGCTTTGAGGGCAAAGGCCGCCCCAAGATTGGGCATGAGGAGTTTCTCGAAATGGCTCACACCTGGGGCTATTCTCCGGAGACCATTGATGAAATCCGCAAGGTGATTGAGAAGGAAGGGCTCGGCGGTGGGCCGTTCCTCATCCGCTACGGCAATCCTCGGTCCAAGGTGGCCCAAATGGAGGAGGAGGTAGCGAAGCGATTCAATGTGAAGCATGTGATGGGCGTCTCGTCCGGCACGGCTGCGCTGCATACGGCGTATGTGGCAGCCGATATCGGTTGCGGCGATGAGGTCATCGTTCCAGGATACACCTTCCTGGCGACAGCGATGGCCGTTGTGGTCGCACGCGGTGTTCCGGTGTGGTGCGAAATCGATGAATCTATGACCATCGACCCTGCTGACATTGAGAAGAAAATCACACCCCGGACCAAAGCTATCGCACCGGTCCACATGAACGGATACGTCTGCAATATGGATGCAGTTATGGATGTGGCGAGGCGGCATCACCTGATGGTGATTGAGGACTGCGCTCAAGCGTGTGGTGCCAGCTTTAACGGGCGGCGTGTTGGGACGATTGGGGACATCGGCTGTTTCAGCATCAGTTCTTACAAAACGACTGGCGCTGGCGAGGGCGGCCTCGTGATAACGAATGAAGATCGGCTCTTCGCTCGTGCCCAAGGTTGGGCAGAAGCAGGAGGGTTATGGCGTCCCAACCGATTTGCGCGGCCTCGCTGGGAAGGCGAACTATTTTGTGGGGTGAACTATCGTATGTCAGAGCTGGAGGGAACAGTGGACCTCATCCAGGTTCGGAAGATGGATGAGCAACTCGCTCGCTGGCGGAAGAACAAACGACGCATCCTTGAGGCGCTCCCTGTCTACCATGAATTAAAGCCGCAGGTCATTCACGACATCGACGGTGAGATGGGAAACAGCATCGGCTTTTTCCCCGAAGGCGTGGCGGAGGCGGAACGTTTGGTCTCCGTGCTCCGTGCTGAAGGCATCGGTGCTGGCACACGCGGGGGGAACCCGGGTCGCGACTGGCACATCTACAATGATATGGAGCAGATCCTGGAAAAGATGCCCGCAACCTCAGATGGCTGTCCCTGGGGCTGTCCAAAAGCCGCTGAAGCTGCAGCCATCAGATATTCACCCGATATGTGTCCGCGCACCTTGGCTCTCATCAATCGCCGCGTTACCGTCGGAGTGGACCAGTGGTGGACGGAGCGTGACTGCATGCAGGTTGCAGCAGCGCTCACCAAGGTCTTCGACGCCTTCTACACACGCGACGTGAAGCATGAGAATTGGTTTGCCGCTGCCAAAACGGAGTAAGGAGTAAAGGAAGGAAGGGAAGGGCTGGAAGGATGGAAAGATGGAAGAGTGGGGGGCACCCTCTGCCATCCTCCCTTCCATAAACCAATTGCCCCCAATCGGCTAACCCCTGAAAGACTTTTGAACGATTCTGTTCATTTTTAATGCGAAAAAGGCATGAATGCAGCGTAAATTATTGGCACTGAATCTGCATGAACTTCTATATAATCTACGTGTTATCGGCGACGACGTTGCCGGGGGCGTGGGATATGGAGTGTGTGTCTTTCTTCATCGCCCCATTGCCAGTAATCCACGTGGGGCGGGTGAACCCGTGCGACCAGGCCCATTCGAGCTGCCTTTGTCTTAAACGCATCGAATCGGAATAACTGCTTAAGCAGAGGAGGAATTTGATCTTGTTGATCGTCGCTGAGTACAAAGTAGATGAGACAGTATCCCGGATGGCGAAGATTCTTATCCCAAAATCCGTCATCAATGGTCACAAAGGTCGGCTGTTTCAGCGTATGAAGCAACTGGAGGACTCGATCATCTTTGATGACTTCGTGAGGGCGCAAATCATCGATGCTTTGCACTGTTGTCCAGGAGTGGATCGGTATCAAAACTCTTTTACGATTCAAGTGTTCATCAAGGATAATTTGAGTCACTCAATTTCCTCCACTCCCGGATACTGATCTAAGATTATATCGGCGGCATAGCGAAGGGCTTCCAGGACAGCTTCCCGTTTCAGCCGTGGCCAGCTTTCGAGGATGTCATCCATTGAATCTCCCATACTGAAGAAGGTCAGGACGGTGCTGACAGGGACTCGAGTTCCCTTAAACGTCATTTTCCCATGGCAGACCTCTGGGTCAACCACGATATATTCTCCAATTTCTTTCACTGGCATTGTTATTGACCTCACTTTCTGTGGCGGATGCAAATCCCATCTGTGATTTCAAACAAGGGCTGAATTTAACGTAGATTGATTATAACATATCCTACATCATCATCAAGGATAATTTGAGTCACTCGATCACCTTTGCCCCTGGATACTGTTCTAAAATCATATCAGCGGCATAGCGAAGGGCTTCCAGGACAGCTTCACGTTTCAGCCTCGGTGACCATTTTCTGACAACGTCATCAACCGAATCTCCCATACTGAGGAAGGTCAGGACGGTGCTGACCGGAATTCGAGTTCCCTTAAACGTCATTTTTCCATGGCAGACTTCTGGGTCAACCACGAGGTATTTTCCAATTTCTTTCACTGGCATTGTTGTTGACCTCACTTTCTATGAAAACACTTAAATCCCATCTTGAACTGATTCGTTATCCACTCTTTGCAATCCCGATTGTTGCGACACTGCCGGGGGTATTGATCGCATCAGAAGGACGCCTGACTTGGCGTGTGGGTGTGACGCTGTTGACGGCGATGCTCGGCTACTTCGCGGGCATGATGAAGAACGACTATTTTCACCGCCAGCAGGACGCGCTTATCAACCCCAATCGTCCAATTCCGTCGGGGCGTCTGAGCCCTCGGCAGGTGTTCATCACGGCGAGTTCTACCTACATCGTTTGCCTTATCTTGGGTTTTGCGCTTAACATCAAGGCGGGGCTTCTGGTGGTTGCCCTCGTGATGATCTCCCACATCTACAACGCCATCTTCAAGGAACGTGGCATCTGGGGGAGCATCAGCCTTCCTGTCGGGATTGGACTTCTGAATATGTTTGGCGCACTCGCGGTAAGTGGCCATGTACCACGCCTCGTCTGGTATGCGTTCGCTGCAACAACGCTTTATGATTTTGGGACACACATCACAACGACCTTCAAAGACATTGAACGGGATGAAAAAACCGGTGTGCTGACGACCCCATTGCAGGTGGGAATCAAGCCCGCCTTAGCCCTTTCTGCTGTGGCAACCCTTCTCTCCTTTGTTGTCGCTGTATTGCCCCACTGGATGGAAGGGGTCAGTTGGCATTACACCTTATGGGTTGTTTTCGCGTTGATTGCGACGAGCATCACCCGCCTGCCACTTTATCTCCATCCAAATGAGAAGAACGGCTATCTCGCACTGAAAGGATCAATGATTGGCGCAATTACGTTTTTCCCATGCCTCATCGGGAGTCAAATCCCCCTGTGGGGTTCTGCGCTTGTGATTTTGCCGTTGCTGCTTGTGACGATGACGTTGTTGGAAGTGACAAAACGGGAGGTGTGAGGCGTGACGCCTGATTCAGCCCGAACGGCGTGTCGCGGCTGGTTCACCGGCCCCCTTCGCTCACATTCAAACGCACCCAGGGTACTCACGCCCCCGCAAGAGATGAAAGTGTGGCTTTTTGTTCTGGTCCCCAACCCATCTGGAATCCGCCCGCATGTAGCTGGTCACAAGCCCACGACGGCGGTGTGGTGTGCGATTTTCACCACTGCCGTGAACGGTCAAACTGTGGTGGAAACTGCACCCGCCTGCCTTCAGCACCACTGGTACCGCCTGCGACTCGTCCATGCCCTGAGCATGCAGAAAATCCCTTCGCTCATAGGGCCAGAGCCCTTTGTGATAACTTCCAGAAATCATCCGCACACAGCCATTTCCCTCCGTCGCGTCGTCCAGAGCGGTCCAGCAACTCACCAGTGCCGGTGGCTCGATGACTGTCCAGTACGCGGAGTCCTGATGCCAAGAGACGCTTGAGCCATGGTAAGCAGGCTTCATCAGCGTTTGGTCGGCAAACAATTTGATGTCCTCTGTCCCCAAAAGTTCCGCGACGATATCCAGAATCTTCGGGTTTCTGGCGTGGTTGAAAATCACTTCATCAGACCGATGGGTATTCGTCAACTGCCAGACCTTATCACGGCGTGGCACGTCGACCAGTTCCCCGCTTTGAGCGGCGGCTTCAAGCCGCACCCCAATTTTTTCGGCGTTGGGATGTTCACCCGATGCCAGTGCATCAATCCGTGTTCGCAATGCCTCTAACGCTTCTGCTGATAGGATGGGGCCATAGAGCAAAAACCCATCCCGAACGTAACTCGCTTTTTGTACGGCAGTTAAGACCATTGGAATCTCCTTTCTGACTAAAAAAACCTTGCAACGAAAAATCAGATCAGGTATAATCAACCTTTGACGCTGTTCCTGATGCGATGTGTAATGATGACTTGAGGAGACTGACACCCTGCGCTTTTTAAAATACTGGCTACCACTGTTGTTATATATGGTGCTGATTTTTTATCTTTCTTCCCTGCCTAAACCACCTGTGCCTCATTTAGATTGGAAGAACACCGATAAATTATACCACTTTCTCGGATACACCGCCCTTGGTTTCTTAGTTGTTCGAGCATTCCTTCACACTTCACCCAAAATTTTCTTAGGCTCTCCTTGGATCGCTGCCGTCCTCGTTGTTGCCCTTTATGCTGCAAGCGATGAATGGCATCAGTCTTTCGTCCCGGGTAGAACCTCGGAGATTGCGGATTGGGGAGTTGACTGCTTAGGAGGCGTACTCGGCACGCTTGCCATGTACGTCTGGCATCGATTCTCAAAAAAACGGATAAGAAATACGACTTTTTCAGTTATAGGCAAAAGTAAGGTCCAGACTTCCGAAGTTTCAACACACAAGGTAAACAAAGACGATGCATCCTCTTGAGGAAACCGGAAAAACCACGATTGGTGGTTAGACTTCGGAAGTCTTTGTAAAAAAATCAGATAGTGAGGCCCAGACTTCCGAAGTTTCAACACACAGGGTAAGCAAAGACGATGCGTCCCCTTGAGGAAACCGGAAAAACCACGATTGGTGGTCAAACTTCGGAAGTCTTAGTAAAAAAAGGAATTTCAATGAACTTACACCATGATAAGAAGACTGCAATCCTCGTTGTTGTTTGTTGTGCATTGACCTGCATGATAGCGATTCACCCCGTACAAGCAGATCGCGCCCGTGTGGCGACGATTGTCTTGCTTGCTTCTGGCGTGGGTTTGAAATTTGGAAGCGTCTTCATGGAAAAATCGGCGCAGGATTCTTACGACCAATACCTGAACGCCGCTGTCCAATCCGACATCGCTAAACACCGAGACGACTATACCAGCAAACACAATCAGAGCGTGATTATGTCCCGAACGGGCATGGGGTTTGTCGGGCTTGCGATGTTAATCTCGCTGTTCGACGAATTAGAACTCATTTCCAAATCTCCTCCCCCTCAACCTCATGCCCTTCGCCTCACGCCACGTTATAACCCTCGAACGCATGAAACTGCGCTTCTGTTGCAACGCCAATTCTGAAGGAGGATGACACCGTGAAATCGTTTCCAATTCTATGGATAGTTTTCGCTATCTCGATTGTTGTCTTACGCTGTAGCGGGTGCACGAATAACGATGATTTTGCCAATCCGCTGGACCCGGAAAACCTGCGCACAGCCGGTTCACCTGTCGGATTAAGTGCCAGCGCTGGGGATGCCCAGGTGAAGGTCTCATGGCAGAACCTCGGTTTTGAGGGCATTGCCAAGTACCGCATCTATCGACAGTTCCCCGGTGACTCTAGTTCGACATTTGAACGTGTCGGAGAAGTCGATGCGCCAGGGACGGAATTTATCGACAAAGGTCTCAAAAATGACCAATTTGATGAGGTAAACGGTATACCGCTGGCTTACGTCTATCGAATCTCGTATGTCGATACAAACGATGTCGAGACGCCCGACCCGAATGCTCCACCGAGCGAAAACGCCGCTCCGCAACGGATTTGGCCCACAGCCCGTGCCACGCCAAGCGTCCCGCCTCCTGTCCCACAGGTCACCCTCGGCGAGCCGAGTGACTTGACCGTTAAACTGTTCTGGCAGGATTATCAACCCCCAGATGATTTTAAGGTATTTCGAGTATTTGCCGCTATTCCGGATGTAAGTGGTAGGCCTTTACAATTTAAGTTGCTTGCTGAACGCACACTCAAAGAACCCTTCTTCTTCGATCTGAACTTTGATCGGGATGGGATTACCAAAGTCTACCGTGTCATTGCCGTCGATCAGTTTGGGGCTGAAGGAATCGCGGAGCTCAGGGGAACTGCGCCAGACCTTCCACCCGCACCACCTAAGAACGTTCGCGCCCTTTATCAAGCCAGGTCGCTATTTAATAACAAGTATGACGTGACCCTCTCCTGGTCGCCGAATAAAGAGTTAGACCTCGACGGCTATCAGATCTACTCAACGAAGCAAGGCGGAGGGGACCCAATTCCCCGCAATACCGTGGATCGGAAAAAAAACAGCGTCACGATTAGTGGGGAAGATCCCATTTTAGAGGGGGAAGACCTTGTGCTGCGCCAGTATTTTATAACAGCGTTTGATAATACACCCAAGCCTGATGGCAGCCGAGACGAGAGCCAAATGGTTGCTGCCCCTCTGCCACAATAAGCGTGAAACATAGAACACGGATTTTCAGAATTGACGGATTTAATGATAAGCAATATACCCGGGCGTAAGTTTTTGTCTATTCACCTTTTCGCCCGAAGGGAGAGAAACCGAGTTTTTGGCAAAAACTCGGTTTCTTATTCCCGTCGTATTACCCATCACATTTCATTCCTAAAATACGAACCTGTGAGGACAGATGAATGCAATTTTTTAGACCCATGCGACAGCATACTTTTCTTATTCTTTCTACCCTTTTCATTGTCACCATAACCCCTGTCTTTGGACAAGCCCCACCGGCACCTCAACTCGGCGTCATGCAAACCGCTGAAACGATAGGTAAAGGTGGATATATGACCGCCTTCGGACTCTTTCGATTCGAGAAGGTCAGGCTCAATCCATCAAAGCCGCAACGTGTTGTGATTGGAAACTTTGACGAACTCCATCTCGCTGAATTGGAGATTGAGACCTTTTTGGTGCCGGCTCGGTTGACTTACGGAATCGGTGATCGGCTGGACCTGATTTTGGGTGCCACCTTCTCAACAGGCGGGGTGCGAAAAATCATCCCTGACTTTTATCGGCTTGGCGATGCAACTAAAGCGGATGTACCGCCGGATGCGACGACAGATCGGCGGGTTTATGAGCAATCCCTGTTCGATACGGTGGTTGGACTCAAGTACAACATCAAGCCCGATGTTCATGATGGCCTGCCGAGCGTCTCAGTCGGCGGCGAAATGTTGCTTGGGTTCACCGCTGACAATCAGCTCAATTCGGACGAGGAGTTCATCGACCATTCACCGGCAGATAGCTTTCCCTTTGTTGGAATCAAGACCTATTTAGTTGGCACCCAACGCTTTGGCCAGCTTTTCAAAGTTCATGCAGGGTTAGGCAACTACCTCTCCTCCAAATCGCTCAAGACAACCAATTCGTTCCTGTTGATCTGGCAGCTTGGCGGTGAAATTGCTTTCTCCGATCGTCTGTGGATTGTCGGTGATTTCTCGCGGGAACTCCCCCTCAGCGGCGTCACAATCAGCAACCTGATTAGCCTCGGCTTTCGATATGAGATTTCTGAGGCCGCCGCTTTTCATGTCGGCTACGTCAGCACCCCGGGATTTCAATTCAACCTCACGATTGGCGGAGAAAAAGAACGGGCTGTTGCGCCACAAGCGCCGGGGGGGGGAGGAGATCTCTTGTTTTAGTACCAATCTCATCCCGCGCAAGCATCTACAAGCTTTTACGAAGACGATTACGATAAATTATGAGAGCTGTTGTTCAACGGGTTAAATCTGCAAGTGTAACAGTAGATGGAAAAGCCATCTCCGAGATTCGCGGCGGATTGCTTATTTTCCTCGGCGTTGCTCAAGAGGATACTGCTGCCGATGTCGATTATCTGGCGAGCAAAATCGCAAACCTCCGAATCTTCGAGGACGACGAAGGTCGAATGAATCGCTCCCTGCTAGAGGTTGGCGGTGAGGCGCTTGTGGTCTCGCAATTCACGCTCTACGGGGATTGTCGCAAAGGAAGACGACCCAGTTTCACCGCCGCCGCTCGCCCTGAAAAAGCGGATGCCCTCTATCAAGAATTTATGAGAGCGATTGCTAAGATCGGTGTTCCGGTCAAGGCAGGCGTTTTTCAGGCGATGATGGATGTCGAGTTGATTAACGATGGCCCCGTCACGATGCTGCTTGATAGCCGCAAGCTATTTTGATGTGTGAAACGTGTGGCTATAGAAGCGTAACAAGCAAGACTATGGTTTATGAGGATTACAAAACTGCATCAATACGACACTTGAAGACATGTCAATACATGTGTCAAAATCTGGGACAAGTGCAAAATACCCAGGATAAAAAACACATCTTGGCGAATATTTATTACTTGTCAGGCTATGTAATTGAGTGTATCATAAACTATGCAATCTACGATCTTGTTAGTTACAGTAAGACTGAAGATGTGAAAAATCTAAACGAGAGTTCACACCGGATTAGCTTTTATAAGCCTAAGAAAAAAGGGTGGTATCAAATAAATCATCATAAATTTCAAGAAAATTCTCAGTTTCTTGTGTCGACATTACCTGCCATATCTCAAATACCATTTATTGACTGGAGCAATAAACCTGAAAAATACAGGAGTGTTGAGAGACTCTACAAGAAATGGCAGTCAAATGCACGGTACGAAGACCATCAATTTACAGAACAACAAGTCAAGTTATTTGTTCAGCTTTCTGAGGAAATACACTTAAAGATTCGACAAGTAATATCGAAAGGATGATAGCTATGATCCTTGCGTTAAAGAAGATCAGAGAAGTCGAAAATCTCCTGAATGATAAAATAGCAGAGTCGGTCATAGTAGATTACCGAATCGCTCTCAAGCTCAATATGGAGATCAATGTTTTTGTGTTGGTTGAAGACGACAAGATAGAACTACCTGAACTTAAAAATGACCCCAAAATCAATTTTGAAATCATTACGAAGGTAGATTGTGAAAGTGATGGTTTTTATGAATATTTGTTTGATAAGGAAAAAAACCCAAAGAAAATCGATCTCACCCTCAGAAGAAGATACACGAACTGGCTTGAGAAAATTAGCGAGAAAAAGCAAGATTTTCCATTCCCCGTTGTTACTTTTTACAGTTATAAAGGTGGCTTGGGGCGGTCTACAACGCTCGCTGCTTTTGCAGCACACTATGCAATGCATGAGCGGAAGCGTGTCGTCATTTTAGACTGCGATTTTGAGGCCCCAGGCTTTACCAACTTTTTTGACTTAACTGATGAGTTACTGGCCCAGAAAAATGGTGTTGTGGAATACCTTCTGGACAAGCAGTTTGCTAGGGAGGAACTTGATCTTGGCTCATATACCATTGAAGTGTCCAAAGCATACTCTGGAGACGGTGAGATTCACATTATCCCCGCGGGCAATTTAAAACATAAGTTTGTGATTCCTGACGATTCGGATTCAGGTACACATCAAAAGCACTACTTAGAAGCCTTGTCTCGACTTAACTTATCAAGTCCGGATCAACTTGTTAATCAGTTTATTGAACTCCTAAACCACGTTCAGGGAGAGATTAAGCCCGATATCATCTTGATTGATTCCCGCACAGGTTTTAATGATATATTTGCCAACATTGGATTCTCTGTGTCCTCCCTTGTGATCGGCTTTTATAGCAGTAGTACGCAAACAATGCCTGGCCTCTATTTCTTCTTAGATAAGGTGATTCAAGAAGATATTCCTACCATTTTGGTCAATTCAATTAATCCTTACCCTCAAGAGATTTTTTTTAAAGAATTTGAAGAACTTGTAAATTCTTATCTCCAAGAGAATTTTGATATCTCCGACGAGGTCCCATATATAGACAAATATTCGATAACCAGAGAACCGAGGCTAGAAGTCTTGGGAACGGGAATGGAAAATAAAACCTCTTTTATTAACATGATCAAAGACCGTTCTTTTCACAGTTACAATATTTTATTTGAAGCGATAGTTAAACGCCTAAAAGATCGCCAAGAAATCGAAAATCAAAAAACAAAAGAGGGTGAAGTAATAACTGAAAAATTGAAAGAAGTCTCTGAAGCTGCACCAACTCAACAAGATGCCCAACAGCTATCTAAAAAAGAAGGAATCGCATCAAATCAGATTCTATCTCTCAAAAGAAGAATACTTCAAAATCTCCGAGATAACCCTCCTAAACCGTATGGAGAAAATGTGGTTATGGACGAGGACTTCCTAAACAAGAGTTTCTACTTCAGAAAGTGTATGGAGGACATTTTTAACCGAGACAAATTTCTGATTCTGGGTAGCAAAGGTACGGGTAAGACTTTTTTTTATCAAGCTTTTGAACAAGAAGCATTTATCCGTAAACTTGCAGAAAAAGCAGGAAAAAGAGAAAATGAATATGAATTCATCAACATCATCTCATTAAAGAGAGAAGAAAATCCAACGAAGTTGCTTGAGGTTGCAACAAACTTCCCAATCAGTGAAATTAGAGATCCCACCTACTTTTTTACTCGATTTTGGCGTACTTATAGTTGGAATGCAATTTTAATAGATGTCGGGCATCAACATTTTGGCTTTGAAAGTGCTCTGCCAGTAGAACCGATGACGAACGATACGCACACAAAAGAGCGGTTTTTAGCGTACATCACTTCGGACGAAAAGCAGAAAGTTATTGAAACGGAATTAAGGAAAATCGATACGTACCTGAAAAACAACAAAAGTAACCTTATTATTGCTTTTGACCAATTAGATTTTATTGTGAAACCTAATTTGTGGTCAAAGGGGACTGCGATTGCACCATTAATCGAATTTTGGAGATCAAACCCCTATTCAAGAATTTTACCCAAGTTGTTTGTGAGAACTGATTTATTTGAGAAGTTAGGTGGCGTAACGAACAAACAAGAACTCAAAAGGCAAGCAATTTCGATTGAATGGTCACAAGAAGAACTTTTTGCCTTTTTCTTTAAGATTGTTTTCGCTCACTCGAAAGCCGAATTTTACAATATCATGTGTGCCTATGGAGATTTTCCGGATGAATTGATAGACGAAATAAAAGAAGCAGCGGGGAAGGATAATCAAATCCCGCTTATCCCAAAATATCTCAAACCACTTGCTGAGACATTTTTTGGCAAGTGGGCAGATTGGAGAGGCACTGCTAGATTCGGAGAAACTTACGATTGGCTCTATCGAAATCTACAAAATGCAGATGGCACAATTAGTTTGCGACCTTTCTTAGATTTAATTTGGGCAGCAATCAAAAATTATTTTCAAACAGAGGATAACTACCCTAAACCCATTTTGTATCCTCGTTACTTCGCAACTCCTCCGGTTCGAGAAGCGGCGGTTGAAAGACATTTTAAGGATTTAGCCGATGAGGAAGGAAATAGAGATTTAGAAAAAATCTTTGATTATATTAAATCCAAAGCTCCTCTCCCCTTGAAAAAATCATTTCTGAGTAAAAGGGAATTTGAGACCCTACTCCAAAGTGTAATCGAAGCCTATAAAAATGAGCTTGAATACAAAACCATCGATGAACTAAAAGAATTGCTGGTTGTAAATGGAATTATCTCAGTTAAGTATAAACCGGGCGGTTACACGGCTTATGCTTTTGCCTATCTTTACAAATACTACCTTGGATTAAGCAACAAAAGAACCTAAGTTTGCAAAGTTCATTTTCCTGCTGTCTCATTTTGGCCCATCCGAACGTAACGACTCATCGCAAATCGTCGGGCTAAAATTCACTCATCTCAACGGAGGTGATGTTTATGGATTATCCTAAGCTGCGTCCCGTCGAGGTTTTTCCTGTCGAGGCTGAAGGGCGTCAACTCTTGTGCCTTCGGGATGCCCCTCAGTATGTCACAGAACCTGTCTTTGTTCCCCGGCAATTGCTCCCCATCTTGCAATACTTCGACGGGCAACACTCCATCCTTGCAAAAACGAAAGTCGTGACTACAGAGTCTAAACAAGAGTTCACACCCAATTCGCTTTTATCTCACCCACTGAAACGAGGTCAATATGCCAGAAAAGCACTATCGCGTTGGAATTATCGGTTGCGGCGGAATGGCGCGCGCTCACGCAAACGCGTATCGAGATTTGCCACAGACGAGATTGGTGGCAGGCGCAGACATCAGCGAAGCCGCCCTACAGCGGTTCGGTGAGGAGTACGAAGTGACCGCCCTTTACACAGACTATCACGAAATGCTTGGCAAGGAAACCCTTGATATTGTCGATGTCTGCACATGGCCGCGCTTGCATCCGGAGCCAACGATCGCAGCAGCGGAGGCGGGCGTCAAAGGCATCATTTGCGAGAAGCCGATGGCGTTGAGCCTCCCCGAGGCGGATGCCATGATTGCGGCTGCGGATAAATCAGGGACAAAACTCGCCATCGGGCATCAACTCCGATGCTGGGGCCGGGTGACAAAGGCGCGGGAAATCATTACGGCTGGGGAGATTGGTGAGCCATATCATTTTCACGGAATCTGCGATGGCGGAGACCTCCTTTCCAATGCCACCCACACCGTTGATCTGTTGCGGCTTTTGGCGAACGATGCGCCGATCGAGTGGGTTATCGGACAGATTGACGCGGGGCGCAAAAATCAACGGTACGGGCACTATGTCGAGGACTTTTCGATTGGCTATTGGCAGCATCGTGGTGGGGCAAGAGGGTTCATTGAGGTCGGCACATATTCATCGAAAGGCTATCATCATATCTATGTCGATGGCACAGAGGGGCGGTTGGAGCTTGGTGCACCGGGCGGGCCTGGGCTGCGCGTGCGTGGTAAAGGTGAGGGCGCGTGGCGCGTTCCTGAGTTCCAAGATGGTAATCCTTCGATGAATGCGGCACGGGAGTTGGTACGTGCGATTGAAGAAAACCGGGAGCATATTTCAAGCGGGCGTCAAGGGCGTGCCACACATGAGTTGTTATTGGCAATCTTTGAGTCCGCATCGCAACGAGGGGTAGTTCATTTGCCGTTGGGAGCGCAGGATTTTGTGCTGGAACGGATGATTGAAGCGGGAGAGATTCTGTGACAAGGGAATGGTGGGAACGGAGGGAAGAAGGGAAGGATGGAAGGAAGGGAAGGATTCGTTTCACGTTTCACCTACGCAATACGCAATACGCAATACGTTCTACGTTTTACGCATAGGAAAATTTATGGTTATCGCACTGAAAGATCTTTCGATCTCGTTTGGGGCGGCAAAGATTCTCAATCACCTCTCGCTAGAGATTACAGGGGGAGCGGTTGGCTTGCTGGGTCCCAACGGCGCTGGCAAGAGCACCTTAATCAAGACGCTTCTCGGTTTTCTGACTCCTGATACGGGGCGTGCATCTGTGTTAGGGATGGATGTCCGCACGCGCGCCCTCGACATTCGTCAACAGGTTGGGTACATGCCTGAAAATGAATGCCATATTCCGGGCATGAATGCGGTTGGCTTTGTGGCTTACGCTGGCGAGCTATGTGGCATGCCCGCGAGCGACGCGATGCAGCGAGCACACGAAGTGCTGTATTACGTTGGGCTGGATGAGGAAAGGTATCGGATGGTGGAAACATATTCAGCGGGCATGAAGCAACGGATTAAGCTGGCTCAAGCGTTAGTGCATGATCCCAAACTGCTGTTCCTTGATGAACCGACGAACGGAATGGATGCCAGCGGGCGTCAAGAGATGCTAGATTTGATTAAGGACATCTCGACTCACAAGGACATCCATATCATCCTGTCGTCCCACCTTTTGCCTGATGTTGAATACGTTTGTCAGGAGGTCGTTGCGCTTCATCATGGAAACATCGTTGTTCGGGGGAACATTGAGGGGCTCAAACATCCGAATCAACAAGTCTTTGAACTGAAGATCAAAGGCGATCGAGAAGCTTATCTTGCTGCGTTGGAACGTTATGATTGCCGATGGCAGCCTGCGGCGGAATCAGGGCTGCGCGTCACTGTGCCGGAGCAGATGGGTGGTGATCTTTTCTTCAAATTGGCGTTAGAAACTGGTATACAGATACGGCATTTGAAATTAGTGAAGCAATCGTTAGAGGATATTTTTGCCGAAGCCATCGGCGAGAAGTAGTACGCTACGAAGGAAGTTTTGAAAAGTAGAGCGAGCCGCTGGCTCGTTTATGAACGGGCGAGCCGCCCGCTCTACTTAACAGTGAAGCAATCGTTAGAGGATATTTTTGCCGAAGCCATCGGCGAGAATTAGGTATAACCAAATTTCCCTACCCCACGAGAAGGTGAGTATCACACATGATCTCTTCAGCAAAAACAACAAAGTTTCCTAAACGACGGGCAAGCGGCTTCTCGAAAAATGAGTGCCTGACGAGGAAAGTCGCCCTGCTGTTCCCGCGCCAAGGCGAATGGACAGAGGAGGACTACCTCGCACTGCCAGAAACAAACCATTTTGTTGAATTGTCAGAAGGAAAGTTGGTGATTCCAGAAATGCCTACCTTTTCACACCAGCATGCTGTCGGTGAGTTATTTGTTGCGCTACGCGCATTCGTGCGGGAACATCAACTGGGGCGAGTCAGTCTTGCCCCGCTACCAGTGCGGTTGTGGGAAGGAAAGTTCCGTGAGCCTGACGTTGTTTTCATGAGCGCCGTCCACGCGAGCCGAATCGGAGAGGATTTCTGGGGGGTGCCGGACCTGGTAGTGGAGGTACACTCCAAAGGAACCATCCGAACGGACAGGGTCAAAAAGTTTGGAGAGTATGCCGAGGCGGGCGTCTCGGAATATTGGCTTGTTCATCTGAGGCGAAAAACCATTGAAGTTTATGTGCTTCGACAGGGAAAATACACCTTGCTTGGAAAGTGGGGCGCAAGCGAAATCGCTCGCTCAGAAGTGTTAGCAGGCTTTGAAGTTGCCGTAGAGGCGGTGATGCCCCCTGAAATGTAGCGTGTGCTTCGCCACCTGCTCAACCTGCGGAGGAAGCAGGGAGGCATTCATCCCTTATCCCTTTTTTGCCTCTCCCCCTACTTCAGCCCCTGTCCCTCTGCAATAATCAGCAAAAGCCGCTCCCATGCTGCTCCCCGGCATTCCATTTTCGTCGTAGCCGGTGCCAGAGAACGATGTCACGTCGGTGAACGTACCATCCCCATTATTCCGAAACAGGACATCATTCTCCATATCGTTAGCGACATAAATGTCCGGGTTGCCGTCGTTGTCATAGTCGCCGACAGCCACTGCAAGCCCAAGCCCCCGGAAGAAGACGCCAGCGTCTTTAGTGACATCCGTGAAGGTGCCGTCTCCATTGTTTCGATAAAGGGTATCTGACTCGCTCACAAAGAGGCTGCCGGCAATCTGGTCAGCGGGACTGCAATAGGTTCTGACCCCTCTCATTTCCCACCACCGGTTTTCTTCGACCCGAAAATTCATGTAATTGACAACGTATAGATCCAAATCCCCGTCCCTGTCGTAATCCAGAAAGGCGCAACTGGTACTCCATCGGCTATCCCCAACGCCCGCCTTTTGGGTCACATCTGTAAACGTCCCATCGCCGTTATTATGATAAAGCACATTCGGCCCGTAGTTTGTGACGTAGAGGTCACGATACCCATCATTATCATAATCGGCGGCGGCGCATCCCACCCCGTATCCGGTATGCCCCACCCCGGCTTGAGCGGTCACATCCGTAAATGTCCCATCCCCATTATTGCGATACAACACATTGGTCGGTGGGACCGGAGCGGTAAAACCGGGTAGGTCAGCGCCATTGACGATGTAAAGGTCGATATCCCCATCGTTATCGTAGTCGAAGAAGGCAGCCCCCGAGCCCAACGTTTCCAACAGGTATTTTTGCCCGCTTCTGCCATCAACATGCTTGAAATGGATGCCTGCCGCCGCAGTCACATCGACGAATTGGATGGGATGTTGAGCAGGGGTCACGTCTGTCATGAGAAGGTTCAAAATGAGGAGGGGGCGTAGTAGAGATTGCATGCGAGAATGCCTACCTAAAATACTGGTTAAGCGAAACATTCGCGGCATCAGCTATTGCTCACTCGATTTCTTATCGGTCTTAGCTCTGAAAATATCTCCGAAAAGCGCGCCTCGCTCAAATCCAAAGATTTGGCATAGTCTTTTTGTTTCACCTTGCTCTCTGGCTTATATGACGCGACAAAGAATTTGGTAATCGGATCAGTGGGGGATCCTTTTTTTCTCTCTATAATTCGCCTTAGGAATATCTGACCGATCATGTCTAAGGCATCATCACGCAGCTCTTGGTTGCCTTGGACCACGCGTTTGACGAGAGCGAACCACCTTTTTTGGCATTCCTCCTTCGTTAATCCTCCCTTTTCGATTTTGCCAGCGGGCCAGATGCCCTCGTCGTCCTTTGAGCCCTCGTAGTCCTTTGAGGGGGGGCGTTCGATAACATTACCATTTGAGAGTTTGATAGAGGTCAAAATTAAGGCGGCCTCTTCAAATAGAAACTCCAGTTTCGCAGATTCCGCGGAAAAGAAAGGGACTTCAAACTGAAAAAAATGTTGTCCCTCTGACGAACTTAGTCGTAAGGACTCAAAGAGCTCTGCAAAAGCATTTTGCACATTTTCTTCAAGATCTTCGCGTTCAATCTCTAGGACAGGTCCGACATTATTTGTTCTCTTACGTGCTCGTCCAACAATTCCAAAGAGGTCTCGGACATTGTAGGGATAGCTGCCCGCGAGCAAACATCGGAGGACACGCTCATCAAAGCGTACTGGTTTTTTCGCTATATAAGCCAACAGCGCCGGAATATCTTCCCGATGCTGTGCTAACGAAGGAATCCGGATGATACTAAATAATTCCACGAAAGAAGTTTATACTTTAGCGTCAATAAGCGAAGCGACA
>CAZOAL010000083.1:0-35861 GCA_964577695.1 uncultured bacterium | reverse complement strand
AGGTTTTCCACCTTATTTCGCTCCGAAAATTGTCTTGAAATTGGGGAGTACTATAGGGTTCAGGGGGTGAGATAATCAGGTCATCATCTATAGACACACTATCTCCCTTTATCTCACCCCCTTAATCTCACCCTCTTAATCTCACGGGGTGAACGTTTTACGTTTTACCCCGTGAGATAGACCCATTCTCCTCTGTAGACCATCTCACTCGGATTATCTCACGGGGTGAACGTTTCACGAAAAAGTGTCAACACATTTTTTCGGGAATTTGAAACATGCTTAATTTTTTGTTTTGGAAGGTATTATAAGCTATAATTAAAATATTTAGCAAGTGAATTAGCACTACAATGTCACGCTCAATTGTAGCCCAAGATTCTATCTTGGTTTTGGACGCGGCTTTCCAACTTAGAAAGTTGGGCTACAAGCGTATTCTTCTCCTAACGTGACATTGTAGTATTAAATCGCCAATCCTTAGCGGATTAGAAGACTACCAGGAGGAATAAATATGGCAACGAAAACTTCAACGAGCACCCAGCAGCATAGAGAGCTGGCTGCGGAACGTGGCCCTGTGCCGGTAGCAATTGTCACTGTCAGCGACACGCGCACGCCGGAGACGGATGGGAACGCCACTTATCTGCGCCAGCAATTGGCGGCAGGCGGCCATCAAGTGGCGGCATATCGTTTAATCAAGGACGAGCCCACACAGGTGGCTGCCGTATTGGACGAGCTGATCGCCGGAGAGGCGCGTGTCATTCTATTTAACGGTGGCACAGGCATTGCCCCACGCGACACAACCTTTGATGTTTTAAGCCGCAAGCTGGAGAAAGTCCTGCCCGGCTTTGGCGAACTCTTTCGTATGTTTAGCTATGAGCAAGTGGGCGCGGCGGCGATGCTCTCGCGTGCCACCGCGGGCGTGTATCGTGGGAAAGTGATTATCTCCACGCCCGGCTCACCGGCTGCCGTGCAGTTGGCGTGGGAAAAATTGATTGGACCGGAGTTGCAGCACTTGGCGTGGGAGGTGGCGCGATAGGAATCGACTGTGAATCGGCATGTTTCAGAAAACCGTTGACAGTTTACGAGGAAGGCTGGAAGATTGGAAGATTGGAAGATTGGAAGGCGGGTCTTCCCCCATCCTTCCACCCTTCCATCTCCGTTCCGAGAGTCTTCGACCTTCCATCCAAAAGTGTCAACACATTTTTGCGGAAATTTGAAACATGCCCAATTATAAGGCAATAATAACCAACGTCATGTCATCAGCCTGTGGTGCCTCCCCGCAATAGCTTCGGACATCCGCCACTATCAACTTCAACATCGCCTCCACCGGTTCCGTAAGATGTTGACGGATAGATGCTTCAAATCGCTCAAATCCATACAATTCTTCTGCCTCGTTGGATGCCTCAATGAGTCCGTCGGAATAGTAAATCAATCGGTCGCCAGGGGCAAGTGGCACAGTCTGCGCCGGATAGGCAATGCTTTGGCGAACGCCGAGGGGATACGCCCCATGCTCGATTGCCAGGAGCTTATCCGTTGCAGCGACATAGTGATACGGAGGCAGATGTCCCGCGTTGGCGAGTTGCAGATGCCACTCATTCGGATTGATGATGGAATAGGCAAAGGTCATTTTCAGATAGCGTTCGCGTGCGCCAACCGAGTAGACCATCGCATTCATCGCCGCCATCACATCCTCAACCGAGGCATTTTTGCGGACGGTCGCGCGCAGACAACTGTGCGCCATGCTGACGAGCAGTGCCGCCGGCATGCCGTGTCCCGTTGCGTCCCCAATGGCAAACCCCAATCCCTGGAGTGGTAAAGGCACATAGTCGTAGTAATCCCCACCAACCTCCGTCGCCGGTTCGCAAAAGCTGGCGATCTTAAATCCCTCAATCAATGGTGCCTCGGGCAGGATGGCTAACTGAATCCGGCGGGCGCGGGACAGTTCCTCCTGCATCCGCTCCTGTTCCGCTTTTTGAGCGGATAGCCGGGCATTTTCAACCGCAATGGCGGCGCTCCCTGCGACCGTCCTCAAGAGGGTCAGATCTTCTCGGTTGTACGGCAGTTCGGAACGTTTGAACCCAAGATTCAGCATACCCACCAACCGCTCTTGAACAAGCATCGGCACACACAGCACCGTCTCCTGAGCTCGCAGCAGCGCGATGTCCGCCTCGCTCAACGATTGCGCCATCGCGTCCAATTGATAGCAGAGGAAAGGCTGGCGCGTCTCCTGAAGGTGTTTGATGAGCTGGCTTTCATCCCTTCTGAGGGAAGGTGTCTTGGGCCGCTCTCCCATCGTTTTTACCACGGTGAACTCTTCACCCGAGGGAGACAGCAATAGAATGGAAAAGCTACGCGGTTGCAAGGCGCTGGTAAATCGCTCAATGAGAGCGTCCAGAATATCAGGACGCTCCATCATAGATGGCAGGTCGCGGCTGAATTGCGCCAGTAGTTCAACCGCGTCATATCGCTCCCGATAGAACTTACGGTCGATTGCGCGGCGCGTCCAGCTCTGCATGGGGGCGAACAGAGCAGCAACCAATAGCGTCGCGCCGATGGTCAAGGTTTGACTCGCTCCCCCTGTCAGGGCAAGCAGACCCTTGCCGACCCCTATCACGATTCCCAGATAAAGACCGATTGCCATGATTGTAATGGCGAGATAGTTCACGCTCTTTGCGATGACGAAGTTGATGTCGAGCATTCCCTGCCGCAGAATGGCGTACCCAAAGGACAACGGAATCGCTAAAAGAAAAACAGGAATAGGTACTATCAGTAATACTACCCCCCTCGGTAGGGATACCTTCAGGATAGTGCTGAATATGAAAGGAACGATGATCAGCGTTGGTACAAACAAACCAACGCCAAATCCAAACAACAGCGTCCGCGTTTGTCCTTTGACGATCGGGGAAGTGGCTGTTTTGTAGCTATGCCGCAGTGCGATAAATCCAAGAAAGGCATAAAGAGGTGGAGACAAAACGAGAATAACCCCGATAATATTTGCTATACCTTCCACGATGCGCATTCCCCTCATTCCATAAATCACGCACATGAGGATAACACACACAATGCTCGGAAGGTAGATTAAATATATCGTTCTACCTAACTTCTCCACGTTTTTTTTCTTTTGAGGAAAGATAAGTAAAAAGTGAAGCAGGAAGCTCACACTGAACCCTATAGCGGGAACAATAAAAGGGAGAAAAACTTCAAAAATAGGCAAGTTTTGTATCACCATTTCCATAGATGGCGTTAAAGCGATGCCCATCAACAACAACAGCGCCGACGGTTGTGTCTCCGATTTGAGGTAGACCAGGAGTCCCATGCCGAGCATCGACAGCCCCAGCGTCCCAAACGCAAACCAGAGGTAGAATGTGTGTAGGGGAATTCTGAAAGATGCCAAAAATTCCGGTGCGCCCCGCGCCCCGCGCAGTTGGAGATGCACCTGTTTGAGTACCCCTTGCCGACTGATGGTGAGGGTCACGCCCTCCGCCCTCCGCTTCGTCAAGGGGTCATCCCAGTGGGTGATCTGCTCCCCATTGACCTCAAAGATGACATCGCCTTTGGCTAATGCGACTTTGGCGGCATCCCCTTTAATCCGCTTCACCAGCAACACCAGTCTGCCGTCTAACGTGCGTTGTGAAGTGATGACAACATTGACCGTTTTGAACGGGCTGGCAGCCTGCTCTACGTCGTAGGGCCTACCGCTGGCTGGTTCCTTGATGACGAGCGCAAGTGGCTGCCACTTCACTTGATAGAACCAATAGAGGTCAAAGGCAGCTTTCCCCAAGAAGACCACCAGCGCCAACAGTCCAAGGATAAGCAGCGGAAGTCGTTTCCATTTGAATCGTTTCGTTTGTTCCATGTGGCTTCATCCTTTCAGGCGTCCCGTAGGGACGGTGTGACCTTAGCCCCGTGATTCATCATGGGGAAACCGTGATTCATCATGGAGTTTCCCACCGATGAATCGGTGGGCTAACATCAACCGTCCCGATGGGACGTGGGCATCAATGTCCCATCGAATCCTTCTATCGCACCCAAATTTGTACAGTCCCCTCTGTCTTCTTCGCCTCCAGGACCTTCCCATCACTTTGTATCTCCCGCTGCTTTCCCCCTACGCCGGTGACCACCAACTTTCCATCGGGACTGAACGCAACCGAATCCGCTTCTCTGGGGAGTATCTTGTATGGCTTACCCGTTGCCACATGCCACAGCACAATATGAGATGGGTTAGAAAGCGAGTAATTGGCGGCTTCTACCCCCGTAGCTATCAAAGCTCCATCGGGACTAAAAACAGGAACAGGTGTGTAGAGAGAGAATCCGGGGTCATAACCCAACATCGCCAGGACACCGATAATTGTTTGTAAGCGTTTCCCTGACGATACCTCCCACAGAAATAGCTGACTGCCGCCGATAGCTGTCAGCGATCGACCGTCGGGGCTAAAACTGACCGCATCTATGCGGGTATCTCTGGAATGGGCTGCCAGCCGCTGAATCAATTCACCGGAAGCCGTGTCCCACACTTCAACTTTACCATCAAGAAAACCCAACGCTAACAGTTTTCCATCGGGATTAAAAGCGAAGGCCATAATCCCTTTCCATTGAGTCGGTAGTGTAAGCGGGCGTCTCGTTTCAAGATTCCAGGCTTTGAAGAGATTCCAGTGTCCCAAATGGATATCCGGACCGGGAGCGTTTCTACTTGCTTGAGGTTCAGGGAGATAAAAGATAATAGCGGTTAAAACCACCCCGTTAGAGCTCAGATGGACAGAAGCTGTACGGAACCTAACTGGCTGTGGGAAGGAAGTTTCGGAAGGCATATCCAGTGGTGTGGTGAATAACTCTTCGCTTGTTATGACATTCCACGCACGCGGGCGTTTTTTCTCCCACTCCCATGATGCGGCAATAAGGCGACCATCGCTTGTGTAGGAGAAATCGGAACCGCTCGGCAGATCGTATGTTTGCAACTTTGCCCCGGTTTCCAAATCCCACAGGTGAAGGGAGCTGAATTGTCCTGCCGTGGCAAGCACTTTTCCATCAGGGCGAATTCGTACGCGGACATCCCCTTGTCGCGGCTCATACTTTTGATCCAACTCTATAATGGGCGCGTCGGTCACAGCCCACGGCTGCGCCTGCGCATTATAAATGCACGCGCCCATCAGCCCAAGGCTGAATAAGAAATTGACTGAGAAGACGTGAAATTTTTTCATCGGTGACGCCTCCTTTGATTCACCCTTGAAAAGGTTTTGAACCTTTTCAAGGATGGACTCTCACGAGAGAGTTTAGCATAGGTCGATTGGAATCTCAAGTAAAAAAATGTGTATTGGTTGTTCTTTTCTCGGAATCGTGCTATCATTGATATATCAAAAATAAGCAAAGAGACTTCCGAAGTCTTTTGCACAACTCAGACAGGGGGCATTTATGAAAGATAAGGTTAGACTAGCGATTATTGGTTGCGGAGGGATGGCGGGAGCACACTTGAGTGCCTACATTCGCCTCAAGAAAAGTGGGATTGACATTTTCGACTTTGTGGCGATGTGCGATGTGGATGCGGAACAGGCGAACGCGTTTGCCGTCAAAGCCGCCGAGGTGCAAGCGGGGATACACCCCAAAGTT
Organism: uncultured bacterium; assembly: GCA_964577695.1. Classification (GTDB taxonomy): domain Bacteria; phylum Poribacteria; class WGA-4E; order WGA-4E; family PCPOR2b; genus CAZOAL01. Next base: position 30,263 of record CAZOAL010000083.1, on the reverse strand, counting down.
TACACGGACATTGATAAAATGTTCGAGCAGGAGAGGCTGGACGCGGCTGACATCTGTGGGCCACATTTTCTTCATCATACCCACGCAATTGCCTGCTTTGAAGCCGGACTTGATGTCATCGTTGAGAAGCCGCTTGGGGTGACAGTCCGCGCCGGAAGAAAAATGATCGACAGCGCGGCATCGCACAACCGCATCCTCGCTGTCGCTGAACAGGTTCGCCGCTGGATAAGCTCACGAACGGTCAAATGGCTGATTAACGTGGAGAAGGGAATCGGTCAACCGCGGATGTTCTTTCGACAGGGCATCGGCGGGGTCAACAAAGCCCCGGAGAATCGTTTGCGCGATGAGCCGATGATGTGGCGTGGAAACAAGTTTACCAGCGGGGGGAACGGCATCATCGACGGCGGGGTCCATTATGCCGATCTGCTCATCTATTTCTTCGGCGAACCCGATACGGTCTACGCGCGGGTGGAAAATCTGAACCAGTTCCAGTTCAAAGATTCGGCGGGGAATTACGTGCCGCAGACTGTGGAAGACACGGCACTCGCAACGATCACCTTCAAGAACGGCGTGATTGGGCAGTGGGTGGACACGCATGCCGCGCCGGGGCGCGGTATGGGCTATAACAGCTATCACGGGAGTCTCGGTTCCATCTACAGCGGCGGCGGCTACCCGGAATCGCCCGAACTGCAACTGTGGGACGGAACGAAGCAGGATAAAAACGCCCTGCAAAATGCCTACATGGAAAGCCTCAGTGAGGCGGATAAACAGCGATTATTTCCGCACGGCATCACGGAAGGGGTGACGCTCGAAGTCTATGATTTTCTGGATGCGGTCCGCACCCGTCGTCGCCCCGAGATGGATGGCACTGATGGGTTGAAAGCCCAGGCCATCTGCAACGCGATCTATGAATCAGGCTGGTCCGGGCAGGCAGTGAAATTCGATGATGTTTACAATGACAAGGTTACGGGGTATCAGGACGAGATCAATGAGCGGTGGAAGATCTGAGACGTGAAAGGTAAAACGTAAACAGAAAGTGTAAAGAAACCGAGTTTTTGCCAAAAACTCGGTTTCTCCTAACCTCACCTTAAACAGCCCGTTTTGCGTGCCAATCGTTGGCGGTTCGCTTCATAGAGGACAATCGATGCAGAGACCGCACTGTTCAGGGAGTCCGCCGAACCCGACATCGGGATGGAGACGAGCGCATCACACATTGTTTGAAAATGCTCGCTGATGCCGGATTGCTCGTTTCCAATGATGAGGATGGTCGGAGACGTGAAATCGTGTTGGTCGATCGGCGTTGAAGCGTGTGGACGGGTTGCCACGATTTGCACCCTTCCAAGCGTCATACGAACCTGGTCTATCCAATCGTGTAAGAGTGGGCAAGCCTCAATCCTGAGCACCGGCAGCGCAAATAGAGACCCCATCGTTGCGCGAACTGTTTTTGGGTCATAGACATCAACCGCGGGCTCCATGACCAGCACCCCGTGAGCCCCCATCGCGTCCGCGGAGCGAATGAGCGTCCCCAAATTCCCCGGATTCTGTGGGTGCTCTATCACGAGCACAAGCAGGTCCTCCCGAATGGGAATACGAGCCAGGTCATCTTCAGCCTGCGAGACGATCGCCATCAATTCCGGGTCGCTACGGTCACTTAACTTGCCAAGTAGGTGCATCGTCACTTGCAGATGCGTATCCGGATCGGATTCAGCCAGCGTCTTCTGCGCCCAATTAGAATGCACCATTTCCGGGCAATAGATCAAACGCTTCACGTTCCAACCGTGACGGTACGCTTCAGAGATTGCCTGTACCCCCTCGACGAAAAACTCCCGGTAAACTTTACGCGCCTTTCGCTTTTCGCATAGTTCGCGAATGTATTTGATGTGTGGGTTTGATGTAGAACGAATGAGCATCATCCCTACCCTTCCTTCCTCTCTGTCCCTTCCTCCACTCTGATGAACGGGCGAGCCGCCCGCTCTACTTCTTTCCCTTCCTTCCCTTTCTTCCATCCTTCCCCTCCTTGCCCATCGTCAATTTCCGTGAAGAATCGATCGAGAATATCCCTTAAACTGGGTGTAAATTTCCTGGCAGATTAACTTGAGCATTGCGGCAACCGGCACCGCCATGAGCAAACCCAGCAACCCGAGCAACTGCTCCCCAATCAGTATCACAACGATCGTTGTTACGGGGCCAAGGTCTACGCTTTTACCAATAATCAATGGGGTAATAATCGCGTTATCGATGATTTGTACGACGAGCGTCAGAGTGACAACGGCTAATAAAATCCAACCGGTGCTCACATAAGGGTCGATAAAGACAACAATGATTGCGGGTATGGCGCCAATGAGGGGCCCCAGATAAGGGATCAGATTCGCCAGCCCGGCGATAACGCCGAGGAGGATGGCAAACCGCAAGCCCAAGGCCCAGTAGCCAACTGTAAAAAGGATGGAGAGTGCAATCGTTTCCACTAAACGGCTGCGCAGGTAGTCCCCGAGCTGCTGGTCGAGGTCACCAATCAGCATTAAGGTCGGTTCAAAGTAGCGATTGGGAACCACCTGGATCAACGCTTTCTTCATTTTTTGCCCACCGTTGAGGACAAAAAAGGTCAGGAATAAAATGATGATGCCTTTTGTGAAGGCTGAAAACACACCTTTGGCGGAACTTCCGATATTACTTAAATGTTCCAGGACATATCTCAAAATCTGTTCTTGTGCGACAGCGACAAGGGACAATGCCTGCTCCCGTCTGAAGATTTCTTGCGACGCAACGCCGGGGGAGGGGCCTCTTGTAGTAGATTGTGGTGTCGTTGGTGCAACCGCTGTTTGATTCTGTGGTGGTTTTTCGACATCCTCAATGGTGGTAATTTCCTTGACAGCGCGGGCAGTCTCTTTCTGTTTCTCAAGGTAGGCTAAAAGTGGCGAAAGGATGAAATCAGGAGTTTGGTCCATCCATTCCGCTATGGTATCAACTAACTGTTCCCGCGTTTCTGGTTTTCGTATATCTTCATTGAGTTTGATAATCTGTTCCGCAATGCCATTGAATGCAAGGATGGAAATCAGGGTAAAACTCCCAAGGAACAACAGCGTGATGAAAATGACAACGAGGGTCCGGTTGGTGCCCTTACGCTCAATGCTATCGACGATCGGAGAAAACACATAAGCGATGACAAACGAAATCCCGACAAGCGCGAAAATATCCTTGAGTAAATAGACAAGCCCGACAAGGATTGCTAACGCCATCAAGCCCATTCCAAAAGCAATGAATTTCAAGATGGCGCTTGCCACTTTTGCCTGCTGTGCTTGTTCATGGCTTTCGCGCGCGATCGCTCTGACAGCCACTGTTGCCGTTTCAAGTTTTTGAGCCAGCGGAATGAGTGTTTCCGCTACGAGCACAGCGGTACTCGCGTAAGATTGTTCGGATGCGATTGGGTTGGAAGTTTTGACCGGCATCAGCGAGATGGCTTCCTCAATGGATTCACCGGGTTTGGCGTTCTGATCGGTTGGTTCGTTCATCTTAAGCATTTTAGCACACTTTATTTACTTTGCTTACACTGGCGTATCCTCGTTTGCCATATCTGAAACGCCCTGTAGCGCCTTCAAGCGATCACTCTCTTCTTGTGCCTTTTCGAGTCTGTCGTTGGTAAATCGCAAACGCTCGGCTAAGACTTGGGCGAGCTTGAAGAGCACTTTGGAAGCCAGTTTTGGATTTGAATTGATTAGTTGAAGCAACTCCGGGCGGAAAAACCCTATGATTTTCGAGTCCCGAATGGCTGTAACTGTGGCTGCCCGTGGCGCGTTATCCAACAAACCAACGTCACCGAAGAAGGCACCATCTCCGAACGTTGAAAGGTGGAAAACGGTTCCATCTTCCGATGTTTTTGTAACCTTTACCTCACCTTCCATAATAATATACATTCCAGCCGCTGCCTGCGCTTCGTGGATGATAACCTCGTTCTCATGGTAATGTCGCTGATAAGCGATACGTCCGATGTTTTGAAGCTCTCGACGGCTCAACTCCTCAAAAATCGGCACTTTCTTGAGGACTTCAACGATATTCCGTTCCACTTTCGCCTTGTTCTCTTTATCGAAGATGGTATTCCATATCCCATCGATACGCTTAATTTCTGCCATTATATTCCCTTCTTCTTTCCCGCATGTTGAATCGACCAACCTCCTGACAGCGAATGAGTTAGAAATTTGCACATGAGCATAAGCGCAAATTCCGGTGCTGTTTCGTCCCGATCTTTGATCGGGACGATTACAGCACTGATTGCGTTCAGGGTTAACTTCCATGCCATTCCAGATATGCCAACATTTTATTATAGATCCAAAGCATTGTCAAGCAGATACATAGCATGACTCACAGAAATTCTCAGTTTCGACTTGACTTTCTGATATCGTTGTGATGGCACCTAACCCCCTGCCCCCTTCCCGATACGGGAAGGGGGAGTTGGCTCCCCTTTCTGCTTCGGGGAGGGGTCTAAAACGGGCGCTAAGTGAAAAAGTTAAATTGTATCTTGACTTTGTTAAATTCGGTAGACGATCACCCTGTAGAACGTGTCCGATTCTCGGACGAGCACGGCTCGCTCGTTCAAAGGGAGTCGGAACAAGCGAGCCGCATGTTCTACAGCTTGCCCCTTCACTGCGTTCAGGCAGGCTCTTGAGCGTAGCGAAGGGACTGGATCTTGAGTTGAATTTACCAAAGTCAAAGTATTGGATAGAACGTATTGGCTCATGTTAAAACAAAGTGCAAAGGCATGGAAGATGTGGTACACTTATCACGATGGACTTTCTAATCGTAGATTGACTGGGTGATGACGTGTCAAAGTCAGGGGTGCTCACTCACGTTCTTAACAGGTGCCAATTTGTGCGATGAAGTAGACCCCAACGGGAGAGCGAGGATTTCTATGAAACTTGATGAAAACAGTGACTACCGGTTCAATCAACCCCCTGAAATCCCGATTCAACTGCGCGGCAGGGATGTGCCTGTGCGCTACTACATGGTCGAGGACGTTTTGCCGACGATATGGCATACAGGAACAAAGGGAGCTATCGTCTTTGTACATGGATTGCGGGACCGCGCACGCTACTTTGAACGCATTGCGCGGTGCTTTGTGGGTCGAGGGTATCGTGCGTTTCTCCTCGAATTGCCGGGGTACGACGCTCGCTCATGGGGCTCGCCGGCACAACTGGATGAGTATACAATCCCCGCCTTTGCGGAATACCTCCAGCATTCGATTGAAGCATTGGAGGCGAGGCATCACATCGCGCGTTCCGAATGGATTATCTGGGGGCATTCGATGGGTGGGGCAATTGTCTACCGGGCGATGGCACAAAATCCGGCGATGTTTCGTCAATTCGATGCTATCGTTTTGGAAGCCCCCGCCTTTTCCAGCCGGTTGACTTTTGGATCGCGTGTTGCCATCTGGTTGAGTGAACCGCTTCACAAATCCGTTACCGGGAGGTACATCGGGCGCAAATTGATTGAAGCCTACCGCGTGACCCAAGGGACACACCCCGGGGCGGCTTCTGACAAAGCCCTCACAATTGAAGGCTACGCCGATTCTTACCCGATTTTTTATCAAAGCGCGGTGTCGTTGAAACACCCCTCCAACACCTTTGACCCCAAGCACCTGCAAGCGCTCGGGAGGGAGCGACTTTTATGGATTTGGAGTCCCAATGATCAAGCAGTCAATGCGAAACCCCCTGAAGTGATTCCTGTAAGGCAGCAGATTAAGTTGGTTGCGGGACATGCCAGTTCACTGGTAGCTCCCCAGGCAGTCTGTCAGGAGGTTGAGCAGAAACTTGGCGAACTCATCTGAGAAGGTACGGGGACAGCAAACCATCTCCCCATACGCATCAGGTTAAGGAGATTTTTCGTGTATTGGTACGTGCCAAACCCCTTGATTTCGACAGGTCGAAGACTCTCGGAACGGAGCTCAATCCAAGGAACTAAAGTTCAGGCTCAAAGCTCAAGTCCGTAGGGACCAGATGGCAAGCGAGTTTGGTGGGCAGTGCCCACCCTACATTTCTACATTTCTCCCCTTTGAACGAGCGAGCCGTGCTCGTCCGAGAATCGGACACGTTCTACAGGGTGATCGTCCACGTTAGGATTGTCACCCTATTTCTTTACCGGCTCGTGGTGGGCGGACATGATCGTCGTTTTTCTGTTGACAAAAACCTACAACTGTGCTATGCTTTTTACGTTTTCAAATATCGTCGCTCTTTTAGCGGCTTTCACTTCGTGATCGCGAACCTGCGATCACCATACGAAGGAGGAATCACAATGCAACTGCAACGACAATGCAAGCCACCTGCGGGCGTATTCTGCGGTCTGACGCTCGTTTTGGCACTCTTGCTTTCTGCGACTGCGTATTCTTCTATCACCCTGGTGCCCACGGATCTGAATCCGGGCGACACCTATCATCTGGCGTTTGTCACCAGCACCACCCGCGATGCTACTTCCAGTAACATCGCCGACTATGATGCCTTTAGGCAGCCGCGGACGGGCCGGGCCGGCGGCGGACTGGAAAACATCTCGTGGAAGGTGACCGGCTCGACGGCGACCGTGAACGCGATAGATCACATCGGGGTTTTGGGTCCGGTGTACCGATTGGACAATCCCCGAATTGCCAACGATGAGACCGATCTTTTTGACGGCACGCTCGCGGCTCCGCCCACTTACGCCTACGGCATTGGATCAAATCCGTACCAATCGATTTTCCGATTTTTACGATTTTTGGGGATCGATTCGGATTCTGATTTGATGATGCTGGGGGTGAATGACGATGATTTTACGGATACTTAACGACTGCAATAGCGGCGACGCCGATCCCCGAGCCGAGCACACTGGTTTTGTTTGGCGTTGGGATTTGTGCCGTTTTTCTCGTCAGCGTTCGTCAGTCCCGCCGGAATCGAAGGGCGCTTTAGTGGCGTTTTACCTCAAAATCAGCCAAAAGTCGGGAATGCCCGATTCGCATCGACGAACGTTTGTGCGAACCCGCTCAGGTCGGGGTTTTCCGATACCTGGCACGGATTTGAAACAAACGGAAAGTTCATCTGCCCCGTTGGGTGGCATGCTTGCCCTCGGCGGGGCTTTTCTATGCCAAAAAGGAGCCCACTGCCCCAGCGATACGGGCGTACTTCCTTCTTGGGTGGGGTGTACTTTTGGCAGTTCCGTAGTCAGTGATCGGGCTAACGATAATTTCATCGCCAGGGTTGAAATTGAACGCCGAGGCGAGCACAGCCAAAGCAGGCGTGCACCCCGGCGTAGCAATGCAGTGCTTCACATCCATCGCTTTCGCGAACGCCCCCTCGAAACGCTCGACCATATTGCTGGCGAGCCCGCTGTCCACAACTTCCTGTAGATACTTCATGGCGTTGGGGCCTATCGTGCGCGGAAAAGGTTGAGGTAGACTGCCCCCCGCTTCGCTGCCCTCAAGTGCCGCCGCACCATACGTTGCGCGATTGTTCTTGGTCTTCATCATATTTTAGTCCTCAACCAAGATAGAATCTTGGGCTACAGTTGGATTGCGAAACAGGTTTGGTTTGCGGCCAACCTTCCGAAGGTTTCAAACCTTCGGAAGGGTCTGACCCTAGTTGCCCTTCACACTCCATTCAATGGTACGTGTCAATTCATCTTCCCAGATGATTTTGATTTGAACGGAATTCTCAGGAAGTAGCTCCAGCATCCGCTCCGCCCATTCAATGATGCAGATACCGTCTCCCGCCAAATACTCCTCCACATTGAGGTCTACAATCTCTTCCATGCTTTTGAGCCGGTAGAGATCAATATGGTAGAGCGGGATGTTCCCTTCATACTCGTTAATCAGAATGTAGGAAGGGCTATTGACATTTTGATTGGGATGGATGCCAACCCCGCGGGCGATGCCTTGCGTCAGGCAGGTTTTGCCTGCTCCGAGCTCGCCGATGAGGGCGACAACATCACCGGCTTTAAGTGTCTGCCCGATGCCCTCACCAATCGCCTGGGTTTCTTCAGGACTATGGGTGCGAAAGGTTTTAATCATTTTGGAGAGTTATACGCCAATGCTGAATGCTAAATGCTGAATGCTGAATGATTTTGAGCCAATTCTCCCGACTTTGTAATAGCAGATAATTTTTCTATTTCAGCGAAAAGTCTTCTTCTTCGTCAAAGCCTCTCCGGTCTGGATGCTCTTGAGCGGTTTTCAGGGAAGATGTCAAAATTTTCTTGATTTCCTCCGATTCAGCAATAATTGGGACCATCCGATTTTGGGGAAGGAGATCGGTATCGCGAATCACTCTCAACCAATAGTTGGTTTCGTATGCTTCTTTCTTGGCAATTGAGATCTTATGGCTGAAATCTGCTTTGCTAAAGGCCGCACATGCCTCTTCAAAGTTGGCACCGATTGAAGTGCCGGCGTCAAGGAGTTGACCACCGATGCGATTGCCAATGAAGTTGTCGGGTAATTCTTTGACCAGGTTGACAATCCGAATGACAAAGTCTATAGATTCGTTTTCTCAGGGCTTCAATGTCCCTTTCTTTTTTCTTTTTGTTCATTTTTGATTCGCCGTTTGAGGTTTAGAATGCTGAATGCTGAATGTTTTTTGGACCCCCTCATTCATCATTGATCACTTAGCATTCATCATTAATATGCAGAACATCACCAGAGCACCTGCTCCAGGAAGGCACGTGTGCGGGGATGGCTCGGGGCTCGAAGGATCTTGCGTGGCGCTCCTTCCTCAAGAATCTGCCCCTCGTCCATGAAGAGCAGCCGATTCCCAACCTCCTCGGCAAAGCGCATTTCGTGGGTGACGATGACCATTGTCATTCCCTCCTTGGCGAGTTGCACCATGACCGCCAGCACCTCCGAGACGAGCTCTGGGTCAAGGGCGGAGGTCACTTCGTCGAAGAGCATGATTTTCGGCCCCATTGCGAGGGCGCGGGCGATGGCGACGCGTTGTTGTTGACCACCTGATAGTTCGCTGGGATAGGCACCGAGTTTGTCCAATAAGCCAACCTTCGCAAGCATCTCGCGAGCATGTTGCGTCGCTTCCTTCCGCGGAAGTTTGCGAACGATGCGGGGGCCCAGGGCACAATTTTCCAGTGCCGTCAGGTGAGGAAAGAGGTTAAACCGCTGAAACACCATCCCCACTTCCGCTCGGATGCGATTGATGTTGGTCTTTTCATCGTTGAGGGGGACGCCGTCAATCCGGATGGAACCGGCATCTAGCTTTTCAAGGTGGTTCAGACATCGCAGGAAGGTGGACTTTCCTGAACCGCTGGGGCCGATCAGCACCACCTTCTCCCCCGCGGCAATGTCGAGGGAGATTCCCCGGAGGATGGGCTGTCCCCCCAGGGACTTATGCAAATCATGTACGCGGATGATGGGTTCCAGCACGTTTCTGCCTCCGTTCGAGAAGCCTGGCGCAAAACGAGAGTCCCAACGTCAGGACGAGATAAATCAGGGCTACCACTCCCCAGGTGCTAAAGGTATTATAGGTTCTCGCGACCTCCAGCCGAGCGCGTTGCGTAATCTCCGGGATGGCAATGACGGCGGCGAGCGACGTGTCCTTCAGGAGCGCGACCGCCTCATTGACCAGCGCCGGCAGGATGTTCCGAACTGCTTGCGGGAGGACAACGTAGCCCATCGTCTGCCCAAACGTGAGTCCAAGCGCACGCGCGGCTTCGGTCTGCCCCCGCTCGACCGACTCGATGCCTGCCCGAAAAATCTCTGCCATGTATGCCCCGTAACACAGCCCAAACGCTGAAACCGCCGCCCAAAACTCATGAATCTGAAAGTGCCGCCCCACCACGCTCTGCAATCCGAAATAGATGAAAAGCAGAAGGACAAGCAAAGGGATGCCGCGAATCACATGAATGTAACCGAGCGCCAACCAGCGGATGGGTGCCCACGGTATCCACAACGTCAAAGCCAAAAGCAATCCAAGACATAACCCCAACAGAAGAGAGGCTGTGGTCAACTGAAGGGTAATCGCAAGACCGCCCAGGAGATAGTTGAAGGTATTCATCAGGTTCTTCGCTTCCCCGTAGAACATGCGGCTCGCTTGTTGTTAAACGGTTGAAAACAAGCGAGCCGCATGTTCTACACCCGCAACCTCTCTCCTATCTCACTCTTTTCCCTTAACTTAATGCGAATGGGTGGTTGGGGAACAAACCACCCAACCACCTAACAACCTAACCACCCATTCCCCTTCCATCCTTCCATTCCTAAACCTGAACCGGTATGAGGAAAAGCGTTATTTTTGCTCTAGCCACTTCTTTTGGAGTCGCTCAAGCGTTCCGTCCCCTTTGAGTTTGGCAAGGGCTGCGTTGAGCGCTGCTGCAAGTTCGACCTCCTTCTTGCCAACAGCGATTCCATACTTCTCGTCTGTCAGCGGGACGCCGACTAACTTGAATCCTCCCTGGCTTGCTACGATCGAGCGGGAGGTAGGCCCATCGTTGAGGACGGCATCGACCTTTCCGTCCTTGAGGGCGAGGAAGGCGAGGTCAATGGTGTCATATTCGCTGACCTGGGCATCGGAAACTTCCTTTGCCTTCGCAGCGCCGGTCGTCCCACGCTGCACGCCGATTCGCACCCCCTTCAGGTCGTCGAGGGTTTCGATTCCGGTCTGGTCGCTCCGCACAGCGATTACCTGGCCGGCGTCGTAGTATGGGTCAGTGAAAAGTATCCGCTTGGCACGCTCTTCGGTGATAGACAGGGAAGAGATGACAGCATCATATTTGCCCGCCTCTAAGCCAGCGATAATCCCATCAAAGGGTTGATTCTTGAAGGTCACAGTAAAGCCAGCCTGCGCGGCCAAGGTATTAAAAAGGTCTATGTCAAAGCCAACCAACTCGTGCGCTTCATTGTAGTACTCGAACGGTTGATAGGTGGCATCCGTCGCAACAAGGAGATCGCGGGCGGTTTTCTCCGTCTTCGAGCATCCCCAAAGGACGAGTATGATTACAACAAGAGAAAATGATTTGATAAGATGGCTACGATGGTTCATTGTTCAATCCTTAACCTTCCGACCCGGATTCATGAGTTTTTTCTGAGCAAGTCATTATTATACACAAACACAGGACGATGTGCAACAAAAACAGAAGACCGGAAAACCGGTCCCATTTTTCACATCCCAAAAAGTTCAGTTTTGTGGTACAATAGCGATAGTACAACATGCCCGTATTATACAAGGAGAAACGTTATGAACAAAACCGTCAGAGTGACCGTTTGGAATGAATATCGTCACGAAAAGAAGCATGAAGGGATTGCCAAAATTTATCCGGAGGGCATCCACAACGCGATCGGAAATTACCTCAAAGATCAGCCGGGCTTTGAAGTCTGCACCGCAACGTTAGATGAGCCAGAGCACGGACTGACCGAACAAGTGCTCGCCAATACCGATGTGCTGACCTGGTGGGGGCACGCCGCACATGGCGAAGTGAAAGATGAGATTGTCAACCGAGTCCACGCCCGTGTCCTCGATGGAATGGGATTAATCTGCTTGCACTCGGCGCACTATTCCAAGCTCTTCAGGAAGCTCATGGGCACGACGTGCAGCCTCAAATGGAGAGAAGCCGGTGAAAAGGAACGGCTCTGGGTCATTGAGCATGGGCACCCAATTGTCGATGGGCTTGGCGAATATTTTGAAATCGAACACGCGGAGATGTACGGCGAACCTTTCGACATCCCTGAACCGGACACGCTGATTTTCATCAGTTGGTTCCCCGGCGGAGAAGTGTTCCGTAGCGGCTGCTGTTACTATCGTGGCAGGGGGAAGGTGTTCTACTTCCGTCCGGGGCATGAGACCTATCCGATTTATCATGATAGGAACGTCTTGCGGGTGATTGCCAACGCGGCGAGATGGGCAGCTCCCGGTAATGGACCGAAGCCCGTTTTCGGAAACGCGAAACCGCTGGAAAAACTGTCGTAGGACAACTTCTACATACGCATCAAGTTCGTCTGCCAAAGAAACCGAGTTTTTGCCAAAAACTCGGTTTCTCTCAATGGCATACGGATTTCCGCCGTGAAGTACTAGCTCTGTGACTCATCACGGGGAAGGGATTGGAGGTGAGAACCTGTCAATGACCCCATGAATAAATTCAGGGGCTTGTCACTACCCAGAACGGTGCGACTTATGGCTAATTGACAGCAGCCAATGCTGAGATATTCTCCGCAGCATTTACGTCCGCATGACCAACGAAACCACAGGACGTACATTCAAAATGGGATTGGGACTTCCGATTCCTTTTGTCCAGATAACCACAACGCGCGCATGTCTTTGATGTATTGCGCGGGTTGACAAAAACGATTCTTACGCCATGGTGTTTGGCTTTATACTCAAGAAACTGCCTGAATTGAGAAAATGACCACGTATGATGTTGAGCTCGTTGAGACTTTCTAACAGTCGTCTGCTGGCGTATCCCATTGAGATTTTCCAATGCGATACCTCGCTTCGTGTCTTTAGCCTTCTCGACAAGATGCTTGCTGATACAGTGGTTGCGGTCTTTTCTGAACCGCTTCTCTTTACCAGAGAGTTTCTTGAGTTTGCGCTTTTACTCCCAGAAACGCCTACAGTGGGTAGGCGTTTCTGGGAGTAAGTTCTTTGAACCATGTCGCTGAAGCGAACCCTTGAGGGTTGCATAGTGGATTCTGACTTTCTCAATCGCTTCAGCGGTATGAATTTCTCCATCGCTATCCACTGCAATATTGACAACGCCCAAGTCAACGCCAAGATATTTGTTGACTTCATCAGGCGGGAGCTCTTCAAAATCACAGCTTGCAAAAAGGTAGAAGTTGCCATTGCGATAGATTAAATCCGATTCGCCATGACGGGATTGTAGCAATGCCCGTTGACGTTCGCCGCACTCAAAGGGAATATGCTCACGACCTTCTAACGTCCAAATAGAGACGCGAGAACGTTCAGTATAATACTTGAGAATACGGTCATCATAAGCAATGCTGCCATGTCGCTTGAACGCTCGCTTTATTTTCTTGTCAAGCAAATAGGCATCAGCAACTTTGGCAATACAACGAATCGCCAATTGAGCGGAAAGTTTGAACCGTTCTTTAACCTCGTAATAGCACAGTTGCTGTATCTTGTATCGGTTAAAGGTTTGGTTTTCCCAAGCCCTTTCGCTGATGTAGTTGCAAGCCTCATTCGCACGTTCAAGCGTTGCTTTCAAGGCATTCGCTTGTGCTTCTGTTGGATTGAGTTTAATCGTTGCAATAAGTTTCACATATGAAAGTATAGCATACATGAGAAGTTAATGCAAAAATTGGAGCGCGGCGTGCAGGTTTCCTGCTCTCTCCCCATAGATAAATCGAGGGGCTTCCGCCGCGAAGAATTGTGAACACACGGAGGCACAACACACCTATCGAAAAGGACGGGGAATTAGTTCCGGGCGGCTGGAATCGCCGAGCCTTTCTGGGGCTGATTGCCAGGGGCGCTGTCGGGATGGCGTTATCCCCTCTGGTGGCGCGTGCACAGAGTGACGACGCCGCCCCACCGAACTTTGTCATCATCTTTACCGATGACCAGGGGTACGATGACGTGGGCTGCTACTGGACACCTAAGGGCGCGCCGGGCTATGAAAAGATTGATACCCCGGCTTTGGACACGATGGCTCAAGAAGGCGTGAAGTTTACCGATTTCTATGCCTGCGCACCGGTATGCACGCCCTCCCGTGCCGGCCTCATGACCGGATGCTATGCAGACCGTGTCGGCTTAGGCAAAGTCCTCGGTCCGAAATCAACGAAAGGGCTCAATCCCGACGAGGTGACGATCGCCGAGCTACTCAAGCGCCGGGGATATGCAACCGCCTGTATCGGAAAGTGGCATCTCGGACATCACAGCCAGTTTCTGCCCACTCGTCACGGATTCGATTATTTCTTCGGACTCCCTTACAGCAACGACATGGTCCCCGCCATCCTGATGCGCAACGAAGAGGTCATTTTCAACGAAAACACGCTGCCGCGGAATCAGATGACACAGATGTCTACGGAGGAAGCGGTGAATTTCATCAGCGCCAATAAAGACCGTCCCTTTTTCCTGTACCTGGCGCACGCGATGCCTCATGTGCCGCTGTGGGTCTCGGAAGCGTTTCGGCACAAGTCGCGGCGGGGGCTGTATGGCGATGTCATTATGGAGATTGATTGGAGCGTGGGGAAGGTGCTTGAGAAACTGAAGGCGTTGGGACTGAAGCAGAACACGCTGGTCATTTTCACTTCGGACAATGGGCCATGGTTGAAGTACAAGGTGGAGGGTGGCAAAGCCTATCCCCTGCGCTACGGCAAGGCGACGGTTTTTGAAGGCGGTCAGCGTGTGCCGTGCATTATGCGCTGGCCGGGCAAAATACCGGCAGGCAGCGTTTGCCACGAGCTTGCCGCGGCGATGGATGTGTATCCCACCTTAGCCCTGTTAGCGGGTGCGAGTTTGCCCCGGGGGCGGGTGATTGACGGCAAGGATATCTGGCCACTGATGTCGGGCGCTCCCGACGCAACGAGTCCCCACGAGGCTTTGTTCTACATCATAGACAATCAGGTGCTTGGCGTGAGGAAAGGTCAGTGGAAGTATATCCTCAAGCACCGGCCCATCAGTTGGGCGTTTCCACCGAGGCAAGCGCCAGGCGAGGTTTCGGAAGCCCTGTATGACCTATCCAACGACATCAGCGAGGCGGTCAACGTGATTGATGCGCACCCGACAGTGGTACAGGAGTTAAAAGAATTACGGAGCGCGTTCATCGCTGATTTGGCGAAAAACTCGCGCCCTGCGAGCGTTGTCGAAAAGTAGTTCCATTTTCGGCATGTTTCAAACTTGACTTGGGTAAATTAAAACTGAATCCAGTTGTAGCCCAACTTTCTAAGTTGGCTGGTTTTTGTTCAAACCCAAATAGAATCTTAGGCTACGAGAAAATGTAACATTGTCAAATTTAAGGAGGAAACTCATGAAATTCAGATTGGCTTGTCATCTCATTCAATTTGGTGGTGAACAGCAAGACAACCCAGAAAAGGTAATCCGCGAAGTTGCAGAGGCGGGCTGGGACGGTGTCGAAGGTTTGAGCGTCGGTAGCCCCGAGGAATTGGTCGCTATGGCAACGCTCGCACGCCGTTTCGGACTCCATCTGGTCAACGTTGGCAGCTCCAACTCCGCGTTGGACAAAATCAAGTACAATATCACCCTCGGCAACGACGCTGCCGAAGTGCCCGGATTGGGACGCCGTGACTGGGGGGGAGATAATCCGAGTGATGCGGATATCGAAAGGGCTGCTCGCTCGCTGGACGAGGTGTTGGCATTCTGTGAAGCATACGGAATCAAAGGCTTCCACCACGCACATCTGGGCACGCTCATTGAAACCGTCGATGATGCCGAGCGGTTGTTGGCTGCGGCACCCAATCTCTGGTTGCTGTTCGACACCGGACACCTCCTCGCTGCGAAGAGTGACCCGATGCAGGTGTTCCGTAGCGAGCGACTGCGGGGGCGTATTGGACACGTTCATCTGAAAGACTTCCACGCAGATGACCCATCGACCTGGAATCATCGGCCCCAGCGGTTTGGTGAGAAAGGGCGTTTCGCTGAACTCGGCGCGGGGAATGCCGGATTGAATGTGAAAGCTGTGCTTGAAGGGTTAGAGCAGGTCGGTTATGAAGGGTGGGTCTCCGTCGAACTGGATCGCCCGTATCCGCCCCGCCCCCCCGCCGAGGCAGCCGGCGTCAATCGCGAGTATCTGCGCGGCCTGGGATACTGAAAGGGGACGAAAGATGGGTAAGTACCTATTCTTTTTTTAACAACGCATTTCCCCTGTGTGGGAGAGGGGGATGAGGTTTCCCTAGACTTCCGAAGTCTCTGAGACTTCGGAAGTCTGCGCTCCCTAAATGTATAGTTTATTTTTAAAAGTTAGTTAGGAGCTCAAAAAGCACCGAGACGAGTCCCGGTGCTTTTTGAGTAGTTATGTCAATGAGGAATGGCTCATTTTACTTGAGAAGGAGCATCTTTTTCGTGGTGTGGTAATCACCTGCTTGAAAATGGTAGAAGTAAACACCGCTGGAAACGAGTTCACCGGTATCGCTCCGCCCATCCCAATATGCGGCATTGCGCCGCTCCACATAGTATCCGGCACGCTGATGTCCCAAATCGAGGCGGCGTACCAGTGTGCCTTTCATGTCGTAGATCATAATCTGCACATTGGCATCAGAGGCTAATTGATAGGGCAGCCATGTCTCCGGATTGAACGGATTCGGGCTATTTTGCAGCAATTGGGTTTCTAAAAGGATGAGCCCATCTACATCCGTAACGGCCCCGCCAAGCCCTATAATGGTAGCGCTGTCCGACCCACCCAGACTGGAAGTCACGGTAGCAGTTTGACCGCCAAGACCGGTACAAGCGCGGGTCAGATAGATATACGTCCCGTTCGATGCACGAAATGTCATCGGTACGTTATCGACACACCCACTGACTGTCAAGGACAAATCCGCGCCAGGGGCTGCTGATGAGGTCGCTGCAACATAGAGGAGATTGGCGGTGTTGAAGAAGATCGCTTTCGTGATTGCCACAACATCCCCCGTCACAGCAAAATCAAAAGGTGACGTATAGGCCAACGCTTGCCCCGTATGGTTACTCGTCCAAACGGGATAGACTTTCCCGTTCCGTGCAGATATACCGAGATAGTCACCAAAATAGCCACTCGCGAGCCCTGGTATCGGCGCCGGTGTAAGGGAGTTATCACTCACCTTAAAATCGACCCATGTATTTCCGGCATCAGTAGAATCGGCGACGAAAACTTCAACTTGTGTACTTGTTACATTTCGATTGTCGTAAAAAATGACGCTTAAATTGCCTGTGACGGGGTCACAGGTAATCCATGGGAAGTAATGCTTCTTCCCCAATCCTGATGGGTCTTGATTGACTCTTATCGGCGCGGACCAGGTCGTTCCCCCATTGGTTGACTTAATCATGTAAACATCAACATCAGTACCAGTATTGATTCCGGGAACGCCGACATTCGCCCATACAATATAGAGGTTACCATTATTTGGGCCACCAGAAATATCGACCGCCATGGACGGAAAAGAATTCACGCGCTGGTTCTGAGAGACTCCCGTATTTCTTATCCCTCGGATATTGGAAATAATTCGCGTTGCAGGCTGCCAGGTGACACCGCCATCCGTTGATTTGGCGAAACCAATGGCCTTTTCATCAGCAGGAAAAGAATCATATATCGCCCAGGCGGCATAAACCTCACCGTTTGAACCGGTTTGAATATTGACCCCCTGATTGTGACTTCCGGCAGCAACAGCGGAACTGATATTCACTTTTGCACTCCATGTCGCCCCACTGTCTGTAGAACGAGATATGACGACATTCGTATCGTTTGGACCACCAAAGTCAGTCCACGCGCTATAAAGGTTGCCCTCAAAAGCGCTTGAAGGGCTATTATCGACCCACAAGTGGTTTTTGTCTGCTAGACTATTGGGGCCAGGAGGTTTTGCGGCTACCTGAACTTTTGTCCAGGCTGTACCTTCATTGGTCGAATAATTCACTTCCTGACCGCCAGCATTTGAAATGCCTCCAACATAATACCGGCCGTTGAGGTCGATGGCGGCTGCCGGATCTCCACTATTACTTCCGCTGGGTAATTGTGCATGTCCAGTCCACGCTAAACCGCTATTTTGGGTTTCGTAATCACTGGTACCGTACACTGTGGTAACTGGCAAATTGGTTGAGTTATTTGAATTTAATGCCTTGCTGTTATTATTCGGGTTTACAAAGACCGAATTTTCGCTTTGTGTTACATTGGGTGCATTTGTTATGGCGACATCAGGGGAATCTTGCTGTAAGACATCTATTTGACTTCCCGTAAAATTGCCGGGTTTGACAGGAACCTGCGGATTGAAAGGTACAAGCCCAAGTCTAGCCATTTTAAGCCAGTAGGAAACGCTCATGATTCTCGTGTTCGGCTTTTCTTGCGCTTGCCCACTTACCGCTGCAAATAATAGTATAAGGGCAACAATGCCCACTACCCGGATTCTCTCAACTAAACGTTTCATTATAGTCTCCTTTTGTTATTTTAACTCAAGTTGCCACCTACTGATTGGTTTGTAAGGTTACTTTTATTATATCACATCGGTGTGCAAAATTCACTGATTTTATCATGGATGTTGATTGCAACGGGAGTAATCGCATAATTATACGAGTTACGCACTTGGAACTTCAACACCCATCTATCGCATGATGAATCTTGAATCCTGAATCTTGAATTCAAGATGCAAGATGCAAGATACAGGTGAATCGACAGTCAAGCTATAACCAACTGCGTAAGTCCTAAATTATATGACAGTTTCCATCAGTCATAAAAGTGTAATTTGACACGGTGCTGATGGGTATAAATCATCTGCCCGGTCGGGTCTGGGCGGAAAGATTGCAGCTCCTTCATATAGTTCGCTCGCTCGAAGGCAGCGGGTTCAGCCACGTTCTTCTGGCTCATGCTCCCTTGCATCTGGCTAATCGATTCATATTCGTGGTCCTCCATCCACCGGATGATGTCGTCCAGAATTTCCTTAATGCGACCAACGCCGTTCTGCAAGAGCTCCGATGCTATCATTGCGACCTTGGCACCAGCCATCATCGCCTTTAGAACGTCCCTATAGGTATGCACGCCGCTGGTGATGGCGAAATCCACTGGCACACGACCATAGAGGATGGCAACCCAACAGAGGGGCAAACGCAGTTCGTTAGCATGACTCAGTACCAGGTGAGGGACAACCTCCAGATTTTCCAAGTCAAAGTCCGGCTGATAGAAGCGATTGAATAACACCAGCGCGTTCGCCCCCTCTTCGGCGAACCGCCGAGCCATGTAAGCGGTGGAACTGAAGTATGGACTCAGTTTCATTGCTATTGGAATAGAAACGCTCTTTCTGACCTCTCGGAGCACGTCCAGGTACATCTGCTCTACCTCTGCGCCTGACATAAAAATGGGAGCAGTGGGAATATAGTAGAGGTTCAGTTCCAACCCATCTGCACCCGCCTGCTCGATTTTGCGAGCGTACTCCACCCATCCGCCGACGGAAACCCCGTTCAGACTGCCAATGATAGGAATATCCACTGCCTGTTTGGCCTGGCTGATGAGGTTCAGATAGTCGTCAGGGCCAACATTGTAAGACTCCATCTCCGGGAAATAACTCAGCGCCTCCCCAAAACTCTCAACGCCGTAACTCAAGTAGTGGTCCAGTTCGTGGCTTTCATGGGTAATCTGCTCCTCAAAGAGCGAAAACATCACGACTGCCGCGGCTCCCGCGTCCTCCAGTTGGCGGATGCTATCTAAACTTTCAGATAAAGGCGATGCGGATGGGACAAGCGGATGTTTCAAGTCCATGCCCATATAGTTCGTCGAAACATCCATGATTGTGACACCTCCCTTCAATTGAGGATTGAGAATTGACAATTGACGATTGACGATTGCTCATTTGTTCTTATGCTCATTTGCTTGATTGTGCAATTGTTCATAGAAATGCCAACGTTCCTTAATCACTTCTTCAGCCGCTGCCAGCAGTTTGGCTGCCGATTCAGGGTTACTTTGCGCTAATATCCGGTAGCGTGCCTCGTTGTAGACATAATCCTTCAGCAAAATCTTTGGGCCTTTGCTATCCAATTGCAGCGGACGTTTTCCATCTGTTTTCAATGTCGGATTATATCGATAGAGGGGCCAGTGGCCGGAGTCAACGGCTAACTTTTGTTGATACATACCTTTGCTCATGTCAATCCCGTGAGCAATGCAATGACTATAGGCGATGATAAGCGACGGCCCATCATAAGCTTCCGCCTCCAGGAAGGCTCTAATGGTTTGGGTGTCATCTGCCCCCATAGCGACCTGCGCCACATAGACGTTGCCGTAGTTCATCACCATCATGCCGAGGTCTTTCTTGGGCTTGGGCTTACCGCCAGCGGCAAACTTCGCTACAGCTCCCAGAGGCGTCGCCTTGGACGCCTGACCGCCCGTATTGGAGTACACCTCCGTATCCATCACCAGAACGTTGACATTGTGGCCGCTTGCAAGCACATGGTCTAGCCCACCGTAGCCGATGTCATACGCCCACCCATCGCCGCCGACAATCCACACGCTCTTCTTGACCAGCACATCCGCAAGATTCAGCAGGTCGCGAGCCGCTGGGTTGTCGATACCGGCGACCCGGATTTTTAACTCCGCCACGCGCTGACGTTGGACTTCAATCCCTGCTTCGTCGGACTGTTCTGCGTTCAGCAGGGCTGATGCTAAATCCGCACCGATGAAATCTTGAAGGCGCTTCACCAACTCCCGCGCATACACAACCTGTCTGTCCAGCGCCAGGCGCATCCCTAACCCAAATTCAGCGTTGTCTTCAAAAAGCGAGTTGCTCCAGGCTGGCCCCCTGCCCGCTTTGTTATGCGTCCAAGGCGTGGTGGGCAGATTACCGCCGTAGATGCTGGAACAACCGGTGGCGTTTGCGATCAGGGCGCGGTCGCCGAAGAGCTGGCTAAGGAGTTTCAGATAAGGGGTTTCGCCGCAGCCCGCACAAGCGCTGGAAAATTCAAAGAGGGGCTGCAACAGTTGCACATCCTTGGCAGTCGTAAATCTCAGTCCATCGTGGCGAGCCACTTCCGGCAAATTCAGGAAGAACTCCCAATTGCGTTTCTCCTGTTCTCGCAAAGGGAATTGCGGCTGCATGTTGATGGCCTTGCGCCCCACCTGACGCTTATCCTTGGCAGGGCAGACCTCGACGCACAGCTTACACCCTGTGCAGTCTTCAACTGACACTTGCAGGGTGTACTTCTGGTCTGAGAGCTCTCGCCAGCGGGCACTGGCGAACTTGAAAGCCTCTGGAGCGCCAGCCAGGGTGCTTTCGTCGTACACTTTGGCACGGATAACGGCGTGAGGACAGACGAGCACGCACTTACCGCACTGAATGCAGATGTCCGGCTCCCAGACCGGCACTTCCAGAGCGATATTGCGCTTCTCCCACCGTGCCGTGCCGCTGGGATAGGTCCCATCATTCGGCAAGGCGCTCACGGGCAACAGGTCCCCCTCGCCCGCGATCATTTTGCCGATCACCTGTTGTACAAATTCCGGCGCTTCTAACGGCACGGCTGACGGCAAATCGCTGGTCCCGGTCAACCCCGCTGTGCGGGATTTCGCCCCGATAAATCGGGATCTCGCTTCGCTAGAGACTTCGCTCAACCGGCTGGGGACGCGCACTTCATGGAGGCATGCCAGGGTGGCATCTACAGCGGCATAGTTCTTCCGTACCACCGCCTCACCTCGTCCACCATAAGTTTTCTGAATGGCTTCCTTAATTTTAATGATCGCCTCATCCCGAGGGAGTGCCCCGCTGATAGCGAAGAAACAGGTTTGCATAATGGTGTTGATGCGCACACCCATGCCGGTCTCTTGGGCAACGGAGTAGGCGTCAATCACATAGAACTTCAATTGTTTGGCGATAATTTGCTTTTGGACAGGGCGGGGTAGGTGCTCCCACACTTCGTCTGGCCCATAAGGGCTGTTGAGCAGAAAGATTGCCCCACATTCAGCATTTGCCAGGACGTCGTAACGCTCCAGAAAGCCGAACTGATGCACCGCCACGAAATTGGCACTCTGAATCAGGTAAGCGCTGTGAATGGGATAGGGGCCGAAACGCAGATGGGAGACAGTGCGGGCACCAGCTTTCTTGGAATCGTAGACGAAATAACCCTGAGCGTAGTGCGGCGTTTCCTCACCGATGATCTTAATGGAGTTCTTATTGGCGCTGACCGTACCATCTGAGCCCAATCCCCAGAATACCGCTCGCACCACATCTTTCGGCTCAGTATTAAAGTTGAGGTCATTGTCGATGTCGGTGTGGGTGATGTCGTCAACGATGCCGACAGTGAAGTGGTTCTTGGGCTGAGACTTTGCCATTTCATCGAAAATGCCCTTGACCATGCCGGGCGTGAATTCTTTAGAACCCAGACCGTAACGCCCCCCAATCACCCGCGGGGCTTGGGGAAGCGAAACGATAGTCCCCCTGTTCACGGGGGGACCACAGGGGGGGGCGGCAGTGCCGTTGGTCATACCTTCATTGATAGCCGTCACAATATCAAGGTAGAGCGGTTCACCGATGCTCCCCGGCTCCTTGGTCCGGTCCAGGGCAGCGATGACTTTGACGGTGGACGGAAGCGCATCCAGGAAATGCTTAACGGAGAAGGGACGGTAGAGACGCACCTTCACCACCCCCACCTTTTCGCCGCGCTCAACCAGGGCGTTGACGGTTTCCTCGGCCGTTTCGCAACCCGACCCCATCAGGACAATGACCCGCTCTGCATCTGGGGCACCCATATAGTCAAAAAGGTGGTATTGGCGACCCACCAAAGTGGCGAACTTATCCATGACCCGCTGCACGATTGCTGGCATGACTTGGTAGTAGCGGTTCACCGTCTCCCGAGCCTGGAAGAAAACGTCCGGGTTTTGCGCTGTGCCGCGGATGAACGGGCGTTCCGGAGAGAGGCTTCGCTGACGGTGTGCTCGAACCAGGTTGTCGTCAATCATGGCACTCATGTCCGATTCAGTGAGTTGCTCGCTCTTCATCACCTCGTGAGAGGTGCGGAAGCCATCGAAAATATGTAGCAATGGGATGCGGGCTTCCAGCGTAATGGCTTGAGCAATGAGGGCAAAGTCCATCACCTCCTGCACGGAGTTGGAGAACAGCATGCCCCAGCCGGTGGAGCGAGTCGCCATTACATCGCTGTGGTCGCAAAAGATCGACAGCCCTTGGGTCGCCACAGAGCGAGCGGCGATATGAAAAACCGCGCTCGTCAACTCACCGGCGATCTTGTACATATTGGGAATCATCAACAGCAATCCTTGGCTTGCGGTGAAAGTCGTGGCCAACGCCCCCGCCCCCAATGCGCCGTGGACCGCGCCAGCCGCCCCCCCCTCAGACTGCATCTCCTGCACGAGTGGTACCGCGCCCCAAATATTCTGCTCCCCCGCTGCCGACCAGGCGTCAGCAAACTCACCGATAGGTGTCGAGGGCGTAATGGGGTAAATCGCTATCACTTCGTTGGTTTTGTAGGCAATGTACGCGGCTGCCTCATTGCCATCAATTGTGACCAGGCGTCGTGTCATAATCCATCTCCTTTCATTGATTCGCCTCTCTCCGCTCCCCTTCCCCCCAACTTTGGGGAGGATTGAGGCGGGGTGGGTAAGGGGCGAGGCTATCAGCAATCCACCAATTCGCCGGTTCGCGGCGATATGCCAGAATCGACGGGTCTTCTAATTTCGCGTCAAGCCCCTTTGCTGCCTCAAGGATGAGATCGACAGCGACGGCAGGCTCAAATTTCTCCGTATTGAGGATGAGATCGTAGAGAGACTCATCATCCCAGCGACATTGATAGGACTCATGAACATACCGAGCCCTGAGTTTGTCATTTTCAAGGACAGTATCCAGCGCTTCTCCATAGTTGAGTCCTTCCTTCCGAGCGGTGCGATAGACCCGCGCCATGAATGGCGCGATAATGCGAACACACAAAACGTCAGGGGTGCCCCCTTTGAGGATATAATTTGCGCCTCGCCCGACGATGACGATGTTCCCTCGCCTCCAAAGCCGTTCAATTGTCTTTTGAAAAAATGCCCTCCGGTGTTCCCGTGCATAATACTCTGCTTTGCGTTCATTATAGGCTGAATGGTTTTCAAACAGTTTATCAGGAAGTTCATAATAACAAAGCTCGGCTGGCAGAAACGAAGGCGCTTGCTCCATATACCACGCTGTTAAGAAATGAAACACATTTGTTGGAACAACCGCTTCAACGCCCCTCCGAGCTAACCGTGCAGCTTCGACAATCTGTTCTTTGTCGATGAGGTCGTAGCCAAGCGCGGAAGCAACGCAATGCGCAATTTCATCTCCGCCAGAACCGAATTGTCGCGAAATCGTGATGACTGCCATGATTTTATCCTCCTCTCTCATCATGGTATCGCAAAACCTGTGCCGGTTGAGGAACAGGAAATGATACGTCATACGTCGTATGTAACGTGTGAAATTTCTTACGCACGATACATCACCTTTCGATGGACTGAAATTTGACACTTTGTCAGAATTGCGAGAACGATGCAGAATCAAGATGACATCCTGTCGAGATGAGAGGGAGAAGCACAGAATCAGGCTGACATTTCGTCAAATGGCCGGGTGGGTCAGGGGAGTGGATGAGCGAAGGGAGAAATGGGAAGGATGGAAGGAAGGGAAGGATGGGAGCGAGGAGGCGAGAAAGGAAGGATGGAAGGGGAGGGAAGGAAGGAAAGGAAGGAAGGGAAGAATGGAAGGATGGAAGGAAAGGAAGAAAATGAAAGGAAATGGAGGTGTTAGGTGTTAATCACGCATTACGCATCACGCATCACTCATCCCGTTTCACTCATCCCGTTTCACGTTTCACGTCATACGCATCACGTTATGAATTGGCATTACTTTTGCTACTCTTTTCGTCGGATTGATTATCACTTTGGATTGACGATTGTCAATTGAGAATTGACGATTGACAATTGCTCATTGGCAAATTTGCAAATTTCTATCGCATTCCGAAAGGAAAGAAGGCCATGCAAGTCATAGAACGAAATGCAATCGATACCCTTTTTGAAATACTGAAGCGCCGTGGATTTAGGCTTGTTGGCCCCACCGTTCGCGATGGTGCCATTGTATATGACGAGTTGACCGCAGTCGCGGATTTGCCTATTGGGTGGATGGACGAACAGGACGGCGGAACCTATCGTCTCAAGAAGCGTGGGGATGAAGCGCTCTTCGGTTATGTCGTCGGCCCGCATTCATGGAAAAAATTTCTTCACCCATCCACGTTACGCTTATGGCAAGCGAAACGCAACGGTAACGGTTTCCGGTTGCTTGGAAACAATGAGGAACCGCCCCGGTTTGCGTTTATCGGTGTCCGCTCGTGTGAACTGCACGCAATCGCGATTCAAGATAAAGTTTTCATGGGGGGGCAACACATGGACGCCTCTTACAAATCCCGACGTGAGCGGGCATTCATCGTTGCGGTCAATTGCGGAGGAGCGGGTGGAACCTGTTTCTGCGCCTCCATGAACACGGGCCCGAAGGCGACCACCGGTTTTGATCTGGGGTTGACGGAGGTACTGGAGAATGACCGCCACTACTTTGTCGTAGAGGTGGGCACAGAATTGGGCGCGGCGGTTTTGAGCGAGATGCCCCATCGAGAGGCGGAGGCAGAAGAAATAGGGACCGCCGAGCGCACTGTGGCGAAAACCGTTGAGCAGATGGGGCGAACCCTGGATACGACCCGCATCAAAGATTTACTCTACCAAAGTTACGAGCATCCACGCTGGGACGATGTCGCCGCCCGCTGCCTGACCTGCGCCAACTGCACGATGGTTTGTCCGACCTGTTTTTGCACGACCGTAGAAGATGTCACTGACCTGACGGGTGAACACGCCGAACGATGGCGGAAATGGGATTCATGTTTTACGATGGACTTCTCATACATTCACGGCGGCAGCATCCGCGCTTCGGCGAAGGCTCGCTATCGCCAATGGCTGACGCACAAGCTTGCCACATGGATAGAGCAGTTCGGCACATCGGGGTGTGTGGGATGTGGACGCTGCATTACATGGTGCCCCGTTGGGATTGATATTACGGAGGAAGTCAGCACTATTCGGAATCACCCGAGCAGAACGGAGACATGATACGACTTTTTCAGCTCATAAGCAAAAGGAGACCAAGACTTCCGAAGTTTCAACAGGCGAGTGGCACAGAGGCGATGTGAGACCCTGAAAAACAGATTCAGCAAAGAGCTTGTCTCAAACTTCGGAAGTCTAAGTGAAAAACTCGTAACATGAGCAAATCAGCGGATTGCCGATTGACGACTGATTGAAGAACTTTTAATCGTCAATCGTCAATCGACAATCGTCAATTGAAGGAGAGTACCCATGGAAACGATTGAACGCATTTTAGCCGAAGACCCACTTTTTAAGGGGATGGAAGGGCGTCATTTGCAATTACTCGCTGAAAGCGCCGCCAACGTGCGCTTTGACGCTGGACAGTACATCTTCCGCGAAGGGGAAGCATCCAATCACTTTTACCTCATTCGTCATGGCAAAGTTGCCCTGGAATTACATGCAGCCGGGCGCGGCGTCCTCACCATTCAGACGCTTGAAGCCGGAGAACTGCTCGGCTGGTCGTGGCTCGTTTCACCTTATAAGAAGCAATTCGGAGCGCGTGCCGTTGAACTCACACGAGCCATTGCTTTCGATGCCAATAGCGTTCGTGCCGGGTGCGAGCAAAACCACGAATTCGGCTACGAACTGCTCAAGCGATTTACGCAAGTCATCGGAGGGCGGCTCCAGGCAACGCGGTTACAACTATTGGACGTGTATGGTATTCACCCATGAAAGGGGGGTATGAAAATGACAGTGAACGCTGACCCCATGTTTCCCCAACCCTATTATGTTCAGCGGGTGCGGCGAGAAACACCCGATACGTTTACGCTCGAGCTTGAATCGGCGAACGGGACGAATGGATTTTCATTCACCGCCGGCCAGTTCAATATGCTCTATGTGTTTGGTGTAGGTGAAATCCCCATTTCCATCAGTGGCAACCCGACCGCTCCCCAAACACTACTGCATACAACACGCGCGGTAGGGACGGTGACACGGAAGATATGCAGTCTGAAAAAGGGAGCGATACTGGGGGTGCGCGGCCCCTTCGGCACTCATTGGCCGGCCGAGGAGGCGGCGGGAAGCGATGTAGTGCTCGTCGCCGGAGGCATTGGATTGGCACCGTTGCGCCCGGCGATTTATCAGCTCCTCGCGCACCGGGAGCGGTATGGACGAATGGTGCTGCTCTACGGCACCCGAACACCTGGTGACCTGCTCTACAAACGCGAATTGGAACGCTGGCGTGGACGCTTCGACTTGGAAGTGGAAATCACGGTAGATGCCGCTATGGGTGATTGGCACGGCAATGTCGGTGTGGTGACAACACTCATCCCCAGAGCACAGTTTGACCCCTTAAACACCGTAGTGATGATTTGTGGACCCGAAGTGATGATGCGTTTCACGATGATAGAAATCCAAAAGCGCGGCGTGCCAGCGGAAAATACTTTCATTTCAATGGAACGCAATATGAAATGCGCGGTCGGTTTTTGCGGACATTGCCAGTTTGGACCGACCTTCATCTGCAAAGATGGCCCCGTGTTTCGCTACGACCACATTCAGCCATTCTTTGGAAAGCGAGAGGTGTGATATGACACGCAATCGAAAACCCAAACTTGCCGTCTGGAAGTTTGCCTCATGCGACGGTTGCCAGTTGAGTTTGCTGGACTGTGAAGATGAATTGCTCGCGGTTGCTGGCGCGGTGCATATTGCCAACTTCCCGGAGGCGTCACGGGCTGTCGTGAAAGGACCTTATGAACTTTCACTCGTTGAAGGCTCCATCACGACCCCTCACGATGCGGAACGAATTCATCAAATACGTCAGGTGTCGAAGTTTTTAATGACGATCGGCGCATGTGCCACTGCCGGTGGGATTCAAGGACTGCGAAATTTCAAGGATGTGAACGAGTTTATCTCCATCGTGTATGCCTCGCCGCAGTACATTGAGACACTCAATCAGTCAACGCCGATTGCGGAACATATACCCGTTGATTTTGAGTTGCGTGGCTGTCCCATCAGTAAATATCAACTCCTTGAGGTGATTAACGCTTTTCTCAACGGGCGCAAACCGAACATACCGTCGCACAGTCTCTGCGTTGATTGTAAGCGAAGCGGTATCCCTTGCGTGATGGTGGCGCATGGCACGCCGTGTCTGGGACCTGTCACCCAAACCGGCTGTGGCGTCCTTTGTCCATCGTACCACCGCGGCTGCTATGGCTGCTTCGGCCCGATGGAGACGCCGAACACCGGCGCGTTAAGCGATCAGTGGAGTCGGCTTGGCGTAAAGGAGCAAGACATCGTCCGGGCGTTCCGTACATATAACGCCTCCGCCGAGGCATTTCGTAAGGAGAGTATCGCCCATGAAAGCTAAGAGGACCAAAACAATCAAAGTCGATTATCTCGCCCGGGTGGAAGGCGAGGGGGCGTTGTACGTCAAGCTGAAAGACGATACGGTGAAGGACATCAAACTCAGGATTTTTGAGCCCCCGCGCTTCTTTGAGGCCTTTCTGCGTGGACGCGACTTCCGTGAGGCACCTGACATCACCGCGCGCATCTGCGGTATCTGTCCCGTCGCTTACCAGATGAGTTCATCGTATGCGATGGAGGAGATTTGCGGCGTCAGGGTGGACGGGCCACTTCGTGAACTGCGACGGCTACTCTACTGCGGCGAGTGGATTGAAAGTCATGTGTTACACATTTTTATGCTACACGCGCCGGATTTCCTCGGTTATGAAGACGTCATCCAGATGGCAAAAGACCACCCGGATATTGTCCAGCGCGCGTTGCGAATGAAGAAGATTGGCAATGACGTGATGATTCTGTTGGGAGGTCGGGAGATCCACCCAATCAATGTGCGCGTTGGAGGATTCTACAAAGTTCCCACGAAGCGCGAGCTGGAATCCCTAACCGAAGACCTCAAGTGGGGACGAGACGCCGCCATTGAAACCGTGAAATGGGTTGCGACGCTCCCCTTCCCGGAATTTGAGCGGGACTATGAATTTGTTGCCATCCGCCATCCCGATGAATATGCTATCATTGAAGGGCAACTCGTATCCAACAGGGGCATAAACACCCCCATCCGAGGGTATGATGATTACTTAACCGAAGAGCATGTGGCACATTCCACTGCGCTGCATACTGTCGTCAAAGGACGTGACTCGTGTCATGTCGGGCCGATGGCGCGCTACAACCTGAACTTTGACAAACTCTCGCCGCTGGCGCAAGAGGCAGCGCGTGAGGCTGGGCTTGGCACCGAGTGCCGTAATCCATTCCAGAGCATCATTGTGCGAAGTGTGGAAACCGTTTATGCTTTCGATGAAGCCCTGCGCATCATCGAATCCTATCAGATGCCGGACCAACCGGCGGTGGACGTTCAACCGCGCGCAGGCACAGGTTACGGATGCACCGAGGCACCACGGGGCATCCTCTATCATCGTTATACCATTGATGACGAGGGGACAATCCTTGATGCGAAGATTGTCTCCCCCACCGCGGTAAATCAGAAATCCATTGAGAACGACCTGTGGCGATTTATTCCACCGAATATCAACCTGCCGGAGGAGAAACTCCAATGGCAATGTGAACAAGCCATTCGCAACTATGACCCCTGTATTTCTTGTTCTACCCATTTCTTGAAACTGAATATCGAACGCGAATAACTCACTTTTAAAAATAAAGTTTACATCAGACTTCCGAAGTCTCGCAGACTTCGGAAGTCTGCGAAGCCTTAATGTATAAGAATCTGAAAACTCAGCAAAGGAGAGAGTTGTGCCTAAGAAGAGAATTCTTATCGTCGGCGGCGTGGCGGGAGGCGCATCCTGTGCGGCGAGTGCGCGAAGGCTTTCGGAAGAGGTGGAAATTGTCATCTCTGAGCGGGGCCCTTACGTCTCGTTTGCCAATTGCGGGCTGCCATATTACTTTGACTTTGGTAAATTAACATTATGTTAGAGAGCGTGTGAAAAGTATCCAACTTTGGATGTCGAGGCTTGCTCCTTCGCAGGCTCAGGAGGAGTTGGCAAATTCTGTCCCGGCTAAAGCCTCGGCATCCAGAGACATCCCATCAAACGATGAAATGGACTTCTCACACACGCTCTTAGCGAATAGTACAAAAATGGGATTTTTTGTATGTGTCCAGATGATATTGCACAACCTCCCCCTGTCCCTTCTTGCCAAGGGGGAGCTAGAGGGAGTTGAAGCATAAGTATGAAAATAACAGGAGCATCATCATGAAGACATTATTGGCTGCCATATTGATTTCGGCAATGGCGGTGTTCGGAGTTGCATCTGCGGATATACCGGTCATACAACCCGACTATACGGTGAACTTGTACGGGTACACCAAATTGGATGCGTGTTACGACACCTCCCGTACCAGCGCGGGAAACTTCGCCCAATGGGTTGAACCGGGTAAGGACGATGACAATCAGTTTAACATGACCGCGCGGCAAACGCGCCTGGGGCTGAATTTCAGCGGCCCCAGCGAAGATGGAGCCAAAACGAGCGGCAGGCTGGAACTGGATTTTTACGGGGGCGGCGCAGAAAATAAGAACTTACCCCATTAGTCACAAGTTAAGATTTTCTAGGAATTGTCAAGGGAAAAATTGCCA
>CAZOAL010000082.1:0-36170 GCA_964577695.1 uncultured bacterium | reverse complement strand
CACTCCTCACCACTCACCCATCGCCAACGGCTTTGTTGTAAATGACAAAGTAGTGGTAGCCCCAGACGCCCCGATCTCAAGATCAGCCTGCCCCGATCCCTCGGGGGGCTAAAAGCTGAAGTCCACTCTTTATGTGGACTCTAACGAATCTCGGGAGCCAAAGCGATGCAGCACATTGGATTATCCCCGCTTACGGCTTCCTTATAAATCCCATTTGCTCAAAATGACGGTCAAAAGCGAAAACTTCATAGATCCGTCGCTGTTCCATAATGACTTTAGAGGTGCAATCCGTGAAAGACCATCTTTTATCAACGTTGAATCTTTCAAAAACTTCCCAGGCGGCTTGCTCGATTGCTTCCGAAACATGAACCACGATCAGAATCCCAGATGCCGCCATGAGGTCCATATTGTGTTTGAACTGTACGGTGGGGGTATAGCCGATGTTCATCAGCAGCAAAGTATAAGTTTCATCCAGGATAGAACTGCTGGTGATTAAGCGAACTTTTCCCCCTATCTCTTCCTTAAATTCCAAAGCCCTCTCATGGTTAGCATCATTCGCATCTTCAATAGCTGCCCACGCGCTGGTGTCTACAAAGGTTTCTCTCATATTTCATTTTTGTAAAGGTATTCATCATGTTGTGTTGAGGTGTTTGATAGCTTACCACCGATGGCATTCTTCCCCAGACGCCTGAACACTTCCCATCCTTGCTGTTCATCTGGTGTCGGTGAGGGTTCCACAGTCAGCGTGACTTTGATGTGGCAGTGTAAACCTGAATCTAACCTTTTTCGGACTTCGTCGGGAAGGGAGAGATGACCATCGGGGAGTACTTCACCAATATATTCAATGACTTCCATGGAGGTTACCTCCTATTTGTGATAGAGCCGTTATAAAAGTCTCATCGTATGGTAATCAAAATGCTGTTGGAAATCTCAACAGCATTCTCAAATATCATATCACCCGTTCGTCACGATTGCCAAGCCAAATTTGTTATGCGGATTGACTTGAAGTATTTTGAGAGAGCCAAAGCCGCCTACTGGGATGGCAGGAATGATGTGGGTGAGCGCGTCGCCAGCGGGGTCTACTTCTACCGCTTCATCACGCCCACCTTCCAGCGGACGAAGCGGATGGTCATCCTCAAGTAGATAGATCCTTGAAAAGGTTCTAAACCTTTTCAAGGTTTTCTGCCCACGTATTTTTGCCGTGATGTATGAGTCGTCTTTGAGACGACTTCAGTTTTTAGCCCCCGATGGATCGGGGCAGGCAGATCTTGAGATCGGGGCTCTTGAGCCCAATAGGTTCTGCAGGATCCTCACCCTCCCACAGGGTGAGCACTTTTTCTTAACATGAGCCTTAATCTTTTATAAACCTGCCTGCGCCAAAGATTCAGCCCCGTGCCTCACGCACGGGGCTTTTTTTGTATGCCCATCGATTGATCTCTCCCGAAAAAACGCTTTCTTGTTGTACAAACTCCAGGAATGTGCTACAATTGGTATTCGTATTTTGCGCCACAAAGTATGTACAAGGAGAGAAATGATGCTGTTCCCCATTCTGATGTTGTCCACCGCACAGCCGATGATACCTATCGCGCTGCACCCGGATAACCCACACTATTTCATCTTCCGAGGAAAGCCGACCATCCTCATCACCTCAGCCGAGCACTACGGCGCTGTCCTGAACCTCGATTTCGACTATATCCCCTATCTGGACGAGCTCCACGCGCGCGGCTTCAATCTCACCCGCACCTTCACCGGCGTTTATGTTGAGCATCCCGGAGCGTTCCGTATCCAGAACAACACGCTCGCCCCGGTGTCCGGTCGCTTCATCTGCCCCTGGGCGAGAAGTTTCACCCCCGGCTATGCCAACGGCGGGAATAAGTTCGACCTGAACGCTTATGACGATGCCTATTTCCAACGCCTGAAGGATTTCTGCCATCAGGCTGGACAGCGCGACATCGTGGTTGAAGTCGTCCTGTTTTGTCCCTACTACGGGGATGAACAGTGGAATCTGAGCCCCCTGAAAGCAAGCAACAATGTCAACGGTCTCGGCGATGTGCCGAGGGAGGAGGCACTGACGCTGGTGCACCTCGACCTCGTCGCCGTGCAGGAGGCGATGGTGCGCAAGGTCGTCCACGAACTCAGGGATTTCGACAACATCTACTATGAGGTCTGCAACGAGCCCTATTTCGGCGGCGTGACCATCGATTGGCAAAACCATATCATCGCGACGATTGTCGATGCGGAGACAGATGTCCCGGCCAAACATCTCATCGCACAAAACATCGCCAACGGCTCCGCCAGGATTGACAATCCCAATCCCGACGTCTCTATTTTCAACTTCCACTACGCCAGCCCGCCGGACGCCGTGAAGGTCAATTATGGACTCAATACGGTGATCGGCTTCGATGAGACCGGCTTCAAAGGCACGGCGGACCTGCCCTATCGAACCGATGGATGGCACTTCCTCCTTGCTGGCGGGGGTATCTACAACCATCTGGACTATTCGTTCACTGCTGAACAGGAGGACGGCACGTTTACGTTCCCCGATTCACAACCGGGTGGAGGCGGCCCCGTCCTGCGACGCCAGCTCCAGATTCTCAAGGACTTCCTTTACAGCTTTGATTTCCTCAAAATGGCTCCGGACGACACCGTAATCAAAGGGGGGATGCCCTCCGGCGCGACAGCGCGAGCCCTCGCGGAACCGGGTACGGCGTATGCGATTTACATCCAGGGAGGCAGCCAGGTCAATCTCATGCTGGACATCCCCGCCGGCGACTATCGGGCAGAATGGCTCAACCCTCACACGGGAGCGATTGACAGGGCACAGGACGTGAGCCACGACGGCGGCAACCTCACCCTGGCATCGCCGCCCTACTCGGAGGATATCGCCCTCCGGTTGGTGCGAAGGAGCATCTGAAAACCGAGAAGAATTTAAGCTGATTCTAACTACTTTCAATATTAAAGATTGTCTTTTGAATCGACTGGATGGGCGGGAAGAGTGGAAGAATGGAAGAAAGTGAAGGAAAGGAAGGCATTTCTTCCATCCTTCCATTCCTTCCATTCCTTCTCTAAAAATGTATAGTTTTAAAATTAGTTACCCTGAATGATCGCACTCTTACTTCACATTCTTTTCTCGACAGCGTTTGGGCTGATTGTCAAAGATTCCCAGGTCCGCGGACGAAACCTATGGGCTGTCGGTGCTGTCAACTACATCATCGCCGCCATTGGCGCGTCGGTTTCCCTGATGCGATTGGGGATGGCAGTGCCGAATCTTGCCCCTTATCAATTTTCACAGCCCACCCTAATCGTTGGTGTGCTCGCTGGTGTTGGTTATGTCGTCTCTTACTTCTTTCTGCTCGCGGTTGTCAAGCAGGATGGAATCTCCGTCACAATGGCGGTGGTTCGACTGTCCGTGATGATTCCTGTTGTTTTCTCGATCTTTTATTGGCGGGAGCAACCGAATCTCTATCAGATCAGCGGCATCATTCTCGTTTGCCTGTCACTGCCCCTATTGAGCCAAAACCGGCCACCCCGCAAGACGGTGAAAGGCAAGCCCCTCACCCCTTACCCCTCTCCACGTCCCTCACCCCGGCCCCCTCTCCCAAAAGAGACGGGAGTATGGGGAGAGGGGATACGGTCTATCGGGGGAGTGAGGGGGAATTTTCAACACGCCAATTTTCTTATCTTGGTGCTCTTTCTCCTCACGGGCTGGTGTGCTTTGTCAACCAAGGCTTTCGTCCAGGTCAGTCCGCAGGATGCCCGCGAGATCTTTCTGCTATTCCTGTTCGGCACAGCAGCGGTGATTGGGATTGTGCCGCTTCTCCTCTTTCGCATGGTGCCAACTCCCCGCGACATTTTGCCGGGCACCCTGCTCGGTCTGTGCAACATCTTCGGCAATCATTTTCTATTGATTGCCCTTAGCGGGTTGCCAGGGATGATTGTTTTCCCGATTGCGAGTTCATCCGGGGTTGTGTTAAACACGCTATTCGCCGTAACCGTGTGGCACGAAAGGTTGCGCCGCCCTGTCATTGTAGGAATTGCAATCTCGGTGCTGGCGTTGGTCTTGATTAATCTGAAGTGAGGTTTCTACTTTCATGCCTTCTTCAGTCGCAAAGAGTTGGTGACGACGAACACTGAACTACACGCCATGGCAGCCGCTGCAATCATTGGGTTAAGCAAAAGCCCATTGAATACCGGATATAGGACACCAGCCGCAATCGGGATGCCAAGCACGTTATAAAAGAAAGCCCAGAAGAGATTCCACTGGATGGTGCGGAAGGTTTTGCGGCTGAGTTGAATCGCAGTCGCCACATCCATCAGATCGCCTTTGACCAGCGTGATATCAGCGGCTTCGATGGCGATGTCCGTTCCGGTCCCGATGGCAATGCCGACATCGGCGTGGGCAAGGGCAGGGGCGTCGTTGATTCCATCGCCCACCATAGCGACCACTTTTCCACCGTTTTGCAGGGCGCGGATATGGTTCACTTTATCTTCCGGTAAAACCTCCGCAACGAACTGATCGATACCCGCACGATGGGCAATCGCTTTCGCTGTTTTCTCGTTGTCGCCGGTCAACATCACCGCTTCGAGTCCTAAATCGTGCAAAGCTCGGACAGCCCGCGCCGAAGTTGGCTTGAGTGGGTCGGCGATGGCAATCAGCCCCGCGAGTCGCGGCGCGACATGGTGCGTCTCTGCAATCGCAATCCAGACGGGGGTTTTTCCTTGTTCTGAGAACTGCGATTCTGATTGAACTGACTGAATCGGCAATTCAACGCCGATTTTCTCCATGAACCGACGGTTGCCGATGTTGACAATCTTTCCCCTGACAACAGCGCGGATACCGTGGCCAGGGATGGCTTCAAACTGTAGGACGTTTTCACCATCATTTTCATCGAAAGTAGTAGAGCGGGCTGCCAGCCCGTTAGATAACAAGTCCCGCAAGCGGGATGCTCGCAAAGCGGGACTGTCAGCTTGTTCTACGCCTCGCTCCTCACACGCGCGGATAATCGCCTGGGCTAACGGGTGCTCCGACCTTGATTCCGCATCCGCAGCAATCGTCAGCAGTTCGGTTTCTGGGTAATTTCCAAACGTGATAATGTCCGTAACCGTCGGCGAGCCCTGGGTCAGCGTTCCCGTTTTGTCAAAGGCAACCGTTGTGATGCGATGCGCCATCTCTAAGCTTTCACCACCTTTGATTAAAATACCTAACTCTGCACCTCGCCCGGTGCCAACCACGATCGCTGTTGGCGTTGCCAAGCCGAGTGCGCATGGGCAGGCAATGATCATCACAGCGATGAAATTCTGCAACGCCAACGTAAAACTCGGCCCGTATACCCACCACACGACGAAAGTCACCGCTGCAATCCCGATGACGATCGGGACAAAAACGCCCGCGATCTGATCGGCAAGCCGTTGGACAGGGGCTTTAGAGCCCTGCGCCTCCTCGACCAGCTTGATGATTTGCGCCAGCATCGTATCCGCCCCAACCTTCGTCGCCTCAAAGACAAAACTGCCCGTGCCATTGATGGTCCCGCCAATCACTTCGCTGCCAGCCGCTTTGTGGACCGGCATGCTCTCACCTGTCAGCATGGACTCATCCACATTGGAATTTCCATCGCGGACGACCCCATCGACGGGGATTTTCTCCCCCGGACGAACTATTATCACATCACCAATTTGAACCTGTTCAATCGGGAGCTCGATCTCTTTCCCATCTCTGAGGATGTGTGCCATTTTTGGCTGGAGTCCAATCAGCTTTTTAATCGCTTCGGAGGTTCGCCCCTTCGCCCGAGTTTCCAAGAATTTCCCGACGAGAATCAGCGTAATGATCATCGCGGCGGTCTCGTAATAGTTCATCGCATTCGGATGAGCGGATGAGAACGACGCGGCCGTTGCGGCGAGGCTGTAAATGTACGCGGCAGAAGTCCCGACGCTGATGAGCACATTCATGTCCGCCGTGAAATGCTTCAACGCGGCGTAAGCCCCTTTGTGAAACTGCCAACCCGCCCAAAACTGGATCGGTGTCGTTAAAATGAAGAGGAAGAGCAATTTTAGCCGAACGGAAAAGGCATCCATCGGGTGGTAGAACATCGATGCCATAGCGATTGCGGAGACAACCACACCGGCGATAATCTTTCGTTTCAGGCGTGAGAGCTCACGTCGATGGGCTTCTTCTCGCGCTGCCAGTTGTGCCTCCCGCGCTTGCGCGGCGTCCATCGCCGTATAGCCCGCATCGACAACCGCCTGCTTGAGCCTGTCAAAATCGACAAAGGATGGCTGGTACTCGACCGTTGCCTGCTCCGTGCCGAAGTTGACGTTTGCGGTTGAAACTCCGGGGACCGCTTTGAGTGCCCTTTCGACCCTTGCCACACAGGAAGCGCAGGTCATTCCGCCAACGGCAATCGTTATTTTTTCGAGGGGTTTGTGGGTTGTTTCCATAGATAGGCTCCTGTTGAAATGAAGATAGAAATAATATACTGTATTCAGGACAAAAAGGCAAGCTTTATATCAAGATTTTATGGGGAGACCCTTGACAAATCTCTCCCGATCGCATATCATAGAAATCATCACGACTTAGAGCTCATATCCATTAGTAGTAACTTCAGGCGCATAGAAAGCAAGGAAAGTAAAAAGATATGGACAAACAAGAAATCTTAGCCCTCATTGCAGAGATTCGCACTCGCGGAAGCGAACTGGCGGACGTCGAAGTCAAATCGGCTCAACAGGGCACTCCAAAAAGAATATATGATTCGCTAGGCTCTTAGTGGAAAATCGGGGGAGCGGCATTCAAGCAATGATTGATGCCATGCGTTCGGCCCAACTAGAACCACCCAAGTTCGATGATAAACGCTCGTCATTCTGGGTGATATTCAAAAACCACACGATGATGACACATAAAGCTGTTAATTGGCTAAATCAGTTTTATGATATACCGTTAAATGACAGGCAACGTTTGGCATTAGTGTATTTACGCAACAACCCCCAGATGGCAAATCGTGATTACCAGCGACTCAATAATATCGACAGCGTTCAAGCAAACCGCGAACTGAGACAGCTCGTGGATTTAGGACTTATCGAACAGCATAGCACTCGCGGTGGGGCTTACTATACGCTTGCTGTTAGTTCTGAAGTTCCGCCAACCCAGAGGCCTGTGGAAATCCAGAAATCTGATGAAGAACGCATCCTGGAGTATGTCAAGCAGCACGGTTCAATTAATAACAGTGAATGTCAGAGGCTACTTGGTGTTGCTCGTACAAAAGCTTGGTATTTGTTGGGTGATATGAAAAGAAAAGGAAAATTGAGAATGGAAGGCGAGCGTCGATGGGCCAGGTATTATTTGCCATAAATTTTGACCTCATAACTTCGCTCATCTCAGTTCTATACAAACTCTATACAAACTCTATACAAACTCTATAAGTAATTATGAACGATAAATTCTCAATTATCAATGGAAGAAACCTGCGCCGCGTACGACTTTCTTCCATTCAAAATTTATAATTATTAACTTATAATTACTTACAATGGGGCCGTGCGCAGTATATCATGACTGTGCCGCGCCAAACTTCCGAAGTTTTAACATGCGTAAACCATCACGTTGACCAATACAGAAATTTCTAAAAAGGGGTAAAAACCGAATGCGTACACAGAAACTGGCACTTCTGGGGGGAACCGCTGTCGGCAGCGTTCCCCAGGACCCACACCCGAATTTCAGCGAGCAGACCACCCGCCGTGTCACAGAGCTACTTGAACGTGGGGCGACGGTGGGGCTCAGTAAAAAAGCGAAGGAGATTGGAGAAGCGGAGGCAGCCATCGCGCAGTGGCAGGACGTGCCCTATTGTCTCGGCACAGCGTCAGGGCATGCAGCCCTCCATTCGGCGGTGATCGGTTTGGAGGTTAGCAGCGGTGACGAGGTGATTACCACCCCTTATACGTGGGGGGCTTCCATCTCCTGCATCCTGCACAATAATGCCATCCCAATCTTTGCGGATGTGGACCCAGAAACGGGGCTGCTGGATGCAGCGAGTGTAGTGGAGTGTATCACCCCGCGGACCCGGGGCATTCTGGCGGTGCATATTTACGGACAGCCCGCGAATATGACGGCTTTGTGCAACATTGCGAAGGCGCACGGCCTCGTGGTGATTGAGGATGGCAGTCAGGCACATGGCGCATTGCACAAGGGAGCGAAGGTTGGACGATTCGGCGATGCGGCAGGTTTCTCCTGCATGGGAGGGAAACTGCTGGCTTCGTCTGAAGCGGGATACATGGTTACGCCGCATGAAAAGGTCTATTGGAAGGCTGCGCTGTGTGGACAGCATACGGGCCGCTCCGGTGAGGACGGATTTCCTGACGCCCTCCGACCTTATGTTGACTCGCTCGTGTACACCTACCGCCTCAGTCCACTTGCTGCCGTGATGCTCACCGAGCAGTTGAAGAAGGTGGATGGGGAGATTGAAGCACGTCGCAGGAATGTGGCGCTGTTTCGGCGGGCGATGGAAGGCGTCCAGAGTGTTCGCTTTCCCAACTATCCTGATGGCGACGAACCTTCCTATCACATGCTCACCATGAACTTTCAACCGAAGGCGGCAGGCGTTTCTAAAGCGACCTATATGCGCGCGTTGGGGGCAGAGGGGGTTGGCATCTTCTCTTACGTCCCTTCACCCATTAACACCTGGCGCAGATTGCAATGGCAGGATTATAACGGTCCCAAAGTGATGTGGACGGAAACGTTGCGGCGGCATGGCATAGACTACCGGCAGGTAAAAGTCCCCAATTGTGAGCTAAAGATAAAGTGCTCCCTGGAGATGGGCTGGAACTACACCCGCGTTAACGAGGTGGGTATGAAACAACTCGCTTGGGCATTCCATAAAGTCGAGGAGAACCAGGAGGCCCTCAAGGAATGGGAAACCAAATCAAACAGCAGTTCGTCATGAACGTATAAGTTTAGGAGTTACGCAGTTCAGACTTCGGAAGTCTTGGAAACTCCTTTGGCCAACAAGGTGAGTCGTCTGATGAAGCACCGGAGGCCTAAACGGTTGCCGCCCAGACTTCCGAAGTCTCAGTGGTGCCAACTGCGTAAGTCCATTCTGAATTGAAGAATTCCTTACACAATACGCAATAAAGGAAATGCGATGACAAAAACAAGAAACAAATATCAGATTTCGATTTTGACACTTCTTTGTGTTGCTCTGTTCGCTTGTTATTCCCCGCAAGCCTTTTCCTGGGGAGCAAAAGCCCATGAGCGCATCACGGATGCGTCGTGCGACCTCCTCCCGCACGACATGGCGGGATTTTTTGTCGCACACCGACAGGAGCTTGCCTACCACTCGAATGACCCAGATCGGTGGAAAAAAGATGATAAATCTGAATCCCCTCGGCACTTTCTCGATATTGATATGTATGGACCCAATCCGTTTGCCGAACTTCCTCACACCTATGATGCAGCGGTGGCCAAGTTCGGGGTGGAAACCGTGACAAAGCGCGGGCTGGTGACGTGGCGTATCGACGAATACACGCGGTTACTCTCCGATACCATGAAATCAGGGGATGCCCAA
This sequence comes from uncultured bacterium, assembly GCA_964577695.1. GTDB lineage: Bacteria > Poribacteria > WGA-4E > WGA-4E > PCPOR2b > CAZOAL01. The sequence continues at coordinate 26,622 of CAZOAL010000082.1, read as the reverse complement.
AAGATCGCGCAAGTTGCGGCTGCCCTCGCCCACTATATTGAGGATATCCACATGCCGCTGCATGTCGTTGAAAACTACAATGGGCAGTTGACGAACCAGAAGGGCGTGCATCAACGCTTTGAGATCGAGATGGTTGATAAGTATGCAGCGCACATCCACTTGAAGCCGGAGATGGCGACGGAAATTGCAGACCCGCTGGAGTCCGCTTTCGACATTGTGCTCGACAGCTATGTGTACGCTGACAACTTGCTCCGCGCCGACCTCAAGGCAAAATTGGGGGAATCAGAATATGGCGCGTCCTATCTGGAGAAACTCTTCCGGTTCAGCGGTTGGATCGCTGAACGGCGCATGAGTGATGCGGCGTCCGCAACTGCAAGTTACTGGTATACCGCCTGGTTCCGCGCTGGCAAGCCGGAATTGAAGTGAGGATATAAAATGGCAAATGGGCAAAGATGCAAATGAACTGACGAGAGGCTTCAACGCATCCCACGATTACGAATGATGGTGCGAGTTTTTTACTGAGACTTCCGAAGTTTGGGACCAGTTTTTTGCTGAATCTGTTTTTCATGGTTTCCCATAGTCTCCGCTCAATTCACTTATTGAAACTTCGGAAGTCTGGGCCTCACTTTTGCCCCTAACTGAAAAGGTCGTATTTCGCCAATGTCACATTCAAATCGGGATGCTTTTGTAGAACATGCGGCTCGCTTGTTCCAATCCCCATCGAACGAGCGAGCCGTGCTCGTCCGAGAATCGGACACGTTCTACGGGGCGATCGTCTCCCTAATATGACATTGGCGAGGTATGATGAATCAATTTTTTGTCATTCCGAGCGAAGCGAAGAATCTCAACCTGTTGAGGGGCAGAGATCTTTCGCTCAGTTTACCCTTGAATTTAAGAGCGGAGATTTCCTGCGGGCTCTCCCCGTCATTACCTTCCTGCATCATGCGTTATCCAACACCGACGCCCGTCAGTTCGCAACCGGATTGCGCCGAGCTGATCTGTCCGTAGCACACGGCACCCGCGCTCTCGGTAACGAACCACGACCTCCTCGGAGGGGAAGTTGAATTTATTCCGTTCGCCTAGTGAGAAGATTGCATATCCCGGACGCACCGCATCCAGAAATTCCGCACTGCTAGAGGTCTTGCTTCCGTGATGGGGCACTTTGATAATCTCTGCACGGGGATCGCGACCACTCGTAATCAGCCGCTCCTCCGCGCCTCGCTCAATGTCCCCCGTGAACAGGATGCGCACACCACCGTAAGTGATCTTGAGGACGAGCGAATCGTCGTTGACATCCGCATCCATCAGATTCGTCGAGGCTTCATCAAGGGGCTGGAGTAACTCAAGCCGTGCTGTCGAAGTGAGGTCGATGACTCCTGCATAACCGTGTTCATGGGGAATGCCTTTCGCATCAATAATCTCATGTAACGCTTGATGAGTTGGCGGCGGAAGGTCTCGGTGCGGCACACCAAGCACGCCCTTAACCTTAAACTCACGTAAAACGTGTTCAAATCCGCCGCCGTGGTCATTGTCCGGATGGCTCAAGACGAGCAGGTCAAGCTTACGAACACCCTCATGGCACAAGAACGGGTCGAGGATACGTTCGCCGCTGTCGTAACCGCGCATATTGAGGCCGCCATCAATCAGCATCGTTTTCCCATCCGGGAATCGGACGAACGCGGCATCGCCCTGCCCGACATCCAGAAAGGTGACCTCTAACAGCTTGCCCCGGTCATGCCAGGCAGTATCCCCCACCCCAATCGCCAACGCCGCCAGACCTATCAGCGCTGCCTTCCTTCGCCGCTCCCATACCCATCCCCAATGTGCAATCGCCAGACACCCAGCGATGTAAACAAAAATGAAGCCGAAACTTGGCGGTGGAGTTTTGATGACTCCCCAGGGGTGACCGAAAAATTCGATAATCTTCAGAAAGATGAAGATAAATAGATGATTGGCATAAGCAAACGGCGTTGCGAGGGGAAGCCAGATGAGGCCGATAAGGACTGAGATTAGGGTGATGCTAACGATAGGCCCGGCGAGCCCAACAGCAAAGAGGTTCGCAACCAGTGAGAGCGGATACACGCGGTAAAAATTTTGGGCAATAATGAGCGATGTGCCGACCTGGGCCGAAAGGGATACGCCAAACGCAGCAACTACCCATCTCACCACGCGCGCCCAGCCCATCCCCGAAACGGAGAGAGGAATTTGGTCCATGGCGTTTCGATTTGATAAAATCCGTGCTGTAAAGCGGTTCCATTTGGGCAAGAAATAGACGATTGCCCCCGTTGCAGCAAAGGTGAGCTGGAAGCCGACATCCCACAGTTGGGCTGGATTGAACAACAACAAGAGGAGGGCGACAAATGCGAGCAGGTTAATCAGGTCGACGTCTCGATCGAGGAGCATCGCGATCAGGAAAAGGATCGCCGTCAGTGAAGCACGCAGCACCGATGGGCCAAACCCGACGAGGCAAGCAAAGATAACGACAGCGGCAATCGTCAACATGCAGGTCACTGTTCGGGAGAAGTGAAGGAGGGAAAAGATGAGAAAACAGACAGCCGCAATTAATCCCACATTCGAGCCAGACACAACCAGAATATGCAAGGTACCACTATTGCGGAAAACAACAATCAGTTCCTCCGGGAATCCGCTTCGTTTCCCCAAAAACATACCTTTGATAATCTGGATGTGGTCTGGCTGTTCTCTATATGCCCCATCAATCACGGACTCCACCCGATGGCGCAGACTTTCCATCCAGCGCAAGGGGGGAAAACCGGATCGATACATCGGCACAATCTCCTGATTGCGATGGGGATAAAGAATCCCGAAGACCTGACGCCGTGCCAGGTAGGAGCGATAGTCGAATCCGCCCGGGTTGCGCTTCCCTTTTGGTTGGCGCAACTCCCCTTCAATCTCAAGGTAATCGCCGTAGTGCAAAGCCACCGGCTCACGAAATCGGAGCAGGAGTTTCGCTTTGGCAATGAGAGCTGGCGTCGCCACAGATTGGATGGTGCCGGTAGCGTAACCCTCCTCCCACAATTCGCCTTGGTCGGGTTGATACAACATCTGTCCTGAGAAACGCACCGGTTGATCATATAACGCAACGGGAATTGGCGAGGTCTGAACGATGCTCAAGCGGAGCGCCCCGCCGGTAAAAATCGCGAACAACAGTAGCAGATGCGAGAGGCGTGGCCGCTGCATTCGGGCAAACGCAAGATTGGCCCCTGCAATGAGACAGATGAACGCAATCAGCCACATCCATACGAGCGGAATTGAGAGAAATCCAGCGAGATAGATTCCGAGTGTGTAAGGGATAATGACTTTGAGGGCGGGTCGATCGTTCACGTTTCATCCTATCGCCAGTACACGATGGCGTAAGTTTCGACCCCCACCCGGCCTCCCCCCACCCCGGCCCTCCACCCCCCTATTATCCCCCGTGGACGGGGGATAGGAGACGGGGAGGGAGAAGGGCGGGGAGGAGAAAAAACCTCCCCCCGTCCACGGGGGGACAGAGGGGGGTCATTATTTCCGCCGTCGTGTACTAGGTTTTGAACCTTCGGAAGGTTCTGAACCTTCCGAAGGTTTGAGCAAAGTGTATCCTGGTGAAATCGGGGCTTCATGGCTTACAACGAACATTTCCCAATCGAGCGTAACGTATTCTAGCACGCTCCCCGTTTGCTGTCAATTGAATAATGAGGGTAGTAATAGAAAATGCTTGAACATTGGGCAGTGAATGTGTTAATCTTATTGATGTTATCGTTGCTTTTGAGCAGTTTCTGCTCACTACGATTATCAGTACGTGAGAAAAGTGTGCGGTCAGACTTCCGAAGTCTTGGAGACTTCGGAAGTCTGGATGTTCAAATGCCCAGTTTTCTCATCTACTGATTATGCTTTCAATTGATAGGAGATTAACCATGAAAAAGTTTTTTTTTAGACCCATCCGGATGATATTAGCGACACTGCTATTCATCGCCACCTCACTCGGTAATCTGCAGGCCGCTTACAACGGCGAGTGCTGGGTGGTCAGTAACGGTGATACCATTTATAAACTTTACTCAAATGGAAAGGCGGATCCAAATGGAGTGACCTTTCCCGATGTCAGCCAGGCACAAGCCGCAGAGGTGAATCCGAAAGATGGCACCGTGTGGATTGCTGTGTCTGCTGCAAATACAGTCTTCAGATATAATACTGACACTGGTGAATTCAAACCGATTCCCAATATCAATCGTCCTCACGCCGTTGCAATCAATCCGACTGACGGCAGCGTTTGGGTTGGTGGACTTGACATGGTCAAGAAAATATCAGCGGATGGCAGTCAGGTCCTCGCCACGATTTCCAACGTATACGAACCAGAACTTGCGGTCAATACAACGGATGGCAGTTGCTGGGTAACGGATTCGAGAGGTAAAATCGCCCGGTATGCTGCCAATGGTACAGTTGCGGCGGTGTCTCCTGTGACACTCACAGAACCCAAATATGTTGCGGTTGATTCCAAAACGGGGAATGCGTGGGTGGCTGATAGCCAGGCGAATATTCTTGTGAAATTGAATCCAAGTGGTCAAGAACTGCTACGCATCACGGATATTGAACTTCCGACTTCGTTGCGCATGAATGTCAAAGATGGGAGCCTTTGGCTGGTTTCCAATTCCTCTTCTCTGATTAAACTTTCTGCGGATGGCAAGAAGATGGAAATACCTGATGTTGGGATGGCAATCCTTTCAATTAGCGTCGATAAGGACGGAGGGGTTTGGGTCGCAGATCAGCTTGGATCCACTTTTACAGGTGAAGTCAGCAAGTTTTCAGCATCGGGGAAGAAATTGTTTGCGAATGCTGTTCCAATGCCATCTTATGTGTCTGTGGGGCAGTAATGCGTGTTGCGTGAAACGTGAAACATGAAACGTAAAACGTAATGACACTGTACGTTTTACGTTTTATGTTTCATCGCAACTTTGGGCACGAAAATCACCAAAAATATTGATAGAATACAAGCACCCAATGACGCTTTTTGACTCATCCCTTTCTTCCTTTCCTTCCATACCGGCAAAACGAAATCGGGATAAGTGGCAACTTGGGTTACTTAGAGCCCAAAGCCGTGGATCGGATCATCGAACTGAGCGAACTCCGTCCGTTCACGATTCAAGGGTTCTGCCCCGATAGATCGGGCTCTCGCTTCGCTAGAGACCTGCGAGCGGTGAACCGGATTCTGGCGGCGGGACGGACACGGATTACGGTTGCGGACATCGAAGCCATCAAAGATTCCGCGCTGGCGGAGGTGGCGTCGATTCGTGGGGAGCGGGCGGGGACGTCGCTGCCCGCGAGTTTTAATGAGGCCCTGGCGCTCCTCATTGAAGAAAAAGCGCGCGTTGAAAAACTTCGGGCGGAAATTGAGCGACTGCGAGATGAGGCGGCGTAGTCGCGTCTGTCTCCCTTCGTCCCCATCTTCATCGGGAAGCAGTCCCTGACTTGCGCAAGGAAAGGTGAATCTCTCTCTTCTTAAATCCACGATTATCAGAGGAGCAGGTATTTAATCATAAAGTAGAGGCGTAAGGTGCCGACATATAGAAAACGTATAGAAGCAGGAAGCAACTTCAATAAGGGACAAAGAAGTCAATATCCTTATAACGAAGTACAAGTGAACTACACCAAAAGAACGGGTGAGACAGTACGGGTTAAAGTCGATTCATACAACCCCTATAAGGGGGAGATTGTAGAAAGAAAATTCACACAACTCGGCGAAGTTAAGGAACAAACTGCCAAGAAGTACATTAACCAGCTTGCCAACAAATACCCACTTGGTGCGGAAATAGCGGATGTTCCATCAAATCGTCAGTTGAGAGGGAGAGTTCTTGAAGGGCAGCAGATATTGGAAGTACCACCTCAAAAATCTGATGTTCCGCAATCCATTAAGGATTATGCCAGTGATAAAGGCATTCTCATCCGTGATAGTCATGGAAGGGTATACAACGACTCAACACAACACCGAAATTGAAAGGATAACTCCAATGAAAATGGTCTATTGCAAAAAATGGAATCATGTTCGCAAAAAACCACAGGATGTCTTACTGGAAGCGCGAGCGAGGGCCCTTCATGAAAATGAAGAACCATATTGTATCATCTTTTACAAGGCTGATGGGAGACTCTACCGAATCATTGAAATGTGTTTTATCAATTACTACTGCAATCTTCTATATTATGATGAGTTGGGGAGAAATACTCGTCGTGAGTCATTTAAGCTGCACGGTGAACGCTTATGGATGCGGAATACCGTTGATAGGTTCTATGCTCAAGATGGAAAAGAAGTAGTTGCAGCATACGATATTCTGTATGAAAACGATGGCACTTACAAAGGAATCAAGTACGAATCCGGTCAGGAAACCACTGAAGAAGGCAGAGCCAACCCAAAAATACTGTATCGGGACATACCCGCGTTTGGGGCTTATCAAATCCTTTTCAAAAATCCCCCCCTCCCCCCCTTTTCAAAGGGGGGAGGGGGGATTTGAGTGACCTTAAAAGAAAACCACCTAAAAAGGGAGAATAATCATGTACAGATTTCGCTTCTTTTTCCTATTGACACTTTTCCTCATGGCGCTCTCCGTTCACGCCCAAAATCCGTTACCTGATTTTGCGATAGATTCAAAGAGCATCACCTTTTCCAATCCCACGCCCCGCGAGGGCGAGGAAATTACCATTTACGTCACGGTGCAGAATATCGGACAGGCGGCGGTAACGCTCAATGAAGATCTCGTTGTCAATCTTTACGAAGGGGACCCTCTTTACGAAGGGGACCCAGCGACAAAACCGCTTCAGATTTTATGTCGAGATGTGATTTTGGGATTGCAACCCGGCAAATCTGGCAGAGTGAAAACGCAATGGCGTCCGCCTGCTGGAACGACTGAGGTCTATGCTGTGGTCAATCCGAAAGGGGGGGCGAAGGAGATTAAAGAAGCCAACCACAGCAACAACATGGCACACACCTCGATTACAGCGGCACCACGTACTTTTCCGAAAGCAACCCCTGAACAAATCCAGGCTGCGATTCAGAAAGGGGTCGCGTGGGTCAAATCCCAGCAGGGGAAGCACAACCGAACCTGTTTGCAGTGTGGGACGGAGAACCAACTGGTTTCAACGTGTGTCATCTGTGGCGCGACCCTCAAAGGCTTACCGGAAGATCTCTTGCCGGGTTCCGCATGGGATTTTGGGGAGGACAATAAACAAGAAACAGCGATTGCTTTACTGGCACTGCTTTCGGCTGGGGTGCCTGTCTCGGATGCGGCTGTGCAAAAGGGACTTGATTTTCTCATGTCTCAGGACTGGAATATTTTACAAGTCTACCAGTTTGCCATCATCGTACCTGCGTTGGTTGCCACAAATGATACCAAATATCGAGAGCGTGCCCAATTTGCTGTCAATCAACTGGTCAAACACCAATTGCCGGTGGGGGGGGATGATTTCTCAGACCCCAGGGACGACGGGGGTTGGGGCTACGGTGCGACCGCCGACGGGGCACACATGAACATGGTGGTCTACGCCCTTTACGCCGCGAAACAGTGGGGGCTTGAAATCCCAAAAGCGACCTGGGAGCGTGCAGAAAAATGGATTCGCCGCAACCAAACAGAGACCGGCGGTTGGCTGTACAATCTCGTCGATAGTGGTTCACCTTGGGCAGAGGGCGTCTACGGCAGCATGACGGCGACAGGGCTTTGGGCGCTCCGCGCGTGCGGGGTCCCTGTTGAAGACCCGCAAATTCAGAAAGGGCTCGAGTGGATTAAGAAATACTGGTCGATTACCCGTAACCCTGCAGCCACCTCATGGGTCTACTACTATCTTCTCGCCCTGCAACGGTTCTGTGACATTCCGCCTCAACTCGATACCCTCGTTGGGCATCATTGGTACGAGGAGATTTCGAGTATGCTTATCGCAGAGCAGCAGTCGGATGGGCGTTGGATCGACTATGAGGACTACTTCCCGACGACCTGCTTCGCATTGATGTTCCTCACCCGCGCCCTGCCGAGACCCACCCACCCCAATCTCGGCGCGGTCAATCGGACCCTCCGGTCTTCACCGCCTGAACCACGCGTCGGTGAACCGGTACGCATCAGCGTGACGCTGGCAAACACAGGCGCTCCACTTGATGCAACAGTAACAGTCGATTTTTACGATGGAAACCCCAATCAGGGAGGGAACAAGATTGACTCTCAGGATGTGCTCTTTACTAGCAATCGCGCCGAAACGACGACCACCATCAACTGGACCCCCAAGCAGGAGGGCGTGCGTCAGTTCTATGTCCGGATCGATCCCGAGCGGCGGGTTGACGATCTGGACCGCAATGATAATGTGATATCACAGCAGTTGACCGTCCGCCCCAAGTCTGCTGCCGCCGTCGATACAGCGGGGGCTATCCACGAAATTGGAAAGGGCCTCATCCAGATCGGGGACGTCGTCGTCGATGTCAACAAACGGGAAGTCATCATAAAGGGTGAAATTAACATTATTAACAGCGATATCATCATTGAATTTTTCGCCTGCGGCAAACTCGGTAAAACGCACGAGAGCTTGCTTACACTCGACGCCGAACCGATTCATATCCAGCTCGCGCTGCTCCGTTTGAATATGAATCCGGGCATGAATCTCACCGTCGAAGGCGACCCGCACGCCCCCCAAGGCGACCCCGCGGAGATTTGGGTCGAATGGGAGCGCGGCGGTAAAACGGTTCGCTATCGTGCGGAAGAGCTGGTGCAGGACGCCATGAAGGGGCAACCGATGGAGAGAACCGCTTGGATTTTCACCGGCGCTCGTATCGTTCGCAACCAATTCACAGCGCAGTTGTTTCACAACATCATCGCCGTTTACCGAGACCCCGACTCGATCTTTAATCACCCACTGCCCGGCGGCACCGATGATCGAACCTACCGCGTCAATACAGACGTTCTGCCACCCAAGGGAACGCCGGTGAAGGTGGTCATCCACCCCATCCAGAATCAGGCGCAGGGGTAGTTATAAACCCCGATCGAAGATCGGGGTTAAATTTGAGGAAATCAACATGAGTTCAAATACTGCAACAAAAATGGAAGCGGTTAAAATGTCTGCAAAGGGACAACTCGTTGTACCACAAAGCATCAGAAAGCAAATCGGGTTAAATCCGGGTGAGCGGTTCGTCGCCTTTCCGATAGCGGATGGCGTTGTGTTCAAGAAGGTGGGAATTCCCGACATTCACCTGGAATTCAAACAGTTGAGTGAAGCAGTTCAAAAACGCTTCAAAGCAAGAGGCATAACAGAAGCAGATCTGGAGCAGGCAATGGAATGGGCAAGAGAAAGATAGTCGTTGATACAAATACGTTGATTTCTGCTTTGGGCTGGGGGGGGCACCCTCAAGAAGTCATTGAAAAAGTCATCACTCAGGAAGTCATCATGTATTGGTCAAAAGAGATTAAAGATGAGCTCATCAGAGTAATGAATTATCCAAAGTTTGAGTTCACTCCAGAGGAGAAAACGAAGTTCTTATCCATTCTTACAGCAATAGCTATTTTTGTCGAACCTGAGAAAAAGGTTCAAGCGGTTCAGGAGGATTTATCAGACAATATTTTTCTTGAATGTGCGCTTGAAGCAGGTGCCGACTTTGTGATTACCGGTGACAAACATTTGTTAAAACTTAAAGAGTTTGAAGGGATTCAGATTGTCAAACCATTCGATTTCTTGATAAATAATACGTCTATGGGAGAAGGCAATGTGTCAGAAGAAAGTGGACAAACTCATTGATTATTTATATGGTAAAAACAAACCACCTCATGAACCCAAGTACAAAAGACGGCAGGAAATGATAGAAAGGGCTTGTTTAATCTATGGCGATTATGGCGACTCTCTCCATAAAGAACTACTGCAACTCCTGAATGGGTATGCGATTGAAAATCAAACGGATTGGAACTATGATAGTTGTTTCTCGTTTCTGATCTTGCTTCACCCCGGACTTTCTTATGAGGTTCGAGATAAAGCCTCCGCAATCGAACTGGTCCAGAGGCTCCGTGGAACAGCATACTTTCTGACGCTTCAAATATCGGCTTTGGGCCCATACTATACCTATCGCTTTTGTCGACGGACTTACAGCCATTCAACCGATAGGCTGATCAATCAAACCAGTGAGTCTCCATTTTCCGCTGACCAGGAGGAAATCCTGAAAAAAGTTGTGAGATATTGTGAGCGTAACGGTTTCAAAAGGCTAGATCGAGCCTTCTTAGATCGGATTGTTCCTGGCATCGCGCTTGATATAACGGAGGAAGGTGGAGTGACGGTATACAATTGTCTGTTTGTTGATACTTAACCCTTCGATCCGTCTATCAGAACGGTAAGAAACCGAGTTTTTCAGAAAAACTCGGTTTCTAGGCCTTCACACAAACTTACGCTCGGGTATAGACCTTGTGTGATAACGGAGATGAACGGAATGGCGACTTCAGAATATATTGACTATTGGCGTCGTCGTCGAGATGCGCAACAGGCAAAGGACCAGCGGTTGGCCCGGGGTGCGCGGGCGGATCTGGAACAGATTGTGGATGTGCTGGTTCGTGAATTTGGGGCGACGCACATTATCCTGTTTGGTTCGCTGGCGCGAGGGCGTTTTGCGGAAGGGTCGGATATGGATGTGGCCGTCGAGGGAATCCCCCCGAGCGAATATTTTGCGGCACTGGCGGCGGTCAATGATCTGACGCCGTTATGGGTAGACCTGAAACCGTTGGAAGCCCTCACTCCCCATTTTCGCCGGCGTGTCCTTGAAACCGGAGAGGTGCTCTATGCGAAGGAGGTCATCACGCAATGGATCGACAACGAATAGAGAAACAAGATTATCCCGATATTATCAAGCGAATCCTGACCGAATATTCTCAAATCATTTGGTGACAAATATGATTATCGGAGTTCCAAAAGAAACCAAGCCCTCAGAATATCGCGTCTCCATGCTGCCCGTCGGCGTTGAACAACTCGTTCAAGCCGGTCACACCGTCCTCGTCGAAGTGGATGCCGGTGTTGGCAGCGGTATCCCGAACGAGGATTACACCGCGGCAGGCGCAACGTTGCTGGAAACTGCCCCTGAAATCTTCGCCCCCGCTGATCTCATCGTCAAGGTCAAAGAGCCACTGCCGGAGGAGTATGATTATTTACGTGAAGGACAGGTGGTTTTTACTTACTTCCACTTTGCCGCGAATGAGGATTTAATCCACGCGATGATCGAGCGACGGGTCGTCTGCGTGGCGTATGAAACCATCCAGACAGCAGATGGCGAACTACCGCTGCTCACGCCGATGAGCGAAGTGGCGGGGAAAATGGCGATTCAAGAGGGCGCAAAGTACCTCGAAAAGCCGATGATGGGACGCGGTATCTTGCTCGGTGGTGTGCCGGGCGTTGCCCCGGCGAAAGTATTGATTATCGGCGGTGGGATTGTCGGAACGAACGCCGCGAAAGTCGCCGCTGGCCTCGGTGCAGAGGTGACAATCATGGATGTGAACCTGCGCCGGTTGCGCTATCTCGACGATATTATGCCACCCAACGTTGTCACCCTGATGTCTGACCCGCATACGGTTCGTGAAAAGGTCAAGAGTGCCGATCTGCTGGTTGGGGCGGTCTTGATTCCGGGGGGGCGCACCCCGCATCTCGTCACGGAAGGGATGGTCAGTACCATGACGCCCGGTGCAGTGATTGTCGATGTTTCGGTCGACCAGGGGGGCTGCATTGAAACGACGCGCCCAACGACACACCAGAATCCGACATTTATCAAACATGGGGTCGTCCACTACTGCGTGACGAACATGCCCGGTGCCGTCGGACGGACCTCGACTTATGCGCTGGCAAATGTCACTCGTCCTTATATTGTTGCACTCGCTAACAAAGGGTGGAAGCGAGCAATGCGTGAGGATGTCGCCCTCGCCAAGGGGCTGAACATCGCTGCCGGAAAGATCTGCTTTCGGGCGGTGGCGGAGGCATTTGGGATGGCGTATTTTCCAACGGATGAGTTAATTTTGGATTCATAAGCCCATTATAACCGTAAGCAAGAGGTTGACCCCACATGAAACCAAAAGTGGCCCAAGAAGATTTATGCGATTTTTGTGGAGGTGAGCTACAAGAAGGCATTACCAATTTGGAACTCCGTATTGATGGAGAGTTAATTGTATGTGAGGGTTTGCCTGCTCAAATCTGTCGTCAGTGTGGAGAGGCATATTTTTCCGCGCAAGTGGCACATCAGATTGACGAAATTATCGCACAACGCAAAGAATTAAAGCCAATCCGGTATGCACAAGTTCCTATATTTTCAATAGAGTCCATACCAACTGAAGGAAGGACACTGATTGGATAGCATTTTTATGGAAAAGCGATTACAACCGAAAGAACATAAAATGGTCATTCTCGCCGAAGACTCATTCGGCATTCTCGAATCAAAGGCGGCGACGGTGTTGGTGCGCTACCATACAGATAACGTTGTCGCCGTCATCGACAGCACAAAGGCTGGAAAAGATGTCAGCGAAGTCATCGGCGTCGGCAAAGGCATCCCAGTCGTTAGTAGCCTTGCCCAAGCGATGAAATTGGGACCGACGATGCTCGCAATCGGGATTGCGCCGCCAGGCGGTGAGTTACCCCCAACATGGAGAGTCATTCTATGTGAAGCGATCGAACACCGCTTGCATATCATGAGCGGACTCCATCGGTTCTTGAGTAATGACCCACAGCTTGCGAAATTGGCAAAACGCCACGGCGTCATCCTGTGGGATGTGCGGAAACCACCAGCAGACCTCCCGATCGCCACCTGCAAAGCCGCCGATGTCGATCAAACGGTTGTTCTGACCGTCGGTTCTGATTGTCGGACCGGGAAAATGGTGACGGCGATTGAGCTGGCAAAGGTCGCCAGGAATCGTGGCTTCGATGCGGCATTCTGCGCCACCGGTCAAAACGGCATCATGATCTCCGGGTGGGGGATTGCCGTTGATGCGGTGGTGTCCGACTTCACCGCGGGGGCAGCGGAGCAGATTGTCCTTGAAGGGGCGAAAAAGGCGCGTGACCTGCTCATCGTTGAAGGGCAGGGCTCGCTCGTTCACCCCGGCTACTCCGGCGTGACGTTGAGCCTGATGCACGGCTCCATGCCCGACGCGATGATCTTCTGCCATCAACCCTCGCGGACCATTGTCGCCCGATACACCGTCCCCTTGCCTCCACTGACCGAACTGATTGCGCAGTACGAAATGCTTGCCCGACCAATCAAACCCGCTAAGGTGATCGGGCTCGCGTTCAACTGCTTTGACCTCTCCGAAGACCAGGCCTACCAAGCCATCGAAGCGGCAGAGCGGGAAACGGGGCTGCCAGCAACGGACGTCATCCGCTTTGGGGCGGATAAACTGGTTGATGCGATTGGGAAGATTCGCTGATGTTTTAGGTATTTGAATCAATCTACACGTACAGGCTATTTAATTAAAGGAGACTTGAAAATGGATTTTAATGGTACCTTAAGTCAAGTCAGGTCCTCTTTGAAGGAAGAAGGCTCTGTTTTGAATAAAAGGGTTTTTGACAAGATAACAGATTTTTTCTTATTGTGTTTCCAAGATCCACAGCATAGCGAAAGTTTAAGACAAAGGAGTTCCGAATATTCCAAGATAGAAAAACAAGCTGAAAAGGATAGGGAATTTTTTCTAAATGTAGACGATAATGGGTTATCCCATCCGACCGACATATTGGTACAAGCTTTTCAGACAAAAGCAGACCAGTATCCTAGCTTTCATCTTTGGTTTTCAGAATCACAAGCTCCAGATGACACAACGCCGGTTCTACTTGTAGCCCGTTGGCTTGCTCACTTTGCAGGTTTCCGCCACCGCTGTGCCCATATATTCCTTGACCACCCCAAGAAGGAAGATTACACCTTCGTTCAACTTCGCAGCTTTAGTAAAGCTGATTCGCCAGGCTGCTTCGATCTACCCGTTGGGGGACATGCAAAAGGTTGTGAGCGTATTAAAAAAACGGCTGAAAAGGAACTTTATGAGGAGCTCAATCTCTGTTTAACTAACATTGATTGCTTTGATTCAATAGGCAGTTACAACTATAATGACCCACCAAAGCGGCCCGACTTTCATAATGTTGAACATCGGACGGTGTTCTGGGGACGTCTTCAAAGTCAAAGCCTGTCCACAACGCAATTCTCGGATGGAGAGGTAGCAGCGCTCTGCATGTTTTCGATTCCGGAGCTTTCGATCTTGTTGGAACAATTTCCGGAGCGTGCAGGTTCAGGTCTGATTGGATCTCTCCATGTCTATTTGCAGCACAAAATAAAGAAACGAATGCCTCAACTTGCAGATTTAGTTCAAGCTATGAAAGGTAGCCAGTTCAATCGCACGCTTCTGGATATTTTCAGATATTCTAATTAACGCTCTGCAAGAGCGTCCTCGCTGCGAGGCCCCATTTATTGACATGAGAGAAATTGTATTTTATCGAACAGAATCCGGGCATTGTCCCGTTGAGGAATTCTTGAACTCCTTATCAGCAAAGCAAGCTGAAAAGGTGACTTGGGTGTTGAGATTGGTTAAAGAACTCGACTTTGTACCCGCCCAGTATTTCAAGAGACTGGTCAACACGGATGATCTTTGGGAAGTCCGTGTCCGGTTAGGTGGGAATATCTTTAGGTTATTGGGCTTTTTTGATGGCCCCCAAATGGTTATTCTGAATCATGCGTTTGCTAAAAAGACTCAGAAAACTCCATTACAGGAGATCTCTATAGCAGAAAGGCGAAAGCGAGACTATTCGAGGAGGAAGAAGTTATGAACGATCTTGAGAAATACATTGAAAAACGGAAAGCCTGTGATCCGGAATTTGCGAAGGAATATGAAAGTGGTTATGAGGCGTTTAAGATTGGTGTCCTGCTCCGCCAAGCGCGTGAAGAAGCTGGGCTGACTCAAGCAGATTTAGCTGTAAAATTGCTTACGAACAAATCAACGATTTCTCGAATCGAAAACCATGCGGAGGACATTCGCCTCTCCACATTAAGGAAGTTTGCTGAAGCCCTTGGAAGAAAGATGCGTGTGGAGATAGGATAGTATAATTTCAAACACAAACCGTTATGGAGATTCCCAACAAGTTGGTGCCTGTTGTCCGGGGGCTCATTGCCAGGCATCAAGCACATCACAGCGACAGATAACAAGGAGACCCAGCATGACAACAGCCCCTGAAACTGTTTTCCCAGGTACAGCATGGGAACATCGTTCCCCGGAAGATGTCGGATTTTCCATAGAGAAATTAGATCAAGTGAGGCGTCAGTTGGCTGACGATGCGGGCGGAAAGCCATATCGCGTTGCAATCGTCCGTCACGGGTATCTCATCGCGGAATGGGAGCAGGGCGTGGACCGGGAACGGAAATTCGGTCTCGCCTCCGCCGCCAAATCGATGTTCTCCTCAATCCTCGGTGTCGCCATCGCTGAAGGGAAAATCCCTTCCGCCGATGCCAAGGTCATCGACTACTACCCGGAGATGATGGAGGTCGGCGAAAACGAAGGACCCAAACCCGGACGCTTTGCACGGGAGAAGGATCGGGACATCACCTTCCGTCAGTTAATCTGCAATACCTCCGGCTACTTCAAGCCGGACGAGATGCCGGGGAAGGTGTTCCACTACCAAACCTTTGGTATGAACATCCTCACCAATGCGATTGCTACAGCGTATGGACTGTACGACAGCAGCCATCCGGGGCAATTGCCGGGCTGCGGGGCGCTGATTGAGGAGAAGCTCCGGAATCCAATCGGGGGAACGTGGGACTACTCCTACACGAACTTTAAGCTGCCGCCGCAAGCAAAAATCAACATTTTTGGCAACTATACGCAACTTGCCGCGAACGCCCGCGATATGGCGCGTATGGGGCTGCTGTGGCTCCGTTGGGGCGACTGGAATGGGAGGCAAGTCATCCCCGAAACGTGGCTCAAGGGTGCGACGGCCATCGCCCCTGACATTTTGGAGAACGAGCCGGAATCCAACTGGAAGTACGGGCACGGCTTCTGGACGAACGACCACGGGTTGATGTGGCCCTCTCTCCCGCGAGATTCTTACGCTGCTTCGGGAGCGGGCGCAAAGCATATCTGGGTCTGTCCGAGTCTCGATATAGTGGTGGCACAAAGCCCCGGAATCTGGGACCAGTTCCGGGCGGAAGCAGAACAGGTGAACGCACAGGACAAACTCCTTGCATCGATTATCAACGCTTGCCGCTGTTAGGGGATTAATCACATTTCGCGCTTCACGCTTCACGCTTCACGTTTCACGCTTCACGCTAGACTCAATGCGGTTGATGCCCGCAACCGGACGGATTTTCTCACTCATGCGTGATAAGTGCTTGGACATAAATTTCTGTAGCATAGGGGCTTGTCCCCGTCAACGCCCACAAGTCTCTAGCGAAGCGAGATCCCGATCTATCGGGGGGGCTAAACTACAAAAACTTATGTTCACCTACTTAAATATGATTAAGAGTTTCAAGCACAACGGCTTAGAAAGGTTCTTTGAGACCGGTTCGGTAGGAGGAATCAATCCGAACCATCGTAGCAAGATAAGTCTGATTCTTGCGCGGCTTCATGCGGCAACAGAAATCAGAGATATGAATTTTCCCGGTTCACGTTTACATCAGCACAAAGGCGAAAGAAAAGGTATCTGGTCTGTAGATGTAAGTGGTAATTATCGGGTTATGTTTGAGTTTAGAGAGGGTGATGCCTACAACGTTGATTATGGCGATCCCCACTAGATGATCAGGAGAAGACACATATGTTAATGCACAATCCACCGCACCCTGGCGAAATAATCAAGGAAATGCACTTGAAGCCAATGAACCTTACGATCACCCGATTGGCTAAAGATTTGAGTGTCAGCAGGAAAGCCATTTCTGATCTTGTAAATGGTCACGCAAGCATCAGCCCAGAAATGGCGTTGAGATTAGCCAAGGCGTTTCATACAACCCCTGAACTTTGGGTCAATCTCCAAACGCAATATGATCTCTGGATTGCAAGCCAGGGAATAGACTTACGAAGTGTTGTTTCCTACCCCGTAGAGGAAGGGGTTGCTCAAATTTCTGAGTTGTAGGTTGGGTCGGTGTCAAAACGACACCTTTCTGATGGTGTCCAATTGACACCTCCCCAGAGCCCAGTCTAATTGAGAAAACAGACGTTTTTGAGAACAAGGGGTGGTGTCCGTTAGACACCGCCGGCACCCCCTTTCTGTTGGAGCATCAATACACGACATTCCGCGTCCCGACTGGTTTAGGGCCGCTTTTTTGTGCCCTGGCACGGGGCTTGCGTTAGAGGGGAGTAGTTTGGGTACAAACTGATGTTGAAAGGCGCGGAAATCGCAGGACAGGAGGGACCTGTTCTGGATTTTTCGCTGTTCCAATTCATGGGGGGAGACATTGACTCACGTCTGTGTTTACCCCCGTCAATCGGGTGGATATTGTACCCGATTTGTTAGATGATCGACTGATTTTACAATATCCATCGCAACCTGGTTATACGGAAAAAATTCCGTGCGTTACATAAGTGCGTAAACTCCCAGTCGGGAGAAACTTTTCACTCTGTCCCCTTTTATGTGGAGGATCCAATGACATTCAACCCTAAACGGCGGAAGCCGTTCAGCGACTGCATCCAGGCCGTTGACGGTGCACTGAAGGCTGTCAGTCACGGCCACCCTCATGGCCAGCAGATTCTGACCTCACGCGACAAGCACGCGGTGAGAAACTGTTCAATTTCCTCATCGGTGAAGTGGAGTTGCCGAAAAACACGTTTGCAATAGATGGGGTCAAGGGATTTTTTTTCCATTTGAACGGGAGCTGCATACCGACGTGTCCCGACGGTTCGCTCATAGATGGCGTGGTCTGTCCCTCGTTGGCGTATGAACCGAGCCCCACCTTGCTCAAGCAAGTGTGTCAACTTCCGGCTGGACATCGAAGGGATTTTTCTAGGCATACGGTGAGAGGTCGATTAGTTGATGAAATGTATAAACAGGCTTGGAAACGTTAGAACGAGAGGTCGATTTTGAGGGAGAAGTCTCCTCCAGAAATTCGATTAATTCTTGAATCGGAATTGGTTCAATCTCGAGCCCGGTTTCTTGAACATAGTCAAGAAATTCATTGACAGCGACCTTGAGATTGGATTCAATTTCGGGTATCGTTTTGCCCCGGGCGGCAACGTTGACTTCAAGACAGATGCCCACATATTCTTTTTCGCTTTTCCGTATGACACCTGTCAGTTTTTCAGTTTTCAATTCGCTTTCCTCCTACCTGATAACGGTTTTAATCCAATTTGAACGTGCCTTGCAATGGCCTTCCAACCTGAAGAGGGGCTTTTTGAATCTCAGGAAGGTGAGAAAATGCGATCTCTTCCTGAACCCTTCCAGGTAATCGCTTCAAGTCCTGACGTGCTGATGGGGATAGTTCAAGTGTAAACGCCATCGGTTACCTCTTAAACTCTTTTTGCAGTTCTTCAAGCGTGTAGAATTTCTCGCCCCTCTGCTTTGCTTTCCGCGCCTGCTCGGTCCGTTCATTGACATAGGCAGTCAGCTCAAAAGGTTCACGCGCAGAGAGGAACTCAACAAATAATAACACTTCATTCAGCTTGGCTTGCGGTAGTTTTTCAAGCCTTTGGATGATCTGTTCTTTCAAGGCAACTGACATCACAAACCTCCGAAATGGGGTAAAAACTTTATTGGCGTGGCAACAGAATCTGAGAAATTGTGCCAGTAAGGGGTGCCAGTGTGTCGCCATAAATTTATGGTAACAGATGGGAGGGTATTTTTCAATACAAAAGCTGATTCATCCAGATGCTGTCAAATAGCCGCTGTGTTCTGTCCTGGTATTCGGTCCCCTTGACAATGATGCTCCTGAACAGCGTATCTCAATTTTGTTCATACGGTAAAAGGCATTGATAGGAATTCTCTATCAATGCCTTTTTATTTTGTACCAGTTGTAGGACTCAACGAGGTTAACAATTCTCTTGCATTCAACTGGCGTTTCTGATAAAATTGGTTCAGTATATATTGTGTTCGACCATCATCAAAATGCGCAACCCAAAGAGGAACGGGAATGGGTTGAAGGGAAGAAGATTATCAGTTTTTGTATCCCACTACCTTCCAAAAGGATACCGCTCCACAGAATTTCTTCGCGTAGGTCGGGATTCCATTCCCGACGATCAACGTGCGTCGAGATTCATATCTCGAAAAGAGCAATGTCGATTTTGGGAAATCGACTACAGTCTGACTGAAATCGGTATGTGAGGTGCCAATCAATGACAACTCAGAAGAAGGACATCTTTCGCATTATTGTGGTATCGCCAGGGGATGTACCGCAAGAGCGTGACCAGGTGCCGGAGATTGTTGATGAATTCAATCGGACGCTCGGCGAGCATCTGGGGGTTCGCATGGAGGTGTGGCGATGGGAGACGGATACGCACCCCGGCTTCCATTTGGAGGGGCCTCAAGGGTTGATTGATGAGTTGATGAATATTGAGACGAGCGATCTCGTCATCGGCACCTTCTGGAAGCGGTTTGGCACACCGACGGGCGATGCCAGGTCGGGAACGGAACATGAGCTCCGTCGGGCGTGGGACTTATGGGAACAGCATCAGTCTCCACAAGTGATGGTGTATTTCAAGACAGCACCGTATAGTCCGCAATCGAAAGCCGAAACGGATCAATGGGGTGCGGTCCTCGATTTTAAGGCGGCGTTCCCTAAAGAGGGACTGTGGTGGGCTTACGAAGATGTGAATGCGTTTCAAAGGCTCGTCAGGGAACACATCACTCGTGTGCTTTTGAAAAAGTACAACGCTCGCCCGCCAGAAAAGTCAACGCCGGGACAAACGGTTGCCATCCCCGACTTGACAGCGCACGAACAAACCTACCGCAGACGCCCCAAAGAACGTTATGAGGCAGACGCCGCGTATTATGTCCCGCTTTCTGGTGAGACCACCGAGGCGACCGCGCGTCCTGTCGAACCGCAAACCCCCCGCTCCGCCCGTCGGCGGCAGAGGCGCGCACAAGCGGAGTATCACGAATGGCTGCAATCCGGCCAAGAGATCAAACGGGTGAAGCTCGCAAACCTGCAAGAAGGGGTGGGAAAGTATCCCTGTCTGATTCTGCTCGGTGACCCCGGTTCAGGCAAAACAACGGCTTTGGAGAACCTGGCCTACCAGTTCGCCGACCAGCCGGACCAACTACCCATCCCACTGCGTTTGAGTGAGTTTGCTCCTGAGATGTCTGTGGAAGACTTTATCGTCCAGGGCTGGTCTGGCTCGCTAGACGCTAATCATTGGGGGTGCCCCGAACTCGCCGCGAATGTGACCGGCTACCTGAAAGCGGGCAAACTCTTCTTCCTGTTTGACGCCTTGAATGAGATGCCGCGTGAGGGTTACAAAGAACGCACCCGCGCCCTACGCAACTTCGTTGAACAGTGGCACCCGAAAGGCAATCGTTTCCTGGTGACCTGCCGCGTCCTGGACTATGGCGAAGAACTCTCCGGTTTGCAGCGGGTGGAGGTGCAACCGCTCAACGATGACCAGATCCAGCAGTTTTTGAAGCTGGAATTGCCAGAAACATGGCAAGGGCTTTGGGAAGCGTTGGCCAAAAGTGGGGATGACAACCGTCGCTTGCTCGAAATGGCTCGCAACCCGTACCAGTTGACGATGATGATCGATGTTTTTAATGAAGATGGTCATTTGTACCAAAACCGGTCTGGATTGATGACCCGCTTCACGCACATTTTGATGGACTGGGCGAAACAGAAATGCCCTCCTCACGACTGGTTAGATGCTGACATCCAGCGTGAAGCGTTGTCTGTGATGGCTTTTGAAATGCAAAAAAGGGAGGGGTCTGGTACCGTTGTGAAGACGCCTCTGGTCAAAACCGTGATGCCTCAACAGGTGCAACTGGCTGCGAAGTGGCCCCCCGTCGCGTCGCCCCCTGACCAGGTGCTCAGGTTAGGGGCGAGTGCGAATATCATCGAAATGCCGGTAGACTTCACATCGGTTAGCTTTTATCATCAGTTGCTGCAAGAATATTTCGCCGCGCATCAGATGCTCAAACGAGACCCGGCGGGCCTTTATGACTTGTGGCGTTGGCCCTGGCTCGCCAGCGAGATGCCGAGATGGGAACGACCTGATGGGAATTACGACCCCCTACCGCTGCCCCGCAGACCGGATGGGAGGAGACGACCATCCTTGCGTCGGGATTGGCGGTCGAAAATGATGATGGGCTGGTTCGTGCATTGATTGATGTCAATCCGGTGCTCGCGGGTCGTTGTTTGCATGAGGGGAGGGCCAAAGTCGGCAGAGAGACGCGACAAGCCGCCATTGACGCCCTTCTCTCAACGATTGTTCAACCAGAGATCGCCTTGCGCGTTCGTATTGCCGCCGGGGAGGTGCTTGGATTTCTTGGCGACCCGCGTATCCCTGACCCACGGGATTTGGAGGCGATGATTCATATCCCCGCCGGCGAGTTTCTGATGGGCACCTCACCGGAGCAGGTAGAACAACTGTTGCGCAAGCATCCTAACTGGAACGCAAAATGGTTCGAGAAGGAACGGCCCCAACGGCGCGTCTACCTTGATGAATACTGGATTGATAAATATCCGGTGACGAATTCGCAGTACCAGCAGTTTATCGCGGATGGGGGATACAGCCAAAAGGGTGGGTGGTCGCAAGACGGCTGGCGATGGCGACAGGCGAAAAATCGAACCGCGCCTCGCTATTGGGATGACCTGCAATTCAACAAGCCCAACTACCCTGTGGTGGGGGTGACGTTTTACGAGGCTGAGGCGTATGCCCGTTGGGCCGGAAAGCGCCTGCCCACCGGGGCGCAGTGGGAGAAAGCTGCCAGAGGCATGGATGGGAGGATTTATCCGTGGGGCGACGCCTTTGACCCCAACCGCTGTAATTGCTCGGAGGGCGAATTCCCAATGAGCACGACATCGGTGGGGATTTATCCCCTGGGTGTCTCTCCCTCTGGTGTATGGGATATGGCGGGTAATGTTTGGGAGTGGTGCGCGGATTGGTACGCGGATGACTATTATCAAAAGAGTCCTGCCCGCAATCCGCGGGGACCCAATAGCGGCAAGTATCGTTTGTTGCGTGGTGGCTCGTGGGGCCACTTCGTTCCGAACGGTCTGCGCGTCGCTTCCCGCGACAGGTACATCCCCGAGTTCAGGCTCATCTACATCGGTTGTCGTTGTGCGTCCCCGCGTGTTCCGTTGTTTGGTTCTTGAATTTATGAGTTTTTGGATTCATGGATTTATGAATTTTTCGGCGTGGTGCGCTTCCCCGGTTCTGCGCAAGCGGGCACAGGGACGGACAGCGCGGTGTGGAAATTGGCCGGAACTGGGTGGCAAAACACCGCACGGACATGGTAGAATACAAGTTGAGGGCGGACCAATTGGAGACTTCCGAAGTTTGCAACAAACCAGACATTAATCGCAATGAATCCTGCTTCGGGGCCGTCACCGATTAACGTGGTATTTAAACTTCGGAAGTCTGTTCCCCGCTCGGTTTTTGGGTTAATTTACCAAAGTCAAATTACGTTTACCTTTTACGTTTCACGCATCACGTTTTATGTTCTACCCAGCGCATTTGAACATCCAAAATCGAAAATGCCTCGTTGTGGGCGCGGGGGGTGTCGCAGCGCGTAAAGTGGCCTCACTGCTGCATAGCGGTGGGGATGTGACGCTCATCAGCCCTCAAGCGACACAGACGCTTGATGACTTCGCGCGGACCGGTCGGATCCGGTGGCATCGTCGCCAATTTCAGGCGGGCGATACGGAAGGGATGTTCCTCGTTTGCGCGGCGACAGACCAGCCAGAGATCAACACGCAGGTATTCAAAGAGGCGCATGAAATGAACGGCATCAACCTCGTCAATGTCGTTGATGTGATTCCTGAGTGCACCTTTGCGGCAGCCTCTGTGATAACTTACGGAGATGTGACGATAGGCATTTCCACAAGCGGAAAAAGTCCAGCTATGTCCAGACGCATCCGAGAGCATCTCGAAACGAAGTTTGGGGCAACCTCACTTTACGCTGAATCGCTTGACATGGATGTCATTCCGCCTCCGGAGCAAGGGTTTCCGTATCCCGTCTATTTCCTGTTGGAGAATCGCCGTTGCGTCGTGGTGAGCGATTCCGGGGAGATGAGTGAAGCCCTCGCGCAACGCGCCGATCTGTTGCGACGTTGTGGGGCGTCAGTCGAGCGAATTGTTCCCCCCCTCTGTCCCCCCCGCGGGCAGGGGGGATGGGGGAGTGACAATCATCAGCTCTCAGATGCGTTTCTCGTATGTATCGAAGATATGAAATTGGAGGGTGCCCCCCCTGCCCGCGGGGGGGATAAAGGGGAGGGGGCACCCAATCAGCTTCAGTTAATCGAATGTCTCACGCATCCAGAGTTGGGAACGTTTACGACTCCACTTCTGGTGATGCAAGGGCCTCTGATTATCAGCATTTCTACCAACCGTGTCCGCGGACAAAGTGGGAGCGCGAGGCTCTCCGCTGGATTGGAGCAGGCTCTGCCAAGCGAAGATGGAGAAGAACCGGACAAAGCCAAGCACGTACAGGTTGCTTTGAATCCCGATGAAATCGGGGCTGAACTTGCCAGCCAATTTGAAAATAAGGGGTATGGAGAGTTCATCGACTTTCTTGGCGCTTTACGCCCGCTCGCAATGGACGCGATTCCAACGCAGGAACGTCGGCAACAGTTCTTCGATGAATTGATTGATCGGATTCCCACAAACCAGGGACAGACTTGCTGTTTAGGCTTCGCAAATGCTGACTGCTCGATCGAATGCACATTCAATCTGGTCCGTCATGGACAGGTTGATCGCGCCTATCAATATGCCCTTCAGCGAATCGACGAATCGATAAATTGACAAATCACGCAATACGCGATACACAATACATTTCACGTTTCACGTTTTACGCATCACGTTTCAGATCTCTATGAACTTTTTATTTTTTCACACGCTTTTGTTGGTATATTTGGCAGCAATTATACTTCACACCCTCTTCCTGACGACAGGGAATCGAAGGGTTGCCCAATCTGCCTATTGGATGACAACAATTGGGTTTGTGTTGCACTCGGTCTTTATCGCCTTACGTTGGCTACGCGCAGGACATCTCATAGCGTACTGGTATGATTCAACCTCCTTTTTGGCGTGGGCGATTATTCTAATCTACCTAGGCATCGCATACCTGACCCACCTTCGCACTATCGGGGTTTTTGTGGTTCCTGCCGCTTTTATCGCCATTCTGATCGCGTATACACTGCAAACCCAGGAGGACACTGCGATTCCTGCTTACCTGCAAAACTACTGGTTTATCGCCCATTCAACGGTCATTTTTCTGGCTTACGCTGCATTCGTAGCGGCGTTTGGATTTGGGCTGATGTACCTGATTGAAGAGAAGAAGATTCGTGAAAAGCAGCACACACTCCTCTCCAGTCTCTTGCCTGCGCTTGGACAATCAGATGAGTTGGGTCATAAGTGCATCGTTGGTGGTGTGATTTTGCTGACGATAGGTATCATCATTGGAGGACTGTGGACGCGATATGTCCGAGAAGTCCAATGGACATGGGTGGATGCGAAGGTTGTCTTCACACTCGCAACATGGCTCATCTATGTGTTGCAACTCAGCATCCGCCAGATCCTTGGCTGGCGAGGACGTAAAACCGCCTATTCAGCGATTATCGGTTTCGCCGCGATTTTGTTGACTTATGTGGGAGTGAATCTGTTTTTACCCAGTATCCACGCATTTTAGGTATTAGGTATTAGTTCGCCAATGTCACATTCGGGGGACGATCGCCCCGTAGAACGTGTCCGATTCTCGGACGAGCACGGCTCGCTCGTTCGATGGGAAGTTGAAACAAGCGAGCCGCATGTTCTACGAAAGCATCCCGATTTGAAAGTGACATTGGCAAGTTAGGTGTTAGGTATTAACAGATGAATCAGATTGTCACCATCGGCACCAGTCATCATATTGCTCCACTCGATTTTAGGGAACGGCTGTCGTTCTCTGAAAGCCAACTGGTCGAAGCGCTCCGATTTTTGAGAGAACGCCACAATGTCCGAGAGGGTGTGATTCTTTCGACCTGCAACCGCGTGGAGATTTATGCAGCCCCCACCGGGGGTGATGGGTGTGCCGCGCTCTCCGATTTTCTCTCAACCTATCATCACATCGAACCGCAGCAATTGAGCAAGTTCACCTATCGCTATCAAAATCTTGACGCCATTCGTTACCTGTTCAAAGTGACGGCCAGCCTGGATTCGATGATTGTCGGAGAGCCACAGATCCTCGGACAGGTCAAGGAAGCTTATGATATGGCGCTGTCCGCCGGAGCGACGGGGGCGGTATTGAACCGATTGTTTACCAAAGCGCTCAACGTTGGAAAGCGCGTCCGTACCGAGACCAATATCGCATCCGGAGCGGTTTCCATCAGTTTTGCCGCCGTTGAACTGGCAAAGAAGATTTTTCAGAGCTTGGAAAATAAAACGGTTGCCATCATCGGTGCGGGTGAGATGAGCGAATTAACGGCGCAACACCTTGTGGAAAACGGCGTTTCCAAAGTGATCGTGGCAAACCGAACGTATGAACGAGCGGTGAAACTCGCCGAAAAATTCAATGGAATTCCTTTGACATTAGATGCCGACTTGAGTTTCCTCGTTGACGCCGACATCGTCATCAGTTCAACCAATGCGCCGCATTATCTGATTCATCGTCAACCCCTTCAAGATATCATGAAGAAGCGGAAGCATCGCTATATGTTCCTGATTGACATCGCCGTGCCGCGGGATATTGACCCTGAAGTAAGCAAAGTGGAGAATGCGTTTCTGTACAATATCGATGACCTGCAGGCGGTGGTTGACTCCAATCTCAAGGAACGGCAACGGGAGGCGATGATTGCGACGCAAATTGTCGAAGCGGAAGCCGAAAAATTCTACTCCCAGTTACAAGTCTTTGAAGTGAATCCCACGATTAAGGCGTTGCATCAGCAGTTTCAGCAAATCGCCTCAAAAGAATTGCAGGTCTGTTTTCACAAGGCTCAGTTGTCGCCCCAACAGCAGGGGGTTGTTGAAGCGATGACGCAGGCGATCATCAAGAAGCTGCTGCATCAGCCAACGACAAACTTGCGTCGGGCGGTCAATGACATCAATGGTGAGCATGTCCAATACGCCCGCGCTTTGCAGGAGTTGTTTAAGTTGGAAAACGCTGATGATGTTGATAAGGAAAATAAGGACTGACAATGATGCAAGAAGATGTTCAAAAACAGGTTGCTCAAAAGCTCATTGATTACCTGTATCATCGCATGACGGTGGCCGAGCTCGTGAATTGGGCAGAGTTTGCGATGATGGAGGCAGATTTTGAAGGGCAGGATTTTGAAATGCTGCAAGACATCGTCAGCCGCCTGGGACTTGCGGATGTGAAAGCTTTTGGCATAATGTGGGAAGACTGCGAAGATTTTCTGTCACGACTCGGCTATCGAGTCAGCGTGACTGTTTCAGAAGCCCCGGCGATGGCATCAGCCAGAGGGTAGATTAGGGCGTGTTAACGAACTCGGGGAAATGCGCTCGTAGCCCAAGTTTCTAACTTGGCACCTCGTCCCCAACCAAGATA
>CAZOAL010000081.1:0-36446 GCA_964577695.1 uncultured bacterium | reverse complement strand
AATTCAACCAAAATTACATTACTATCTGTCAAAGCGCACCCGAGAATCGGACATGCTCTACCTGACGATGACCGGTGTATCAGTCTTTGTCGAAGGGCTCGCCCGCGGGATACGGCGGGAACCACTTCGAGTTATTTCGGCTGTGCTCACAGAGTTGGACGACTTGCGCCCCTTCAGCAAGCGTTAGAGTACATTCTTCAGCACGCCCATACAGGATGGCCTGGACAAGAGTAGGCATCCAGCGTTTCGCTCGCTCGCCGCGCCTTCTGAGGCCCCCAAATTGGGGTCGATTGCCCGTTGGTGAGTAAATCGATTTCATTCCCCCGAATATCCAGGCGGATAGTGCCCTGATCGCCGGCGATAACGAGTTGCTTGTCATCGGCAGTCAGCTTTGACACAGCAACCCGTCCGTTTATCTCCCCCCATTTCGTGATGGCGTGGAATGGGGTAATCGCCGCTGTTTCGACATCTCGCGGGAGCGCATCGGGGGCTTCAGCGCAACGGGCCCGAACGGTTGTTCCGAGGGAAAACTTCTCAATGGATAGCAACCTATTTAACATTCCCCATCCATGCGGTGGATGATCGAAGATGATGCCTCCGTTGATGAGGTTCTTCAGCCCTGCCCCTACGAGACCAGCCTCGTGCATCTCAAACGTTACATAGCGCAACGGTTCTATCTGCGGCAGCAACTCGGGAAGCATTCGCTTCAGCGCACGAAAGCCGGGCTTCAGGAGATAATGGTCAATACATCGGATCTTGACACGTCCGTTAAAGTTTTTAAGCCGCTTCAAGAGTCGTTTGATGCGTCTCAATGAAACGTCAAGCGGTTTTTCGACGAGAATCAGTACACAAGCGTCTTTTGGAAGCGCATCAAGAATGTCTAAGATGACCTGCACATGCGTGCTCGAGTCGGTCACAATCAGGATGACTTCCGGCGGCTGGATTTCGCCCGTGCGGATTGCCCTCAATGCCTCGTCATGCCGCTTATAGTTTATGAATGGATACTGCTCTAGCAGAACTGAAACTTCCTGCGCTGGTTTCACGTCAACGCCCAACAAGTTGATATCCGGAGAGACATCCCCTTGAGCGGCAAAGCCGGGTAAATACTCCTTTCCAGCGCATCGGCCCAAAATTCCCCAACTGCCAATCGTTGGTGTCACGATGGTAATCCTTTCTAACACCGTTGCACCAACGAGAAGATCTGCGACCAGACTTGACTTTTGAGCCCGGGTATCTTACAATAAAAGGGTATCGTCTAGCAGGAGATTCCTTCTCTGTGCATACGGCGATCTAAGTTGTTAAGGAGGGGAAGCACTGTTCCATTCGCCAATGCACGGTGCGTCCCCAATTTTTTATGTGCAGATATAATACCATTAAGAATACTCCGTGTCAAGCCGAAAATTGTACTTAATAAAATAGTTTACAAAAATACAAGATGGTCCTGTTTCTACTTTATCCACTCTTTGATTGCCAGGTTCGCATTTCTATGCTACAATCTATCCCGGATTTTGGATAAGGATGATTCATGCAGAGAGCTGGAGGATTTCAAATGGCAGTTCATGATTGGGCGCAATTGAAACGCCGTTGGAAGGATTTCCACGACCGGTTCATTCACGAGGTCGTCAACATCATGATCGATGAGGAACTTTTGCCACAAGGTTTTAATGCCATCCCAACGGCGCAGATTTATGTTGAGCGGGATTTTGAACCTGATGTCGTGGTTAAAAAAGAGGAACATACAGAGCGTATCAGGCAGTCACTCGAGGGCACTCAATTTGCACAACCGACCTTGCATTTTGTGGCAACCCGTCCTGACGTGTCACCTGAAAAGCACCTCATGTTGATAGATGACCTCGGTGAACCTGTCGCGGTGATGGAGGTGATTTCGCCGAGAAACCGGACCCATAGAACGTATTACGCGACGCAGTATGAGGACTATATCGCTCACGGTTTGACATTCGTGATGGTGGATTTAATCTACTTCGTCGGCGAAAACGTTCACGACCTGCTCATCTCAAACTGGAAAAACGCCCTTCCGATTCCTGATCATCCTGACAAACTCTTTTTTATTGCAACCTACACCCCTCAAACAGAGGAGATCGTTGTGGCGGAAATCATACAGTTTGGTTTCAAGGACAATTTTCCAGATGTTGTCATTGAGGTCGAAGGCTATGCTATCCCCTTTCCATTGGCAAAAGCATACCACACAACAGCACGGCGGATGAAACTTCCCTCTGTATAGGTAGGACACTGTTAAATCAATTCTGACCCGTCAATCAATCTGCGAGATCACTTTAAGCGGGCAAGTTGCCCGCTCTACTTGAGAGGTAAAACGATGGACAGAAAGTATCTCATTCGGGACGCCAGCCGAATCCCAACCCCTTCGCTGGTCGTCTATTTAGATTTAGTTCAAAAGAACATTGAGCGGGCTATCGCTATCGCTGATGGGGATGCCTCAAAAGTGCGCCCGCATGTGAAGACGCACAAGACGGCGGAGATCATCGCGATGGAACGAGAAGCCGGAATTACCAAGCACAAATGCGCAACGTTACGTGAAGCCCAGATGCTTGCCGAAGCCGGCGTGACGGACATCTTGATTGCTTATCAGATGGTTGGCCCCAACGTTGACCGTTTGGTTGCGCTCGTGCGTACTTTCCCAGATGTCGATTTCAAGGTCATCGTCGACCACCCCGACGCCGTTGAGATGCTTTCACTGGTGATGGCGAAAAATGGCATGGGGATGAAAACGATGCTCGACCTCAACGTTGGCATGAATCGCACGGGCGTCCCAGTCGGAGAGGCCGCCGTTGACCTCTACGCGCAGATAGACCGAGCCCCCGGTCTGCGTGCGTGGGGGCTGCATGTCTACGATGGGCATATCCACGACGAGAGCTTAGAAGCGCGCCGGAAGGCGTGCGCTCAGAGTTTGGCACTGGTCGCGGAGATGAAAGATCGGTTAGCCGCCAAAGGGCTCGACGTACCGTTGATCGTGATGGGCGGGACGCCGACGTTCCCCATCTATGCGAAAACGCCGGGTGTGGAAGCCTCGCCGGGGACGTTTGTCTTCCACGATTACGGTTATTCAACCCTCTATCCTGACCTCGGTTTTACGCCTGCCGCCCTGCTCTTGAGCCGCGTCATCAGCATACCGACAGATGGTCTGGTGACGTTAGACCTCGGCTACAAAGCCATCGCCTCCGATCCAAGAGGCGTGCGGGGTGTGGTGTTGAACATCGACGGGGCAGAAGTGGACCATCAGAATGAGGAGCACTGGATGGTGAAAATTCCCGAAGGCACGAAAGTCAAATTGGGACAGGAGGTCTATGTGTGTCCAACCCACATCTGCCCGTCAGTCGCCCTACATCAGTCGTATTATATCATTGACCGGAACGGGAATTGTATCGATACATGGCAGGTCACAGCCCGAAACCGAGATATTGATGCGTGATGCGTGTTGCGTGATATAAGGTTCAAGTTCCCTCTCCCCTCCGTGGGAGAGGGCGCGTTGGAATGCAGATGTGACAGACTCGGTTACCTTAACCTGCTCCGTATGAGAGGAGTCAAATCAATCCCTCTTCCTTCAAGCTAATATAAGAACCATCTCCGATGATGACGTGGTCTAGCACCGGGATTTGAATGTAATTTCCCGCTTCGATCAACTGCTTTGTGGCGCGAATATCCTCTTTGCTGGGGGATGGGTCACCGGAGGGGTGATTATGGACGAGAATAATCGATGCCGATGCCTCCTCAATTGCAAAACGAAATACTTCACGGGGATGGATGATGCTTGCATTTAAGCTGCCTTCAAAAATGCGGCGGTATTTGGTCACATTGTTCTTGGTATCCAGGCAGAGAACATACAACATCTCCTTCTTGACATCCCGCATGTTTGACATCATGAGGCGGGCAACGTCGGCAGGAGAGCCGATCTGCGGTTTTTCCTCAAGGAATGCCGCCATCCGTCTCCCCAATTCAAAAGCGGCCATAATTTGTGAGGCTTTCACTTTTCCCAACCCCTTGATGCCCTCTGCAATCCTTACCTCGTTATCATTCGCTATCCGTTTCAGGTTGCCGTCGTATTTTTGAAGTAATTGTTCTCCAACCTGAACTGCCGTCGCATTACTTGTCCCCGTCCGAATGATAATCGCAATGAGCTCCGATGTCTTCAGTATCTGCGGGCCATATTTGTAAAGCCTTTCAAGCGGACGCTCATCTGGTGGCAGGTCTTTAATCCGAATACGATAGTTTGTGTTTTCCATTTCTTTGCTCCAGTTAGAAACCGAGTTTTTCTGAAAAACTCGGTTTCTGATACGACTTTTTCAGTTATGAAGCACAAGTGAGGTCCAGACTTCCGAAGTTTCAACACGCGAGTTGAGATCAGACGATGCGAAACCGTGAGGAAACTGAAGAAGCAAAGGTCTTTCATCAAACTTCGGAAGTCTAAGTGAAAAGCTCGGTTTCTGATTCCCATTTGCTTATTTGCTCATTTGCAAATTTCTACACCAGCGACTTCAAGAACTCAATGCTTCGGCGCGCGATGGTCTCCGCATCTGGCTCGAAGTTGAAAACCTCGGTCGAGAGGTAGCCCGTATAATGAATCTCCTTCAACGCCTCAATAATCGGTGGGTAGTCAACGTTCCCAGAACCGGGGAGATAACCGTTATCGTCGTTTGAGTGAAAATGGGCGACGTATTGGGCGAATTCACGAATCTGCGTTGGCATGTCCAACTTTTCGGATGCCGTGCTCGTGACATCCAGAATAATCAGAAAGTTCGGATTATCGACTGCTTTGACCATCCGCACCGCTTCCGCGGGTGTGTTGATAAAATTCGTTTGGTTGCTTGATAAAGGCTCCATGCACAAGACCACGCCCTTCTCTCGCGCGAAGTCAGCGCACTCGGCAAAGGTTTCCCGCGCATACTCCCATGCCTGATTGTATGTCAGCGGCTCGATTACGTTGCGCTGTTTGGGAGAGCCAATGACCATCACCCTCCCGTCTATATCCGCACACAACTGGATGAGCGCGAAAAAATAATCCCTGGTTTTCGCGCGGATGGTCCCATGGGGGTGGTTGACGTACAACCCCTTGGGCGAGACCAGCAACCAGTGTAGCCCCGCAATTTCGATTCCGGTAGATTCCGCGGCTTTCCTAATCCGCTCCCTTTCCGCCTGGCTGATGTCTACTACTGACGTTGCGAGGGTGAATGGCGCGATCTCAACCGCATCGTAGCCGAGTTTGGCAGCACACGCAAAAACATCTTCGATTTTCCAGTTTTCAAACATTTCGTTGCAGATAGCAAGTTTCATGAGTAAATTTCTCCTTTGCAAAGAATTATACTGGTTTGGTGGCACGTTTCAAATTTCTGAAAAAAGGTGTTGACACTTGGCGTAATGCGTAAAACGTAAAACGTAAAGAGGGCTGACTTACGTTTTACGTTTTACGTTTTACGGGTTCTCTGCCTGTGCGTGCCGCACGCAGACAGGTCGACGTGTAAACTGTTTTCTGAAACATGCCTAAGTACCTGAATTTCACGCTATCCAAATTTCCGATAGAGCGATAGCAAGCCATCCGTCGAATTGTCATTGAAGAGGCAGCGCGCGTAAGGCTGATATGGATGGTATTGCGCCTTGAAGTAACGGATGACGGACTCACGATTCGGTTCAATTTTTCCCTCTTGAATGGCTTCGCGCATGATACGATAGGGAAGCCATTCGTGCAAGCAATCCCCAAAGATTGTCTCTGCTCCATCCCCGGCGGAGACATAAGCGATTCCCATCGGGGTCAGGGAATAGTGAACATGCCTTCCGACCGTTCGCTTCGACACAAACCCGAGAATGATGAGGTCGTCAAGTGCCTTCCGAACCCCCTTCTCACCCGTTTTCCACTTCCTTCGCCTTAACCATTTCTGGATGATGTGCAAGGGCTGGTCTTCACACTTTTTGACCGCCTGCGCTGTCGCTTTCATCGCATCATAGACGCGCGCTGCGTATCCGAAAAGGGCGTCTTCCAACTGCCACGCCTCCCACAGGCTGATTTCTGACTTTCGATCGGCGATCAACGTCACCGAGCCATCCACCTGCGAGTAAAGGAAATGCCCCGAGCTCAATTGGTGTTGCGCAATCGCCAGGTTGGGCAATCGACGTATCCATTTTTCGAGGGAATCTGGGAAAGAGATGAACTCCGGGAAATCGGCAAGCGGCACCCCAACCTGTGGCGGTTGCATTCTCAGTTGGCTGCCGGTCACGCTGGTGATAAGATTACCACGCAGTTCAAAAGGATCGAGCAACACAGACGCCATCCCCGAAAGGCGCGACAGGACGTGTGGGCGTAGGTCTTTCCAATCGACGAGCAAAATCTCCAGGGAATCGGCGTTTCGTTGCCATTCGCGCACAGTGTCGTCAAAACCGTTGAGTGAAACGCAGACGATTCCTTGACAATTCAGGTCTTTCGCGGCTTGCTCACGTCGTTCGATCTCCATGTCGCGGACGGATGCCGGACGTTTTTCAAAAAACTTCACTTCCAGCAAATAGCGTCTGGTCCCATCTGACAATATCCCGTCACATTGATACAGCCCCCCGGATTGTCCATACAAGCAACTGGACCACTCCTCCACCGCTAATCCGCTGACCGAATTGTAATAGCTCAAGATGAGAAATTCAAAAGCGTTACCGCGTCTTGATGGCGAAGTCGGCAGAGCAATCTGTGCGGTTTTATCGATTCGGGGAGCGATGGGTGCGGCCTCTTCGGCTAAGATTGAAAAGGCTGTCGGTTGTGCGTAGATTCGTCGGTTTGACATGGGAATCGTGAAACGTAATACGTGATTTGGGAGATTCATGATGCAAGATACAAGATTCATTGAATCCTGAATTCTGGCTTCTTGTGTCCTTGACTTGATGGATTACTTGCCCTTCTATACAGGACGTTGCGCTAAAAGGAGACGCAATCTCTCTAATTCCGCCTCCAATTGGGCGCGTGCGTTTGCTTCCGCTTGTGCTTTGGCTTCTGTCACTTGTGCTTTAGCTTCTGCCACTTGTGCTTTAGCTTCTGCTTCTTGTCGGGCTTTAGCCTCCGCGTTGGCTTCTCCCTTGAAGTAATCCCGCTCCTGTTCGAGCTCGTCATAAGTGGGCAAGGGTGTGCCATCGGGATAAGCTGGACGCATCAATCTCACCTTGTCCGGCTGGTCTTCGACAAAGAACCAAAGATTCAAGGCTTCGCTTTTCAGCCACCCTCGCGCATCGGGTTCGATTTCGATGATTCTTCCGTCCGCTGTCTGCCGCCACCCTCGACATTCAAAGGGTCTGGCGGATTCGGGTTGGTGGAGGAAATACTCCTGCATGCCGATCTCTTGCAGGTAAAGCGTTACCTTGTCCTCGCGGTCGACCCGTTTCGTGCTTTCGGACAGAAATTCAAAGGCGACAGTTGGGACCGCGCCCTCCTCCCAGATGTAAAAACTCCGACGTGCGGGAATGGCATCCACGCCTAAGACCACATACACATCTGGAGCGACCTTCTGAGAGGTATCCCCTTGGACATAATAGATAAAGCTGTCTGTGCCGACATACACCTTATCTTCCAATCTGAAAAAAGCCCCTAACTGATAGCTAAGGGTGACAATCTGCTGTCCGTGGAATTTGGTTGCTGCCATCGGTTCATCGTCCTCCGCTGGGTATCCCTCCAGAGAAATAGTTGCTCTGCCAGACGCCAGTGGGTGCGGAGGCAGGACATATCCATGTTCATGCCTCCAATTGGTGAATGAATTCATTGCTTTTCCTCCTCTTAGCGAATCAACAAATGGGCGAATCAGAGAATCTGCGAAAATACGCAATACGTCACGCATCACGCATCATGGTTCACGGATATTGCACCTGTCAGAAAACAGGGAGGTCAAATTAACTGGTATTGTATCACATTGCCAGATTGCGCGCAAGCATTAGAAATTGAGTGGTATTGACAATTTGTGAAATCCGTTATAAAATAGGAGAAAGGAAGTCCAGACTTCCGAAGTTTCAAAAACTTCGGAAGTCTGCAAAGTCTGCATATCAAGTAATCCAAGGGAAAACTTTAATGAATAAACGAACATTGGGGACAGCGAAAGCGCAGGGCGGAGACGTTGTCTCCGAGATTGGTTTAGGAACCTATCATCTTACCAGCGATAAAGGGGTGCCACGGGACGAAGCGTTGCGCGTGGTGGAGCGCGCTTTGTTGCTTGGTGTCAATGTTATTGATACGGCACCGTTATACGGTCGGGGCGAAAGCGAGGAGATTTTGGGAATTGCGCTGGAAGGTCGCCCCGAACCCCACTTTTTGGCAACCAAAGTCGGGCATTTGGAAAAGGCAGAAGATTATCGATCTTTCGATGCGATTATGCGGCAGTTTGAACGGGGGCTAAAGCTGCTGCGACGGGAATCCGTCGATGCGCTCCAGGTCCATGAAGCCGATTGGGGCCATTGGTGGGAGGGGAGCGCGATTGAAGATGCCCCCGTCTTGCAAGTGCTCAGGCGATTGAAGGAGGAAGGACGGGTGCGATTTATCGGGATAACCTCGAACCACGCCGAACCGCTGGCGAAGTTGCTCGCTGCCTACGATTTCGATGTGGTGTTGGTTGCCAATCGATACACGCTGCTTTGGCAGGACGCCGCCGATGCGTTGCTTCCTCTGGCGAAGCAGAAAGGAACCGCGGTGATCATCGGTGCGCCCTTCCATCAGGCGGCGTTCAGTGCGAGGCACCCCGAATGGCTGATGAATCCGCCAGCGTGGGTGACACCGGGGCGATTGGAGCAGTTCAAAAAACTCTACGCCTTGTTGGACCGGATAGATATGCCGATTGCGGAGTTGAGCCTGCGTTTCATTTTGCGGGATGCCAGGGTGCATGTGGTCATCCCCGGCTCCAGTCGGGTGTCGGAGTTGGAAGCGAACGTTGCGGTTTCTGGTAAGGAGGGATTGCATCCAGAAATCCTTGAGGCGTTGGCGGAGATTAACCGGATTGAAGCGTGAAGCGTGAGGCGTGAAGCGTGAAACGTGAAACGTGAAAAAAGAAAGGGAGGCAATGGAAAAAATAGAAGAAAATGCTTTTAACTTTCGCTTGCTGCTACGAAGAACTGAAGGACCTGAATCCGGTCTCTATAGTTCTTGACGATTTCAGTAACTTGTGCTATCATGAAACGGTAAGACGGCAGTTCTTAAAACCAATAACAAGGAGATACTAACAATGAGATTCACAGATCGAATCCGTTCCTGGTTTTCCAAGCCGCTAACGGAGTGCATCAATCCCAAAGACGGCGCGGTGATGGTCTACATCCCCGAAGGCGAGTTTATCATGGGCACGTCCGATGCACAAATCGATACTTTGTTGAAACGCGATCTAGACAACTGGAATCTTTCATGGTTTAATAATGAAAAGCCCCAGCGCCGCGTGTATCTCGACGGCTACTGGATGTACAAACACGACGTTACCGTTGCGCAATACCGCAAGTTCTGTGGGGAAACCGGACACAAGATGCCGGACGCGCCTTCGTGGGGCTGGCAGGATAACCACCCGATTGTCAACGTGACTTGGTATGACGCTGCCGCATATTGTCAATGGGCAGGGGTCCAATTGCCAACAGAAGCCCAATGGGAGAAAGCCGCGCGAGGCACAGATGGCAGGATGTGGCCGTGGGGGAATAAGTGGGATAGTCGCAAGTGCAATAGCTATGAATCTGGAATCGGGAAAACGTCCCCTGTCGGTAGTTATCCGTCCGGGGCAAGCCCTTATGGCCTGATGAACATGGCAGGCAACGTGTGGGAGTGGTGCATGGATGAGCGGGATTCAGGTTTTTACGCAAAGAGTCCAAAAAACAATCCGGTGGCAGGTGGACTTATATCATTTGTTAATAATAATTTCACAAGTGTTAAAACTCTTCGCTCGCTTCGCGGCGGTGGTTGGCTCTACAATCCAAACTACGTGCGCGTGGCGTTCCGCCTTCAGTTTCAGTCGCAGGAAAAAGACAAAATCTTTCGGGTGTTTCGGGAGTTTCTAAACGAAGCGCAAACGCTACTTCCGACGCTGTAAAGGCAGGTGAAAAAATATGGATGTGAAGGAAGAGATAAAAAAGCTCGCAGAACGAGAGTTTGGCAATATGGTGGTGGATATCGATTTCTGGGGACCACTGGATGGCGAAGACATGATGGGCGAGCTGGCGCTGAATCCGGCTCTCAGTGAAGACGAAGTGTATGAGCGGCTGGACCGCATCGATAGGGAAGCCTCTCAACAGGGATGGCGAGTTGCGCTCGACTGGGTGTGGAATGGTGCGAGGTCCCCGGCGGATTCCGAAAGCAAGTGATGAAATCATGATATAAAATGTAAACTTTAAATCTTGAAAGTTAGTTAAAATGAACCATCCCGAAAAACTCACGACACACAATGGAGGTGTTTGATGAAGACTCATAATCTGCGACGAAGCACATACCTTGTCTTATTGATTGGTGCCTTCGCGCTCACCGGCATAGCGCAGGGAGCGAAGACATACAAGGGGGTTGTCGTCTTCACACGGCTCGGCGTTGCGATTGAATTGGATGAAGGGATTAAGAAAGGGACGGGGCCCGATTTCAAAGCGGACATCCAACCCCAACTGGCGTCAGGGCCCGTTACGGTCCAACAGATTGACGAGAGACGTTTTCTGATCCGATTTGCATGGGAACCCCATCAGGCTTATCGCATCAAATTGCAATGGGGTGATAGTGGTCGATTTGAGGCGAACGTCACCGCGCCGCTCAAACCGAGCCCTTATCGCATCCGCACCGTCGAATTGGACTCGCTCCTGTCGCTGCTAGAGAACTTGCAACGCCCCGCGCAACCGACGACGCTTGCCCTTTCGCCTGATGGGGAGCAACTTGCCATCGCCACCGATGCCGGCCACCTCGCAATCATCAACTCACTCACCGGAGAGAAGATTTGGAAAACGCGCATTTCCGAAGGCTACGCCAAGCACGCTACATTCAGTCATGATGGAAGGCGTTTCTACATCGGCGAGCAATCAGCAGATGGCTTCATCTACGGCTATGCACTCCCCCCCCAATCCCCCCCCAACATTGGGGGGGGATTGAGGGGGGGGGCGAAGCCAACGCTGTTGTGGAAATATCGGATGGCAGATGACATTGACACGTCAACGCCCCAGAATCCAAACGATGTGTATGCGTGGGTGCAGTATCCGGGGCCTTATCGTATCGCAGAGACAGCGGATGGCGACCTGCTCGTGGCGGGAGTTCACTCGTGGACAAAAGGCGGCATGCCTCTCAGCAAGTCGCAACTCTACTGCTTCGATGGGAGAACGGGTCGTCTGAAATGGAAGTGGCCAAGCGATCAGACCTTGCCGATGGTCATCAGTTGGTTTGATTATAGCCGCGATGGTCAGACTGTGGCGCTGCTCTCTTACAAAAGTGGTTATAGAACGTCTCGTAGCGAACCAGCGCGATTCAAATCAGGGACGCTCTTCGTCATCAATGGCGAGACCGGTGCGAATCAATGGGAGTACACCTGCGAACCGCTTAAGCCATATTTTGAGGAAGTGACGTTCTGGCGAGGCGTTGGGGTTTCACCCAATGGGAAGTTTATCAACCTCACGACGGAAGACGGACGGGCGTTCATTTTCAATGCCGTAAATCCCAAAGGCGGCCAAATCAAGCCGCTCTGGCAGACCAATCTCACAACCCCCCTTGAAGTCAGCGGCATCCCAATCATCGCCACCGCTGGCACAATCGCTGCCACGAACGAGGTTGCACTTTTCGTGACGGGGGACACATTTATCCCCTATCACCTCCAGAAAGGGGCGCAACAACCGCCCTCCGCTCACCCAAACGGGATGACACTGTTTGCTTACTCATGGACCGGAGAGAAGGTCTGGCAGTGGGAGTTAGAAAATATGCCGCAGGGCACCCGCGTTGATATGGCGGGTCGATATGCCGCTGTCAGCGTCTCCAAATACGGTGGGAACATCGGGGAGCAACTCCACGGCATATCCGTCTTCGATCTCACCGCAACGGGCGGTGGGCTTGCCAAATATGTCTATACCTATCGCACGGAGGGCCAACTCCCTTATGGGACTATCGACATCAGCGCCGATGGGCAATTCATTGCGGCAATCGAAACACCGGTGGTGATGCCAGACGAAACACAGCGCGGGAAGAACCGGGTGCATATCATTCAATAGACATGATTGCAATGTGCAAATTTCTAACACTTGGATCTACCCATTGATTATCTCACGACAATGTGCTATACTCAAGTCGTCTTTTTAAGCTATCCCCAGCAATTCGACAAAACGCCCAAATCTTATGACAAGAAAGCCGCCCTTTACCACCCTGCTGATCACGATGATGGGGCTGATGCTCTTGACGCAATTTGCGCACGCCCACGATGCCTTCTACCCGCATCACCGCGAAGATTTTGAAGCCATGACGCGACGACAGGAGGTGCGGGGGCTTGTGCTGATCATTACGGCGGGGTTTGTCTCGGTGTTAGTCGGTGTTTTCTACGTTGCATGGCGAAAGGGAGGAGGCGATGCACAGCAATTCCATGAGACGGAACAGGCACGCTTAGAACGTGCATCAAACGCCGCTGCTCAAGCAGCTCGCGCTGCCATCCTCGATCCGGGAGCTACCGGGGCCATCCACGCTGCCTTAGCGGCTTATGCCAATGCTTCAGGGATTGTATGGAATCAAAATTCTGTAAGAGTGAGTGGCAGTTCCATCCGATGCAAAATCGGATCGGATGTGGTCATCGTAAATATCTTTCATCAGGGTGAACAATATCAGATCGAACTGAATGCCTCTTGCGATGAGGCAAACGTGAAAGCGGTATTTCAAGGAGGTTCAAAATGTCCAAACGATACAAAGCCTGTCTAATCGGGTGTGGTCGGATGGGGGCGACAATTGATGACGAAGTCCGCGAGCACCCCAACAGTTTCCTGTGGATTCCGTACTCGCATGCGGCAGGTTACATCGCTTCGGAACACACAGACCTGGTCGCTGTCTCAGATGTCGTTCCAGAAAAGGTCGCGGCGATCCAAAAGCGATACAACGTTCCGAACGGCTACACTGACTATCGCGAGATGATTCGTGCCGAGAAGCCCGATATTGTGAGCATCGCCACACGCCCTGCGACACATGCGTCAATCACCGTTTTCGCGGCGGAAAATGGCGTCAAGGGCATCTATTGCGAAAAGCCGCTCTGCTGCTCAATGGAAGAGGCGGACGCCATGCTGGAAGCCTGCGAGAAAAACGGCGTCAAATTCAACTACGGTACGCAACGCCGTTACACCCCGCTCTATCAGAAAATGCGCGAGCTCACCGATCAAGGGGAGTTGGGGAGCATTCAAGCCGTAATCGGTCACGCAGGCGTCGGGGCGGCGCAGTGGGGACACACCCATACCACCGACATGCTGCTTTATCTGGCAGGCGACCCGGAGATCGACTATGTACAGGGCAACGCGAACGTTGACCTGGCAGACTTTGCAGGCAATCATGTGGATGGCGACCCGGGCATCCCGATGGGGTATGTGAAATTCAAGAACGGCGTCCATGGATACCTTGTTGCCAGCACAGGCAGTGAGTATGAAGTCGGCGGCTCAAAGGGCAAACTGCGGACATACAACAACGGTGTGACATGCCAATGGCGCAAGGCGCAAGGGGATTGGGGCATCCTTGAAGATATACCATTCCCGGAACCGCCACGCGCCAGCGGAACCGTCAGGGCGATCAACGACATCGTTGCTGCCATTGAGGAGGAGCGTGAGACAACGGGCAATATCCGAATTGCCTGTCGCAGCCAAGAGATGATTCTCGGCTTCATCGAATCGCAACGGCAAGGTGGGGCGCGGGTGTCGCTGCCACTGGCGGAGCGCCGCCTTTACGTTGGAAGACGGGATTGGTGAGGGCGTGAAACGTGAAACGTAAAGGGAACAGGGTTACGTTTCACGTTCCAGGCTTGGGTGATAGAGCCCCCTCCTCACTCTGCTCTCGTGCCGAATCCATCCTCGATTCCCATCTCCTCAAGTCGAGTGGTCGTAATGACACGGCGGAGGAATGCGTTAAGCGGTTCAACTTCCTGTATGGATTGGACGCGCTGAATGATGGGTTGAGGCAACGCCCCAAACTTGAGTTGCATCTGCTCAAGCAGTGTTTCCTGTTTGGCTTCGATTGCCCCTTCTTCGTGTCCTTGCTGTAATCCTTGTTGAATCCCTTGTTGAATCCCTTGTTGAATCCCTTGTTCAATTAACGGATTGATAATCATTTGACTCACCTTCTCCTCACTCTGCTCTCGTGCCAAATCCATCCTCGATTCCCATCTCTTCAAGTCGAGTGGTCGTAATGACACGGCGGAGGAATGCGTTAAGCGGTTCAACTTCCTGTATGGATTGGACGCGCTGAATGATGGGTTGAGGCAACGCCCCAAACTTGAGTTGCATCTGCTCAAGCAGTGTTTCCTGTTTGGCTTCGATTGCCCCTTCTTCGTGTCCTTGCTGTAATCCTTGTTGAATCCCTTGTTGAATCCCTTGTTGAATCCCTTGTTCAATTAACGGATTGATAATCATTTGACTCACCTCCGGGTAAACTTCCACAATTAGTCGTTGAAACACCTGTTTCTCTGCATCGCTTAACAGCAGATAGGTTTCAAGGCTATAGACAATGTCCTCAAACTGTTTCCGCGTCAGATGGGGCTGATGGTCAACCAGCTTGCGATAACACGCCGCTTTCAGCTCCGGCGGCGAGAAGCCAGCCTTATCCATGAAAACCGCCAGCGCACATACCACTGCGTTGTCCTTCTGCAAATAGTCCCTCGCTGATAACAGGGGCAGGCTGATAGCGGTATACTGACAGATGAGGCGGCTTTGTGGTATACCGATTTGGCACTCCTCCTGCGTGATGTCCTTTTCAAGGGGGTAATTGCAGAAGACGACAGACAGTATCCGCTTCCGGTTTTGCCACGCGGTAAACTCCGCGAGCGAAAAGGAATCTGACCGTTCCCCTTCGATTTCTCGAACGTAAACCAGACAGTGATACCCAAGCATCCGCGCCGGAAAATCGAACCGTTTCTGTTGTTGCGATTCAAAGTGGATCAACATCACTTCCGGCGGAGGCACTTTCACCCTGACTTCGATCAAGATATCCACCTCCCGCTCGGCCCCCTTGGGAGAGGCAGTGTAAAGGGCTTTATTGAGCTCTCTTTTCTGGGAGAAGTCTAATCCTTGTGCCAGCTCCGGGAAGAACACCCCCACAATCTCTTCCAGAAAGTCAACGACGAATTCCTTCATGAATTGATCTAGTTCCATATAAATTCCCAATCAGGCGTAAAAAACTTTCTGCATTTCTGCCCCCAGGATGTGCTCGTGCCAAAATGAGCAGATCAATACCTCGGCAGCCAAAACCCACCATCCACCCGTAAACAGGCTCCGGTGATGTAATCCGCCGCATCAGAGCAGAGAAATGCCGCTGCTTTTCCAACGTCCTCAATGGTTCCAAGGCGTCCCCACGGTAGCTTCTGACCCTCTGCTTGCAACTCCTCCTCCGTTGCAAAATTTCGCTCTCCGGGCGTGTCTGTCCAGCCGGGTTCGATGACATTGACGTTGATTCGATGTT
This sequence comes from uncultured bacterium, assembly GCA_964577695.1. Taxonomy (GTDB): domain Bacteria; phylum Poribacteria; class WGA-4E; order WGA-4E; family PCPOR2b; genus CAZOAL01. Next base: position 20,830 of record CAZOAL010000081.1, on the reverse strand, counting down.
GCGCAAGCTCCGTTGCCATTGTATACCCCATGTTGTTGATTCCTGCCTTTGCGGTATTGTATGCGACAGAATTTCCGAATGGAATAAAGGCGTGGACGGAACTGATGATTAAGATTTTTCCACCTTCGTCACGCTTGACCATCTGTCGTGCAACAGCCTGACTGCAATGAAACACACCCCACATACAAACGTCAATCGTTCGAGATACCTCCGCAACGGAGAGCTCTAAAAACGGCTTGCGGATGCTCATCGCGGCGTTGTTCACCAGGATGTCGATTTTGCCAAATCGATCGACCCCCTGTTGCACCATTGTTTCCACCTCCTCACGCTCCGCAACGTCAGCGCCAACAGTGATTGCATGGCGTCCAAGTTGGCGAACTGCTTGGGCGACCACCTCCGCTTCGTCGGGATGAGTTCGATAGTTGAGCACGATGTCCGCGCCACACTTCGCCATTTCAATCGCGCACCCGCGGCCAATCCCGCGAGATGAACCGGTGATCAGCGCGACTTTGTTGTGTAAATCGATCATTTTGGTTCTCCTTCCGCGGGAATTATAGAAACCGAGTTTTTCCGAAAAACTCGGTTTCTATCCCTCCTCGCCGAGAATAATCTCCAATTGGTCTTTCGGCTTGTAGTAATCTGTTGGGTGATAGTCCTCACCCATGTCGCCGAACAACCGCCGTCGGCGGGGCGTCATCCGCGCCAGGACATGCGGGGGCAGTTTGTCATAATCGTAAGGACGGCACCACATCTGCCCATAACGGAAAGTGACACTCCTGCGAATCCGATTGGTCCGATTCGGTCCGACACCATGCCATAGCGCCCATGGGAAAATGACGGCATCTCCCGCTTCTGCAAGCACTTGAACGGTGCCCGGTGGGTAAACGCCCTTTTCTAAACCCGCCTCGGGGAAAAGCTTGCGGTGGCTACCGCGCACGAGCATGAAGTTACCGCTGTCCGGCTGAGAGAGGTCAGTCAGGAAGAACTGGACCTTGAACTGTAGCGGGAGGCTCTGTGAGTGAGGGAAAATCTGCTGCATTGATGACCCCGCATCCGTGTGAAAACCCATCAAGGGTGCCTCGCTCGGGTGCCGCACATAAATCTGAGTTCCCATAATCTGAAGATAGGGACCCATCAGAGAAAGAATGGTTCCGAAAGTCCCGGGGTGGTCTGTTAAAATGTCTAGGGCATCCGTTTGTTCGATTGCCCGAATGATGGTAAATGCCCCTGTCCCAAACCTGGATACGCCGCTCTCTGCCCCGTACTTTTCCTGGACGTAAGCCTCAACAACCGTATCAACAGCTTTCACGAGCGTGCGAACCTCGTCTGGTGAAAGCACCTGTTTCAAAACGAGATACCCTTCTTCGTTCCAGTGTTCTCGCTGCTCCTCTGTCAAATGTTGGTATGTCATGGATTCCTCTCTTTGTTGGTTGTGAATCGATACTCCCATTTGCTGTTGAGGAAAATTATAGACGATTTCGGAAACAACATCCAGCAAAAAGTTGAGAAGTAGGGGAAATGTGATGCGTGAAACGTGAAACGTGAAACGATTGGAAGGTTGGAAGATTGGAAGGATGGAAGGAGTGGCGAGGCATGAGGCAAGACGCGGAGGCGATGACACGGGCGCACGGTGAGCGCGTGTATCGAACAGCGGGCAGGTTTCCATAAAAAGATGGGCAACGAGATAGACTTCCGAAGTCTCAAAGACTTCGGAAGTCTAAATGTTGATGTCACCTATGGACCTGGTGGTCCTCCAACAAGTTTACACTCCTCCACAGCGTGGTTAATGGGAGGAAGGTTCCTGATAAAGGTCACAATAGAATCAATATCTCCGTCTGTTAGACCTTTGAATTGAGGCATTGGTGGACATAGCGGTTTCCCCTCGGGGTCTTTCCCCTCTCGGAGGGCCGTGAGGACGTTGCCGCGTGTCCATTTGCCAATCCCGGTGTCCTTATGGGATGTGATATTGGCTGAAGCGACCTTGATACCGGGGATGGGAAACTCCTCGCCACCCGCGAAATACTTCGTCGGATCGAGGGATGCGGGATTTTGTGGGTCCATCCGTTGCGTATGACATTCAATACAAACGCCTGCGGCTGAAGTTAAATATTTGCCCGGGTCGTCGTTAGCCCCCGGCAAACTGGAATAATCTAGCAGCTTGGCTGGTTGAGGCGGGACAATAAATGCCGCGCGCTCGGGCACTTCATTTTTGACGGGTTTAACCCCCTTTCTCAAAAATGCGATAATCGACATGACATCGTCGGGCCTCATGTTCGCAAATACATAGTAGGGCATAATTGGGAAGAGCGGCTCCCCTTTGGGGTCATCATCAAAATGCCCAATGCCCTTTGTGATTGCTGTGAAAAGTTGTTCGTCTGTCCACTTGCCAACTCCGGTTTCCGGGTCAGGGGTCAGATTCGGTGTCCATAATGCTCCTGGGATGAATTCAAATCCACCCGCCAGCAACCGATCTAGATCTGGTCTTCCAGTGGGATCAGGGGGCGTATGGCATTCCCAACAGAGGGACACATTCATTACCAAATACTTCCCTCGATCGATTTGGGCTTGGGTGTACTTCTGCCCGCCTCTCAGAGAATCTACAAGCAGATTTTGAGCATCCTCGCATCCCATTTGGAGCGTGAGTCCGACAAGAGCAAATCCGAGGAATAGACATAATGCGATTCGTTGAAAGCGTTTCATTGTAAAACCTCCTTTGTTTATGAGGTGTTAGGTGTTAGGGACGAACGGACATCTAAGCACCTGCGAATCAATTCGCAGGCTAATAGCTCAAGTCGTCTCAAGACGACTGGGGCCCAGTCCACTTCAGTGGACTTGAGCTATCAGCCCTGATCTTGAGATCGGGGCGTTTTGAGATCGGCCCTAAACCTAACACCTACTTTAGTACGACTATTTTACCAGTTTTAACTATATCATCAGCTTGAAACACATAAAAATAAACACCACTTGCGACTTTCTCTCCGTTATCGTCGCGGCCATCCCAATGTGCAGCCTTATCCCGTTCCCGGTAACTTCCGGCTTTCTGGTTGCCCAGAGCTAAGGTCCGTACCAGATGCCCTGTCGAACCATAAAGCCGAATCGTGACCTTTGCGCTTTCGTTAAGCTGATAAGGCATCCAGGTCTCCGGGTTAGCAGGATTGGGATAACTGCTGAACAAAATGAGCCGCTCCGTCTGAGATTCCTGTCCAAGCAACCGGTGAAGCAGGTCTTGGACGACCCGGATATCCGGATCGCTCCGTGGATAAGCCATCAGGATAGCAGAGAGGCGTCGCAAGATGGCAAGTTGTTCAGGACTTGCGTCCCAAACCCCTGCAAAAGCAGAGCTTTTGTACTCCAAATTTGGCGCAGCAGGGATTGTACGCTCACCAAAGTGTTGAGCAATCGCAACCAGATCCAAAATGTTGACAACGTTATCTTTGTTGATATCTGCCCGTGCATCCTTCAGCGGCGATTCCCCAAAATGACTCCCCACAAGCACGAGGTCGAGAATATCGACAACGCCGTTCTGGTCCGCGTCCCAGGCGGGGAAAGTGGGGCGTGGTCGAATCTCCTCTCGAATCGTGTTCATGGCGACAGGTGCAGAGAACCCCGTCCGCGTCCAGACATCGTAGAGTTTATCCCCCCAATCGTTCGTGCGGTTTTCTTCCGCCAAAAACTTGATATATTCCCAGGAAGCCGTCTGATAGTAGAGCGTGACTTCGACCGCGACCGCGCCCTCCGGGATTCGATATTGCGTATCGTCCCAGAATTGTCCATCTTGATACGAATAGTTGACCGGTTGCGCCTTTCGGGATTCAAACGCAACGTTGGTAAATCCCCTCGGCGGGATGCGGTTGTCTTTATATATCGTATCATTCAAGACAAAATGGAACGAGGGACCAGCCTTCAAGCCGAACTTCGCTGCCCACGCCTCACTCAATCCGGGTTTGACTTCATACACCTTTAGCTGGTCATCATGGAGCAGCGTCGGCACACGAACCGGCACCTCCTTGAGCGTGTCATCAATAAAAGCGTACCGCCCCGACTCAGAGATAACGGCGTCATTCGCATCGAAGAACTTAACGTTCAACCACATCCGACGCCCTTCAGGGTAGCCTGTCGGTAGCTTATGTCCGGTTTCGTTCGTGATTCGGACGGTGAGCGCCCTGGCGTCAGGAAATGAAAGGTCTAAGGTGGCCGCGCGGCGTAAGGTCGCAATCGCCCGTTGCTTTGTTGCAGCGAGGGCAGGTACGCTGACCTCGTTTCCCCAGATGAGCGGCAGCGTATCCGGCACCCAGGCGTTTCCACCGGTCAGATCGTGTATCGCGAGATCATTACGCAAGGTAATCGGCTGGCGTGTCCCATACCCTGTTGTCCGTCTCATGTGGCAACTCTGGCAAGTGCCCTTCTCCCCCATCTTAGCATAATCGCTGAGTAGCCATTCGCTATACGTGCGTTCAATGACCCCATACTCGTGGGGAGGCTGCGTCGTTGTGTCCGTCGCAAAGAACGGATTGCTGACATCATGACAAGTGCCACACAGGTTCCCACTGAGATGAAAATCGGATTTGTCGGTTTGGTGGATACTCTTGGCATCTGCATACGGTCCCCTTTTGATTCCCGGCGAGACGATATACATCGCGCTTCCATAGCCCGGCACATCAGGCTCTACAAGCGCTTTTCCTTCTTCCGTCATCGGGTCAACCAGTTGGTGACAGAAATCGCATTGGACACCCTCGCGGTCTGTCGCGGTCAAGCTCGCTCCGACGCCCGGTTTGGAACGTCCTGCGAGCCAACCGACGGGGGAATGGCAACGTAAGCAGAAATCTCCAGCGATTGGGTTATCCTGCTCTGCAACTGTCAGCGCCGCATAGAAGACGGGGTCTCTGGCTGCATTCGCCATCATGCTTCCCTGCCAGGTGAACGTTGGCTCAATGGCTGGGTCGTATCCACCATGGCAAAAGCTACAGGTAATCGTAGATTGCAAGGGACCAATTGTTTCAGGTTGCGTCCCCGGCATCAGGAACGGCCGTTCGACCGCCCAAATTGCAACTGCAACTGTCAGAACAATTAAGAAAAGGAATGGAGTTTTTATCAATCGTGATATTCGCATAGGCACCAATCGGAAAAATATGCCTCATTATAGCATACCTTCATGTTCTTCGCAATAGTGAAATGTCTCATGTTAGGGTCATTTAATTACCCAAATGTATCTCCTGTCGATCTATTTTCCAAAATCGACAACAGACACCATCGGGGTGGAGGGGCGAGATTGGAATCTCGACACTTCGGCTTCGCTCAATGCAGGCTCTACAATGTCAAACCCGATAATTAAATAGCCCTAGTCTCATGTAGATTTACCCATTTGCGCACTTGCACATTTCTACTTGCATTTCCTATAGAGGTGTGCTACAATCACCCAATATTTGTAGCACGATACCCTAAGGAGAGGACGTTAGGATATGAGAGAATACAGGACAGAGCAGATCAGGAATATCGGTATTATTGCCCATTCGGGCGCGGGGAAAACCTCGCTGGTTGAAGCGATCCTTTATAATGGGGGCACCATTGAGCGCATGGGACGAGTGGATAGTGGGAACACGGTCTCAGATTACGCGCCGGATGAAATTGCACGCAAAACGACAATTAACTGTTCTGTGTGTATTGCCGAATGGAAGGAACACAAATTAAATATCATTGACACCCCGGGGGCGGATGATTTTTATGGCGACCTTGAGAGCGCGCTCAGGGTTGTAGACGCAGTGGTGGTGGTGATTGATGCAACAACTGGCGTTCAAGGGGGAACGGAAAAAGTTTGGGAAGCCGCAAACAAATATGAACTCCCGCGGGTCATTTTTATCAACAAGATGGACAAAGAGAACGCCAGTTTTGAAAATACGCTGTCGAGCATCGAAGAGGTCCTGGAAGCACGGACGGCGGTGATGCAACTGCCAATCGGTACGGAATCGAATTTCACAGGCGTTGTGGATGTCGTTCAGATGGGCGCGTTCACCCAACCGGATGAAAATAAGCCGACACCCAAATCCGATATCCCAGCGGAATTGAGTGGACGGGCTGACGAAGCTCGTGAGCAACTCGTTGAGGTTGCCGCAGAAAGCGACGATGCACTCATCGAAAAATTCTTTGAAGGCGAGCTCACCGATGAAGAGATTAGTAAGGGGCTACGCACCGGAATCTGCGCCAACCAATTTTTCCCGGTTCTCTGTGGTTCCGCGCTCAAGAATATCGGTGTACAGCCGTTGATGGATGCGCTGGTCAATTGCTTCCCATCCCCCGTTGAGGCGAAGCCGATTAAAGGAATCGATGGTGAAATCGTGAGTGAGGCATCGCCCGACGCCCCGCTCTCTGCCTTCGTTTTCAAGACAATGGCAGACCCATTCTCAGGACGCCTGAACCTCTTTCGCGTTTATTCTGGAATCCTCAAAGGGGATTCCCAAGTTTACAATTCGACCCAAGGGCAGAATGAACGGCTCGGAAAAATTTCATTCATGAGCGGCAAAAATCTCATTAGCACTCCACAAATCAGTACAGGGGACTTTGGGGGCGTTACTAAACTCACACTCGCGCAGACAGGGGACACACTCTGTGAGGTTGGCGGTTCGATTCAACTCCCCGGAATCGAATTTCCCAAGCCTGTGATTTCATTCGCAGTCAAGCCGGTGCGCGAGGGTGATGACGATAAACTGACGACAATCCTTAGCCGAATGGTGGAAGAAGATCCGACTTTCCAACTCGAACGAAATGAAACCACGAAACAGTTGCTAGTTTCCGGCTTAGGTGAGGTCCATCTCAACGTCGTCCGTGAGCGGATGAAAAACAAATTCGGACTCGAAACCGATGTGGAAATCCCCAAAGTCCCCTATCGAGAAACCATCCGCGGTCGGGCAAACAGCATTCAAGGCCGGTTCAAACGCCAATCGGGTGGACGCGGGCAATTTGGCGAGATTTGGATCAATATGAAACCGATTGAACGCGGAGCGGGATTTGAGTTTGTCAACTCTGTTGCCGGTGGCTCGGTGCCAAAAAACTATATTCCAGCGGTCGAAAAGGGGGTACGCGATGCCATGGCAAAGGGTGTGATTGCTGGCTATCCCTTCGTCGATGCCCAGGTGGAGCTTTACGACGGTAAGTACCATCCCGTTGATTCTTCCGACCTCGCCTTCCAGATTGCCGGTTCTTTTGCCTTCAAAGAGGCGGTGAGCCGATCCAATCCTGTGCTCCTTGAACCGATTATGAGCGTGACGATTTCGGTCCCCGATCATTTTATGGGTGCTGTTATCGGCGACCTTAATAGCAAACGGGGGCGAATTATGGGAGTGGAGCAGGTGGGCAAACGTCAAGTAATTCAAGCGAACGTGCCGCTCGCAGAAACGTTCCGCTACTCGATTGACCTCAAATCGATTACGAGTGCGCGCGGTAGCTTCACGATGGAGTTTTCACGCTATGAGGAAGTTCCCGAAGAGATCGCCCAAAAGATCGTCGCCGCCACGAAAGCCGAGGAGGAAAAATAATGGCATGTTTCAAATTGCTATACTATCACTCTATGCGTGAGAAAATCCGTCAGGTCGTCAGTATGAACCGCACGATGTCTGGCGTGAAGCGTGAAAACTGTTCCCTATCACGTTTCACGTTTCAGACCAGAATCGAGTTGTGACGCGGATTCTCAAAGATTGAGTGATAGTACAACATGCCAATTTGCATAAGGACACGCTGACGGTATGAATGGAGATGTGCGGTTACGAGTCGTATTTTTCAAAACCACCAGTGGCTCTGAGCCGGTTCGTGAATGGTTGAAGGCTTTACCCTCTGAAGAGAGAAAGATTATCGGTGACGACTTGAAAACGGCGCAGTTTGGTTGGCCCGTGGGGATGCCTCTGATTCGGAAACTGGAGACGGGCTTGTGGGAAGTTCGTTCCGCTTTACCTAACCGAATTGCCCGCATCATTTTTACCGTCGAAGGGAATACAATGGTGTTGTTACACGGGTTTATCAAAAAGTCCCAGAAGACCCCCCTTAGCGATTTGGAATTGGCTCGGCAACGTTTAAGATCCTTGGGAGGATAAGCATGAACGAACAGCACTTGGGCAGTAGTTTAGATGACTTTCTAGCGGAAGAAGGCTTATTGGCGGAAGCGGAAGCTGTGGCCATCAAGCGCGTCATTACTTTTCAAATTTTACAACTGATGATAGAGCAAAACCTGTCAAAAGCGGAAATGGCGAGACGGATGAAGACCAGTCGGGCAACTGTTGACCGATTGCTTGACCCAGCAAATGACTCCGCGACGTTAACTTCCTTAGAAAAAGCCGCTTTTGCTTTAGGCAGAAAGTTGCATGTTGCCCTGATTGAAGGGTTTCATGAGTCGCCCGCCTAACTCTCGTTGCGGTTGACGCTGGCGCGAGGCCCTGGGCGGTTTGCGTTGTGTCAACTTCAACGTCGTTGGATGACCGTGCCAGCGCATCTCAACTGTACCATTAGGCGGCGTCAGATGTTCATCCGTGTAGAAAACCCGCTCACCCCGATTCATCGGGGAGGTGACTTGAAATGCAACCCATGACATTGAACCACATTCGGCAACTCGGCATCGAAGCCCTGTTAAGCACACTCGGTCCCGTTGGAACGATTCGGTTTTTACACCAGTTTGAAACGGGACATGGGAATTACGCTGTCGATCGGCATCAATCGTTGACGGTCAAAGATGTGGAAACGTTAGTCCAACAGATTCAACAGGCACGGCAAGCAGAGAAGGATGACGCCTACCGTAAAGGCAGGTTAGATGTCGTCGCCGGCAAAATAATTTTGGTGAATTACAAGCGAAAGGAGAAAAACCGTGACAACTGAAAAACTGGGACTTTTTGAGCGTTCTCGACTGGCGAAACCTCTGATTCAGGAACGGTTCGCTAAAGTGATGAAGGAACTCGGTATTGAGGGAAAACCGATACCTGCTGAAGAATTACAGGCGATGATGGAAGCAGGGGGGATTCGCCCTGAAGAAAATTTGCTTTCTCGTGGGATTATTGAAATGCGAGAGGAATAATGGTCCTCTAATCCAAAGGTGCTTCGTTGGAGCAATTCCGCAAGGATAGGGGGGGCAAGCCAAAACGGAGGCGTTATGCCACAACAGAACACACCCTATCAGATTGTCGTTGATACCAACGTGATGTATGCAGGGCTTCGTTCCAAAAAGGGAGCTTCTTATCAATTATTGATTCGATTGAATGACCCCCGTTGGCAGGTGAATCTATCAGTCGCTTTGGTGTTGGAATATGAGGAAATCCTGACTCGACATCAAGTCGAGCTCAACTTAACTCTACAAGAAATCAACGATTTAATTGATGGCTGGTGTGCGATCGCCCAATTGCACGGTATTTTCTATTTGTGGCGTCCACAGTCGCAAGACCCCGATGATGATTTTCTCATTGACCTCGCTGTGAGAGCGGGAGCAGACTTCATTATCAGCTTCAATGTGAGGGATTTACAGCCCGCCGCAGCCCGATTTGGAATTGCGGTCATCACTCCAAAACAATTCTTGCAACAGATAGGAGAAATCCAATGACAACCCTACAGGCAAAGATTCCAGATTCCTTATACCAACAACTTCAGACGTTCGTGTTACAGCAAAAGCTCTCCATCGACCAGTTTGTGACCCTGGCCCTCGGTGAACAGCTTGCTTCATGCTATTTGGAGGAAAGAGCCAAACGCGGCAGTTGGGACAAAGTCCAGCGCATTCTGGCAAAAGTGCCTGACGTTGAGCCTCTTGAGTACGACCGCCTCTGAAACGTTTCAACGTCTCAACAGTCGCTGCCACCAGTTCCAACGGCGCATCTCCTCTATCGCTTGCAAGCGTTTCGTCAGCGCCGCGGTGGTTTTCGCTCCGCAAAATCGTTACATTTCAAGGAAAAATCAGGAGGCGCGGCGTGCAGGTTTCCTGCTCTCTCCCCGCCATGACTAGGATTGAGTTTATCGAAATCATGGCGAGGTTTCCGCCGCGAAGATTTCTATGAAATCTCATCAAATTGTGTTTGTCACAGTAATAAGCTTGCTGCTCTGCTTGCCGTTGAGTGGAGAAGCTACGCTCTATACCTTTACCACTATCGCAGATACGAGCGGGGCGTTTTCGGGTTTTAGCACGGCCGCTTTTATAAATGACAGTGGTATCGTAGCATTTTTGGGCGGGTTTGACGACGGTGAGGCGGGCATCTTTACCGGGAGTGGTGGTGCCTTGACCACTATTGTCGTCAAGGGCGCGTTTCCCAGCTTGGACTCTGGTATTTCGATAAATAATAGTGGAACGGTAGCGTTTTCCGCCCGTCTAGACAACGACGGCGGGAGTGGTGTTTTTACGGGGAATGGTGGCCCTCTGACCACTAGAGTAGACTCCAGTGGAGGTTTCTCCAGTTTTAGTGGCGTGGCGATAAACGATGGTGGGACAGTCGCATTTTCGGGTCGTCTGGATGTCGGTGGTTTTGGTATCTTTACCAGCAACGCGAGTTCGACAACGACCATCGCAGACACGTCCACGTTTTCAAGTTTTGGAGGCCCTTCGATTAACAACAGTGGGACAGTCACGTTTTTCGCTATTTTCAACACGAGCGCAGAGAAGGGCATCTTTACTGGAAACGGCGGCCCTTTAACGACCATTGCAGATCCCAGCGGGATGTTCTCCAGTTTTCTCTCTGCCCCTTCGATCAACAGCAACGGCACAGTCGGTTTTGTCGCTGTCCTTGACGCCGGGGGAATTGGCGTGTTCACTGGCAACGGTGGCTCTACAAACACTATCGCCGATGACAGTGGCACGTTTACCGGTTTTATCGACCCATCGATCAACGACACTGGAACCGTTGCGTTTTGGGCCAATCTGGGTGGTGCTGGTCAGGCAGGCATTTTCACGGGTCATGACCCTGTGGCGGATAAGGTAATCAGGACTGGTGCCCCACTGGACGGCTCGATAGTTACCAATCTTTTTCTTTTCAATGATGGCAACAACAACAACGGGCAGTTGGCATTTTGGGCAAAGCTTGCAGATGGTCGGGAAGGTATCTTCCGAGCTAATCCACAACAGCAGGTGATCCCCGAACCTTCCACCCTTGTTCTATTCACTATCGCTATCCTCGGCATGTTCGGCTTTTGCTGGCTCAACCGAAGGCGGACTTCAGCAAAAAACAGGAGATTCACTTATGAGCCAAGAGAAACGAACCACAACCGACGCAGTGGAGATTCTCCACCACCTCTACATCAAAGAGGACCCCGAACGACTGGCCTCATTGGAAGCGGAACGGGTGAAATCTAAAATTGCACGACAGATTTACGACCTTCGTCATCAAGCCGGATTGACCCAACAGGAACTGGCCGCTCGTGTGGGGATGACCGCAGAAGTCATCGACAATCTGGAGGAAACCGACTACGAAGACCACCAGCTTGGCGATGCCGTCTTGATGCTTCAGTGCATTGCCAAGGTCCTCGACCAACAGATGAAGTTTCAGATGGTTCCCCACAAAGCAACAACAGGAACTCCCCTAGTGGAGAGATACCATGCCAACAAAGAGTTACAGTAAGCGAACTGCATTTTATCATGCACTCATGCAGTTCTCCAACGCTGATAATGAATACGACGCCGCACGAGAATGGGAAGTCAGCGACGATAATGAAGATGACATAAACCATGATACATGGACATCCTGTGAATTCTGCGGCACACGAATGCAACACTTCCTTCATATTTGCAATAAACACAATGGATACACCAAAATTATCGGGAAGCAATGTTACGAAAACATCTGCTTCTTAACTTATGGGCTTGAGCCCCCTCAACGCAGTGGTGGCGGCAGCAGCTTTCTTACAGGGCGAATCAAACAGTTATACAAAGATATGCCATTTGATTTTGTCAGTTGGAAAAACTGGTTCGTGGAACGCGCAGACAAACTACCTGATAAACTCAAGCCTAGCGTTGCTGCGTTAAAACGGTTTGAAATCCTACCTGTCTATTATTTAGAGATGTTCATTGAACATTACGATAATCATCGTGAATTTGACCGTAACGTATTACTACCCACTCCACTTAAAACGCCTTATCGCCCTTGGGTTCCTGAATACTTAACAATAAATCAGGCGAGACGTTACCGTGACAATCATTCCTCCATTATGGCGTATGTGAGAGCAGCTGGTGAATCAGAGCAAGCGAAGATATACTATCGTCTGCTCTGTCGAGCGTTTGCTTGGGCAACGGAATCTTCTATCGAAGATTTCCGTACCCATATAGGCGAAGATATGCACAAAAGCGAAACATATATAAACCTTGTTTGGTCTTTTGGTTGGTTTTTCTACGACGACGAGGACGACCCACGTGAGGAAGAAACCAAGCGTCTTATTGAAAGCTCTTTTGAGCAGAGAATTGCCCTTGACCCAAACAATGCAGAGACGCATTTCCAAATGGGTATAGTTTATGAGTCTATTATGTGGAATGACCAAAAAGCAATTCTATCATATCAAAAGGCTATCGAATTAAACCCTCTCCACTTAGGTGCAATACACTCCCTTGCTTTGATGTCGGGAGAAAGGAATGGGGTGGGTCGTGAGCCCATACAGCTACCCTCCCTGTATCACCAACAGCTAATGGGTCATTGGCGGTAAGTGGGTCGTGAGCCCATACAGCTACCCTCCCGCTAAAAAGGAGAAAAATGTACCACAATCTCGCAACACTCTATGAGGTGACCAGACCCGCGCCCCAAGTGCGGTTATGGGATTCAAGAACCTCGCGGCGTACTGTACCGATTCAGTTGAACATCAGGTCATCTTGCCGCGTGGGTACAATTCGCTCAAGTGGCTTATCTACAAACTCCGAGACCAGATTGACGGGAGGGAGTTAGAAGAGGCGTTTTCCCAAATTCTCGATGAGGCAAAAAAGTTGGGCGAAAGCTATCTGTATTACAGTATCACCGGCTTACCCACGTATGCCCAATACAAGCATCTCGTCAGGCATACCAGCATTGACTGGACGCGGTTCCCGGTGGTTTCGGTGGGTGCGTATCGGGTACTGATTAACGAAACCGAACAGCATCTCACCGGCTTGGCGTTTACACAAGACCGGTGCGATGTGATTGTATTCCGAAACCCAGAACTTCAGTCCGCGGGAATCGTCGTGCGCCGAGATGTTGACGGGATTGATATGAAGTTACTGTGTGACCACATCCAGCAGCAGGACCCGACAAGTGTATGGGTGCGCCGCAAGAATATGGTTCGCTGTGGCGGGCCGACCCGCCCCAAGCATACCACGGAGATGTCAATCGAAACGTTGGTTATGCTTCTAAGAAAAAGCGGTCGCTGAAGCGGCCGACTTCACTGGTAGGGGTAATCGTGTAAGCAGGTGGATTGAAATGGATAAGAACAAGAAATCAACCCCCAAAAAACGGGGGCGCGATTATCTGGTCGCACTTTACAATTTGCATTTGCCTGACAGCAGCCTCTCAGTAGAGGATAGAAAACGCTTGCATCAAAAGGTGTGGCAGCACTTTCAACCTCCGCCTTTAACGCTCAATTCTCCGTCCGACAACGTGCGCGCCCCGAACACCACAGGATACATCTATTACCCTGACGGAGGCGGTCGCGGCTTTTATGTCGGACAAGACATGATGGACTATTTCGACCTCAGAGAGGGCAACCTGAAATTAGGAAGCTGGTGGAAGAGCGACGATTTCTTAACACTTCAGGAAAATTACCAGCATCTGCGCAAGTGTGTGGAAGGGTTGGTTGAGGGTAGGCAACACTTTGACGCACACGCGCTGGACTGGCTGAATCAAAAAATCAAATCCCTGGCCAGCTTTGAGATGGTTTTCATCGGACCATTGGACGAGCCCTGGGAAACACTTGAACGGCATATCAAGCGAGAGGGGAAATCCCAGCCTATCGTGCTGCCCCGACGGGGACATTTAGTTAGCACCCCTGTCTGGCACGACCTGCTGCCATCCGACCTCATCCTCCATCAAGCCTACATCGAAATCATAGATGTGATTAACAAGCATAGGACATTTCGACGCTGTAAAGCCCCGGATTGTCACAATCTCTTTTACTCAACAGATAGGAAAAGAAAATTCTGTAGTCAGACGTGTGCAGAAATCGTGAAAAGAGCAGGAGACAATGAAAGCAAAGCGGATGAGAGACTTGCCAATTACCAAGAGATGGCGCGATGGCTTGCTCAATTACCACAAGCCGAAGAGCTTGACGCTATAGATATTGCCTTGATGTTAGATGAGAGAGTTGGTAGAAGGCTTGGATTACAAGGTCATCAGGTGGGACGCAGGCTTGGGATAAGACAACAGAAGGAGATACTGGAGCAGCAACACGGGATTACCTATGAACGGCAACATACAGGCAGACAGTACAGCTATATCTTTCGTAGAATACAGTTATAATCTATGCGAAACCAATCGAAATAAAAAAAGAAAATAAGAGTTTTATTTCGTCGGTGTTGCTGTTGATGTTGCACCAACTTCATGGTATACTCTCCCCAAAATCATGAGAAAGGAGAGTAAAAGTATGATGAGAATTCTCACAGATATACACAACAGAAAAGTGAGATTAACAGATGAACGTCATGTGCATATCGAATCCGAACATCCAGAAATGATTGGACAGCTTGATAAATTACAGGAAACCTTGCTTAATCCTGATAAGATTGTCAGATCGCGGACCGACTCACAAGTGGAGTTATTCTACCGGTATTATGACGTTACTCCAGTAACCCAAAAGTATTTGTGTATTGTTGTTAAAGTCTTACCGGCTGACTTGTTTATTCTGACGGCTTATTTCACTGATACCATTAAGAAGGGGGATGTACTATGGCAAAGGAACTAAAAATTGGGTATGATGAAGAGGGAGATTACCTTGAAGTCATCTTTGAAAGAAAAGCAGGATATTTCAGGGAAACTGCAAATGATGCTGTCATGGAGAAGGTTGATGATGCCGGAAACCTTATTGGCTTTTCTATCCTAAAAGTCAGTGCTCTGAAAGGGCAAAAGCCTCTTACAGTAACGCTTCACAGTCAAGCTGCCTAAAAACTCGCTTCAGGTGAATTTATGGACGCAACGACTCACGCAACAAAAGAAGACGAGACAGAAACAATATCTGATCTCAATTTTTCCATGATGGCTCAAACAACCGGCTTCAGTGTTTAGTCCGAGTTCAGCATATTGAAAGCAGAGATTCTTTCCGAGGTGACAAACATGCTTAAAAATGAAATTGATGGGATAAAGCAAATGATTCAAGCAGAATTCAGCAAAATAGCTGAATTATCCTCATTTCAGCCCTTCCCCAATGTATCATGGGAAAAAGTAAAAAGGTTCTACCAGGACAAATTAAAGGTGATACCCCCCGTTCAAGCCGCTTACATTCGGATAGACAGAGATTATGCCGAGATCATTATCCAGATCACCGAATATTCTCTGAATCTGGTTAAACAGCTCGCTCAGATTGAAATAGAAGTCAGCGACAAATACCCCGGTTTACGCTTTGATGCAGAATATGTAACAGAAGATATAACCACGGATGATTTTGAACGCTTTTATTACGCATAGATATGCCCACTCAGACTCAACATATTCAAAAGCAGCAAAATGCAGCAAGGACTCTCTCCTACCTCCAAAAAGCGAATAATCAGGACTTCGCTGACTGGGTTGTAACCGTTTCATTCTACAAAGCCTTACACGCAATTGAATCCTATTTGGCGACCCAAAATATCCATCCCAAAGGGCATATCCGTAACAAGAATGCCCTTGGCAGAAACGATTACGTGAAAACGGATTCCAATCTCAAAAAGATTTACCCAGAATATAAGGGCTTATACGCCGCCAGTCTGATTTAATTGGTGAATTCTATGGACGCAACAACTCACTTAACAAAAGAAGATGAACCGGAAGAAAATCTCCAAAACGAAGTCTCGCTCCACGAACCGGAATCGGTCATTGACGCAAGCGATGCGGCTGAACCTTCAGTGTCAGAGGCGGTTGGGCAGGCGCACGACGCCGTGCCTCCGACAGAACCTGCAGAGGCACAGATAAACTGTCCGTCCTGTGGCACCTCGAATCCAGGGGGAGCGAATTATTGTGACGAGTGCGGGGCAACGTTGGCATCGCAGGAGATGGCATCCCACGCCCTGCCTCCACTTTCAGTCGGCTCACAGATTGGTGAGAACTATCAGATTGATCACCTGCTGACGCAAGGGGAGGGGTTCAACGTTTATCTTGCCTCATCTAAAGACAAGGCATTTCTGGTGAAGGAATCACTCGCGGGTCAAAATCCTTTTGACGAAGAAATAAAAAGGCTTCAGACCGTTACCTATCCGACCCTGACAAGGTTCATTGAGACGCTTGATGAGGGGGAGCGGCGTTATCTCATCTGCACGGCTCCCCGTTCGCTCGCACCGTTGCAGGCGGTCCATTTTGAAGGGTGGCGAGAGGTGGTCCGAGTCATGCTGTCGCTCTGTCAAACCCTGCAAAAACTTCATAGCGCCCATACATTGCTCAACGATTTTTCCTCTGTCCAGTGGAATCCAGATGAGGGACGTGTCTTTATTTACGAATTAGCGCATGCGATGGATATACCAATAGACACCGAACGCTGTATTCACAAGGGGCTCCTGTGGGTAGACCCGAACTTCGCCGCTCCAGAGGTGCAGAGCAATCGGTTGAGGGAGATTGGGGTTGCATCAGATATTTACGCCCTTGCCGCTCTTTGCTATCGGTTACTGTTTGGGAGGCTTTATGCCCCTCCCAGTTTCGATGCGGTTGAGGAACAAACACACAACGAAGATGAAACCAGGTGTTTGCCCCCCGCGTTACACCGTTTCCTGGTGACCGGTTTACAACCGGATGCGATTAATCGCCCTGAATCGGTGGACGCTGTCAAGAATGAGTTGATTTCCCTGCTTGCGATACGTCACCACCGGTGGGGCGCGGGGAGTGATATCGGGCGGTATCGCAGGCAAAATCAAGATGCGTATTTTGCTCAGTCAACAGCCATTTATGCCCAATCCCAACCCATCACGGTGGGGCTCTACCTCGTTGCTGATGGCATAGGAGGGGCAACGGCAGGCGACCTCGCAAGCAGGATTGTTGTGGAAACGTGCCAACGAAGCTGGGGTGAACTGCTTTGCGAGGCGAGGTTCCATCAGAAAACAGATTCGGAATGGCTTCAGTGGGTCAGTGGTGTCCTGCAAAAAGCCAACGATGCGATTATCGAGGCTGCCGGTGGAAACGAGATGGGCTCAACTGCCACACTCAGCCTGGTTATCAATCAGCGCGCCTACTTCGCTCATATCGGGGATTCACGCGCCTACCTGATTAGCGGGGAAAATATTGAACAACTGACAGATGATCATTCGTTGGTCGCTCGTTTGGTTCGGATAGGGACATTAGCACCGGAAGATGCAGTGAATCACCCACAACGGCATATCATTTACAAATCACTTGGGATAGAGCGGACGATCGCTCCGGATTGTTTTGTCCACCAGATGTCTGCCAGCCACGCCCTGTTAATCTGTAGCGATGGGTTGTACGGCATGGTCAAGGATGACCAACTGCTCCAGGTTGTTATTGAGGAAAACTTAGGGCACACCGAGAAAGTCAATGTGTTAATCAATCGGGCAAATGAGGCCGGTGGAACGGATAATATTACCACCGTTTACGTGACATTTCATTGATCGGATGACACAGTACCGATCTCAAGACCTGGGCTAAAAGCAAAAATCCACTTTTGTGGAATTGAATCTCGTCTTGTACAACTTGGGCTCATCAGCCTATTTTCAAAGGAGGAACTCAGATGTCAACCCTACTCATTGGTTATGACGTTGAAGCAGCAGGACGTCCAGAAGTTACGCGCAGTTTTCTTGATACGATGGGAACATTGCACCGGGAGCTCGAAGCCCCGTGTACGATGTTTCTCGTCGGCAAAGTTATTGAGGAGAACACAGAACAACTACTCCCCTTTGTCGAAGACCCGCTGTTCGACATTGAGCATCACACCTATAGCCATCGGCTCCTCAAGACAGTTTGCATCGAACTCCCCGATGGCACCACGCAGATTGTTCGAGGCGGTTCAATCGACCAGCTCCAGGAGGAAATGGAGAAGGTCAACGCGGTGTTACGTCAACGGTTGGGCGTTGAGCCGCTTGGGATGTGTGGTCCCTGGAACTACTATCGAGGGTTGAGCGATCGCCCGGATATTTTGGAAGTATTGCATCGGCACAGCATTCGCTTTACGCGAACCTACGGGCGCAACGAAAAGGACTACCAGCCAACGCCGTTCACGGTGCAACCCTTCTGGTACGAACCGCAGGGATTTGGCGATATTCTGGAGTTACCCATCCAGGGCTGGCAGGACTGCTATCTGCGGGGGATACTGGGTTGGGAGAAGGTGGACGAGTATATTGAGCGCATCTGTCAGGGTGTGGAACACGTTGCGGAATCCGATTTCGTGTGGTCATACTGTCAGCACGATTGGTCCAACCGTGAAGACCCGGACATGCGAATTATCCGCAGTTTAGTTGAACGCGCCCGTGAGTTGGGCGTTGAGGTCATCTCCCATCGGCATTACTATGAGCGGGCGTTGGCGAGTCGGAATTAATGACTTGTGCTACGGCGTGTTGACGAATTATTCGGCGGATCCAATCGTAGCCCAAGATTCTATCTTGGAAAGACCCGTTGAGTCCAAAGGAATGACAACTTATCAAGACTAATTTGACAGTGTACTAGAGGAACTGGAGGTTCGACCTGATGCGGTGCCCCGATAGATCGGGATTTCGCTACGCTCAACCTGCTCGATAAAGTCACAGCACGCCACATCACGGCAGGAGGTGCGTCGAACATGACTGTACATGAAGCAACAGAAGAAAAATGGCTATCAGATCATCCTGAAATCAGCGAACAGTATGCTGGCGAATTTATCGCCATATTCGGTCAGGAGATCCTCGCCCACGGTAAAAATGAACTGGAAGTCATTACGTCAGCCGAAAAAGTCTCGACTGACTATGTTTTAGCCTATTTGTATCCGCCGGAGGAAATGATTCTATAGTCACCTTCCACTATAGCTCAATCGTGACTCCGACCGGCGTAGTCAAGCGTCCTTGTGCCCAGATCCGCTTACTTCATGGGGGACGGTATTGCAGGCGCATCATGCTGATCGACTCCGGTGCCGATGTGTCTGTGATAACGAAGCAAACGGGTATCCGGCTAGGTTTAACGACCTCCCCAACCGATCAGATGAAGTCACTTGGCGGCGCAGGCGGACGAATACCTGTCATCTATCGCCAGGTCGAAATGCAAATTGGCCCCCATTCATTTCAGGCAGAAGTGGGTTGGATCCAGAACGATCAACCCCTTCTGATCTTGGGCAGACGTGATGTCTTTAACAGTTTCTCAATAGAATTTCGAGAGTTCGAGAATCTTGTTATCTTCAGACATATCAGCGAACTGTCATAAACGTAGTGGCTTATTTCTTTAATTCGATTCGGGTTTTGGGCGGGAGTTTGGGATGAGTCCCCCAATTTGAAGGAGACACACTAATATGCCCCCATCCATCTTTAGTTTTCCAACCAAAATCGTCTTTGGCAACGGGACGATCCATACACTCGCAGAGCAACTGTCAGCGTTTTCACCCCACAAGGTCTTACTGGTGACAGACAAGGGAATTCGCCAGGTGGGGCTGGCGGATGAGGTTACGAAACGGCTTGAAGCCGCACGCATCGACTACGCGATCTTTGACGGCGTTCACGGCAATCCGATTGAGGCAGATGTGTTCGATGGCGTGGAAGTATTCCAGAAGGAAGGCTGCGATTTCGTCGTCGGCATGGGCGGTGGGAGTCCGTTGGACATTGCCAAGCTCATCTGTCTGAAATCGACCCATGAGCTGCCGCTGGAGGAGTACGATGACCTCCGCGGCGGCGCGGAAAAGATTACGTCGAACCTCCCGTCGATGCTGGCAATTCCAACCGCCGCTGGCACGGGAAGCGAAGTCGGACGCAGCGCCGTCGTTACGCTAAAATCGCTAGAGCGCAAGACGGTGATTTTCAGCCCACATCTGCTCCCCAAAGTGGTCATCGCTGACCCCGAATTGACCGTTGGATTGCCGAAGGGCTTGACCGCCGCGACGGGGATGGATGCCCTCACCCATAACCTTGAAGCGTACCTTTCGACAATCTATCACCCAATCTGTGACGCCATCGCGCTGGAAGGGGTCAAGCGGGTCGCCCGAAACTTACGCCGCGCTGTCGAAAATGGACTCGACCTTGAGGCGCGCGGCGACATGATGATCGCCGCGATGATGGGGGCCATCGCGTTCCAGAAAGGGCTTGGCGTCACCCATTCGCTGGCACACCCGCTCTCGACAGTCGCCGGTTTGCACCACGGGCTTGCCAACGCCATTTTGCTTCCATACACAATGGCGTTCAACCGAGATGCCGCCAGGGAGCGTCTGCGAGACATTGCCGCGGCGTTTGGCGTGAACATCCACGCCCTATCGGCGGATGAAGCGGCACAGGCCGCAATTGATCAGGTCGTGCAGTTGTGCAAAGCGGTCGGCATCCCGTCACGCCTGCGAGAGGTGAAGGTCACAGCAGAGATGATTCCGGTTCTGGCACAGAAGGCGATGGCAGACGGATGCCACCTGACAAATCCACGCCCATGTACCGAACAAGATATGATGAATCTTTACAGAAATGCCATCTAATCATTAAAATGAGCAAATTTGCAAATTAAGAAATTAGAAGGAAGGAGGGAAGGAAGTAGAGCGGGTCCGATTCTCGGACGAGCACGGCTCGCCCGTTCAT